>NZ_QCZI01000001.1 GCF_003097635.1 Flavobacterium psychrotolerans
TTGCCGATAAGGGACTTGCACCCTCTAGATAAAATTCCTACTTTTGAGGAATTGGAAGTGCATGCAAGGCACACACACACGCTACAAGCAATTTGGGTATTAGGCTTAATTTGAAATTGGTTTTGTATTTGGAAGATTTGGCAAATCCGAAAACAGGGCTTAATTTAGTCCCAAACCCGCTGTAGTGCCAGAACGTCAGGCTGTGAAAAAACCTCTTTTCCCCATTAAAATCTTCAAATTATCCTACCCCAAAACTAAAATAGAAGCCTTTACCGATGGTACCTATCTTTGGAACAAAGAAAAATATACTGTAATTGCAGGTTTAAATTTATTATACGATAATTTCAAAGAGAAAGACATTTCAAATCTTGATTCAAAATCATTTACCACAGGTGCATACGTTCAGCATACTTGGGATGTTTCCGAAAATATAAAATTGGAAAACGGTTTGAGAATTGACAATGTAAATTATTCCAACCCAAACTTCTAAAATAATCAAACTTTCGTGTTGCCCAAAATTTCGGCATTATTCAAATTCAATAACAATTGGAGTTCTCGAATTGGTGGTGGATTAGGCTATAAAATTCCAACCATTTTTTACCGAACAAACTGAAATAATGCAATACCAAAAAGTATTGGCATTAAATAATGTTCAAGCCGAAAAAAGCATTGGAGAAACAGCCGATGTTAATTTCAAAACCACTATTATAGAACATTTATCAATCAGTTTAAACCAAATGTTTTTCCTAACCCAAATAAACAAACCGTTGGTTTTGCAAAACAACGGGACAAACTCCTTTTTCTTAAATGCTTCCGAACCAGTTGTGAGTAAAGGATTTGAAACTAATATCAAATTTATTTTCAAAGAAGATTTTAAATTCTTCATTGGTTATACTTTTACAGATGCCAAAGCAAAATATTTAACAGCAAATCAATTTTTACCTTTATTACCAAAAAATAAATTAAATTTAGCTTTGATTTACGAGAAAGAAAATAATTTTAAAATGGGTTTAGAAGGTTATTTTACCGACAGACAATTTCTTTACAACGGAAATCAGACACCTAGCTTTTGGGAATTTGGTTTTATGGCTGAAAAAACCTTGCGGAAAAATTACTCGCTTTTTATCAACTTCGAGAATTTTACAGACACACGCCAAAGCAATTACAAACCAGTTGTAAATGGCTCACATAGCAATCCAACTTTTGACGATATTTGGACACATACTGAAGGATTTACAATAAATGGAGGAATAAAATTAAAATACTAAAATACAATCCGCAAGACAATTGCCTTGCGGATTGTAAATATTCAAAAATGAAACACATACATAAATATGATGCAAACGGCAAACAGCTTTGTTGCACACTCGAAGAAAAAATAAATCGTGAAACCAATAAACAAACGGAATGCTGCACCACTCACAATGAACCCGAAAATCATCCTGAACATGACGGTCACGACCATTCAGGCACGGACCAAACCATCATTCAAATGTTCTTACCAGCAATAATTAGTTTTATAGTATTGCTTATAGCAATTGCATTCGATAATTATTTTCTTCAAACTTGGTTCACAAGTTGGATACGAATAATGTGGTATAGTCTAGCTTATTTACTTGTTGGATTTCCTGTACTCAAAGATGCTATTATATCTATAAAAAAAGGCGAAATATTTTCAGAATTTCTATTAATGAGTATTGCCACAATTGGAGCATTTAGTATTGGCGTATATCCCGAAGGTGTAGCCGTAATGTTGTTTTATTCCATTGGTGAAATATTTCAAACCTTGGCGGTACAAAGAGCAAAATCAAACATCAAATTATTGTTAGACCAACGACCAGATGAAGCTACCATTTTAAAAGAGAATGTTGCTATTTCTGAAAAGGCATCTGATATAACTATTGGAGAAATCATCCAATTAAAACCTGGAGAAAAATTAGCATTAGACGGAAAATTACTTTCTGACAATGCAACGTTTAACACAGCAGCATTAACAGGAGAAAGCAAACCTGAAAGCAAACTAAAAGGCGAAACTGTTTTGGCAGGAATGATAAACCTAAACACGATTGCTCAAGTTGAAGTTACAATGGCTTATACCGATAGTAAGCTATCTAAAATACTCGAAATGGTGCAGAAAGCAACTGCCAAAAAAGCCCCAACCGAATTATTTATCAGAAAATTTGCGAAAATTTATACACCAATAGTCGTCTTTTTGGCTATTGCCATTTGTATAGTACCAATACTTTTTGTCGAAAATTACGTCTTTAAAGATTGGTTATACCGAGCATTAGTATTCTTGGTTATTTCGTGTCCTTGCGCATTAGTAATTTCAATTCCATTAGGTTATTTTGGTGGAATCGGTGCAGCAAGTAAAAACGGAATTCTCTTCAAAGGTTACAGTTTTCTCGATATAATGGCATCCATTCAAGTAGTTGTGATGGACAAAACAGGTACACTGACCAAAGGTGTTTTCAAAGTTCAAAAAGTGGTTGCCATTGCTATTCCCGAAGCCGATTTAATAAAATATACAGCCGCACTCGAAACCAAATCTACTCATCCTGTTGGAACAGCTATTATAGAATATGCAAAAGGGGCAGGAAAAAATGTAAGCGTTACTGATGTTGAAGAAATTGCAGGTCACGGACTAAAAGGAAAAGTGGATGGCAAAGAAATAATAGCAGGGAATACCAAATTGATGGAAAAATTCAAAATCACGTATGACATTGAAATTGACAATACCCCATTTACAATAATCATCATTGCAATCAATAAAAAATACGCAGGTTACTTTATAATTGCTGACGAAATTAAAGAAGATGCAAAACAAGCTATTGAAAGTTTACACAAAATAAATATCAAAACCGTAATGCTTTCAGGTGACAAGCAAGCAGTTGTAAATGTCGTTGCCAAAGAACTCAAGATCGATTTAGCACACGGTGATTTATTACCCGAACATAAAGTAGAAAAAGTAGAAGAACTCAAAATACAAAACTTAAAAATTGCTTTCGTAGGCGATGGTGTAAACGATGCACCAGTAGTTGCCCTTGCCGATGCAGGAATTGCAATGGGAGGTTTAGGTAGCGATGCCACTATAGAAACTGCGGACATCATAATACAAAATGACCAACCATATAAAATATTTACAGCCATAAATATTGGAAAAAAAACAAAACAAATCGTTTGGCAAAATATCGGGATGGCATTCACAGTAAAAGCCTCTGTGCTTATTCTTGGTGCTGGTGGAATTGCCACAATGTGGGAAGCCGTTTTCGCTGATGTTGGTGTGGCATTATTGGCCATCTTAAACGCAATGAGAATTCAAAGAATGAAGTTTTAAAAAAATTAAATAGAATAAAAATATCAACCTAAGTACAACTAAATCCCTTTAAGCTTCACACTGGAAAAACCAAGCGGTTCTCATATATGACGGTTCATTGAGTTCCACATAAATTTCCAACATCAACTGACAGCCTTTCTTCTTAAGCCTTTGCAGGGCAATTGTAGTGGTGAGAATCAGACTTTACTCATGCTTTATTAAAATTTTGACTTTCGTGAATTAAATTCTCAATATTTCGCGAATGCATAATAACAAAAACGCCAGCAAAATAGCTGGCATTTTTATACAATTCAAAATTTTGTATTAATTCTTTGTAAATGGTATTTTTTGTCCATCAGTCAATAACATATCAAATCCTTTTTTACTTTCATTAAATTGAAATTTAAGTCCCGCTTGTTTGGATTCAAAAGTATCTTTACCAATTGGCATTACAATGAACTCTGGGTAACCGGTTATGGCAACACTTAGCAAACCATTGTTCTCTGTAAATATAATTTTTATAGGAACTTTAGCATTCGTAAATGTACCCAAATACTCATCCAGAATAAGGTCTTTTTCAATCAAATCTTTATCTGATGTCCAAGTGTTATTGCCTTCATTGCTGTCTGGAAATACGTGATCGGGATCTAGTGTAATGCTTTCGATTTCTTCGGAAGGATTAAATTTGAAAACCCATTCGTTATTTCGCTGCCATATTTCTACGGGCAATTTAACACGGGTGGTTTTTCCGCTTTTGGTTTTAACGTCCAAAATTACGGGCATCGGCATTTTTTCTAAGTTCTCAATCGTAATGAAAGTACCTAGTTTTGGGTCATTTTTCATATAGCGAACGGAATGAATTCCTTGATCCAAACGCCAATTATTGACAAACCAACTTCTCCAGAACCAGTTTAAATCCTCGCCCGAAACATTTTCTATTGTTCTGAAAAAATCATCCGGCGTGGGATGTTTGAAAGCCCAACGCGATATATACGTTTTAAATGCCAAATCAAATCGAGACTCTCCCAATATTTGTTCTCTTAACATAACTAAACCTGAAGAAGGTTTATTGTATGCTAAGATACCTAAATTAGCTTCCTTCAACCCGTCAGGAGCAGTCATGATGGGTTCTATATCCTGACTGGTAAATGCTTCGGCCATTTGGTGCATGTCCGTTACTGGAGTTTTATATTCCCCTTTATTAAAATCGACCGAACTCAATGAGTTGATGAAAGTGTTGAACCCTTCATCCTGCCAGGCAAATAAGCGCTCGTTGGAACCAACAATCATTGGAAACCAGCAATGTCCAAATTCATGATCAGTAACTCCCCATAGCTCTTCACCTTTAGATTCCCAACCACAAAAAACAATTCCCGGATATTCCATTCCGCCTTCATTACCCGCTACGTTTGTTGCCGCTGGATACGGATATTCAAACCATCGTTTGGAATAATTTTCTATGGATGCTTTAGTATATTCTGTAGATCTTCCCCAAGCCTTATCCCCTGCACTTTCGGATGGATAGGCAGAGATTGCCATTGCTGTTTTTCCGCTTGGCAAATTAATTCTGGCCGCGTCAACAATAAAGGCTGCTGATGATGCCCATGAAACATCTCGGGCGTTTTTAATTTTAAAGTGCCAGTTTAATGTTGGCTTTGCCGATGGTCTTGATGTAGGGTTTGTTACTTCTTCTGCTGAACGGATTATTATGGTTTTATCGCTTTTTGAAGCAGCAAGCCAACGTTTTTGTTGTTCCGCTGTATAGACCTCTGAAGGATTTAATAATTCGCCGGAACAAACCACGATATGATTAGACGGAGCGACAATATTGACATCAAAATCTCCATATTCCAAGTAAAACTCTCCCGCTCCTAAATAAGGAAGCGTATTCCATCCTTTAATGTCGTCATACACACACATTCTAGGGTACCATTGGGCAATGGTGAATATTTTTCCATCTTTAGTATCCAAAACACCTGTTCGATCCGAACCGTATTTTGGTGAAATATAAGTGAAATTAATTTTAATTTTAACAGTTCCTCCATTGGCATTTAGTTCCTGAGGAAGAGTGATTTGCATGCGCGTATCGGTTATAGAAAATGGCACGTCTACCTCTGCAATTTTCCCCTTATTGGTTGTGATAATTTTTACCGATTTAATGTCATGTCCCCCATTAAAGCTTTCCCCCTTTGCCCCGTTACGACTTCCGGAAACCGGAATTACTGCATTACCTCGGGAATCCGATTTGAATAAATTTTGATCTACATTCATCCATAAAAAAGATATTTTATCAGGACTATTGTTGGTATAGGTCAAAATTTCCGAACCCGTAATTTCACTGTTTTTATCATTCAGACTCGCCGTTAACTGATAATCGGCTCTGTTTTGCCAATATTTTGCTCCGGGCTGACCGCTTGCTGATCGGGTTTCCGTCCCGTTTTTTGTGTAAAAAAGAGGAGCGAAAGCATCATGATAATTGTAATTTGAAGCAGTCGTGCCTAGTTGTGCCGAAGCCATTGACATTTGAAAAAATAAAGTCAAACAGGATACGACTTTAAAATAATTAATTCTCATAAGTAGCTATTATTTGTTTTTATTGAAGTGAATTCTTTATTAGTACATCAATTGGATTAAAAGTTATACAAACTAAATACTTTATATTAAATTAAAAAAGAAAATCAATAATTTTACCAAAATATTAATCAATCATTCGCTAGAGTAATTATCTGTTTAGAAAAAAATCAAAAATATCTATTTAATTAAAATAAGTGAAACACGCTTGTTTTTGATTTGAAAAGCTTATTGTTTGATGAATTTTTTCAATATAAACTTCCCTTCATAAGAAAATTTAGCAAAATAGATCCCGTTTGCCAAATGGGAAACATTGATTGCATTTTCCTGTAGTTGCGAATTTGTATTCACGACTTTGCCTAAAACATCAAACACTGTAAGTGCAGAAATAGGAATATTTCTAGGAACTGAAAAATTTAAAATATTAGATACCGGGTTTGGATATAGAACGATATTATTATCAAAATCAAATTTATTGCTTGATAGAGTCAACCCTGAGGTACCGCTCGCAATCAACGAGTAGGACTGTAAATCCCCTTTTAAAGTCCCTTTATGTGTTACCTGAATAGTGTATGTTCCCGGTTGCGCATTATCAATTTGAACTTTTTCAATATTATCAACTTCATTATCCGAATCTCTTGTTGCGGCGGCTGATGGATCGTCTGGATTTAATTTCCAAGGATAGAAAACTTCGCCATCTTTGATAATTTTTAAATCTAAATTGTTGATTAATCGAGGAGATCGATCGTCTTCTACATCGGCAGAATTAGCTATTCCGGCAGGATCGGTCCAACAAATTGAGACGCTTAAATCCTGAACTGAATTAATATATATGTTTTTAGTAAAAACTTGATTCTTATTCAAAATATTTTCATCTAAAATAGTATTCCCATTTCTATTTGAAATTATTTCAGCTGCTTGCATTGTATTGGCAAGTCCCCATCCAAATTCATAGTCAGGTCCCATATTGTTACCAGCTTCTCGAGCTGAATGACATATCAAGCCTCTAATTGAAGATGAAAGCATGAATTTATTAGGGTTCAAATTATTATAATGTTTTTGCAACAACAATATCATACCTGTAATTGCTGGAGTTGCCATTGATGTTCCGTTTAAAGAACCATAAGAGCTATTATTTGAACTTATACATGAATAAACGTCAACTCCTTTTGCTGAAATATCTGGTTTTATTCTTCCATCATCTGTAGGTCCAAAATCACTAAATGAAGAGATTATTACATCGCCACTATCAATGTATAAGGGCAAATTTTGAACAGCGGCTACAGTAAGTACATTTTTTGAATTTGCATCTCCTGTCAATAAATCATATCCAAATTTATTATTTACTTGAGATAAAGAGGTATCTTCTCTATCGTTTCCAGCAGCTTTTACAATCTGATAATAAGGAAAAGTGAAAGCAATATCATCAGAAGCAACGGATGAATCATCATAACTACCAAATAACCAATTCGGTAAATTTGCGGGAGTATATCCATAAGAATGATTAGATACTAAGTAACCCTTATTTGCAAAAGATATCATTTCATCAGTATCGGAAGCATAATCATAACTTAAAACTGAGGCTTGGTAAGCAATTCCCCTGCTAGTTGGTTTAATTCCTTTACCAATAATTGTACCCGTAACGTGAGTAGAGTGTTCACTAAAAGTAGATGCAGCATCACTTAGTGTTACTCTACCGGTTAGTTCCTGATGGGTATTTTTGACTTTAGCCCCGTCCCAAACACCAGCTACCATCCCCAGACCTGTAACATTTAGTCCCAAAGAGCCTCCTGGGTATAATTCATTAGCTCCAATTGTAATTGAAGAGCCTAAATTATATTCTTTATAATATATAGGAATGTTATTGTAAATTCTTTTTAAAGAATTTTTTAATTTTCGCGCTGAACTATTTTTTATTAAAAACGATTCAATTAGAGCACTTTGTTTTATATTATCTTGATATCTGTTCTCTATTAAATCTAATAATTTATTTTTATCAACGGACTTAATAATTGAACTTCTTTCTGATACTGTTTGCGAGAACAAAAAAGAAGGGCATAATAAAAGTAAAAATATTTTTTTCATGATTTTTTATTGAATTATAGAAATTTAAGAACTAAATTTTCATATCTGAATTAATTTTACAGACAAAAGTAAATAAAGTTTAACAGCTGTCTATAAAGTTTTAATATATTTATTAGATTATCATATACATATTATGATTTTTTTATAAAATACAATATATTAAATACTTAAAATTTAATTTAAAAAAAAATAACGGAGTTAAAAAACTCCGTTATTTAATGATTTATAAAAATACTACTAAATCGTAATACAAAACATTTATCAATATCCTTTATTTTGTATACAACTAGTATTTGAATTAATCTCTTTAATTGGGATAGGGAACGCAAAATTGAAATTACCGAAATCTACCCCTCCATGAGTTTGTTTAATTGGATCCACTAATGGAATATTTCTACCCGTTCTTGCTAAATCGGTAAATCTAAATCCTTCAAAACAAAGTTCTTTTCTTCTTTCTAAAAGAATGTTATCTTCATTTACAACAGTATAAAGAGCAGCTGATCTATTACTTGGAATAGAATTTAACTGAGTTAAAGCTTCTGAATCAGAAGGATTTAATCTAAATAAAGCTTCGGCATAATTTAAAACAATTTCTTCATATCTTATAACTTTGATATTATCGGCAAAAGGGCTTCCGGAAGGATATTTCCCAATATTCCTTAATTTTCCACCAACAGAATTAATCATTGTAGATTTTCCTCTTACATCAGTTGTACTGAATTTGCTTTTTAAATCTAAAAGGACATTTATGTCCCCATAAGAATTTCCTCTATAAATATTGGCCAATCCGTCAATTCCATTACTATCATTAGATGTAGATTTTAATTCGAAAATTCTATTATTTGAAGTAGATGACAATCCAAATGAACTTGCATATGCCGTTGCTGAAACAATATTATAATTCCCTGCCATAACAGCTTCACATTCAGTTTTAGCTATTTCCCAATCTTTAAAGTATATAGCAACTCTTGATTTTATGGCGTGAGCAGCATAGGTTGTCATATAGACACCTTCATTATCATTTAAATCTTCAGACATATTTGCTATTGCAGCATCTAAGTCGGCATATATCTTTTGTTTGACGTCAGAAACAGTATTTCTAACTGGGAATACATTTGCCCCCTTATATTCTGTAATATAAGAAACACCTAATGACTCCATTCCTCCTTGACCAGTTATATTTTGTTGCCCAAAAAGTTTTAATAAGTCAAAATGACACAAAGCCCTAACTGCATATGCTTCTCCTTTAATATGCTTAATCTCTGTAGGATCACCTGTCACATCTGAATTAATCACGATGTTTGCATTTGAAATTGGTGTATAGATAGCCGAAAAAGTCCCTCCTGAATAACTATCGTTATCTGTCATACTCATAGCCCCAACAGTAACAAAACGGCCTGATCTGCCGCTCGAAAACGCATTATCACTTCTAACTTCATCATAAATAATGTAGTCCCTTCCATAATATTCCGTAGCTCTCATACTCTTATACATACCGTTAGCAACTAATCTTATGTCGCTAGAAGTTTTAATAGACTCTGGTGTAATCTCATTATCCAAAGTGGGCTCCAATAAGTCCTTAGAGCATGACTCTAAAATTAATACGGAAACAAAAAATATACTATAATATATAAACTTTTTCATAATTTTTAAAATTTAACGTTAACAGAAAATACAACAGATTTAACAGGAGGAGAAGTCAAACTAGTAAATCCAGTTGCATCAACTTCTGGGTCATATTTTAATCTGGAATCTTTTACCCAGGTTAACATATTTGTACCTCTTACAGAAAATGACAATCCATCTAACTTAAATTTTGATAATATATTTGATTTAAAGTTATAACCTACAGTTACATCTCTTAGCCTAACATAATCACCATCATATAGGAAACGGGTAGATGTTTTTGAGGCGTCACTTCCTGTAGCGGTTGCTTCAACTTTAGGAACGTCTGTGACATCTCCCGCATTTTGCCATCTATTTAACAAATCCTCAGTACCATTATAGGTACTTATAGATGAAAGTGATTCATTTGAAGTATAAGAAGCCCAATCTTGGAACACTTTATTACCCCCAGCAAAATAAAAACTAAAGTCAAAGAAAAAATCACTCAACTCTATGTGGGAATTAAAACCTCCTGAAAAAGTTGGAAGTGCATTTTTCCCTTGAAAAGCAACTTCTGCATCGTTATAAACTGAGGTTGTTGCGCCATCTTTTCCATTAATAAACCATAATGGATTTCCGTTAGCAGAATCTACACCAGCCCATTTTCTCATATACCATTCAAACGCAGGATGTCCCTCTTCATTTCTTCTTGTTCCAGTAGTAATAACATAAGGTGACCCGTCAGTTTGTCTTAACTCGGTAATTTCATTATCAACAGTTGAATAATTACCGCCTATAGACCAATTGAATTTGTCAGATTGTATTAAATCAAAATTTAAAGAAACCTCTATTCCTTTATTGTACATTTTACCTCCGTTAGTAGCATAACTATCAAATCCCTGTGTAGGTGAAAGAGGGAAATTTGGTTGCAGCATTTGAGAAGTAATTGATTTAAAATAAGCAACGGAACCGTTGATTCTACTTTTTAACAATTCAAATTCAACACCTACGTCAAATTTATTTGCCAATTCCCATTGTAATTTACCACCAAATGAAGATGGACTAATTGCCCCAGCAGAATTATATGAAGCAGCCCCTAAAGTTGATTGATATTGAACTCCGCCTGTTGCCGAGTTACCTGTAGTCCCATATGAACCTCTCATTCTTAATAAATTTATTGACTCTATGTTCGTCAAAAAGGATTCTTCATTTATATTCCACGCTGCTCCTACTGAATAAAAATTACCAGATCTTGTCTCTTTATTAAATCTAGAACTTGACTCATTTCTAAAAGACACATCTAATATATATTTATTTTTAAATTTATAGTTTACTAATCCTAAATACCCAAGATTCATTGCGTCCGTGAAGTACGAAGATGCTTGATAATTTGCGCTAGTTCCATTTATATACTGAAATTCAGGACGCACTAAATCCTCCCCATATCCATATAACCCTGTAAATTTAGTTTTGTCAAATTCCATTAAAATTTTTGCTTCAAATTTGTGGTCATCATTGATTCTAAAATTATAGTCAAAAGAGTTTTGAGAAACATATTTAAAAATTTTATCTATACTCTCCTGAATATAGCCATTGGTATCGGAACCATTTCCATGAATTGAATTCTGAAAGTTACGATATGAATTTATAGAATAATCAATACCAAGACTTGAAGTGAATTTCAAATTCTTCATGAATTCATAAGTAATGTTTGTATTATTTAAAATCCTTGTTAGATTATTATTTGTTATATCATGTTTTGACAAATAGATTGTATTATAAAGGGATGTTCCAGACATATCGGTATTTAAAGAACCATCAGTACCATAAGGAGAAACCCATGGGTTCATAAAATACTTTGTTAAGTTTGGATTTGCAAAAAAAGCAGACTGCTCTGGAATACCATTCTGATCTACATTAGAGACCGATAAATTATTAGTAAATTTTGCCTTATTTGTAAGCTGATTTGAATAATTCAAAGAGGCCGTAATTCTTTTGAAATTAGCACCTATTACAGTAGCTTCCGTCTTGTTATATCCAAGGGACATGTAAAAATTTTGCTTTTGATTTCCTCCTTGGGCACTGAAATCTAAACTATTAAGCAATGCTCCCTTATTTTTCATTAATTCTGGCCAATTATATTCTTTTGAACCTCCAGCAACCCAGTCAACAAGAGATGGGTCTATACTATTATCAACAATATATTGGTAAGATTGGTCTCTTGTGAAACTTGCTCCAAAATCACCAAAAGTATTGTAAACCCCTTCTTCTAACAACGTTTGCTTTTCCCTTCCATTTAATGGTCTTAACCCCTTAACCGCATTATTTTGAAAACCTACTGTAGATGTGGCTGAAAACTTAGTATCACCGCCTTTTCCTCTTTTTGTTGTCACCAATATAACTCCATTTGTACCTCTTGCTCCATATACAGAAGTTGCACTTGCATCCTTAAGAACGGTCATTGACTCAATATTGTCCGATGATAATGACGACAATATACTCAATGAAGAACTATCGCTATCACCTGAAACATCTCCGGAAGCGACAGGCATTCCGTCAATTACGTACAAGGGCTCATTACCCCCATATAGTGACTGAGCACCCCTTATTCTAATGTTTTGAACAGAACCAGGTGTTCCTGATGTAGCGGAAATGGTTAGTCCAGCAACCTTACCTTGCAAAGCTTGATCAATGCTCACCATTGGAACTTTATTAAGCTCATCACCTCCTATTTTCACATAGTTGCCCGTAATATCATTTTTCCTTTTGGATGAATTATATCCTAAAACGATAACTTCACCTAACTTCTCTCCTTCTTCAACTAATTTCACATTCATTTGATCAGAAGAACTCACAACAATAATTGACGGAGTCATCCCTATAAAAGAAAAAACTAAGGTTTCTCCTAATTTTACTTTAATAGAAAATCTACCTTCCAAATCCGTTTGTGTACTTCTTTTTGTACCTTTAACAACAACATTTGCACCAGGAAGTGTTCCTGATTTGTCTGAAACTACACCTGTAACAGTTTTCTCTTGAGCAAACGAAATCTGTATTGTTAATGCGATTATTAGCGTAATAATCCACTTGAATTTTAATCTCATATCATTTTTTTAAATTAATTAGCCTGCAAACTTCTTAAATTTATCTTAATTAAACTAATGTTATATGTTAATTATTCTTTCTAATTTTGTTAAATACCTAGATTAAGCACACCATACCTATCGTTATGCAAAAACATTATACCGAATTGAATGTAATTTTATATTTTTATCAAAATTAATGGAATGTTAAAACTAAAATTTTCAAGTTTAAGCTTAGAAGCAGGCACTGATGAAGCCGGTCGCGGTTGTTTGGCCGGTCCGGTTACTGCTGCAGCAGTTATTCTACCTGATGATTTCCTGAATACTTTGTTAAATGACTCCAAACAATTATCTGAAAAAGTTAGAGAAACGTTAAGACCTATAATAGAGACCCAAGCCGTTTCATTTGCCGTAACCCATCTTGACCATTCTGTTATAGATGACATCAATATCCTGAATGCGTCTATAAAAGCCATGCAGGAAAGCATTTTAAAACTGGAGCCAAAACCCGAATATATTATTGTGGATGGCAACCGTTTTAAACCCGTTTTAGACATTCCACACAGTTGCATCATAAAAGGAGATGCAAAATTCACGAGTATTGCCGCCGCTTCCGTACTGGCAAAAACCTATCGTGACGAATACATGAACCGCATTCACGAGGAATTTCCGATGTACAATTGGGAAAAAAACAAAGGTTATCCGACTAAAGAACACCGTGAAGCGATTAGGAAATATGGCATTACGAAATACCACCGAATGACATTCCGATTGTTGCCGGAATCCTCACCCCAGCCCTCTCCAAAGGAGAAGGAAAAGCAATGAAATTGGAGATTTAATTTCTTGCAGCAAAGTTTTTTAAGTTTTTAAGAAGTCACAAACTTTGCTGCAAACAAGTCTGCAAAATGCTTTAGGATTTTCTCTTTCACCTCTTGCTCATTCACTTTTTCCACACCAAGCTCTACGTTTAAAGAAGTAACGGCTTTTCCTCGAATACCACAAGGAATGATATTGTCAAAATAACCCAAATCGGCATTTACATTTAAAGCAAATCCATGCATGGTTACCCATCGGGAAGCCCGAACGCCCATCGCACAAATTTTTCTGGCAAATGGTGTCCCTACATCTAACCAAACTCCGGTTTCTCCTTCGCTTCGGCCGCAAGCAATTCCATATTCTTCGAGTGTAAGAATAATCACTTCTTCTAAGAAGCGTAAATATTTATGAATATCGGTAAAGAAATTTTCTAAGTCAACAATAGGATAGCCCACAATTTGTCCCGGTCCGTGATAAGTGATATCTCCACCTCGATTGATTTTATAGAACGTAGCACCTTTGGCTTCGAGTTGTTTTTCGGACAAAAGCAAGTTGGATAAATCTCCACTTTTCCCCAAAGTATAGACGTGCGGATGTTCTACTAAAAGAAAATAATTTGGTGTTGCCAGATTGGCATCCTCTCTCCTATTTCTGATTTTTATATCGACAACACCCTTGAATAATTCTTCCTGATATTCCCATGTTTCCTTGTAGCCTTTCAAACCTAAATCTTGAAGCTGGATATTTTTGTTCATTTGTCTTTTTCAAATATTAAAACTCAACTTCTAAATTCAATTTGTCTGGATTTTCCATATATACATTAAACGGATATTGAATTGTCACTGTTTTTCTGTCTTCGCTAAATGAGGCATTGGCATTTGAAACTTTTTTAACGGGTTTTGGGAAATGATATTTAAGGATGTAATTTGAAGCATCAAATACCATTTTGAAATTTTGGGTTGAATCCTTCAATACCTTGTTCGTTGGGATGAGAGTTGCCTTTCTAATGAATTTTTTACTATCATAAGAATAACTCAAAACAGAATTGTTGCTGCCAAAACCACTACTTGGAATGTATGAATTGGCTTCCGTTTTGCTTTTTATGGTGTTTTGAAAGCTATTGTAGGTGTTCATTGTTGCCATTATATCTTGAAGTTCTGCAACACTTTTAAAATCCGTATTCATAAAAAACAATAATTGATTTGCTACCAGATCCATTTTCATGCGCATGTTAAAATTTTCAAGTTTTTTCAAAACGTCTTGTTCTTTTTGTGAAAGTTTGGCAATACTATCTTTTCTCTCAATAAATATTTTTTTGAATGAAAAAATGGAATCTACGCTTTTCTCACCTTTTAAGGAATCTTTTGGCATCATGGCCATCAATCCCGAACCATCCATTTCGACGGAAAACTTCCCAGAGCCATTGTCATTGATGTAAATATTCTCCGTTAAGGTGCAACTGGTTAAACAATAACTGAAGCCGATAATGAATGCTAAAAATGTTTTTTTCATGTTCTTCCTTCTTTCTATTGCTTCAAAAGTACAAAAAAGTTTAAATACTAGCCCTGATAGCAGCGACATCCTGCGCTTTTTTTTGCGCAGATATAGTGAATAGCGGGACAAATGACAACAGAAAGACCCAAATTTCTGCTCCAAAAAAATCTAAAATCATTTTCAACTTTTCAAATTGCCACATTTTCAAATTTGCCTATCTTTGCGCTCTTAAAATCAGAATAAAATGGCATTATCCGAACAAGAAATACTACGTAGAGAAGCTCTCACCGAATTACGCAATTTAGGTATTGAACCTTATCCAGCAGCCGAATTTATCACAACCACTTATTCCAGCGAAATCCTAGCCGATTTCGAGAAGTACGAAGGAAAGGAAGTTGTTTTAGCAGGACGTTTGATGGGAAAGCGCATCATGGGAAAGGCATCATTTGCAGAATTGAAAGATGCTGAAGGACGAATTCAGATCTATGTTTCGAGAGATGACATTTCTGATGATGAGGAAAAAACAATGTACAATGTAGTTTTTAAAAAACTATTGGATATTGGCGATTTTATTGGGGTTCGCGGTACGGTTTTCAAAACTCAGGTGGGGGAAATCTCCGTTCATATTTATGGATTGACCGTTTTGGCAAAAGCCCTGAAACCACTTCCTGTTGTAAAAACGGATGCTGATGGAAAAACTCACGATGCTTTTTCTGATCCTGAACAAAGATACCGTCGTCGTTATGTGGATTTAACCGTAAACGACCACGTAAAAGAAACCTTTATCAAAAGAACAAAATTGTTTAATGCGATGCGTTCTTTCTTTAACGATAAAGGTTATTTAGAAGTAGAAACTCCTGTTTTACAACCAATTCCTGGTGGAGCTGCAGCGCGTCCTTTTATCACGCACCACAACTCTCTTGATATGCCTTTATACATGCGTATTGCAAATGAATTGTACTTAAAAAGATTGATTGTTGGTGGTTTTGACGGTGTGTATGAGTTTTCGAAAAACTTCCGTAACGAAGGAATGGACCGTACGCATAATCCTGAATTCACTGCCATGGAAATATATGTAGCCTACAAAGACTACAACTGGATGATGAAATTCACCGAAAACTTGTTGGAACATTGCGCAATTGGTGTAAACGGAACTAGCGAAGCCACTTTTGGAGAACATACCGTGAACTTCAAAGCACCTTATGCAAGAGTTACGATGACCGATTCTATTAAACATTTTACTGGTTTCGATATTTCTGGGAAAAACGAAGCCGAATTGTTTGAAGCTGCAAGAGGAATGGGAATTGACGTTGATAAAACTATGGGTAAAGGAAAATTGATTGATGAGATTTTTGGCGCGAAATGCGAAGGAAATTACATTCAGCCAACATTCATCACAGATTACCCAAAGGAAATGTCGCCTTTGTGCAAACAACACCGTGACAATCCGGAATTGACGGAACGTTTTGAATTGATGGTTTGCGGTAAAGAAGTTGCGAATGCTTATTCTGAATTAAATGACCCAATTGACCAAAGAGAGCGTTTTGAAGACCAAATGCGATTATCTGAAAAAGGAGATGATGAAGCTACCGGAATTATCGATGAAGATTTCCTTAGAGCTTTAGAATATGGAATGCCACCAACATCCGGACTAGGAATTGGAATGGATCGTTTAATGATGTTCTTGACTAATAATGCTTCTATTCAAGAAGTGTTACTCTTCCCACAAATGAGACCAGAGAAAAAACAGGTTCAAATTGAGTTGGAAGACGAAGAAAAATTAATCATCGACCTTTTGAAAATCAATAATGACAAAATGGATTTGGGATTATTAAAAGTAAAATCAGAATTGAGCGGCAAGAAATGGGATGCTGCCATGAAAGGCTTGGCGAAACATGGTTTGGTAAAAGTGATCTTAGTAGATGATCATAAAATTGTGGAATTGATTGGATAAGTTTTCATTCAATTGGTTAAAAATCAAAAATCTGCATCAAAGGCAGATTTTTTTTTTAAATTCATTTTCTCTATATTTGATTAAAAATTACAACCAATGGAAAATCTTATTTCAAGAATCACAATCAACCCAGAAATTTGTCATGGCAAACCAACGGTTAGAAATATGCGTTGGCCGGTAGAAGTTATACTAGATATGCTTGGCTCTGGTATGGAAATAAATGAAATTTTAGATGACCATCCTGAATTAGAAAAAGAAGATATTTTAGCCTCAATATATTATGCTAAATTATCTATTTCAGGCAACGTATTAAAAAAAGTAAGTTAATGAAATTTCTTTGTGATGTTCATATTTCAATTAAATTTGTCAAACACATAAACAATTCGGGTATAGAATGTGTACATATTAATACCATTCTTGACAAATGGTTCACAGCAGATTATACAATTGCTAAATTTTCGGATGTAAATAATTTCATTTTGATCACTAAAGATTTTGATTTCAAAAATTCATTTCTAGTTAATAAATCTCCAAAAAAATTGATTAAGATAAATTTAGGAAATATTTCAAATGAAAAACTAATCGAAATTTTTAGTCTTAATCTCGAAAAAATCAAATCAATAGATAAAGAACACAATAACTTCATGATCGAGATTGATAAAGAATACTTAAATTTATTGACATATTAATAAGGAGCTTCAATCGAAGCTCCTTACTTTTTTACGACTATAATTCAAAACTGTTAAAACCCAAAACTAACATTCAAAAAGAAGTTTCTTCCTTTTCGAGGAATGTTGTTCCAATCTGAAAAAGTAGAATAATAGGTGTCCAAAATATTCTCTACCCCCGCTCCGACATTCCATTTGCTTTTATCCCAACGGAACGAATAACTCGATGCGAAGTTCAAAATCGCATAATCCGGTGTTCTGTCTTCCCCATAAAATGGGCTGTATTGCGTTTGGGTTGCATTTCCATGAACGGCGATTTCATAGGAAAATTTGTTTCTCTTAAAAATAAAAGAAGAGGAATAACGCAACGGACTTATAAAGGGTAAATTCTTGTTTTCATGGTCTTTCCCGTAACTATAAACCAATTGTCCCGACCATTTAATTTCTGTATTCAATTGGTAATCCACATTCAAATCGGTGTTAAAAATGGTAGCATAATCCAATGCGGTATAGATTTTTATTCCGCTTGCGCCAATAGTCATTGGGATTAAAGTTGCATCCGGTTTCCCCACAATATAATCCGAAATATGAAAATAGGATGACGAAATTTTAGTGCTCATTTTTTTGTTTTTATATCCCAAAAAAGCATTGCCTTCCACAGATTTTTCGTTCTTTAATTCCGGATTCCCAATGTAATCGTATCGGTCAAAACTGTTAAACAAATAAAAACCGAATCCTTCAGATACCGATGGAGCACGCTCCCCATAACCCAATCCCAAACCATACTGAAAGCCGTTTAAATCGTAAGAGTAATTCGCAGTTATACTCTTTAGAATGCTACTTTTAGTGCCTTTCATATTCGGATAAAAAATCTGCAAACTTTCCAAACCCAGTTGGCTGGAAACTTTGTTAAAATGATGGGCAATGCTTGTCGAAAACTTCAAACTAGAATGACAATTCAAGACTATATTATCCTCCAGAAACAGGGCATTATAAAGCGTTCGCACATCCGGCCAAGTGAACATGAACATCAAACTTTCGTTTGGATCACTTGGAAACATGGTCATTTCGGCAACGGAACGGTTGTAGAACGAATTCAAGTCGGCCAAAAAATGATGATTTTTAAAAACTCCCTTTATTTTTGAATAATACCCATAAGTATCGCTCCAACCCGGCATATCCATGTGAATGGGGACAAAAGGACGTTTGGTATCGTCCATCCTATGCGTGACAGTATTGTAATATATTTTGGTTTCCCAATTGGTTAACGTGAGCTCCGAAGTAATTTTTTCTGCTTTCGGAACAAATTCGAACTTCAGCGAAGTAATTAAAGCTTCTGCCAAAGAAACATCCATTGGAAGTGCCGGATAACCCACATTAGTCGCCTTATCGAAGATGACCGAAGCTTCCACCAGTTTGTTTTTATCGAAAGAAAAACCAGAGGTTCCTGAAACATTGAATTTCTTGAACTGGGAAAACAAAACTTCTTGATTGTTTCCTGCAGTATAATTATCGGCATCCCGAAACATCAAATCAGTATCGACATAAAATGAACTTTCCGCATAATTCAAGGCAGTCCCAATAATTTTTTGGTTGCTGTTGGTTTCAAAACCAGAATTTATGGAAGTATCCCAACCAGAATTTAGAAATCCGCTTCGATTTCTTTTTAAATCAATCGATCCTCCAATAGTCGCTCCATGACAGCCCCCTTGCTGGCCTGAAGTAACGGTAGCTTCTGACAAATTAGAAACCTCAACATAAGATGTGATGGGATCCATTTTGTCGGTGCAAGCCCCAAAAACACGCATTCCGTCAATAGTTATCAACGTTCTTTCGGTAGCCATACTGTTAATGATGGGCTCCCAGGCATAACCACCCCTTTTAATCATTTCGACTTTTCCGGACTTTTGTAAATAATCATCTATTGTAGCCAATGATTTGGATTGCTTTTGATACAATTGCGCTTTATTGCCAATTACGATAACTTCTTGAAGTGTTTTTGGCACGAGGGAATCTTTGGTTTGTTCTTGTGCAAAAAGAGGGATTGAAATAAAAAACAACATTAGAAACGCTTGTAATTTTATTTTCATAGTAGATAAAATTATAAAAAAGGCCAACAGAACAATTACCAATGCATTTGATTTCTTTGGCCTCTTTTAATTAAGAAAAGGAAACAGAATTAAAACTCTATCTCAAAATAAATGCTGCTTGCCGGAACTAAATCCGTGATGGCTTCCCCTTTCAAAACGACATCGGAAGTATTTAAAAGCTGCAGGTTAATTTTCCATAAACCAGTCATGGTTAATGAAAATTTTCCATGGTATAATTTATCAGAAGTAGATTGCGTTAAATCAACATTGTTGGGTGAACCATGATTTCCCATACTTGGCATTCTGGGATCAATTTTAACTTTGAAATTATCAACGATAGGAAATGACATCATCGATTCCATTTTATAAACACCAACGGTTATATCATTCAAAGCCACTTTGGGATGATGCGGTTCGGCAAAAGCCAAAATGTATTTTACGTTATCGGAACCCGTAAAAGTAGTCACTCTTTGTTTGACCGAAGCTGGAACATCAATTACTGAAGTTGCCGTGTAAGCAGTCCCGTTAATGGTGTAATCTACTTTTAAATCCCAATATTCGGTAGCGTTTTGTGCCATTTGAAAAACAATATTTCCTTCATATAACGTTCCCTCAGTAGTTGTTTTCTCTACTTCCGATTTTGGACAAGAATGTGTCATCGTCATCATGTGCATCATTGGTACCCAGCTAATGGTGGCATTTTTTACATATTGACCACTTGCATTGTCTTTTATTCTTAAACTGATTTCATTATATCCTTGTTCTAAAGCTCCAGCATGAGTATATAATTCAATAGTATGTGAAGTATTTGTTATTTCTTTAAATTTTGTCAGTCCATCTAATTCATTAATGGTTGGGGTCGTATCCTTATTATCGGAACAAGAAAATAATGCAAATGCTATCGCCACTACAGCTAGTATATTTTTTAGTTGAAATTTCATTTTGATTTTTTTTAAAGTTTATACGCTTTTTTTAACGCTCTTCTTTTTAACTCTTTAATTGGGGTCGTTATGAACATGTTCTACAGAAAACATTGAAGATAGATTTTCCGTCATAAGAAGTAAATCTGCACCATCCATAATCATTACCATTCCCATATGATTCCTAGAAGTAAGATCGATTTTGTTCGTTCCATCAATAATTTGAGACAAATCGGTACTCATGTGAATTTGAGGTGTACTATTATTTCTGACCAAAGCATTGGTTGTCAAGCCTAACGAAACTTCGGTATAGTTATAATCAGCTCCTGATTTCCCATTTTGGATCATAAAAGATGCGTCCGAAGTAACTGTTGGAGAAGTGAATGTACCTACAAAATCAATACATTTATATCCACCTGACCAACTTCCTGTCATAGTCATTCCTCCGGCTTGGGCCTGTGTCCAAAGATTCCCTTGGTTAGATTCGCCAAGGTCATATTGCGACTTGTCAACTCCAATCCCGATGGTCATTTTTTTATAATCCCCAATTGGGACATTGCTAAGGGCTATTTGCAAACTTGCTGGTTTTGATTCATCCACAATAAAATAACTTTGGTTTTTTGGGTAAGTAAATGTTGACCCATCCGCTTTTGTTAAAATAACAGTGCTGATAACAAATTTGATTTTACTGATTTTTAAAACCTCGTTGTTTGAAGTGGCAACTGTTGGACTTCCTAAAACAAGACCATTTTCGGCAAATCCATTTTCAAATTGAATTTTTAAACTCCCCTTTTCTGAAACTTCATCTTTATCTTTCGTACAAGAAACAAGAACTATTGTAACTATTAATACTGCTACTATCTTTTTAAATGTATTTTTCATTTATTATATTCTTAAAAGTTATTTTTAAATTGTATGTGCAAATTGAAATCATCAAAAGACTTTTGTCCGATGATAACAATGCAAATTATAATTCGATAAAATTTATGATATAATTGTAGGTGGATGAAATATAGTGTAACTATTCAGGTGAGAATATAAGTTAGAATAGCTGGCGTTTATTTTTGCTGAATTTTGAAAATAAAGAGCCCTGATTTGAAATGATTTAACATTTTGAAAAAAAAGTACTTCATTTTCTTGGGATGCCGATTTTTTATCAGATGAAATTGGCTTTTCGTTTTCAGAAGCTTTCGCCAATTCTTTCATTAAATGGCATTTCCCATTACAATGCATTGTTGGTTTGTCTTGATTTTCACAAAGTACTTTTGAAATATAATCATAATTAACAGCATATTCCAAAACCGGAATTATTGGTTTCAGAAGCATCAATAACGCTAATATGAATATGCTAATTTTCATTTTGCAAATGTAACCTTTTTTGGTGTGAAAAATCTAAAACAACCTAACCGACGAACACAATTAATAGAATGATCAATGCTAAGGCAATACTCAGACTGGTTTTCCAAAATGGATTTGCCTTTTTTAATTCCATAAACTGGAAGGCAACCATTAAAAATTTAATTGCAGAAATTCCCATAATTAGAAAAAAAGTAATTTCAGAAATTGCATTTGAAGCAGAAATTAAAGCTGTTGTCCAAGTCAGTAAAATCAATGTTCCATAGGTTATAACTAACGATTTTTTCATAATTATAGGATTAAATAGAGAACAGGAAATAATAAAAGCCATATCAAATCGCACATGTGCCAAAAAGCGGCGCAAGCCTCAACGTCTTCTATGCTGGTATCCGAAATTTTTCTCATCATTCCATAATTGGTCCAGACTAAGATTACCAGTCCCATGATGACGTGAATAAGGTGAAAAGCGGTCAGCAACCAATAAAAAGCAAAAAAAACGTTGGTTTCCGGTGTCAAACCCGCTTCCAGTTTTTGATAGTATTCCACACTTTTCAGGATTAAAAACAACAATCCGCCAAGCATGGCCAATTTAAAATACAGCGAAGATTTATTTCGATTATTCTCTTTAAATTCAAGTACGGCATTGGCCATAAAAAAACCGCTTGTCAACAAGAAAACAGTATTTACTGCCCCAAAAGTGGTATTGAGATGCAAACGCGAGTGATGAAATAATTCTGGCTGTTCGCTTGCGTAAAAAGAGAATGCCACGAGCGCCATTCCAAAAGTGATCAATTCCAAGAAAATAATAATCCACATCAAGATGCCTCCCGGAGGATAATAAATATTTTTGTAATCGATTTTAAGAGTAGTCATAATTTTATGTTTTAGTTACAATCTAATCCCAGTCCAATAAGCGTTTTTCGCCTTCAATTTTCTTGATATCGGTGATGTCCTGAGACATTTCTATCACTCCTTTATACTTCAAATCAACATCCCTAACGGCAAAATAGCGGATGTAAATGAGTCGCTCTTTGTAGTTAATCCAAAAGGAAGATTCATTCTTGGTTCCTTTTCTAAATTCTTCTAAAATCTTTAGAACAGTACCTACACTTTTGGGCGGATGACAAAATTTAACTTCTCGGCCTATGATTCCGGAGCTTCTTGGAAACACGCGTTCTTCTCCGCGATTATAGAAAATAACTTTATCATTTTCATCGACATAAGTCAAATCCAAAGGCATGGTTTTAAAAAGCAAATTTACCTGCTCCACAGTCATATATCCTTCGTCATAATGCGAAGTGTTTTCGAGCGAAAACGTCATTTCTCTTTTGGTAAAATCCTCACTTGGATGGATGTATTCTAGATTTGGAAAAGGAATGGGAAATTCTGGAAGCATCCAGCCAATTTCTTCTTCTCCAATGCGCATAATAATCCAATCCTTTTCGTCTAACAAATCCAAGGCATTCGGAAACAATACGGTTTCTTCCACTTGCATCAATCGATAAATTCCATCAACTAAAAAAGGAGTATTAACGTTAATTTTTTTCGGGTTATTTGTTTTAAGATAATACTGAATCAAACGAAATTGTTCTCTTAAATTATCGTGAAACGACCACATTCCTTGTGAAGGACCATTCCAGCCTTTTTTTTCCAAAAATGGAAAAAGTTGATTTTCTTTTCTAGCAAATCGCTTTTCTATGGTTTGAAGTTGATTGAAAATATTTGTATATTTCTGTAATTCAGCTTCGGCATCCGCGGCTGATAATTCTTCACAAAGACCAATAATAATTTCTCTCTCTTGGTAATAAATACTCACCGGATGTCCTTCTGGGAGCGTTGCTATATCTATGTTATTATTCATTATGTATTTATTTTTGATGTTTAATTTTCTCATACAATTTCACTAACGACTGCAACAATTCTACCGGAGTCGTTAAAATTTGATAGTGGTTTTGCCCGAACATTTGTGGCAAATAGTATTTTGCTTCTGCTTCAATGGCCAAGGCATACGAATTAATATTTCTTCCGTTGAGTTCCCGAAGCGCTTGCTTCACGTCGTTAATTCCGTATTTGCCTTCGTATTTATCGTAATCGTTGGGCTTGCCGTCAGAAATCACAATCACCCATTTGTTTTTGGTATTTCTCTTATCCAATCGGGCACCGGCATGGCGCAAAGCTGCTCCAATTCGAGTATAGCCATTCGGTTCAATCGCTCCAATTTTCTGCTTGGCGGTATTCCAATTTTCGTCAAAATCCTTCACCGTCAAATAGGTCGAAAAGTTGCGCGTCTTCGAATAAAAACTGTCAATTGAAAAATCAATATTGAATTCGTTCAAGATTTCCCCAAAAAGAATGGAAACCTCTTTCTCTACATCAATTACCCTGTTTCCTGCTGCATAACCGTCACTGGAAAGACTTATGTCCAAAAGGATTAAAATGGATAAATCCTTGTCTTTTTTCCGGTTAGAAATGTATATTTTATCTGATGGTGTTCTTTGCGAATGCACGTCAACATACAAGTCGGTAATAGCATCGATATCAAATTCATCACCTTGAGTTTGGCGTTTTTGCTGGTGCATTTTGTTGTTCACGTTAGTCAACATTTTGCGCAAGCCCATAAGTGTCGAAGCGTTTTTTGTAATGGTGTTTTTGTAATAATTGGGATCCGTTTTTTGTTGTGATTTGGGATATACTTTGCAGAAATTCTCTTTGTAAGTGCGTTTGCTGTAATCCCATTCGTTATAGGTCAAATGAAAACCTTTGGCATCAACCTCCGCACTTTCGGAGATAGAAGTGTTCTCTATAAAATCTGCCTGATAAACAGAATGCGCTGTGTCATCAACACGAACTGTAAATTTCATATTCAACTCTTCCAAAGCTTCCTGATGATCATGTAGTTCGTCGGAACCATCAAAATCTCGCCAAGTTCCATTGAACTCTTCAGCAGTTTCTACCTTCTCGAAATTGTGCAACAAAACATAATCTTCCTGTTGTTTTTTATCGACTTCAATCGTGATTACTTCTTCTACTGCTTTCGCTTTTAGCGTGGTTAAAGCTTGGTTTTCATTGGCTTTTTTAGTTTTCTCTGAGAAATTTTCTAGAACCGAATCCGTTTTTTGTTCCGTTTCATTCCGCATCCATTTTCCGTATATCCAGGAAAAATCGGGGACTTCTTTCGCATTCGATTTTTGTTCAAAATGCCGTTTTACCTTGTCATAGATTTCTTCGGCAACTGTAAATTCTTCAAATAACACATCTAGAATTTCTTCGGAGGTTTCCAATGCTTTTTGTTGCGAAAGTGCCAATGATTGTTCTTTTTCGGAGGATTTCCAATTCAAATCCAAACGCTGTTGCAGGCTGAGATATAAAATTCTGAAAAGGTAAAAATTGCTATTTTCCTCGACAGTTGAAAATTCAGCAAACGAAATAGGCAGGAAAAAATTATTATTTTTATACCCTCCCTCTCGTTCGGCAGGGAAAATTTCGATTGGTTTTCCAGTCAAAGCACGAGCCAAAATAGTCAGTCTCGGTTTTATTTCGCTGAGCGTAACCGTTCTGGCAAGGATCTCAGGATTTACTTTTTTACTTTTTTTTAAGTGTTTAAAGAATTTCCCGACTAAATATTCATCTATTTCGAAACCCATTTTTTATTATTTGTATGTAGGGACAAATCTCGAGTTGTTCCTACATTATATCATCAAATTACACAAATCTTTTAGTGCTTCTACCGTTTGCAAATCATCCGTTAAAGGTTCCACCACAGCTACATGAACAGCTAATCTTTTCGGTAATCCACTGTGAATGATTTTTGCGGCATCTACCAACAATCGCGTAGAAACCGTTTCAGTCAATCCTAATTCTGTCAAGTTTCTAATTTTGTTCCCAATGGCGACTAATTTTTTGGCCGTGTCATGGTCAATTTGAGTTTCATTAACCAAAATTTCTGTTTCAATTTTAGCTTCTGGATATTCGAATGAAACTGCAATAAAACGTTGACGAGTAGATGGTTTAAGTTCTTTAAACCCTCTTTGATAGCCGGGATTAAACGACGCAACTAACATAAAATCGTTATGTGCTTTTACGGTCTCTCCTAGTTTATCTATAAACAATTCGCGCCGGTGATCAGTCAGGGAATGAATGGCCACAATTACATCAGGTCGGGCTTCGGCAACTTCATCCAGATAAATAATTGCTCCTTCTTTTACGGCAGTGGTCAATGGTCCGTCGATCCAAATGGTCTCGGCTCCTTTAATTATAAATCGGCCAATCAAATCTGTAGAAGAAGTTTCTTCATGACAGCTAATAGTGATGATTTTTTTATCTAATTGATGGGCCATATATTCCACAAAACGGGATTTTCCTGTCCCAGTCGGGCCTTTTAACAAAAAAGGGATTTTATTTTTATAAGCATGTTCAAAGACTTCTTTTTCTTTGCCTACGGCATGGTAATAAGGTATTTCTTGTAACATCATTTTTTTTTATTAAAAAAGCCAGAACACTTTAACCTTTACTTTTTTGGGGGAAATTCTAAAAAATTATCGTTAAAGTGTTCCAGCAATAAATATGTTCAATTATTATAATTATTCAATTTCTAAAGCTTCATCTGTAGGTCTGCCATATTTAACGAAATCAAAAATAAATAAGCTGATTCCAACAGTAAACATAGTAGCACATATCAACAATACGACAAAGTGAATGCTGATTTCATTTTGTACCACCATAAATTCCATTTTCATTTTTCGTTCTAAATAAACTTGAACTACCCCGGCAACGCCGAAAGCGACAGTCATTCCCAACATTCCGATGTTAGACAACCAAAAAGCCATCATTCCTGTTGTACTTTCATACCGTTTACGTCCTGTTAAATTGGGTAATGCATAACTAATCATCGCTAAAACTATCATTGCATAAGCTCCCCAAAACGCATAGTGACCATGCATAGCAGTTACTAAAGTACCATGTGTGTATAAGTTAGTTTGTGGCAAAGTGTGTGCAAAACCAAGTAATCCGGCACCAACAAAAGAAACAATAGACGAACCAATGGTCCAGAATAAGGCAATCTTGTTCGGATGACTTTTCTCCCCTTTTCGGTACATATTCACAGCAAATAATGCCATGGCTAGGAACGCTAATGGTTCTAAAGCAGAGAAAATTCCACCTACGATTAACCAAATTTTATTTACACCTATATAATAATAATGATGTCCTGTCCCTAAAACTCCCGAAAGGAAAGTTAATCCAACAATTACGTACAGCCATTTTTCAATAACTTCTCTATCCACTCCAGTTAATTTGATTAATAAGAATGAAAGAATACCTCCCATAATTAATTCCCAAACCCCTTCAACCCACAAGTGAACTACCCACCAACGAAAGAATGAATCCATCACCTGACTATCAAACCAAATCATTCCGGGAATGTAAAGTAAAGCGGCGAAAAGCAATCCCATGGATAATACTAAAGCTGTAGTGGTTTGACGTTTTCCTTTGAAAAGTGTTCCCAAAATTAAACCTAGAAAAAGCAACACGTTTACTACAACAAGATAATCTAATTCTCTTGGGATTTCAAGAAATTTTCTACCTTCCCAATGGTTAAAGTGAAAACCTATAATGGCAACTACACCAACAATTGCCAATGAAATTAGTTGAACATATGCCCATTTTACGCTAATTAACTCGCGTTGGGCTTCTTCAGGAATAATATAATAAGCAGCACCCATAAAACCGGTTAACAACCAAACTACCAGTAAATTGGTATGAACCGCTCGTGCCACATTAAAAGGGATAATTTCATGTAATCCTTGTATTCCTATTCGGTCAAATCCCATGATGAAGCCATAAATGATTTGCAAGGAGAACAAAAGCATGCACAAGGCAAAAAACCAATAGGCAACTTTTTGTGATTTATATTTCATATTTGTAAAATTTATTTATTAGTAGTCAAATTTGTTATCGCTATAGTATTAATAGGTGTTTTGCATCCGCAAACCTGTTGTATATGGCGATTTCATAATATAGTTTTTTAATTATTTGCTTTAGATAAAGGAGAAACCACTCGGTCAAACCCGTTTAAGTCAATTTTGCCAATCCATTTAAAGTAGGCAACAACCGCATTTGCATCGGCGTCACTCATGTTATAGGCAACCATTTTTCGTCCGTTTGGACTCCATGGGATGGGAGACATTAAAACCGCTTTAACATAACCTTCTCCCCGACGGTCAATTACTTTTGTCAATTCCGGAGCATAATAACCTCCTTCTCCTAAAATAGTATGGCAACCCATACAATTGTTGCGTTCCCAAATTTCTTTTCCCCTTACCACATTTTTGTCAATCGTGCTGTAATTGGTTTGATCATTTCGGGGCATGAACGAATAAATGGTCAATCCGATAAAGATTAAAAAGGTGACCAAAGTTCCTCCCAAAAAAAATGCTCTTGCTTGTGATTTTGAAAGCATAAATGTTAATTTTTTTAGTTAATAATATTACTCTATTTTAATAAAAGATAAAATTGTCTTTTATTTATGTTCTGCAAATTAAAGATTATATAAAAAGGTAAAACATGATAAAAATCATCTTTTGGATATATTTTTATTTGTAAAATTATAAACTATAAAAAAAGACTTCTAAAAAACACATATACCTGAATATCAATATTCAACAAATAGTTTAAATTTAAATATTTAATTTCGGATAAATTTATCTTTTATTAAAAATAATGATTATTTTTGTAAAATAAATTTTTAATTAAAAACAGATCCTATGGAAGTTTTAGAGAGAATCACAATCGGAGAATATGTAGCAAAAGATTTCAGAACAGCAGCTCTTTTTTCAAAATACGGCATCGATTTTTGCTGCAAAGGCAATAGAACAATTGCTGAAGCCTGCGATAAAAAAGACATAGATACCTCCCAGTTGATAAAACAGTTAAATACTATTTTAACGACCAAAAACGAGAACAACATCGATTTTAAATCTTGGCCTTTAGATTTATTGGCCGATTACATTGAAAAAAAACATCACCGTTATGTGGAAGAAAAAACAAAAGCAATTCTTCCGTTTTTAGACAAATTGTGTAATGTGCACGGTGTCCATCATCCAGAACTATTCGAAATCAACGAACTATTTATAGGTTGCGCTGGTGAGCTAGCTCAGCATATGAAAAAAGAAGAACTGATTTTGTTTCCATTCATAAAAAAAATGGTGGCGGCAACCCTTACTGATGAACTGATTGCTCCGCCTCATTTTGGAACTGTCCAAAATCCTATTGCTATGATGATGGAAGAACATGATAATGAAGGGGAACGTTTCCGTAAAATTGCTTTGTTAACCAATAATTATACGCCACCGGCGGATGCCTGTAATACCTATCGCGTCACTTTTTCCATGTTGGAAGAATTTGAGCAGGATTTGCACAAACACATCCATTTGGAAAACAACATTTTGTTTCCACAAGCGGCAGTTTTAGAAAAAGAATTTTTAGCTCAAAAATAAAAACAAAGAAACTTAACCTTAACTCATCAAATGCTATGGAAAAATATGTTATCAAAAGAAACGGCGAATATAAACCTTTTGAACCTTTTAAAATAAAAGACGCCATTGAAAAAAGCTTCCAGAGTGTTTCCATGGCAATTGATGAAACCATTTTTAATAATACCATTAGCGACTTACAAACCAAAGAAACATGGGCGGTCGAGGAAATTCAAGATTTAATCGAGAAAAATCTTTTTGAGAAACAGTATTTTGAGGTCATGCGTTCCTTTATGTTGTTTCGACATACACGCAAATTACAACGAGAACATATTCATGGATTAAATGAAGATACTACCTATGTTGATAGCACCCAAACCATTGAAGAGTACATTGAACAAACGGATTGGCGCATCAATGCCAATGCAAATACCTCCTACTCTAATGCTGGTTTAGTCAACAATGTAGCTGGCAAAATCATTGCTAATTATTGGCTGGATAAAGTCTATACCAAAGAAGAAGGCTATGCACACCGCAATGGCGATATTCACATTCACGATTTAGATTGTTTGACCGGATATTGTGCCGGCTGGAGTTTGCGCGTGTTGCTTAACGAAGGTTTCAACGGCATTCGTGGTCGTGTAGAAAGTAAAGCACCATCTCATTTTAGGGAAGCCTTGGGACAAATGGCAAATTTCTTGGGGATTTTGCAAAGCGAATGGGCTGGTGCGCAAGCCTTCAGTTCGTTCGACACGTATTTGGCTCCTTACGTTTTCAAGGACGATTTGTCTTTTGATGATGTGTTGAAAGCCGTTCGGAGTTTTGTGTATAATCTAAATGTTCCCGCGCGCTGGGGACAATCTCCTTTCACAAATATTACATTAGACTGGGTAGTTCCGGAAGATTTAAAAACACAGATTCCAACCAAAAACGACTTGCATTTTTTTGAAAATAATTTTCAATACGACCTTTTAGTAAGAGCCCAAGAACGCGGTGTTACTAAACTTACCGATTTGCGTTACGAACATTTCCAAAAGGAAATGAACCTCATCAACAAAGCTTATTATACGGTAATGACCGAAGGCGATGCAAATGGACAACCGTTCACTTTCCCGATTCCAACGGTGAATATCACCGAAGAATTTGACTGGGACGGAGAGAATACCGACTTGCTTTTCGAAAATACCGCAAAAATTGGTTCATCCTATTTCCAAAATTTCATTGGAAGCCAATATGTATTAGATGAAAACGGCAATAAAGAAGAAAATCCTAATGCCTATAAACCCAATGCGGTGCGTAGTATGTGCTGCCGTTTACAATTGGATTTACGGGAATTATTAAAACGTGGAAACGGACTTTTTGGCAGTGCCGAAATGACGGGAAGCATTGGCGTAGTTACCATTAACATGGCACGTTTGGGGTATTTATTTAAAGGAAATAAAGCCGAATTATTCGCGCAATTAGACAAACTATTATACATATCTAAATCGACTTTAGAGAAAAAACGCGTGTTTATTCAAGAAATGTATGACCGAGGTTTATATCCCTACACCAAACGCTATTTGCAACATTTTAGAAACCACTTTTCTACTATTGGTGTAAACGGAATGAACGAGATGATTGTGAATTTTACCGAAAATAAAGATGTAATTACCTCTAATTCTGGAATCGAATTTGCCTCCGAAATTCTGGATCATATTCGCAACCGAATGAAAGAATTCCAGGAAGCAACCGGAAATTTGTACAATCTCGAAGCCACTCCTGCTGAAGGTACTACGTACCGTTTTGCCAAAGAAGACAAAAAACGTTTTCCAAATATTATTCAGGCGGGACAAGACGAAAACATTTATTATACCAACAGTTCCCAAATTCCGGTGGATCATACCGAAGATCCTTTTGAAGCCTTGTATTTACAAGACGAATTGCAATGTAAGTATACCGGCGGAACCGTTTTACACTTATACATGAGCGAAAAAATCAGTTCACCCGAAGCCTGCAAACAGTTTGTCAAAAAAGTAATCTCCAATTTCAAATTGCCTTACATTACCGTTACACCAGTATTTAGCGTATGCCCCGTTCATGGTTATCTAAACGGAGAACACGAATATTGTCCAAAATGTGACGAAGCACTACTAGAAAAACATAAAAACGAAATATATGAAACCAACAACTAATCCGATTTTAGAAAAAAACATGCATTTAAGAACCAAATGTTTGGTTTACACTCGCGTTATGGGCTATCACAGACCCGTAGAAAGCTTTAATATTGGCAAAAAAGGTGAACACAAACAACGAACTCATTTTACCGAAGGAAAGTGCTGCTAAACCTATTTACAGTTTAACACCCTTCACCTTATTGGATTACCCCCATAAATCAGCTTGCATTCTTTGGTTTGCAGGCTGTAATATGCGGTGTTTGTATTGTTATAATCCCGAAATTGTATTAGGGAAAGGAACTATTTCTTTCGAAAAAGTGCTTGCTTTTCTTCTCACCCGAAAAAACTTATTGGATGCTGTCGTCTTTAGTGGTGGCGAATGCTTGCTCCATAAAAATATTCAGGAACTGATTGCTTCGGTTAAAAAAATGGGATTCTTAGTCAAAATTGATACTAACGGTTCCAAACCAAAAATTTTACAAGAGCTGATTGACCAATATCTGATTGATTACGTCGCTTTAGATTTTAAAGCACTACCCTCTCATTTTGAAAAAATTACGGTCTCGGAACTTTTTCAACCTTTTCAGAAATCCTTACATTTACTGCTCGAAAGCCAAGTTCCATTTGAAGTGCGAACAACGGTTCATTCTGATTTAATTTGTGAAAAGGAAATAAGGTTGATGATTGACTATTTGGAAAACAATAATTATATTGGAGATTATTATCTTCAATACTTTGTGAATGGCGTTACAACAATAGAAAAACTGGGCTATTCATTCCGAGAATTGGACGGCAAAAATCTTTCAACAGAAAATATTCAAGTACATTATAGAGGATAATTATGAGGAAAAGTTGGTTATTGGCGTGTTTTATAAATTTCTTCATCGCTTCATTGATGGGCTTATTGCTTCGTTTGATGTATGTTACACCCATTGAATGGGTCAACTTCCAATTTTTAATGCACGGTCATTCGCACACTGCTATGTTGGGATGGGTGTATTTGATGTTATATGGTTTAATTGTTCACTTCTTTGTTCCGAAAGAGGCGCAGCAAAAACCTATTTATAATCGATTATTTTGGATTACCCAATTCGCTGTTATCGGAATGATGGTTCATTTTCCCATTCAGGGATATGCATTATTTTCAATCACTTTTTCCACCCTACACATTTTTTGCAGTTACTATTTTTGTCTTTTAATCTGGAAAGATGCACAACCAACCACACTCCCCGAAAAGCAACTCTTAAAAACTGCGCTGTTTTTCATGGTTTTTTCCACGCTTGGCGTTTGGTGTTTGGGCCCAGCAGTTGGACTACTCGGAAAAGCAAGCCCTTTTTATCAAATTGCAATTCAGTTCTTTTTGCATTTCCAATTTAACGGATGGTTTTTGTTTGCGGTTTTAGCACTGTTTTTTCATCAATTTCAAGCGAATATTAACGAGTTCCAGTTCAGATTGTTTTATAGATTATTAATTGTAGCTACGGTTTTAACTTTGGCTTTACCGATAAGTTGGTACCTTGCCAATCCTATTTTTTATTGGATTAACAGCATTGGCGTAACACTTCAATTGCTGGCTTTTTTAATTTTTATTAAAATGATTCGACCACATTATCAAGGATTTTTTAATACGTTACAGCCTATTGAAAAACTGGTTTACGGTTTTGCGTTAACTTCCTTATTTTTAAAAATCGGAATCCAATTGGTGGTTTTAGTACCCGAATTCGCCCAGATTTCACATCAAATTCGGAATTTTGTAATTGGCTACATCCATTTAACCATGTTGGGTATTATCACGGGTTTTTTGTTTGGGTTTGCTATACAAAATAACTTTATAAAAGGAAAAAAAAATCTTGTAAACTGGGGAATTAAACTATTCCTATTGGGATTTATTGCAACTGAATTGTTGCTTTTTGTACAAGGAGCCTATTTGTTTTTGAATCTTGGTGTGTTTAAAATGTATTACCAAAATCTTTTTGTGACCAGCATCAGTTTGCCAATTGGTCTTTTGATGATTGTGACTAGCCTACATCTAGAAAAATATAAAATTTCTGAAGCGCTAAATCTGTAAAAAATGTATGAGACAGTACATCTTATTTCTTTAAATTTGTAAAAAAAACAATATGTTTTCTAAAACGTGTGAATACGGGATTCGTGCTACCATCTTTATTGCCTCGGAATCCTTTCAAAATAATCGGGTTGGATTAAAAGATATCGCCAAAAAAATTGATTCTCCAGAAGCTTTTACTGCTAAAATTTTACAAATATTAGCCCGAAATAATATTATCAACTCCATAAAAGGCGTTGGTGGCGGTTTTGAAATCCCCAAAAAAAATATAAACCAAATTACCCTTTCCCAAATTGTAACCGCATTGGATGGTGACACCGTTTTTACTGGTTGTGGATTGGGGTTACATAACTGCTCCGAAGAACATCCATGTCCCGTCCACGAAAAATTCAAATCAATTAGAAACGAGTTGGCTTTTATGTTGGAAAGCACCAATCTAGAGGAACTCGCTTTGGGTATTAAATCGGGTGATACTTTTTTGAGGTATTAATCAGTGTACATACTAACTTAGAATTTTCACAGAAAGTTAAGTATTAACGAACCTGCTCCTACAATAAATCGATTTTTTACAGAATACCTTGCTTGAAATAGTTTTCTACCAGTTTTAAATTGGCATCAGCCGTAGCATTTACTTTTTCCATTACTTTTACCGCTTTATACGCCAATTGCATAAAGGATTTATTGACTTCAAATTCCAAATATTCCGTGGTGCGTTCCGTTTGCAATTGAAAGGCAGCCATTTTGGATTTAGCAGCCTGTCATCCGTACAATCCATCCACATTAATCAAAGGTTATAATACCTCAATTTTGGTAGCGAAGTTTTGCGTTTTAGCCGGATTATTCAACAAAGCCGGATTAAAATCTGCGGCTGTTAAAATTTCCTGATTCAATCTAGAACCAAAAAGACATCAATGGATTTGTGGTAGAGAATGCTGTATGAGAAGCGAAAATACTGGGTAAGAATAATGCATGGGACTGTCTGTAATCTGCTTGTGCCGATTTGAAATTCTGATTGGCAAGTTTGATTTGCAAGTTTTTATCGGAAGTCTTTTGTCAAATGTCCATTTTTAAAATTGTCAGAGTATCTTGACCGAATCCTAAAGCAGAAATGGAAAGAGTTCCAAAGAGTAGCACTAAATTTATTTTCTTCATAATTGTTTTTATCTGAATGATGACGCAAAAATAGGTTGGTCATTTTGAGTTTACAGTAATGAGTGTTCAGTTGGGTGACAAAATGAAAAATCTTTTTTTTAAGTAATTTAACAAAATATAATTTCTAAAAATAGGTCTCATAGATAAAAAATGTTAATAAAAATATCTGGGAACAATTGAAATAATAGTACCTTTATGTTCATTTTTGTATTTCAAATACAAAATCACTAGTCCCATTCAATAAATCTATAGCTTTAGAAAATTATAATTTCGAAATGAAAACAAGCGATGACGATCTAACTGGCCTCAAAAAAAATATGGTTTCAAAAATACCCCCAAGTAATGAGGTTCCTGAAAAAGAGAACAATAATTTCCCCATTGTAGGCATTGGCGCATCAGCTGGTGGACTGGAAACATTTGAACTTTTTTTTAAAAACATGCCTAAAAATAATGGTATGGCATTTGTCGTTGTACAACATCTTGACCCTACTCATGCGGGTCTTTTACCCGAGTTGTTGCAAAGAGCGACTACAATGAAAGTGATGGAAGCCAGTGACAATCTAAAAGTGAAACCAAATTACATTTATGTAATTCCACCCAACAAAAGTATGACCTTGGTTAATGGTGCACTGCATTTGTTTGAGCCTATTGAAACACGGGGACTGCGTTTACCTGTTGATATTTTCCTCCGCTCCCTAGCTGAAGACAGGCAGGAAAAAAGCATTGGCGTTATCCTTTCGGGAATGGGATCCGATGGCAGCTTAGGAATAAAAACCATTAAAGAAAAAAATGGTATTGTATTAGTTCAAGAACCTTCCACAGCAAAATTTGACGGCATGCCCCGCAGTGCTGTTCAGTCCATAGTTCCTGATATTGTGGCACCCGTTGAAGAATTGCCCGCTAGACTGATAGCCCTCCTTAAGCACATTCCTGTGAGTCAATCCTATCAAGATATTGATTTCAAAAGCATCAGCAATATTGATAAAATAATCATTTTGCTACGCCAACAAACCGGTCAAGACTTCTCTTTATATAAAAAGCCCACCATGTTTCGGCGCATTGAAAGGCGCAAGCTTGTACATCAGATTGATAAGATTGAAAACTATGTCCGCTTTTGCAAGGAAAACCCTGAAGAAGTGGAAATTCTTTTCAAAGAATTATTGATTGGGGTCACCAGCTTTTTTAGGGATCCACCCGTTTGGGAGCTGCTAAAGGAAAAAATATTTCCAGAATTATTAGATGAATTGCCCAACGGATATGCACTACGGGCTTGGGTTCCTGGATGCTCTACCGGGGAAGAAGCTTATTCTATTGCTATTATTTTTAAAGAGGTGCTTGCGAAACAAAAAAAAATCAGAAACCTTACGCTGCAAATTTTTGCCACCGACATTGACAGTGAAGCTATTGAAAATGCCCGAAAAGGTGTTTTCCCCTCTAACATTATTGCCGATGTATCACCAGAGCGCATCAACCAGTTTTTTTCTGTTGATGGATCAAACTACCGCATCAATACCGACATACGCGAAATGGTGGTGTTTGCTACCCAAAACGTGGTTAAGGATCCCCCTTTTACCAGACTCGACATTCTCACGTGCCGGAACATGCTGATTTATATGGAACCTGAATTGCAGAGAAAAATAATATCATTGTTTAATTACAGTATTAATCCCGGAGGAATCATGCTGCTAGGCACCGCAGAAACACTAGGCAACAGCAATGAAGGTTTTGAGATACTTGATCCCAAACTAAAATTTTACAAACACAACGGAAGTGGTAATTCGCATCTAAAAAAACAACTCATTGATTTTCCGAGTTCCTTTATAAGTCCTAAAAGGGGAATAACTGAAGCGGAAACTGAAACTACACAAAAAAGCATTGAAAACATACAAACAATAGCTAATCAAATTTTGCTTCAACGCTTTACTCCCGCCAGCATATTGGTGAACGAAAAAGGAGAAATCATTTACATTACCGGCCGCACTGGGGAATACCTTGAACCGGCTGCGGGGGAAGCCAACTGGAATATTTATGCCATGGCTCGTGAAGATTTGCGCAACAAACTGCCAGCTGCTATCCAAAAAACGAAACAGAACAATGATCCAGTAATCCTGCATAACGTTAAAATAGGTACTAATGGAGGTAGTAAGTTTTTGGATGTAACCGTTCAGCGTCTGGAAAGCCCCGAATTGGTTAAGAACATGATTTTATTAGTTTTTAAAGAGGTTCCGGAAGTAACCGAAAAAGGTGCCCTGAATCCGAAAACAGAAAATCAAAGTAGACAGGGAGGACAATATGGATTAGAAATTGAACTCCAACGAAGTTATGAAGACCTGCTAAGCACTCGGGAACAGATGCAAACCTCACAGGAAGAGCTAAAATCGACCAATGAGGAACTTACTACCTCTAAGGAAGAAATGCAATCCATGAACGAAGAGATGCAATCCATAAATATAGAATTGCAAAACAGGATAAGAGATTTTGAACGGGCTAACAATGACATGGAAAACCTACTTAATAGTACCGAGATTGCTGTCCTTTTCCTAGACAAAGAATTAAATATCAGAAGATTTACGGATCATGTTTCCAAAATATTTAAATTGCGTAGTTCTGATATTGGAAGACCTTTTACCGATTTGGTATCCGATTTACAATACCCTAAAATAGAAAGTCATGCCAGGCAAGTATTGAAAACACTAGCCTTTATTGAAACACCAATCCCTACATCTGACGGAAGATGGTATAATGTAAGAATCATGCCCTACCGCACGATTGATGACCGCATTGAAGGACTGGTAATCACTTTTTTTAATATTACTTTATATAAAAAATTGGAATTAGAACTAAAAAATACAAATGAAACCCTAGAAACAAAAGAAAAAATACTTCAGGAATCGGAAATCCACTACCATCGCCTGTTTGAAGCGGCAAAAGAAGGCATTCTTATCCTTAATGCCGATTCGGGAATGATTATGGATGTGAATCCGTTTTTGATTAACTTGCTGGGGTATTCAAAGGAACAATTCGTTGAAAAAGCAATTTGGGAGATTGGTTTCTTTAAAGATGTAGTTGCCAATAAGGACAAATTTTTAGAACTCCAGCAAAAAGAATTTGTAAGGTATAAAAACCTGCCCCTTGAAACAGTCGACGGAAAAGAAATTAATGTTGAATTCGTCAGTAATGTATATTCTGTAGATGATCATAAAGTAATACAATGCTTTATTCGTGACGCTACCATGAAGAAAATGGACGAAGGCACTGCTTAAAAAATAAATATAGCCTTTATCGCGAATCGAGTCCGCAATAAAGTATTAATTCAAAATAGGAATCATCATGAAAACTGACAATTATAAATCAAAAGCAGTAATTCTTCGCCAAAAAGCGGAAAAGGTACTAAAAGAGAAAGAAGCAATATCAGTTGCTAAACTTTTTGAGACCGAAACGATGAAACTCATTCATGAACTGGAAGTGCACAAGATTGAGCTGGAAATGCAGAATGAAGAACTCATCATGGAAAAAGAGAGAGCAGAAGCATCACACCAAAAATATGCGGAACTGTACGTCTTTGCCCCTTCCGGGTATTTTACCCTTTCTAAAGAAGGCAAAATTTTAGAACTCAATCTTTCCGGATCCCAAATATTGGGTCTAGAACGGATGTTTTTAATAAACCGTAATTTTGTGTCCTTTGTTTCCGAAGACACTAAACCTGTATTCAATCAGTTTTTTGAAAAAATATTTAACAGCCACGGTAAAGTATCATGCGAAGTATCCATATCCATAAAGGATAATCCAATAAAATGTGTTATACTTTCGGGTGTTGTAACGGAAAACGGGGAGCAGTGCTTGATTACAGCGGTTGACATCTGCGAACGCAAACGGTTGGAAATGGAATTAATCAAGGCAAAAGAACTAGCCGAAACGGCCAATAAAGCCAAATCGGATTTTCTTTCTAACATGAGCCATGAAATTAGAACTCCATTAAACGGAATTATCGGGTTTACACATTTGTTAATGAATACAAAACTTGATAAGAGCCAATTGGAATATACGAGCACCATTAATGAATCTGCCACCATACTAATGAGTGTAGTTAATGATGTTTTAGATTTTTCTAAAATTGAATCCGGAAATTTAGAATTGTATGTCGAAGAAATCGATCTTTTTGAACTGGCACATCACTCGATTAACTTATTTAAACATCTAGCAAATCAAAAAAAAATAGATTTAATTTTAAATATTGAAGATGCCGTTCCTCAATTTATTTTTGCTGATTCTATCCGATTAACGCAAATTTTAGTAAATTTATTGAGCAATGCCTTAAAATTTACCGCTTCCGGACAAATACGATTGGATATTAGACAAATCGCGGTTTCTAAGGAAGACAAAACTATTTTACAATTTTCAGTAAAAGATACCGGAATAGGAATAAAGGAACAAAATCAAAAAAAAATATTTTATTCTTTTGTACAAGAAGACAGTTCTACCTCAAGGAAATTTGGCGGATCGGGTTTAGGATTAACTATTTCCAATCAACTATTGGGTTTAATGAACAGCAATTTAGAACTCATTAGTGAATATGGGAAAGGAAGCCATTTCCATTTCACTATTGAATTTAAAAAAGCAACAGCAAAAAAAAACGCCAATACAGTCCTAATACACCCAACGCTTGAAACAACGGACAAAAAAATAGAAATGCCTAATAACCTTAAAATATTAGTAGTTGAGGATAATACGATTAATATGTTATTGGCAAAAACGCTTTTAAACAAAATTATGCCGGATTGTACCGTCTTTGAAGCTTCAGACGGAAATGAGGCGATTCGGCAGTTTAAGGAGGAAAAACCGGATCTTATTTTGATGGACATTCAAATGCCCATAATGAACGGCTATGAAACTACTGCTGAAATCCGAAAGCTAGAAAAATCAAAAAAGACCATCATAATTGCTTTAACCGCTGGAATTATGGTAGGAGAAAGAGAAAAATGTTTAGAATCTGGCATGGATGATTATCTCTCAAAACCATTCCTGAAAGCGGACTTGGAACAAAAAATGATGAAATGGGCAACCAAAAAAATGATTGCAAGAAAGAAATCGTAATTCATCTTTTCCTTTCTCCTAACCACCATTTGGAATTATAGTGTTTTTTTTTCAAGCCAAATTTTTTGATGGCATGTTTTTGTATATGTGCCACCAAATCCTCCACGGAATCCGTCACAAAAAGCAATTCCATATCTTCCCTGCTGATGCTTTCGTGCCTAATCATCATATCAATATGTTCGCACAAATCTTTATGGTATTTAGTATCAAAAATCACGACAGGAAAACCCGCAATCATTTTCGTTTGAATCAGGGTTAGGGATTCAAACAATTCATCCAAAGTGCCTATCCCTCCTGGCATCACAATAAAAGCAAACGAATATTTCACGAGAATCACCTTCCGAACAAAAAAATAGGGAATGTAAATCCATTTATGGAGATAAGGATTTGGTTTTTGTTCTATCGGAAGAACAATGTTACACCCCACGGAATAACCTCCGGCTTGGTAAGCGCCTCTATTAGCCGCTTCCATAATTCCGGGACCGCCACCCGTCATTACGGTAAAACCCAGTTTAGCCATTGCGGCACCAATTTTCTCGGCATCTTTATAATGATCCATTTCAGGACCAAAACGCGCCGAACCAAAAATGGTTACACAGGGCCCAATAAAGTGCATTTTCCGAAAAGCCTTGATGAAATTAAACCCCACTTTTAGTATAAAAACTAACTCCTTAAATCGAGACAAAGGCCCTTGTACAAAAAGGGATTCTGATTTTGAAAGCGTATATTTTGGCGTGGTTTTCATAGCTCCCATAAAGATACTAAATAGTTTTTTTATATGACCAAACGGCTATTCCATTTAATGCAAAAGCATAGCAAACAATCATATAAAATGGTCTGGAAATATCCGAAAACGTAGCGCCTTTAAGCATTACCATTCGGATAATTTCCACAAAATACCGAATAGGATTGAGCAACGTAACGTTTTGTGCCCAAACCGGCATGCTTTCTATTGGCGTGAATAATCCACTCATCAAAATAAAAATCACGGAGAAAAACCAAGCAATAAACATGGCTTGTTGTTGTGTGTCGGAATGGTTGGAAATGATTAATCCGATGCCCAAAATGACCAACAAATAAACCGAGGTAAAGAAATAAATCAAGCCAATGTTGCCTAATATGGGAACGTTGAAAATGAGTTTGGCTATCGTTAAGCCAACAGTCAGAATCACCAATCCCAAAACCCAAAAAGGGAATAATTTCCCGACAATGAATTGGTATTTCTTGATAGGCGTCACATTGATTTGTTCTAAAGTGCCAATTTCTTTTTCGCGAACGATGTTCATTGACGATAAAAATAGCGTGAGCATGGTGACCAATAAAACCAAAATTCCGGGAACCATAAAGGTTTTATAGTTCAAGGTATTATTGTACCAAAACGAAGGAATCGTAACAATATTAACCGGTCGCATGTAAGAAGCTTCGTTGTATTGATACAATTGCGTTTGTATTTTTTGATTGAAACCCGTTATGATTTGTGAAATATAAACATTCTCTACTCCTGCTGCGGCACCATCAATAGCATTGATACTTACCGATAAATTAGTGCCATTTTCCTTGATTAAATCACGTTCGAAATGATTGGGAATTTCAAGTATAACATCTACTGTTCCCGTTTGCATTTGAAAATCGGCTTCTTTTTTAGAAGGAAACCTTTCAATAATATTGAAATAACTGGACGCTTGGAATTTCGAAATCAATTCTCTGGAAGCCACGGAATGATCATTATCAATATACGAAAACTTAATGTTTTTGATTTCAAAACTGGCAGCATTCGACAAAACGAGCAATTGAACCAGTGGCAAAACAAATATAATGGGAAGCATTCCTTTGTTTCGAAAGATTTGTCGGAATTCCTTTTGGACGATGAATAGTATTGTTTTCATTTTTAGTTAGCCACGAAGGCGTGAAATCATAAAGGTTTCTAATGTTTTTGGTTCACGGATTTAACTGTTTTACATGATTTTTTTTGTCTTTTCTCTATAATCTTTTATCTCTTTCTACTCCAACCTTATTTTATATTTTTTGACACTTACTGCGATAAAAAACACCGTCATTCCGATAAGAATTAACGTCTCTTTCCATATCACATTTAGTGTTGCTCCTTTGAGTAATATGGCTTTGATGATAATGATAAACCACTTGGCGGGGATGATGTTGCTGATGATTTGCAAGGGCAACGGCATGCTGGAAACAGGAAAAATAAAGCCCGAAAGTATGATTATTGGCAGCATTAATCCCATCAAGGAAAGCATCATTGCGGTTTGTTGCGAATGCGAAACGGTCGATATTAATATGCCCAACGAAAGTGCCGTGGTGATGAACAAAATGCTTTCGAAAGCCAATAAAAACAAGTTTCCTTCGACGGGCATTTTGAATACAAAAAAACCCAAAAGCAGGATAATTGTGGCATTAATGATGGATAGAAAAATATAAGGAAACACTTTACCAATAATGACTTGAAAAGGCTTTAAAGGCGAAACCAACAGTACTTCCATTGTTCCAAGTTCTTTTTCACGTGTGATGGAAATGGAAGTCATCATTGCCGAAACGAGCATTAAAATGATGGTCATCACTCCGGGAACAAAGGTGAAGACACTCTTTAATTCGGGGTTATAATACAGTTGAATTTGCGTTTGTATTTGGTGACTTGTCGTGTTGTTTTTATTGATTTCCTGGGTGTAATTCTGTAAAATGGAGTTGACATAATTCGATATAGTATTGGCGACATTGGGATCGGTAGCATCAGTAATCACCTGGACTTTGGCTTGTTTTGATGTTTGCATATTTTTGATGAAATCTTTTTCGAATACCAAAACGGCTTTTACTTTTCCTTTTTTGAAAACACTTTCGATTTGGTTCTCGTTGGTAATTTCCTGATTGATTTTAAAATAGTTGGAAGCACCAATTTTATTGATTATTTTCTGTGTTTCGTTATCTTTGGATTTGTCCAAAATGGCAATATTTACATTGTTGATTTCGTTTGTAATGGCGAAACCAAACAACATAATTTGGGCAATTGGCATCCCGAAAAGGATGAACATCGTTCGTTTATCCCGAAAAATGTGATAGAATTCTTTTGTTACAAAACCGATGAATCTTTTCATTTTATATTATTTTGCTACGAAGACACAAAGTCTCGAAGGTTATTTTTGTTACCCTTTTGGGGGTTATGGGGATTCCACATTTCTCGCCAATTTCAAAAAAACGTCATTCATTGAAGCCACATTATACTTGTTTTTCAGATTTTTTGGAGAATCAAGCGCTTCAATGACTCCTTCGACCATGATGGAAATTCGGTCGCAATATTCAGCTTCGTCCATGTAATGTGTGGTCACAAAAATGGTGGTTCCTTTATTGGCTTCGGCATATATCATTTCCCAAAATTGTCTTCTGGTAATGGGGTCAACTCCTCCAGTTGGTTCATCGAGAAAAACGATTTTGGGTTCATGCAATAAGGCCACCGAAAAAGACAATTTCTGTTTCCAACCCAATGGTAATGAACCTACTAATTTATCTATCGAGTCATGGAGTCTTAATTCTTCAACTAATTGCATCGTTTTTTCTTTGATTCTTGCTTTGGATAATCCATAAATTCCACCAAAAAAAGTGATGTTTTCCTTGATGGTTAAATCATCATACATCGAGAATTTTTGACTCATGTAACCTATGCTTTTTTTGACCATTTCGGTATTGGTTTTTACGTCAAAGCCAGCAACCAAAGCCTCTCCAGAAGTGGGTTTTGAAATTCCGATAAGCATTTTCATAGCCGTAGTTTTTCCGGCACCGTTAGCGCCAAGGAAACCGAAAATCTCTCCTTTATACACATCAAAAGAAATACTTTTGACAGCAGTAAAGTTGCCAAATTGCTTGGTAAGATTTTGTACTTCTATGATTTTTTCTTTGTTCATGTTGTCATTGCGAGGCACGAAGCAATCTTTTTCTTGCCACAGATTCAAAAGGATTATTACCGATTTTTAATTAATTACAAATCCATAAAAACATCTTCGATTGTTGGATTTGAAATCCGAATTTCTATTTCCGTATGAAGCTGTTTTTTAAGATAATTATCTAAATCCGCAGCGTTAAAATCCTCGTTTTTATCAATATAATGAATGTATTCCCCAAAGGCAAAAACGCTGTATTGACTTGGATATTTTTTCAAATCCAGAATTAATTGGTGCCTATTTTTAGCCTTAACATCGTAAATTATTTTCTGATAATCCTTGATAATATTTCTGGGTTCATCAATTTTTAAGATGCTCCCCTTTTGGATTAAGGCAATTCGGTCGCATAAAGCAGCCTCGTCCATATAAGGCGTAGAAACCAAAATCGTGATTCCTTTTTGTTGCAAACGCTTGAGCATTTCCCAAAATTCTTTTCGTGAAACGGGATCAACTCCAGTGGTGGGTTCATCAAGAAAAAGGACTTTTGGTTTGTGAATCAGAGCGCAACATAATGCTAATTTCTGTTTCATTCCGCCCGAAAGTGCTCTTGCCCTTCTCGTTTTGTAAGGTTCGATTTGAATATAAATATCTTTGATTAAATCGTAATTTTCTTCAATCGTCGTTCCGAAAATGGCAGCAAAAAATTTCAAATTTTCCTCCACGGATAAATCTTGGTACAAGGAAAACTTTCCGGGCATATAACCCACCGAATTCCGAATGGCTTTGTAATCTTTGACAATATCAAAACCTGCAACCGATGCCGAACCTTCATTGGCCAATAAAAGCGTTGTGAGAATTCTGAAAATTGTAGTTTTACCGGCTCCATCAGGTCCAATAAGTCCAAATAATTCTCCATCGTTTACCTCAAAAGAAATGGCATCAATGGCTTTGATTTTATTGTAGGATTTTGATATATTTTGGACTTGAATACTCAATTTATAAGAGAATTAGATTGTTAATTTTTCCTTTTCGGCTTTATGATTTTTGACTACTTATCCACATTTCAGCTGGCATACCTATTTTTAGAGCTCCGTCATTTTTTACTTTCACTTTCACGGCATAAACTAAATTTACACGTTCTTCCTTGGTTTGAATCACTTTTGGAGTGAATTCAGCCGACGATGAAACCCAGGAAATAGTTCCCAGATACGATTTCATTTCTTTGTCCGAATCAATTTTAACGCTTACATTTTGCCCCACTTTTATTTTGGGTAATTGGGTTTCGCTGATATACACTCGCAAAGTCATTTCGGAAATATCGGCAATTTTATAAAGTGGTTTTCCAAACGCCGTAACTTCATTTGGTTCTGCATATTTGGCTAAAACCGTTCCTTTTATGGGATTTATAATTTTGCTTTTTTCAATTTGGTCGTTGATTTTTTCGATTTGTACATCAATCGATTTTACCTCATTTACGATGGGCGCGTTTTGGGTTTCCACGCTTTTTATTTGTTCCTTCAACACATTCACTTTGCCTATAATTTCGTCAACTTGCCGCTTAGTTGCAGCGTTTTCGGCAAACATATTTTCGATTCTCTTTTTCTCAATCAAGGTCGTTTTGAGTTGTTCCTGCAAAACACTTCTTTGCGACAACACATTTTTTGATTTTGATAAAACAGTGCTTATTGAAGCAATTAGCTGTTGTTTATTGAAATACAACTGGGTAGTATCAATCATGCCAACTTGTGTTTTGGGTTCCAGAATTTCGCCTTCTTCGAGTTTTAAATATTCGATATTTCCGTTGGCTTCCGCCGAAATTGTAACTTCGGTAGCTTCAAAATTACCGTAACCATCGGCTTTGTCGTTATTTTTATTACAAGAAACTAAACTTGTCAGAAGTACGAATGTGATTATTTTTTTCATTTTTATATATTTTTAATTTCCTTTTACAATTTTATAATTCGCTTTCGCCAAAGCCAATTGAATTTCATGCAGTTTTTGATTGGTTTTGGCTTCATATAAATTGGTGAATTCCACCAGATATTCTGATGAAGTTATGACACCATTTTTCAATTGTGAATTTGAAGATTTGACTACGTCTTCACGTAAAGTGATAATTTCTGAATCGGTATTGATAACCGCTTCCGTTTTATGAATTTCGTTTTCCATTTCCTGTAATTGTAACTTATTGTTAAGCAAAAAAGTCTCTTTTTCTGTCGAAACGATTTCTTTTGAAACAGAAAGTGCTTGTTTTTCGGTTTTGGATTTATTCCAATCAAACACATTCCAATTGGCTTTTAAACCCACCATATAAAAGGTTTGAAACGAATTGTCCAACATATTCAATCCTGGATTTCCATAACCCGCTTGACCAAAAGCATTTATTTTTGGTGAATTATTTTTAGAAATTACCTCCTTAGAAACTTCAAGTTGTTCGTTTTGGATGTCAAATAATTTCAGTTCCGGACGATTACTTTCCACAGTAAAATCATTGAAAATCATTGGCTGAACCAAAGTTGTATTATCGTCAATTGTCGAAAAAGTTGGCACTGACAAATTTTCTAACAATCGTTTTTTATCAAATTGAATTTCGACAAGTTGCTGCTTAATTTTCAAGTTTTCGGCTTCGAGCACTTTCTCCGAAGCAGGAATAATAGCTCCAAATTTAACCCCAATTTTCACTTCATTTATTTTAGTAACCAATTGATTTTGTTTAGAAATCAAAATCGCTTTTCGTTCTTGTAACAACAAAATCGAAAAATACAACTGATTGATTCTGGTTTTAATTTGATATAAATTCACCGAAACTTGTTGTTGTTGCGTTTTAGTTTGTGCTTCTTTAAGTTTGGAATTTGCATCAATCATTCCGCCATTATACACTAATTGATTTACGTCTAAAGTCGCCCGATATTGGTCTTTATTCAACGGATTTACCGTCACATTTGGTAAATGAATGGGCAATTCCGTAACCGCCGATTGATAGGTTCCCTGAGCATTTAAATCTATTTTTGGCAATTTTCCTTTGTTGAGCGCATCAATTTCGAAAGCTGATTTTTGTTGCAATAATTCCGTTTGTTTGGCCAATGGATAATTTTTATTGACTAAATCATAGCAATTTTCCAATGATAAGGTTTGCTGTGCATGGGATAAAATAGGCAGCAGTAATAATGCAAATGTTATCTTCAAAAATGGTTTCATTTTTTTATCGAATTAATTATTTGTTCGGCAACACTGGTTTTTCGTTCTTCCATCATTTCATTGAATTGAGAATCTGAAATTTGAATCATTCCTTTGACCATCATTTGGGCAGCAAAAGGAAAAATGGTCATCGAAAAAATATCCAGCAGAAGCTGTTTTGGATTAATGGGTTTTATAATTCCGTCCGCAATTTCTTTTTCGATTTGAGCAATCAAAACGGTAGGATTAGGTCTGTTTCCATTGTTCATAAAAGACATTACAAACTCGGGATTGTTATTCATTTCCTGAATTACGAATTGTGGCAAATAGGGATTGAGAATTACAAACGAAATATAACTATGGGTAAACTTCGTTATTTTGTCAAAAACCGTATCTTGAGAATTGAAAATGGCGTTAATTTGCGGAGCCAATTGACCAAAAGCATTCATGAAAACGGCTTGAAAAAGTAATTGCTTGTTCTTGAAACAATAGTGTAACATCGCCTTGTTGATTCCCGCTTCATCGGCGATTTCCTGCATGCGAGCGCCTGCAAACCCTTTCTTTTGGAATACAATCCTGGCCGCGTTAAATATTTTTTCTTCAGTGGTCATTAATTTAACTATACTGTTTAACCATTTGGTTAACAAAGGTAACTAAAAATACATTCCGCAAGGAAAACTCTATTCAAACTTAAATTGTTACTTTAAATTACTTTTTAAATTCAAAAGAACAATTTTGTATTGGATCGTAAACCAATCAAATTTTGTTACATTTTCATTTTCATAAATTGGATTTGCATTTAGCATTCCAATAATTTTGATCCAAAAGAAATCTGATTAAAAACCTCGTTATTGTGCTCCTTTATATAGTTATTCTTTTTTGCGGGTTGAAATTCCAAATGGAATATACAATGGGCAAAAGCTAATGAAACTGGTTATAACCATAATAATTGCAAAAATGCCTAAAACGAGTGCTATCATTCCGCTTATTGTACCCATAAAATACAATATTGCAACAAAAATTGCAGCCGCAATACGAATAATTTTGTCTGTTAACCCCATATTCTTTTTCATCTTATTTCAATTGTATTGATTAATTTTCGGTATTTATGATTTTTTTGGTGATTTCACGAACATATTAAAGAGTAACCCTCCCATTAACGCCCCATATAAAGTACTATTTAAAGGTCTGGAAGTAATGGCGCAAGTTCCTGAAGAACAGCCAACATAAAAGTAATACAAATACCCTGAAAGGGCTCCAACAACGACTCCTATTCCTGTGATGATGAATGCTTTTTTTGTCATTTGTTAGTTTTCTCTATAATCATTTTGATAATCTCTTCTTTTGACAAAACACCTGATTGTCGCCACAATTGTTTTCCTTCCTGAAACAAAATCATAGTAGGGACGCCACGCACTTGATACTGGGACGACATTTGATGATTTTTGTCCACATCAATTTTCAATATCGTGATCCTTTCTCCCAAGGCGTCTTTGACTTGTTTCAAAATTGGGGCAAGCGTTTTGCATGGCCCGCACCATGTGGCAAAAAAATCAATTAAAACCGGTTTTCCTGATTTGATAATCGTATCGAAATTACTCATCTTTCTTGTTTTTATGGTTAGGAATTGTACAATCGTTAGCGCCGCAACCCAGATTAAAAATTACCTGAATGAAGAAAAACAATCCAAAAGTAATAAACATCCACTCCCGCAATACTATCGCTTGGATAAATAAAAATAGGGCAAATGTCAATCGAACCCAGCGCATGAGATGCCAATTGGTAAAAAGTTGTACTTTCATTATTTTAAAGTTGAAGGACATACATAATTTGTAGTTTTTATTCCCGTTTTTTTAATCGCATCAAATCCACCTAAAACATTGACGACGTTATGATATCCTCGTGCCTTTAATATCGAGGTTGCAATAACAGAACGGTATCCCCCGGCGCAATGCACATAAAAGGGTTCTTTTTTTGGAAATTCAGACAAATGTTCGTTCAGGAAATCCAAAGGGGTTGAAGGAACATCTACAATATGCTCAGCGTCATATTCACCCGGTTTTCTGACGTCAAAAACGGGAACTTTTTCCAGCAATTTTTCTTCTAATTCTTCCGCCGAAACAGAATTGACCCTATCGTATTCTAAACCTGTACTTTTCCATGCTTCAAAACCACCTTTTAAATACCCTAATGTATTGTCATATCCCACTCTGGCCAATCTCACGATGGTTTCTTCTTCCCTTCCCGACGGCGTTACCAATAGTAAAGGTTGCTTGCTATCAATAATCAAAGCTCCAACCCAAGGCGCAAAATTGCCTTCAATACCAATAAAAATTGATTTTGGAATGTGTCCCTTGGCAAAATCATCCTGATGGCGTACGTCTAGAATTAAAGCATCAGTTTCATTAGCCAAATGTTCAAACGTTTTGGGGTCGTATGCAATAGCCTCTTTAATGATATCATCCACGTTTTCATATCCCTCTTTATTCAGTCTCACATTCATCGGGAAATAAGCAGGTGGAGGCAACAATCCATCTGTGACTCCATTGATGAATTCATCTCGGGTCATCTCGGCACGAAGGGCATAATTAACTTTTTTTTGTTCACCAATTGTTCCAATGGTTTCCTTGCTCAAATTTTTTCCACATGCGCTTCCGGCACCATGTGCAGGATAAACAATTACCTCGTCTGGCAAGGTCATTACTTTATTGCGCAAACTGTCAAAAAGAATTCCAGCCAATTGTTCCTTTGTCATATGAGCTGCTTTTTGAGCCAAATCAGGTCTTCCTACATCACCCAAAAACAAGGTGTCTCCGCTAAAAAGCGCATAGTCTTTTCCCTCTTCATCTTTTAGGAGATAACATGCACTTTCCATGGTATGTCCTGGCGTATGCAAAACGGTAATGGTAATTTTACCTAAGTGAAAAACTTCTTCATCTGTGGCTATGTGCGCTTTAAAACTAGGATTTGCTTGAGGTCCGAAAACTATTGGCGCCCCAGTTTTTTCAGCTAAAGTAACATGTCCACTAACAAAATCTGCATGGAAATGGGTTTCAAAAATGTATTTTATTTTCGAATGATTTTGATTTGCTTTGTCAATATAAGGCTGTACTTCCCGCAAGGGATCAATAATAGCCACCTCTCCATTACTTTCTATATAATAGGCACCTTGAGCTAAACAACCGGTGTATATTTGTTCTATTTTCATTTTTATAGTTATTATACTTTAAAATTAATTCATTTTTTAACACAAAATGGTAACAAAAGTTACATTTATGAAATCATTAAGACCAAAAAAATTCTTTGATGATTATATATATTCCCATGGCCAAAACAAACCAACCAAATGTTATTTTGAGTTTATTGCCTTCTACTTTTCTGGAAATAAAATTTCCTATGAAAATTCCGAAGATGGAGCAACTTGTAAAAATTAACAACAGTTTCCAATCGATAATCTGATTACCTTGTATGTCACCCAAAAAGCCGATTAAGGATTGGGAAGCCACGATAAAAAGGGAAGTTCCAACAGCCATTTTCATGTGGGTTTTTGTCATAAATAATAATGTTGGAATAATTAGAAATCCACCACCAGCGCCAACAAAACCTGAAATCAAACCTATAAAAACACCTTGAATAGCTATTTTATAATAGTTTAATTTTTCACCTTCAGAAATGGGTATTAAGACCGATGGCTTAATCATTTTGATTGAAGCTACTATCATAACCACAGCAAAAACAATCATGATTAAAACCGACTTGTGCAACGTAAAAAAATCAGTAGAAAAAATGATGGTTGGAATTCTGGGAACAATAATTTTTCGGGTAATAAAAACTGTAATTACGGTAGGAATTCCAAATAAAATAACTTTTTTAAAATCGACTAATTTGTGTTTGGCTTTTTGAATGCCTCCAATCAAAGAGGTTGTCCCAATAATAAATAATGAATATGCAGTGGCCAAAGTGGGTTCAATACTCATTACGTATACTAAAATGGGAACCGAAAGAATAGAGCCTCCACTGCCTAACATTCCTAATGTCATCCCGACAAATACGGCTAAAATATATCCTATACCTTGAGAAATTTCCATCTGTTACTATTTTGATACCACAAAGGTGCACCTATTTAGAAACTCCTTCTGCAACTAAAGTTACAAACTAACTTTTTAGAAATTCTATTGACGCCCTGTGCAGGCGAATTTTCCCTTCATTTTCAAGTGCTTTCAGTAATCGGGACACAACTACTCTTGAAGTATGTAAATCAAATGCAATTTCTTGATGGGTAGTATGAATCTCCTTAGAATGGTTAATTTTAACCTTTTCCTGAAGATAGTTTAGTAGCCGTTCGTCCATATTCATGAATGCAAGATTATCGATGGCTGTAAGCATTTCTTTCAAACGATTGTTATAACTGTTAAATACGTATGTCCTCCAGCTTTTATACTTTCCTAACCACTCTTCCATTTTTATCACAGGAATCATCACTACAGTTCCATTGGTTTCAGCAACGGCTCTAATTTCACTTTTGGTTTCACCCATACAACACGCCATTGTCATGGCACAGGTATCTCCCTTTTCAATAAAATACAAGAGCAATTCCCCTTCATCGAAATCTTCCCGTAAAATCTTGATAGCACCTGTAATCAACAATGGGATTTTTTTGATATAATCCCCAAAATCAATCAGGACGTCCTGCTCCTTAAAATCCCGTAATAAAGAAACTTCTGCGATTTCATCAATCAGTTTTTCTTCAAAGAGCATTCCGTAGGTTTCTTTCAGTAGGTTTTTCATTCGTGCTATGCTTTATATTACGTTTTATATTTCAGGTACAAGAAGTTCAATTTACAATCCTTTAAAATTAGTTATTTATTTTTTAAATTCATGATATCCCAAAAAAAATGCCCGAAACAATTCGGGCATTTTCTAGTATATAAAAAATTATTATGCTTTGTTATGCTCTTCTTCAATTCTTTTGTGTTCCGCGTCAGAAATAGTATCCACAAGAACTGGCGTTGCTATAAATAGGGATGAATACGTTCCTACAACAATACCTATCAACATGGCGAAGATAAATCCTCTAATGGATTCTCCACCAAAAATGAACATGATTAACAATACCAAAATCATCGTCAAGGAAGTGTTAATTGTTCTTGACATAGTAGAGTTAATAGATTGATTCACGATAGAATTGAAATTTCCTTTCGCTTTACCGCCTAAATACTCCCGAACCCTGTCAAATACAATTACGGTATCATTCATAGAATACCCAATAACGGTTAGGATTGCCGCAATAAAATGCTGGTCAATTTCCATTCCGAAAGGCATGTATTTCCACAATAAAGAATAAATTCCCAATACGAAAATAACATCATGCGCCACCGCCGCAATCGCACCTAAACTGTATTGCCATTTTCTGAAACTTACCATCAAGTATAAGAAAACAATTCCCATAGCTCCTAGAACCGCCCAATACGAGTTGGTTTTGATGTCATCTGCAACAGTTGGACCAACTTTAGAGGCTTGCAAAATACCGTATTTTTTACCATCGTAACTGTTTACGAATTTTTCGTAAGTCATATCGGCAGAGAAATGCTTTTTCAAGTTATCGTACAATATTTTATTTACCTCTTGATCGGCTTCAGTACCCGCTTCATCAACTTTATATTTAGTTGTGATTTTTAATTGATTGTCTTTACCAAAAATTTTGGCTTCAGCACTTCCATCAAAAACTTTAACTAGTTCCAATTTCACTTCTTCAGCAGCAACTGGTTTTTCAAAATGCACTTGAAAAGTTCTTCCTCCTTTAAAATCGACACCATAATTTAATCCGTTAGTAGATAAAGAGATGATACTTACTATCACTACCAAGCTTGAAAAAATGTATGTGTATTTTTTAACCCCAAGGAAATCATAATGGAAATTCGTGAAGAAGTTTTTAGAAAAGCCCGTAACAAAAGTTAATTTATTTCCTCTGCTTACGCTCCAGTCTAATAAAATTCTAGTGATAAAAATAGACGTAAACAATGAAGTAGCTATACCTATTAATAATGTCGTAGCAAAACCTTGAATTGGTCCAGTTCCAAAAATCAACAATACCGCTCCTGTCAATACGTGCGTAACGTTTGCATCAACAATGGAGCGCATGGCGCCTTTCCAACCAAATGAAGCTTTAATTGCTTCCTCAATTGTTCTTCCGGCACGCAATTCCTCTTTTGCTCTTTCGTAGATAATGATATTAGCATCAACTGCTGTACCCATAGTTAACACGATACCCGCAATTCCAGGCAACGTAAGTACCGCTCCCAAGCTCGCTAAAATACCAAATAAGAATAAAAGGTTAATTGCTAAAGCAATATTCGCATACAAACCTGATTTACCATAGTACACCATCATCCATAACGAAACGATTAACAAACCAATAATAGCAGAATTAGTTCCGTTATCAATAGCTTCTTGCCCTAGTGATGGCCCCACCACTTCAGATTGAACAATTTCAGCTGAAGCCGGTAATTTACCTGCCCTTAATACATTCGCTAAATCTTTAGTTTCAGTAACATCAAAAACTCCTGATATTTCTGATCTTCCACCAGAAATTGGCCCGCTAGAAACTCCAGGTGCAGAATAAACGATATCATCCAAAACGATAGCGATATTACTTTTTTGAGTAAATGCTTTTCCTGTTAATTCTTCCCAAGCTTTCGCACCCTGTCCGTTCATTTGCATCGTTACCGATGGTTTACCCAACTGGTCAAAGGAATCTTTGGCATCCGTAACCACTCCACCACTCATTGCCGCTTGGTTGTCTCTGTTACCTTTTAGAGCATACAATTCAACTGTTTCAACTTCTTTCTTTGTTTTTTCATCAACAATTGTCGAAGGTTTTCCCCAAACAAATTTAGCATAACGCTTATCCGCTGGCAATAAGACTCTAATATCTTGTCTTTTGAAATAGCTATTGATTACAGAAGTATCTTTAGGAGATACAACAGCAAGAACCGGACCTCCTCCTTGACTCACAAATTTATCCAACAAAGGATTTTGACCTTTTTTAGGAGCAACGGTATCTTTTACTTTATCAGTCAATAAAGTATCGATTCCGGTTTTTGCGGTTTCTTTAATTTCTATGGCTGATTTCTCTGTAAGCTTCAAAGCATTATTGGTAGCCATTAAGAAATTACCTAACTCGTCAATTTTATAGGTTTCCCAAAACTCTAATTGAGCCGTACTTTGTAATAATTTTTTGATACGATCTACGTCTTTAGCACCAGGAAGTTCTACCAAGATTCTTCCGGATTCCCCTAATTTTTGAATATTAGGTTGTGTAACTCCAAATTTATCGATACGCTTTCTTAGTACTTCAAAAGCACTTCCGATAGATTCATCTACTTTACGTCTGATTACCTTTTTCACTTGGTCGTCAGTCATTCTAAAGTTTACTTCATCACCAATGATTTTATTGGAAAAAATTTCTGGCGAAGCTAATTTTACAGTTCCTGAAGAAGCTTTATCGAATGCTTCAAAAAAAGCATCAATGTAATCCTGATTTCCTTGTCTGTTTGCCGTAGCATCAGCCAGTGCTTTATTGAAAGTAGGGTTTTTAGAATTATTGGATAATCCTTTAATTATGTCTTTTACCGAAATTTGAAGTTGAACATTGATTCCCCCCTCAAGATCAAGCCCCTTATTGATTTTTTTGTCTTTTACTTCATTATAAGTAAAATCGGTAAACCCAAGATTAAATACTTTTTCTTTCCCAATGGAATCTAAATATTTTAATTCTTTCTCAGAATTTCCTTTCGCAAACGTTTTGGCATCGCTTTCTATATTATGAGAAACGAATGTGAAAGAAAGTTGGTAAATACTTACCAATGCAAATAAAATTGCAAAAAATTTAACTAGTCCTCTATTCTGCATTATTGCTAATAATTAATTGTTTTTTGTTTGTAAGTTTTAAAAATAATCGCTAATAAATGTATATTTTTTAATTTTAAAACTTAATTCTAAAAATTTGATACACGTCCGTTTTTTTTTAAAAACGAGCAAATATATAATTTACCTAAAGATTAACCAATTTATTTATTGATTAATCTCAAAAAAAAGACTGCAATGTTGCAGTCTTCTCTATATATGGCATAAAAACTTATGCTAAAACTGATTGCAAGTCAGCATTCATATTTCTAACAGCATCAGCGCTTTTAGCAAATGAAGCTTTTTCAGCATCGTTTAATTTAATTTCCACAATTTGTTCAACTCCATTTTTACCTATTATACATGGAACCCCAATACAAATATCATTTTGACCATATTCACCTTCCAACAAAACAGAACATGCAATCATTTTCTTTTGGTCATTTAAAATACTATCAACAAGATAAGCCACAGAAGCCCCAGGTGCATACCACGCAGAAGTTCCTAAAAGCCCCGTTAATGTTGCTCCTCCAACCATAGTGGAAGCAGCTACCTTGTCCAATTCTTCTTGAGAAAGAAATTCAGAAACCGGAATACCGTTGTAAGCAGCCAAACGAGTCAACGGAATCATTGTTGTATCACCATGACCTCCAATAACCATTGCGGAAATATCATTTGATGGTTTGTCTAATGCTTTTGATAAATAATATCTAAAACGGGAACTGTCTAAAGCGCCACCCATTCCAATAATTCTGTTTTTTGGTAAACCTGTTGCTTTTAAAGCCAAATATGTCATGGTATCCATAGGATTAGAAACGACAACTATTATTGAGTTTGGAGAATGAACCAAAACATTATCCACTACAGATTTCACAATTCCGGCATTGATTCCGATTAACTCTTCACGAGTCATTCCCGGTTTTCTTGGAATCCCTGAAGTAATTACAACTACATCGCTGTTGGCTGTTTTTGAATAATCATTGGTAACTCCTGAAATTTGGGTATTGAATCCTGTATTGGTAGCGCATTGCATCAAATCCATAGCCTTACCTTCGGCGAAACCTTCCTTGATATCTAAAATTACTACTTCACTCGCAATTCCTCTATAAGAAATCACATCTGCGCAAGACGCTCCCACGTTTCCTGCTCCTACTATTGTAACTTTCATTTTATTTGTGTTTATTTATTAATTTGTTAATTCTATTATTTGTTAACTCCGCTAATCAGTTAAACAAATAACCGAATTAACGATTAAATTTTATTTAGGCATCGATATTGGCATAAACTGCGTTTTTCTCGATAAATTCCCTTCTTGGCGGAACCTCATCCCCCATTAACATAGAAAACACTCTATCGGCTTCTGCTAAACTGTCAATATTCACTTGGCGTAAAGTTCTGAAATTAGGATCCATTGTGGTTTCCCATAATTGCTCCGCATTCATCTCTCCTAAACCTTTATAACGTTGAATTGCGGCACTTCCGCCCATTCTTTCATTAGCTTGATCTCGCTGCACATCATTCCAAGCATATTCTTTCTTGTTTCCTTTTTTTACTAAATATAAAGGAGGAGCTGCAATATATACGTGACCCTGTTCAATTAATTCCTTCATGAATCGGAAGAAAAACGTTAGAATTAAAGTTGAAATATGACTTCCATCGACATCGGCATCACACATAATGATGACTTTATGATAACGTAATTTTTCGATATTTAATGCCTTACTATCTTCCGCAGTCCCAATTGTTACGCCAAGTGCCGTAAATATATTTCGAATCTCTTCGTTTTCAAAAACTTTATGGTGCATTGCTTTCTCCACATTCAAAATCTTACCTCGCAATGGCATGATAGCCTGAAAAGCACGATCGCGACCTTGCTTTGCGGTTCCACCTGCCGAATCTCCCTCGACAAGGTATACTTCGCATTTTGCAGGATCTTGTTCTGAACAATCTGATAATTTTCCTGGCAATCCGCCACCGCCAAGAACGGTTTTGCGTTGCACCATTTCACGTGCTTTCTTAGCAGCATGTCGAGCCTGCGCAGCAAGAATTACTTTTTGAACAATGATTCGGGCATCATTTGGATTTTCTTCCAAATAATTTTCGATCATTTCACTTACCGCTTGACTTACCGGCGAAACAACTTCTCTATTTCCTAATTTGGTTTTGGTCTGACCTTCAAACTGTGGTTCTGCTACTTTTACTGAAATAATTGCGGTTAGCCCTTCGCGGAAATCGTCTCCGGCAATTTCGAACTTCAATTTATCTAACATTCCAGAAGCATCTGCGTATTTCTTTAACGAACGGGTTAAACCAGTTCTAAAACCTTGCAGGTGCGTTCCACCTTCATGCGTATTAATATTATTCACATACGAGAAAATATTCTCCGTATAACTCGTATTGTAAATCAAGGCAACCTCAACAGGGATCTCTCCTTTTTCGGAATCCATCGAAATAACATGAGAAATGATTGGCTCCCGATTTCCATCCAAATAACGGATGTATTCTTTCAGCCCTTCATCAGAATGAAAGATTTCCTGAACAAATTTACCATCTTTGTCCAATTCTCTTTTATCCGTAAAAGTGATGGTAATTCCTTTATTCAAATAGGACAACTCCCGCATACGCGCCGATAAAGTATCGTAAGTAAAATCGGTAGTTTGGGTAAAAATTTGATTGTCCGGATAAAAAGTAACTATTGTTCCCCTTTTTGTAGTTTCGCCAATTTGTTTTACAGGATAAAGCGATTTTCCTCTTTCATATTCCTGCTCATATACCTTTCCGTCTCTATGAACAGTAGCTCTCAAATGTTTAGATAATGCATTTACTACAGAAACCCCAACACCGTGCAATCCCCCGGAAACCTTATAAGAATCCTTATCAAATTTTCCTCCGGCACCAATTTTAGTCATTACAACTTCTAGTGCAGAAACGCCTTCCTTTTTATGTAAATCGACCGGAATTCCACGTCCGTTATCTTCAACAGTCACAGAACCGTCTTCGTTTATCGCTACGCCAATGGTGTCGCAATGACCTCCCATTGCCTCATCGATAGAGTTATCGACTACTTCATAAACCAAATGATGCAAACCTCTTACACCTACATCTCCAATATACATGGAAGGACGCATCCTAACGTGCTCCATTCCTTCTAATGCCTGAATACTATCTGCTGAATAATTGTTCTTCTTGATTTCTTCGCTCATATAAATTTACTCTAAAAAATGTATTTTTTGTCTAACACGCAAATATATAAAATAGGGATCGATTATGCCCTATAAACCGCACTTTTAGCATTGAAGTTATTAACATTTTATGATTTTTGGCACATATAATTTCACGGCACTTCCAAAAGCATTTGGATATACAATTTTCCCAAAATCGAAAGTTACACCTTCCGCTATATCCTGACTCAAAAGCAAGGCTCCATCGGCATCTAAATAGTCTAAAAGTGGCGCGATTTGAACCAATCCCGATATTCCAACTGTTGATTCTGTCATGCAGCCCGCCATTAGTAACAAATCCTGTTCCTTTGCCACTTCAATCATTCTCAAGGCAGGAGTAATTCCGCCACATTTCATTAATTTGATATTGATCCCATGAAATAATTCGCTACACAAAATAACATCTTTTTCCCGTTGGCAACTTTCGTCAGCAATGATAGGTAAAACGGATTTGGATTTGACTTTTTTCATGCCTTCAATATCGCCTGCATTTAAAGGTTGCTCGATGAATTCTACGTTAAGTTCTTTTAAGATTGAAGCATATTTAATGGTTTGATTTGCATTCCAGGCGCAATTCGCATCTATTCTGAAGACGGAATCGGTTATTTTGCGTAAACTTTCCACTATTTGAATATCGTTTGGAGTTCCTAACTTAATCTTATAAATAGGCCACGACATTTCGATGATTTTTTGTTGCATTATCGCTATGGAGTCAATCCCAATCGTATAAGAAGTCAGTGGCGTTTTAGAATCTTCATCCGACCAATAGCTTCGTAATGTCCTCATGTTCTTTCTGGCATAATAATCCCAATAGGCCATATCTACAGCGCACAAGGCAAAATAATCGTCTTTCAAAACAATTGCAATACTTTCCCAAAAATCTTTGGGATGAATTTCTGAAGTTATAGCAACAATGGGTAAAACTTTGGCCAAACTTGCCGATAATTTTTCGACAGTGCTATGATAATATGGGTTTACGGTTGCTTCACCATAACCTGAAAACGTTCCGTCAGAAATGCAAACCACCACAGTTTTTTGAATCTTAACCGTATAACGGGAAATTGTAAAGGGATGCCTCAGGGGCAAATCATAAAAATGGAAAGCGAGAGTTAAAGCCATAAAAAAAGCGTTGAAAATTCAACGCTTTAAAATTACAATAATTTATGTAAACCAAATGGTTTTATCCTTTTATATATGAATCCTCATGAACATTAGCAACTGCTCTTCCTGAAGGATCATTCATGTTTTTGAATGCCTCATCCCATTCTAATGCAATTTTTGTACTACAGGCCACGCTTGCTTCCTGTGGTACACATAAAGCAGCAGCATCACTTGGGAAATGTTCGTTAAAAATAGAACGATAGTAATACTCCTCTTTAGATGTTGGCGTTTGTAAAGGGAATTTATACTTCGCATTTGCCAATTGTTCATCCGAAACTTCAACAGCCACTACTTCTTTTAAAGTGTCAATCCAACTGTACCCCACTCCATCACTAAATTGTTCTTTTTGTCTCCAGGCAACACTTGCCGGCAACATATCTTCAAAAGCTTTACGAACCACCCATTTTTCCATTGGATGTTCCTTATTAATCATTTTATCTTGTGGGTTAATTCTCATCGCCACATCCATAAATTCTTTATCTAAAAACGGTACACGACCTTCAATTCCCCAAGCCGCTAAACTTTTGTTGGCACGCAAACAATCGTACATGTGCAATTTTCCTAATTTACGAACGTTTTCTTCATGAAATTCTCTAGCGTTTGGCGCTTTGTGAAAATACAAATATCCTCCAAACAACTCATCAGCACCTTCACCTGACAACACCATTTTGATTCCCATAGATTTAATAACTCTGGCCATTAACCACATAGGTGTTGATGCTCTAATCGTTGTTACATCATAGGTTTCCAAGTTATAAATCACATCACGAACTGCATCTAAACCTTCTTGAATGGTAAATTTAATTTCATGGTGAATGGTTCCAATATGATCTGCTACAATACGTGCCGCAGCTAAATCTGGAGAACCTTCCAATCCTACTGAAAATGAGTGTAGTTGTGGATACCAAGCATCGGCAACATCACCGGATTCAATACGTTTTTGTGCATATTTTTTGGCCACAGCCGAAGTAATAGACGAATCTAACCCTCCAGAAAGCAATACTCCATAAGGCACATCACTCATCAATTGTCTGTGAACCGCAGCTTCTAAAGCTACTTTAATTTCGTCAATGCTGGTTACGTTGTCTTTTACCGCATCATAATCAACCCATTCTCTTTTGTACCACTGCACAAATTCTCCGTCTTTGCTGGACATATAATGTCCTGGAGGAAATAATTGGATTTTGGTGCAATAACCTTCTAAAGCTTTCAATTCTGAAGCTACATAAAAAGTACCGTTTTGATCCCAACCAATATACAATGGAATGATTCCCATGTGATCACGAGCCACAAAATACTCGTCTTTTTCGACATCATAAATGGCGAATCCAAAAATACCGTTCATTTCATCTATAAAATGAACCCCTTTTTCTTTGTAAAGTGCCAAAATAACTTCGCAGTCGCTTTCGGTTTGGAATTTATATTTACCCTCAAATTGTTTACGTAATTCTCTGTGGTTGTAAATTTCGCCATTGGCAGCCAAAACAAGGTTTTTATCTTCGCTAAATAAAGGTTGTTTCCCTGAAGCTGGATCAACAATAGCCAAACGTTCGTGAGACATAATTGCTTTATCATTACTAAAAATACCGCTCCAATCCGGTCCACGGTGACGAATGATTTTAGACATTTCCAATACTTGTGGTCTTAAAACTTCTGCTTTTTGTTTTAGATCAAAGGCACATACTATTCCGCACATAATTCTATATTTTAATTGATTGTTTCTAATTGTGGAGCAAAGGTGCGATTTAAGTTGTCATTTACAAACATAAATCTACGTATTGATTGTAAATTATAACTAATAAATTAATTTTACTGAAAATATGAAATGAATAATTCGAGAAATTAGTATTTAAAGTTAGAGATTGTAAAAACATTGAAAAACAACTATCTCATATTAACAAATGCTTTCCACCAAATACTTCGTCCCATTAATCTCAAACGAAAAACCCACCTCATTTCCCATTAATTTACTGCCTAAAGGCGATTGCGGAGAAACTGCAAAAACAGTCTTGTTTTCAACTGTTATTTTGGGTAAGGCGGTAGCAATAAAAAGCAACATGCCGTTTGCTTGAACCAAACCTCCAAGTGCTATTTTACTGGAAACGATAGTGATGTCAATTTTATCGAGAATGGCTTTTTGTTCCAGTATCTCTGCTAATTTACGGTTGAGTTTTTCCTGTTCAATATGCATCATCGATAAAGCCGTTTCATGCTTGTCTCCGGCAGAACCTTTGGCATCGTTTTTTGAATCTTCCGTTAAAGCCGAAATCATGTCTCTGAAAACATCAATTTTGTCTTGAACTTGCTGTATGTAATGATGGTATATTTTTTGTTTTAGAGTCATATTTTTTTTGCCACTAAGGCGCTATGCCACAAAGAGTATTAATAAAGATGGTATAAAAGTGACATCGTAACTCAGAAACAAGATTCACAAGAATATTAAAAAAACTTTGTGGCCTAGTGTCTTAGTGGCAAATATATTTAAAAATCGAATTTATAATTGCCACCCAGCATTACTTGAAAGGATTGCACTGGAGTATTCAACCATTTTTGATAGGCTTGATTTGCGATATTATTGAATCTCAAAAAAGCAGTAAATCGCTTATTGTATTTGTAGCCGAGATGTGCATTGGCATCAAAATAACTGTCTAAGGTTTTGGTGTTATCTGAAGCAATTAAAGGCATAATACTTAAATTCACTTGTTGATCTTTTCTTTCACCTACAAAAAACAAATCGGTACCAGCATACCATTCATCAGTAAAATTGACCTGAAGATTGGCTCCTAATTTTATGGTGGGTAAATTCCAGGCTTCTTGTAGGTTGGCAGTAGAAAAAGAACTAAAAGTTCCGTTTATTCCGAAAGAAACATTTTTAGAAAAATCTCCTTTCAATTCTCCGAAAAGGTTTGCTGTTTTTATGTCATCATAGACAACTCCAAAGGAATTCCCGTATCTATATTCGTCCTGAACAAGGATTGTGTCGCTGTATGGATTGCTTAAAAATAAGCCTTTGTTTTTTTCGCTAACATAGGAACCTTTCACGTTATAACTGATATAATTGGATAATTTTCCTTTTAACCCTGCAAAAAGATCGTATTGTCTGTCTGTAGGCGTCACAAATATATTGGGTGACAAAAAGGGATTTTCATTAGCAAAATCCCTATAGGAATTCTGATCTAAACCACCTTCAGCTCCAGCATAAAAAACCATCAAATCACCAACAACTTTAAGTGAAGCATTTATTTTTGGATAAAAAAACAATTGACTGTTGCTGTGTTTCAGATCTGAACTATAAAAAACGGAGGCACCAAAATTTACGGACCAGTCGTCTTTTTTCATCATAAAACTAGGATGAATTCCAAAATTCACATAACCATAATCTGCTGGAGTACTGCCTGAAAGATCTTTTGCAAAAGTTCCCCCAACATAGTCTACAATCAAATTGGTTTTTATTGTTTCTTCTTCTACATCAAACTGGAATGAAGGTTTTGCAATTACCCGGTTTTCAACCGAACTGTATCCGTCCCAAAAACGATCGTATTTCAATGCAATTTCTTTAAAAACACTTTCGCTAAAATTAACTTTTCCACCCAAGTAAAAGTCATTATAGGTTTGTCCTTTATCAATTCCATCATAAATAGTTGTTCTAACTTCTGGCGTTAATAAGGAACCATAATCAGATGGTAAACCGTACCAATGGTATTTTTGGATTTGATACCCTAAATCGGTATTCCAAGAATAATCACTTTTTTTACTTCCATAAGTCAAATCTATTCCCGTGTTTAAATAATTATCTTTTACTGGAACTCCTGAAATTCCTCCTCTAGAAGACAAATGTTTTACCATGGCGGATATATAATCATTATCACCTATATTTTCAGTAATATACAGTTCGGCAAAGGCGGTTAAATAATTCCCTAAACCTCCTGTGAAATAATTTTTATATAGGGTTTCTTCCGCTGCTTTATCGACTCCTGCTGCTTTCCCCTTTGATGGTGCAAATGTTGAAGCTACAGGAAAAGAGAAAATGGAGTACTTGATATTTTCTTTTTTAGTATTGTCTTCGTCTTCTAAATTCGGGGTTTCCTTAACTTTAAAAGCATCAGAAATAGTTGGCGTATAAGGTTTAACTACATTGACTACTTCAGTCCCTATATTCTCATCTTTCTTTTGAGCCAAAACCGTTTGGAAACTGGCAAGAAATAAAAGAACAGCAGTTGTATATTCAATTTTGATTTTCATGGTTTATTTTTTTTAGAAGTTCGAGACAAGAACCAAAACTGTATTAAATTATTTTTTAACTAATTAGTTAGCTATGTTTCCTTTCTCTTTATTCTATTATCTTTTCTCTAATTAATTCTGAATCGATGAATTAGTAGTAGCTTCTTGTACTTTAATTGTATCTAATTGTTTTTGAGCATCTTCAACAACATCAGGGAAATTGGTGAAATTTTTAATGACACTGTCTAAAATATAAGTCGCCTGAAAACTATCTTTCAATCCATAAAAGTTTTTTGCCATCACTACCAATCCCTTCGCTCCAAAATATTTATACCCCGAATAATCTTTGGTTAGTTTTTGAACAGCGGCATTTGAAGCTTCAAATTTTCCATCTATATTTTTAAAATAGGCATCATAATATAACGCTTCCGCAGCTAATTCTCCTTTGGCAATAGTCAGCAATTTGGCATACGCAGCTCTCGCTTTTGGCTCATCATTTGTTTGTATTGCAGAACGAGCCACAATGATTTGTGCATCTGATTTGACCTTATCATCCATTTTAGGATTCCCCAAAACTTTTTCAGCATACACTACTGCATTCGGATAATCCTTTTGTTCGTAGTACGTTTTCATCAAATTGGATTGGGCAAAAGTGACGTTTTGAGGAAAATCAGCTTCAGTTTCCAATCGTTTTAATATGATTATTGATTTTGCCGCTTCTTTCTTTTTTAAATAAATCTGTGCTAACCGTGATAACGATTGTTCAGTAAATTCATTTCTGGATAAAGCTATTACATATTCATAATTAGGAATCGCATTGGTTTCCAGTCCATCTGAAAAATAAGATTGTGCTAAATAAAAATTCGCTTTTAATGCATGGATCCCATTCGGAAATTTAATCACATAATTACTCAGTGAAGCTATAGATTGTTTCGTGTTATTTTGCAAATATTGTTTTTCTGCCCCTTCATAAGTGTCATTATCCAGTTCGGCATCTGAAACTTCTACAAAATCCAACGTACGAACCCATGTAGCATACTCATCTACTTTTCCGTTATCCACATAAATTAAACGTGCCGTAGCAACTGCTTCTAGAGCTTCGGGACTTTTGGGATATTCCGCAGCAATTTTTTTGAATTTAACTAAAGCCAACGCATCATTTTCGGCATTATAATAAATTAGACCTTGGCGCAAAATCGATTTGGACGCATACAATCCGTTTTTGAATTCGCTAATCAACTGGTCATAAGTCTTAATGGCTAAATCGGTTTTCTTTTCTACGACATAAGTACTTCCTAACTCAAACAATGCATCGTCACGATACTGTGATTTAGGATAAAGTGTAATGAATTTATTCAAATCCTCAATTTTTTTGTCATTTTTAGATACAAATCCATAACTAATTGCTTTTTGAAAAGCAGCGTAATCAGCATCTACGCTTTTTAGTTCAATGACTTTATTATAAGCATCCATGGCTGGCCAATATTTTGCAGTAACAAAACGACAATCCCCCAAACGCAAATAGGCATCATTCAAACGAATTTTGTCTACCTTATTAATTTCTATCTGACTTTGGAAGTAATTTCCGGCTTGATCATAATCCTTTTGTTTAAAATAACAATATGCAATATTGTAATTTACATTTTTGTTTTCTAATGTATTTTTAGATTCTGGAATAGCAATAAACTGCTTATAAGTTATTAGTGCCTCGTTAAAATTATCAAGAACATATTCCGTCTCTCCTTTCCAGAAAGTTGCCCTGGCTGTAAACTTGGGATCTCTAGGTTCGGCTATAGATTTTTTAAACATAGCCAACGCATCTTTGTAATTTCCGTCAGTATATAATTCCAGCCCTCTGTAAAAAGTAACTTTTTGATAGACTGGTTTATTTGCAAAACTTTTATTTTTTTCCAATACATCTAAAGCACCTTTGTAATTTTTAGACGTGATAAAGGAATTGATTAACAAGGATTCCACTTCGTCTTTGCTTGTCGAATTTGGATATTTCTCAATGAAAGCAGCCAAAACATCCGGAACCGATTGATAGGAGTTTCCTATTTCATAACTCAATTTTGCATAATTTAAATTTGCATCTTCTTGAATTTTCAAATCAAACTGCATTTCCGAAGCATTCTTAAAAGCATTTAAGGCTTGTTGCTTTTTATCGGTATTCATATAACTTTCACCCAAATGGTAATAGGCATTTTGAGCCACAAAGTCATTGCCGTCTATGATTTTATTGAATTGGGAAATGGCATTTTCAAAATCCTTTTGTTCATAATATGCATACCCTAATTGATAAAAATCGGTATTACTCCATCTACCTTTTTTCCCTTTGTAGGTTTTTAGATAAGGTATGGCTTTATCGTATTGTTTTAAATTAAAATAACTCTCGCCAATGATTTTATTCAATTCTGATTTTTCTACAACACTAGATTTCGGCATGGCTACCAATCCTAAATCGATCGCTTTTTGAAAATTTCCCGATTTAAAATTCATATCCGCTTGAAAATAGGACAGTTTTTCTTTATATTTTTCTTCACCTGAAACTTCGTCAAAATATTGTGTCGCTTTTTTATAATCATTATTATCATAAGCCATAAAACCAAGATAATATTTAGCTTGCGAACCAAATTCTTTTGACTTTAACACCTTATTAAAATAAGGAGCAGCTTCTTTTTTCTTGTTGGTTGTGAAATAACTGTAGCCTTTTTGAAAATTAAACCGATCTAAATCGTCATAACTCAACGTATTTTCATCTACTTTATCAAACCATTTTAATGCGTTTGGAAAATTTCCTTGTTGAAAATAATAAAATGCAGCTTCAATATACGCTTGATTCTGTTTTGGACTTGTTGGATAATTCCGAACAAAATTTTCAATTAATTCATCGGCATTGTTTTGGTTGAGATGTATGGCACTACTAGCACTGTAATAAGCGCAATCAGACTGAATATCAGCATTTTTACTAACTTCCATCACCTGATCGAAAATAATTTGTGCTGATTGGTATTGATTGTCTTTATACAAAGAAACGGCTCTATTATAATCCTGTAAATCGTTAGTATAAATGGCCGATTTTTGGGCAGAAACAACTGTCAACTTCATTAAAAAAAGCAGAAAAAATAACCCTGAAAATTTTCGCATCATTGTTTTATTTATAGATTCAAAAGTATTACTCTGCAGGTGATAACGAAGCAAAACCAATTTTTATTATGAACATTTTTTTAACAATTGGAATTTATCTGTGAATAGTCTTAAAATTTATTTTGAATACCAACGTTATCTTATTACTTTTACCCAATAAACAAAATCAATATGTCTGAACCTATTCTGTTTTTGAGAAACGTAACTATTTATCAAGAAAATAAAGTCATTTTATCAAATATAAACCTCGAAGTAGATCATGGAGAATTTATTTATATCATAGGTAAAACAGGGTCCGGAAAAAGTAGTTTCATGAAAACACTCTATGCTGATTTGCCTTTAACCGAAGGACAAGCAAGTATTGTAGATTATGATTTAGCTACACTGAAAGAAGACAACATTCCGTATTTAAGACGTAAAATTGGAATTGTATTTCAGGATTTCAAATTACTTTCTGACCGAAGTGTTAAAGAAAACATGCTATTCGTCTTGAAAGCGACTGGGTGGACTGACAAAGAAGAAATGCAGGTAAAAATCGACGAAGTTTTAGACAAAGTAGATTTAAAATCGGTTGCCAATCAAATGCCACACCAGCTTTCAGGCGGAGAACAACAGCGCGTAGCCATTGCACGTGCTTTATTAAACGACCCCGAATTAATATTGGCGGATGAACCAACTGGAAATTTAGATCCTAAAACAAGTGTTGAAATAATGGAAGTGTTACGGAAAATTAATGCCAACGGTAAAACGGTAATCATGGCAACTCACGATTATGCCTTGTTGATGAAATATCCATCCAAAACATTGAAATGTGAGGATAATAAAATTTTTGAAGTCGTACAGAGAGCAACAGTATAATGTTATCCATACTTATTCCTACCTATAATTACAATGTTTTTGAGCTGGTTTCAACACTTCATAAGCAGGTTGAAGCAACAGGAATCATTTTTGAAATTATTTGTTTGGATGATGCCTCAAATTTGTTTTTTTTAGAAAACGAAAAAATAAATGGGTTAGAACATTCCAGTTATGAAATATTGGAAACCAATATTGGCAGAAGCAAAATCAGAAATTTATTGGCAAAAAAAGCAAAATACGACTGGTTGCTTTTTCTGGATTCCGATGTTTTCCCTAAAAAAGAAAGTTTTATTTCAGAATATATCCAGCAAATCAATACCGAAGAGAAAATTGTGAATGGCGGTCTGTTATATCAAACTGAAAAACCCGAAAAAAGCAAACTACTTCGTTGGGTTTATGGAAAAAAAAGAGAAGCTTTACCTTATAATACTAGGGAACACAATCCTTATTTATGTTTTTTGACTTTAAATTTTTTAATTCCCAAGGCTGTTTTTGAAAAAGTTTCTTTTAATGAAACGATTCCAAATTTAAGACACGAGGACACCTTATTCTCTTATAATTTGATGCAAAAAAAAATAAAAATAGTTCATATTGACAATCCCATATATCATTATGGACTGGATGATTTTGAAAATGCCATCAAAAAAGAAAATGATTCTTTATTGGCATTAAAACATCTAATCGACAATCGGTTATTGCCAACTGATTACATTCGCATTTCAAAAATATTTTCTAAAATTAAAGATTTAAAACTGATACCTATTTTTTCTTTTTTCCATAAAACAACGCGAATTCCTTTTCTTAAAAATCTATCAAGTACTAATCCTTCCCTATTTCTATTTGATTTATATCGATTGGGATATTTGTGTACCCTTGAAAACAAAAGTAATGTATCAAACAATTAAGAAATTAATTACAAGTATTGTTCCTAGAAAATTGCTCTTTGAACAAGAAGAAAATTTGAGAGGTTTATATGCTTTATTCTATGCGGGAAATTCGCATCAATGTCCTGTATGCAATAAAAATTTAAAAAAATTTATTCCTATATCCAATTATGACTCTTTATGTCCAAGTTGTGGGAGTTTGCAAAGAAACCGAAGATTGTGGTCTCTTTTACTAGCTGAATTTTTAACTCCAAATAGTACTGTTTTAGATTTCTCACCTTCGAGATGTTTGTATCGAAGATTAAAAAAATATCCAAATATCAACTATCTAAGTACTGATTTATCTGGAGATTTTATTGCAGATTATCAGTTTGACATAACCAATCTAAAAATATCCGACAATAGCTTAGATTTAATCATTTGCTATCATATTTTAGAACATATTGTTGATGATATCACAGCAATGAAAGAATTATTTCGAGTAATGAAACCCGGCGCCAAAGCATTAGTTCAAACGCCATTTAAAGAAGGTGCTATTTATGAGGATTTCAGTATCGCATCAGACGAAGAACGCTTAAAGCACTTTGGACAAGAAGATCATGTTCGAATATATTCTGTTTTAGGGTTAAACGATCGATTGGAAAGTTGTGGTTTCAATGTTGAAATCCGAACAAATTTTATTGACGAAAACAAGTTCGGTTTCGATAAAAACGAAACAATTCTTGTGCTTTCCAAACCATTAATTCAAAAATAAATGCCTTTTTTTTCCATCATCATTCCGCTATACAACAAGGAAAACTTTATTGAAAACACTTTAAAAAGTGTCATCAACCAAAGTTTTACTGATTTTGAAATTATTATTGTAAATGATGGTTCTACAGATGCAAGTGAAATAAAAGCAAAGCAGTTTATTGACGCCAGGATTCGATATTTTTCTAAAGAAAATGAGGGTGTTTCCTCAGCGCGAAATTACGGGATTGCCTTGGCGCAATCAGATTATATTTCTTTTATTGATGCTGATGATTATTGGTATCCTAATTTTTTGCAAGAAATGTTTGAGAACATTAATCGATTTTCGAATCAAAAAGTGTTTTCTGCGGCTATAGAAATTGAAACTTCAGCAAAAATTATTGAAGCGCAATATTCCATCAAAAAAACAAGTGATTGCGAGATTGTAAATTACTTCGACGCAAGTGTTAAAACCACTGCAATCTGTACTTCTTGTGCCGTTTTTCACAAAAGTCTTTTTGAGGAAATTGGCAATTTCGACATTAATCTAAAAAGTGGTCAAGACACTGATTTATGGATTAGAATAGGATTAATTTATCCTGTCCTATTTTCATGGAAAATACTTGCCCGCTATGTTCATGACAGCAATAGCCTTTCAAAAAGAAAAGAATATTATAATAAAAAAATGGATTTCTCGAAGTTTACTGATGCCGAAAGAAAAAATCCAGCATTACGAAAATTTTTAGATTTGAACCGGTTTTCCTTTGCCATCAAAAGCAAATTAAATAATGACAAAATTAATTTTGAAAATTTACGAAAAGGTATAGATTTAAAAAATTTGTCCTCAAAAAAAAGAATTTTGCTTAAATTGCCCGCTACTGTCTTAAAAACATTAATTGCTCTCAATCTCCTTTTAATAAAGTTGGGGCTAACCAATTCTGTTTTTAAATAACTTATTCCAGTCACTAATTGCATAAAACAATTTAAATTTAAAGGTTAAGTAATTTTTTACGGTGTTAAATGCAATTTTACATTCCATAAAAAGTGACATTTAAAAATGATTCAGAGTTACATTGGAGATTTTTTATCCAACGCAACAAAATAATTAACTAACAACTTGAATTGATGTTTATTGAATATAATTATGACATTAGCATAAACAACAATACTATTTTTATTAAAAAAGAGCATTCTGTTTTGATAAAATATATGCTTTTTAACCAAAAAAATGTCCCAATGTTGGATTATTCCGTTTTGGTTTGCATAAACTTCCTAACAAATTAAAAACATTTCCGAAAAACAAAATCCACTCCCAATAAAATTCCTATTTTTGTCATTACTAAACATAACACAACAATTGGATGCTAATTATTGGAATTGCAGGAGGAACAGGTAGTGGAAAAACTACTGTGGTTCACCAAATCATGAATGAATTGCCACAAACCGAAGTAGGAATTATCTCCCAAGATTCTTATTATAAAGAGACCCACAATTTGAACTTTGATGAACGAGCATTAATCAATTTTGACCATCCTCGTGCCATCGATTTTGAATTGCTTGTTACACATCTCAAGGAATTGAAGGAAGGAAAAACCGTAAATCAGCCTGTATATTCGTTTTTAAAACACAACCGAACAGATGATACTGTTGCAACGCATCCCAGAAAAGTAATGATTGTGGAAGGTATTTTAATATTGGCAAATCCAGAATTGAGAGATTTGTTTGATGTCAAAATTTTTGTTCATGCCGATTCTGACGAACGTTTAATTCGTCGTTTGAAACGTGATATTGCCGAACGAGGCCGCGACATTGATGAGGTTTTAAACCGTTATCAAACGACACTAAAACCCATGCACCAGCAATTTATTGAGCCGACAAAGGCTTTTGCAGATATTATTATTCCAAATGACAAATACAATACAGTTGCTATTGATGTAGTTCGTGCGGTAATTCATCAGAAGATATTATAATTTATTCCAATTAAAATGGCTAATCCTTATAAAGAAACCGCTTGGTTCAAATTTTTAAGCAATAAATATGTTTGGGCTTTGTTATTTTTTTGTACTTGGATGTTGTTTCTAGACAATTACTCCTATTTTGATCATCAGATTTTAGATAATGAAATCAATGAATTGGAAAACAATAAAAAATACTATGAGGAAGAGATTAAGAAGGACCAGGAAAACATCAAATTGCTTAAAAACCCAGACCAAATAGAAAAATACGCTCGCGAAAAATACTATATGAAAAAAGACAGTGAAGATATTTATATCATTGAATTCGAAGGCGATACTGTCAAGAAAAAATAATTCTTTCCTCAAGTTCTCCAATGAATTGGAGGTAAATTATTAAGTTTTAATTTCCATTTCGGTACCCTCTCCATTGGGATTGCAAGGATGAGAAAAACAATAAACAAATGAAAAAAAATTTATTCCATGAATTTGAACCTGTTTCTTCCAAAAAATGGAAACAGCAAATACAGTTTGAACTTAAAGGGGCCGATTACAATGAAACCTTAATCTGGAATTCGCCCGAAGACATCAAAGTAAAGCCGTTTTATCATGCGGATGAATTCGATAATGGACTGTCTACAAATACAAAAGCTACAGCATTTCAAATTTGCCAAAATATCTTTGTTCATGATTTAGAAAAATCGATTTCAAGAGCTAACGAAAGTATAGAACGTGGTGCGGAAAGCCTTCGTTTCACCATTGAAGACGAAAAAACAGATGTTATAAAACTACTCAATAGTCTTCCTTTAGATAAAATTACCATTTACTTTCATTTATCTTTTATTTCAATCGATTTCGTAAATAAAATTGAAACAATTTCCCAACATAAAAAGGCAACTATCTTTTGCAATCTTGATCCAATAGGGCAATTGGCTAAGGATGGCAATTGGTTCTCAACTGTTGAAAAAGACAATTTCGAAACATTAAATCTCCTTTCCAATACAGTTACTAAAAGTGCCATTCTCAGCATTGATGGTAGTTTGTATCAAAATGCTGGAGCGAATATGGTGCAACAAATTGCCTATTGTCTATCGCATGCCAATGAATATTTCAATAGGATTTCAACAATAAATCAGCCCATTGTTTTTCAAATAGCCGTAGGAACAAATTACTTTTTCGAAATTGCAAAACTTAGAGCATTACGACTATTGTTCCACTTGATTGCGAAAGAATTCAATCCTACTTTTGAATGTCATCTTTTAGTTTCCCCAACAAAACGCAACAAGACACTTTACGATTACAACGTGAATTTATTACGAACCACCACAGAATGCATGTCTGCAATTCTGGGTGGAGCAGATGGCATTGCTAATTTACCTTACGATGCCTTGTATCATAAAGACAATGAATTTGGGGATCGTATTGCGAGAAACCAATTGTTGATTCTCAAAGGTGAAAGCTATTTCGACAAGGTCAATAATCCATCCGACGGAAGTTATTACATCGAAAGTTTGACCCAACAATTAGCCGAAAAATCTTTAGCATTATTCAAAGATATTGAAGCCAATGGCGGTTTCTTAAAGCAGCTCAACAACGGAATTATCAAACGAAAAATTCAGGAGAGTGCCGACAAAGAGCAGGAATTGTTCAACTCTGGAAAAGAAGTCCTTTTAGGGACTAACAAATATCCCAACAAAGACGACAAGATGAAACACGATTTAGAATTGTTTCCTTTCGTAAAAATGAAGCCCAGAAAAGCCCTGATTACACCAATCATAGAAAGACGATTGGCGGAGAAAATAGAGCAGGAACGATTGGAAAAAGAGTAATTCAAAAAAAATGATACGAAAAGACCTCCAACATATAAAACTAGAAAATCCAGGTTCAGTACCCAACCCGAGAGATCTGCTCGAACAAGAGAAACAAACCCAAAACCTGGAACCTTCTTTTCTCACCGCCGAAGGTATTGAAGTGAAACCAACGTATTCCAAAGAAGATGTCAAAAATCTCGAGCATCTTGATTTTGGAGCTGGCTTTGCGCCAAATTTACGCGGGCCATATGCCACAATGTACGTTCGCCGACCTTGGACAATACGCCAGTACGCAGGATTTTCGACTGCCGAGGAAAGCAATGCTTTTTACAGACGAAATCTTGCCGCTGGACAAAAAGGACTTTCCATTGCATTCGATTTACCCACACATCGCGGGTACGATTCTGATCATGAACGCGTGGTTGGCGACGTCGGAAAAGCAGGGGTTGCAATAGACTCTGTTGAAGATATGAAAGTATTGTTTGACCATATTCCTCTCGAAGAAATGTCGGTTTCCATGACAATGAATGGAGCCGTTTTACCTATTATGGCATTCTATATTGTTGCCGCCGAAGAACAAGGCGTAAAACCCGAACAGCTTTCCGGAACCATACAAAATGACATTTTGAAGGAATTTATGGTCCGAAATACCTATATCTATCCTCCGACACCTTCGATGAAAATCATTGCCGATATTTTTGAATTTACCAGCAAGAAAATGCCGAAATTCAATTCGATTTCCATTTCGGGTTATCACATGCAGGAAGCGGGAGCCACTGCCGATATTGAGTTAGCCTATACACTTGCCGATGGATTGGAATACATCCGAACCGGATTGGCAACAGGAATGAAAATCGATGAATTCGCTCCTCGCCTATCGTTTTTCTGGGCCATTGGAATGAACCATTTCATGGAAATTGCCAAAATGCGCGCCGGTAGAATGATTTGGGCAAAACTGGTAAAACAATTCAACCCAAAAGATGATAAATCATTGGCTTTACGCACCCATTGTCAAACATCGGGATGGAGTTTAACCCAACAAGATCCTTTTAATAACGTGGCGCGCACCTGTATTGAAGCGGCCGCTGCGGCTTTTGGCGGTACACAGTCGTTGCACACCAATGCCTTGGATGAAGCGATTGCATTACCTACGGATTTCTCCGCCAGAATCGCGAGAAACACACAAATCTATTTGCAGGAAGAAACCAAAATCACCAAAACGGTCGATCCTTGGGCAGGCAGCTATTATGTGGAAAGTCTGACCAATGAAATTGCCCAAAACGCGTGGAAACTCATCGAGGAAGTTGAAGAACTCGGTGGCATGACCAAAGCAATTGAATCTGGAATTCCAAAACTTCGTATCGAAGAAGCCGCTGCCAGAAAACAAGCACGGATTGATAGCAGTCAGGACATTATCGTCGGTGTCAACAAATACCGATTGGAAAAAGAAGATCCGTTGCAAATTTTGGATGTGGATAACCAAATGGTGCGCAAACAGCAACTCAAACAATTGGAGTACATAAAAGCAACCCGAGATACCAAAAAAGTACTACTTTCACTCAAAAATTTAACCCTTTGTGCCCAAACCGGAGCAGGCAATTTACTGGAACTCGCAGTTGAAGCCGCAAGAAACCGAGCGACTCTCGGCGAAATTAGCGATGCCCTGGAAACCGTTTTCGGAAGATACAAAGCACAAATTAAATCCTTTAGCGGCGTGTACAGTAAAGAAATAAAAGACGACAAAAGCTTTGAACAAGCAAAACAACTAGCCGACGAATTCGCCAAAAAAGAAGGACGCCGCCCTAGAATTATGATTGCCAAAATGGGGCAAGACGGACACGATCGTGGTGCTAAAGTGGTAGCTACCGGTTATGCCGATGTCGGTTTTGATGTAGATATAGGTCCTCTTTTTCAAACACCGGCCGAAGCGGCAAAACAAGCTGTAGAAAACGACGTGCATATCCTTGGGGTTTCTTCCCTTGCTGCAGGACACAAAACACTAGTGCCCCAAGTCATTGAAGAACTCAAAAAATACGGTCGCCAAGATATTATGGTGGTTGTGGGTGGCGTGATTCCGCCACAAGATTACCAGTTTTTGTTTGATGCCGGAGCAGTTGCCGTTTTTGGTCCCGGAACAAAGATCAGCGACGCCGCGATTAAGATATTGGAGATTTTACTGGTTTAATTTATTTATACCTGACAGGTTTTTAAAACCTGTCAGGCATAAAATCTCCATTTACTCCTTTATAAACTTCGCATTTGCGCTTCCTTTATCAGAATTGACCTTGATGAAATAATTCCCGGTTTTTAAACCTGAAACATCTACACTTGAAACTTGTTGCGCATTAGGAATCACTAAAACCAATTGTCCCAAAGTGTTGTAAATGCTAATTGACGTTAACTCTATTTGCTTTTTAATAGCAATGTTTAAAAGGTTTTTTGCGGGATTTGGATAAACGCTCAAATAATTGGCAAACTCAAAATCCTGTGTTCCCAAAGCCTGAAGAATGGAGGTTGTTGCCGTATTGGTTACAATTGGCGCATTGTAATCAAAATAAATGCTGGCCGAATTGCTGAACGAGTCTCCAACCGTTAAACTAGGCATTGTTTTGATTTTAAAAGCGATATATCCGTCATTGTTGGCATCGTCAAAAGGCAAATTGATGTTTTCAAAAATGAATTCTACCTGATTGGTATTTGTGATTCTCGTTGTAAACGAATGGCTTCCGCTTGTGGGAACCAAAGAGCTGATGTCAAATTTTGAAATGTCAATCATATCTTTTACCACAATATTTTGTGCATTTGCAGTTCCTTTATTTTCAAAACGAATCATGTAATGCACTTCTTTACCCACTGCGCTAGGAGCAATGATTGTACCTTCCATACAGGTTTTGTCGTTGGGGTCGAAAGAATTCACAGCAATTTGGTTGAAAGTAAAACTATTGTCCGTTAGGGTTTCGTCCGTTGCTGCACTTATAAGGGTTGCATTGTAGGCCAAAACATCACCGTTATTTACCGCTGGAGTTTCTAAAGGAGAATTCACGTTAACTATTACTGTTATTTCTCTGGTCTCAAACGGTAATAAATTGGCAAAATCCCAAGATAAATTATCTGTGGTTTGGACTGTAGTTAGAGGATTTGCGGAAATCAAATCTAAAACCGCATCATTGAAATTTAGATTTATAGATCCAGATTGGGTTTGATTTCCCTTGTTTTTATAAATGACTTTATACGTGGCATCAAAGCCCGGTATTGCTCTTGTTATTGGCAAAATAGAAACCTCTAAATCAGGATGAACACCATTGGCAGTAACGCAAAAATCTTGGGTAAACGGACTTGCCTGTGTCGGGAAAGTTACTATTGTACTAGTTGGCGAAACATTGAAATAATTTGGGTTTTCTAGAACTGGCGTTATGGTTTGCGTTCCTGCCTGAACCGGAATAGAATAACTTCCTGTTGCATTAGCGATTACACTTCCCGTGTTGGTTCCATCAGTAATGGAAAATTTCAAATTAGCAGCTGGCAAATCTAAAACATCGCAGCCATTGTTGTTGCTGTCATAGCTGTTGTTGCCTTGAATGGTATAAAATGTTCCTCCGGGTGTGAAGGAGCAATAACTGCCCACTACACAATTAGCATAATTATAACTGGAAATTTTCTGAGAGATGGCTGCCAATTCTGATTCGTCTCCACAGATGTATTGGAGTTTCGGGCAGTTAGAAAAATTTCTGCCGTCAAGTTGCAGACTGGATAAGTCCTCAAAAAATGTCAAATCTTCTAAACTCCCGTTTTTGAGACTCACATATTCCAAATTTGGACAATTGGAAATATTAACTCCTTTAAGTTTTTTTAAATTACTTAAGTCAAATGTATGAATAGGGGTGTATCCGATCCATAAATTTTCTAAATTAGGCAGATATGAAAAGTCTATAAACTCTATTGGGTTTTGACCACCTTCCAATTCTATTATATTTGATGAACTAGAAAAATCTATAGTTTTTATTTGATTATTCCAAAATTGAAAAGATGTAAGATTGGGTAAGCCAGTAATATCCAAGGAAGAAAGTTTATTATTACTACAAGACAGACTGTTAAGATTTGGCAAGCCACTTAAATCCAGAGAAGATAATTGATTGTATTCACAACTTAAAGTACCTAAACTTGTTAAACCGATTATATCTATACTGGTGAGCTGGTTATAATAGCAATACAACTGTCTGAGTTTTGTTAAACCACTTAGATTTAAGGACGTAAGTTGGTTGTTGCCAACATACAAATCTAAAAGATTAGTTGAACTGCTCAAATCTATTGATACGAGTTGATTATAATCAAATAGCAAAAATTGGAGATTAATCAAGCCACTAATATTTAAAGAAGTAAGTAGATTGTTGCCACAGGTTAAATAGCTTATTTTTGTCAAACTACTTACATCTAAAGAAGTAAGTTGGTTGTAATCACAAGACAGCTGTTCTAAGTTTATTAAATCGTTTACATTTAATGAAGTAAGTTGATTATTATTGCAAGATAATGCCCGTAGATTTGTAAAACTCGATATTCCTTCCAAGGACGAAATGGAAGACGCCTCTAGAGTTAAAAACTCAACCTGTTGAGCTTCATTAACTTCAACCTCACCGTTGCCATTAGTATCTATCCCGTCCGCTAAAAGTTTTGCCTTAAAATTAGCATCAGGAAATTTGATGATTTGTGCGTTTACACTTGCAAATAGTAATAAAACCAGTACCAAGAAGTATTTTTTTTTCATAGGATGTGTTTTTTGATGTATGTAAATATATGTAAATAGTCGTTGGATTGGGGGTTTTCTGAATAAAGTTTTTTTTGGTTTCATAAATCAACTACAGATTACCATAATCCACTGCGTTGTGCTCGCAATGACGACGGGACGCAATGACCACTAAAAACAAATCCAAAAAATCAATTAAAACCAGTACTTTTATAAATTGAAAAAATAACGTTGGTTTATGAGTAAACTTCCACATCTTGGTACGAGCATTTTTACTATAATGTCGCAATTGGCAAATGAATATCAAGCCATTAACCTATCTCAGGGATTTCCCAACTTTCCTGTGGATGCCCGATTAAAAGCGTTGGTTTCCAAATGGGCGAAAAAAGAAATCCATCAGTATTTACCCATGGCAGGATTTCCGCCATTGTTGGATAAAATTGCCAAACTTACCCAAAATTCCTACCAAAGGAAAGTGAATCCCGCCACCGAAGTATTGGTAACCGCCGGTGCCACCGAAGGGATTTTTGCCGCCATTCAAGCCTTGGTCTATAAAGACGATGAAGTCATTATCTTGGATCCGAGTTACGACAGTTATGAAGCCGCCATTTTATTGTGCGGTGCCAAACCAGTTCGTGTCCCTTTAAAAGATGATTTTACGCCGAATTGGGATGCGATTACAGAAGCAATGAACGGTAAAACCCGAATGATTGTCACCAACAACCCGCACAATCCTACGGGGAAAATCTGGACTTCAACGGATTTTATCCAATTGGAAAACCTGTTGGATTTGTACCCCAATGTCATTTTGCTTTCGGATGAAGTGTATGAATACATCACTTTCGAAAACAAGCACATTTCGGCAAATCAACGTCAAAAATTATGGGAACGAAGCGTAATCGTTTCTTCCTTTGGGAAATCGTTTCACATTACGGGTTGGAAAATCGGGTACCTCATTGCTCCGGAATCTTTGATGATAGAAATTAAAAAAGTACACCAGTTCTTGGTTTTCAGCGTCAACAGCCTTGCCCAATATGCCATTAACGACTATATTGATTTGGTGGAAGTTTCGGAATTGGGATCTTTTTACCAACAAAAAAGGGATTTTTTCAGAACCCTGATGCAGGAAACCAAATTTGAATTGTTTCGTTGCGAAGGTACTTACTTTCAAGTGGCTTCCTATGCCAATTTCTCCGATGAAAATGATTTGGATTTCGCCAAAAGATTGGTCACCGATTATGGAGTGGCAACTATTCCGCTTTCTCCCTTTTATGGGGAAGGGAAAGACGTAAAATGCCTCCGTTTTTGCTTCGCCAAAGACGATGACACTTTGATAAAGGCCACGGAACGATTATTGAAACTGTGATTTTATAAAAAATTAGGATAACACCCTGTTTTTTTTTAAGAAATGTATTTTCATGCAATTAACAACGTTATGAAACTTTACATTTATGGAAAATGTAATATTTGAGAATCGTTGTCAAAACCAAAGAGAGGCAAGTTGTGAAACGATAAATAGAAGAAAAAAAATAAAAATTATGGAAAAATTACTGTTAGGATTATTTCTCAGTTGCGCTGGAATGATAGCTGTACAAGGACAAACTAATGGCACTTCTGAAATTCTTTTGCCCCATAATGAAATCCATTTATCCACTCTAGAAAGCAAAATTCAAGAGGCCGATGCCTACTGGAAAAAGAACAAACTAGATCAGGCGATTCAACATTATCGAATGATTATTGATAAAGAAAACATTCCTGCGGCCTATCAGTCACTTGTTTATTTGCGACTTGCCGAGGCACAGTTTGAGATGAATCTCAAGGATGATTGTCGGCTCACATTATCCAAAATTAAAATGCTGGCGGTTATTCCTGCACATCACAAATTAAAGGTTGAAGAATTAGAAAGAAAATTGGATGGTTTGCTAATAAATCAAAAAACTTCTATTCCTTTCTACAAAAAAACAGTTGCCACTTTTTATGTAAATTCAAACCCTGATAGTGTAAACAAGATTGAAATGCACGGGCAAACTTTCAACTCAATCGAAAAGGCACTTGACGCGGCGAGGTTATTACAAAAAAAAACTAATCTTCCTCAAGGGACTATTGAAATTGTTATTGAAGGTGCTACTTACTCGCTTGATACCTCAATTAGGCTCAATTCAGAAAATACAGGAACACCACAGAATCCTTATATTATCAGATCAGCCTCATCCAGTAAAAAAGTATTGGTGTCTGGCGGGAAAACATTAAAATATTGGCATAAAGAAACAAATCCAGTAATCCTTAGTCGTTTACCCGAAACTTCCAGAAATAAGGTTTGGTATGCTGATTTAAAGGAAAATAATATAAACAGTATTGACAGTCTGGTATTTGGTGGTTTTTCCAGCAAGCGGGCAGAAGGCGGAAACTCCAGTTTCAAGACTTTTCCTGTGCCTGAATTATTCTATGAAGGCAGTCCGCAACGAATGGCGCGATGGCCCAATACTCATGATACTATTGTTTCTTTAAATGAATTTAAAGATGCAAGGACGACAAAATGGGCATTGGATAAAGATGTTTGGTTGCATGGATATTGGAAGTATTTATGGGCAGACGCATACGAGAAACTGAAATCGGTATCGCCGAAAAACTTCCTTATCGAACTACAACCTCCTTTCAATCAATATGGTTTTGGGAAAAGCAAATGGCATGTTGTCAATGCATTATCTGAATTGGATAGTCCTGGAGAATGGTATGTTTCAGTCGAAGATAAGAAAATTTGGTATTTTCCCAATACTAATTTCAAACCTGAGAATTGCACTCTTAGCCTTACCGGTCCAGCATTTCAGGTCGAAAACTGCGATTACCTTACCATTAAAGACCTCGATTTTAGATATATACGTGGTGACGGCTTAGTTTTTACAAATTGTTCTAATTTAACACTGGCGAATTGCTCGGTAAAAGATGCTTCTGGCACTGGGATAAAAATTGAAGGAGGCAATTCTCATCTGGTTCATTCCTGTACAATCGAAAGCATGGGGAGGGGCGGGATTTATGTACAAGCTGGTGATATGCAAACCTTAGTCAGTTCCGGAAGTATTATTGAGAATTGTAAAATAAGCGACCTTTCAAGAATTGACAGAACATATACCCCGGCTATTTTGCTCGAAGGAGTAGGAATCAAAGTCCGAAACTGTTTGTTCTCTGATATTCCGAGCAGTGCAATTCGGCTTGAAGGCAATGAAATGTTGATTGAGATGAATGAATTTACAAAATGTGTTATGGAGTCCGATGACCAAGGGGCCATAGATGTATATGGGAATCCATTGTATAGGGGCAACGTCATCCGGTGGAATTTCTTTCGTGATATAGGTATTCCTAATTTGCATATGGTTTCCGGAATACGATTAGATGACTCCATTTGTGGCTTTGGAATTTATGAAAACCTTTTTTTGAGATCTTCCCATAATCAATTCGGGGGCATACAGATTCATGGAGGGAAAGACAACTTTATTGAGGGCAATATTTTTGCAGATTGTCATGCGGCAATAAGCCAAACCGCTTGGGGAGATGAAGCTTGGCAGAAAACATTAAAACTAGTGAATCGCCCAATGTATAAAGCGATGCACGCATTCGATTGGCAAAGTGAATTGTGGCAAACTCGATATCCCGATTTGAAAAATTTGCTTATTGATTCGGATAGAAACTATGCAAATGATAATCAGGCGATAAACTCGAAATCCTTAATACTCAGAAAATCGTATAAATTTCAGAGCTTTAATGATATAATATTGAAAAGAAGAAGTGAGATTACAACAATTTCGGATTACAAAAAATTTCTATTGCCATGGCATCAAATTCCATTCGATAAAATTGGAATATATGATGCTCAATTTAGAAGCAAATAAAAAAATGGGGATTATAGAATTGAGCCAAAAGCTTGATTCTTTGAATAGCATAAAAGTCACAGAAAGATTGTTGAAACTGTGATTCTATAAAAAGGAGACTCGCCTCCTAGCCTTTGTTAATACCATTTTAAAGCCTTTTTATCTATTAAAATCGATGTGAAAAAACTTCACTTTTTAAATTAATGTTTTTTTTATAAAAATATTACACTGCATCTGTTTAATGAAAGACACTATTTGTATATTTAGAATCTAAAAAACAAATAGTAACTACGTATGAAAAAATGGGTTATCCTTTTTTTAATTTTTGGATCTGTCCTAACCCCTACTTTCAGTTTTGGTTTTACATTGGCTGTTACGCCAACTTCTGAAACTTGTAATGGAAACGGTTCTTTGGCATTCAACCCCGCTAATGTCAATCCAAACGGAACCATTGTATATATAATTTACAAATTGCCCAACACCACAGTCCCGTTTACTTCTGTAAACACAAATTCTATAAATGGACTTTCTTCAGGAGATTATAGGGTTATTGCGAAAGAAACTGTGGGAAATACTACTACTTCACAACAAACAGACGTTACCATTACTAGTACCGTGGTACCATTAACCTATTCCGTACAAAGTCTAAATCAGGCATGCTCGTCTACGAGTAATATCTCGGTTACCATAATTTCTGGAGTAGCTGCCAATTATGAAATTTTTTCAGGTCCAAAACTGTTTCCTTTACAAGCCTCCAATACATTTATAGGTTTATCCGTTGGTGTATATAAAATTCGGGTTTTTGATACTTGTGGCGTTGGCGTAGTTCAAACTTTTACGGCAACATTAAATCCCGCTGACTTGAAAATCGGCTCACCAATCTTTTCTAATACTAATCCATCATCTTGCAATTTTACTGTTGCTACAAATACCATCACACCTGCTGCAGGAACCATTATTGGCTACCCTCTTTCCATCCAATATACAGTACATCCGCCTAATGGCGATCCGGATATTATTATTATTAATTCCCTAAACACCGGAAATCCAAATACTCAAGATTTATCTGAAACCATCCCCTTATATCTAAATCAAAATTATTCCTATGACCTGTCAATAAAAGACATTTGCGGAAAAACATATCTTAAAAATTTTGTACCCAACCAAGCTATCATTTTAAAAACAACCCTGATTGACTTAGAATGCAACCAAAATTATTTTATGCTCTCTACTACCAATTTCACTCCTCCTTACACGCTAAATTTCACCAATGCCCCAGCAGGTTTTAACCCTAATTCATTTAACGCAAATTATCCAGGTCCCTTTAATACTGAAGATGTAGATTTTGGAAATGCTACGAACCCTACACCTAAAGGAGATTATACAGTAACAATTCTGGATGCTTGTGGGAGAACAACCACTAGATCATTAACCATTTTAAGTGTTCCACCCATACCAACTCCCGAGGCCACTAACAATGGATGTTTGACTAATTCCGGAAAAATCACCGTTAATTTATTGTCCAATTACCACATAGCAACGGCAATAATTACGGCTGCTCCTGCTGAATATGCATTCCCCTTACCTAACGATGTTTCTTCATTTATAGATACAAATGGCGTTTTAATCCTTGACCCTGTTCCGTTAGGTGATTATGTGTTTTTATTGACAAATACCTGCAATGATGTAATTGCACCAGTTCCAGTGTCTCTTCCTGTATATATAAACCAAGGAATAACCTTCGATACGCGGCAAGGTTGCGATTTGCAAACGGGTGCCGTAAAAATAACGAGTAAAAATTCTAATAAACTAAAATCAGTTACGGTTATTTCGGCCCCTACAAATTTCCCAAATACATTACCCTTTGATGCTTCCATTAATATCATAACAGATGGTACATTTTATTTGGATGCTTTGCCTGCAGGAAACTACAAATTTAGCTCAATTGATGAATGTGGGTTTAACAACACCATTGATGTTGCTATAGATGGATATAAAATCACCAAAAGTACTTTCTCTTTAAATCCAAACTGCGGCTCATTTGATATCCCACTGGATTTTGTCAGTAACGGAAATATCAATGAAACATTTTGGATACAAAAACTATTAAATATAGGCACGAATATATGGGGACATCCAGATACCATGATTGCATACGTTGATGGGACTGTTCCCACAGCTGCCAATTCATTTCAAATAGACAATACAACCACCAATTTAAATTTAACTTTTAGCGGCACGTTTAGAATTGTTCGCACCTTTTCCACTTATAATAATGGCGTTGCCATAAATAATGGAACCGTTGCAACTGAAACCAAAAATTGCGTAGAAATTTTAGCACCAAATTTAACGTTTAACGAGGCCTTAGAAATAACGGATGCCAACAGAATTGCCTGCACCATCAGCGGAAGTTTAGATGTGATTATTAAGGCCAATGGCACTTTACCCTTACATTATTCCATAATCACTAAAGATGGTGTTCCGTTTGTATTGGATAATGGAAACTCAAATGTTTTTGTCAATTTACCTCCTGCTATTTATACTTTTCAAGTGGAAGACAATTGTGGCGGAATAAAAAACAAAATATTCAACGTCTCGTCTTTAGTCTCATTAGTGAATAATATTAAACCCTGCGATATCTTAAAATGTGTCACTACAATTACAGGAAATGAAGTTTTTGATTTAACGTCTCAAAACAGCATCATCCTTGGCAACCAATCTCCCAATGAGTATACTTTAAGTTACTATACTTCTTTGACAAATGCACAAGCAGCGATTAACCCAATAGTGAATTTAGTCAATTTTATAGCTACCACTAACCCACAAACCATTTATAGTCGATTAGTTTTCAATCAATTGCCAAACTGTTATGAAACAACTTCATTTGATTTAATTGCAGGGCAAATTCCGAAAATAAATGTAATCCCTACAACTTTAAATTGTACCCAATCTCCAGTTGTTCTTGATGCGTCCTTAAATAATCTTGCTTCAACCACTTACTCGTGGTCTAATGGTTTAACAACACCTATTATTACAGTTAGTCAACTTGGCGTAACCAAACTAACGGTCACCACAACAAATGCTTACGGGATATGCAATAATACAAACACTTCCTGCACCAATACGGAAGACATTGCTGTTATTATCCCTGAAATTCCAGTTATCGAAAAAATAGAAACACACGACTGGACTCCAAGTGAAAATAGTATTCAAGTTGTTACTTCTAATAATGTTGCCTTTGAATATTCCATAGATAACAACAACTATCAAGACAGTAATTCCTTTACTAATTTGGAGGCTGGATTGTATACCGTATCCGTTCGAAATAGAGAGGGTTGTCAAACCGTCAAGCAGGAAATTTGGTTATTGAATTATGAAAAATATTTCACGCCAAACGATGATGGATTTAATGACACCTGGTTAATAAAAAATTCAGAACAGGAACCGGATTTCAAGGTTATTATTTATGACCGTTATGGAAAAATAATAAAATCGTTTAAATCAGATACAGCGGGTTGGGACGGGAATTACAATGGCCGACCAATGCTGGCTACTGACTTTTGGTTTGTAGTTTATCGGCAAGACGGCCGAATCCATAAAGGTCATTTTTCATTATTAAGATAATCCAAATTTACCTTTGTGGATGCTATGCACGCCTAGTGGCATTAAGTTAAGGATTTTATTGAATTTTCAACATTCGTTTTTTTAACAATTTTGTTTAAAATATAAAAAAGGTCGAATGTTGAATAACGAACAACGAATATTGAATGATAAGCCTAGTGGCATTTTCCTATATTTACATCTATAAAAAAGATACATTATGAATTTTTCAGCAAAAATGCTTCGTGACGATGCCCTAAAAGGCAAAGTAATAGTAGTGACCGGTGGAGGAAGCGGGCTTGGCAAGGCCATGACCAAATATTTCCTTGAATTGGGAGCTAAAGTGGCCATTACTTCCCGTGATTTAGAAAAACTAAAAAATACAGCTATAGAGCTTGAAACCGAAACTGGCGGAGTTTGTCATCCCGTACAATGCGACGTGCGCCATTACGACCAAGTCGAAAATATGTTGCAGGAAGTGCTGAAAACCTTCGGGAAAGCGGATGTTTTGCTGAACAATGCCGCAGGAAATTTCATTTCGCCAACAGAGAGATTATCCGCTAATGCCTTTGATACCGTGATTGATATTGTGCTGAAAGGGTCAAAAAACTGTACCCTCGCTTTCGGGAAACACTGGATTGATTCCAAACAAGAATCTTCCACTATTTTGAATATCGTGACTACGTATGCGTTTACGGGTTCGGCTTATGTGGTTCCGAGTGCGACGGCTAAAGCGGGCGTGCTTGCCATGACGAGAAGTTTAGCCGTAGAATGGGCAAAATACGGAATTAGAAGCAACGCCATTGCCCCAGGACCGTTTCCTACAAAAGGTGCTTGGGACCGATTATTGCCAGGCGATTTAGCCGAAAAATTTGACATGGCCAAAAAAGTGCCTTTAAAACGCGTTGGCGACCATCAAGAATTGGCGAATTTAGCCGCTTATTTGGTCTCCGATTTTTCGGCTTACATCAATGGTGAAGTGGTGGTTATTGATGGTGGCGAATGGCTGAAAGGCGCAGGACAATTTAATTTACTGGAACAAATTCCCGAAGAAATGTGGGATATGTTAGAGATGATGATTAAGGCGAAGAAAGGCAAATAAATGGATAATAAAGTAGAGAGTTCCTTAAGTTCTCTCTATTTTTTTAGCCCAGATGGAAATAAAAATCCTTTTATACAAAAAATCTAAATTTTTCCTGAAATGGCAGAGCGACTAAAAGAAGCTCCTGCGATTTCTTGGAAAAATGATTTTTTTATAACAGATTGTAATGTAGAGCTGGAAAAAGCTCCTTAAAATTCAGGAAAGGGCATGAAAAATCAAGAATGTATCAATATTAACTTTTGTTAACAAATTAGAATTGAAAAAACCATAAAATATTGTATTTTTACGGCTCAAAATTTAGAAAATTAAATGGGTAAAATCATTGCTATTGCCAATCAAAAAGGAGGCGTTGGAAAAACGACAACTTCAGTAAATTTGGCGGCATCACTAGGGGTTTTAGAGAAAAAGGTCTTACTTATTGATGCTGATCCGCAGGCGAATGCAAGTTCTGGTCTTGGGATTGATATTGAAAATATTGCTATTGGTACCTATCAAATATTAGAGCACAGCAACCTTCCTGAAGAGGCAATTATTAAATGTTCGGCGTTAAATGTAGATGTGATTCCGGCTCATATTGACTTGGTTGCCATCGAAATCGAATTGGTTGACAAGGAAAACAGGGAGTACATGCTGAAGCAGGCATTGGCGAGTATTAAAGATCAATACGATTATATTTTGATTGATTGTGCGCCATCATTAGGTTTGTTAACTTTGAATGCGCTGACTGCTGCCGACTCTGTGATTATCCCTATTCAATGTGAATATTACGCTTTAGAAGGTTTAGGAAAATTGTTGAATACCATAAAAAGTGTTCAAAAAATCCATAATCCGGACTTGGATATTGAAGGTCTACTACTGACAATGTTTGATTCGAGATTGCGATTATCTAATCAAGTCGTAGAGGAAGTGCAAAAACATTTTAACGACATGGTTTTTAATACCGTTATTCAAAGAAATGTGAAGTTGAGCGAGGCTCCAAGTTATGGCGAAAGCATCATTAATTATGACGCGGCAAGTAAAGGTGCATCAAATTATTTGCATTTAGCCCACGAAATTATACAGAAAAACAGTTAAAAGGTTTTATGACACAAGTAGTAAAAAAACAAGCTTTAGGAAGAGGATTATCGGCATTATTGAAAGACCCTGAAAACAACATTCAGTCGGTTGAAGATAAAAATGCCGATAAAGTGGTGGGCAATATTATTGAGCTTGACATTGATGCCATCGAAATCAACCCGTTTCAGCCCAGAAGTAATTTTAATGAGGAATCCTTAAAGGAACTGGCCACGTCCATTCACGAATTGGGCGTTATTCAACCCATAACGGTTCGGAAAACTGACTTTAATAAATACCAATTAATTTCTGGAGAACGAAGATTACGTGCTTCAAAAATATCTGGATTAACTACAATTCCTGCTTACATTCGAATTGCGAATGACAATGAATCATTGATTATGGCCTTGGTTGAAAATATTCAACGTCATGATTTAGACCCTATTGAGATAGCCCTTTCTTACCAACGATTGATTGATGAAATTCAACTTACACAAGAGCAAATGAGCGATCGGGTTGGAAAAAAACGTTCTACAATTGCCAACTATTTGAGACTTTTGAAATTAGATCCAATTATTCAAACCGGAATCCGCGATGGATTCATAAGCATGGGCCATGGTCGAGCCATTATCAATATTGAAGATCAAGATATTCAGGCTGATATTTACCAAAAAATTGTAAGCCAAAATCTATCCGTTCGTGAAACGGAAGCTTTAGTTAAAAACTATCAGGAAAGTTTGAAACCGGCTCCTGCAAAAGCACCTAAAGGAATCGCATTTGAAGTTGAAGAAAACGAAAAGAAAGCCATAGCAACCTATTTTGGGGCAAAAGTGGATGTGAAAGTTGCCGGTAACGGGAAAGGAAAAATTACGATTCCGTTTCATTCTGAAGAAGATTTCAATAGAATCATTAAACTTATCAAAGGCTAGTGCTTAAATATATAGCTATAATACTGTTTCTATTTGGGAATACCTTGCTTTTTGGTCAAGTTAAAACAGACCCCATTCTTACCTCTAAAGACACCATAAAAAGTCAGGAAATCAATCCGTTGGCTCCGGCGAAAGCGGCATTTTATTCGGCTATTTTACCGGGTTTGGGTCAAGCGTACAATAAAAAATACTGGAAAATACCTTTGGTTTATGGCGCCATAGGAACAACCCTTTATTTTTATTCGCTGAACAACACCAAATATCATGAATTTCGTGATGCCTACAAAAGCCGATTGGCAGGAAATCCAAACGAGAAATATTCCTACTTGGATGATACCCGATTGATAACCGCGCAACGTTTTTATCAAAGAAATCGGGATCTTTCGCTACTGTTAACTGCTGGTTTCTATATTTTAAATATTGTGGATGCCAATGTGGATGCCCATTTACTCCAATTTAATGTAAACGACAATTTATCGTTAAACCCAAAACTAGATACAAACGAAATTAATTTCAAGCCCAATTTTGGTCTTGCACTAAACTATACATTCTAATGAAAATAGCACTTTTAGGATACGGAAAAATGGGTCAAACCATCGAAAGAATTGCTCTGGAGAGAGGTCACGAAATTGTCTTGAAAAAAGATGAATTCAATACCTACGACGGACTTTCAAATGCCGATGTCGCTATCGATTTTAGTATTCCAATGGTAGCTGTTAGTAATATTTCCAGTTGTTTTCATGCTAACGTGCCTGTGATTTCGGGTACAACAGGTTGGCTTGAACATTATGATGAAATGGCTACACTTTGCAAGGAAAAAAATGGGGCTTTTATATCTAGCTCCAACTTCAGCCTGGGCGTAAATCTTTTCTTTGAACTTAATGATTATTTAGCCAAAATGATGGCTAAGTTTGATTCCTATCGCGTGGAAATGGAAGAAATTCATCACACACAAAAACTAGATGCTCCAAGCGGGACTGCCATTTCATTGGCAAAAGGAGTAATAGCAAACAGTAATTATACCGGTTGGGCATTAGAAAAACCCGAATCAACACACCCGAGCAAGAGCGAACTAGCGAAGCAAATTCCTATTGATGCCATACGAACTGAAAATGTTCCAGGAACGCATACGGTAAGCTATATTTCGGAAGTAGATACTATCGAAATAAAACATACGGCTCACAATCGAGATGGTTTTGCGCTGGGTGCTGTAATCGCCGCAGAGTGGATTGTGGGTAAAAAAGGAATTTTTACCATGAAAGACGTATTGAATTTCAACAATTAAATTATTTGTTAATTTTATTATAAAACCGTAACAAAACCATACAGATCAATTCTAATTAAAAAAACAAAAATATTATGACATTACTTCAATGGTTTGTATTTTTTCTGATTGTTCAGATAATTCACTTTTTGGGAACGTGGAAACTGTATGAAAGTGCCGGTAGAAAACGTTGGGAAGCCGCAATTCCTGTTTACAATGCCATCATTTTGATGAAAATTATCAATAGACCTACATGGTGGACGATCTTGCTTTTCATCCCTATTGTAAATTTAATTATGTTTCCTGTCGTTTGGGTAGAAACATTAAGAAGTTTCGGAAAAAACACCACTTTAGATACCGTTCTAGGGATAGCAACTCTTGGAATATATATTTATTATCTAAATTACACTCAGGAACTTAAATACATTTCTGACAGGAGTCTAATACCTACAAATAAAGGGGCAGACACGATAAGTTCCTTACTTTTTGCAATTGTAGTGGCTACTTTAGTTCATACGTATGTGATGCAACCGTACACCATACCGACTTCTTCGTTAGAAAAATCATTACTAATTGGCGATTTTCTGTTTGTGAGTAAATTCCATTATGGCGCCAGAACGCCTATGACTGCAGTAGCCTTGCCAATGGTTCATGATACCATTCCGCTATTACATAGTAAATCATATTCTAAATGGCCACAGCTACCCTATTTTAGGTTTCCAGGTTTACAAAAAATAGAACGAAATGATATCGTTGTTTTTAACTGGCCAGTAGACACCGTTTATAAATTTTTTGACACTTCAAAAAGAAAAGCGGACAAACCCATCGACAAAAAATCAAATTATGTAAAAAGATGTCAGGGAATTTCCGGCGATAGTTTACAGATAAAAGATGGAGTTGTATTCATTAACGGGAAGCAATTGTTATTGCCTGAAAGAGCCAAACCACAGTATTCTTATACTGTAACTACAAATGGTTCCGGTTTTGACCAAACCTATATATTAAACGAATTGCATATTACCGACGGCATTTATCAAACTGCACAAAATACTTTTTTATTTTCTGCATTAACAGAGGAATCTGCCGCTAGACTAAAGAATAACCCTGCAGTAACCAGTATTGTCAGGAACATTTCCCACGAAGCTGAACCAGGCGTTTTCCCTCAAATAAGCAACAATTGGAACAAAGACAATTATGGTCCCATTTACATTCCTCAAGCAGGAAAAACCGTGGCTTTGAATGCAGAAATCCTGCCTTTCTATAAAAGAATTATTACCGAATATGAAGGCAATGATTTAAAAGTGAACGGAAACGAAATTAGAATCAATGGTCAAGTGGCAACGGATTACACATTCAAACAGAATTATTACTGGATGATGGGAGACAATCGCCATAACTCTGAAGACAGCCGATATTGGGGTTATGTTCCAGAAAACCACATCGTAGGGAAACCCGTATTTATTTGGATGAGTTTAGATTCGAATGGAAAAGGGTTGGGTAAAATTCGTTGGGAACGCATGTTTACGACAGTTGGAGGCGAAGGACAACCCTATTCCTATTTCAAATTTTTTCTGATGGGTCTTGCCGCTTATTTTGGAATTACTTTCTTTATGAATAAGAAAAAAGAAAATAGCTAATATTTAGGATTCAAAAGTTTAAGGTTTAAAGTTGCTAAGTGAGAACTTTAAACCTTAAACTAAAAAAACTAAAACGTATGAACGTCATACTCCATCCTTCTTACTTTCCGTCCATCAGCCAATATGTAGCAATGGCTCAAGCAGATAGTATTACTTTCGAAATGGAAGACAATTTCCAGAAGCAAACCAACAGAAACAGAACCTATATTTACAGTCCAAACGGAATCCAATTATTGAACATCCCCATAAAACATGCTATAGGAAAGCACCAAAAAACCAAGGATGTAAAATTAGAAACGGCCTTCGACTGGCAAAAGCAACATTTTAAATCCCTAGAAGCTGCCTATAGAACTTCCCCTTTTTTTGAATATTTCGAATCCGAACTTTTACCGATTTTCAATAAAAAACATACTTTTTTGATGGACTTGAATTTTGAGACTATGGAAATCGTTTCTAAGTGTTTGAGATTGCAATTGGAATACAAAAAAACCACCGAATATTTCCACGAAGCATCGGATTATACCGATTTCAGAACTTTGGTAAACGGAAAAAAAGATACGTCTATCTTCGAGAATTACACCCAGGTATTTAATGAAAAATACGGTTATATCAACAATCTGAGCATTTTGGATTTGCTGTTTAATGAGGGGAGATATGCGTTGGATTATTTGAGAAACCAAAAGTTATAAACACAAGTAAATTATTCCATTGACAATCTAGTCAAAACAGGATAATGGTCTGAATTGGCAAATTTAGGAAAGTTCTCAAAGCTTTTAACTTTCATGGTAGGATCGGCAAATATATAATCAATTCTCACCGGGTAATACCTAAAATTATACGTTTTCCCAAAACCCTTACCCGCTTCTTCAAAAGTGTCGCTCAGTTTCCCCTTTATGCTTCGGTAAACATAGGAAAAAGCACTGTTATTCATATCGCCACAAATAATGATGGGATATTCACAATCCTTTTTGTGATTCATAATAATCTCTGCCTGCTGTTGCTGTTTTTTAAAGGCGATACTAATTCTATTAATGAGCCGCTGCGATTTTGCATGATTAATTTCATCCATGTTTTCAGAAATTTCATTGACGTCGGGCGAAATTTTAATGGACTGCAATTGCATATTATACACCCGAATAATGTCTTTCCCTTTTTTGATGTCGGCAAAAATCACACTATTGTTTGATTTCGGAAACACTAAATTTCCCTCATCAATAATTGGAAACTTGGAGAAAATAGCTTGTCCCGTCCTAATTTTATTCCCTTGCATAAAGATATATCGATGCGGGTACACTTTTAAATCAATGTTGGCAGCCGTCGAATATTCTTGAATACATAAAATATCTGGATTTTTATCGTTGATAAACGTTTGGATTTCCTTTGTGACATCGGTATCAGGCAACCAATCAAACAAGTTAAACAAGCGCACATTATAGCTCATGACAACAAAATCCTGTTCGGATTTGGGCAAATCCGTGGCTGTGAACTTATAAAATTTATTGACAAAAGTAATTCCCATCAACAAAACCAAACCAGATAAAAACATTTGTCTTTTGAATTGTATAAACCAATACATAAAAAAAAGACCGTTCAATATCAAAAAAAACGGTAATATTAAGGTTAAAACAGACAGTAAAGGAAATAATTTCGGAGCTAAAAAAGGCAAAACATAGGCAACAAAAGTCACTACAGTCAACACTATATTGAAAAAAAACATCACTTTATTAAACCATGAGAGGTTTTTCATTTTTGTATATTTGGTTGTTCGGCAATAAGCCTATTTCACTGAATCGAAAACATTTCTAATCTGAAATTTGAAATTTACTTCCCCGTTTTAAACAAGAACTCCTTTTCTTCCTTAGATAAACTATCATACCCCGACTGACTAATTTTATCCAAAATCTCATCTATTTGCTGTTGTGTTTTGTCTTTGATGACAATTTTAGAGTTCGGATTCTGCTGGTTTTGATTGTAATTCCGATGCACTTTCTTAAACGGCGTTGCTTTTTTTGGGTTAGTCAAATTACTGACCTTATCTAGGATAAACGAAATTCCCTTGCTCAAATCAATCCCGTTCAACAATAATTTAATATAAACAAATCCGAACAACGCTCCAGCCAAATGGGCAATATGTCCCCCCGTGTTTTCGACGGAAATCTGAATAATATCCAGAATTACAATTACAAATGCAAATTGCCAGAGCTTCACGTTTCCTATCAAAAGCAACCTCAAATTCATGAAAGGCGAATAGGTTGCCGCTGCCACCAAAATGGCCATTATGGCTCCAGATGCTCCTACAATCCCAGTATTTGGCATTCCTAAAATCGCATAAATCCCAACAAAGACCAGCCCTGCAAAAATTGCACTTAACAAATATAATCCCAAAAACTGTTTTTGTGTAAAAAAAGTAAGGAAAATTCTCCCGGAAAAATTCAAAACAACCATATTGAAGAACAAATGGAAAAACCCCGCATGAAAAAAAGAATAGGTAACCAATGTCCATGGTTTCGTAAGCAAATTGGACGCATTAGAAGACAAAGAAACCCAATCCGGAAAATCAAAAATACCCAGTGAAAACCGATAAAAAAAAACAATCGAAACTAAAAAAGCACCAATATTCCAATAGATGAGTTTTTGTTCAAAACCACCCATTTTGTATTGTAATTTTAAGTCGTTAAAAATGTCCATTTTTTATTTTTTTTGTCATTCTAAATTCTGCCTCAAATTCTCCCTGTCATTGTGAGGTACTAAGCAATCAGGGGTTAGGTAGCTTTAATTCCAACGATTCTTGTTAAATTCATTTTTTTTCCAATACCACATCATCAAAAATCCAACTATAGCTCCGCCGATATGGGCAAAATGGGCAATTCCGCTAGCACCTCCAAAAATAGATTTTCCTGAAACCCCTAAAAACAAATCGACCACCAATAATCCCGGAACAAAATATTTCGCTTTTATAGGAACAGGAATAAACATCAAAGCCAATTCGGCATCGGGAAACATAAAGGCAAAAGCCACCAAAAGTCCGTAAATGGCACCGGAAGCTCCCACGGCTGGAGAAGCAAACGAACCAGCAAAGCGATCCATGCCTGAAGCCCCTAAAATATCTGTCCATCGGGTGTCGATTTGTCCTTGATTCAACAAATTGAAAATATCGGTTTTATTAACCCCAGCCTGAACAAGCGTATCCAATCCATCATGAAAAAGAAAATAATTAACCCCCGTATGCAACAAGGCTGCTCCCAATCCACAAGAAATGTAGAAAAACAAAAACTTTTTAGCTCCCCAAAAATGTTCCAAAGCTGACCCAAAGGAATACAAGGCAAACATATTGAAGGCAATATGCATAATTCCCCCATGCATAAACATATGGGTTAATGGTTGCCAATATTGAAATTTAGCGTTCTCAAAAAAGAACAGCGACAAATAATCGTAAGCCCCATCACCAACAATTTGAGAGCCTATAAAAAAAATAATGTTAATAATCAATAACTGTTTTACAGTGGGTGTGATGTGCATCATATCGTGAATTTTTTGTCTAAATCTTCCACACGCATGGTGATGAAAGTAGGTTTTTGAAATGGGGAAACATTCGGTTCTTTACAAGCAAAAAGTCCGTTGACCAAATTTTCCTGCTCTTTTTCCGTCAAATAAGTTCCCGTCTTTATGGATAAACTCTTGGCCATAGATTTGGCTATAGTGTCATTCTGACTAAAGCTGCTTTCGGGAATCCCGTCCTGCAAATCGCTCAATAATTGCTCCAGAACCTTCGGAACTTCGCTTTCGGCTATATTGACAGGCAATCCCGAAATAACCACGCTATCATCGTTAGTTTCCTCAAAAACAAAACCAGTGTTGACCAAAGCCAATTGCAATTCGGCGATCAATTCCATTTCCGAAGTCGAGAAATACAAATGCAACGGAAACAGCAACTGTTGGCTGGAAGCGTGATGCAGCGTCATGTTGGTCAAGAATTGTTCGTACAAAACGCGTTGGTGGGCGCGCTGTTGATCTACAATGACCATTCCCGATTTTATGGGATTTACAATGTATTTTTTGTGAATTTGATACGTTTTATTGACGGCTTTTTCCACATCATTTTCATTAAATAAAGAGGCGGTCGCTTCTTCACTTTCAAAATGAAACCCTCCGTTTTCGGTAATCGTATCCGTGTCGTGCTTTAAACCAACGTAGAGACTTTCCCAACTGGCAGTTTGTTTCACTGGTTCGTACCGATACCCCTCAGAATTGGCGTCCGGTTTCCGATTGCCGTAATAATCCGATTTAGGACCTTTATTCGGTACGTCTTCCGAAAAAGGATTGTAATTGCCATCCACCTGGATTGTTGGCGTTGCCCCCTCTAAATTTTTATAGTGATACGGCGTGTCCAAATTAGCGTCCCGATCAAAATCTAAAACGGGAGCCACATTAAATTGTCCCAAACTGTGCTTGACAGCAGAACGTAAAATGGCGTACAATGCCTGTTCATCGTCAAATTTTATTTCGGTTTTAGTGGGATGAATATTGATGTCAATGGTATTTGGCGGGACATTCAGATAAAGGAAATAGCTCGGTTGTGCACCGTCTTTCAATAATCCTTCATAAGCATTCATAATTGCATTATGCAAATAGCCACTTTTTATGAACCGGTCGTTCACAAAGAAAAACTGTTCTCCCCTGCTCTTCTTGGCAAATTCGGGTTTGCTGACGAATCCTTTAATGGCAACAATTTCGGTTTCTTCCTGCACGGGAACCAGCTTCTCATTGGTCTTTCCCGAAAAAATATTAACAATCCGTTGTCTGAAATTCGAGGGTGGCAAATTGAACATTTCACTTCCGTTATGGTAAAACGTAAAATGGATGTTGGCATGAGCCAAAGCCACACGTTGAAACTCATCCACGATATGACGGTATTCCACTACGTCCGATTTCAGGAAATTGCGTCGCGCCGGAATATTAAAAAACAAATTCTTAACGGCAAACGATGTCCCTTTAGGCAAAACCGCCACGTCCTGCGAAACAAATTTACTGCCTTCAATGATGATGTGCGTCCCTAATTCCTCTTGGTCCTGTTTGGTTTTCATCTCCACATGGGCAATCGCGGCAATCGAAGCTAAGGCCTCACCCCGAAACCCCTTGGTATGCAGGGAAAACAAATCCTCGGCCTGTCTAATTTTGGACGTGGCATGACGCTCAAAACACAAACGGGCATCGGTCACGCTCATCCCCAAACCGTTATCAATAACTTGTACCAATGATTTTCCTGCGTCTTTTATAATTAATTTAATGTCCGTCGCTCTGGCATCGACTGCATTTTCCAGCAATTCTTTCACTACAGAAGCGGGCCGTTGAACAACTTCACCAGCAGCAATCTGATTGGCAACATGATCGGGAAGTAATTGAATGATACTCGACATTAATTTTTTGTTACGTGTTTTTAAGGGTGTTGGGGCATTGCAAGGGTTGCGAAACATGAAGCAAAGCAATCTCCTTTTCCCAAGTTCACAAATCTAACGAATTTCCATTGGGTTTTAAAATTTAGTCCTCATAAAAATACGCCAAAAATCCATTCCTCAGCAAATTGATTTTTCCGCCAAATCTCGCATATAAGTAGTTTTTGGGCGTGACACCACCTCCGCAGGCTACGGCGCTGTCGGGTTTTCCGCTGTATCTTTGTTTTCTTAAAGAAAGAAAACAAAGGATGCCGCTGCAACCCCTCACGCGGGCGTAATAATATCCCAAACCTATAAAACAGAAAACCTCGCAAATGCGAGGTTTTCTGTTTTTACAGCTAAATGATTATCCCATTCCTGAGAAAATCATTATAAGGTTGTTATCGTATTTACATCCGATTAATTGTACAATCAATTACTCCTTCAATTCCAAGGGCAAATCCTCAATTTGCAATTGTCCTGAGGACAACAACTGATGACTTTCAAATTGATGGCTCAATGATGCCTGCTGTCTTAGATACGCCATTTTGATGGCCGCAATTGCTGCCTCTGTTCCTTTGTTTCCGTGAGTTCCCCCGCTTCTATCTAGGGACTGTTGCTCGGAATTGTCTGTCAGTAAACAAAAAATCACAGCCACATCCGACAAAACATTCAAATCTTTAATGCCCTGGGTTACGCCTTCGCAAACAAATTCGAAATGCTGGGTCTCCCCTTTTATAACGCATCCTATGGTAATGACCACGTCTGGTTTTTGGGTCTCAATCATTTTCTTGGCACCGTAAACCAGTTCAAAACTTCCTGGCACATTCCATCGGATAATGTTTTTATGCAGCGCCCCACAATCTGTTAATGCAGCAATCGCTCCTAGATACAACCCTTCGGTGATGTGATCGTTCCATTCTGAAACAACAATCCCAAACCGAAAATCTTTCGCGTTTGGGATTGCATTTTTATTATAATTTGATAAATTTTTATTAGCCGTTGCCATGTTGTATAATTTTAGAATTTAAAGTTACGAATTTTGATTTGAAAAATCCAAAATCAGAAATCTAAAATCTATTTATTGGGCTAAACCAATCAAAGCATCAATATTTGAAGCCTCTGGAGTGCTTTCAAATTTTTCTTTTATATCGGTAAAATATTTCAAGGCATCTGCTTTGTTTCCAAGAGCCAGACTCGTTTGTCCTGCTTTTAGTAAAAAACGTGGGGTCGTGAAATCGTTTTTATTCATTTCTGATGCTTTAATATAATTTTCTAAAGCTTCTTTAGGTTGGTTCTTTTGAGAATACGCATCTCCGATGGCTCCAACAGCCAAAACACTTAAAACAGCATCTTTCGATTTGAATTTTTCTAAGGAAGCAATCGCCTCGTCATATTTTCCTGTGTTCAAATAAGCAATCCCAGCATAGTAGTTCGCTAAGTTTCCTGCATCAGTACCTGAAAATTTTTCGGCAATATCTTTGAAACCAAATTTACCTTCAGCGCCTTTTAATGACAAGTTAAATAGAGAGTCGCTTTTGGTTCCGTCCACCGCTTTTTGGAAATTTTGCTGTGCTTCAAACATTTCATTTGCCGCTTCATCCTCTTTAGGTTGTGCAACAAATTTTTGATACATTAAATATCCAACGGTAACTAGGGCAATGGCTGCTACAACGCCAAAAATATATTTTTGGTTTTTAGCAACAAATTCTTCCGTTTTTGAAGCGGTTTGATCCAAAGAATTAAAAACACCTGCCGTTGTGCTATCTTTCTCATCTACTTTTACATCTTCAATGAAATTAGTATCTAACTTTTCTTCTTTTTCTTTTGGAGTTTTGTAACCTCTTTTATTATACGTTGCCATTTATTTTAAATTAGTGAGCCGCAAAAATAAAATATTTATTCAAACCCACATAAAAAATATGGTTTTATATTCAAATAAAAGTATCCTTATTTCAAAAAAAGAGGTTCTTTCTTTCTAAATTTAAACTTTTATCAGAGAAAAAGACTAAAAGCCACTTTTATCGGTATTTTTTCAATAATTTGCAGGCGCTAAAAATTTAATATCCAATTCTAAAAGTTTTCACAATCAGCAAGGCCTGTCGATGTATTTAAAAACCATTTCTTTATTCAATTATAAAAATTTTTCGGAAGCCAGTTTCGAGTTTGATACCAAAATTAATTGTTTTGTGGGTAAAAACGGCATTGGAAAAACGAATGTGCTTGACGCTATCTACCATTTATCCTACGGAAAAAGCTATTTCAATCCTCTGGCACTTCAAAACATCAAACACGGGGAGGAATTTTTTGTGATTGATAGTGAATTTAAAAAAAACGATAGAACCGAACAAATTGTTTGCAGTTTAAAGAAAAATCAGAAAAAAATTCTGAAACGCAATGGCAAGCAATACGAAAAATTTTCAGACCACATTGGGTTCATTCCATTGGTGCTTATTTCGCCAGCCGACCGGGATTTGATTGTGGAAGGAAGCGAAACGAGACGAAAATTCATTGACAGCGTGATTTCGCAGTTAGACGCCCATTATTTGCAAGAACTTATCCAATATCAGAAAATCCTAAACCAACGCAATGCTTTGTTAAAGTATTTTGCTTTGAACCATGTTTTTGAAAACGATACTTTATCTATATATAACGAGCAGTTGAATGGTTTGGGACACCGTATTTTTGAAAAGAGAAAGCAGTTTCTGGAAGATTTTATTCCCATTTTCAACCAGCACCATCAAGCAATAACGGGATCGGAAGAAACGGTACAATTGGTCTATGAAAGCCAATTGTATGAAAAAAACCTACTAACCCTTTTACAGGAAAACATCAATAAGGACCGTGCTTTACATTATACTTCTGTCGGAGTGCACAAAGACGATTTGTCATTTGAAATAGATCATTATCCCATCAAAAAATTTGGTTCGCAAGGGCAGCAAAAATCATTCCTAATTGCACTGAAATTAGCGCAGTTCGAATTTGTAAAAAAACAATCGGGCGTGAAACCCATTTTATTGTTTGATGATATTTTTGACAAATTGGACGAAACTCGCGTGGGAAAAATCATAGATATGGTCAATAATGATATCTTTGGACAATTGTTCATTTCCGATACGCATCCGGAACGTACCGAAGCGATTGTAAAACTGACCCATCAGAGTTATAAAATATTTAATCTGTAGTATCACTGAAATTTGTAATTTTGCGTAATTGTAAATTGTGTAAAAAATGAAATCACATCTTTTGACATTGCTTTTCATTAGTTTCTTGTCTGTTAGCTGCAAAGGGCAAACTGCCAATATTGAAACCATTCCACCAACAGTTTTTGCAGAAAAAATCAGCACAACCCCGAATGCTCAGATTCTTGATGTGAGAACTCCTGAAGAATATGCCAAGCAGCACTTGGATCATGCTGTAAATGTGAATTGGAAAGGGAATGACTTTGTGGAAAAAGCAGACAAATACAACAAAACAAAACCTGTTTTTGTATATTGTTTGAGTGGCGGAAGAAGCAAACAGGCAGTTGCAAAACTGCAAGAATTGGGCTTTACCACGATTTATGAATTACAAGGTGGTATTCTAAAATGGAATTCGTCCGAAATAGATGTTCCCAGTGATAAAATCATTGGAATATGCCCTCAGGAATATAACGATTTGTTGAAATCTGACAAAAAAATCCTCGTTGATTTTTATGCAGAATGGTGTGCTCCTTGTAAAAAAATGGCGCCTTACCTGACAAAAATGCAAACCGAAATGGCTGATAAAGTAGTTATTGTTCGTCTGAATGCCGACGAGAATAAAACGATGCTAAAAGAACTGAAAATTGATGAACTTCCTACGTTGATTCTTTATGAAAACAAGGAAATTAAATGGAAACATTCCGGGTACATCAGCGAAGAAGATTTGAAAAAACAATTGCAATAATTATTTATGCTTTCAAAAAATACCATACAATTTCTTGAGGATTTAAAGGCAAATAACAATCGGGAATGGTTTTTAGCCAATAAAAAACGCTACGAAGAATATAAAAAAGACTACTACCAATTGATAGGTGACTTTCTTGAGGTTATGAAACCAAAGGATGCCTCTTTAGAAATGTTGCAGATTAAAAATTGCACTTTTCGAATCAATCGAGACATCCGTTTCTCAAAGGACAAATCCCCTTATAAATCCCACATGGGTATTTGGATGAACACCAATTCCAGTGGTATAAATGCTCCCGGATATTACATTCATATCGAAAAAGGAAAGAGTTTTGTAGCTGGGGGATTGTATTCGCCAGAAGCCTCTGATTTAAAAAAAATACGCAAAGAAATTGCCTTCTTCCATGAAGATTTAGAGGAGATTGTAAATGACAAAAAATTCAAAACTTATTTTAGTGGTTTGGATCGAAACGAAACCAATTCGCTAAAAAACGCCCCTAAAGATTTTGAAAAGGACCATCCGGCTATCGAATTTTTGAAACTAAAAAGCTTTACCGTTTCAACAAAAATTGATGACGCAATGCTATTTGACGCTAATTTTGTTGCATCAACAGCCGAAAAACTCATCACTTTAAAACCTCTAATTGATTTTCTAAACCGTGGGTTGGACTCCGAGTAATACTATCATGAAAACAAACAAAAGAAAAATACTTTTCCTCGGAGAAACCTACAGAGCAGACGCCATCACTTGGATGAATGGGCTGAAGGAATTTGGCGATTTTGAAATTGTGACTTGGGAATTAAAAACCCCAAGTTGCGGAATCATCAATCGAGTAATCCGCCTTTTTGAATACACTTTAGCACTCTCTAAAATTAAAAAGATAATAGCGTCTTACAAACCCGAAATGGTCATTGCAGAAAGAACAACCAGTTATGGTTTTCTTGCCGTTTTAACGGGAATCAAACCCGTAGTTATTGCCCAACAAGGCATCACTGATTTATGGCCTTCAAGTTCCATCTTACTTCCTTTAAAGAGAAAAATTCAAGATTATGCTTTTAAAAAAGCAGATTTAATTCACGCTTGGGGTCCCGTCATGACCGTTTCTATGAGAAAAGCTAAAGTGGACATGAATAAGGTTTTGGTTTTAGCAAAAGGAATCGATTTATCTGCTTTTGAAAATAAAAATACAGCAAGTATTTCAAAAATAAATGCTATTGTTACCCGTTCTTTATCTCCTGAATACCGACACGATGTTATTATAAAATCATTTGCCATTTTGCATGGGAAAGGATTTGATTTTGAACTTACCATTGTTGGAGATGGAGTACAATTGTCTACTTTGAAAGAATTGGCAAAGACATTACAAATTGACACCAAAATTAATTTTACCGGAAAAATTCCTAACACTCAATTGCCCCAATTGTTACAACAATCTAATTTTTATATCAGCATGCCAATAACAGAAGGCGTATCTGCCTCTCTATTTGAGGCGATGGCTACTAACTGCTATCCCATAGTAACTGATATTCCCGGCAATCAGAGTTGGATTAGGCACCGAGAAAACGGACAACTAATTGCAGTTGATGATTACAAAATGTTGGCATCAGAACTCATTTGGGCCAAAGAAAATCCTGCTTTAAGAAATGAAGCTATAGAAAAAAATCGAAAATTTGTGGAAGAAAATGCAGATTATAAAATCAATATGAAAATTATTGCTGACCGCTACCATGAATTGATAAAAAATACTAAAAAAAATTAGCATGTGCGGAATTAACGGAATTTTGCATTTGCAAACGCAAAAGAAAGTAGATGAACGTATTTTAACCAGAATGCGTGATTCACTTGAACATAGAGGGCCTGATGATAAAGGGGTATTCATTGAAAATAATCTTGGCCTAGGTCATAGAAGACTTTCCATTATTGATGTTTCTTCAAGAGGACACCAACCCTTCCTTTCTGGTGATGGAAGGTATGTTATGGTTTACAATGGTGAAATCTACAACTTCAAGGAATTTTATCCTGAACTAAAAAGCAATGGTTTTGATATCAGAACAAACTCTGATTCGGAAGTATTATTGAAATTATTCCAACTCTACGGTCTTAAAATGCTCCCTCGATTGAACGGAATGTTTGCCTTTGCGGTGTGGGATAGAACCGAAAAAAAGCTAACTGTTGTAAGGGATCGAATGGGTGTTAAACCTTTGTATTACTCCTTCCATAACACAACATTTTATTTTGGATCTGAACAAAAAGCACTTTTCACAGCAGGAGTTCCTTTAAAAATTGCTCAAGATGGGCTGGGAGAATACATTTTCAATAGGTTTGTAGCTGGGGAAAACACATTATATGAAAATGTAAAAAAAGTATTGCCCGGATATAGCATGACCATTCATGAAAACGGGAAAGTCAATACTGAAAAATGGTGGGATCTGAAGAGTGAAATTCAAAACCATACCAAAATCAAAAACCCTTTGGAATGGTTCAAAACTACTTTCGATGATTCTGTTCGATTGCGAATGGTTAGTGATGTACCTGTTGGCGTATTGTTGAGTGGAGGATTAGATTCGTCTTCAATTTTGGCTTCATTACATGAACAAAAATATAACGATTTACAAACTTTTAATATTGGTTTTAAAGAGGCCGAACATAACGAATCACATTTAGCCAAAAGGTTATCTGAAAAATTCGGTTATGGTTTTCACACCATGCAGTTAGAAAATGATCTCCTTTATGATAAGTTGATAGCCTCAACCTATTTCCAAGACGAACCCATAATGCATTTAAGTGAACCCCATATTTTAGCACTATCACAATTGGCAAAACCTTCTGTAAAAGTACTTCTTTCTGGAGAAGGTGCCGATGAAATGATGGGCGGCTACGTTCGCTATAAAGCCTTGCAATACCCCTCATTATTGAATTCGATAGCAGCAATTGGTCATTTGGATTTCTTTTCCAAGAAACCGCGTTATGAAAAATTAGTTCGTTATGCACAAATCAAAAACAATCAGGATTTAGTGATGTATAACAGTTCTAATATTTACCCAAATGACATTGCAAATACTTTTGGAATTAATAGCGTACCAAAAAATGAATACAGAAAGGAAATCTATGAAGATGCAAAATCATTGTACCCCAAAAATTTAAGAAGACAAGCATTATATTTTGACCAGCACACCTATCTGTGCTCCCTTTTAGATCGAAATGACCGCTGTACCATGGGGGCTTCCGTTGAATGCCGAGAACCATTTTTAGATCCGAGATTAATTTCAGGTTTAGGCTCCTTAAATGACGAATGGCTATTTACTGGTAAAAAAGGGAAATTTATTCTAAAATCGGCCATGCAAAAAAAATTACCTGAAGAAATTTTGAAATTTAAAAAGGTAGGTTTAAGTGTGCCTTGGGGAGATTATATCATAAAAAGTCCTGTATTCAAAGATGAATTAGACTCTTTTTCGAGAAGCCCAATATTTGAAATGCCCTATTTTGAAAACATTAATGCTGCAAAATTAGTTCAAAACTTGCAAAAAGGTGATGCGAAAATGATTCCATATTTCATGCCCTTATTTATGATGCACATTTGGATAAAAAATTATGCAACCGGTTTTTCTCCCGTTTTAGATTTAATATCGTAGATGGAAATTATCGCCGTAAATTTAAAATCTTATTTTAAAAATTGATTCATTCAACCTATTTTATGGAAATTCACACTGATTTTTCTCTTAAAAATTACAACACTTTTGGCATCGAGGCTAAAGCGAAACAGTTTATATCGATTCATTCTAACGATGAACTGAAAACTATTTTACAACAATACCCAAACGATGAGAAATTCATTTTAGGAGGTGGAAGCAACATGTTATTGACAAAAGACATTGAGGCGTTAGTGATTCATGTTGATTTGAAAGGAAGAAAAATCATTAATGAAAATGAAGATTCCGTTTGGGTCGAAAGCCAGGCGGGTGAAAACTGGCATGAATTTGTACTTTGGACCATTAATCAAAATTTTGGAGGATTAGAGAACATGTCGCTCATTCCCGGGAATGTTGGAACAACTCCTGTCCAAAATATTGGGGCTTATGGAACAGAAGTTAAAGACACCTTTATTTCTTGCCAAGCAATGGAAATTAGTACCCAAGAAACGAAAACTTTCACTAAAGATGATTGTCATTTTGGGTATCGGGAAAGCATATTCAAAAACGAAGCTAAAAACCGATATATAATCACATCTGTTGTCTTTAAACTGACCAAAAAAAACCATAAAATCAATATCTCTTATGGGGATATTTCAACAGAATTAATAAAAAGCAACATCACGAATCCAACGCTAAAAGACGTGAGTAACGCCGTAATTGCAATACGTAAAAATAAATTACCCGATCCAAAAGAATTGGGAAACAGCGGTAGTTTTTTTAAAAATCCAATTCTTCTAAAAACCGATTTCCAAAAAATTCATCAGCAATTTCCCGAAATGAAATACTATGATGTTTCTGAGACCGAAGTCAAAGTGCCTGCTGGTTGGCTTATTGAACAAGCCGGTTTTAAAGGAAAACGCTTTGGCGATGCAGGAATCCATAAAAACCAAGCATTGGTTTTAGTAAATTATGGCCATGCAACAGGCCAAGAAATTTTGAATGTTTCAAGAAATATTCAAGAAACAATTTTGGGCACTTTCGGAATTCGTATTGAAGCAGAAGTGAATATAATTTAGAAATAAGTGTTCGTATTCATACCTCGTGACTAAAAAACCGAAACGCTGTTGCTAAAACAAAAGCCTTTTTAAGCTATCCTAGATATATTTTTTAACAAAATATACTAACTTAATCCTTAATTCATAATTGAATTTGTACCTTTGCAGACGATTTTAAAAGACAATTAGCGTATATGTTGACCATTACTTTTTATCTGTTTATCGTTGTCATTGCGATTCAATTTTTTTATTATCTGATTGTTTTTGGGAAATTTGCCTATGCAAAAACACAAAAAAGCAATCCGAAAAAGATTCCTGTTTCCGTTATTGTTTGTGCCAAAAATGAGGCAGAAAACATAGTTAAATTCGTACCTCTTTTAGCCGAACAGGATTACCCCGATTATGAAATTGTACTTATTGACGACGCATCAAGTGACGAAACTTTGGAAATTTTTGAAGCATTTGAAAAACAATACCCTAACATTAAGTTGGTTAAAGTAAAAAACAACGAGGCATTTTGGGGGAACAAAAAATTTGCATTAACTTTAGGAATCAAAGCGGCCAAAAAAGAATATTTATTGTTTACGGACGCCGATTGTTACCCTACCTCAAAAGACTGGATTAAGGAAATGAGCTCTCATTTTACACTTCATAAAACCATTGTCTTGGGTTATTGTGCTTATGAAAAAATAGCGGGTTCCTTTCTAAACAAAATTATTAGGTTTGAAACCATGCTTACTGCCGTTCAATATTTTTCTTGGGCAAAAATGGGGCATCCCTACATGGGCGTTGGCCGAAATTTAGCCTATAAAAAGGAAGAATTTTTTAATGTAAATGGATTTATTGATCATATGAAAATTCGTTCTGGAGATGATGATTTGTTTATTAATCAAGCAGCAAAAAGAAAAAATACCACGATTTGTTTTTCGCCAGAAAGTTTCACTTATTCAAAGCCAAAAACAGCATTCAAAGAATGGTTTGACCAAAAACGAAGACATGTTTCTACGGCAGCCTTTTACAAACCCTTTGACCGAATGCAATTGGCAATGTTTTACGGATCGCAATTGTTATTTATTTTATTGCCAATCATATTATTATCTTTTCAATACCAATGGATTGCCGTATTGGCATTGATTGGATTTCGCTATCTATTCACATGGATTACACTTGGGTTTTCGTCAGGGAAACTAAAAGAAAAAGATGTCATGTATTGGTTTCCAATAATTGAAATTGTACTTGTCTTCGCGCAATTGAATATCTTTTTAACTAATCTGTTTTCGAAACCCGTACATTGGAAATAAAAAAAAATATTGAAAAGGCAAAAAAAGGCGATCAAGTCGCTTTCACTTTTCTGTTGGATTTTTACTGGAATGAAGTCTATGGCTTTATGCTAAAACGTACCGAAAATGAAACAGATGCTGAAGACATTGCCATTGAAACGTTCTCCAAGGCATTTGACAAAATAGCCACCTACAATCCCGAATTTCAATTCAATACATGGCTGATTGCAATTGCAAAAAACGTGCATATCGATTTACTTCGAAAAAAAAAATCATCCCTTTTTATAGATTTTACGGACGAAGAAGACAATCAGGCTTACAATGTTGCCGACACAACCCCTTCGGCGGAAGACGAATTGATTACCGAACAAAATTTATCGCAATTGCTCCAGTTCATTAAAGAATTAAAACCACACTATCAGGAAGTGATTCAATTACGTTATTTTCAGGAATTAAGTTACCAAGAAATCGCCGAACAGTTGGGAGAACCATTGAATAATGTAAAAATTAAACTGCTTCGTGCTAAAAAACTATTGGCGGAAATCATTCAGAATAAAAGATAATTTATTGATTCAATTTCCAAGAATCCAAAAATCCTCACAATAAAACAAAAAACTTGCACGTTATGAATTAAAACAACGAGCGCTTATGATTTGACTGATACTTAACCATTAAACTATTATATTATGTCAAAATTAAGTATTTATGAAAACCGTTGGATCAATCTCGTTTTCGAAGGAAAAAACAAGGAATACGGAGCCTATCAATTAAGACAGGAAAGCGAAAAAACAACGTTACTTGCGTTTTTTATGGGGTTGTCACTTATTGCAAGTCTTATTAGTATTTCAGTACTTATCAATTTTTATATAATTCCTAAAAAAATGGAAATTGAAGTTCCTGATTACACAAACATCAAAATTTTATTGAGTAATATTAGACCCAACATTCCTAAAGAACCTAATAAATATATAGTTCCTATTGAAAAAAAATCGACGGGAAATTTAATTACGAAAGACCAACTTGTAAATCCAGTTATAATAAAATCAATTGCTACCAGTCCAATTATTGAAAAAAACACGGATGATCTTATTGCAAACGACCCCACTACAATTGAAACAAACACAACTAATACGAATACAACGGGTACAGGAATTGAAACTGCTCCTTCTGATACTGGAACCACCGTTAATACTACCGAAACATTAGATAAACTTCCTGAATTTCCTGGTGGAGTTGGTAAATTTTATTCATTTGTAGGAAAAAATTTTGAGAAGCCAGAACTCGATGATATGGGAACAATTCGTATTTATGTGTCTTTTGTGATTGAAAAAGATGGAAGCATGACGGATATACAGGTTGAAAGAGATCCCGGTTATGGGCTAGCTAAAGAAGCGATTAGAGTTTTGAAATCGTTAAAAACGAAATGGGCTCCAGGAATGATCAAAGGGAAAGCAGTGAGAACAGCCTACAACTTGCCAATTATTGTCCAAATGCAGTAGCAATAATTACCCCATTGTGCCTCCAATTCATTGACTAAAAAGGCAACATTTAGTTGCTTTTTTAATATTCAGTTTTCCCGTTTCTAAAAATTCCATTTCTAAAATGACCAAGTATCTCCTCTTAAAAAAATCATAAATCAGAAATAGACATTCATCATTCTTCAATCTACTTTACTTATCTTTGCCTTGCAAAAATTGTCATTATGGAAACCGTTTTAGAGAATACATTGCCTGTTGGAACCCGAGGTGAAGCCGGATTGAGCGGAGCTAAACCAAAATGGTTAAAGGTAAAATTACCGATTGGCCAGAAATATACGGAGCTTCGAGGCTTGGTGGATAAATACAGTTTGAACACGATATGCACTTCTGGAAGTTGTCCAAATATGGGGGAATGCTGGGGAGAAGGCACGGCAACGTTCATGATTTTAGGCAATATCTGTACTCGTTCTTGTGGATTTTGTGGTGTGAAAACCGGAAGACCAGAAACCGTGGATTGGGATGAACCCGAAAAAGTGGCGCGTTCCATTAAAATCATGAATATTAAACACGCTGTAATTACGAGCGTGGATCGGGACGATTTGAAAGATGGCGGTTCTATTATTTGGATAGAAACCGTGAAAGCTATTCGGAGAATGAACCCAAGCACCACTTTAGAAACATTGATTCCTGATTTTCAAGGCATAGAAAGGAATATAGACCGAATTGTTGAAGCCAATCCAGAAGTGGTTTCACATAATGTGGAAACCGTTCGCAGATTGACTCGCGAGGTTCGAATTCAGGCAAAATACGACCGAAGTTTGGAGGTATTACGGTATTTAAAAGAAAAGGGAATCAACCGAACAAAATCGGGAATTATGTTAGGATTGGGCGAAACGGAAGAAGAAGTAATTCAGACTTTACACGATTTACGCAATGCGAATGTTGATATTGTTACCATTGGCCAATATTTACAACCCAGCAAAAAACATTTACCCGTGAAAGAATATATCACGCCCGACCAGTTTGAAAAATATGAGAAAATAGGTTTAGAACTAGGTTTTCGACACGTTGAAAGCGGTGCTTTAGTTCGCTCTTCCTATAAAGCGGCCAAACATATACTATAAAAACTTGAAAACAAGAATTGCGATTAACGGATTTGGAAGAATTGGACGGAATTTATTTCGATTGCTCTTGAATCATCCTACCATTGAAGTCATTGCCATTAATGACATTGCCGACAACAGAACGATGTCTCATTTAATTAAATACGATAGCATTCATGGAGTTTTGCCTGAAGAATGTTCCTATGATGATACTTCGATTTGGGTTGGTGGCAAACAATACCATTTTTTTCATGAGAAAAATATTTTTAATCTGGATTGGAAAACTTTAAATATTGACCTTGTTGTAGAATCCACGGGAAAATACAGGACTTTTGAAGAAATAAACGTACATATTTTGGCTGGAGCCAAGAAAGTGATTCTTTCGGCGCCTTCAGAAGTGGATTCAATTAAAACGGTGGTTTTGGGTGTAAATGAATCTATCTTAGATGGGACAGAAACCATCATATCCAACGCAAGTTGCACTACCAATAATGCTGCACCAATGATTAAGGTTATTAGCGAATTATGCGGTATTGAGCAGGCTTACATTACCACGGTTCACTCCTATACCACTGACCAAAGTTTACATGACCAGCCCCATAAAGATTTGCGCCGTGCTAGAGGTGCCAGCCAATCGATAGTACCAACTACAACTGGCGCTGCAAAAGCATTGACAAAAATATTCCCTGAATTTGAAGGGAAATTTGGAGGTAGCGGTATTCGGGTTCCAGTCCCTGATGGTTCACTTACCGATATTACTTGTTACGTAAAACGTGAGGTTTCAATTGATGAAATTAACGCCGCTTTTAGTAAAGCAGCCCAAAATGAATTGAAAGGGATATTAGCGTATACCGAAGACCCAATCGTATCGGTGGACATCATTGGAAACCCCAACTCCTGCCTTTTTGATTCCCAATTGACTTCTGTAATTGATAAAATGGTTAAAGTTGTCGGATGGTATGATAATGAGATTGGATATTCTTCTCGAATTATTGATTTGATTACTTTGATACAAAAGTAAAATCAAAGCAGTTGATCCTAAAATACAATTGACTAAAAAAAATTATGGCACTACTTTTATAATTTCACACAGAATTGAAAATTACTATAAAATTGTAAAAGTAGTGCCATTGATGCACCATTTTAAGTTCAATAAATTTTAATAGTGCTTAATCAGTTCCCCTATCAAATTCCTAACGAATGGTTCTGCCTTAGCCGCGGCTTTTAAGACTTCCTCGTGGTTAACCTCTTCAATATTTTCTTCATCCCCCATATCGGTAATAACCGAAATTCCAAAAGTTTCCATTTCCATGTGACGGGCCACTATTACCTCTGGAACAGTTGACATTCCAACACAATCGGCACCAATATTTTTGACCATTTTATATTCGGCCAAGGTTTCAAAAGTAGGACCTTGTAAACCTAAATATATTCCGTCATGCACTTCAATTGCTAATGCTTTTGCAATTTCTTTAGCTTTAACTATCATATTTTTGCTGTAAGGCTCACTCATATTTACAAAACGTGGACCAAAACGTTCGTCGTTTTTCCCATGTAAAGGATGCTCGGGCATCATGTTGATGTGGTCTTTGATAATAACTATGGATCCCACTTCATAATTAGGATTTACCCCTCCTGAAGCATTCGAAACAACTAACTTTTGTACCCCTAGAAATTTCATGACACGAACCGGAAAAGTCACTTCTTTCATATCATACCCTTCATAGAAATGAAATCGTCCTTGCATGGCTACTACTTTTTTATCGCCAATAGTTCCAAAAACTAAAGCTCCCTTATGTCCCTGAACCGTAGAAACCGGAAAATTAGGAATATCTGTATAAGGTAATGTGTATTCTATTTGAATGTCCTCTGTAAAACCTCCGAGTCCGGATCCTAGAATGACTCCATATTCAGGAGTAAAATTGGTTTGCGATTTTATAAAACTAACTGTTTCTTGTACTTGTTCCCACATAATTTAAAATTGTTTTGTCAAAATTATCACCACCTGAAATAAATGAAGTTTTAATAGGTAAATAAAAAAGTTGCCTTTCTAAAATGCTCCCTTTTAAACGCACATAATCCTTTTCAGTTGTAATAATTATATTGTTTTTAGCTTGTTTTTTAATATGTAAAATATCCTCTTCCGTAAAATGATGATGATCTGAAAAAGTCAAAATTACATCGTTTTCGTTCTGCAAATATGCGAAAAATGATTTAGGTTTTGCAATTCCTGCCAAAAGTAATTTATTGACATTTTTGATTTCACTCACTTTTATGGCTTCATTTGAAGAATAAACATAATCTTCATAAGTTATTACACTAAAAAAAAGTGGTTTGTCCACGCCTATTCTTCGCCTAATTTTATCTTGTGCAAGTTCCGAAATTTTTTTGGGGCATTTTGTGACAATTATCATATTAGCTCTTTTTGCTCCACTCCTGCTCTCTCGTAAATTACCAGTCGGCAAAATAAAATCATCGCAAAACAAATCATCATAGGCCGTCAAAAGTATATAGAATCCTGCTTTTACTTTACGGTGCTGAAAAGCGTCATCCAGTAAAATAATATCTGGACTTTCGTTTAATGAAATCAGTTGTTCAATTCCGTTTTTCCTGTCCGCATCAACAGCAACGATTATGTCAGGGAATTTTTTATAAAACTGAAAAGGTTCATCGCCAATGGTAATTGCAGTTGAAGTTGTATCCGCTAAAACAAACCCCTTGGACTGTCTTTTATACCCTCGGCTTAAGGTGGCAATTTTGTGTTTATCAGAAAGTAATCGGATTAAATATTCTATTTGCGGCGTCTTTCCAGTACCACCAACGCTTAAATTTCCTACAGCAATTACGGGCATATCAAAGGAATATGATTTCAAAATTCCAACATCAAAAAGGAAATTCCGGAATCGGGTAATACAACCGTATAAAACAGCAAATGGAAACAATATTTTTCGTAAGAAAATCATTTTACGAAAGTATAATAAATTATCTTTATAAAAAAAGTTGATTTGTTTATTCGTTAATTTGTTGAATCAAAAAAGTCTAACCCCATGAAATCGCCACTAATAAAACGTTTGTTGTAAACAAACACCAATAAATAAAGGGCGATACCATATATGACCACTAACAAATAAATTTTATATATGAAAATAAAAGAAATTATTTCTGTATTAGAAGAAATGGCACCACTCGCCTATGCAGAAGATTTTGACAATGTTGGCCTATTGGTTGGAAATCAAGAAACCGAAGCTACAGGAATTCTGGTTTGTCACGACGCATTAGAAAATGTAGTTGACGAAGCCATTGCAAAAAAATGCAACCTAATCGTTTGTTTTCATCCCATCGTTTTTTCGGGTTTAAAGAAAATTACGGGCAAAAATTACGTCGAGCGAGTAGTGATTAAAGCCCTAAAAAATGATATTGCCATTTATGCCGTTCACACTGCGCTAGACAACCATCAGGAGGGCGTGAATAAAATATTCTGCGAAGCACTGGGGCTGGTCAAAACCAAAATACTTATTCCGAAACCCAATTTTATCCGAAAATTGGTGACTTATACCATTCCCGAAAATGCGGAAGAAGTTCGAAATGCACTATTTGATGCAGGCGCAGGAAATATCGGAAACTATGAAAATTGCAGTTTCAACTCCAAGGGAATTGGAACTTATATGGGTAACGAGCATAGCAATCCTGAAATTGGGTCTCGTTTTGAATTTGTTGAAGGAGATGAAATTAAAATTGAAGTCACTTTCGAAAAACATTTAGAAAGTAAAATTTTGAAAGCCCTTTTCAGCAAACACGTATACGAAGAAGTGGCCTATGAAATTTACGAATTGCAAAATGCTCATCAAAACATTGGTTTGGGAATGATTGGCGAACTAAAAACGCCAATGACCGAAAAAGACTTTTTACTATTTGTAAAAGAAAAGATGCAAGCTGATGGTATTCGGCATTCGCAATTTACCGAGAAACCTATAAAAAAGGTAGCTGTCCTTGGCGGTTCAGGAAGTTTTGCTATAAAAAATGCGATAGTTGCCGGCGCAGATGCTTTTTTAACAGCCGATTTGAAGTATCATAATTTTTACGAGACTGAAAATCAGATGATTTTAGCAGATATTGGACATTTTGAAAGCGAACGTTATACAAAAAATTATATTGTTGATTATCTTCGGAAAAAAATTCTTAATTTTGCAATCATTTTATCAGAAGAAAATACAAATCCTGTTAAGTACTTATAAAGATTATGGCGAATACAAAAGAATTAAACGTTGAAGAAAAGTTAAGAGCATTGTACGATTTACAATTAATTGACACTCGAATTGACGAAATCAGAAATGTAAGAGGGGAACTTCCTTTAGAAGTAGAAGATTTAGAAGACGAAGTTGCTGGTTTAAGCTCACGTAATGAAAAACTGAAACAAGATTTAGAGCATATTGAAGAGCAAATTAAAGCAAAAAAAATTGCTATTGATGACTATCAGGCTTCAATAAAAAAATACACGAAACAACAAGATAGTGTTCGTAACAATAGAGAATTTAACTCTTTAACAAAAGAAGTTGAGTTTCAAGAACTTGAAATCCAATTGGCCGAAAAGCAAATTAAAGAGATGAAAGCTTCTATGGAGCACAAAAAACAAGTGATTGCTGAGTCTAAAGAAAGACTGGAAGCGAAATCAAACCACTTGAAACATAAAAAAGCGGAGTTAAGTGACATCATGTCTGAAACCCAAAAAGAAGAAGCTTTTTTGTCTGAAAAATCAGCTGAATACGAAGTCTTAATTGAGCAACGTTTGTTAGCCGCCTACAAAAGAATTCGTGGCAGTGTACGTAACGGTTTAGCAGTTGTTTCTATAGAAAGAGGAGCGTCTGCAGGATCTTTCTTTACCATTCCGCCACAAACTCAAGTAGAAATTGCCGGTAGAAAAAGAATCATTATTGATGAGCACTCCGGAAGAATTTTAGTAGACAGTTCACTTGCTGAAGAAGAAAAAGAAAAAATGGAAAAGTTATTTTCTAAATTTTAATTATATTTAAGCCACGCCAAGCGTGGCTTTTTTATTATGAAATTGCTATTAACAACCAGTTTGCACCAGCAATTGAATAATCATCGAACTCTGATGAAAATAAAATATTGTGAGATAAACACCAATGAGTGTAAAGTGACCCGAACTAGCAAAGCATACCATATGTGACCTATAAAAAATGAAATTTACACATATGAAAAACATCTCTCATTTTTTATTCACAAAATCTATCGGGTTATACATAAACCTTTTGAGTTTTATATATCTTAAAAAAGCATCACAACTGGCTTACGCCTTTTTTAGTGAGCCAAGGACAGGAAAGTTATCTAAGAAAAACCTCCCCGAAATACTCAAAGAAACGTATCCCGAAACCTTTCTACATGAGAATCAAACCTTTCAGACCTATACATGGAAAGGAAATGACACTATAATATTGCTAGTTCACGGATGGGAAAGTAACGCCTCCCGATGGGAAAACATACTGCCATACCTAAAAAAATCTGGAAGTACTATCATCGCTCTTGACGGTCCGGCACACGGATTATCAAGCGGTAAAGAATTCAGCATACCAAAATATGTCGAATTAATAAATGTGGCTGTAAAAAAATTCCAACCGCAATACCTCATCGGCCATTCCATGGGTGGGAAAGCCTGTTTGTATTACCAATCTCTTTATCAAAATGTTGCAGTTCAAAAAATGGTAATACTGGGATCTCCTAGTGATTTCAGAATTATCCTTAACAATTACATCGCCTTATTGAGCCTGAATATAAAGATTTTAAAAGCACTGGAAGACCATTATCTCAATCATTTTAAATTACAAATAGACGATTTCTCAGGGCAACTTTTCGCATCCAAAATAATAACAAAAGGCTTAATCGCCCACGATATTGATGATACTGTAGTTTCATTTGAAGAAGGAAAAAAAATTGCCCGTTCCTGGAAAAACTCCCGTTTTATAGAGACAAAAGGTCTAGGACATAGCATGCACGACGAGGATTTATATAATAAAATAGTCCGTTTTTTATTTGAAGCAGAATAGTTTGGGCTTATTTAATAAATGCTTCCTCCTGCTCTCGCCTTTATCCACGAGATTGCTCCGTGCCTCGCAATGACGTGGGATATCGGCTCCATCAGGGCTAAAGACCAAAATTAGGAATACTTATAATTTTTCTAATTTCCAATCCTTAAACTTCCTGACCTATTTTCAAAATGATTACTTTTACAAAATGGAAGAAAATCTAAAACGCCTCAATAAATTCATCGGAGAAACTGGGTTTTGTTCCCGCCGTGAAGCCGATAAAATCATTGAAGAAGGTCGCGTAACCATCAACGGAATCATTCCGGAATTGGGAACAAAAGTTTCCCCAGAGGATGAAGTACGCATAGACGGCAAGCTAATTCGAGAAAAAAATGAGAAACCCGTATATCTCGCCTTCAACAAACCGGTTGGAATAGAATGTACCACTAATCTGGACGTTCATAACAATATTGTGGATTACATCAATTATCCAAAACGTATTTTCCCCATCGGCAGATTGGACAAAGCCAGCGAAGGTTTGATTTTCATGACCAATGACGGCGATATTGTGAATAAAATTCTACGTGCCAGAAACAACCACGAAAAAGAATATACCGTGACAGTTAACAAACCCATAACCGATAGATTCATCGAACGGATGGGAAATGGAGTTCCTATTTTAGAAACCATTACCCGAAAATGCAAGGTGGAACAAATCAGTAAATACACGTTTAAAATCATCTTAACGCAAGGGTTAAACCGTCAGATTCGTCGTATGTGCGAGTATTTGGGCTCTGAAGTGACGGCCTTAAAACGCATCCGAATAATCAACATTTCATTGGATGTCCCCGTTGGTCGCTACCGGGATTTAACCGATGCCGAAATAAAAGAATTGAATCAATTAATTGAACCTTCCAGCAAAACCGAAGAAGCGAGCTTACCTAAAACCGAACCCACAAAAAGAAGAACGGAATTTATAAAAAGAGATGATCCTAGATATAAGAAAAAAGGAGATTATTGATTTTTATTTCCATAAAAACACCCCCAAATAGTTAGTGTCTAACTTTTTGGAGGCAGTCTATTTCTTGGGATTTTTGTTTTAGTCTATTCAACCTTTAAACTTTCATAATATAAAGCCTTAGAAAGAAAACTTATATTTTTTTTGTTTTTAACATTTTGCTTTATGTAATTCAATTTTTCAGTTTCATCTGGTTTCAAAGAAAAATATTCCATACAACTCACCTCGTTAAAATTTAAACTTATCAAAAATTCAGAATCAACTCCTTTGTTAACCGAAATATTGTAGACCGTAACCATATTTCCCCAATTTACAAAACTGCATAAAAGTATAGTTCCATAAAAATACCAAACCATGTGATTAATGAGATAGGCATTTGTTTTTTGCTTATAAATTTTCAGGAACGTAAAAAACAATCCGATAATAGCTAATATAAGAAAAGCATAAACACCTAGTCTTTTATAAGTTAATCCAAAAATCGAAACATATTCCGAGTTTTTTATTATTGTACTTAGTATTAATAAGCCATTTAATATTATCCAAATTTGGGATAACAATTTCAGTTTTTTTGCCTTTGCATCAAAATTAAACCCATTTTTAAAATAAAACAACATCACTCCAACCGCCATAACTATTGAAAAAATCACAGCATTGACCCTTTCGTGTATCGCTGAACTTAATGTAACCGTTTCATTTTCCTGAAAAAATTGTTCATAATTGTAGGTTGCAATAAAAACTAAAAGCAAGCAATTTAAGAGTAGCATAGTAATCTCACCACTTTTTCTTTCAAAGTCAAGTTCCAGAAACTCAAAAGTTTGTTTCTGTACCTTTCTACTTGCTTCATTAAAATCATTGTCTAATTTCGAATTAATATCATAAAAAAATTGCGGCACCCAATAATTCCAGAAAGTGAATGAAATATAGAAACCTAAACTCCCGATTAAAACAACTTCAAATAGATCCAAATCTAAAGTGTAATTTGTAAACAATCCCGAAAAATGTTCGCTACCAAAAGAATAAATAGTATAAAACGCAATAATAAATAATGTCGGAATTAAAAAAAACGCAATTAGTTTTTTAACCAAAACATTATCGGTTCTTCTCTTTGGAAGCCATTGACTAAACTGAAATATTCTCACAATTGAAGAAAACTGATTAATAAATACAACAGGGATAGATTGTATGATTTTTAGTTTTGGATCCTGAGTTTTGAATTGTAAAAAAATTAATGAAAAAACTAGGGCTAAAAAAGAGGCAAAATCACCATACCAAGCAAAAGCCGAACATGATAGGATAGTTGAAATCATCAAAACCCAATTGGAATTGTCGATAAATCGACTTCTAAAAAAATAGCAAATCAATCCTGAAAGCGATAGCCCAAAGACGGCAAGATTAAGCCCTACTGACTCATTGTAAAAAAGCAGTGTAAAAATAGTACTGCTGGCTAAAATTAAATGGTGTTTTTTCATAATTGTAGAATTAAAAGTACTTTGTATTTCAAAGTATTTAGATAAAAAAATATTTAGTTATTCGATTTCATTAATTTTTCTAAGTTATTCAAATGTTCCATAAAAGCCGCTCTACCTCTATTGGTAACTCGATAAGAAGTTCTTGGTTTTTTGCCGATAAACTCTTTTTTTACTTCAATATATTCCGCCTTTTCCATAGCTGAAGAGTGACTCGCCAAATTACCATCGGTAATATTCAATAAAGATTTCATCTCTGTAAAATCTATCCAGTCATTAACCATTAGAATAGACATAATACCCAATCTAACACGACTTTCAAAATCTTTATTTAATTTATCTATGATCCCCATGCAGATGGTTATTTATATTTTTTGAACATTATCAATCCGTATAGAATATGCAAAATTCCAAATCCAATAACCCAAAAAACAAGTCCATATCCAAGGTGAAAAAGAGAAATACAACCCAAAATAATTTCACAATAACCTAAATATTTCACATCTGAAAAAGTATACTTTTCTGCATTAATAAGTGCTAATCCATAGAATAATAAGGTAGATGGTGCGATAAAAGCAAATAAATGATGGTATAAAAGCGCTACACAAAACACTCCACCTACAAATAGTGGAACTGCCAAATTCAATAACATGTTTTTGGTTGCATTTGTCCAAAAAGGCAAATCATATTTTTTACTTTTTCTATATGTAAAAAAAGTTCCAAATGCTAAAGCTAAAATTAAAACTGCCAAAGCAATAAAAAATAGTTCAACAATTAAATCATGATTGTAATATTTTTGCTTACCATCAAAATATTCAATTCCATTATCTTCAAATAATAGATAAGCGCAAATGCCTCCCACGGATGCAGAGACTCCTGCAAACACTCCTGAAAGGCCACTTAACGAAATAAATCTTGAGGAGCGTTCCATCATGGAACGAATATGTGATAAATCCTCTTGATGCTTTTTATTCATATAAAGTACTTTGTAATACAAAGTTATATTATATTTTTACATAACAAAATATAAACTGGTATTTTTTCATGTAAATTAATTAAACCTTCAAATAAAAAAGGGAGAATCCGAGATATAAGAAAAAAAGGAGATTATATAAAAAACTAAATTTAGTTTAGGTATTTTATCTATTTAAGGGGGTCACTTTTCTTAATTTTCTAGCCAACAATGTGTTTTTCAACAACATGGCGATTGTCATTGGCCCTACCCCACCAGGAACGGGAGTAATATAAGATGCTTTCTTGCTCACGCTTTCAAAATCGACATCACCAGTAATGACATAGCCTTTTTCGTTGGTAGTATCGGTTAATCGCGTAATACCCACATCAATTACTACTACACCCTCTTTTACCATGTCGGCTTTTAGATAATTGGGAACACCTAATGCCGTTATGATAATGTCAGCCGTTTTTGTATATTCTTCAATATTTTTAGTGTGACTGTGCGTAAGGGTAACCGTAGAATTTCCAGGGTAGCCTTTTCTTCCCATCAGGATACTCATAGGTCGGCCAACAATGTGACTCCTGCCAATAATAACCGTATGCTTCCCTTGCGTTTCAATTTTATAACGTTCCAATAATTGCAAAATACCGAACGGTGTTGCAGGGATAAAGGTTTCCATATCCAGTGCCATTTTACCAAAATTTGTTGGATGAAAACCATCCACATCTTTGTCAGGATCAATAGCCATTAGAATTTTTTGTTCGTCAATATGTTTCGGCAACGGCAACTGAACTATAAATCCATCCAAATTGTCATCTTCATTCAATTCTTTAATTTTTTCAAGTAATTGAGATTCCGTAATATCTTCAGGTAAACTTACTAAAGTTGATTCAAAACCAATTTGCTGACATGACCGTACTTTACTTCCTACGTAGGTTAAACTGGCTCCATTATTCCCCACAATTACGGCTGCCAGATGAGGAACTTTCGCCCCATCAGCTTTCATCTTTTGAACTTCTACAGCAATTTCATTTTTGATATCTTCCGCAGTTTTTTTCCCATCTAGTAGTTGCATTCTCTATAGTTTAAAATATTGTTGTGTTGTTATATAAAAATAAAGGTTTAAAATTCCAAGTGAAACTTTAAACCTTAAACAAATATTATCTCATTCCTGGCATACCACCCTTCATTCCTCCCATCATCTTCATCATATTCTTTCCGCCGGGACCTTGCATCATTTTCATCATTTTACTCATTTGGTCAAATTGCTTCATCAATTGGTTTACTTCTTCGACTTTTCTTCCCGCTCCTTTGGCAATTCTATTTTTTCTTTTGACATCAATTATGGATGGCTTACTTCGTTCTGTAGGTGTCATCGAATAGATTATTGCTTCAATATGCTTGAAAGCGTCATCTTCAATCTCAATATCTTTCATGGCTTTAGAAGCACCAGGAATCATGCCTACTAAATCTTTCATATTACCCATTTTCTTTACTTGCTGAATTTGAGTAAGAAAATCATCAAAACCAAATTCATTTTTCGCGATTTTCTTTTGAATTTTTCGAGCTTCATCTTCGTCGAATTGCTCTTGTGCTCTTTCCACTAATGAAACGACGTCACCCATACCCAAAATACGTTCGGCCATACGAGAAGGATAAAACACATCGATAGCATCCATTTTCTCACCTGTCCCAACAAATTTAATCGGTTTGTTTACTACCGATTTAATCGAAATTGCTGCCCCACCGCGGGTATCACCATCTAATTTGGTAAGGATTACACCGTCAAAATTCAGTCTGTCGTTAAATGCTTTGGCAGTATTCACAGCATCTTGACCCGTCATGGCATCTACAACAAATAAAGTTTCATGTGGCTGAATAGCTTTATGGACATTGGCAATTTCGGTCATCATCTCCTCATCAACGGCAAGACGACCTGCAGTATCGACAATAACGACATTATATCCTTTTTCTTTGGCATACTTTATGGCATTAACCGAAATTTCTACGGGGTTGTTATTCCCTATTTCAGAATAAACCTCTACTCCTATTTGATCTCCAACCACATGCAACTGATTGATAGCCGCAGGTCTATAAACGTCACAAGCCACCAAAAGCGGATTTTTGTTCTTTTTTGTTTTTAGGAAATTGGCTAATTTCCCTGAAAAAGTAGTTTTTCCAGAACCTTGCAAACCTGACATTAAAATCACGGTTGGGTTTCCGGAAAGATTCAAACCCGCAACATCTCCTCCCATTAATTCGGTTAGTTCATCTTTGACTAACTTCACCAAAAGTTGTCCTGGTTGAAGCGTTGTTAAAACGTCCTGACCAATGGCTTTTTCTTTAACTTTAGCAGTAAAATCTTTTGCGATTTTAAAATTGACATCGGCATCTAGTAAGGCACGACGAACTTCTTTTAAGGTTTCTGCTACGTTTATTTCGGTGATTTTTCCATGACCTTTTAGGACATGAAAGGCTTTATCTAATTTATCGCTTAAATTGCTGAACATGGTGTTGAATTTATTTGACTCTGAATTTATTTCAGAACGAAGCGCAAATTTAAGCATTTGATTTTGAAGTTTTGTTGTATTAGAAATAAAAAAAATCCGATAATCTCCTTATAGCATTCGACTTTTTCTGTAAAAAATTAAACCAAAATTAATCTGAACTGCATTTTTACTTATTATTTTATTCGTATTTTCGCATACAAAAAAACCACAACTAACTGATAAAGAACACCTGCTTTCAAAAAGTGCAAATAATTAATTATTAAGGTAGGGTTTTGCGTTTAAAGTTTGTTTAAATTCAAATCGCAATAAATAAAGTAATGATGAAAAGAATTGTTATAATTGTATTCGTATTTTTTACTTGTGGTTCTCTTTTTGCACAGGGAAATAATGTTTTCGATATTGCCAGAAAAGGAACTTTAACAGAAATGAAAAGTTTATACAAAAAACATCCCCAGTTAATAAACACGACTGATGACAGGAAATCAAGTCCACTGATTTTAGCATGTTACAGGACAAATGTTGACGTAGCTATGTTTTTGGCCGATAATGTAAAAGATATCAATTATAATTCAGGAATGGGAAGTGCTCTAATGGCAGCAGTTATGTCCGGAAACATACAAATTGTTAAAAAATTGATTGATGTTAAGGCCGACTTGAACCAATCTGACTTCCAAGGAAAAACCGCGTTGATATATGCTGTTTTTTTTAATAAAAATGATATTGCTAAACTATTAATTGAAGCCGGCGCAAATAAAAACGCGAAAGATAGTGATGGAAAAACAGCTCTTGATTTTGCTAATTTTAATAAGAATACCGAATTAATAATCCTTTTAGAAAAATAAAAACAACCAATAAAAATCAAAAAAAATGAAAAAAATCTACTCTTTACTAATAATGCTGACAATAATAAACTTGTCCTATGCGCAAGAGAAAGAAACTGCCCTAACCACTATTGGATCAATGAAAGTAAAAATAAACTTACATAAAGGAAACTCAACTGCAACCATAACACTAATAGGCCCTTCAAACAAGTGGTTATCTGTAGGTTTTAATACAACTTCGATGACTTCTAATACGGATTGTTTTACCTATGGCACATCACTATTAGATCAGTTTCTTCCTGGAGGTCATAGTGCTGCAATTACTGATCCAACCCAGAATTTAACATTAGTAAGCAATGTAGTTGTGGGCACAACCAGAACAGTTGTTGCTACCCGACCTTTTAGTACTAGTGACTCAAAAGATTTCACTTTTAATTATGCTTCAAATTCCATCAACATTATTTATGCAGTAGGACCGTCAACAAACGTGTCCAGTCAGCATTCAACATTTGGAAGTAAAACACTTACTTTTACTACACTTGGAACAGAAGATTTCGCCTCTTTAGACAAAATAAGCATTTCTCCAAACCCTTCAAACGGCATTTTTAATATCACTAAAAACAACGCAATTCAAATTTCAAAAATCAGAGTTTTTGATACCAACGCGAAATTATTAAAAGAAATAAATACTAATCTTGATAATCCAATTAACGCAGTAGATTTGTCAGAATTGTCAAAAGGTATGTATTTCATTGAAATTTCAAACAAAGAAGACAAAACCGTTAAAAAAATAGTACTAAAATAAATACTTATTTAAATTAAATACAAATGAAAAAGAAACCCCTAATTATTGTTATTTCTCTTTTAGTCGTTATCCTAGTTGGACTTATAGGTTATAATTACGTAATGTTTGGTGGCGCAAGAGATTTATCAACTGAGGACGCTAATTTTACCGTTTCGTCAAAAAGTATTTCCGGTGAATTCGCAGCTAACATTGATGCCTCCAACAAAAAATATCTAGAAAAAGCGGTAGCTATAAAAGGAACCATAACTGCTGTAACTGCCTCGGAATTAACGTTAGATAACACTATTATTTGTACTTTAAATAACCCAAATACTTCTTTCAAAAAAGATCAAACCGTAACTGTAAAAGGTAGAATCGTAGGTTATGATGATTTGATGGGGGAATTAAAATTAGACCAATGTTTTTGTAATTAAAAAAATAAAATAAATGAAAATAAAAAGCTTTTTATCTTTTGTGTTTGTCTTTTTCGTTGTGGGTTATGCCTCAGCGCAAGATGACTTATTAAGCCAACTAGATGCCGTAAAATCAGACAAGAAAGAAATTGAAACTGCCGCTTTTAAAGCATTGCAAATATGCAACATGCAATCGACTAAATTACCCGTAAAAGGAGAATTTTATGTATTAATTTCTCACCGATTTGGAGATTTAGCAAAAGGATTGGACAATTTTTTTGGACTTGACCAAGCTTATACTAAAATTGGCGGAATCTATGGCGTAACAAATTGGTTCTCTTTGGGGGCTTCCAGACAAACACACGGGAAAATATATGAATTGACTGCAAAATACAAATTTGCAAATCAAGAAGCAGAAGGATTTCCAGTAACAATTGTTGGCTATAACACTATGGACATCAATAGTGAACTTAAAAAAAATGATTTAACTCCAGGTTTAAAGTTCAATAACCGCTTAGCTTATACCACACAGCTGTTAGTTTCCAGAAAATTTTCTGACTCGTTTTCATTTGAATTAGCTCCCATTTATGTTCACAAAAATTTATATGATGGCATATTAGACCAAAAAGACCTGTTATTATTAGGCTCAGGTGCGAGATATAAATTATCGAAACGATTGAGCGTGAACTTAGAATATGCTGCACGATTAAATTTACCAGAAGGCTTTACTTCTCCTTATCACAATCCGCTTTCGGCAGGATTGGATATTGAAACAGGTGGACACGTTTTTCAATTGATATTCTCTAATAGTCAACCGATGAATGACGTTACACTATTCTCTAATACAGAGGGCAGATGGGATGGTAAGAAACAACTGTATTTTGGATTTAATATGTATCGAGTTTTTTAAAAAAAAGAATATGAAAAAAATAAAAATATTTTTAATGCTTGCAAGTGCTTCATTTATGTTTTCTTGTATGTTTTCATGTGAATCAAACACGTATCAAGACATTTCAGGGGTTGTCACTAACCCTACTTATGAGAAAAACATAAAAACCGTAATTAATGCAAAATGCACAAGTTGCCACTCAGGAGGCTCCCAATTCCCTGACTTGGAGAACTACGACCAAGTACTTGAATCCACTCAAAATGGGAACCTATTATGTAAAATTAACGGAGCCTGTGGCGGTATTATGCCTCAAGATGGGAAAATGCCTCAAGCAACAATAGATATGATTCAACTTTGGGCGGATCAAGGATTCCTAAATTAAAAAAAGTAAAACATGAAAAAATTTGCAGTCTTAACAATGTGTCTTTTTGTTGGAAGCCTCACATTCTCTCAAAAAATGATGACTCGATCTGGAGAAATAAAATTTGATGCTTCCGTTCCAAATATGGTAGAGGTTGCGGGAATCAATAGTACGGTTTCTTGTATTCTTGATGAGACAACGGGTGACTTTGTTGCCTTGGCTTTGGTAAAAGCATTTAAGTTCAAAGCTCCTTTGATGGAAGAACATTTTAATGAAAATTACATGGAATCTTCTCAATTCCCTAAATCAACTTTCAAAGGAAAAATAGCGAATTTTGATGCTTCAAAATTATCTTCCTCAAAAACAGTTTATGATTTGGAAGGCGATTTGACCATCCATGGCGTTACTAAAAAAATAAAAACGAAGATTTCTCTTGCTCTAAATGCGGGAAAAGTGAATGCCATCAGCAACTTTACAGTAAAGGCACAAGATTATAAAATTGAGATCCCAAGTCTTGTAAAAGAAAAATTTGCAGAAAACATCAAGATTGCAATTAATTTTGTCCTTGAAGGAAAATAATATTATTATAGAATTAGTTATTTAAGAAACCGTCAAGAAGCAATTTTTGATGGTTTTTTTTTATAAATTGCTGTGACTTGATTAGTAAATAAATCCTAAAATACGCAACAAAACGAATAGCTTCGAATTCCTAATTGCACTCAATATATTCCTATGGATTCAATTCCATAAAATACCCAATTGTACTGATTCTTGAGAAATGCAGGCATGAAAAAAATAACGTTTATTCCATTTCTTCTAACAAAAACAACACAAGTAACCTTTTTACCTTCCTCCCATTCAAACTACTTATTTGCAGATAATATATAAGATATTTTAGATTATTGAATTGATGGGTGCGTAATTTTTTGTAATAATAACAAGATTAGATCTCAAAACCAAAAAATGATTTTGATTTTTGGGGATGATCTGAATTAGTTTTTTACAAAATACAAAAGGTGAATTTCATCACTTACATGTTTTAACTGAACACTCTTAGAGTTAAATTCTGAAACGTTCCAATCCCTATTAAATTCATTAAACATAGAACCTGCAAAATTCACCTTCAACTTTTTAGTCCCATAATCCAGAGAGCTCCAAGAACCTTTAATGGTTGTATACCCTTTTACCGCTGTGACTGAACCATCAGATGAAAAAGTAAAGTTATAGCCGTAGAATTGCGTAGTTCTATCTTCATTATTATCTAAAAAATATGAAATATGCCAGGTTCCAACCACGATAATATCAGATAATTTCATGTCAGATGGATTGCCGCACTGGACTATTGCATTTTCTATCGCACGACTCAATCCATCATTATTGGAAATAGTAGAAATCTGCCCTTCAAAATTGGTCACAGTTAGGGGATAAACTAGTCCGAAAAAATCGGTAACATTTACATTATCTAAAAGATTAAACAACTGCGAGTCACTTTGGACAGTTATAGTCTTGGCAATTTGACGATTGCTGTCATATGAATTAATAATGATTGGATAATTAAAGTCAATGCAATCTATTTCATTTATATTTTGTGCTACTCCGTAATTTTCTAAAATATATTTTAATTGCGTATCATTTAATACTACAACTTGCTGAAAATCTCTATAAATCATAGTTATCGGATAAACAAAATTTACCTTGTCATCATCAAAAACAGATTCTTCTTTAATGGCAGCAATTAAACCACAATCTGATTTTGATTTAACTGTAATTCGACGATTATCAACAACAATAGTAACCGGCAATTTTACACTACAAAAACTTGTTCCGTCTATAATATTATCATAAGCGGTTGGATATTGGGAAACTCTAGACAACAATGATGTTAATGGTGAAGTCTTGGTTAAACTATTCGTTGGATTTTGAATCACATTTTCTTCCTCTTTTTGACAAGAAAACAAGACTGCCCCTAAAAGAAAGATGAGTATAAATTGTATTTTTTTCATGACCGTAATTGGCGTTATCCATGTTATTGCAATATACAAAACAAGTTTAAGCTAAATAACCCTACACTAAATATTTTTTTTTAACTTCACACTCTGAGAAATTAACAGCTTATAATGGATAAAACCAAAATCATTGGTATTTGTAACGAAATCATTTTTTCGACCTTTTTCAAAAGCAATGTCAAGTCCGTTCGCAATTATTTGTACTTTAAATTCGGAAATGAAGAACAAGCCAATGACATGGTACAAGATGCTTTCATTAAGTTGTGGGAAAACTGTGCCGATGTTCCACAAGAAAAAGCCAAATCATTTTTATATACCGTGGCCAATAATGCTACTCTAAACCAAATTGCACACCAAAAGGTGGTTTTGAATTATGCAAAAAATAACGTTAACACAGATAAAAATAGTGTTAATCCAGAATTTATTCTTGAAGAAGAGCAATTCAAAATCAAATTAGACAAAGCAATCAGTAACTTAACCGAAGGTCAAAGAACCGCTTTTCTTCTGCATCGGATAGAAGGAAAAAAATATTTAGAAATCGCTGAAATATTGGGAATTAGTGTAAAAGCTGTTGAAAAAAGAATTCACGGCGCATTAGTTTCATTGCGAATTGAAATTGAGCAAATAAAGTAGGGTTTCTATGATGTAATCTGTTTATATCGTAAATAAAAGGATAGTATGGAAGAGAAATATGAATTAGCAAAATGGTTAGCTGGAGAAATGTCGGATGAGGAATTAATAAATTTCCAAAACACAAAAGAATACACCACCTATGCAAGAATAAAACAGTACTCAAATGAGCTAGAAGCACCTCCGTTTGATGAAAAAAAATTATACGAAAGTATTATTAAGAGACAAAATAAAAAAGGGAATGTAATTTCCATGTACAAAAATTGGGTGTTTAAAATTGCCGCGGTATTAATTATTGGACTTGGTGTTATCTTTGTAATGCAGAATTTCACTACGCAAACCCAAAGTGCCGGTAACGGAAAAAAAACTACTTTTACATTACCCGATTATTCTGAAGTTGTTTTGAACGCCGGTTCCGAAATAGAATATAAAAAATGGAATTGGGACAATAACAGAAAACTAGAGTTAAATGGAGAAGCTTATTTTAGGGTCGCAAAAGGCAAACGATTTGAAGTCGCAACCAATCTGGGAAAAGTAACTGTACTAGGAACTCAATTTAATGTTAAAGCCAGAAAAAACAGATTTGACGTGACTTGTTTTGAAGGCAGGGTAAAAGTAAATTATAAGGACAAAGAAATACTTTTGACTTACGGGCAAAGTGTAACTTTTGAAAATGAAAGGCAAATAGACTCAAAAATTGATGTTTCTAAACCTGAATGGCTAGAAAACAAAATTGCATTTAATACCGAAAATTTACAACGAATAATAGATGAAATTGAAAGGCAATATGATGTTTCAATTGAAGTAAAACCAAATTATTCAGATGAATTATTTACCGGAAAAATACCTACTGATGATTTAAATGTTGCTCTTAAAATTATTGCTACAACCTATCATTTTGAAATAAAAAAAATTGGAACAAATAAAATATATCTTGAAGGAAAATAAATGTTTTTTTTAAAACGGAATTATACATTATTGATTTGCTTTGTTTTTGCCTTGAGCGCTTTTGCCCAAGAAAGAGACAAAGCAATTCCGTTAAAAACCATTTTGCAAACCATAGAAAAAGAACACCACGTAATTTTTAATTATATCGATACTGAAATTGTTTCTTATATAATTCCACCTCCAAAAAGCACTTTGACCTTGAATGAAAAGATAAACTATCTTCAAAACAAGACCAACCTTTCCTTTGAAAACATAAACAATCAATTCATTACTGTTTTTAATAAAAGCGAGTCTGATTCAACACTAATTTGCGGGCATATTTTCTCGAGAATTGATAATTCTCCACTTGAAAATGCAAATATTCAAATCGGTAGAGGCAATACTACAGTAAGCGACAAGAAGGGCTATTTCGAATTGAAAAATGAAAATTCAAATGAAATTGTGGTAAGTTTTATTGGTTTCACAACAATTAAAATCACAATACCCAATTTACAAAATCAGGACTGTATAACCATTTATCTTGAACAAGAAATTTCTGAACTGGATGATATTACAACTAATCATTTTTTGACCTCGGGAATATCAAAAACTTTGAATGGCACATATGAAATAAAACCTAAAAAACTTGGACTATTACCCGGATTAATTGAATCGGATGTTTTGCAAACTCTACAACAAATTCCTGGAATAAATAGTGCCGATGAAAGTGTTGCGAACATCAATGTTAGAGGCGGTACCCACGACCAAAATCTGTTTTTGTGGAATGGAATAAAAATGTACCAAACCGGCCATTTTTTCGGATTAATTTCAGCTTTTAATCCTAATTTGGCTCACACAGTTTCTATATATAAAAATGGAACTTCCGCCTTTTATGGGGAAAGTGTATCGAGTGTTGTGGATATTTCATCTGACACGAGAGATTTTGAAAAGAACAGTTTTGGTGCTGGAATAAATTTGATTAATGCGGATGTTTACTCTAAATTTTATAGTAGTAAAAAAGGTTTTTTTGAAATTTCGGCCCGAAGATCCATAACTGATTTAGTTGAAACCCCTACTTACAAACAGTATTTTGATAAGGCATTTCAAAACACAACTATTTCCAACTTTTCCAACCAACAAAACGTCAATTATACAAATGATGAAAAGTTTTATTTTTCTGATGTTACAGTTAAATATTCTCAAAAAATAGGATTAAAAAATCATTTCACAGTCGATTTTATATCCATTAATGATCGCTTAAACGTTTATCAAACTAATACTATCAATTCTAACTATCAGTCGGAAAATAATACCTTATATCAAAAAAATTATGGAGGAAATCTTTCGTGGGAACGAAATTGGAATACCCAAAATACGAGCAAAATCAATACATACAGCTCTTCATATGAACTTGATGCCAAAAAAAATAAGATACAAGACAACCAAATTGTTAAACAAGAAAATAAAATATTGGATAATGGCATTAAGTTAGAAAACCACCATGTTATCAGTTCCAAATTTACTTTCAATAATGGATATCAGTTTAGCGAAATTGGTGCTTCAAATTTAGATGAAGTAAATAGTCCGTCTTTTTACAGAAGAAACAAAAGTGTTTTGAGAATCCATGCGCTCGTTCTTGAAGGAAAGTATAACGATACCATTTCTAAAGTGTCTTTGAATGCTGGAATACGTATTAACTATATTGAACAATTTAACAGGTATCTTTTTGAACCGAGATTACAATTTAATTACGGAATTTTCGAATATTTAAATTTGGAGATTTTAGGGGAATTTAAAAGCCAAAATTGTTTTCAGATTATTGATTTACAGAAAGATTATTTTGGAATAGAAAAAAGACGCTGGATATTAGCCAATAATACTACAATCCCAATTCAAAGGAGCAAACAAGCATCCATTAGTTTGACTTTTGCAAAAAATAATTGGCTGATTACTTTAGAAAATTACTATAAAAAAGTATCCGGAATAAACAGTTCCGGCCAGGGATTTCAGAATCAATTAGAATTCGAAAAAATTAACGGGGATTACGAAGTCTTTGGGACGGAAATTCTGTTGCAAAAAAAAATAGATCACTTTATTTCATGGATAAGTTACACCTATAACGACAATAATTATTATTTCCCAAACTTTATACATCCCTCATTTTCAAACAATTTCAAAATGGATCATGTGATAACTTGGGCTGGTATTTATGAAAAAGATAATCTTAAAATAGCTTTGGGATCCAAATGGTATTCGGGAAGACCAGAAACAACTCCTGTAAATGATAAAATAAATAACAGCAATCCTTCAAATCCAACTATTGAATATAATTCTCCAAACAACAAACATTTAGAGCCTTTTTTTCAAATAAATTTTTCTACAACTTACAAATGGAAAAATCAAAATGGAATTCAATACAAGTTGGGTTTCTCCATATTGAATGTATTAAATAAACAAAATGAAATTAGTGAGTATTATAGAATAAATACTGCTTCTAATTCTATCGAAGATGTAAAAACATTGGCATTGCTAAGAACTCCAAATTTAAGTTTCAGAGTAAATTTTTAAAACCTACATTCTTTCCGGAACCTCAATCCCTAATAGTTGAAACGCCGATTTAATGGTATCACTTACTTTTTTAGATAGCTGAACTCGAAATGTTTTTTTAATCAAATCTGCTTCCCCTAAAATAGAAACAGTTTGGTAAAATGAATTGTATTCTTTGACTAAGTCATAGGTATAATTTGCCAATAAAGCGGGACTATGATTTTGTGCAGCATTCTGAATTACTTCAGGGTACAATTCGATTTGTTTTATCAATTCTTTTTCTTTTTCGTGCACTTCGACTGCACTCAATGTGACATCAATATTAAAATCAACCTTTCTTAAAATCGACTGAATTCTTGCATAGGTATATTGAATGAAAGGCCCCGTATTTCCTGCAAAATCTACTGATTCTTCCGGATTAAAGAGGATTCTTTTTTTAGGATCCACTTTCAAAATATAATATTTCAATGCCCCTAACCCGATGACCTTGTACAATTTTTCTTTTTCCTCCTTAGAATATTCTTCCAGTTTACCTAATTCTTCTGCTAATTGTTGTGCCGTTTTAGTCATGTCCTCCATCAAATCATCCGCATCAACAACGGTTCCTTCACGAGATTTCATTTTACCGGAAGGCAAATCGACCATGCCGTAGGATAAATGAAATAGATTTTTAGACCAATCAAAGCCAAGCTTTTTCAATATTAAAAACAAAACTTTAAAATGGTAATCTTGTTCATTTCCTACCGTGTAAACCATCCCCCCAACATCAGGAAAATCCTTGACACGTTGAATGGCGGTTCCAATGTCTTGTGTCATGTAAACGGCAGTTCCGTCAGAGCGAAGTACAATTTTTCGATCCAAACCATCCTCCGTTAAATCAATCCAAACTGAACCGTCTGGATCTTTTTCAAAAACGCCTTTTTCCAGACCAATTTGCACTACGTCTTTTCCCAATAAATAAGTATTGCTCTCGTAATAATAAGTGTCAAAATCGACTCCAAGATTTCTATAAGTGATTTCAAATCCATCATAAACCCATTGGTTCATCGTTTTCCAGAGTTGCACCACTTTTTCATCTCCCGCTTCCCAATCTAAAAGCATTTTTTGGGCTTCGAGAATAATTGGAGCTTGTTTTTTGGCTTCCTCTTCTGTTTTCCCTTCAATAACTAATTGATTGATTTCTTCTTTATAGGCTTTATCAAAAGCAACATAATATTTCCCAACCAATTTATCCCCTTTTAAACCAGAGCTTTGCGGAGTTTCTCCGTTTCCAAATTTTTGCCAAGCGAGCATCGACTTACAAATATGAATTCCTCTATCATTAATGATTTGGGTCTTGTATACTTTTTTACCGGAAGCTTTTATAATTTCGGCAACGGAATACCCTAAAAGATTGTTGCGAACATGTCCTAAATGCAACGGTTTGTTTGTGTTGGGCGAAGAATATTCAACCATTACCGCTTTATCATTTGGATTGGGAATTACAAAACCAAATTGGGCATCATCTTTAATTTCATTGAAAAAACTCAAATAATAACTGTCCGAAATTACAATATTCAAAAATCCGGAAACTACATTGAAACTTTTAACTTGCTCAACGTTTTCGACTAAAAAGCTTCCAATTTTATTTCCTAATTCCAGTGGATTGCTTTTGATTTGTTTCAGAAGCGGAAATAGTACCATGGTAATATCTCCTTCAAATTCCTTACGGGTAGTTTGATATTCAATTCTTTCGATTGAAACATCAAATAGTACACGTATTGCATTTTTTATTTGCGGGGTAAGAATTTGAGAAAGAGACATAGAATTATAGATTTTAAGTCTGCAAATATAGGCATATCTATTGCATTTTAAAAATGGAAATATTTTTGAATAATTACAGAACGCTAAAAGCATTTAACAATAACTTATTATATTAATCTAACAAGTTTGATATATTTGTCAAATATAAATGTATAACCTTTTGAACCACTATAATATTGAATATGAATTCCTTGCAAGAAAATGTTTTTTTTGTAAGAATTTTACATATTTAAGTGCATAGAAGCGCATTTCTTCGATTTAATTTGCATTTAATCGATGTTTTTTTGTACATTGTTTTATTAAAGGATATCATATTATGATAATATTAAATTTTAATGAAAAAATTATCACTCTTACTAGCCTTTTCAATAGCAGTAAATTGTTTTTCGCAGGCCATAACAGTAAATACTAGTACGTATTCTGTCCCTCAATTAGTGAATACCGTATTGATTAATTCATTATGTGCTTCAGCAACAAATATTACATCTAAAACAGGCACTAATTTTGGCTCATCAAATGGTATTGGGTATTTCCAGAATACTAATCCAAATTTTCCGATTAAAAACGGTGTAATTTTGAGTACCGGTAATGCACAAAATGCCGTTGGACCTAATTTTACAGCGTTGAATGACGGCGCTAATAATTGGCCTGGAGATTCCGCTTTAGAAAATACCATGACACAAGCAGGAATTACGATGAATTCCATTAATGCAACCGTTTTAGAATTTGATTTTACACCTATTTCTCCTTCTTTTAGCTTTCAATTCCTTTTTGCTTCTGAAGAATATGGAAATTTCCAATGCCAGTTTTCTGATGCTTTTGCTTTCTTGCTAACCAACACCGCCACAGGCGTAACAACAAACTTAGCCATAGTTCCAAATACTACTACACCAATATCTGTTACAACAATTAGAGATTATTTGTATAATTCTAAATGCCCTTCTGCAAATGCCCAATATTTTGGAAGTTACAATGGCGCTTCTGCTGCTGCTGGTTCTGCAACAAATTTTAATGGCCAAACCAAATTATTAAATGCATCTGCCACTTTAGTTCCTAATACGCCTTACCATATTAAACTGGTTATTGCCGATCGTACAGATTCTGGATCTGATTCTGCTATATTTATAGCTTCAGACACTTTCAACATTGGACAAAATGTTTTGGGCTTAGACCTAACTGTTGCTGACAATACGGCCATTTGTTTTGGCACTTCCCATATTTTATCCTCTGGTTTAAATCCTGCGGATTATACTTTAAGTTGGAAAAAAGATGGTGTTCCTAAAGGAAATGGTGCAAACCTAACCATTAGCCAACCCGGAAATTATTCGATTACCTATCAAAATAAAATAAATGGTTGCCCCCCGGAAACCGACTTCTTGAAGGTTGAGTATTTCCCAATGATTGTTACAAAAAACCCAATTAATTTATCAAAATGTGACATAGGATCTCCCACCTATTTATATGATTTGTCATTGAATACACCAATAGTAAAAACCGGTTTAGATCCACTAACAGTGATTAACTACTACGCTTCAATTCCCGATGCAAATGCTGGAATAAACGTTTTACCAACCAATTATACCAGCGCTCCGGGACAAACTGTTTATGTTAGAATTAACAATAGTGCGAATTCTTGTTTTACAGTAAAATCTTTCAAGTTATTGACTTCCCCTGCTCCAATTGCCAATAAACCACCAGACATAACTCAATGCGCTATAAAAGCAGGGACAAATACGAGTCAAATTCAACCCTCTAAACAAAATCCATTCATTTTAAATGGTCAATCAGCAACTTCAAACATCATAACTTATTACACCTCAATATCCGATGCCAATACAAATACAAATCCATTAGGGAATGTTTATACCGGTATTGATGGTACTATAATATATGCCAGAATTGAAAATTCAACTGATACAAGTTGCTTTAGTACAACTAGCTTCAAATTGATTGTAAATCCATTACCCGAAGTCGATAAATTACTGGATGTGGAAGCCTGTGATAAATATTTGTTGATGCCGTTAGTTAATGGAAATTATTCTACAAAAGATATTGAAACAGGAAACGTATTTTTAGCCGGAGATGCTGTTCTTGAAACAACAACTATGCAAATAATTAACCAACCCGACGGTCCTTTGGGTTGTGCCGCCAAAAGCACGTTTAAAATCACTATAATTGACGCTGAAAAATTAACCCCAAAAAGCAGCACACATTGTGAAAATTATACTTTACCCGCCTTAGAAGTTGGTAAATATTTTACTTTACCCGGAGGAAAAGGTACTGAAATAAAAAAAGGCACCGTGATTACCACTACAACAACTATCAATTTTTATTACAAAGCTAAAGAAGAACCATTTTGTGAGATTGACGAACCTTTTACAGTTACTATAATCCCAATTGAAAATGTAGGCATCCATCCTAACGTATTTGATTGCACTTCATATCGACTTCCTCCATTGACTGCAGGTAATTATTACACTCAGGATAACGGAGGTGGCTCAATGTTAGCCCCTGGAACCGTCATTACAACTTCGCAGACCGTTTATGTTTACAATACCAACGCTTCCGATCCTCTTAATATTTGTGTTTCAAAAACTTCTTTTGAAATTTTTATAGGAATAAATACCCCCCCAGATATTTCACAGTGTGAAGGGTATCCTTTACCTGATTTACCTATTGGTAATTACTATACTTTGCCCTCAGGTGCCGGAACTTTAATTCCATTTGGAACCATAATAAATGATACACAAACCATATATATCTATGTCCCAAATGGAAACGTACCCAATTGTACTGACACGATACACTTTGTAGTACAAATTGCACAACCACAAATTGATGTGCTAAATGATATTACTGCATGTGACAATTACACCTTGCCTTTGCTAGCAAAAGGAGCATACTACACGGAGACTAATGGTGCAGGAACATTGTTAAAGGCGGGAGACATAATTACATCAAGTCAAACCATATATATTTTCAAACGTTCTATTGATTGTAACAATGAATCCAGTTTTAAAGTCACTATTAACAAAAGTCCATTAATAGATTCCAGAGCTCTAGTTGAAAGTTGCAATAATTATGTACTTACGCCTTTGACCGTTGGTGATTATTATACTGGTCCAGGAGGATCTGGCACAAAACTTTCTTCCGGAACTGTTATTAATACATCACAAAAGATATATATTTATGCCGTTTCGAAAATCTCGGCAAATTGTACCAGTGAGAACAGTTTTGATATTATTTTATATTCTATTGAAGCCGATCAGCCCGCAGATGTTTCTGCTTGTGACAGTTATACATTACCTGCTTTAAAAGTCGGAAATTATTATGACCAACCCGGAGATTATTCATCAGGTGATGTCATACGCAGTGGTACAGCAGGTATAATGCATGCTGGGGATGTAATAACAACCACAAAAACGTTGTATATATATACCGAATCGGGAGAGAGAATCAATTGTACAGACGAAAACAGTTTTGTTATAACCATTAATAAATCACCTATAATAGGCGCAGTTTCCGATGTTAATGTTTGTAATTCATACACATTGCCCAAACTGGCATTAGGAGACTATTACACCCAAACTGGTGGAGCTGGAACTCTGTTGAAGGAAGGAGATATCATTACATCAACCCAAACGCTTTATGTGTATGCCCAAACAGCAACAACTCCTAATTGTACAGATGAAAAAAGTTTTAAAGTAACCATATTCAACGTAGATGAACTACCAGATATAACTATTTGCGAAGGTTACACATTACCCCAACTGAAAATTGGAAATTATTATACAGGGTCAAACGGAACGGGAACCATTTTAAATTCTGGAGAAGTGGTAAAAAGCTTCCAAACCATATACATTTATTCATTATCCCCATTTAGTCCAACATGTAATGATCAAAGTGATTTTGTTGTTACCATTGTAGACACTCCAATTGCCTTTCCAGTGCCAAGTAACTTGACAACTGTTTGTGATTATGACGGTACCAATGACGGAATTACTATTTTTAATTTGACTCCACTTAGTTCAACTATTTTAGGAAGTCAGACTTCCGCTGAATTTACAATTCAATATTATGCCAAACAAGCCGATGCTATAGCGCAAATCAACCCAATTGTTTCAACCGACTTGAAAACAATTTTTGTACGAGTAAGCAACACATTAACTCCAAATTGTTTTGATATAAAAAGTATTGCCATAACTGTAAAAAAACTTCCCGTGCCAAATCCAAAAGGAGGAATCATTTGTTATGACAGTAAAACTAGCACATTATTAAATCCATATATTATTCCCAGTGGTTTGAGTGCTGTTGACTATACCTTTAAATGGCTCAATGAAACCGGAGTTATAATGGGAACCAATGATACATATAATGCCATTTTACCCGGAACATATACTTTAATTGCAACTGACAATCAATTAGGGTGTGTATCAGATCCTATTTCCGTTGAAGTATCCCCTTCTGAACCGGCCGTAATTGGCTATTCATCATCCGATTATTTTTTAGAAAACCAAATGATAGTAGTAGAAGCTAATGGCGTTGGAGGATTTTATGAATACCAATTGGATTCCGGTGTTTTTCAAGACAGTCCCGTTTTTCAAAACGTTCCATCAGGAACTCATACAATAACCGTTAGAGATAAAAATGGCTGTGGGAATTCTGTAACAGAAGCTTTGATTGTAAATTACCCTAAATTCTTTACCCCTAATGGCGATGGTTACAATGACACTTGGAACATTTATGACTTAAAGGAGGATATGGATGCTACCATATATATATTTGACCGTTACGGAAAATTGTTAAGTCAAATAAAACCATCCGGGCATGGTTGGGACGGAAGTTATAACAATCAAAACATGCCTTCCAGTGACTATTGGTTCACTATAAACTATTTGAAGTTTGGAGTTTTGAAAGAATTCAAATCGCATTTTTCAATGAAACGATAATGATGATTTACATGAATTTTAATAAAAAACAAACTTGCCTCAATCAATTTTAAAATTTTGGGTTAATTAAAAAAGACAAATACTAATTTTGCAATGTCAGATTTCCAAAAAAATTAATAACACTATCACATCAAAATGCCAAACAATAGTATCTATTCCACATTTTTCAGCCGAGTTAAAGCCAGTATTGAAGATGGCACTTTCGCCAAATTAACTTTAGCGAAAACTATCGGCAACCCTGATTTGAAGAATATTTATGTACGTACTGCAATGCTCGAAGAAGAACTTGGCCTAGCAATAACCTTCCGTTTTCAGACTGAAGAAGTGGTGGAAAGCTATAGTATTGATGAAGCAATCAGAATATTAATCCCTTATATCAATAATCCATTTTTTTCTGTTTTACTGTTTACGACCGATGCTGATGTCACGTTGAAACTCAATAAAAAAAGAGTCGCCAGCATTGTGGAGCAATCCCCAACTTTCAAAAATGCAGATTCTCTATTGATCGAACTCGCCAAAAAATTAGAACAAAATTAAGTTCAAATCCAACGTTTAAAAAGCAATTCCTAAATGAATCCTATTTATTGTCAGGGAAAATTTTCCCTGGATTTAAAATTCCGTTAGGATCAAAAATAGTCTTTATCCCTTTCATGAGTTGCAAATGGGTTTCGCTAAAGGCAATATCCATAAAGTTTTTTTGAACGTAGCCAATGCCGTGTTCTCCGGACAAAGTTCCTTTTAAGGCAACAGTCAATTCAAAAATTTCCCGAATTCCTTTTGGCACTTCGGTTTTCCAATTTTCATCAGACATGGTATCTTTTATGATGTTTACATGCAAATTACCATCACCAGCATGACCGTAGCAAATAGATTTAAAACCGTATTTATTTCCTATTCCTTTTATTCCATTAAGCAATATTGGTAGCTCAAACCGAGGAACAACAGTATCTTCTTCCTTGTAAATTGAATTTGCTTTTACGGCTTCGGCAACACTGCGACGCATTTTCCAAAGTGCATTTTTCTGGTCTTCAGTATCGGCAAACAGAACTTCATCTATTTGAAATTGTTCGACAACAGCCATTATTTTTTCAGCTTCCGCAAAAAGGATTTCTGGGTAATTGCCATCTACTTCGATCAATAAATGAGCTTGAATTTCGTCTTTGACAGTTACATTGAGATTTGGAACAAATTTTAATGTCCAATCTATGGCATCGCGCTCCATAAATTCTAAAGCACTCGGAACAATTCCTGCTCTAAAAATAGCTGAAACGGCTTCGCATGCTTCGTTAGCATTGTAAAACGGAACGAGCATCAAGACATTATGTGTGTTTTGAGGCAACAATTTCATTACAATTTTTGTGATGATTCCAAGCGTACCTTCACTACCCACCATTAATTGGGTTAAATTGTATCCTGTAGAATTTTTTAAGGTATTTGCTCCTGTCCAAATAATTTCTCCATTGGCTAAAACTACTTCTAGGTTTAAAACATAGTCTTTAGTAACTCCGTATTTTACGGCTCTTGCTCCACCCGAATTTTCGGCAACGTTCCCTCCTATCCAACAACTGCCTTGACTGCTTGGATCTGGTGGGTAGAACAGCTTTTTCTCGGCAACGGCTTCCCTTAAAACTTGGGTGATAACAGCGGGTTCTACAATAACTTGAAGGTTTTTCTCATCAATATTCAAAATTTTATTGAAACGTTCCATAGAAAGTCCAATTCCTTGGTGAATACTTAATGCGCCTCCACTCAAACCCGTTCTGGCTCCTATTGCCGTTACTGGGATTTTATGCTCATTAGCCACTTTTAGTATTGCAGAAATTTCTTCTGGCGTTCCTGGTTTTATCACTACCGATGGGGGAAAAACATAATCTTCGGTTTCGTCATGGCCGTAATGATTTCTAGTTTCTTCGTCGGTAAAAAGGTAAGCGCTACCAACAATTCTATCGAGTTGTTGCAATATTTCGGCTGTAATTGGAGTGTTCATGAAAGTTGCATTTGTGGCGTGAAAGTAGTTGTTTTTTTAAATATTTACAAATGCAAAAGGCATTTCTTATTTAGCCCTGATAGAGGTGATATCCCTCGCTTCTTTGCGAGGATAAAGCCGAAAGCAGGAAAATGATTTCTAAAAAGGCCCGAGTATTTCGCTCCTGATTTCGATTATTTTTTCTTTAAATTGGGCAAAAAGAAGGCAATAATTCCTATTAAGGGCAAATAAGCACAGAGATAATAAACATAAATGATACTGGTGTGATCGGCCAGATTTCCTAATAAAGCAGAGCCTAAACCGCCCATCCCGAAAGCGAATCCGTAGAAAAGTCCAGAAACCATTCCGAGTTTTTTAGGTAATAATTCTTGTGCATAAACCAAGATGGCTGGAAATGCTGAAGAAATGATGATTCCGATGAGGACAGATAGGAATCCTGTCCAAAATAAATCGACAAATGGCAATAGCAAAGTGAATGGAGCAACGCCTAAAACAGAGAACCAAATAACATATTTCCGTCCGAATTTATCACCAATAGGTCCTCCAATTAAAGTTCCGATAGCGCAAGAAGCTAAGAATAATACTAAATGAAACTGAGCATCCTGAACCGATAAATGAAATTTTTCGATGAGATAAAAGGTAAAATAACTCGACATGCTAGCCATGTAAAAGAATTTGGAAAATATCAATACTAATAAGATTCCAACCGAAACATTGATTTTTATTTGGGATAAATTAGGCAAATCAATCACTGCTTTTTTAGAAGTACGAAGACTCAAGTGATTTTGATACCAAAATGCAATTCGGCTCAGGACTATTAACCCGACAAATGCTACTATGGCAAACCAAATGATATAGTGTTGCGAGTTGGGCACTACGATTAATGCTACTAATAATGGGCCAATGGCCGTTCCTGCATTTCCACCCAATTGAAAAATAGATTGCGCCAAACCTCTTTTTCCGCCGGAAGCCAAGAATGAAATTCGGGACGCTTCAGGATGAAAAATGGAAGAACCAATTCCTACAAGGATTACCGAAAATACTATTGTGTAAAAACTTGAAGCATACGATAAAAAAACGATACCTGCCAAGGTAAAACACATGCCGAAAATTTGAGAGAAAGGTTTGGGTCTTGTATCTGTATACAATCCTACGAGGGGTTGCAAGATGGAAGCTGCCAATTGATAGGAAAGCGTTATTAATCCTATTTGGGTGAAATTCAAATGAAAATTTTCTTTTAGAATGGGATAGGATGCGGGAATTACTGCCTGCAATAAATCGTTAATTAAATGGGCAAAAGCAATAGAAAACAGAATAGGGAAAACTGTTTTTGAGGCTAAATTTCCCGCTGAAGTAGTATCTGAAGTGCTCATAGTCTAAAAAGTAGTTAAAATCCAATACCAAAATCCCAATGTAATAAATGATAAAGGAATCCCTATCCCAATCATCATACTACTTAATTTGGGCTTCAGTCCATAATTTGAAGCCAAGATAGCCCCTGCAATCATGGATGGCATTGCAGATTCCATAACCGAAACATCAATAGCCAAGCCTTTACCGTGAAGCAGCACTTTATATAAAAGATAAAAAATGGCAGGAGTAATTATTAACTTGAAAAACAAACCCAATCCCAAAAATCCCCAGTGCTTGCTTTTTCTGTCAATACTTAATTGTAATCCTACTGAAACCAATGCAATTGGCGTGATGGTATTCCCTAATTTTTGAAACACAGATTGCAATTCCGTTGAAAAATCCATTTGAATCGCATTCATGATACAGGCAAGTACGAAAGCAATAAAAGGCGGAAAAAGTAGAATTTTAGAGAATATATAACCAAAATCCGGTTTCCCTCTTGAAAAAAAAGAGGCCGTAATAATTCCAAAAGTGGACAATACAACAAATGATCCCGGTTGGTCAACAATAATTGCGGTCCTCAAACCCTCTTCTCCATATAAGGCTTGAATGATTGGAAATCCAACAAAGGAAGTGTTTCCTAATCCGGCAGTGAGTATCAGACAACCTATAAGTTTATTAGACCAACCGAACCTTTTTCCGATGAAATAGAAAAAAATAAACGACAGAAAAAATCCCAACCATGCCACTCCTAAAGGAAACAATAAACTGCTGTTAATTGCTATTTTGGGAATATAAAACAGGGCTAAAGCGGGCAAGGCCACATAGATAATGAATTGATTCAGGGCTATGTATCCGTTTTTGGGAAAAGCACTAACGTATTTCAATCCAAACCCAATAAGCAAACAAAGGAGTAATAAAACAATATTGTCCATTTATTTTTATTGATTTTGTGCAAAGGAACGTCAAAAAAATGAATCCACAGGTTAAGGAACAAGAAAGCTAAAATTAAAATTTATAAGAAGTCCTTTAAGCGGAACTACTATTTTTAGTAATTTTACAAAAATGAAATTCCTTGGATTCAAAAAACAAAATCGCCTCGACACTTCACGAAAAAGCAGGAATTTCTCCACCAGAAATTCTTAGTACAAACGTTGTGGCTCAAATTCAGCAATTTAGAAAAAAGCAACCCACTTCAAAAGAATTGGTGGAGGGGATTTTAGACAAAAATATTACTGCATTAAGTCGTGCGATTACTTTGGTAGAAAGTACGAATACTAACCATTTAGAAAAAGCAAACGAAGTTATTAATGCTTGTTTGCCTCATGCCAACAAATCAGTCCGAATAGGAATCACAGGAGTTCCTGGAGTTGGAAAAAGTACTTTTATTGAGGCCTTTGGAAAATACTTGACTGGTCTAGGAAAAAAAGTAGCCGTATTGGCTGTCGATCCGAGTAGTACCATTAGTCACGGAAGCATTTTGGGAGACAAAACCCGAATGGAAGAATTGGTAAAAGACAAAAATGCCTATATCCGCCCATCCGCTTCGGGAGAAACGTTAGGTGGAGTGGCCCGAAAAACTCGGGAAACCATTACGCTTTGTGAAGCCGCAGGGTTTGACACCATAATTATAGAAACCGTTGGCGTTGGTCAGAGCGAAACGGCTGTACACAGTATGGTCGATTTCTTTTTGTTACTAAAAATTTCGGGTGCTGGCGATGAGTTGCAAGGCATAAAACGGGGCATTATGGAAATGGCGGATGCTATTGTAATTAACAAAGCCGATGGCGATAATATTAGAAAAGCCAATTTAGCCAAAACCGAATTTAACCGGGCATTGCATTTATTTCCCGCTAAAAAATCGGGTTGGATCCCTACAACTGCTACCTGTAGCGCTATTACCCACGACGGAATTCCTGAAGTTTGGGAAACGATTTCTAAATTTCTGGAACAGACAAAAGGGAATCTGTATTTCTTTGAAAAACGCAAGGAGCAAAACCAGTACTGGATGTTGGAAACCATCAACGAACAACTAAAACTGCATTTTTTCAATCATCCGGAAATCCAGAAATTATTGGACGAAAACAAAAAAGCAGTGCAAAATGATGAAATTTCACCTTTTGCAGCTGCTCAAATTTTGTTGAAAACCTATTTTAAAAAATAAAAATATATAATGCGTTTCTTTATAAAAAATTACAAAATATCTATCAGAACATTCAGGATTTTATGACGGATTGATGATAAGAAATTATAATTACTTATCATTTTTCTCCTAAATGGGAAATAAATTTTTTCATATCAAATGATTTGCTTTTTTCATATGAATCATACATATATACTTCTTTACTCCTTAGGATTGATTCTCTCTTGTTTTTTAAAATATACATTGAGTTAACGTGATTTGGAATATTTGAATTTAGAAAAATCTCATATTTTGGTATTAAATCATAGCATTTACCATTTGAATGAAATAATGAATTAGATGGATGTGTATTCATATTAAATATCCCCACATAGATAATAGATGTTTTTTCATCATTAGTCAAATCAAATATATCACTATCAATTTGGGAAATTAAATCATCGAACGGAAAAATATTATGTGCTGAAAATGAAATTTGTTTAAATTTTTCAGAAGCAATTTTTGTAGATTCTTTAATATGTTCAGGATATCTTGTCTTGTAGAAAGCATTGGCATAAAAAAGAAATGATTCATAATTGATAATTTTCAAAAGACGTCCTTTTGACTTACATAGTTCATGTAATTTAATTAGATCGTGTGAATTTTTCAGAAGTTTATCTTCATTATTTGAAAATTGGATTCCCTTTTTTTTAAGCTCCATACAAATAAATTTATATGAAAGTTCTAAACTCATTCCCATTAAGTAATGTGCCATACGATTAAAAGAACCACAAGTAAAAGCAATATATCTAGCTGTAACATAGTTCTCGAACCTCAACATTGTAAATAATTCACTTGTATCTTTATCCATATCTACTACTTTAAGTTTTCTATAACAAAAAAGCAGTACAAAATGATGAAATTTCACCTTTTACAGCTGCTCAAATTTTATTAAAAACTTATTTTACTCTTTCTCGTAACGTTCCATTTCCCGGTCATAAAAGGCATTGGCAAGCTCGATCAAACCTTCCATTTCGGCATTTAATTCGCCTTCATCTAGGTCTTCGGCTTCTTCCATAAACTCGACCTCATCGTCTTTTAGGTTGATGATAAATCGAGGATAATCCAAGTGAATGATGAAAATATCTTCCGGAAAGTCCGTGTTGTCGCCTAGTAAAAATTTTGGTAATTCCATATTATGTTGATTTGATTATTTGCTGATTCGGTTATTTTTTCATTAAAATTAACGAATAACCGAATTTACTTATTTAATTTATTTGTCTGACAGAATAATCGGTGCATTCCCTTTGCTGTTCATAAAAATAATTTTAGTATTTGGGGAAGTCGCAATTTCTTTCTGTGCTTTTATTTGTTCGTATTGCAATTGTTTATCGGTTAATCCTAAAGATATAATCCGTTGGTAATCGGCAATACCCTGTGCCTCTACCCTTTTTCGTTCCGCTTCCTGTTTTTCTTTCTGCAATACAAAAGTCATTTTTTGGGCATCTTGCTCGGCATTAATTTTACTTTCGATTGACGCTTTTACAGAAGCTGGAAGATTGATGTTTCGGATTAACAATTGCTCCAAAATTAATCCTCGAGTCTTAAAATCGGCTTCAATCGTTTTGAAAATACGCTGTTGAAATTCGTTTCTTTTGGTAGAATACAATGCCACGGCATCATAATAAACGGCGTTGTCACGAATACGGGTTCGGGTTACGGGACGCACAATTTTATCGGTATAATTTACCCCAATTTGTTTAAAGATCTTTGGTGCATCATTGGGAGTAATCCGGTATAAAACAGTTAAATCAATAACTACTTCCAGCCCGTCATTAGACAAAACACGAATGGCGTCGTCCCCTTCCTGAACTCCTTCTCCGTGAATGGCTGACATGGTATAGTTTTGTGTTTGAATATCAAAATCCGTTACGTCCAAAAGCGGATTGATTAAATGCAAACCACTTTCCAATACGTCGGATTGAACACTTCCGTAAAGCGATTGCACGCCCACTTTCCCAGCGTCTATTTGCTTGAACATTGAAGAGAAAATCCCTATAGCAATTACCAATAGCGCAATAAACTTTACTGTGTTGGCATATGGAGTAAACGGATTCGCATTGTGTTTTAATGAAAAACTGACAATTAGTAAAATAACTCCAAGAATAATGAATAGTATCATTTTTTAATATTTAGTTTATTGAACGAGAGAATGATTAGTATTTATTTTAGCTTAAATCCTTTTGGTTTTCTAAAACCAATTTCTTAGTCAATCTCGCAAAGCGAATATACAAAAATAATGCGGCCGCTGTTAGTCCCGCCAACAATCCAATCCAAATTCCAGTCGCTTTAAAATCGGTGTATTTTCCCAAATAAAAAGATATAGGAAAACCAATAAGCCAATAAGCTACAAAAGTAATGTACATGGGGATTTTCACGTCTTGTAACCCTCGCAAAGCACCCAAAACAACAACTTGCATCCCATCTGAAATTTGAAAAACAGCAGCAACCAAAAGCAATTTAGAAGCAATCAATAGGATTTCGGTATTGTCCAGTGATTGCGTAACATCATCCATATTCAAAAACAAGTGCGGCAAATAGTTGTGTAAAGCCACGAATGTTATGGCGAAAAACGTTTCCAGAATAATGGTCAATAAAAATATAGATCGTGCAATGGTAATTAAATTTTTATAATCGTTTAATCCCTTTGCATAACTCACCCGAATCATGGCGGTGACATTTAGCCCCATGGCAATCATAAAAGTCGTGGAGGACAGGATCAGCGCAATTTGATTGGCCGCCTGGCTGTTTTTTCCAAGGGAACCCGAAAGCCAGATTGCCATGGTAAATAAAGCCACTTCAAACAACATTTGCATGGCAGAAGGAAATCCGAGATTGATGATTTTTTTTAGCATGGATTTTCGTATTTCCTTGAAACTAAAATTCTTGAAATACCTTTTAAATACTGCATTTTTTCGCAAAAGAAAGTGCATGAAAACCACCATCATAATTCTCGAAATCACGGTTCCTAATGCGGCACCTAAAATCCCTAATTTTGGGAAAATCCAAATTCCATAAATCAAAACGTAATTAAAAAAAATATGCACCACGTTTGCCATAAAAATAGCGTACATGGAATATTTAGTTTGAGATAACCCATCGGCAAATTGCTTGTAACCCTGGTACATAATAACCGGAATTAGAGAAAACGCTACCCAATCTATATAGGGCGCAGCCATATCGGCTACTGCTGTGGGCTGGTGCATCAAGTACATGATGGGCTTTGACAAAACGGTCAAGATAAATAAAGTAACTCCCAATATGGTACATAACAAAAGACCATGATGAAACGTGGAACGGATTTTCTTGTCGTTTTTTTCAGCATCGGCTTCAGCAGTCAATGGGGTTATGGCAGTAGAAAAACCAATCCCTAAAGATAAACCAATAAAAATAAAACTATTTCCTAAAGAAACAGCCGCCAACTCTGTGGAGCCTAAACTCCCCACCATAAAATTATCTACAATTCCTATTAAGGTATGCCCTAACATCCCGAGAATCACGGGATAGGCCAATTTTAAATTATAAGAAAATTCTTTTGTGTATTGAGATCGCTTCACTTTATTATTATTAAGTCCGCAAAGGTAAGTAGAAGCTTTCAATTGCATCAACACTATTGCGAATATAAAGTCTCTTTAGGCATGAAAATTTATGTAAAACAAGGAATCATATAACAAACCTCAATAATTATGTAACATTTCGGCTTTATTGTAAGTATACTTTTGCACCATGGTTTTGAGCCAATTAAATTATTACTAATAAATATTAAAAACGAAAATTATGAAAATTACGGGAAAAATTAAAGTCTTATTTGCATTTGCAATAGCAATCTTATTTGCAAACAATCTACAAGCACAAGAAAAAACGGAAGCCACTAATTATGACCAAGGATTTCGTTTAGGAGTTGGATTAAATGGTGGTGTACCTACCAACCATGATTTTTACAACTATTCATTAGGTGCAGATGTCAGACTTCAATATGATTTATCAAAAAGAACCTCGGTAACACTTACTACCGGTTTTACCAATTTATTTATTAATAATGGTGTTAAGGATCTAGGTTTTATCCCAGTAAAAGCAGGTTTCAAAGCCTTTATTTGGGAAGATCAATTCTATGTTTTAGGAGAAATTGGTGGTGGTATTGCAGTTACTAATGGATACAAACAAGACACCTACTTATGGACACCCGGAATTGGATATGCCAATAAAATCATTGACGTGAGTTTACGTTATGAAGCCTACACCGAATATGATACCAATCAAATTGCCTTGCGTGTTGCTTATGGTTTCAAACTATAAATACCCATTCAAAAACAAAAAATGCCCTCAAAATTTGAGGGCATTTTTTGTTTTATTCTTTTTTCAGTATCTCTTTATACATTTCAAAATTGGCTTTAACTTTTTCATCTAATTCGGGTTCTTTAATATCCGTATGCCGCTGCATTTCTTCCCAAATAATTTTAGCCACAATATAACGGGCCATTTCCTTATCATCAGCGGGAACAATATACCAAGGGGCATGCTTTTTTGAAGTTTTGTTAATGGCTTCCTCATAATACTGCATGTATTCATCCCAATGTTCGCGTTCCTTCAAGTCCCCAGGCGAAAATTTCCAATGGTGCTCCACCTCTTCCAATCGACGCATTAACCGCTTGCGTTGCTCTTCCTTACTCAGGTACAAAAAGAATTTCAACACTATGGTGCCGTTTTGGGTAATGTGCTTCTCGAAATTATTGATTTGCTCCATTCTGTTTTCCCAAAATTCAGGTGTAATATCCTCAACAGATAAAATTCCCGGCAAATTCTCACTCATAACATATTCCGGATGCACCCGCGTTACCAACACGTTTTCATAATGCGTCCGGTTAAAAACCGAAAACTTCCCTTTTTCGGGCAAAGCCAAATAATGCCTCCACAAATAATCGTGCTCTAATTCTGCTGAATTTGGAGTCTTAAAAGTAAAAACCTCAACCCCTCTAGGATTAAATTCCTTAAAAACCTCCCGAATCAAACTGTCTTTCCCTGAGGTATCCATGCCTTGCAAACAAATCAAAACACCATACCGGTTGTGGGCATACATCACGTCCTGCAACGCACTCAGCTTGACCTGCACCTTATCTAATTTCTCCTCCTTTTCGGCATCGTCGGATTTGTTACGCAAATTTGTTGGAATTTCAGAAAGCCGAATTGGACTTACTACTTTAAAATCATCGGGATCAATAGACTTCATAGAAAATAATTTATATTTATCACCTCAAATTTAATCATTTTTTGAAGCTATTTCCTGCTGTTCGTTATATCTTTTTGTTCCCCCGAAAAGGGGGAACAAAAAGGATGTCACTTCCATCAGGGCTAGGCTTTTCTTTTCAAAATAAAATTTATGGAAAAATTTACTTTCGAATTACTGTTTCAAATTATCGGAATTGGCTCCGCCTCCGGACTGGTTTACAAAGACAATACCCTACTGCTCATTGGCGACAACAGCGAATTTCTTTATGAATACATCCTTAATTCCGGTGTTTTAAAGCAGCATCCGCTGACGGAACATCCACTAGAAAACATTCCTAAAAAAGACAAACCCGATTTTGAATCGATAACTTCTTTTGCAAATAGTTTGTACGTTTTGGGTTCGGGATCGACCGAAAAACGCAACAAAATGGTACAAATCGATGCAAAAACCAAACAAATCATCACAACAACTGATTTGACCGATTTGTATCTGATGATACAAAGTTTCGGCAAAATCAAATCCGAAGATTTCAATATTGAAGGTGCCATTTACTACGGCACAAGTTGGCTATTGTTTAACCGTGGCAACGGAACCACCAACAAGAATGTCATATTTACCATTCAGAGAAAAAACTTGACCAATGAATTCAATATCCTTTCTAACGCCTATAAGCTACCCCAAATAAATGGAGTGCGCACCAGTTTTACCGATGCGATTTTGGTTGATGATAAGATTTACTTTTTGGCTACAGCCGAAGACACGACCTCAACTTATGAAGATGGCGAAGTTTTAGGCAGCATTATTGGTCGTATTGATGTGCAAACCATGAAAATTGATTTTACCAGAAAAATCAGTGACGAACACAAATTTGAGGGATTGACCCTATTTGAAAATTCCAATTCCGAAATCACATTTTTTCTCTGCGAAGACCAAGACACGGATGAATTGAAATCCAATATTTACAAATTGACTTTAAAAAAGGCTAATTCAAGAAAAGAATCATCGACCGTACAGATTTATTAGGGTGTCTTGTCAGCGGGTTACCAATGCTCAGACGAGCGGGTTAGATGGCAGATTTAGCATTAAAGTTCAAAAAAATTGTTAATGCTAAACCAGCACAAATGTTTCACAGAAGCACTTCAACCGCCATATCGTCAAGTCGATGTTAGCGGTTCGTTGTTATTGTTCTGCTGGTTGTTTTGTTGGAAATTTTGAAATATCCATATAGAAAATTTCCCAAGTATGTCCGTCAAAATCTTCAATAGTTCGCTGTTGCATAAAGCCATAGTCCCTCATTTCATTAGGTTCTATACCTCCTGCTGCAATACCGTTTTTCACAATTTCATTTACCTTGTCTACGCTTTCAACGGAAAGCGAAAACAAACCTGCAATATTGCTCTTGGTGTTTGCAATGGGTTTGTTGGTAAATGTTTTAAATTTTTCGTGAGTCATAATCATCACAAAAATGCTTTCACTCCAAACCATACACTTTCCATTGTCGTCCGAAAATTGAGGATTGTTTGTAAAACCTAATGCAATATAAAAGTCCATAGCCTTTTGCAAGTCTTTTACTGCTAAATTGATAAAAATTTGTTTTGCCATTTTTTAAATACTTAGTTGTTGAAGTTAAAATAATTTCTACTTTTTATTTCTGTCAATGAGTTGTCTCTGAAAACGTTCTGGTACTACGACTAAATTAAGCTCATTATTCGGATTTGCCACCCGAGCGATAGCGAACAGGCGAAGCAAATCATCCCAAATACAAAACCATTTTTCCATTAAGCCAAATGCCCAAATCCGTTGTAGTGGCTGTTAGCTGATGTTTTTTATTTTTCTTCAAGTTTAAACTCATCAATTCTGCCGTTTTTAAGTTCAATACTAATACTTTTATTATTCCGATTTGTTATTTTATAAACTATTGTATCGTCAATTCCGTCGGCGATTAAATAAGTTCCCAAAATCTTTTTATTATTATCGTCCATTTCGATTGAATCAATAATTCTATATTTAGCAATATCTTCAGAGTTAAACTTGTTGTTATTATAAAAAGCCATTCGATCTTTTCTTATGCTCAAGCCTGATGCTGAATCTACAGAACTAATCCATTCGCCCGAAGGAATTATTTGAATTTTGTTTAATTCAGTTTTAAGTATTTTGTTTTTAGAACAACTGAGAATTGCAAAAAAGAGAATAAATAGTAATTTGTTTTTCATTGTCATCTAGTTCGGTTTTTTCAAAATATCAGCTAACGTCCGGTGGCTTGCGTCAGTGGCGTAAATCTTACCGAACAATCGCAAATATAAACCAAACTTTGAGTTATCAGCATATTTTCTAAAGAAACACAGAATTAAGCCATTGTGGCAAACCGCTGTTATCCTCATTTTGTTACTGCCAGTTCCATTTTGCACTTAAAGTATTGTATTCATTGACTTTATAAAAATATACTATGCAATTTTAAGCAACAAAAAGCAACGAAATACTTGTTTTGTTATACCTAATGTTGTACCTTCGTATCACGATGCACCCAATTGAAAACCTAGTATTTACAATACTTTCACTCATTTGCATTGCTTTACAAATATAGTACAACATTTCTAATTTCCTAACACTATGGCATCAATTAAACTAATTTTAAGAACACATCAGGCAGACCAAACAGGACACAGCCCATTGTATATTCGAATTATAAAAGATAGAAAAACGAAATTTATCACTGCTGGAGTGAAGCTCAAAGAGAACGAGTGGGATGAAACAAAGCAGAAAGTAAAGAAGAACCATCCAAACAGTGCGAGGATGAATGCCTCATTATCTCAAAAGATTGCCGATGCTGAAGGTCAGGTTGCGGATATGGAACGCAAAGTAAAATCCATTTCAATCAGTAAATTAAAAGATGCTATCAAGGGAAAAGTTGTGCCAAACTTTTTTGAATATGCTTATGCTCGATGTGAAAAAATAAAAGGCAGCGTATCATTTGGAACTTATAAAAACTATACGCTTTACACCAAGAAGTTTGAGAATTATGTTGGTAGTAGGGATGTTTATTTCGATGATATTACGGTTACAGTTCTCAAAGATTATATGGCTCATATGGGAAATATTTTGAAAAACGGAGCAACTACGCAACGCTATTCTATTATGATTTTGGCGATAATGTTCAAGGAAGCAATCAAAGAAGATATCATTCCGGAATATATGTACCCATTTAACAAACTGACATTGAGAAAAGATACTGAAAAAAGAGTATTCCTAAACAAAGACCAAATCGAGATATTAACCAATTTAGAACTAAAGGAAGGACGAAAAGCTGATTTATGGCGTGATTTATTCCTTTTCTCAATTTACGCAGGAGGATTAAGATTTAGTGATGTTATCGAGCTGCAATACACTAATTACAATAGCGAAGAACAAAGAATAAAAAAAGTAATCCGCAAAACAGGAAGATTACACCAGTTTAAAATCGGAAAGGTTGCGATTGATATTTTGAATAAATACATCAAGGAAGATGCACAACACGATGATTATATTTTTCCGATTATAACCGATAAAGCAACTTACAAAAAGAGCGAAGAAATGCGTTATTTTATATCTCAAAGAGAAAATCATTCCGCCAATTTCCAACTCAACCGAATGGGTAAAATAATGAAACTGCCGTTTCCACTTTCGTTCCATTTATCAAGACACAGTTTTGCAACCAATGCGTTAAATAACGGAATGAGAATTGAGCACGTTTCTAAATTAATGGATCACACAGACATCAGCACAACGCAGATATATGCTAAAATCATCAGTGAAGAACTGGACAAAGCGGTAGACAATTATATTTTTTAAATATCGTGTTAAGTGCCTATTTTATTGACCTTAAACGATTGTTAATAACTTCAAATAAAATCCTTTAACAAGGATTTTTTTTATTTTATAACTTTACCACAGAGTAAACAAGTAATTTTTAAAGCATTCGAAACGAGTGATAAACGAACTCTAGTAGAAAACACTAGGACTTCCAAAAAGCAACCAATTTAAAACCGCTTTTAATTACCTTTCAATACTAAATGAATACCAAAAAAAACATACTAAAATTTGAATTCAAAGGATCAAAATATGCAAACAGCTCCGTTTGTAGAATTATTGGCAGTGCCACAAGCACTAGCCAAAAATCCTTTATTTGATATAATCGTTGAAGAAAAAGTCAATGTTCAAAGTTATTGCAATGCCTTAATTGCAAAAACATTAGAACTCAAACAATCTCAATTCCCTGCATTTATCGATTATCAATTCAACCTGGTAAAAAACCCAGAGGTATGGATTTGTAAACTCGAAAAACTATTAGCCAACAATGAAGCTTTTTTCAGTTCCAAAACGGCAATGAGTAGATACAATAAGTTGTACTTTTTAATCGAGAAAAAACGAACAGAGCTGCAATCTTTAAGAGTAGTTGACACGAAAACAAAAACTCCAAAAAGACTTATTAACGCTAATTCTGATGATAGATATTTTTCGTATTTTGAAGTCAAAAATCATATTGAAACACTAACAGACTTTACCGAAAAACTTATTTATTTAACCCAAGAAGCTTTTGCGTATAAACAAGCTGATAAATTTTCAATTAATACAACTTTACAAGCGTATGACGAACAATGTAACCATCAAATTGAGCATTTACAAACTCTACGCAAAATGCGTTCTGAATATGATAAAGAACAACAAGAAAAATTAGACAATGTAAAATTGGCAAAAGCACCAACTTTAAAAATCCGTTTGAATGGTCCAATCAATATTTTAACTGATGCTTACAAACAAATGATGAATGATGTAAAACCAAATGGCAAACCTTACATTGAGTATAAAATAAAAGAAATTGCAAAATTCATTTGTGATAATTATTTAGACGAAAATGGAAATGAACTTTCAATGCTTACAATTCAAACATATTTATCGCCAACTCGAACAGATAAGAACCCAAATAATGATTGGAAAATAAAACTATAGTCCGATTTTTTCTAAAATTAACATTTCAACTTCTCAATATTCATAAGGTCTAACAAACTTTTTAGTCCGATAAGACCAAATAAGTCTAATCGGACTTTTTTTGATTTCGTCCATTTGCACCATAACAATTTAAAACTTTTAAAAATGGATGCAATTATCTTCACAAAAGACCAGTTCACAGATCTAATGACAAAATTAGACACTATTCAATCTCAAATCTCTATCAAGGCAGACCCAAAGAAAGAAACCTTTTTAGACAATCAAGAATTCCTTTTACTGATGAAAATTTCAAAACGTACAGCTCAAACCTGGAGAGACGAAGGTAAAATTTCATTCAGTCAAGTGGGAAACAAAATCTACTACAAACTTTCTGATGTTGAAAAACTCCTTACGGAACATTACAACAAATCTTTTAAAGGAAGATAAAATGAAAGAGTGTAACGGAACTTGCGAAATTTGTGATTGCAAGCCAATCACAAAAGGGAAACTTCTAATCTTGAAAATAAATTTTAAAACCTAAAAAATGGTAACAGTCTTTAAAAACTTCAACGAAGTCATAGAACACAAAACAATTTCAACAATTTTAGAAGAAATCAAAACTGGAAAGTACAGACCGGGCATAGTTTACTTACGAAAGTCACTTACCGAAAACAAAACAGAAGCCTACAACAAAGCCAAAAAATCACTTCCAGCATTCACGCCTTCGGGAAAGTTTGTTGGAGGTCGAAAATTGGAATTCCTAGCCGAATATTCAAATTGTATCATTTTGGACATTGATAAATTAAGTAAAACCGATTTGCAAAATGCTTCGCATTTGGCCAATCAAAGTGAGTTTACTTATGCCAGTTTCATCAGTCCATCAGGAAACGGATTAAAAATTTTAGTCAAAATTAATTCAGACAAAGCCAATCACAAAGAAGCATTTTTATTGGTTCAAGCACATTATGAGGCTATTTTAAAACTGGAAATAGACAAATCGGGCAAAGATGTAACAAGGTTATGTTTTTATTCTTTTGATGAAAATTTATATCTCAATGAGAACGCTTCCGTTTTTGCTACATCAATTCCAGTCGAAATTCCCGAGCTTGTCATCCCGAGCGCAGTCGAGGGAACTCAACTAGAACCATCAACAGATTACGATGCCATTTACAATCATTGCATAAAATTCACCGAAAAAAAAGTGCAATTCGTGAATGGTAGCCGAAACGTATTCGTACACCAATTAGCCTGTAACCTAAATCGCAAAGGAGTTTCACTTCACGAAGCTTTGGGATATATTTTAACTGATTTTGGTTATGATGAAAAAGAAGTAACACAAGCAGTAAATAGTGCTTACGGAAACATTCACGAGTTTGGAAACGATAAAAGAGAAAAGCCAACTAAGAAAAAAGATGTCACTCTGAGCTTGTCGAAGAGCTTTGATGATAGCGAAGACGACGAAGACAAACCAAAACCAACCCAAATAGACCGTTTAGAACTGTTTTTATCAAACAAATATGTATTTCGGCATAATATAGTATCAGGTAAATTAGAGTTCCAATATTTCGGTAAAAAGAAGTGGAATGTAATGAATGATTTTATTGAAAATTCAATGCTACGGGAGTGTTTAAAAGGACGAATTAAAACCAATTTATCTTCATTACGAAACTTATTGTATTCTGATTTTTGTGAGCTGTTCAATCCATTTGAAGATTACTTTTTCAATTTACCTACTTATGATGAAAAGACCGATTACATTACCGAATTAGCCAACACCATAACCACTACAAAACAAGAACTTTGGCAGCAATGTTTCAAAAAATGGTTAGTGGCTATGGTTGGTTGCGTTCTCGATGAAAAGGTAATAAATCACACCGTTATTGTCTTTAGCGGCAAACAAGGATTAGGTAAAACAACGTGGGTTGAAAAACTCGTTCCCAAGCAATTGAAAGAATATTTATTTTCCGGAACCATCAACCCAAATAATAAAGATACTTTGGTTCAACTAGCGGAATGTATGTTAATCAACTTGGACGAACTCGAAAATTTAAATCGTTCCGAAATTGGATCACTAAAAGAAATCATTACAAAAACGCAAATCAGAATGCGAAAAGCTTACGGACACAACAACGAAACAATGCCCAGAAGGGCATCGTTTGCCGGAAGTGTCAATACCGCACAGTTTTTAAATGATAGTACAGGAAGCAGAAGGTTTCTTTGTTTTGAATTGGAAGGCATAAAATACCAGCACAATGTAGATATTAATATGGCATTTTCACAAGCTTTATTTCTTTTCAAAAGTGGTTTCAGGTTTTGGTTTGACCAGGAAGAAATAAAATCAATAACCGAGAATAATGAACAATACCAACTCCGAAGTCCAGAAGAAGAATTGCTTTTAACGTGGTTTGAACCTTGCGAGGTAGAAAATGCGCAAACGTTTTTAAATGCTTCGCAAATAGCTTCAAAATTAGTCGATAGAACAAAAATCAACATTAATGATAATACAATTAACAAGCTGGGGAAAGCACTAAAAAAACATAATTTTATAAGACTTAAAAAAAATGGATTATTTGTTTATGCAGTTAAAGAAAACAGCTATGAAGAAGTAGATTATAGCAACAGAGAAATTCAAGAATAATTGAATAATTAAACCTTAAAAACAGCACACAAAAATCGCTTAAAAAAGTGGAAAACTAACGTTTCCACTTTTTTTATGTTTTTTACTTTTATTTGCTTCAAAATTCTTTGTTTTTATAGGGTAAGGTTGGTACCCAAAAAACGGCACAAACATTTTTTATTTTTTTTCTTGTCAAACAATCGGGTAATATAAGACCATAACAAAGCAAATTAGTAAAGTAGTAGTTCCAGTTTGCACTCATACAGCCATATAAATCCGTTTTTTTTATGCTAAAAAAATAAAAAATCTTTTATCTCAAATTAGGGTACCAACCTTACCCTAAACTTGTTTTCGCTCTTTTACATTCCATTGCTTTTTTGTATGTTTGTTGATTGTACAAAATCTGCTACAACAGATAGTAAAAACAGAAAATAAAATACCTGCACAAATTATAAAATCTAAAAAATAAAGTTGGTCTCATTTAACAAAGAGTTAGGTAGATAACTTTGTTTTTAAATACTATTTTTAATCAATAATGACAAACGAACAACTCAAAAAACTAGAAAAAGACCTGTGGGATTCTGCCAATTCGCTCCGTGCTTATGGCGGACTGAAAGCAGCCGATTATGCAGTGCCAGTTTTAGGACTAATTTTTCTACGATTTGCAGAAAATAAATACAGCCACTACGAGCCTGAAATCCTTAAAGAATACGAAGCCGAAAAAGGAACCAGATTAGAAAGATCAATTCATTCTATAGCGTTGTCAAAATGTGGTTTTTATTTGCCAGATTTTGCTCGTTATGATTATTTACTCACACTTCCTGGAGACGAAAGTTTGGCTAAAAAACTCCGTGAAGCAATGGAAGGCATCGAAAAATACCAAGACGATAAATTCAAGGATGTTTTGCCAAAAGAAGCCTACTTTGAAATAGAAAAAAAGAAAGCCGATATACTACCACAATTACTCAAGACATTCTCCGACATTCCTAAAAATGCAACAGGAGATATTTTTGGTAAGATATATGAATTCTTCTTGGGCGAATTCGCAATGAGCGAAGGGCAAAAAGGAGGAGAATTTTTCACACCAACTTCTGTAGTGCGTTTTATTGTAGAAGTCATTGAACCGTATGCCGGAAAGATATACGATCCAGCTTGTGGTTCGGGAGGTATGTTCGTACAAAGTGCAACTTTCGTTAAAGAAGCCAAACACGATTTGAGTGATATTTATGTGTACGGTCAAGAATATATGGGCGAAACGGCACGATTGGCAAAGATGAACTTGATGGTCAACAACATTCGTGGCGAAATTACAGAAACCAACTCTTACGAAAATGACCCTTATGATGGTTTAGGAAAGTTCGATTTTGTAATGGCTAATCCACCGTTTAATGTAAAATCAGTAAAAGAAAGTACCGTAAAAAACGACGAACGTTTCTACAAATACGGCTTGCCAAAAAACAAAGGCAAAAACACCAACGACAGCATTACCGATGCCAATTATCTTTGGATTTCCTTATTTGCTACATCATTAAACGATAAAGGAAGAGCTGGCTTTGTGATGCCTAATTCGGCATCTGATGCAAGAAATTCAGAATATGAAATTCGTAAAAAGATAGTAGATAGCGGCATTGTAGATTGTATGGTTTCTATGCCTTCCAATATGTTTTTAACCGTTACGGTTGCTGCAACGTTATGGTTTTTTGACAAGCAGAAAATAAATACGGATAGAAAAGATAAAATACTTTTTATTGATTCGACAGAAACCTACAATCAAATTGATAGAGCACACCGTGAGTGGAAAGAAGAACACATACAAAACCTTACGGCAATTGTACGTTTGTATCGTGGAGAAAACGAACGCTATCTTGAATTAATTGGTAGTTACATCAACCAAGCCAACGAAGCGATAGACAAAGTGCCAACAGCTTATAATGATTATTTTACTATTTTAAAAAGTACGATAATTAATTTACAGCATTATTCAAGAGAAAGTAAAACCAAACACAAGCCTGAAGCTTTCAAAAAGATTGAAGAAAATGGTCTACTTAATAAAATAGCAGCTTTATCATTACCAAATATTCCGTTACCAGTCATTGCGAGGAACGAAGCAATCGCATCAAACGAGCAACAATTAAAGTACGCCAAAAAATTAATTGTTTACACCACCCAAATAAAAGAATTAGAAACTAAACTAAAAACTAGCAAAGACGCATTGCTTGAAGTTTTAGCACTTGCTGATAAACAAATCAAAGTAAAAAACGATAAAGACTGGGTGGCTTTAGGCTTAAATGGTATAAAATTAATTGAAGAATTGCAACAAATCTGGAAAAACAGTACCGACGAAGTTGCCTATTTTCAAACCAATATAGACTGGTTACAAAGCCGTTTTCCAGAAGCAAAATATGCCGATGTTATAGGTTTATGCAAAGTTGCCGATAAAACTGAATATACAGAAGAACAAGATTACTCAATGAATGCGGGTAGATATGTTGGGATAGTTGATAATGATGGTTTTAAATCATTCAATGATTATAAAGACAAAATTTTTGATTTAAATCAAAAATTAAATAGTTTAAAAATTCAATCTAAATCTATCGAACTAACTATTGAAGAAAATATTAATAATCTGTTTATATGATTTGGCAAATAAAAACTTTAGACGAATTAGGTTTTGTTGCTCGTGGTAAATCAAAACACAGACCTCGCGGAGATAAAAAACTATACGGCGGAAAATATCCTTTAATTCAAACAGGAGATATTCAAAAAACCGATTTTTATATTTCCGAATATACAAACACATACAACGATGTTGGATTAGCTCAAAGTAAATTATGGAAAAAAGGCACATTGTGTCTTTCCATCGTTGGTGCTAATACTGCCGAATCTGCTATTTTAGGATTTGATGCTTGTTTTCCTGATAGTGTAATTGGTTTCATTGCAAATCCCGAAATGTCAAATGAAATATTTATTAAATATTATTTTGACACAATGAAACTGCAAATGAGAAAAATATCTGATGGTGGAGCAAGAGAAAACTTAAGTATGGAGAAGTTATTTACTTTCAAAATACCAACACCACCAGTTATTATTCAAAATAAAATTGCTTCCATACTATCTTCTTACGATGAATTGATTGAAAACAACAAACAACGCATCAAGCTTTTGGAAGAAATGGCAGAAGAAATTTATAAAGAATGGTTTGTGCGTTTGCGTTTTCCGGGTTATGTAAATTCTAAAATACTAAATGGATTACCTTATGGTTGGGAGAAAGTAAGATTAGATGATTATATTAAATTTGAAAAAGGTATTGAGCCAGGAAGTGATAATTACTGCAATGAAAAAATAGATAATAATTACATACCTTTTTTGAGAGTTGGAGATTTGGGTTCAAGGGACAATTGTGTATTTGTTCACAAAGACTTATTAAAAGACAAAATTTTAAATACAGATGATATTGCTATTACTTTAGACGGAAGTGTTGGTCTAGTTGCAATGAATTTATCTGGAGGATTTTCTAGTGGAGTTAGAAAAATAGTTTTTAAAAATAAAAATTTAAAGAGGTCATTCATTTACCAAACTTTATTGTCAGAAAACATTCAATCAACAATAAAAGCTCACGCTGCGGGAACAACAATTCTGCACGCTGGAAGTTCGATAAACTTTATGAAAATTCTTTTACCTGATAAAATAATTTTAGACAAGTTTGAAGAAGTTGTAAATCCAATTATTGAGGAGATTCTGATATTAAAAGGTAAAACTCAAATACTTCAAGAAACACGTAATTTATTATTACCTCGATTAATAAGCGGTAAATTAAGTGTTAATCATTTGGTCGAGGAAGAATTATTAATGGTAGCAGAGCCAAGAGCCGAATATCAAAATAAATAAATTATGAGTAGCACAACACCGTTAATAGATTTGTTTGGCAAAAAATTTATAATTCCGCATTATCAACGTGGGTATAGATGGGAAGAGCAGGAAGTTACTGAACTGCTTGATGATATTTGGAATTTTATGAACACGTCTAACAATGGAGAATTCTATTGTTTGCAGCCTATTGTAGTTCAAAAAATAGCAGAAAACGAATACAATGTTTTAGACGGACAACAACGATTAACAACGTTATACTTGATACTGGTTTATTTAGAAGAAAGAAGGTTTGAAGATGGGTACAATCAGGAGCTTTTTACATTAAACTATGAAACAAGAGACAAGTGCGAAAAGTTTTTAGCCGATAGAACTTTTATAACTACTGTTGATGAATCAAATATTGATTTTCAGCACATCTGTAATAGTTATAGATACATAGAAACTTGGTTTAGTAAACACGCAGGAGCAAAAGGAAAATTAATCCCAATTTTACTTGACGATAATAGTTTAGGAAACAAAAACATACGTTTTATTTGGTATGATGTAGAACAAGAAAAAAATCCAATAGATGTTTTCATTCGACTGAATGTGGGTAAAATTCCATTAACCGATGCCGAATTGATAAAAGCATTATTACTACAAAGTGACAAATACCATCCAGACGATTTGAAATTCAATAAAATGAAATTGTTTGAAATCGCCACTGAATGGGACACGATTGAATATACATTACAAGAAGAAGTTTTTTGGTATTTTTTAAGCAACGAGGAAAATACAAAGCCCACACACATCGAATTTATTTTTGATGCTATTGCAAATAAGATTTTAAAAGAGAAAAAGTATTTTGAATCTAAACCTTTAAAACACGCAACTTTTCTAATCCTGTCAGCTTATTTACAAGACTTAATCACAAATGATAAAAAATCTCGAATAGATGCGGTAAAACACATTTGGGAAATGGTAATTGAATATTTTGAATATTACAAAGAATGGTTCGAAAACAGAAAACTCTATCATTATATTGGCTATCTAATTGAATCAAAAGGAAGTTATATAATTGATACCTTAATAAAAGAATCGAAAGAAAGAACAAAAAAATCCTTTGTAACATATCTCGAAGGCGAAATTAAAGATTTAATCAAAATAAATACAAAACGCAAAGATGCAAGTGGCAATAGTATAGCTGTTAATCTAAAAGATTTGTGTTATGAAAACGAGGACCAAAAAACAAACGATAAGCCATTAATTATCAAGATTTTGTTTTTGCACAATGTTATAGCTACCTTAAAATCGGAAAAAGAAAAAGCAAAATTTCCTTTCAATCTTTACAAAAAAACTAAAAAGAACGAAAAATGGAGTTTAGAGCATATCCACGCACAAAAATCTGAAAATATTACAAAATTAGAACAGCAAAAATCTTGGCTACAAGACCATATAAAATCATTGACCAATACAAATGATACGCAATTTGACAGTGTAATTAAAAAGATGAATATTGCTTTAAAAGATGATGATTTAGACAAAGAAGAATTTAATAAAATGGTGAGTTCAGTGTACTCATTAATCAATAAAATATCGGGTATTACCGAAAAGAACACGCATCAGATTGATAATTTATGTTTAATCGATAAAAACACCAACAGTCAACTAAACAATTCTGTTTTTGATGTAAAGAGAGAGAAAATTAAAAAAAGAGAAGTCAAAGGATTTTACATTCCTATTAGTTCTAGGAATGTCTTTTTAAAATCGTACACAGATTACCCTCAAAACAATGCCTATTGGAGATTAGAAGACAGAACAGGGTATCTTAAAAGTCTTGAGGAAATGTATAATTATTTTGTAATAGAAGCAGTTAATTAAAGCAAATCAATGAAATATACTTTATATACATTATTAGAAAATAATTTAGTCAAAATTCCATTGATTCAAAGAGATTATGCACAAGGTCGAGAATCAGAAAAAGATTTAAGAAATAGTTTCATAACCAAAATACAAAAAATCTTAAATGAAGATACAGAAAAGCTTAATTTAGATTTTGTCTATGGTTACACCGAAAAAACCAGTCAAGGTAAGAACGATTTTATACCGCTTGATGGACAACAACGATTAACTACTTTGTGGTTATTACATTGGTATTTTGCTTCTAAAGAAGGGAAATTAATAAAAGAGGAAGAAACTAATGAAATCAAAACAATTCTTTTAAATTTCACTTATGAAACAAGAATTTCTTCTAAAAGATTTTGTGAAAATTTAGTCAATAACCCAATTTCAAATTTAGATAAAATAGAATCTATAAAAGAAGAAATAATAGATTCGTCTTGGTTTATGACTTCTTGGAAAAATGATCCCACAATTATTGCAATGCTTAATATGTTGGAAACAATTCATTCATCATTAGCCGATTCTGAAAATGTTTGGGATAAATTGACTTTGAATGAACTTATTACTTTTGATTACATTGATATTAAATCCGATGAATTCAAATTAACAGATGAGCTATACATAAAAATGAATTCAAGAGGAAAACCTTTAACACCTTTTGAAAATTTTAAAGCAATATTCTCTCAACTTTTAAATGATGATAAAACAAATTATTTTAAGGAAAGAATTGATTTCAAAGGAAGTAAAATTAACTATCAACAATATTTTGCTTTTAATATTGATGGTAAATGGGTCGATTTATTTTGGAATTACAGGAAGGTTAGTGATAAAGGTTTAGATGAAAACATATTAAATTTTTTCTATTATGTAGCAGAAATGCTTCATTACAAGAAAAATAAAGATGAAAATTTCATCAAGAATTTCGAATCATTAAAAACGGTTTACGCACATAAGGAAAATGTTGATTTTCTTTTCAATTCGCTTGATTTTCTGTCGAGTGTAAATGGTATTGATTCGTTTTTCAGTGAATTATTTTGTAATAATGAATATGTAATTGGTAAAGTAAAATTATTTGATGACAATACTACCGATTTATTTTTAAGAGCGTTCACTGACAATCAATTTGATGTGAAGCAAAGAGTGCTGCTATATGGAGTTTTAGAATTTTGTATTGAAACTAAATCACTCTTTCCGGATAAAAAATTAAAGGATTTCATTAGAATATTGAGAAATTTACTTTCAAGAATTCGACAAGTAAATACCAAAAAAAGAATTGAATATACTTCAAATTTAAGACTTCCGAACTTTTTTGATTATTCTAAATTTATCGATGAATTGGTAAAATTAATTAAGACAAATCAAAACAAAAATGTATTTCAATTATTTACAGAAAATAAACTAAAAGGATTTACAAAAGAGGCTTTTGATGCTGAAAAGAGTAAAATTGTTTCTATTCTTAAAAACAATAAAGAAGAAGAAAATATTATCAAACTAGAGGAACATTTTTATTTAGAAGGCATTAGTGATAATTTCGAAATTGAAGCTGTTAATATTGAAAAATATGTGGAAGCTTTTTATGAAATTTGGGAACTTAAAGAAACTAATAATTCACTATTAGTGAGAGCATTATTAACACACGGTGATTTTTCAGTAATTACACACGATTATTCCAGCTTGGGTATAATTAGATATTTTGGTTCCAAGGAGTATTGGAATAGAATTCTTTCAACTACTGATAAAATTGAACAGGTAGCAATAAAAAGTATAATTAACTCATTTTTAAAAGAATATATTAATTTACCAGAAAAGACAATCACTGATAAATTAAACAAAATGATAATGAATTTTAAACCAATAGTAAAAGATTGGATTTATTATTTTGTCAAATACAATGAGTTTACTTCAACTTATTCTGAAAGGTTCAATTTGTTTACTTGGAAAGATAGTAATGGATTTAATATAAATAGTTTAGGCAATTCAGGTATACAGCCTTTGGCTTCCTATCACCTTAATCCTTATTTAATTACTATAAATAGTAGATTGACCAAGCAAAAAGGCTTAACACTCTATATGGGTAGATATACAGAGGATTTAAGCTTTTTACGTTTGCTAAAAGATATAGATATCTATTGTAGCGATGAAGGATATGATATTTACAATATTGATAAACACAAAGAATTTAATTCACTTGTAAAAAACTTTAAACTGGTAAAGGCTAGTAATTATTACGTTTTAAAGGAATCTATAACAAAAGATAAAATTGAAATAGCGATTGATTTTTGTCAAGAAGTTTTAAAAAAATAAATACCATAATACATTTTAACTATGGCATATCTAAACGAATCACATATTGAAGTAGCCGACATCAATTTCTTTACCGAAAAATTGGGCTACACTCACATCAATGCTTGGGAGAAAAAACTAATGGGCAGAGAAACACTCAAAGATGTAGTGTTACTCGACCGATTACGAAGCAGTTTAGAGAACCTAAATAAAAATTTACCGTCAGAATGTATTGACCACGCCATTTATGAACTGACAAAAAGCAGAGCTACACTTACGCCAATCATAGCAAACAAAGAAATATATGAACTAATTAAAAACGGTGTACAAGTTGAATATAAAAACGAATTAGGTCGTGAAGAAAATGATTATGTCAAAGTAATTGATTTTAACGAAAAGACAAACAATGATTTTTTATTGGTTTCTCAATTAAGTATCGAATACCAGGAAACACAAACCATCACACGAAGACCCGATTTATTGCTCTACATAAATGGTTTACCATTAGTAATGATTGAATTAAAAAATGCTACGGAAAAGGTAAAAGTAGGATTTGATAAAAACTTAAAGGATTACAAACGAGATATTCCACAATTGTTTTGGTACAATTTATTTGTGTGTGTGTCAAACGGAATTCAAACCAGAGTGGGTAGTTTCAATGCACCTTGGGATCATTTCTTTTCTTGGTTAAAATTAACCGACACCGCCATTACTCACGACCAGCCCACAAAAGACGAAATCGAGATTGAAAGCCAAAGAACCGGAGAACATTTAAGTTTGAAAATCTTTGGCGAAGGTCTTTGTTGCAAAGAAAACATACTAGATTATTTTGAAAACTTTGTGTTGTACCATAAAAACAAGGTTAAAATTATTGCTAAAAACCATCAGTATTTAGGAGTAAACAATGCGATACTGGCTTTACAGAATAAAGATACCAACAAAGGGAAGTTAGGTATATTTTGGCACACACAAGGTTCAGGGAAATCGTATTCAATGATTTTCTTTTCTAAAAAAATCCATCGTAAAGTTACAGGAAATTGGTCCTTTTTAGTCATTACAGACCGTAAAGATTTGGATGGTCAGATTTACAGAAACTTTCTAGAAACAGAAGCCATTGTTGAAACCAAAGACCAAAAAGAAAATTATTTCAGACCAAAAGACAAAGTAAATCTTCGAGAATACTTGCAATCCAATAGAGCGTATGTTTTTACATTGATTTTCAAATTCGGGATAGAAAGCGGCAAAACATATCCACAACTAACCGACAGAAAAGATTGGATTGTTATTGTAGATGAAGCCCACAGAACACAATATAAGAGTTTGGCAGAGAATATGCGTATTGCATTACCAAACGCCCAATACATAGCTTTTACAGGCACACCATTATTAAAAAGCGAATTAACAAAGGATTGGTTCGGTTCTTATATTTCGGAATACAATTTTGCGCAAAGTATTGAAGATGGTGCAACAGTGCCTATTTTCTATAAAAAGAGTGTACCAAGAGTAGAACAAGTAAATCCTGATTTGGTTGGAGAAGCAGCTGCTATTTTGGAAGACGAAAACCTTACAGAAGAGCAAAAAAGCAAATTAGATAAAGAGTTTTCTACCTTATTGAATGTAGTCAGAAGAGACGATAGATTAGAAGAAATTGCAAAGCATATAGTGAAACATTTTCCGTATCGTTTAGATGTCGTAGATGAAGAGGACAGAAGAAGACCAATGAAAGCAATGGTAATAAGCATTGATAAATTCACAGCTGTCAAAATGTATGAAAAAGTACAATACCATCTAAAAGAAGAAATCAAAGAGTTAAGAAAGAAAATAGCTAGCGAAACCAATCCCGAACTAAAAACAAGATATGAAAAGGCAATTTCTTTTATGACCGAAACCAAAATGGCAGTGGTAATTAGTCAAGAAGGAAGTGATAAAGAAGAGGAAAAAACATTTAGTGAAGCAGGTTTAAATATTAGACCACACAGACAATTATTAGACCATCCAGATGAAGACGGTCGCAATATTGAAGATTATTTCAAAGACCCAAACAATACATATCGCATTGTTTTTGTTACCGCAATGTGGATGACTGGTTTTGATGCACCATCGGTTTCAACGCTTTATTTAGATAAACCATTGCAAAATCACACGTTAATGCAAACTATTGCAAGAACAAATCGGGTTATTGAAGGAAAGAAGAATGGTTTAGTAATAGATTATTTTGGAGTTTTTAGAAATCTTAAAATAGCTTTAGCTGCATATGCAGAAGGAACTAGAGGCAGAAAAAATGAAGACGATGAAGACGAATATCCAGCAAAAGAGTTTGAAGAATTATTATCATTATTAGACCAAGCAATAATTGAAGCAAAGCTATTTTGTAACGAATTGGGAGCTGATGTAGATAAAATTCTATCAATGGGAGAAAGAGGATTCAAAGAAATAGAATTGTTTCAAGAATACGCCAATATTATTTTGGCTAAAGATGAGCATAGAAAACAATTAGGATTATTCGTAAATACCATTGTTTCGTTATATGATTCAGCAAAACCCGAAGTGTATGAATTTCCAATCGTAAAAAAGAATAGGGATGTTTTACAATATTTAAGAGATGTTGTCGACAGAAATGTAGATCAGGACGAAGCAGTAGAAAGAGCCAAGAAAAAGATTGAAGAATTACTAGACAGTAGTATCGTTGGAAAAGGAGATTTGCAAGAACCAATTAATTTGGAATACAAGATGGATTCATCAAAGCAAATCGATTTAAGTAAATTAAATTTCGAATTATTGAGAAGCGAGTTTCCAGAAAAAAAGCATAAGAATATTCAGTTTGCAGATTTAAGAGAATTGCTCGAAGTGAAGTTAAAGCAAATGATGGCTCAAAATAAAACGAGAGGTTCATTTTTAGAAAACTTTCAAAAGATAATTGATGATTATAACTCTGGTAGTATTTCTATTGAAGAAGCTTATGAAGAATTAGTGAAACAAGCCGAAGCAATGAATGAAGAGCAACATCGAGCTGCTAAAAATGAAATGAATGAAGAAGAGCAAGAACTTTTCGACTTATTAAAAAAAGACAAATTAACCAAAGAGGAAGAAAAATCAGTTCGATTGGCTGCAAAGTCTTTACTAGAGAAATTATACGACGCTAAAAATAAAATCCTAATCCAAGAATGGCATAAAGAAAAGGCAACACAGGAAAAAGTAAAAAGAGAAATCCAATTGGTACTTGGAAGCTTGCTACCAGAAACCAGTTATGACCGATTAGTTTTTTCTCAAAAAGTAGATGTAGCATTTCAGCATTTTTATGAGTTAGCACAAATGGGAAGAGGTTTTGCTGCTTAATTTGTATTGTAAAATCCTTATTTTTTAAATGAGGTATTAATTTATAATTTTTATTAATTCATTCTAAAATCTATCAGATATGGAATTAACTTTAACTAAAATAAACGGCACCAATCCTTTCTTAAATTACGATGAATTAAAAGATTCGTTTATAAATGAGTTAATTTCTTATTATGGAAAAGCTGAAGTTATAATTTTAAATAAATTTCCAGTTTCAGTATTAAATCAATCGACATTAGATTTTGTTATTTTTATAAAAGTCCCTGAGAATCTTTCAGTCAGACCAAAAATTGAAACTAAAGATAATTTTGTTTATATATCAAATTTAATTATTGCGGTTTCAATTATTAAAGAATATAAGAACCAAAATATCACAGTTGAAAATAGCGAATTAGAAATTAATGATTCATTTATTGATTTAAAAGATAATGCCTCAAAACTCAAATGGGGTTTAACAAATTATTTTCACGATGCTTGTAATCTAATTAGAGAAAAAATAACTGTTCATCCTGTTTTTTGGGTTTTAAATGATAACGATGAGTTAGTTTCCAATAATATAATTGTAGCTAAAAGTTTAAAATTTAATTTAATAAAGGAATGTATTGCTTTAAATGATTACTTAAGATATCCAGGATATTTAGATTGGAATTATGAGCCCTCGTATGAAACATCGATTAAACAAATTTTAGAACGAGCATCAAAAGATTCAGAATTAGGTTATCTAACAAAACAAAAAATTGAACGATTTCAAAATAGATTTGAGTCAGCATCACAAAAAGCATTTGATTCAATAGGAAATACACTTGTTGAAGTAAAAGGGAGAGCTGGTTCAGGTAAGTCATCAGATTTACTAAAATGGATGCTGCAAAAAAGTTTGATAGGCAAAAGAGCTACATTTTTAACTTACAATCATCTATTAGTTTATGAGATTTCAAGACAAATAAAAGGATTTGAGAATGTATTAACCGAAAATGAAATTATTCAGAAAGAATCAACTACGACAAACACGATTCATTCTTTTATGTTCAATATTGCTAAAAAATTAGGAGTGGTTTTACTAATGTCTGAAAGTAGAATTAGTTATTTAACAAATGTAATGAATGACAGACTTGAAAGAATTGAGTTATTGTTTAATGGTATTAGAAATCAAAATATTACAATCAATAAGAATGATTTAAAAAAAATTATACAAAATGAAAACTCTTTTGATGAAGGGACTAAAAGAGAGGCAATTGATTTTATAAATCATTCTGATATGTATAAAGATTTTAAAAATGTACTAGAAACAAAGAAGCATATAAATCAATTTAAAATATTTAAAAAGATAAAATTAGAAGAGCATATTAATTCCAGTATGTTTTTGTCTGATTATCACGAAGTATTAAAAAAAATTCTGTTGGCTATAGATAACTTGGATTTGTTCTTTAAAGAATTTCAAATTGAAAATAAGTTTGAATTACTTGAGAACACAATGAATTTGAATTCATCAATTCTTGTTAATGATGGAAGTAAGAATATAAATTTAGAGGAATTAAAAAAGCGATATGGAAAAAGTATAAATGGTTTTAGAGCAGGAAGAAGTTTGTATATTGATGAGGCTCAAGATTGTCATTCTTACGAAAGAGATATTTTTTTTTCATTATTTGGTGTAAAAAATATAATAATTGCTAGCGGTGGGAAAGAACAACTTATAAGATATTCAGAAGTATGCAACTGGAATATTTCAAAAGGATATAAAATTGATAGTTATCAATACCTAAAAAGAAGAAAATCTTACAGAATGAAACCTGCAATCGCATCCTTGGTAAATCATATTGCTGCATCTTTTAATATAGATTTAGGAATAGAACCATTAGATACAGAAGATCACGGTAGAATATTGATTGAGAGAAATTACAATCCTGATTTATTTAGAAAAGCAAAAATAATTAATGAACTTTTAATAGCGGGTACTAGGCAAGGATGTAGCTCTTATGATTCATTATTATTACTAAAAAATGCTAAAGAAAAGAATCAAAATGCAAATATTATATTATCAGATCAAAAAAGTATTAATATTAATGAATATGATGTTGTAAAAATCGATAGTGACAATAAAAAAACAGAATGGGAATTATTATCAATTGCTGACAATGTAATAAATGAAGCTAGATTTTGGAATTCTACAGGAAATATTGATAAAAGAAAACAAAGTGTACCAGGTTCATTAAGTATTAGAGCGATTTATTACGAATCTAGTCGAGGTTTAGAGGCTTGGTCAACAATGTGTTTTGATATTAATGGTTTTTTTGATTCCAAACGAAATGAAGATGATGCAGATAATTTTTTGCTTTCAGAAATTATGGAACCAGAAGAAAGAAAAAACAAATATGCAGCAACTTGGGTTCTAATGGCTTTAACTAGAGCAATTGACACTTGTTATATTGAGCTTTTACCCTCTGACAATGCTTTGAATAATTCCATTAATAGTTTTATAAATATGAATCATAATTATATAGAAATGATATAAAATTTCATAAACCAAATTTTTATTAACTCATTAACAGATATAGGGTTAATAAACTATTAGGTGGACTTATTAAATTAATAAAGAAATTTAAATCACATTATCTCTTTCATCTGCACAAAAATCGCTCCTAGTCCAAGTATTCCTAGCATCAATTCTTTGTTTGCTTCATTTCGCTAATTTCCAATCCAATTAAAGACAACATATTTGAGTATAATTTAAAAAACCAGTTTTACCATAGGCAAAACTGGTTTTTAAAGAACATTATTTTAATGCCCTTATGATCAAAATCAAAGCAATTGAAACAGTTGCAACTGCAACAACACTATTGACAAATTTAGCAGTTTCACCATAAACAGTAACACAATTACTGTTATGGCATAGTGACGCTTGCTCACTGGTTTTAATTTTATTAAATGTGTACATCTAATTAATTTTTTGGTTAATAGAATTCCGAACAACACCAAGCCGTGTTCTATCAGCTACCTAATGTTACTTCTCTTTAGTAACACCTTTGAATGGAGTACCATCTTGCTTAACATCCATAAAACGACCAGTATCAGCATCACGCTTTACCCACTGCTCCGTTTTTGGATTATAAGTTTGACTACGGTCTTTTACAGCACCATTACGATGTCCGTCTCCAACTTTACCATTTTTAGCCATAGCTGTTAATGATTTTGTCTAACCAAACTATTTAATATTAAGGCGTTTGGTCAAAAACCCAAGGAATAATTAGGTAATAAATAGAATTCTATTACTTTTGCAGAAGAAATATAGAGCCGTCAAACTTTTATTTCATCCGACCGAAGCGCTATTCCTTTTTGCTTCGGTTATTTTTTTTTACTATTCAAAATAATTCATTATTCGGTCTCTGTCCTCATTATCCTTATCATTTTTATGGTATATCTCAATAAAAACAATTTTATTATCATCCTTGAAATAAGCATAAACTAAACGCAATCCCGAATTAACTCCATTTCCTTTTAACGATTTACAAGCTATTTTTTTTACTTTAATAACACAGCTTTCAATTCCTAGGTTGTCAATTCTAAAACTAAAAGGAGGTCTTGCATCAGGTAAAATTTCCAAAACTTTCTTTACTACTTCTATGTCGTCCTTTAAAGTCTTATACTTTTTCAAAAGACCTTTAAAGTCTTTCTTAAACGGATCTATTTCTTCAAATACTATCATAATTCAACTTCCTCTTCATAATTTCTTACAGAAAAAGGAGGTTCTCTATAAAAAGCCAATTCGTAATTAATTTCTTCTCCATCTTTTGAAGCCATCCAAGGAATATCTTTATGCGAATAATTACTAACCGCAGAAGCCGACCAATCACTCATTTGTTCAATTACTCTATCAATTATCTCTTTTTCACTAGCTTTTAATTCTGTTAAATCAGCTTTTTCTAATGGTAAATAACGAGTTTGAGGATAACCGTGATATTCTGTTTTTACACGTTGTATTTGATTAAAATCAATCATTTGAGAAATAATAGTATCTAGGTTTTGAGGCACTGGTCCAAAAGGTAGTTTTCTGTAATTAGCTCCAGTAAGATGTTCTTCGTATAATTCATAATAATTAAAATCAGAAAAATACAAAAGCTTGTATAAAACAGTTTCTCCTACATTTGGTTTTCCGGCACACTTTTCCAAAATATACAATAGCACATTTTTAAACTTACCTATTTGTAAAGTTGGTACTGATATTCTCTCATTTACAGTTTTTGGCTTTTCAGTTTCTTCTGAAATAAGCAAACCTTCTGATGTAAAGTCCTCTGACATAAAGTCGTCAAGCGAAAAACCAAGAACTTGAGCAAACTTTTGCAGTTCCATAATATTTAAACTTCTTTTACCCAACTCAATTTGAGTTATAGAAGGTCTAGATATTCCAACAATTTTTGCCAAGTCTTCTTGTGAAAGTTGTTTTTTCTTTCTTAACTCAACAATCCGCTGTCCAATTTGAACTTGTGATATTTGAAAAATCATAATTTTGAGATATTAGTTAGTGGGTACAAATATATAAAATGTTTTAATATAAAACAAAATTATGTTTTAATTTAAAACAATAGTTTAATCAACTCATAATCTTTAAAAAAAGGATTAGTGCTAAAAAGGACGTTTTACATTTCAGTTGCCACTCCTTTGCCAACGCTCCAAAAAAAATTACTGGCACAGTTTTTAGAAAAAACACGTACGCTTCGCAACTTGCGCCAGTAATTTTTTTCCCCAAGCTGTGTTACATAATTGAGTATTATAGTTCATCACAAAGCGTTTATATTGTTTTTTTGGTTTTTGCAATGAAGCTATAATATCATTTATGTAAAACAGCCGCTCCTGCCAACGCGCTTGCCAGTGGCTCCAGGACAACATTTTTTGCAGCTCCCATCGCATCACCCAGCTACAAAAAACACCGTCCTTCGCCACTGTCTTCAACAACGTTCACCATTTCATCAGAAACTTTACGGTTATACTTACTTTTAAGAACGTTTTAGGTAACTGTTTTTAGCAACTTTACACCTAAATCGGTAGTGTTTGCATTGCTTTTGTAAGTGTTGTAAATCGCTTATCAACTCTATTTCTAACATTCACAATTTCGGATTAAGCAATTTACAACACCCACAAAACCAAAAAAGAGCCAGTAAGAGTATCTTTTTTTATTTGCCAGAAACACAAAATAAATTGATTTTCCATCGCCTTGATAACTAGCGTTTTAAGTAAATTATTTTCTTAAAAATTCAAATCTAACTTTTTAAGAAGTGTTGGCATCAAGCCGATAGTAAAATCAATCAGAAACTTCTCAGTAAGCAAATAAAAAAAGACACACTTACCTGCGCTACTGCCTCATCGCACTAGGAAAAAGTGTTTTCATTGTTTTTGTAAGTGTAATAAATTGCTTTACAACTTCATTTCTAAACTTCACAATTTCAATAAAGCAATTTATTACACCCACAAAATCAAACCGTAAGAAAGAGTATTGAATTTTAAAGCAGAAAAATGATTGGAATAGATTTTATATTTCTTTTTCCTACTTTAAAATTCAATACCCTTTCCGAAGAACATCAGCTATCAAATCAACCTTTTTTGGTTCCGTTTTCATTAAGAACATCTCGTTCAAAAGGAAAATAAAAAAATAAATAAAAGAAAGTAAAGGTAAGTTCCGGTTTCAAGAAAAAAAAGTTCAAGCCCTTCGGGTTTTAGAAAAAATCTCCACCCATACCGTTTCGCAACAACATTTCATTCCGATTTCACGCCCACATTTCCGATGATGTATCGGGTAGTATTTTTTCTAAAAAAACTTGTTTTTCTTGAAACCTCCACTTGAAGTACGACTTTCTTTTTTTTCTTTTTTTCTTTTAAAAATTTTATGTATGGCTTGTGAAATGGAACGAAGTGGAATTCACGAAAACCAAAAAAACAAACTGAACTATTGAGTAATGCAAGGCACATCATCTTAAAACGGAACGTATGATGAATTTTATAATCAAAACCCACAAAGTGGGAACAATTTACACAAAACCCCATTTATTTGTACTTAACAAAGGGATGAACAGCGGTAAGCCCCAAAAAGAGCCATTTACTAACAGTTTTGTAGTCATTTTTCAAAACAAAGAAGATTGCGAAAGTCTTTATTTTATTGCTTTTAGTTTATGGAAAACAAAGTTTTGGCATCAGCATTTAGTGGGTTCGGTTATTTCATTTTTACGCTTACCCGATTTCAAAAAAGAATTTAGCCCAAAAGCCAGTTTAATGATGGTGGAACACGAGCAGCACCAAAAAAATGTTGCAGCTCTCAAACTTCTGGAGAAAAAAGAAAAGCAATTTCACGAAAATTTGCATCTTATCAGTGACATCCGCAGAGCCATTTTATACCGCTATTGCAGAAAATAAATCAATCCTGGTCCTATTGGACTAGGATTGATTGCGCCTTATTCCCAAGCAAACCGAAGCATAAAAGCAATATGATTGCACCACTTAAATAAATCGAAGTAAAGCAAAGCAATCTACTTTTATTGACTACTATAAACAAAAAAAGCCCAGAATTACTGGGCTTTAAAGTTGGTTATTAACCAAATTTAAGGGTTAGTTTTCGGTTCTTCTTCCGATTTTACAGCAGTTTGAGAAACTACTGAAATAATACTACCTCCAAGAACCAAGTAACCAGCAGCCGAAACCAGTCCAACAGGTAAGGCAATAGGCGAAGCGATGATAATTCCACCTACAGAAGCCAAAGCAATCCCAACAGTTCTCAAAATTTTAAACCATTTTGGAGTTGGTGCCAAGGTTCTTTCTACTAAATTCATTTTGTTATTTTTCATAATCTTGATTTTTATAAATTGATAGTTCTAAATTGTGTACTCTTTTTTCGATGTATTCTACTTTTTGGTTCAGTAAGTCATTACCACTTTTAAACTCGGTTTTGATGATTAAAGCCATCGTTTTAACTTCAACCAAATCTTTTTCCATACTCTTAAAATCGGTGTGTAATTGCTTGATAAAATAAGCCACAATCGAGAGTAACAAAGTGATAAGTGTTCCAAAAAGTGTAGCGATGATGTTGATGTTTTCCATTTTTTGGACTTTTTAGAATTGAAAATTATTTTCAATGATCATTGTATTGTTTTCAACTTTCGCCAATGCTACTAATTTTGGATAAATCATTTTGTAAGCTGCAACACTTTGAGTAACTTGAAAATTGCCATCAACAAATTGAAAACCAAAACCACAAAGCGGACAGCCGGCAGTTTCTTTAATAGTATTTCCGGTATGGATATACACAAAACTGAAATTAGGCAAACCAGTAATTTCAATCATTCCTTCGTGAAACTTTCCAAATGCTTTTTTGTAATCCACATTTTTAGCTCCGTGAGTGTTCAACTTTAAACTAAATACTCCTTTTGGAATGGCAGTTTGAGAAGGGATTTTCACTTCTCTAATTTTGTCCTCCAACAAGTAACATTGAAAGATGCCATTAATGTACAACTGGCTTAATGTGCTTTCCTTTCCTTGCGCTACTCTTATTATTTTGCTTTCCATAGTTCTGATAGATTTGAGATTAAACAAAAAATCCCTCACTTTTGGCGAGGGATTTTCGGAAGGTTTTTCTAAAAAGCATCCTCAACTTTCAAGCAGTTACCACTGGAAAACAAGTAGTAATTTGGTCCCACTTGTTGGTAGAACTCAATTCCGATGCACTGTAAAACAGTTGTGTTTACCGTTGGAATTGCTCCGTTAGGTAAAGTTGCAACAATTGTAGTAGCAGGAACTGGAGCGTACAAATCCAAGAAAGGACTGTATTGAATGTCGTTTACTTCATTCAAAGCTGCATCCATTGGATCATAGCTGTTTGTGGTAGCGTTGTATTCAAAATCACTTACTACTGAAAGTGAAGTAATCAAACGGAAATGAGTTGCTCCAGATGGAGCATTAACCAAATTCGCTGGGTTAAAAGCATCAACTACAAATTCGCCAGTTTCTCTATCAACTCCGTGAGTTAATGAAAACGGAGCGTTGAAAATTCCATTGAAAGAAGAGTTTTTGTCAAACTCAAAACCTTTTAAGTAATTTCTTTGTGTTGTGATTTCAATTTTTCTGTAACCTCTCGCTTCGGTTTGGTCTTCCAAGTTGATTTTCTTCATAATTGAAGTTAATCTTCCAGTTACTTGGCTGTCCGCCATTTGTTTCATTACTTGAGATAAACCAGTTCGAACAGATTTTCCAGCCTTGGCACAAGCACCAAATTCGTTCATATTCTCACGAGTTCTCTCAAATTCAGGAGCAGTTAACACTTGGTCACCAGTTGGTCCGCCAACCATTCCAGCGAAGTAGCCTTCCTGTCCTTTGATTTTGAAGTGTCGGATATCTCCAAGAGTTCCAACATACTTAATAACACCTTTTTGTCTTGCCATTTTTTTAAGATTTAAAAAGTTAATAATTAGATTAAATTCATAAGACAAATTTCAATGATTATCTTTGATTATCAATAACTTAAAACACTGTAAATCAATGCAATACAACGCAAAAGCACCGTACATAGTGGAAGCCCATTGGCAAATTGAAGAAGTCCTAGATGGTGATAGCATAATCATTTGCAATCGTTTCACTGGAATGAAAAAAGAAATCCGTCTTTATGGTTTAGATGCACCAGAAGTAAAACTAAATAGGAAGATGAAAGAAGACGAGGAGAAAAGCAGTTTACCTGCCCAATTATTGCTCCAATTTGGTTTGCAATCCTTGCACTTCGTTTTGTCGGTTGCACCACCTAAAACGGTTGTAACTATCGTTACGGAACAGGAGAATTATTATGACTACTGGAACAGGCAATTAGGATATGTAATATTGCCAGGAGGAGAATGTTTGAATGATTTGCTTTTGATCAATGGGTATGCAAAAGCAACCCAAAATTATTATTGTGGCCGATTAGCGGAATACCAAGCAATGAACCGCCAAGCGCAGCTTAACAGTACTGGTATTTATAGCTTTGTAAAAAGTTTTTGATTTGTTGTACTTATGTTGTACTACAGGGATTTTAATTTTTGTGAATGTCAATAAAATATATACTTCACAAGCGTATTAAGACTAAACGGCTGTTATAGGCTGCCTTACTTTTTTGCAGGAACATCAATCATTACTAAATTCCCACCTTTTTCAGACGAAGGAATTTCCATTTTCACAAATGCTTTATTCCACTCAATTTGAGTAACTGCATCTTTATGAATTTCGTTGCCATTTTCAAATATTGCAATAACAAGCCAAGGATTAGTATTCATATAGACTTTCAGTTCTATGTCTTTTAATTTTTCTTTTAAATGATTAAGTGTTTCGAGTTTATTAGGTTCTAATAAAAAAGCCATTATTCCGACACGCAAGCCAAAATTTCGAATATCAATGATAATATCATTTTTATTTGATTTAGTACTAACACTTCCAAAGTTTTGGTTTTCAAACACCAATTTTCCGATGCTAATTACAAATAATTGATGGAGACCTACGTATTCCGTTAGTTTTAGTCCTTTACCTAATTTTATCATTCTTTCACCTCTTTTATGATGTGAAATTCCGCTTAAATGTCTTGAGGTTTTGTCTGGTTCTGCAAGATTAATTTCTCCGTAATAAATATCACCTTTGGGAACTTGTAAAAAATACATGAACTCTTTTGTCCATGTACCGTCAGTTGCTAATATTTTGAATTTTGTTTTTCCCATACTGTTTTTCAAAGGTTGCCTATAACGTCAGTCTGTGAAAAAACCTCCGTTTGTATCCCAACAAATATAACAAAAACCTTTAATAAAAACAGGATTTTTCGTATTTTTAGGGATGCAACACATCACAGGAACCTCCCGCCATCAAATGCGTATTTCTTCTTTGGAAGACGCTATCTCACCCGATAATCAAGTCCGTTTTATAGATGCTTTTGTAGTGTTTATAGATCTTTGCAAGCTTGGATTTACCATACAGCCCCTCAAGAAAGAAGGGCGTCCGAGTTACAACCCCCAAGTATTTTTAAAAATCTATTTATACGGCTATCTCAACGGAATCCGAAGTTCTAGAAAACTAGAAAAAGAATTAATAACAAAATGTGTCAAGTAATTTTAGGAGGGGTCAACTCCTATGGTTTTGATAGGTACTCCTATAATTTTGATAGGTGCTCCTATACTTTTAAAAGGAGATCCTATGGTTTTGATAGGAGATCCTATGATTTTAGTAGGAGCTCCTATAATTTTGATAGGTGCTCCTATGGTTTTAATAGGTGCTCCTATGATTTTGATAGGTACTCCTAATTATGGGAATTGACATTAAATTGTGTAAACGCAAAAAACCGCCAATAGGGAAAAACCATGAGAGGAGGCAAACACCATGCAAACCAAAATCCCTTTCAGCATGGAACTCCTGAAAGGGATTATGGAATGGATCAATCATTAAAAAGTTATTTTTACAACCCTTTCTATTAATTCCTTCTACCGGATGGCGAAGTCGGTCTGGCGGGATTTTGTTTGGAAGTAGGTAAAACGGGACGCGCACTGGGTCGTTGCATTTCCCTGTTGGGCATCCTCCTATTTATAGTGGGAGCGGTTGGTCGTATTGGAACCGGTTGCCGATTGGGCGAAGCTACTCTCGGTTTATTTAAGGATTGCCCCATTGATGGCGCTGTGTTTCCGTTTCGGGAGGGAAATGTGGGTTTTCTATAATTTCTGCCGTTATAGGTTGCATTATAACTGCCGTTTCTCTTGTTTGTCATCACCATCGTCGAGGTTGACCTTCTAGGATAATAGTGGTTGTAATATACGGGATTCAATACCACAAGGGTTCGGTGATACTGATTGTTTCTGAAATAATGATAGTGATAGCCCCAATAATCATGGTAAAACACAGGATACCAAGGATGCCAAAAGTTGGGATAATACCCCCAATACCATGGAGAACGATACACTACATATACCGGAGAAAAGAGATACAATACTATGGGCCAGCCATCTACCGACGTGTAGGCGGTTTCTGGAATGATTGCCTTTGCCTCTCCTGCATATCCGGGGTTTGGCGTTACTGAAGTTCTTACCGATGAGGATTCGACAACGTAATATTGGCCATACAAATCGGCGTCTCCAATAATTTGAACCGAAATTTTACCGGAGGAATCTTTAGAGACATTAATTACCGCGACATCTTGATTTTCTTTAGCGTTAATGGGCACTTGCAGAATGATTGCGTGCGAATTGACATCTTTCTCGCTTACCACTTTTATATAATCGATGTAGGTGTCGCCATTTAAATCCAGATTATTAATTTTGCGATTCTTGTCGTTAATTGCTTTTTCAAAATCTTCCAGTGTTCTCGATTTTTGAAAAACATCCAATACCGCATACAGATTTAAATTGTCACCCGGTAAACCGAGCGCTTCAGGTTCATTGACATTCTGGGAAATCGCAGCTAAACGCAACAGACCGATAACCAGCAACAAAAGCGCTTTTTTCATGATTCTGATTTTAAATTTAATAACTCCAATCACTATTAAAGTTACAAAAAAAATCAAAACACAAACACCACTTTTTTAATTACTTCTCGATTTCTCGCAAATTTTCCATCTTTTTATGGGCCAAGAAACCAGCAATATCTTCAAAATGTTCTTTTACCCTTTTGTTTCCAAATTCGAAAACTTTGGTGGCCAATCCATCCAGGAAATCACGGTCGTGAGAAACAAGAATTAACGTCCCATCAAAATCGCGCAGGGCATCTTTGATAATGTCTTTGGTTTTCATGTCCAAATGGTTGGAAGGCTCATCGAGAATCAACAAGTTCACAGGTTCCAATAACAATTTAATCATGGCCAGACGGGTTTTCTCCCCACCCGAAAGCACTTTCACTTTCTTGGTCACGTCATCCCCATGAAACATAAACGCACCCAGTATATCCTTGATTTTGGTACGCACATCGCCCACAGCAATATCATCTATGGTCGAAAAAATGGTGCCGTTTTCATCTAATAATGCCGCTTGATTTTGGGCAAAATAACCAATTTGGGAGTTGTGACCAATTTCAACACTGCCGCTATTGATCTCGATTTCTTTCATAATGGCTTTAATCATGGTCGATTTTCCTTCGCCATTTTTGCCCACAAAGGCCACTTTATCGCCCCGTTCTATAACAATATTGGCATCTTTAAAAATAAGATGCTCCCCATAGGATTTGGTTAAGTCCTTCACCACTACAGGATATTGACCGGAACGAACTGCTGGTGGAAATTTAAGTTTCAAAGCCGAAGTATCCACCTCATCCACCTGAACAATAACCAGTTTCTCTAACATCTTTACACGGGACTGAACAGCATCGGTTTTAGAAAACGTGCCTTTAAAACGATCAATAAAAGTTCGGTTATCAGCAATCATGCGTTGTTGCTCGTCATAGGCTTTTTGCTGGTGCACTCTTCTGTCTTTTCTAAGTTCCAGATAATGGGAATATTTGGCTTTGTAATCGTAGATTCTTCCCATGGTCACTTCAATGGTTCGGTTGGTAATATTATCGACAAAGGCTCTATCGTGAGAAATCACCACTACCGCTTTGGCTGAATTCATCAGGAACTCTTCCAGCCATTGGATGCTTTCAATATCCATGTGATTGGTAGGCTCATCCAGCAGAATCAGATCGGGTTTTTGCAACAGGATTTTGGCGAGTTCAATTCGCATTCTCCAACCGCCCGAAAACTCGGAAGTTTGACGCGTAAAATCCTCCCGAACAAATCCCAAACCAATCAGGATTTTCTCGATTTCGGCTTCATAATTCACCTCTTCTATGGCATAGAATTTCTCGCTCAGGTCTGAAACGCGTTCAATCAATTTCATGTACGCATCACTTTCATAATCGGTACGAATGGTTAATTGCTCATTAATTTGGTCAATCTCATCTTTCATTTTGAAGATTTCGCCAAAAGCTTTAGACGTTTCTTCCATTACCGTGGCACCGTCAGTGGTTAATAAATGCTGCGGCAAATAGGCAATAACCGCTTCTTTTGGCGCCGAAATATTCCCTGTGGAAGGTTTGCTTTGTCCCGCAATAATTTTTAATAAGGTGGATTTTCCCGCTCCGTTTTTGCCCATCAAGGCTATTTTGTCGTTTTCATTGATGGCAAAAGAAACATCGCTAAATAAAGTGGTTCCGCCAAATTGAACGGAGATATCGTTGACTGTGATCATCTGGATGGTTAGATTTTTAGATAATTGAGATTATCAGATTTTTGAAAGGCGCAAAGATAGGTGATTGTTTGATTTTAGGACTACTGGATTTTTTAAAAAATAATCTTCTGTAAGACGTAGAGAAAATTTTTAATTTAAGATAAACCTACGAACCACCTCAGCCACGCCATGATTGTTGTTGGACGCCACAATGACATCGCCTCTATCCCTTAACTCCGGATTCACATTGTCTACCCAAACGCCTAATCCGGCATATTCTATCATGGTTAAATCGTTCCCCGCATTACCAACGGCAATGATTTCGCTTTGCAGAATATTTAATTTTTTGGCCAAAAATTTAATGCTTGCCGCTTTATCAATGCCATTTTGAGCCACTTCCAGAAAGAAAGGTTTGGACATGGAAATACTCAAATGGGGCATGGCCAATTTCAGTTCTTTTTCTACTTGCAAAAGGTAACTGGGCTCTTCTAATAAAATACATTTAATGGCAGACGAATTGACGGCTTCTTTAAAATTGGTCACTTTGTTGTGTTTCAAACCCGTAATCGTTTTTTCGACCTCAATGTATTCTGAATCGGTTTCGCTCACAATATTCCCGTCGATATAGGTGATGATATGCGTTTTGCTTTTCAAACTGTAATCGTACAATTCATGAATTTGTTGCTGGGTCAACGATTGTTCAAAAATCACTTGGTCTTCTTTTAAGTCCGTAATCACGGCACCGTTAAAAGAAAGCATGTACGAATTATTGACATCCAAATGCAATTCTTTGGCAAAGTCGGTCATGGCTAGTGTGGGGCGGCCGGAAGCCAAGACCACATATACGCCCAATTCCTGTGCTTTTAAAAGCATTTCCTTATTCTCTTTTGAGATTTTATGGTCATCGGTTAACAGCGTGTCATCCATGTCCAAAACCAGCATTTTATATTTCATGTAAGGGTAATTTGAGTTTAAATACTCATCCTAAATTCCTCGATAACTGGATTCGCCTTGGCAAAATCAGTTTCCTGGATAAATAACTCCACTGCCTGTCCCGAAGTGCCAAAACCGGCTAAAGTGGCAGATTGTATGTTGTTTTTTACTACTGTGGCTACACCAACTTCTTCTATTTTTTGTTGTAAGGCTAAGGCCAAAATTTCACTTCCCGAAAATACTTTCATCAATCCCATGGGTTCTATTTTTATAAATTAATCTTCCGTTTCTTCTTCGCTTTCTTCGTCTTCATCCTCTTCGACTTCTGCTCCAATCTCGAACAAGTAGGGTTCCAGCATCATTTTTTCGGCCAAAAGTTCTATGCGTTCCGTGAGTTGTTCCGAAAAAATAATGCGTTGCGTCTTGGTGATGCTATTGGAAATGCGCATGATTTTAGTTTCGTGACGCAGTTTCAAAATAGGATCTGCATCATCTAGGATAAACATTTTTAGTCGGTTTACATTGTAACCGGCCGTGGTGAACATTTCGCTCAATTTATTGGGAGTCCCAATTAGAACATCAATCCCCGTAGAAATATAGTTTTTATCGTATTCCATGTCGCCTTTATCATGAACGCCATAGACTCTCAAGTTGGTTTCACTACCCAAATTTTCGAACAGCGTTTCCATTTCCAACACTTTGGTTTTGTCTTCCACAATGATCAGGGCACGAGGTGATTCTTCGCCTTCGGCAACCAATTGTTGAATCACATTGATTACAATAGTGGTTGATTTTCCGCTACCTTTTGGGGAGATAATAATACAATCGGCTCCGCTTTTTAGGGTGGAAAAAGTTTCCTGTTGCAAATCATTGGCTTCCTTTAAACCGTTTTCAATGAGTGCTTGTTGTAACTTTTCGTTTATTTTTTTTAGTTTCATTTTTTATAGCTGTAAGCTATAAGCTGTGGGTTGTAGGCTAAATAAAGCAATTCAAACTGCTTATTGCCTAAGCCTATTGCCTAAAGCTAATTATTATTTACTGGCGAACAATTGCACATCTGTTTCTGAAATTTCATTTCCTCCAAGAATGATGAGTCGTTCCACCACATTTCGCAGTTCGCGTATGTTTCCCGTCCAATCGTATTCCTGCAACAATTTGACGGCTTGATTGGAAAAGGATTTGGGCACAATCCCTTGCTCCGTCGCTATTTTTTCAGTGAAATAGTCAATCAGTAATGGAATATCGTCCCGTCTGTCATTCAATGCCGGAACCTTGATTAAAATTACCGCCAAACGATGGTACAAATCTTCCCGAAAACGCCCCTCGGCAATTTCGGTTTTTAAATCTTTATTGGTGGCGGCCACAACCCGAACATCTACCTTAATATCTTTGTCGGCCCCTACCCGAGTAATCATGCTTTCTTGCAGGGCACGCAACACTTTGGCTTGCGCCGAAAGACTCATGTCCCCAATTTCATCTAGGAAAATAGTTCCCTTATCTGCCGCTTCAAATTTCCCGGCACGGTCGCGAACTGCCGATGTAAAGGCTCCTTTCACGTGACCAAACAATTCGCTTTCTATCAACTCGCTTGGAATGGCGGCACAATTGACTTCAATTAACGGAAAATTGGCCCTTTCGCTTTTTTCATGCAGTTGATGGGCTACCAATTCTTTTCCCGTTCCGTTTGGCCCGGTGATTAAAACCCGGGCTTCGGTTTTGGCAACCTTGTCAACCATCAATTTGATGTGATTGATGGCTTGGCTTTCGCCAATCATTTCGTAATTTTTACTGACTTTTTTCTTCAGAATTTTGTTCTCGACCACCAATTGTTTTTTGTCTAAAGCGTTGCGGACGGTATTTAACAATCGGTTCAAATCGGGCGGTTTCGAAATATAATCGAAGGCGCCCAATCGCATGGTTTGAATGGCCGTTTCCATATCCCCATGCCCGGAAATCATCACCATCGGAATTTCAGGTTTAATTTTCTTTACCGCTTCCAGCAATTCGACTCCGTCCATTTTGGGCATTTTGATGTCGCACAAAACGAGGTCGTAATCGTTATTTTTGATTTTCTCCAGCCCTTGAATTCCGTCTTCGGCATCTTCAACACTATAGGTATCGCTTTCTTCAGAAAGTATTTTTGTAAGCACTCTTCGGATGGCCGCTTCGTCTTCTATGATAAGTATTCTGCTCATTTGTAAGTTATATTTTTGCCACGAAGGCACAAAGGCACCAAGTTTTTTATTGTACCCATTAAGTTTTCAAAGTTAACAAAAATTCGCCACTTCGCTCGAGATGACATGATTAGTCCTTTAGCCCTGATGGAAGTGGAAATCCTGTTGTTGTGAGATTGCCTCGCAAGCTCGCAATGACAGATTGTAACGTACAGCAGGAAAATGATTTATTGATCAAGACCAAGCCATTCGCTTCCATTAATATTTTAACCATCGGTACAATTCTTTCCAGGTCGGTTTTTTGCCATACATCAATATTCCGACCCTGTATATTTTTGAGGCAAACCAAACTACGAAAAAGAAAGTTCCGAAAAGAATGGCTATTGAAATTAGGATTTGCCACCACGGCACGCCAAATGGAATGCGCATGAGCATAACAATGGGAGACGTAAGCGGAATCATGGAAAAAACGGTGGCAATTGTACCGTGCGGATTATTCATCACGGTAAAAAAACCGATGTAAACGCCCAGAATTAAAGGCATGATGATAGGCAACAGGAATTGCTGGGAGTCGGTTTCGTTATCGACAGCGGCACCAATGGCGGCATAAAAAGAGCTGTACAGAAAATAACCTCCAATGAAATAAACGATGAAGCTTAGGATCAAAGTGGCTATGGGCAAATCCCATAATTCCTTGATATACATTTGGGCGGTTCCGGCTAATTCCTGTTGCGCCGAGTGCAGCATTTCGGGCGGAATTTTAGCTGTTGGCCCCACATTAACACCAAAGAACACGGAGGCCGCAAACATTAATGACAACCCAATGATTGCCCAAATAAAGAATTGCAGTATTCCAGCCAATGAGGTTCCAATGATTTTTCCCATCATCAATTGGAAGGGTTTTACCGAGGAAATGATGATTTCGACAATGCGGTTGGTTTTCTCTTCGATGACGCTGCGCATGACCATATTGCCGTAAATGATGATGAACATCATGATGAGATAGCCGAATGCGCCCCCAATGGCAATTTTGATTTCATTGAGTCCTTTGACCCCTTCTTCTCCCGATGATTTTGTTAAACTGATGCTGACCTTTGCCTCGGCATTTTGTATGGCCAAAGTGTCAAGTTTCGCATTTTCAAAGTTGATTTTGGTGATTTTTTTAGCAATAACATCTTCCGTTTGATCTAGAAAAGTAAGACTTGGACTGTCGTTTGAAACGTACTGAATTTTACTTTCCAATATTTTGGTGTCAGCCACTTTTGGTATATAAAGCAATCCTTCGTAACTTTCATTCACTATGCTATCCTTCAGAATTTTCACATCAATCAAGGATAAATCGAGATATTTATATTCTTCCGTGTTTTTAAATTCTTTGACAAATAATCCGGTTTCATCATGAATAGCAATATTTTTAACTTCGGCTTTCATGGTGGTTAGATAACCTACAAATGCTGCTATTCCCACGAAAAGCAATGGACTCAAAAAAGTCATGACAATGAAGGATTTGTTGCGGACTTTGGCAATAAATTCTCTTTTTATGATTAGGGTTAAAATGCTCATTTTCTTTTTAGATTGTTGGACAATTAGATTTTTAGACTTCTTAGATTCCAGTAGTCTATTGAGTTACCGTTTTAATAAAAATATCATTGACACTTGGGATTTTTTCCAGAAAATGGGTAACTTGTCCTCGTTGGGTCAGCAAATGCAAGAGTTCATTTGGCGTTGCATTCCCGAGTTGGATTTCGAGTTTTATTTCGTCATTGAGCGATTTGAAATTGGTTTGTGCCACGGTATATTTTTGAGTAATATCAAACATCAAACCTTCCACATTATCGGATATGATGCCCACTTCAAAACTGTTGGTTCGGTATTGACGCTTTACATCGTCGAGTTTTCCTTCAATGAGTTTGTTCGATTTGTGAATCAAAGCAATATCGTCACACAATTCTTCGACACTTTCCATTCGATGCGTAGAGAAAATTATGGTGGAACCCTGTTTTCGCAATTCTAAAATTTCGTCTTTGATTAAACTCGCATTTACGGGATCGAAACCTGAGAACGGTTCGTCAAAAATCAGCAATTTTGGCTTGTGCAAAACGCAAACCACAAACTGGATTTTCTGCGCCATTCCCTTTGACAACTCTTCGATTTTCTTGTCCCACCATCCCTGAATTTCAAATCGGTCAAACCAATAATTAAGTTGTTTTTTGGCTTCGGCTTTAGAAAGTCCTTTCATTTGTACCAAATACAGGCATTGTTCGCCTACTTTCATGGATTTATACAAACCTCTTTCTTCAGGCAAATACCCTATATATTGAACATGCTTGGGCTGTAATTTTTCTCCATCAAAAATGACTTCACCACCATCGGGAAGGGTAATTTGATTGATAATTCTAATAAGGGATGTTTTTCCTGCGCCATTTGGACCTAGAAGCCCGTAAATACTTCCTTTAGGAACGGTGAGGGAAACTTCGTTAAGAGCGACAAAATCGCCGTATTGCTTGAGGACATTTTTTACTTCAAGTATATTGCTCATGCTTAATTTAAATTTATGCAAAAGTACATAATTCGGAGTGATTTGGCTGCAATTCTTACAATTTAAGTAGGAAACCTATTTATGGGAACTTCAAAAAACTAAAAGGATAAATTTCACAACAAATCGGATGTAAACTTTTAGCACTTGTTATTGAACGATTGCATCTAAACATCCCTTTTTATCCTTCATTCAAAATTAATGACAGTCGCAATTGGAAACTTCCTGTACTTTCGGGATGTTTTATTTATATTTGAACAAAATATACAAACATGAAAAATACAATACTGCTCTTCACTTTACTATTATTTGGTTATTCCGTCTTTAGTCAAGAAAAAATAAAAGGATCAAAAATTGTAACCGTTGAAAAGAAAGAAACCAAAGAGTTTGACAATCTTGAAGCAGATGGGAACCTGGAACTTTTTTTAATAAAAGGCGATAAGTGCGGAATTGAAATAGAAGCCGATGACAATCTTCATGATATTATTGAAATAAACCAAAACGGAAGTACGTTGCAACTGTCAAGTACTAAAGAAGTAAAAAAAGCAAAAAAATTTAGTGTTCGGATTACCTATACCGATGATTTTAAAATGGCAGTTGTAAAAAACAAAACAACGATAACCGCTTTAGAAGAAATGGTTCTGAATGATTTCACTTTTAAAAGTTTCAATGATGCTAAAATATTCGCCAACGTAAAAACCAAAAAATTTACTTTGTTTGCCAATGACAAATCAAAAATTGAACTCAATTCAAAATCCGCTGAAACCACTATAGAACTAAGCCAAAATGCCCAAATGAAAGCCTTAATTTCATCTGAAAAATTAACCATTGACATGTATCAAAAAACTACTGCGACTGTAGAAGGAGATGCCGTTAATTTAAAATTAAGATTAGACAATAACGCCGAATTTACAGGCCGGAAACTGACTTCTAAAAATGCCGAAATTACAACCGAAGAAAATGCAAATTGCAGTATTGTTGTAGATACTAAAGCTAGTATTAACGCTTCCGGAAAATCGGAAATACAATTGTTTGGAACACCAAAAATTGAGTTGACAAATTTTACAGATAGTGCTATTTTGTATAAAAAACCTTTAAAATAAAGAGTTTGTAGCATTTTTATTTTAGTGTCCATAAAAATGGAACAATAAATTCCTACAAACAAAGAGTCCCAATTAAAAAATTGGGACTCTTTGTTTGAAATATAAAACTAATCTTGAATATTACTCCAATGTCGCTAAGTACCGTTCTGCGTCTAAAGCGGCCATACAGCCCGTTCCTGCAGCAGTAACTGCTTGACGATAGACATGGTCAGCGGCGTCTCCTCCAACAAAAACACCAGCTACATTCGTTTTAGAAGTTCCTGGAGTATTCACGATATAACCCGTTTCGTCAAGAGTGAGGTAATCTGCAAAAATATCCGTATTGGGTTTGTGCCCAATGGCTACAAAGAAGCCCGTTGCCGGAATATCAAAAACTTCTTTAGTTGATTTATTCAAAGCCTTCACGGAAGTTACCACTTGGTCATCTCCCAAAACCTCAACTGTATCATGGTTCATTAAAATAGTAATGTTTTCGGTTTTGCGAACGCGCTCTTCCATGATTTTGGAAGCCCTAAATTTTTCGCTTCGCACCAACATGGTCACTTTTTTACACAATTTGGATAAATAATGCGCCTCTTCACAAGCGGAATCCCCCGCTCCCACAATTACCACTTCCTGGTTTCTGTAGAAAAACCCGTCGCAGACAGCACATGCAGAAACGCCACCACCCATTTTTAAATAGTGTTGTTCGGAAGGAATGCCTAAATACTTCGCAGATGCTCCAGTAGAAATGATCACGGTTTCACAGTGCAATTCTTTGGTTTCATTGATCCATACTTTATGGATGCTCCCAGAGAAATCAACTTTTGTAGCCCAACCGTCACGAACATCCGTTCCAAAACGTTGTGCTTGACTTTGTAATTGAACCATCATTTCAGGACCTGTTACCCCATCAACATAACCGGGAAAATTTTCCACTTCATTGGTTGTTGTTAATTGTCCACCTGGTTGGGTTCCTTGGTACAAAACGGGATTCATGTTCGCTCTGGCAGCATAAATAGCTGCCGTATAACCTGCGGGACCAGAACCTATAATTAAGCATTTAATTTTTTCGATTGTATCAGACATAAATATAATTTTAAATCAATTTTGAGACTGCAAATGTAAACTATATTATAAAAAATTCATGCTCTATTAAATCCTAAATAACTATCTCAAAATAAATTTATTTTATTTTAGACAAATCTTTTGTAAAGAAAAATTAAAGATTATATTTGCACTCGCTTTCGGGGTGTAGCGTAGCTCGGTTATCGCGTCACGCAGTGCGTGAAGACCGCTGATAAAAACCTTAAAAATATTAAATATGTACATTGTATATATTTTGTTTAGTAAAAGTTCTTTAAAATATTATACTGGTCAAACTGATAGTCTTGAAAACAGATTGCAAAGGCATAATTCAGGATTGAGTTTGTCAACTAAATCAGGAAAACCTTGGGAATTGATTTATCAAATTCAATTTTTATCACGTTCTGAAGCTATGATTTTAGAACAAAAAATTAAAAAAAGAGGAGCTAAAAGATATCTTGAAGATATTGGTTTCTTTTAAATTCGGGGTGTAGCGTAGCTCGGTTATCGCGCCTGCTTTGGGAGCAGGAGGCCGCAGGTTCGAATCCTGCCACCCCGACGAAAAGCTGAACAGAAATGTTCGGCTTTTTTTATGAAATTTAGAATTAATCCTAAATTAATGAATGCTTACGGTCAATCCCAAAACATACTTGCCGCAATCTTTAAATAACTTTTTATTATATATTGGCGGGTAAAACCATTCGCAATATTATTACTGTTGACTATTGACAATTTGATCTAACCAAATAGTCACATCTTTAAGCATTGCTTCACTAATTGTATGACTCTCCAAATATTCATGAAACAAAGGACTAATCCCTTTAGCTTTTAAATAGTTCACTGCATCATAGGCATATTGCACTTGCAAAACATTATCCTGACTGCCATGTGAAATATAAACTTTTAATTTGGATAGCCTTTCGTTTATAGCAACTAATGGTTTTATCTCAGGTAATAACCTGCCGCTCATGACAACAATCCCTTTAATTTTTTCAGGCTCAGTTAGTGCAACGCTGTAACTCATAATTCCGCCTTGACTAAACCCCATCAGGTAGACTTTTTTCTCATCAAAGGTTTCTTTTTGTTTTAAGTCCTCGAGAAACCGAAGTATCGAAACTCTTGCCGATTCCGCCTCTTTCTCATTAATAATGGGGCGTCCGGTAGAAAAATCAACACGGAAATAGGCGTAACTATCTGGGCCAAGTGTTAGAGGTCCTCTAACCGATACCACAAGAAATTTCTCTGGCAATGAATTGGCAAGTGAAAACATATCCTGTTCATTGCCTCCAACACCGTGTAGCAATATTAGTAATGGCGGTTTTCCAGTTTGTATTTTAGGAGGGCGAACTAAATAAAATAGTGTGGGCTTTGCCTCTTGAGATGTAATCATAAAACTAGTTATTAATAGGGTTAGCGGTATAAACAATACTATATACCTTTTTTTTCTTTTCATCTGCTTTTATCTATTTTAATGGATAGCATGTTAAGAGAACCTGCTACAATAGTATCATTATAAAAAATAGGGCTTTCGTCTTTTTCTTGCAAAGCTAAAACATACAACATGGGCAAGTAATGCTCCGGAGTGGGAACCGCCAATTGAAATTCTTTTCCTTGTTTATCAAAATTGATTAAGGAATTATGGTCACGTTCAAGAATAAATTCTTTTATTTTTTCATTGGCTATAGTCGCCCATTCATAAGCGTAACCAGGAGTCATCATTTTGTCCCATGCGGCCGTGCCTAAATTATGGACCGAATTACCACTACCTATAATCAACACGCCTTTTCTGCGCAAAGAAGCAATCTCTTTCGCCAGGGCATAGTGATAGGATGCCGGCTGTGTATAATCGATACTCATTTGCACTACCGGTATATCTGCATTAGGGTAAAGAAATTTTACCACAGTCCAACACCCGTGATCTAGACCCCAATCATGATCTAACCCTACATTAACCGAGCTAATGCTCCCTTTTATTTCATTGGCCAAAGTAGGACTACCCGGTGCCGGATATTGCACATCAAACAAGGCTTTAGGAAATCCTCCAAAATCATGAATTGTTTTAGGTTGCTCCATAGCTGTAACATGAGTCCCTTTTGTTTCCCAATGTGCAGAAATACAAAGAATAGCCCTGGGCTTCGGCAGCGTCTTAGCAATTGATTCAAATCCCTGCGTAAAAATATTATTAGCAATTGCATTCATTGGATTGCCGTGTCCCAAAAAAAGAACAGGCATTCGCTCTGTTGCTTTTAAATGCTGCGATACGGTATGAAGCGCATTGAGTTTCATTGCTAGTCCAAAGGGTAATAGCGCCATAGTTTTAAAAAAATCTTTCCTTTCCATTTATTGAAAAATTATAAATCTTACTTGTTTTTCTTGTGTACGAGAGTACTTTCTTACACGATTCTAACAAGTAAGGATTAGCCATTAATTACAAACTTATTGGGTAAAATTAGTTACCCATAATTTGATCCATATAGGTTTTATTATCCCAAAAAAGGTATTCTTCAGTCATTATACCCTCTTTCCAAATACCAATAGTGGCCATTGGAATTCTGAATTTTTTGCTGGTAGGTTCAATAAATTTACCATCACCTATAGGCATTGGTTTTGTGAATGTTCCTTCCATCCACCCCATCACTGCGGTGATATTACCACTACCAATTTTTATTGGATGCTCTTTAATGCGGGTATCAGGTGCGTATATGAACATCGCATCTAAAGTTTTGATGTGTTGCTCCAAACCAACTTCAGTATGCCCATCAGGGAAATGAACTTTGATGTCTTTGGCATGGCTTTCATGCAGCCGTGACCAATCTCTATTGCTAAATACAATATAATCTAACGTATCGAATGTTTCCAAGTGTTTTGAGATTAACTCATTGGCGGCAGCTAATTCTTTTACTTGTTTCAGTAAATCCTCTTTATTCTCTTTTTTTTGCGCAATAACAGATATGCTCATTGTAATAACCAACATTGTGGTTATTACTACTTTTGTTGTAAATGACTTTTTCATAATAAAATGTTTTAAAATTAATTTTTTATATTCTCCGATAAGTAACACGGATTTAATGGTTCTACCTTTTTCAGAATCTTCAAAAGCGTATTTTTTATTAGTTTGTAAAGAGGAAATTGTCCATTTTGAGATAGCTTATTCATGCAGCCACTTTTTAAATAGCTTATGGATAAACGGCATAACCAAAAAAATCATGAATCCTGAAATCATAAGAGCACTGATAACCCCTGCAAAAAAATAGAGAGGAATCACTTTTGCTATTATTTTTACCATCGTTGGGATTACAATAGTCAGCGGATAAACAGCAATAAAGGTTACTGCCCATTGCTTCCATTTTTTGGTGCCTTCAAAAATTCGGTACCAGAACATATTCCAACTATGCACTACTTCTTGTCTTTCAGTTATCCATAAAACATTTGAATCATGGAAAATTTTCCTTCTTGCTTCGGATTGTAGCCAGGCCTTTACATTTTCTTCACAATCAAAGCGTATCAGGATATGATAATAATCGGCATCTTTTAAACGGTTTAATATTGTGATGTTGATAAACCCTTTAAATACTTTTACACACGAAATGGCTTCCGACTTCCACTTTTCAAAATCGTTGGCATTCTCAGGTTTTAATTTGAAACGAACCATTAATAGACCGTCATCATCATTTTGACGATTATTCATTAATTTTCTTTATCATTATCAGATATAGCTCCATCAATGCTCGCTTTTCCACCTCCTGCAATAAGAACAATTAGTGCAAGTCCGAAAAGAAGAATAAAGTATTCCAATCCCTCTCCTTTATTTGCTTCACTATACCAATTCATAAAGAAGCCATTATGCAGATGCGTTGTAATCACTACTCCTGCAAAATTCACTAATATGGCAAACGCTGCGATTCGAGAAGCAAAACCCGTAATCAGGAATAGCGCACCAAAAAATTCGATTAGTATTACTAATAATCCTACAATATAAGACAAACCAGCCTGACCTGTTAAAAAGCTCATAGTGCCTTCAAATCCATAGCCACCGAACCACCCTAGTAATTTTTGAGCACCATGCGGAAACACTACAATTCCTAGTGCAAGTCTGGCTATTAATGCCGTTGTATTATTTGTGTTTGTTGATAATATTTTTTTCATGTTTTCTATATTAAATTAAACGTTAATATCTTTTTAAATCTCTGTTTGAAGTCTTGAATTAGTTTCAAACAGAGATTTTAGAGTTTGATCTCTTTTATTTATACAACCTCTTTCACTTCAGCTAGGGTAACGGCTTTACCCAATGCACCAAATTCGTGCAAATCGCCAAATACTTCAATACGGATAGATTGATTAAGACCGCCTACTCGTAAGGGTTCAAAACCGTTGTCACGAATTAATTCTTCAATTTCACCGTTAATGCTACTGTCATCAGAGGCATAAAACTCAACCGCTCTTACAGGAGTTTGAAAAGAAGCGCCGGCAAGAGATGCCGCACCTAAGGTTCCTAATGCTTTGGCTAATTTGGCACCATTCGGCAATAAGGCAGCAAGTATTTGCCCGGCCGATTCGTCGTCGCCTATTATTTTTTTGAAACCACCTTTTTCATCGAGAGCAATAGGGTTTGAGGGATCAACGATAATTTTACCCTCAAGTTCTGTTGCGTAAGTTTTGAAAAACGCTTTAATTGGGTCGAAGTAAATGGCTAGTACGATTATGTCTGCCTGAGTGATGGCATCAGCAATTGTTGCTGGTTGCGCTAGACTTCCTAATTTCTGAGCAAGACTTGTTGCTTTTTCAAATGTTTTATCAGCAATAATAACGGAACGATTCCCTTTTACAAGATTGGTGACTACAGCAGTTCCGATATTTCCTAAACCGATAACTGCAACTTTAGATTTTTGTGTCATAACTATTTCTGTTTTTTTGTTAACTATGATTTGTGAGTACAAAGGTCACCCATTGGATGAAGTGTATCCAATGACATAGTTTAAGAAATAGTCTTGATGTAGATTAAGGTTTTTGAGAAACTCTTGTACGCTGGTTCCTCAAACGGCTTAAAAACTCTGGGGTTACTCCAAGAAAAGCCGCAATTTGCACTTGCGAAATACGATTAATTAAATGAGGATAACGATTCAAAAACGATTCATACCGTTCTTCTGCTGTAGAACTTATATTTTGTAATAACCGTTCTTGTAAATGAATATAGCCGTTTTCAATCAACACCCTGAAAATACGGTCAAATATAGGTGACTGTTTATATAACGAAATAAGATCTTCCAGGCTTATTTGTAAAACAACAGTATCCTCCAGGGCATCAATATTCAAGGTAGAAGGCTTCTTGCCATGAAAACTTCCCAAGTCATTTATCCAATTATTTTCAGTACCAAATTGTAAAATATGAATGTTCCCTTTCTTATCGACATTATAGGTTCTAAGACATCCCCTGACCACAAAGTTAAATTGGGTACATATATCCCCCTCCTGCATTACATACTGTCTTTTTCGGTAAAGACGCGAATGAAACTTTTCTCGAACCAATGCTTTCTCCATGTCATTTAGATCGTAAGACCTTGATTTAAAATAATCAAGCAAAGGTTCAACGGAGCTTAAAGTTACTATTTCATTCATAGGTTTGTTGTAAATAATTAGTACTTCATATTGTTTGATAAATTCAAAGTTAGGCTTTTTTCAAGCGCATTAATTAGTTATTGAAATATTTATCCATTATTTAATCATAAATTTTTAGAATAAAAAAACACACCCCTTTGTCGTTCTTTATTTGTACCTTCCACAAAAAATAGAAGAATTTAGTCTCTAGTTGTATATTTTGAAATAACATTCATTTAAGTACTTTTCTTTTCTAACTCATACCCTATAAAGCCTTATCAAAAGAAATAATCCGTGAATTATATAACTTTTTCTCGGAGTTATATAAGACTTTTAAAAGAAAATCGTGCGAATTTTACATAATCTTATAAAAAGAAACTAATTTGAAGTTATATATAAAATACATGGTCAGTAACCGCTGTAAAATGGTGGTAAAAGAAAATTTAAAAAATCTTGGTCTGCACTTTATTGTCGTAGATTTAGGCGAAGTGGAGATCATGGAAAACATCTCGATGGAACAACGTACTATACTTAAAGCCAATTTATTTAATTCGGGGCTTGAGCTGATGGATGACAAGAAAGCAATGCTGATTGAAAAAATCAAAAATGTAATTATAGAAATGGTGCATCATTCTAATGAAATTATTAAAGTGAATTTTTCTGATTATTTAAGTGAAAAATTAGATCACGATTATACCTACTTATCCAATATGTTTTCAGAAGTACAGGGAACCACAATCGAACAATTTATCATCTCCCATAAAACGGAACGCATCAAAGAGCTAATTATTTATGGCGAACTCAATATTACGGAGATTGCCTGGGAAATGGGATACAGCAGTGTGGCGCATTTATCAAGTCAGTTTAAAAAAGTTACTGGGCTCTCCCCTTCCCATTTCAAACAATTAAAAGACAAAAGGAGAAGTCCAATTGAAGACATTTGATTCTCCCACAAATAGCCGTAAAATCGCATAAATTAATTTCGACAATAGCATTATGAAATTCTTATTAGGGAAAAAAAATACTATTATATACATTCTTATAGCTACCATATTAATCACTGTTTTAGTGGTTTTCTATATGAATAGCCAAAAAGCTATGGCTTCAAGCGATAAAGTGGTGTATTCTCAAGAAGCAATTATCAAAACTAATGATGTTCTATTGGCTGCTCTTAATATTGAAACTGGATTTAGGGGATTTTTATTGTCCGGAGATGAAAGTTTTTTAGAACCATTCAATAGTGGTAAAACCAAAATATACACAGCATTAAAGGCATTAACAACTCTTATAGGAGACAATCCAAATCAACAAAAAAGATTGTCCTCATTACAAAAAGCTGTTAACGAAAGATTAGTTTTTACAGAAAAAAATATCCAAGCAAATAGGCAGAATTCATTAAATGATTCTGAAAAAACAGCTATTATTGAACAAGGAAAAATTCTCACTGATAAAATTAGGATTATAATTGCCTCCATTAATGAGGAAGAAATTAGCCTGCTTAAAATCCGGAAAATCGAAAATGAAAATAACAATCAATTTTCCGGATTATTGTTCCTTTTACTGCTTATTTTTCTTATTACTATTTTCGTTCTTGTGGTACACATCATAAAAAATCAGAAAATAAAAAATAACGAATTAGAAACAGCTACTTCCGACCAAAAATTAGCTTCTCAATATGCTCTTAGTCTTATTGAAGCAAGTCTTGATCCGTTAGTGACCATTAGTAATGAAGGTAAAATCATGGATATGAACCAAGCATTAGTAAATATAACAGGAATTGAACGCAAAGAACTTAGAGGTTCAGATTTTTTCGATTATTTCACCGAACCACAAATGGCACGTGAAGTCTATCAGGAAGTATTCGCTGAAGGTTCTGTTGCCGATTCTCCACTTACACTTCGTCATAAAGACGGAAAACTCACCGATGTATTATTTAATGGTTCGGTTTATAAGGATGACAATGAAAATGTATTAGGCGTTGTGATTGTGGCTCGAGATATTGCCGAACAAAAATGGGCGTTAGATTTGCAAATTGCCAACAAAGAATTAGCCTATCAAAATAACGAGAAAGAAAAACGAGCAAATGAATTGAGCATTGCCAACAAAGAGCTTGCTTTTCAAAATATTGAGAAAGAAAACCGGGCAGCTGAATTAGTTGTTGCCAACGAAGAATTGGAATATCAAAATAACGAAAAAGAAAAACGGGCAGCTGAATTAGTTATCGCCAACAAAGAACTTTTATTTCAAAATGAAGAAAAAGAAAAACGAGCTGCTGAATTAGTTATTGCCAACAAAGAACTTTCATTTCAAAATGACGAGAAAGAAAAACGGGCTGCAGAATTGGTCATCGCAAACAAAGAACTTCAATTTCAAAATGACGAGAAAGGGAAACGGGCAGCTGAACTGGTTATTGCAGACATTGAACTTGATTTTCAAAACAAAGAAAAAGAAAAACGGGCAGCGGAACTGGTTATTGCAGACATCGAACTTGATTTCCAAAACAAAGAAAAAGAGAAAAGAGAAATTGCAAATAGGGAACTTGAAGCCCTTAACTATTCCGCAAAGTTGGCATCCCAATATTCTCTTAGCCTTATTGAAGCTAGTCGTGACCCATTAGTAACCATAAACCCTGAAGGTAAAATTACCGACATGAATGAAGCAACGGTGAAAATTACCGGCATGGAACGAGATGAACTCACAGGCTCCGATTTCTTTGATTATTTTACCGAACCACAAATGGCTCGTGAAGTGTATCAGGAAGTATTCGCAAAAGGATCTGTTGCCGATTCTCCGCTTACGCTTCGTCATAAAAAAGGAAAATTGACCGATGTGTTATTCAACGGTTCCGTCTATAAAGACGATAACGGAAATGTATTGGGCGTTGTAATTGTAGCTAGAGATGTTACCGAACAAAAAAGAATTGCAACCGAATTAATAGAGGCAAAAGTGTTTGCCGAGTTAGCAACGGATATTGCCGAAGAAGCAAAATTTAATGCTGAAAATGCCACAAAAATTGCCGTTGATGCCGTAAAAGCCAAACAGCAATTTTTGTCGAATATGAGTCACGAAATTCGAACTCCAATGAATGCTATCATCGGATTTACCAAAGTAGTGATGAAGACAGATTTATCACCAAAACAAAGAGAATATTTATCGGCTATAAAAGTGAGTGGAGATGCATTAATTGTACTTATTAACGACATTCTCGATTTAGCAAAAGTAGATGCCGGAAAAATGGTATTTGAGCAAATTCCTTTTAAGATGAAGCAATCCATAAAAGCAATGCTTCACGTATTTGAGACAAAAATTCAGGAAAAAAATTTAGCGTTGGTTACTGATTATGACAATAGTATTCCTGAAGTATTACTGGGCGACCCTGTTCGTTTGCACCAAATTATTTTAAATTTAGTAAGTAATGCCGTAAAGTTTACATCAAAGGGAAAAATCACGATAAACGTTCACTTATTACATGAAGACGAAGAGAAAGTTACTATCGAATTTGCCATTTCAGATACAGGAATTGGAATATCAGAAGAAAAACTAGGAACTGTCTTCGAAAACTTTCAACAGGCATCCAGTAATACTTCCCGACTCTATGGAGGAACGGGATTAGGTCTTGCCATTGTTAAACAATTAGTGGAGCCCCAAGGCGGAACCATTGTGGTAAAAAGTGTTGTTGGTGAAGGTACTACTTTTAGTTTTACATTAAATTTCACAAAAACAAATGCAATTACCTTAACTGAAGAAGAAACAATGGAATTAAACACAGAAAATAAAGGTATAAAAGTATTGGTAGTTGAAGATATGGCACTGAATCAATTGTTAATGAAAACATTATTGGATGATTTTGGATTTGAACGCGACATTGCCGATAATGGAAAAATAGCCATTGAAAAACTAGAGACCAATGCTTACGACGTTATATTGATGGACTTGCAAATGCCCGTAATGAATGGATTTGAAGCTACAGAATACATTCGAAAAACAATGAATTCAAAAATTCCTATCATCGCTTTAACTGCAGATGTAACCACAGTAGATTTAGCCAAATGCAAAGCAGTAGGAATGGATGATTATATTGCAAAACCAGTTGACGAACGAATATTATACAGCAAAATAGTTGGGTTGGTTAAAAAATCTACCGCAATAAAATTTAATGAAGCAACATTAAGTGACAACAATGAAATAAAAAAAATAAAATGTATTGATTTGGAATATTTACACCGCCTAACCAAATCAAACCCCAAATTAATGATGGAAATGATTTCGTTGTATTTAATACAAACTCCACCGTTAATAAGTGCCATGAAACAAAGTTTACACGATAAAGATTATACCTTGTTGCACTCATCCGTCCACAAAATAATTCCTTCCTTCTCGATAATGGGAATCAGCAAAAAATTTGAGGATATAGCACGAAAAATACAGGATTATTCCGGGACAGAACAACTCGAAGAAGAAATAAATGAAATGGCAATTGAATTAGAAAATATTTGCCAACAAGCCTACGGTGAATTGAATATAGAATTTAACATATTAAAAAATACAATATAGTGGAAAACCAAAATATAATTAAAATTTTCTTAGTAGATGATGATGCACTGCATCTAAAAACCTTAGAAATTGAATTTCTGCAACATAGCAATTTCATTGTCGAAACTTATGCAACAGGGGAACTTTGCCTTGAAAATTTGTCTAATAATCCGGATGTAATTATTCTGGATTATCATCTTGATGGAATTGATAAAAATGCCATGAACGGAATTGAAACATTGGATAAAATACATGCCCAAAATCCAAACATTTCTGTGATTATGCTCTCTTCTCAAGATAAAATTGAGGTAGCGATAGATTGTATGCACCATAAGGCTTTTGATTATGTGGTAAAAAGCGAAACTGCTTTTATCCGTTTGCAAAAAATTATCACAACCCTTTTTAGCTATAAAAAAATTGAAAAAGAATTAAATTGGTATATGTCCAGAATGTAATTATAGCTCGCTTTTTTTCGTTCTATTTTTACATTCCTTGTCTTTAAAAACGAGTATAGTAACTATACTCAAAACATCACGGGATTGTTTTATTGCAATAGTGTACAAAATAGATGTTGACTCTATCGAAATTATTAAATCTTAGCGTTTTGTTACTAAAATAAATATTCTATAATCTTGTTGAATACCACTGAAACAAATAAGAAAAAGATAAATAATGATGTACTCCAAAATAATTATTTCAACTGGATTTGATGTCACTTTAAAAAGCAAACTGTTTTTTATTATCCTAACTATTTTCCTAATATCAGGATGCAAAAAAGACTCCAAATCAAGTATTTATAGTAACAAAAATTATACTGATTTAGTTCTTGATGAAACGGCAATAAATTCCTTTTTTAAAATGTTCCCTCAAAATGATGGAATCAAAAATGAAGTAAACGAATTTTATAGAAGACGTGAATACCAATTTGCCTGGTTCAATAATAAGGGTATGACTGCGGCCGTTCCAAATTTCTACAACCAGATTCAAAACTACAGAAGCGATTTTGGAGATAAGAACTTTGGCAATACAGCATTGGACTCCTTAATTACGTTATTAAAAACAGATGACAAACCTTCGCTAATAAAAGAGAATCGAGTAAAAGAATTAGAATTATTGCTTACAACCACCTTTTTTATTTATTCTAAAAAGGTCTATGGAGGAATAACTAAAAGCCCCAAAGAACTGGATTGGTTCATACCCAGGAAAAAGAAAAATTACCAAGCGTTACTCGATTCATTAGTGGTTTCAGATAAAGGAGAAAACCCATCGGAACCCGTGAATCATTATTACACAAAATTAAAAGAAAATCTAAGGAAGTATCGTGTCATTTATAAAAAAGGAGGTTTTCCCGCTGTAGTCACATCCAAAAAGGTTTTATTGGTTACAGAAAGTGATACCTGCTTATTAAATCTGAAAAAATATTTATTCTTAACGGGCGACTTGAAGGCTAATGATAGGTCAATTATTTTTACGGATGAATTAGCCAAGGCAGTCAAAAAATTTCAACACCGTATGGGACTGAATGAAAACGGAAAGATAAATGCTGAAACCATACATGAATTAAACAAACCCATTTCACTTAGAATTAAGCAAATGATGGTTAACCTGGAGCGATTGCGATGGGTTCCTGTTAAGATGGAAAACGAATATCTGCTTGTAAATATTCCTGAATTTAAACTCCATATTATTGAAAACAACCAATTAATATGGACTACTAATGTTGTGGTCGGGAAAGATGTAAAACAAACCAATATCTTCAAAGGTAACATTTCAAAAATAATCCTTAATCCGTATTGGAACATTCCTAACAGCATTATAAAAGATGAAATAGTGCCCAATATAAAAAAGAATTCTAATTATTTAGCGACTAATAATATGGAGGTGCTTTCTGGTAATAAAGTAATAGATCCGCTAACAATAGATTGGAATAAATATGAAAATGATATTCCATTTACTATCCGACAAAAACCGGGAATGAACAATGCATTAGGAAAAATGAAGTTTTTATTCCCAAATAATTTTAATATTTACCTGCACGACACCCCTTCAAAAAGTAATTTCAGCGAAAAAAGTCGCGCTTTCAGCCATGGATGCATCAGAGTTGAAAATCCCAAGAAATTAGTATTGTATTTTCTTCGAAAGGATAAAACGTGGAATGCAACAAAAGTAGATAGTATTACAAAAACCGAAAAAGAGTTTAGCATTCCAATTAAACCTTCAGTACCCGTGTATCTTGCATACTTTACTTCTTGGGTTGATAGCGCTGGGCAACTGAATTTCAGAAATGATATTTATAATCTTGATGAACAACTAGCAAATGAAATTTTTGGTGAATAGAAAAAAAAATTGGATCAATTTTAATTGAAGGCTGTCTGTATTTGACAGCCTTTTTTATGACCAAAATATAATTTGAAGCTTCAAAAAACTAATAAATATAAAGCCGTAAATGATGCAACTTATTGTAAAAGTTATGTAACATTTTTTTTCTTAAAACAGCCCATCTTTGTAATACATTGAATTTTATTCATTTACAAAGGGCAATACCAAAAAATGACAGACAACATAAACCAGTTTAAACGTGGCAAATTCCAAGATGCCCTTGCAGAAAATCAAAATGTAATTGATTTCCGCAATGGCAATGTAAAATATCCCAAAGAAGCAGCTGAATATTACAGAGCACCAGAAATTACAATTGAACTAGAATATAATACCAAAGCTGGTGGATGCTCTGTGAAAACTCAGGAAAACAATCTATTCGATTATAAAATTCATCTCAAAAATTACACTTTAAAACAGATTATTAAGAAAAAATTGAAATGAAAAAATTGAAAAATGCATATTGCTTCACAGAAAAAATTTTCGAAAAACTAGTCTCATTAGCAACCACTATTCTCGGTAATTCCATCACTTTTATTTTGGCTTTTTGTTTAGTGATATGCTGGTGGGTTAATAATTTGTTTACTACACGAGATATCCATCAAATCTTGGGTGATATTATCTTTGGAGTTACTTTTTTGAGTTTATTTATTATCCAAAAATCATTCAATCGATTTTCCGGTTCTTTACATTTAAAAGTAAATGAATTGGTTTCGTCCCATGAGACTGCAAATAATTCTGTTATTAACGCAGATGAAAAAACCGAACGGGAAATAACGGAACTTTCACGAGAATACTCCCAACTGGCCGAACAAGTCAAAGAAATTGAGGAAGAGATTGAGAAAGACAACGAATCCCATTAATCTTTTTCTTTCCTATAAATTCACTTTAATAACGTTAAAAAAAGCTCTAAAATGTGTGAATGATATAAGTAATTGTCATATTTATGTAACACTTTCCTGTCCCAATGAAGCCACCTTTGTACAGTTGTGAAAATTATTTCACATTGAAAATTATAAAAAATGAATACTATTGAATTAAGTGGAAACTGGGAGCTCCAAAAGGGTAGATTAAAACAAAAATTTGCTGCTTTAACAGATAATGATTTATTATTCGTAAAAGGGAAAAAAGAAGAAATGATAGCAAAACTTCAAATAAAACTAGGCAAAACGAAAGAAGAATTACACAAAATAATCGCTGCACTTTAGACCTCAAATTAAGCAATAGCGTGTTGTCACTAAAATAATAAATCAAATCTAGTCAAAATTCGTATCACAGAATTGAAGATAAAAATATAACATATGATAATTTAATACTCGGTATTCAATTGCAAAACTGCAGGTTTCATATCAATAAAATACAACTTAGTATCAGCGTAAAAATTTTACAACTTTTAAAAACAATTATCATGAGCAATCTACTCTATGCTTTGGCATTAATTCTAATCATTTTTTGGGCAATCGGTTTTTTCGCCTACAGCGTCGGATCAATAATACATATCCTGCTTGTTATTGCAGTTATAGCTATATTATTAAGGTTAATTCAAGGAAAGAAAATTTAAAAATTAATTCCGAAAGTTAATTAATGCTAAACCTTAACACAGTATTAAGAGGCTTAAGGTTTTTTGCTACTGGTGCACTAAATTGGTATTTTGTATGCACCAGTTAAGGCAAGAAAAACTGACATTTAAAATAAATTTGATTCGGAGCTCAAATCGATTAATTAAAAAGTTGCGTTGATAACTTGAATGCTTCCTTTTTATGCTAAGGCTCTCTTGTGGTCTCCATGAAATTTAATTGAAACTTGTTTGTTTTTCATCTCCATTTTATGAAACTTCATGTTTTATCTACCCGTATTTTGAAATCGGATTAAGTCATTCTGCATTTCTTCATTTGTGCGTCAGATAGGTATATTGGTTGCTATTTTTCCATTTGACTATGATTTTCCATTTCAATAAAAAATCACCAAACAAACTCTTCGTACTTTTTTACTCATGCAACTATTGAGATATTATTGGCGAACCTTACCAATTTTAATTAAATGCTAAACTTGGCAAGTTCATGCCATACCTCCCACAAACTTTTATTCAACAAACAACTGATTACAAGATGATTAAATACATTATCCCACTACAATGTGTGAATGATATAACTCTTTCCGATAATTGTATAATAAGTTTAAGCTGTTACAAACTAACCTTTGTACAGTAAATAATTAAACCCTAAATCAAAATAAAAATGAAAGCTAAAAAGCTACTTTCAATTATCGCAATAGCATTTATTGCCTTAATTTCTGGATGTGCAAAAGACGACTTCCAGGAAAACGTTGGCGTTTGTCCAATTGTAATTGCAACAAGCCCTGAAAATGGCGCTATCAATGTGTCTCTTGACAAAACCATTACAGTAACATTCAATGAAAATATGAATGCTTCAACTATTACTGGAGTGTCTTTTACACTACAAGGAACCACTGCTGTTATAGGAACAGTTTCAAGTACTGGCAAAACGGCAACTTTTAATCCTTCTGCGGCTCTTAAACCGAACTCAACCTACACTGCTAAAATTACAACTGCTGTTAAAGACTTAACAGGCAATGCTATACAACAAGATTATGTATGGACTTTTAGTACTGGAGGATCCGTTTCCCCAATGGTGGTTTCTACCGATCCAGCCGACAAAGCTACTGACGTATTCCCTAACAAAATAGTAAGTGCATTATTTAATATGCAAATGAATGAATCGACTATTAATGCGACAACCGTTACTATAAAACAAGGAACAACGCCTATACTCGGAACGGTTACTTATAGTGGAACAACTGTCTATTTTGACCCAACAGTAACATTGGCGGCCAATACCGTTTATACGGGTACCATTACTACTGGTGCTAAAAACGTTCAAGGAACAGCATTAGCGAATAACTATGTATGGACATTTACCACTGGTGCTATTTCTGCTCCTAGAGTAATTTTGACTGACCCGACAAATAATGCTTCAAATGTTGTGGCTAATAAAATAGTTAGCGCAACGTTTAACATGCCAATGAATTTATTAACAATCAATGCAACCAGTTTTACCTTAAAAATAGGTACAACAACCGTTTTAGGTACAGTTACTCACAATGTTAATGGAGATGTTGCTTATTTCACGCCGACAAGTGATTTTTTACCAAACACAACCTATACTGCAACAATTACCACCGCAGCAAAAAGTGCAACTGGTATCCCACTAGCCAATGAATATGTTTGGAACTTCAGCACCATTTCAACATTAGTGGGGCCTGGCGTTAATCTTGGATCTGCTGAAAGATTTGGAATTTTAGCTGGTGTAGGAGTCAGTAACAATGCGGGCTTTAGTGAGATTCGGAATTTAGACGTTGGAATTTGTCCAGGTACACGTTCCTCTGTTACAGGCTTCCCTCCTGCCAAAGTAGTAGGTGGAGCTATTTATGCCTTTGATGATTTAACACCTCCAGGCACACCTGCCATGCTTTTAAAAGCAAAACTAGACCTAACCAATGCCTACCTTTTTGCTGAAGGTGCTTCCTACTCCGCACCCATTACAATATCGGGTGACCAAGGCGGAAAAACACTTGTTGCAGGTATATACAAATCAACATCAACACTTTTAGTACAGGCAGGAGATTTAACGCTTACAGGTAGTGCTACTGATGTTTGGATTTTCCAAGTAGCATCCGCTTTTACAACTGTAGGTGGAGCTGGTGGAAATATAATCCTTGCCGGAGGTGCACAAGCGAAAAATGTGTACTGGCAAACAGGAAGTTCTGCAACTATTGGGAACTATACTAACTTTAAAGGAAACGTATTGGCCCTTCAATCTATAACAATGGGAGACCATGCAACTGCTGTTGGCAGAATGTTAGCCAGAAATGGTGCAGTAGTAATGACCCATACTAATATCATCACTAAACCCTAAAAAATAAAAAAATGAACCTTATATCTAATTCAACTAAGGGATCTCTCAAAACGAAATCCCTTAATAACCTAACTTCTAAAGGCATTATAGTAATTGCTTTGGCCTTGTTAGGCATTCAGGCGCCTCTTCAGGCGCAAGAAACACCGGTTATTAAATACACTAAGCCGTCATGGTATTTTGGTGTAGCGGGTGGAGCAAATTTTAATTTCTATCGCGGATCGACTCAAATGTTGAATGCTGCTTTTACTCCCCCAGTTGCTTTTCATGATGGTAAAGGAGTTGGACTCTTTGTTGCGCCACTTTTAGAATTTCACCGACCGGATTCAAGATGGGGTGTCATGTTACAAGCTGGTTACGACAATAGAAAAGGGAAGTTTGATCAACAAAAAACGCCTTGTGACTGTCCAGCAGATTTGTCAACTAACATTAGCTATATCACGGTAGAACCTAGTTTGCGTTTTGCCCCGTTTAAATCCAATTTCTATTTATTTGGAGGGCCACGTTTGGCTTTCAATATGGATAAATCATTTACATACAAACTGGGAATTAATCCTGCTTATCCTAATCAAGAAGCCAGTGCCGAAGTAAAAGGAGATTTAAGTGATGTGAAAGAAACCCTCGTTTCCATGCAAATTGGAGCCGGAATCGACATTCCGCTTTCATCACAAAATAACCATACGCAATTTGTGCTATCTCCTTTCGTTTCTTTTCATCCCTATTTTGGACAGAATCCACGTTCTGTAGAAACCTTGAATATAACTACCGTTAGAGCAGGTGTTGCACTTAAATTTGGTAGAGGCAGTAAAATAGAAGCTGCAGGAGTACCTGATGGCACATCTCAATTTTCTGTTGATTCTCCAAGTAACGTACCCGTTAATCGCATAGAGAGTGAAATATTCCCTATTCGTAACTACGTGTTCTTCAATGCTGGTTCAACTGAAATACCCAATCGGTACCAATTGCTAAGAAAAAATCAGGTAAAAGATTTTAAAGAAGACCAATCGGAAGTTGTTACGCAAAAAAATCTTTCCGGTCGTTCCCAACGTCAAATGAGCGTTTATTATAATGTACTAAACATATTGGGTGACCGTATGGAAAAAAACCCATCAGCAACCATTACTTTGGTAGGTTCATCAGAGAAAGGACCAGAAGACGGTCGTGCTATGGCACAATCCATCAAAACCTATTTGGTTAATGTGTTTGAAATTAATCCTTCTAGAATAAGTATTGAAGGTCGTACCAAACCAGCTATTCCTTCAGAACAACCAGGTGGAACACGTGAACTTGACCTTCTTCGTGAGGGAGACCGAAGAGTTTCTATCGAAAGTAATTCGCCAATGCTATTGATGGAGTTCCAAAGTGGCCCAACTGCTCCTTTGAAACCAGTCGAAATTAAAGCTTTGACCGAAGCTCCAATTGAAAGTTATGTATCCTTCAACAATGTTGGAGCTAAAGAAGCCTTTACTTCGTGGACATTGGAAATAAAAGATGAAAAAGGGAAAGTGCAAACTTTTGGTCCTTACACCGAAGATGCCGCAAGTATTCCTGGAAAATCTATTTTGGGCAACCGAACTGAAGGCGACTATACTGCAAAAATGATTGGTATAACGCAAAGCGGTAAATTGTCAGAGAAAGAGACTCCTATACATGTTGTGCTTTGGACTCCAGAAAAAGTGGAAGCAGGAATTCGTTACAGTATCATTTATGAATTTAATGAATCGAAAGCCACTAATATTTATGAAAAATATCTTACTGATATTGTAACACCAAAAATCCCTGTAGGCGGAACAGTTATTATTCATGGTCATACTGATATTATTGGAGATGAGTCTCATAACCAAGCATTGTCATTGGCTCGTGCAAACGATGTGAAAAGCATAATTGCAAATGGCTTGTCTAAAGCCGGAAGATCTGATGTGAAATTTGAAGTGAATGGATTTGGTGAAGATCAAAAATCAGCTCCGTTTGATAACAAATTCCCTGAAGAACGTTTTTATAACCGTACAGTTGTAATTGATATTATTCCGGCAAAATAAATTTTAATATTCTAAAAATAGAATACATTTTTAAAGTACCTTTAAAAGGACAGAAATTTGATTTCTGTCCTTTTTTTATTTACAAGAATTGGGAAACCATAACTATTTATATAATCTGTGAATTTTGTAAGTCCTATGAATAAATATGTAACATATTATTAATGAATAATTTTCACCTTTACTCTACGAATAATTTAACCCCTTTAAAACAAAAATAACATGAAAAAAACAACCCTTTATTTAATGATGATGGTATTGTCGTTAAGTTTCTTCCCAAGTACAACTTTTGCATCTGAAAAAAATCCAACGACAGTTGCAAACAATCCTACAGAAATGCCTGCAGAAATTAAAGTTATGCTTAACCGTTTAAATGAAATTAAAGCAATGGATAGATCTTCTATGAGTCGAATAGAAAAAAAAGCACTACGTAAAGAAGTCCGTGCTATTAATACCAGTCTAAGATCAAGTGGTAATGGCGTGTATTTATCAGTTGGTGCCATTATCATTATCATACTTTTATTGATTCTTATTCTATAATTAATTGCTATTGAATATTAAAACTCACAATTATAAGTTAACATCAAAGTGCTGGCACAATTGTTGGCCTACACAACAATGTTGAGTTATAAATAGTAATCAAAAACATACAAAAAAATGAAAACTTTAAAATTATTCACTCTTGGGCTGTTGTTTTTTGCAGCGAGTTCCATACAGGCACAAGTCTCCATAAACGTAAATTTAGGTACAGCTCCTTCTTGGGGACCGGCCGGGTACTCATCTGTAGATTATTATTATCTACCCGATGTTGAATCCTATTATGATATTCGAGCCAAACAATTTATCTATTTAAATGGAGGAACTTGGGTACGAACAAAATATTTGCCAAGACAGTATAGAAACTATGATTTATATAATGGATATAAAGTTGTGTTAAACGATTATCATGGTCCAAGCCCCTACACTTACTTTAAAAATGATAAAGTAAAATATTATAAAGGATATAAAGGCGGACACCAAAAATCCATCGGAAACAGAAATGATAACCATGGTGATTCTAATAACCATAACGACAGAGGTCATGGAGGTGGTGGCCACAAAGACAATGGTCATGGAGGTGGAAAAGGCGGCCATGGAAATGGCAAACATTAGCTTCTATTTCTTCATTAAAGAAAAGAATCAAGTTGAATAGCTACATTAAAAATCAGGTTGTCTTATTAAGACAACCTGATTTTTTTTTATGAATACCTAAAATGAGCCGTTTTTGTTCCTGCAAATTATTTAAGAAGAAAATTAAAACCTGCATTGAAACTTCCCCTTGAATTTGTTATCATATCCCCGGTATTCTTCTTAAAGATATCCTTTAAACCTTTTTGAGAATCATATTCCAACACGAGTTTTAATTTATCTGAAATCGGGATTTTACAGCCAATTCCTAATGACAGTCCGAAATCATTTGCATTGAAACCTTTTCTAACATCTGTATTTCCAACCGTTTCTTTGGCATTCAGCAAAATTCCGGTGTATGCTCCAAAATGCAGATACCAAGCCCTAGTTTTACCAAAATGCCAGTTGGCCATAACTGGAATCGTTAGATAATCCAAATTGAAATTTGTTTTATAAATTTTCCCTGTCGATAAATCTTCTATAAATCCATTAGTCCACCCTTTTGAATCATAAATTAATTTCCCTTTAATACTCCATCTATCAGAAAAATAATAATCTGTCGAAAACCCCAAATTAATTCCAGTTCTGGGATTGGAATTTTGTCCGTTAATCGTACTTACTTTAGCCGAATTAAATCCAATATTTACCCCCATTTCAACATCATCTTTTTTCTGTGCTAGCGTTGCAATTGAAAAACCAATTATAAATAAAGAGGTAATAAATAATTTTCTCATGTTTAGATCCTTTAATTGTTCATAAAATTAAATGCTTTTCAATGCTTCCATTAAAGCATCAATATCTTCCTCAGTATTGTAATGACTAAAGGAAATGCGTAAACTTGGCTTCAATAAATCTTCTTGAGAAAGCATTTCTTCTAAAACATGAGAAGGACTTATACTTCCTGACTGGCAGGCACTTCCTCTTGAAAGAGCAATGCCTTTCATGTCTAAATAAAATAAAATCATCGCGGTTTTGTCTTCCGGGACAGGCAACAATACATTTAAAACCGTATAAAAACCGTCCTGATTTCCATTGATTTTAAACTCGGGAAATTCAATTTCCAATCGACGAATCAAATACGTTTTGAGGTCAGAAATCTGTTGTCTTTCTTTCACGAGATTGCCGTAAGAAAGATCCAAAGCTTTCGCCATTCCCACAATTTGATGAACCCCTTCTGTTCCTGGGCGCAATCCTTTCTCTTGTTCTCCACCATAAAAAAGCGGTCGTAAACCCGATTTTTTCCTAACAAAAGCAAATCCAACTCCTTTAGGCCCATGGAATTTATGTGCACTCGCAACTATAAAATCAACGGGGATCGTTGCTAAATCTATTTCGGTTTTCCCAACAGACTGTACGGTATCAGAATGAAATATCGCATTGTGCTGTTGACAAATGCGCCCTACCCTATCCAAATCTAAAACAGTCCCTATTTCATTATTGACATGCATCAGGCTTACCAATGTTTTCTTATCTTGTGCCAGTAATTCGACCAAATCGGTAATATCAATTTCACCATTGGATTTAATGGCTACATAATCTACTTGAATCCCATATTCTTCTTGCAAAGCCTGAACGGTATGCAACACGGCATGATGTTCTATTTTACTGGTGATGATGCGTTTTACCCTCAAATCCTTAACCACTGAACGAAGAATCCAATTGTTAGATTCCGTCCCACATGAAGTAAAAATAATTTCCTGCGAAGAACAATTCAACTGCTTGGCAATCGTCTTTCTGGAAAGTTCTAAAATACTTTTAGCGTTTCGTCCAAAACTATGTGTTGACGAAGGATTTCCATAATCTTCAGATAAAATTTTGGTCATTTCTTGAATAACTTCAGTCCTAATTTGGGTAGTTGAAGCGCTATCGAGGTAAATTTTTTTCATAGCCACAAAGTTAAGAATTTTAGTAGCGCAAATGGAATACAAATTGATTGGGATTGTAAATTAAAATCCTATTTTTGTGACAAATTGTATAAACATGAAAAAGCTTTTGGGATTATTGGTTTCTGTACTCTTTCTGAATGGTTGTGATGATGGAAAATTAACGGTCGACACGATTAATTTTGATGATGTTGCGGCAAATGCTTGCGGAGAAATTATATACAAACTAAACAATAATGAAGCATTGTTTGTTAAAATCCCAACCAGTGAAAACGCATTTGCAAACCAACCAACTTTACCAAACGCACCCACTAAAATAGAAATAGGTGGCAGTGTAATTATGAAATACAGATTCTATAACGGAAAAGTTTCCTCCGATAACATTTGCTCTTTACCGGCTCCCATTTCCCCTTCTGCCACCGAAGAATGGAGTGCCTCTGCCGGAACAATCGAGATTACCACGACTGCCGTTTATTCGGCTGCCAATGCAACTACGGGAGCCTTAAAAATATCAAAATACAATCATCATATAATTATTAAAAACTTAGTTTTCGCAAAACCGGACGGAACCAATCAAAAATACGAGAGTTTTAACTTTGGGGATTATCTGACGGATGCTACCACGTTGCCATTAAATTTTGACCCTATCCTTGTGGCGCAATGCACTGCAACACCAACAATCTACAATGCGCGAAACAGCGGAATTGAAAGTTTAGTACTGGAAAATGCCGATGCCGATTTAATTCAAAATACAGGTACGGTAACAAAGTCGATAAGTGCTACAACAAACAAACTGGTATACCGATTGTACAATACTGCCTTGCCAAATACCCTTTCAGATTATTTTTGCGGAACCACTCCGGCAAGTCCAACGATTAAAGAAGAATGGATTGCAACTGATGGAACCATAGAAGTAGTTAATACTACTGCCGGAGGATTTGTACATACCATAACACTTAAAAAAGTGACTTTTAAGAAAGACAACAGTACGTTCTATTATGGAGATGCTGTTATATATGGCGTGCTTTTGACCAATTAAACCGAATCATTTTATGTTTTGTCTGATATAAACTTCGGTGGCGCCTAAACCGTATTTTTGATAATTGCCGTCTTGAAAAGCTATATTATCATATCTACCCAATAAAAAATCGAGTTCCGACTTCAGAATTCCTTCTCCAACTCCGTGAATAAAAACGATTTTAGGAATGCGGTTTCTAATAGCAAACTCAATGTGCCTTTTTGCGGTTTCTGACTGCAAGGTAAGAATGTCATAGTTGCTCATTGCCCTAAAATTCGAAACAAGTTTCTCAATATGCAAATCGAATTCAGGCGGAGGAATTTCTCCTTTTGCTTTCTTTTCTTTTACGAAACTTCTTGGTTTTGGAATTTCCTTTTCGAACTTAATTTGATTTAAATTAAAACTTCCATTTTTTATATTTAAATCACTGGTGTCGTTTACTTTAATAAGCTCTTTTGTTGAAAATTTCATCGTAAATCCATCTTCCGTTTCCACATTCACCTCATCGTTTTGAACAGACAACACTATGCCGTTTATGGCTTCATCCAGTACCGAAACCTTATCTCCTTTATTGAACATCTTCGTTTTCTTTTTCTTGATTCTTACTTGGCGTTTTGGCACTCAATCGCAACATGCCATACATAAATATCACGATGGCGATTACCATAATGTACACGTTTTTATCAGCTTTACTTTGTTCGTACAAAGCAATCATGATGGCAACAATCATTATTGGAATTAATAATTTTTTCATGTTTTGAAATATCTGATCTCAAAAGTAACAAACTTTAAAATAATAAACTTACTATTCTCTTGTGAATATTTTTTCGTAAAATTGTACTACAAATAATTTCAATTTTGGATATAGAAAAATACATGATTCCCTGCATGAACAAAAAACTCTTTGGAGTGGAATGTTTGGGTTGCGGAACACAAAGAGCTTTAGTCTTAATCCTTAGAGGTGAATTCACGGCAGCTTTTCATATGTTTCCCGCCATTTTTACAACCCTTTTATTTTTCATGGTACTCGGTTTGAATTTTATTGACAAAAGCAGAAATTACCATAAAATCATTATTGGTCTTGCTATTGTTAACGCAATTATTATGATTGTTTCTTATATTTACAAAATGATTCACTTTTAAAACAACCTTACAAAATGGAAAAACAAAAATTACCCAATGCAACTGCCGTACTGATTTTAGGAATCTCATCCATCATAACATGCTGCTGTTGGGGAATTATAGGGTTGATTTTAGGAATAGTCGCCTTAGTCTTAGCAAAAAAAGACCTGAAATTGTACAGGGAAAATCCAGAAACTTACACCGGGTATTCTAACCTAAATACGGGAAAAGTACTAGCGATAATTGGAATCATTTTGGGTTCCATCTATTTTATTTTCATCATATATCTTTATGCCGTGGTGGGACAGGATGGTTTAAAAGATTTCCAACAAAACCTAATTGAAAAAATGAAACAACAGCAGGAAGAATAACAAATAATCCGTCTCGTTTTTCAATTAACGGGACGGATTATTATAGTTTATTATTTTTCAAATTGCTTTAGTGTTTTTATAATAATCGCAACACAATCCAACAACTGTGCTTCGTTCATCACTAATGGCGGTGCAAAACGAATAATATTCCCGTGAGTTGGTTTTGCCAAAAGTCCATTATCACGCAAAGCCATGCAAATATTCCAAGCGGTATCGCTTTCCTCGGTATCGTTAATCACAACGGCATTCAGCAATCCTTTTCCCCTAACGAGATGGGCAATGCTACTGGTTTTGATGTATTCATTAAGTTTACTGCGAAACAACTTCCCTAAAACTCTGGCGTTTTGAGCCAAATGTTCCTCTTCTACCACTTCTAGTGCGGCAACTGCAACGGCGGCGGCAATTGGGTTTCCTCCAAAAGTTGAACCGTGCTGTCCCGGTTTTATAACATTCATGACTGCATCGTTGGCTAAAACTGCCGAAACGGGATAAGCGCCACCAGAAAGGGCTTTCCCTAAAATCAAAATATCCGGAGTAGCATATGTGACTTGTTTTTCGCAATGATTTTCGCAAGTACAATCTCCACAAACCGCTAACAGCGAGCCTGTTCTAGCAATCCCTGTCTGAATCTCATCGGCAATAAACAAAACATTGTATGTATTACACAATGCTTTAGCCCGCATCAAGTAATCATCGGCCGGAGTATAAACACCCGCTTCCCCTTGAATAGGTTCCACTAAAAACCCCGCTATATTTTTATCGGATTGTAATACTTTCTCTAAAGCCTCAATGGAATCGTATGGAATTTTGATAAAACCCTCCGTGTAAGGACCAAAATTTTTACGGGCGTTCTCATCATTTGAAAAAGAGATTATGGTTGTGGTTCGGCCATGAAAATTCCCGTCACAAACAATAATTTGTGCTTCGTATTCGGCAATTCCTTTTACTTCATAAGCCCATTTTCGGCACAATTTCAAGGCGGTTTCTACAGCTTCGGCTCCCGTGTTCATAGGCAGCACTTTATCAAAACCAAAATATTTTGTCAAATATTCTTCATAGGGCCCCAATTGATCATTGTAAAAAGCACGTGAGGTCAAGGTCAGTGATTGTGCTTGTTTCACCATAGCACCAACAATTTTTGGGTGACAATGTCCTTGGTTTACCGCGGAATATGCGGATAGGAAATCATAATATTTTTTCCCATCAACATCCCAAACATAAACCCCTTCCCCTCTGCTCAAAACAACAGGCAATGGGTGATAATTATGTGCTCCGTATTTATTCTCCAAAGCGATTATCGCTTCTGCATTAATTTTTTCTAAAACTGACATTCTTAACTACTATTTTAAATAATTTTCTACAATTCCTTCTTATAGAGAGAAATCATCTAATTTTCTTCAAATTTAATGAATATTATTAGAAATTTATAAAAAAAGGCAAGTCCACTATTTTATTATTTTTTGCCCATCATTTCATGCAAAATGATATTCCTGAACGTCCCGTTTCTATTTACCCCTATTTTTAGTACGGGAAAACCTAGTGCATAAATCCTTCAAAACAATTATTCTTAAAAATGATATTTTTCCTTCAAATTTAAAAATCCCTTTGTAAGAAATGGGCAATCAATTGAAAACTAGAACTAAAAAAATCCAATTTGTGTTTAATCGAGTATTACCGTAATTCAACGAAAATATTTTTTGTATTCTTAATAATCCCATAGTTTTGATATGTATTAATAGATTGTTTAACCTCAAATTTTAAAAAAATGAAAAAGCTATTTATGTTTATTACCGCTATTGCACTAACGTCTTTATCGTCTTGTTCTAAAGATGATTCAAAAAATAATCCTGCCCAACCAACTAATTTTTTGACGGCGATAATAAATGGCGTTACGCTTAATTTTGACACTCTAAAAGTGGTCAAAGAAGTAGTCCCTAATGATGGAGATCCTTATACCGATTTGATTGTGACTGCAACCAAAAGCGATGATCATTCTAAAAGTATCATTTTCAATTTGCAACATTTGCAAGTTGGCACAGAAACGTGTTATTATTTTGATTATACGGATGGTGATATCAACTATGACTCTGCAATTGGAAATTCATTCGAAGTAAACATTACAGTCAATACACCCAATAAATTAAAAGGGAATATCACAGGAAGACTTTCAGATTCCAGCAATACAAATTCTATCGTTATTCCAAGTGGCAGTTTTGACATTACATATTAGTAATTAATCCTTGAACCAACTATTGAAAAAACGCTACCTACTAGATTGACCGGCAAACAGTAAAGCCATACAACATCAAAAACCTATTCAGCCACGAATTTCGCGAATTCACACTTATTCCTTTGTGCAAATCCGCAAAATTCGTGGCTGAAACACTTTTTCACGAAAACAAGCCAGTACTATAAAATCCATTCTTGAAAACGGAAAAAAATTTCTTTACCAAATTATTACTGCCTTTTCTAAAAAACCCTTACTTTTAACCCTTTCTAACAACTATTCAATCCTATTAATCGTGACAAAAGATCAGATTATCAACACTATTAATTCCTTGAAGGGACATTCTTCAATCAATTACGGAATCAAAACCAAGACAGAAACCTTTACCGAAAAACTATTCTATACCCTATTTGATTCTAATGCCCATTTGGGAGAAAGTATTGATGAACTGGAAAAACAGTTTAAAGAAATTGCTGCTCTTGCCTGTAAAAAAACAAATTCGATTTGCGATTCCATATGGGATCAATTTCTTAAAAAGTTACCTATTGTTCTTGAAAAGTTGAATCAAGACGCCGATTATTTTTTAGAAAACGACCCCGCTTCTAATAGTATCGAAGAAGTATATTTAGCCTATCCCGGCTTTTATGCTATTGCTATCTACCGATTAAGCCACGAATTATATCTATTGGACTTATTATTGTTTTCCAGACTCATGAGTGAATATGCACACCGTATTACTGGTACCGACATACACGCCGGAGCAACCATTGCCTCTCCTATTTTCATTGACCATGCCACCGGAATTGTAATTGGTGAAACTACAATCATTGAGAAATACGTGAAAATTTACCAAGGGGTAACACTAGGTGCTTTGAGTATCACTAAGGATATGAAAAACTCTAAAAGGCATCCAACGGTCGAGGAAAACGTTTGTATTTATGCCAATGCCACCATTTTAGGAGGGACAACAACCATCGGCAAAAACAGTATTATTGGCGGAAATTCATGGGTCACAAAATCCATTCCTGCTAAATCTATTGTCACCAATACCACAACTACCGAAGTAAAAATAAAAGAGAAAAAATAGGATGAATCCACAAAAATTAGTAGACCTTATTGGAAATACGCCACTAATGGAAACGGTCAATCTGGTCAAAAATAAAAACGTAAAACTTTTATTGAAACTGGAAGGAAATAACCCCGGCGGAAGCGTTAAAGATCGGGCAGCATACAACATGATTGCTTCTGCAATTGAAAGGGGTGATATCAAGAAAGGAGACAAACTTATTGAAGCTACCAGCGGCAACACCGGAATTGCCCTAGCAATGATTGCCCAATTATTCAATGTTGAAATTGAACTAGTGCTTCCCGAAGATTCCACAAAAGAACGCACGCAAACCATGCGGGCATATGGCGCTACGGTGATATTAACTCCAGCAAGTACCGGAATTATTGGCTCAAGAAATTATGCCGATAAAAAAGTCGCCGAAGGAGGATATATCATGCTGAACCAGTTTGCAAATGAGGACAACTGGAAAGCCCATTATAAAACAACAGGCCCCGAAATATGGAGGGATACTGACGGTACCATTACCCATTTCGTTTCTGCCATGGGAACTACAGGAACCATCATAGGTACTTCTACCTATTTAAAAGAAAAAAATCCGGCAATCCAAATCGTGGGAGCGCAACCCAGTGATGGCTCCCAAATTCCGGGAATCAGAAAATGGCCTCAAGAATATTTACCTAAAATTTTTGATGCGTCAAAAGTAGACACCATTATTGAAGTAAGCGAAAAAGAAGCACGGGAAATGACCAAAAGACTGGCTCGTGAAGAAGGCGTCTTTGCTGGAATGAGCAGTGGAGGATCCGTAGCCGTGGCACTCAAACTAGCTAACCAAATGGAATCAGGAACAATAGTCGCCATTATTTGTGACCGAGGTGATCGCTATCTGTCTTCCGATTTGTTTGATTAAGTCATTGATTTCATTTCTGCAAAAATTTATTTATTTGATGTTTAACGTTTTATAGAATAAAAAAAGTATATTTATTTTTTTTATTCTATAAAGCCTCCTTTGAAAAATCAATAAAATATAAAGGTGCGGAGCCAGCACTATAATCACTGACGAACCCACAATGAAAAAAGCACTACTCATTAGCCTAATAATTAGTACCTCAGTATCATTTGCACAAATCGCAACAACCACTATCCCCAATATAAACACGACCGTAATGGATAACACCCCCTTGTTATTCGGGATAACCTTTGATGCACGCACCAGTATGACTGGTAATGCTAATTACGGGCAAATCGGTTATTATAATACCGATGGAACCATTATTCCTGCAGTGGGTGCCGTATTCAATGATTTCCCAATGACCACTTTGCGTTACCCCGCTAACGCCGTTTCATTTGGTTTTGATTGGAAAAAATCCGTTGGTCCCGTTGGCTCAAGGCAAAATCAACCCGCCACTTTGTTAGGAGCATTAGGTGGAGCCCAACCATTAAATTTTGGTTTTGACGAATTTATGGCAATGACCGCCGCCAAGGGAGTTTCCGGTGCCGATATTCAAATAATGGTTCAGATATATGACAAAACCTCCATAGGATTAAATGCAACCCAAACCAGTATGGCAATCACCGATCCCGTCGGAACCAATGCAGATTGGGTAGAATATTGCAATGCGCCAAATGATGGCAGTAATCCAGGAGGAGGAACTGATTGGGCCGCACAACGCGCTGCAAACGGGCATCCCATCCCGTACGGAATAAAAATCTGGAACATAGCAAATGAACCGTGGGCCGCAGGAGAATATGGAAGTAGCGCCGCCAGTTGCAATTCCTTTTTGGCCTACGTTACCTCCATTATTGATGCCATGCTCGCTATCGACCCTACCTTGCACATTACACTTCCCACAACTGGAAACGCAACCAATACTACAAGTTGGGCAAATGCACTTTTCAATTCAACATTAGTCGCCCAACATAAAATTTATGGCGTTTCACAACACTATTTTATAACTGAAAAAGTGAGCGGAGGAGTGATACAAACCGGTGTTGCTGCTGTGCAAAACAATATAAATGCCCTAATTAGTTATGCCACTACCAAAGGAGTAAAAGTCCTGATTGGCGATTATGCCCATTCCATTCCAACAAGCCCACCAACCACCCATAATGATGCTAACGAAAACCTTGCCATGCAATGGCAGGGGGCCAACATGGAAGCCGACTTTTTGATAATGATTTCCCAAAAAAGCAATATCGACAGAGTTAATTTTTGGGCCTACGGAATGCCTTATGGCGTTTGGCATCCCATTCGCATCAATTCCGCGGGGAATTACACCCTCATGCCAGCCGCTGACATTTATAAAAAATTAGTTCCCGCTTTTTTAAACAAATCGCTTGCCGTTACTACTGCTTCACCAGCCGCAAGTGATGGAAACGTTTACGCCGTAAGATCAGGGGCCTTTATTTCTACCGATGCCTCCAAATTAAATTTTATTGCCGTAAACCGGGACAAACTAAATACCGTCCCTTATCTTCCAACAGTTCCCATCGGCTATACCTTAAGCACGGCACGTTTAATTACCGCCACTTCATTGCAGGCAGAAAGTTTTTCCGAAGATATAGTAACTGCTGATGGTACGGGAAATTATGCCATGCCCGCTTTAAGCATCCTCATTCTTGAGTATGTCAATGTGCCTCTTTCAGTGAAGGAAAACATTTCAGAAACCAATACAATGACCCTCTACCCTAATCCGGCGAACGATAGTGTCACCTTGAAAAGTAATACCAGTAAAGATTTAGAAATTAAAATATACAATACCTTGGGACAACTGGTAAAAACGGAATCACTAAAAGAGAACAATCCAACCATGAATGTCGTAAGTCTAAAAACAGGAACCTATATGGTTACCATTAAATCAAAGGAATTGACGATAAACCGCACATTACTAATTAACAGATAAGTTGGGGACAAGTATGGCGAACGGCAAAAAACTATTTTATATCAACTTTTTTAGGATGATTCAAAATACAATCTTCAATACCGATATTTATATCAGAGACTAGACATATTTAGATAAAATAGCCAAAGGTTCAGTAAAACCAATATATTTACAAATAAAAATTGACATCCAAACTTTAATGAATAAATCGACACTTCTTTCAGCAATAATTCTTTTTAGCGGGATTCTGTTTTCGCAAACGGCAACTACTACAGTAAATATAGGCACAACGGTAATGTCTAACCCTAAATTATTGTTGGGAATCACATACGATTGTCGATCCAGTTTAAACGTATCGGGATATGGCCAGGCCGGTTATCACAATACTGACGGATCTTTTATACCAGAGGTTGATGCAGTATTTGGCGATTTTCCGATGATAGGATTAAGATATCCGGCAAATGGAATTATGCAAGGTTTTGAATGGAAAAAATCAATTGGACCAATCGCCACAAGAACGGCCCAGCAAATTTTTGCTCAAGGTAATACTCCGGCACAAGTATTGGAATTTGGTTTTGATGAATTCATGGCAATGACTGCGGCAAGAGGAACAAATCCTAAAAATGTTCAGTTAATGATTCCAATTTATGATTCTGCCGATAATACATTAAAATCAACTCAGCAGAATGCAGCCGTTCCAAACGTTGTTCAATCCAATGCCGATTGGGTAGAATATGCCAATGCCCCAAATGATAATTCAAATCCCGGTGGAGGAACGGATTGGGCAGCAGTTAGGGCAATAAATGGGCATCCTGCCCCTTACGGCATTGAGTTGTGGAATTTGGGAAACGAGCCTTACACCCCTAATGAATTTGACACCAGCGGCGTTAACAGTTATATTACCATGATTGTACCCATTATCGATGCCATGAGGGCAATTGACCCTACCATTAAAATTACAGTTACAGTTACAGGAAAAGCACTTTCTGCATGGACCAATACCGTGTTAAATTCGCCCTTGCTGCAAGGAAAAATTTATGGCATAAATAGCCATGCTTTTATAACCGAGGAAGTAATAAATAACGCCATTCCGTATGGCGTAAACACATACGAAACAGCCATTAAGGGTTTGTCGGCAGCAGCAAAAATCAAAGGATATAAATTTATATTAGGGGACAATGCACATGCAATTTTAGGAGCTCAGCCAACGGCCGCTGTTCAAGATTTAGCGATGCAATGGCAGGGAGCTAACACAACAATGGATTTTTTATTAATGATGAGTCAAATTGATAATTTGGAAAGATCTAATTTTTGGGCTTATGGGCTTGCATCCGCTCAATGGCATCCAATCAGAAAAAATGCTAACGGAACATATACTTCAATGCCAGTTGCTGAACTATATAAAAAATTAAATTCCGTTTTTTTGGATAACTCCATTTCAACAATCAGTACTTCGCCGATTGCAAGTGACACAAATCCTTATTCCGTTAGAAGCGGAGCATTTGCATCCGCCGACTTAAGCAAGCTGAATATAATTGCTGTAAATCGGGATAAATTAATCACAATTCCAATGCAAATAAATGGGACAACTAATTATACGATTTCAAACGCAAGAGTTTTAACCGCCACTTCGTTAAGTTCCGATGTAATTATTGAAAGTACAATAACTCCTGATATTAACGGAAATTACTCCATGCCAGCCATGAGTATTTTAATTTTAGAGTACAGCCGAATTACACTAGATGTTAATGAGAGCATTTCAGAAACCAATTCAATTACCCTTTACCCTAATCCGGCGAACGATAGTGTGACTTTGAAAAGGAATACCAATAAAGATTTGGAAATTAAAATTTACAATACCTTAGGCCAACTCGTAAAAACGGAATCACTAAAAGAAAACAATCCAACCATTAATGTCGCATGTCTAAAAACTGGAACCTACATGGTTGCCATCAAATCAAAAGAATTCACGATAAACCGAAAATTAATAATTAACAGATAAATTGACAGCATCTACGGTAGCTTCAAAGAACCGTTTTGTTACGTATTAATACTCTACTAAACAAAGTGTTCATTAACGCTCTGCGATGGTCTCCCAACCTCGCAGCAATAAAATAAAATTTCCAATCAAAAAATACACCTTCCAATACCTACTCCCCATTTTTTAAATACAGGCTACTTATTTTGGACTTTTAACAACTCATTTTGGTTTTCTTTAAACTCCATTTTGATTTCTTGAAACTTCATTTTGATTTCTTGAAACTTCATTTTGATTTCTTGAAATTCCTTTTAGATTATTAGAAACCACTTTTGAATTTTTATAAACTCATTTTAGACTTTTAAAATAGTAATTTAGACTTTTCGAAACAACTATTTGGTTATTAGAAACTTTATTCGGACTTTTAACAACATATAGTAGAAACCCAACACCGTCATCATGCTAACACTCCATTTAACCCCCATTTTTAAAGCCCGAAGAATAGAAAAACCCTATACCTTTCTGGTAAAAGCAGGACTCTCTCCACATTCGGCAACCAGCATTATAAATAACAAAGGCCGCATCTTTAGATTAGACCACATCGAATTGCTTTGCGACGCCCTCAATTGTGAACCCAACGACCTCCTCCTCTGGATTCCCGACAGCAACAAGAATTATCCCGAAAACTATCCCCTAAAAAATCTCAAACAACCCGAATCAGCCGAAGACTGGCAGGATGCCCTCTCCAAAATGACCTATAAAGAATTGATAGAAGCAACAAAAAAAGGAACAAATGAGGAGAAACAGTGAATTATAAAAAAGATAGACCCTGGTTATAGTTAAAAAAGAAGTAAATTTGAGTAACTAAAAAACAGTGTTATGAAACGAAATGCAACCGCAGTCTGGCATGGTTCACTTAAAGAAGGATTTGGGCAACTATCAACCCAAAGCACTACCTTGACCAATACCCAATATTCATTCAAATCTCGTTTTGAAGAAGGAGTGGGAACCAACCCCGAAGAACTCATTGCCGCAGCCCACGCAGGATGCTTTACTATGCAGCTCTCCGCCTATATCAGCGAAGCGGGTTATGTCATTGAGAGTATTGAAACCCAATGCGAAATCAATTTGGTTGAATCGACCATTGTTACATCACACCTGACAGTACATGCGAAAATTAATGCAATTTCCAATGATAGCTTTCAGGAATTTGTTACAAAGGCAAGTAAATCTTGCCCCGTTTCTAAATTGTTAAATGCCGCAATCACTTCAACGGCTACCCTAATTTAAAAAAGAATTCAATATAAGGGGCTGTCTCGTATTGCTTAGGACAGCCTCCTTAATTGCAATGAGTACTTCCTTTATGGTATCCATTTCATGCCTTTTTCCAGTGAGTTTCGGAAGAAGGACTTTCGTTTTTTAGAAAGGAAACCTCCAAAAAAATATTCGTTTAAATTCATTTCCTAAATCGCTCAATTCCCTTATTAAAATTAATTTCGTAATTTTGCACCTCAATAAAAATTAAACAACAATGGAAAACGGAATATACGCTAAATTCAACACCACAAAAGGGTCGATTTTAGTAAAACTAGAACACGAATTAACTCCAGGAACAGTAGGTAACTTTGTGGCATTGGCCGAAGGAAACCTAGAAAATAAAGTAAAACCACAAGGAACAAGATACTATGACGGATTAAAATTTCATAGAGTAATTCCAGATTTTATGATTCAGGGAGGATGTCCTCTAGGAACCGGAACTGGAGATCCTGGGTATAAATTTGACGATGAATTTCATCCAAGTTTGAAACACGACAAACCGGGCATTTTGGCTATGGCCAATTCAGGACCTGGATCTAACGGTTCTCAATTTTACATTACGCACGTTCCAACGTCATGGTTGGACGGAAAACACACAGTTTTTGGGCATGTGGTAGAAGGTCAGGATGTGGTTGATGCTGTTGCGCAAGGTGATGTTCTGGATACTTTAGAGATTGTGAGAGTGGGTGAAGAAGCCCAAAAATGGAATGCAGTTGAAGCTTTCAGAACTTTTGAAGGTTCTCGTGCTAAGCGAGAAGCAGCAGAACGTGAAGCTGCCGAAGCAAAAATGGAAAAATTAGCGGCTGGATTTGAAAAAACACAAAGCGGATTGCGTTACCAATTCATACAAAGAGGTTCCGGTAAAAAAGCAGAAAGCGGTAAAACAGTTGCAGTTCACTATGAAGGTTCATTAGAAAACGGAAAAGTTTTTGATTCTTCTTATCCAAGAAAAAAACCAATCGAATTTAGACTGGGTCAAGGTCAAGTAATTGAAGGTTGGGATGAAGGCATTGCCTTGTTACAAGTGGGAGACAAAGCGCGTTTCGTGATTCCATCCCATTTAGGGTATGGATCTCGTGGAGCCGGTGGAGCAATTCCACCAAACGCTACTTTAATTTTTGACGTAGAATTAATGGAAGTAAAGTAATTTACGAAGTTTTAATTTCGTTATATACAAAGAATCCCAAAACAAGTTTTGGGATTCTTTTAGTTATTGGAATTATATCGTAAATCCATCGGGCAATGTCACCCCTTTTTTAATCACAATTATTCCGTCCTTAATCGTATATAAATTAGTATTAGTGTTTTCTAAGTGTTTCCCTCCGTTTAAGTGAACATCATTTCCAATCCTACAGTTTTTATCGACAATAGTGTTATTGATGATACAGCGTTCGCCAATACCAACATTAATGATATTATATTTAATATTTACTCTGATTTCATCTAAATTTTGATAAAAATCATTACCCATAAGATAAGAATTTGAAATAGTTGACCCATGACCTATCCTACTTCGAATTCCAATTACCGAATGCTCAATTTTAGCCCCATTGATGATGCAACCCTCCGTGACAATTGATTTGTCAAAAATGGATGCTCCAGTTATTTTTGATGGTGGCAAAACCCTTTCCCGGGTATAGATTCTACTGGAATTATCAAAAAGATTGAATTTAGGTATATCGTCGGTTAAACCTAGATTGGCTTCAAAAAACGAATCGATATTTCCGATATCAGTCCAATAGCCTTCATATTGGTAACTTAGTATTTTTTGCTTTCCAATGGCTTGTGGAATAATTTCTTTTCCAAAATCTTTGGTGTCAGAATTCGACATTAGCTCCACCAATAAGTCCCTATTAAAAATATAAATTCCCATAGAAGCCAGATAAAGTTTGCCTTCGGCTTTCATTTCATCACTCACTTCCGATGTCCAATCAGGCAACAATTCAGGAGCTGGTTTTTCAATAAAAGAAGTAATGAAATTTTCGGAGTCAGTTTTTAAAATTCCAAATTCTGGGGCATCTTTATCATTTACCGGCAAAGTGGCAATGGTTATTGAAGCATCGCTTAATTCGTGCGCTTTTATCATATCGTTAAAATTCATCTGATACAATTGATCACCAGATAAAATTAAAGCATAATCAAAATCATGGTTCATAAAATGTTTCATACATTGGCGCACCGCATCCGCAGTTCCTTGAAACCAAGTTGGATTATCAGGTGTTTGTTCTGCCGCCAAAATATCCACAAAGGCAGTACTAAAAGTACTAAAATGATAGGTATTCTTGATATGCTGATTCAGTGAAGCAGAATTGAATTGGGTTAAAACAAACATTCTTGTAATGTTTGAATTAATGCAATTGGAAATTGGAATATCCACCAATCGGTATTTTCCTGCAATCGGCACGGCTGGCTTGGAGCGATTTTCGGTCAATGGCGCTAATCTTGAGCCTTGACCGCCACCTAAGATGATGGCTAATGTACTTTTGTTCATTTTTTTTATAAATTTAAGTTTATATTTGAATTGTTAGGCATGTTCCTTTTCAAATCTGGAAATCACTTCCTCATAATACTTAAAAGTGGTTTTGGCGATGGATTCCCAACTGAATTTTTCCAGCACTTTTAATCTACCCGCTTTACCCATTCTTGAAGCCAGATTTTCATCGTCCAGAAGCAGGTTTACTTTGGCGGCAAAATCTTTTTGGAACCCTTCAGGGTCGGCGGGGTTAAAATTGGTTCTTGAAACGCTTTGTAACGGAACCAAAAAACCAGTGGTTCCTTCAACAATGATTTCTGGTATTCCGCCCACGGCGCTGCCCACTACGGGAGTTTCACAAGCCATCGCTTCGAGGTTAATTATCCCAAAAGGTTCATAAAGGGAAGGACAAGCAAAAACGCGCGCATGACTGTAAAGCACTTTTATTTTATCGCGCGAAAGCATTTCTGATATTAAAATGACCCCATCCCTTTCGGCAAGTAAATTAGCGATGAGTGCTTCGATTTCTGCAGCAATTTCAGGGGTATCTGGAGCTCCGGCACAAAGGACTACCTGACAGTTTTTGTTAAAATGTTTGGCTGCGCTAATCAATTGGGAAATTCCTTTTTGACGCGTAATGCGACCGACGAAAAGCACAAAAGGAACCGTTGGGTCAATTCCATACTCAACGAGCAATTCGCTGTCGAATGTAGGCTTATAAAATTCGGGATCAATTCCGTTATGAATCACGGTTACTTTTTCGGGATCAACACCATACGCCTCGATGACGTCTTGTTTCATCTGTTGGCTCACAGCAATAATCCCGTCGGATGTTTTATAGGCTTGTTGCTCAATCCAGCGCGAAAGAAAATAGCCATTTCCTAGTTGTTCCACTTTCCAAGGGCGATGCGTTTCCAGACTATGGGTAGTCAGTAAGAGCGGCACCTGCAAAAGTTCACGCGAAAATATCCCTGCGAGGTGGCTGTACCAAGTATGGCAGTGAATGATATCAGCATCTGGCGTGTGCTGTGCCATTTCAACATTTCGACTTAGGTTTTGAAACATTTTGATGTGCGGGTTGCTATCATCTGTCATTTTGGTAAGTGAAACGTTAACCCCCAATACATGCATATTTTCGGTATCTTCAGATTGATTACCAAAACAACGCACCTCAACTTTTCCTAATTTGGCTAATTCCTGACTAAGAAAGTCAATGTGTACACCTGCTCCCCCGTATATATTAGGTGGGAATTCATTTGTAAAAAGAGCTATTTTCATTTAGTAATTTTTAGATTTTTATAATTTATAAAATCAATACGTCATTATGGATTTGAATAACTGCCTTTACTTGATGAGGCAAACTTCAACCTCATACTCAATTTGTATGTTTTCTTAAAAAAAAATAAAAGTATGAAATATATGGGACTTTCTTACATTTTCCTGTATATATAAACGATACAAGAAGAGTTGTAATGGTATTATTTTAAGAAAAATAGCTGCAGATGCTCTATTGCACTACACCATTTATAATTTAAACTATTTCCATTTGATGTTGCAACCCATACTTGGTTTTTGTGGCGAAGCCAAGGTTCTGTTATAAATGACGGCATCAATGGCGCCTCTGAGATCGCTTCCGCTCAAAGGGATTCCGTTTCCGGGTCGAGAATCATCTAACTGGCCGTGATAAAACAAGTTGTCCTGAACATCAAAAAGGAAAATATCAGGCGTGCAAGCCGCATGAAATGCCTTGGCTACTTCTTGGTTTTCGTCGTATAAATAGGGAAATTCCATTTTGTGTTTGAACGCAAATTCGGTCATTAATTCAGGGCCATCTTGTGGGTATTTTAGGATGTCATTGCTGGAAATGGCTATTATACCCAGACCTTGCACCCTATAATCATTGGCGATTCGAATGATTTCTTCCATGACATGAAGCACAAACGGACAATGGTTGCAAATAAAAAACACTAAAGTGCCTTTAGCCCCTTTCAGTTCATCATAGGAATATTCAAAACTCGAATTGGTGTCTTTTAATTTAAATTTAGGAGCTGGAGTTCCCAGCGTCAATGGACTTGAAAGTGTTTTTGACATGGTATGTTGAGAATTTGTTGTTAGGCTTTGCTTGTTTAAATCCCAGCATTAGCATCTAAATTTAAGAAAAAATATGTAAACTTTTTTTTAGGACGTGACACAGACTCAAATTATGTTTTAAAACCGCTTCTTCCAAAATTTTACCTAAAAAATTATCACTTTTCAGACAAACCTGAATTTCTTAAATACGGTTCTATTTGCATGTCATGCCCTATGAAATCTTTGAAGGCTTTGTTTAAATCTACGCTGTTCCCTACGGACAGAATGTATTTTCTAAAATGCTCACAATTGGCTCTGGTCATACCTCCGTTGGCTTCCATCCAATCAAAAGCATTGTAATCTAATGTTTTAGACCAAGTATAGGCATAGTAGCCCGCGGAATATCCTCCACTCCAAATGTGCGCGAAATAAGGAGTATGGTATCGGGTTGGAACTTCGTTGACCAACAAGCCATATTTTTGAAGGGCTTCGTTTTCGAAAGCCAGTGTCGGTTTAAAATCCGATTCCTGTTCTACGCTGTGCCAAGCCATGTCTAGGGTTGATGCGGCCAACAATTCGGTTAGTTGGTATCCTTTATTGAAGGTTTCGGCCTTTTTAATTTTGTCTATCAACGCCTGCGGGATGACTTCTTTGGTTTGGTAATGAAGGGCATAATTCTTTAAGACCGTTGGGTCTAATGCCGCATGCTCATTGATTTGAGAAGGGAATTCTACATAATCCCGCGGCACGGAAGTCCCGGAAAGACTGACATAGTTTTGATTTGCAAACAGCCCGTGCAGCGTATGCCCAAACTCATGAAACATTGTTGTTACATCGTCAAAACTGACCAAGGATGGATTTCCATTTATGGGTTTTGCAAAATTATACACGTTTACAATAACCGGTTTTTGTTTTAAATAATGCGATTGACTCACAAAATTATTCATCCATGCGCCTCCGTTTTTATTATCACGGGTGTAAAAATCCAAATAATAAATGGCTATGGAGGTTCCGTCATTGTCAAACACTTCATAGACTACAACGTCTGGATGATACACCGGCAAATCTTTTCTTTCCTTAAACGTGATGCCGTACATTTGTTTGGCAGCGAAAAACACCCCTTTTTCTAATACATTGGTGATTTCGAAATACGGTTTTATTTGACTTTCGTCTAAATCGTATTTCGCTTTTCGCACTTGCTCAGAATAAAAATCCCAATCCCAAGGCTCTAATTTGAACCTGCCGTTTTGAACGTCAATTAAATCTTGAATGGCCTTGGCCTCCTCTTGGGCTTTGGCTACTGCCGGCTTTGCAATTTTGGACAACAAGTCCATGGCCGCTTCTAGTTTCTGGGCCATTTGGTCTTGCAGCCTCCATTCGGCAAAACTTTTCTTACCCATTAATTGTGCTTTTTGCAAACGCAATCTCGCCATTTTTTCCAGGACTTCACGCGTATCGCCTTCGTCGTTTCTCTCGGCGCGATTCCAAGAGGCCTTAAATATTTTTTCTCTAGTGGCTCTGTTGGTTAGACTGGGCAGCAAGGGCTGTTGGGTGGTATTCAATAATCCGATGAGATATTTTCCTTCTTGCCCAGCCTCTTTGGCTTGGGCTTGAGCCGATGCCATTTCATCGATGCTTAAACCCGCTAAATCATTTGCGTTATCAAACAAAACAGCTCCGTTTTTTCGGGCAATTAATAACTTGTTACTGTAAAGTGTGCTTAAACTAGCCAACTCTTCATTGATTTTTTTCATTTTTTCTTTATCTGCCGGCGATAAATTGGCTCCTGCCAATTCAAATTGCTGCAAATAATACTCGGTCAGTTTTTTGTCTTCACCTTTTAAAGTGGCGACATCTAATGCTTTGATACGATTGTATATTTTGCTGTTTAAATATATTTTGTCATTATGGGCTGAAAAAATGGGGGCATATTCTTCCTCTATAGCCTGCAAAGTTGGGTTGGTGTTTGATCCCGTCAGGTTATAAAAAACCCCAGTTGCCCTAGTTAAATCTAAACCACTAGTCTCTAATGCCAACACCGTATTTTGAAACGTGGGTTGGGCAGGATTGTTTGCAATTTTCTCTATTTCTTCATCATGAATTTTTAAACCATATTCAAAAGCGGGTTTGAAATGTTCGTCTTTAATTAAATTAAAAGGCGGTGCTTGGTATTGCAACGTACTTTTCTGTAAAAGCGGATTCGTCATTTTAATGGATTTGTTTTGTGCATAAAGTGTTTGAACTTGAGATAAGGCAATGCAGACAATCATACTGCTTGCCATGATTATTCTTGAAAAAATTTGCATAAGAAAGGATTCGTTTAATAAAAGATAAATGTAATTGAAAAAACAGTGATATAGTCCCGAAAAATTGTTAAGAATTTGTTTTGACAACACTCCATATCTTTCTGCCTCCCTAAAAACAGAACATACCTTCTAAAAAAATATACATTATATTTGCGCTTCATTTAAATACAAAAAATATGAACTCCATTTTTGACAGTGCTGGAAATGAGGCCATGATTGTTCGAATAAATAAGCTGATTCCCGAAAGCCAGCCTTTGTGGGGAAAAATGTCAGTTGACCAGATGCTGAAACATACTGATGCTGCAGTTGAAGTTGCTTTTGGCACGAAGCAACTTAAAATAAATTTCTTGATGAAATTTTTAGGTAAGATGCTTAAAAACAAAGTCTTTAATTCGGAATTTAAAAAAAATAGTCCGACAGCCCCCGAATTTATTTTCTCTGATAAATATGATTTTGAAACTTCAAAAAAAGATTTAATTGAAAAATTTAGTCGTTTCGCACAGGGACATCAATCCATAAAAATAATGAAACATCCGTTTTGGGGAGCAATGAACTATGACGAATGGGATTTGCTAATGTGGAAACATTTAGACCATCACTTAAAACAATTTGGAGTATAATAAAAATACTGATAAAAGAAGACATGCTAATAATTTACCTTCTTTTCTCTTTTCCAATTAACCTTAGTACCTTTGCACTCTTATAAATATACATAAAATGCGGATTGACATTATTACTGTTTTACCTGAATTATTAAAAAGTCCGTTTGAAGCTTCTATCATGAAGCGTGCTATTGAAAAAGGGATTGTGGAAGTTCACATTCATAATTTACGGGATTACACCACAAACAAACAGAAAAGTGTTGATGATTACCCCTTTGGTGGTGGTGCCGGAATGGTGATGACCGTGCAGCCTATTGACGCCTGTATCACACATTTGAAAAGCGAACGCACCTATGACGAAATTATCTATATGTCGCCAGACGGGGAAACGCTGAACCAAAAAATGGCAAACACCATGTCACTCTACAAAAATATTATCATTCTTTGTGGACATTATAAGGGAGTAGATCAAAGAGTTCGCGATCATTTTATCACGAAGGAGATTTCTATTGGCGATTATGTTTTGTCTGGCGGAGAACTTGGTGCTTTGGTAGTGTCGGATGCTTTAATTCGATTGATTCCGGGTGTTTTGAGTGACGAAACTTCGGCTTTAACTGACAGTTTTCAGGACGGCCTGTTATCAGGCCCCATTTATACTCGTCCTGCCGATTATAAAGGATGGAAAGTTCCCGATGTTTTAACCAGCGGTCATTTCGCCAAAATAGATAAATGGCGTGAGGATATGGCCTATGAACACACGAAGAACAGACGTCCGGACTTGTTAAATGAGTCTTAAAGTCATTAATGTAAAAACATAGGTAATCTTTCGACTTTTAACTTGTGACTTTCGACTTTTTTAAATACTTTTGCGCCCACATTAGACCAACCTCTGGCGAAGTCCGCGAATGTTGCTCCAATTTAAAACCATAATTAAAAAATATCATGGCAGATTTAATGAAATTCGTTCAAGACGAATTCGTAACAAGAAAAGATTTCCCTGTATTCGGAGCTGGTGATACCATCACAGTGTACTACGAAATTAAAGAGGGTGAAAAAACAAGAACACAGTTTTTTAAAGGTGTTGTTATTCAAAGAAGAGGTTCTGGAAACACAGAAACTTTTACGATTCGTAAAATGTCAGGTGCTGTAGGAGTTGAGCGTATCTTCCCGGTAAACTTGCCAGCTTTGCAAAAAGTAGAGATTAACAAAAAAGGTCATGTTCGTAGAGCTAGAATTTTCTACTTTAGAGAACTTACTGGTAAAAAAGCTAAGATTAGAGATAAAAGAAGATAGTTCGCTTTCTTCTTATAAAAAAGTTCCGATGTACTATTGGAACTTTTTTTTTGACAAAAATCTACCTGTAAATTATCATATTCTCTTTTTAAGGTACTGATAATCCCAATTTCATAATTTAACAGATACTAATAAAAACAAAAGGGAATCCATTTCTCTATTACGATATCGTTTCATTATATTTGCTGACAATTAAAAAAAAACGTACAAACCTCATAACTAAAGCATGGCAAAAATTAAAGTAGTCAATCCAATTGTAGAGTTGGATGGAGATGAAATGACACGAATTATTTGGTCATTCATTAAAGAAAAATTAATTCTTCCTTATCTGGAATTAGACATTAAATATTACGATTTAGGAATTGAAAGCCGGGAAGCTACTAAAGACCAAATCACGATTGATTCGGCTGAAGCCATCAAAAAATACAATGTGGGCATCAAATGTGCCACCATTACACCAGATGAAGATCGCGTGAAAGAATTTAACCTTTCTAAAATGTGGAAATCTCCAAACGGAACCATTCGGAACATCGTGGGGGGTACTGTTTTTCGCGAGCCTATCATTATGAGCAACGTACCAAGATACGTAAAAGGCTGGACAAAACCAATCGTTATTGGTCGTCATGCTTTTGGAGATCAATACAAAGCTACAGATACGGTTATCAAAGGAAAAGGAAAATTAACCATGACTTTTGTCCCAGAAGTAGGTGAAACCAAAACTTGGGAAGTATATGATTATGAAGGGGATGGCGTTGCTATGGCAATGTACAACACCGACGAAAGCATCTACGGATTTGCCCATTCTTCCTTCCAGATGGCATTGACTAAAAAATGGCCGTTGTTCCTTTCTACAAAAAACACGATTTTAAAAGCCTATGACGGACGTTTCAAAGATATTTTTGAAGAAGTGTATCAAGGACATTACAAAGCCGAATTTGAAAAAGAAGGGATTACTTATGAACACCGATTGATTGACGACATGGTAGCCTCTTGTATGAAATGGAGTGGCGGATTTGTTTGGGCCTGTAAAAACTACGATGGAGACGTACAATCAGATACCGTAGCGCAAGGTTTTGGTTCACTTGGATTAATGACGTCTGTATTAGTAACACCAGACGGAAAAACAGTAGAAGCCGAAGCGGCTCACGGGACGGTAACACGTCACTACAGAGAACACCAAAAAGGTAGAGCCACTTCTACCAATCCAATCGCATCCATTTTTGCTTGGACCAGAGGTTTGGAACATCGAGGAAAACTAGACGGAAACCAAGAATTAATTGATTTTTGCCTGAAACTAGAAGACGTTTGCGTGGAAACCGTAGAAAGCGGAAAAATGACTAAAGACTTGGCAATGTTAGTAAAACCAGAAGGTTTAACTGCTGCTGATTATTTAACCACCGAAGGTTTCTTAGAAGCAATAAAAGAAAATTTAGAAGCTAAATTAGGGTAATATTTTTTTTTAAGATTATAATTGTAAGACGACTGGAAACAGTCGTCTTTTTTGTTTCTCAATAACGTAATATACAATAAAAAAACTGAATACTCAAACCAAAATATTCATTATCAAGCATTTGAATTTTTTAATATTCGTTACATTTGTTATAATGTAAAATAGTTTAAAAATGAAAACTAAAGAATCCATCACGGTAGAAACCCTTGTAAAAGCCTCAATCGAGAAAATATGGCGGTTTTGGACAAGTCCCGAACACATAAAAAAGTGGAATAATGCTTCCGAAGATTGGCATACGACAAGATCGGAAAACGATTTAAGAATTGGAGGAAAATTTCTTTTTAGAATGGAAGCCAAAGATGGCAGTTTCGGTTTTGATTTTGAAGGAATTTATGATGTGATTATAACAAATGAAAAAATTAGTTACACCCTTTTAGATGATAGGAAAGTGACTGTTTTGTTTGTACAAATAGAAAACGGTGTGAAAATTATAGAAATTTTTGATGCTGAAGAGGAAAACACTCCCGAATTGCAAAAACAAGGTTGGCAGGCCATTTTAAATAATTTCAAAACTTACGTTGAAAAATCAATGAAATAAAAAAACAGTTAGAATGGCAACTCAAAAAACACATACTACAAATTTTATAAATACTTTTATTGAAGTTGCAACCGATTGCCCGGTACAATTAGCCAAATTTCCGCAAATAAAAACTGACATTCAAACGGTGGCAAATATTCAATTCGAAATGGTGGCGCATAATCCCTACAAATACACTTCTGATGAGGTCATCTTTCAGGTATTTGTTACAAAAAATAAAATAACGAGCACTACTCTTCAATTAGAAAAAGAAATATTTTTCTCGAAAGGACATGCGTGTTTCAGGTGTTCGCCACTAACAAAACGATACGGCTGGGGTCTACACTGTAACGAAAACGGGAAGATTGCCCTTTACGCATTAGAATCTGATGAGTACAAAAAACTATCAAAAGACAAAAATCTCACCATTGTAAAAGCAATGAGAACAACTAAAATTAAATAATATGGCACGAGTAAGCACTTACCTCAATTTCCCTCGAAATACCGAGGAAGCATTCCAATTTTACAAATCCGTTTTTGGAGGAGAATTTGGCAATGGCGGAATTGCACGTTTTGGCGATATTCCTCATCAAGAAGGCATGCCACCAATGGCGGAAGAAGATAAAAAACTGGTGATGCACATTGAATTACCCATCCTTGGCGGTCATGTTTTAATGGCAACCGATGCTCCTGAATCATTGGGTTTTAAAGTGATTTTTGGAAATAATTCCTATATAAATCTTGAACCGGATACCAAATCAGAAACCAAGAAATTATTCGATGCTTTGTCTGCGGGCGGAACCATAACTATGGAATTACAAGATATGTTTTGGGGTGCTTATTATGGAAGTTGCACCGATAAATTTGGTGTAAATTGGATGTTTAATTGTGCGAATGAATCGTAAATTATTCCCTTTTTAAATTGGAAAAAATGAAAAAAAATCTCTACCCTTGTTTGTGGTTTGATGGCAATGCCAAAGCAGCCGCAGATTTTTATTGCTCGATTTTCAACCATTCAAAAATAATAAATGACAACCCCATGGTGGTGCGTTTTGAAATTGAAGGTGCGCTAATAATGGGGTTAAATGGCGGGCCAATGTTCAAAATAAACCCATCCATTTCACTTTTTGTTACTTGCGAAACCAATGAAGAGATAGAGACAATTTGGAACAAACTCATAGCTGGTGGTAGCGCCATGATGCCTTTAGACCAATATCCCTGGAGCAAAAAATACGGTTGGGTGGTTGATAAATTTGGAATGACTTGGCAGTTAATGTTGGGGGAAATACCGGCTGGTGGACAAAAAATAATTCCTAATTTTCTTTTTACAGGCAAACAATATGGTCGAGCCCAAGAAGCCATAAAACAGTACACTTCCATTTTTACAAATTCAAAAATACAGCAGCTACAAATTTATGAAGCCGGAGAACCGCAACAGGAAGGGAATTTAAAATTTGGACATTTTACTTTGCAAAATGAATTATTTGCTGCAATGGATGGTTTTGGCGAACACGAATTCCAGTTTAACGAAGGACTTTCTATAGTTGTTGAATGTGAAACACAAGACGAAATTGACTATTATTGGAACAAATTGACGGAAGACGGAAGCGAAGGCCAATGCGGCTGGCTTAAGGACAAGTTTGGCGTTTCTTGGCAAATTGTGCCGACAATTTTAAGTGAATTAATGTCGGATGCTGAAAAAGCACCCAGAGTCATTCAAGCTTTTTTGAAAATGAAAAAATTTGACATTGAGGCCTTATTGAATGCGTAAATTAAATAGTTATGAAAAATATGGATATGCAAACAAAAACTGCACATTAAGTTAAGCTACATTTTTATAATTAATTTGATTGTTAAATTCTTCAATAGTTGCATAATTCAAAGCAGAATGTCCACTTTTCTCCTGCTAATTCAATAATCTATATTCATTAGGGGTGTAACCTGTACTCTTTTTAAACATTCGATTAAAATGTTGAGGGTATTTAAAACCAAGTTCGAAGGCTACTTGGCTAATTGATTTTTCGGTATCGAAAACTTTTTCCTTGGCCACGTCCATCAATTTTAATTGGATGTGTTCCTGAGCCGATTTTCCGGTCTCTTTTTTGATCAAATCGCCAAAATAATTTGGGGAAAGATGCAAACGATCCGCAAAATAAGCCACTGAAGGCAATCCCAAATCCTTTGTGGTTTCCAATTGGAAATAATCGTTCAACAAGTGTTCAAATTTGGACAGGATATCGGTGTTGATGTTTTCGCGGGTAATAAACTGTCTATCGTAAAAACGAACACAATAGTTCAACAACAATTCGATATTGTTGACCATAATACTTTTGCTGTGTTTGTCTATTGATTGCTCCAATTCATATTCCAGTTTGCCAAACAAGTCTTTAATGATTTGTTGCTCTTTCAAAGACAAATGAAGCGCCTCGTTCGATTCATACGAAAAGAAGGAATACTGGCTCATTTGTTTTCCCAGTGTTGTTCCCTTAATTAAATCGGGATGAAAAAGAAGAGCCAAGCCCGAAGGTTGGTAATTTTCTTCGTTATTCACTTCCAAAACTTGTCCCGGGGCAACAAAAACCATCGTTCCCTCATCATAGTCATAAGTATTTCTTCCGTATTTCAATTCTCCGCAATGAACAGCCTTCAAAAAAATAGCATACAACCCAAAATGAATTCGACAGTGATTTGGAAATGCATTCGCATTCGAATTGTCAAAAACAGTTATTAAAGGGTGTTGGGTTTCTATGCCTTTTATTGTATTGTGTTGGGAGATATTTTCAAGTTTTATAATCGTATCCATATTGTTTTCCTTAAATTTATAGTACAAATATACTACCCAGATTGTTAAGATGTTAGCCTAAATCTCCAAATCAGTAATAATGGTACTAACATCCGTAATCTGTATACCAAACAACACCAATTCTTGCAGGAACTTTGTACCATCAAAAAATTACCATCAAAAAATCATTTAAAAATGGAAAATATAAAATTAAACAACGGAATTGAAATGCCTCTTTTGGGGTTTGGTGTTTTTCAAATTCCAGATGCAGTTGAATGCGAAAAAGCAGTCATAAATGCTATCGAAATTGGTTATCGATTAATCGACACAGCGGCTTCCTACATGAATGAGGAAGCCGTTGGTAAAGCCATTAAAAAAAGTGGCGTGGCTAGAGAGGAACTTTTTATCACGACCAAACTTTGGGTTCAAGACGCGGGTTATGAAAAAACACTGGAAGCATTTGAAAAATCATTGAAGAAGTTACAATTGGATTACCTGGATTTATACCTGATTCATCAACCTTATGGAGACGTGTTTGGTTCTTGGCGAGCTATGCAGGAATTGTATGCTGAAGGAAAAGTAAAAGCTATAGGAGTTGCCAATTTTCATCCGGACAGAGTAATGGATTTGGTGGTAAATAGTGGTTTTACCCCTGCCATAAACCAAATTGAAACGCATCCTTTTTGTCAACAAATTGAAACACAATCTTTCCTTGGTAAAAATAATGTACAAATTCAATCTTGGGGTCCGTTTGCCGAAGGGAAAAACAACATTTTCCAGAATGAAGTTTTAGCGACAATTGGTGGCAAGTACAATAAATCCGTAGCACAGGTCATTCTTCGTTGGTTGACGCAAAGAGGCGTAGTTGCCATTCCAAAATCAGTTCGCAAAGAAAGAATGGTCGAGAATTTCAACATTTTTGATTTTGAACTATCAGCAGATGATTTGCAAGCCATTGCTGCATTGGACACCAACGAAAGTTTGTTTTTTGACCACAGAAACCCGGAAATGGTGAAATGGCTGAGCGAAAGAAAGCTGGATTTATAATAAAATTACTATTAACCGAAACATTTATCGAAAAAACATAATTATGAATCGAAGAAACCTTTTAAAAACAGCCGGACTTGCTATGGCAGGAAGTGCCTTATTGCCTTTCTCCTCTTCTGCACAAACCCTTAATCTTGAATCTAAACCTTTTGGAAACGACAATGCTCCACAACCCCTTTCGGGAAAGAGAAAATTAGGTAGAACATTGGAAGTTTCCAGCATTGGTTTGGGTGTCCAGAATATGAGCAGAACCTATCAAACCACAATTCCATCACGACCAGAAATGCACAATATTATCAGAACCGCCTTTGATAATGGAGTTACTTTTTTTGATGCCGCCGAAGCTTATGGTCCTTTGGAGGTTGAAAAAATACTTGGAGAAGGTTTAGCTCCAATACGTGATAAAGTAGTTGTTGCAACAAAGTTTGGATTTAATATTGGTGAAGATGGCAAACGTGTGCCGGGTGGCTTGAATAGTCAACCAGAGCATATTAAAAAAGTGGTTGAATCAATGTTAAAAAGACTTCGTACTGACAGAATTGATTTACTGTACCAACATCGTGTAGATCCGCAAGTTCCAATTGAAGATGTTGTTGGAGCCATAAAAGACCTCATCAAAGAAGGCAAAGTATTGAATTATGGTCTTTCTGAACCAGGAGAGCAAACTGTAAGAAGAGCACACAAAGAACATCCTGTTGCAGCAATTCAAAACGAATATTCTCTTTTATGGCGTGGCCCGGAAAAAACTATACTGCCACTTTGCGAAGAATTAGGAATTGGTTTTGTGCCTTGGAGTCCATTGGGTGTTGGATTTCTAACAGCTTCAATTGATGAAAACACCCACTTTGCCCAAGGCGACTTTAGAGGTTCTGAAACTCGCTTTTCTTCTGAAAATATTGCCAAAAATATGCCATTGGTTCACCTCTTAAAAAAATGGAGTGTACAAAAAGAAACCACTCCTGCACAAATTTCACTTGCTTGGTTATTGGCCCAAAAACCTTGGATAGCTCCAATTCCAGGAACTACACAAATGAATCATATGAAGGAAAATATTGGCGCAAGCAATCTGAAGTTTTCTTCGAATGAACTATTGAAATTTACCAATGAATTAAACACAATACAAATTACAGGTGATAGATTGCCAGCCGGCGTGCAAGCCATGTCGGGAGTAGAAGCACCATTGAAGAAGTAGTAAAACAGAAGATGGAATGAAGAATTATCCCAATGAAATTTAATAAAATTACTACTGTTATGTCTCCTTTTATATGCAACTACGGCTTTTTCACAAACAAGTTTTAAACCAAAAAACGCAATGGAAACTGATGATAAATCGCAAGTATTGGAGGTAACTCGCCAACTGACACAGTTGATGATTGACAAGGACATAGCAGGATTGAACAGAATTTTAGATATGCGCTTCACACTCACGCACATCACGGGATATGTGCAATCAAAAGCCGAATGGTTCTCCGAGATTGAAAGTGAGCGAATGAAATACTACTCCTATAAAGAAATAAAAACTACGGTGAAAATTGATGGAGACAAAACCACGTTTGTTGGTCAAAACCTTTTGGATGCGAGAATTTGGGGTACAAGAAACAACTGGCGTTTGCAACAAACGATGCAGCTTGAAAAACGCAATGGAAAATGGATTATCCTGAAATCGGTTGCCACCACATTTTAAAAAATAGAAATTATGGAAAAGAGAATATTAGGAAACAGCGGACTGGAAGTTTCCGCATTGGGAATGGGATGTATGGGATTGAGTTTTGGTTACGGCCCAGCAACTGACAAACAAAAAGCGATACAATTAATCAGGGAAGCCTACGAACAAGGAATTACTTTTTTTGACACGGCAGAAGCTTACGGCAAAGCCAATGAAAAATTGGTTGGCGAAGCCTTGTCACCATTTAGAAAAGAAGTAGTTATTGCGACCAAATTCGGGTTTCACGATGGCGATTCACACAAGGGATTAGACAGCAGTCCAAAACGGATTAGAGCGGTTGCCGACGAATCGTTAAGAAGATTAAAAACCGACGTGATTGATTTGTTCTACCAACATCGTGTTGACCCAAACGTACCAATGGAAGACGTTGCAGGAACCGTTAGAGACTTGATTCAGGAAGGAAAAGTAAAACACTTTGGACTTTCGGAAGCGGGCGTTGAATCCATTCGTAAAGCCCACGCGGTACAACCCGTGACGGCTTTGCAAAGCGAATATTCTATTTGGTGGAGAAAACCGGAACTAGAAATTTTACCAACATTGGAAGATCTGGGAATTGGTTTTGTCCCTTTCAGCCCATTGGGAAAAGGATTTTTGACGGGTGCTATCAATGAAAACACCCAATTTGATGCTTCCGATTTTCGAAATATCGTGCCCCGCTTTACTGAAGAAAACAGAAAGGCCAATCAAAAATTGGTCGAGCTTTTAGGTGCAATTGCCACGCAAAAAGAAGCCACACCGGCACAAATTGCCTTGGGATGGTTATTGTCACAAAAACCGTGGATTGTTCCTATTCCGGGAACGACAAAATCACATCGATTGACCGAAAATATTGGTGGTGCTTCCATTATTTTATCTACAGCTGATATTCAAGAAATTGATGAAGCTTTTGCCAAAACCAACGTTCAAGGTGACCGTTATCCGTCTCATTTGCAACAAAGAGTTGGAAAATAAAATTTATGTTATGAAAAAAACAAATGTTATTGTAGTTATCGGTGCCGGATCTATCGGTCAAGCCATCGCTCGCCGAGTGGGTGCCGGAAATCATATTTTACTGGCTGATTTAAGTCCGGTAAACAGCGATGCAGCCGCAAAAGTACTCAGTGATGCAGGCTTCAAAGTTAGTACAGCCATTGTTGATGTTTCTTCAAGGTCTTCGGTTCACGCATTGGTTGAAGCGGCTACCGCAATAGGTGGTGTTACAGGACTTATTCATGCTGCCGGCGTTTCACCCTCGCAAGCGCCACCATCCATTATTTTCAAAGTGGATTTATATGGAACTGCATTGGTGTTGGAAGAATTTGGCAATGTTATCGAAAGCGGTGGTTCCGGTGTGGTAATTGCTTCCCAATCGGGACATCGTTTACCTTCATTGACTCCCGAACAGGATAAAGCATTGGCAGCTACACCCACCGAAGAACTGCTTTCTCATCCCTTTTTGCAATCGGATGCCGTAGACAGTTCGCTCTTTGCCTACCAATTATCCAAAAGAGGAAATTCATTGCGCGTGAAGGCAGAAGCGGTACGCTGGGGAAAACGAGGAGCCAGAATCAATACCATTAGTCCTGGAATAATTATAACTCCGCTTGCCAACGACGAGTTGAATGGCCCTCGTGGGGAAAGTTACCGTAGAATGCTGGAAATTTCTCCTGCTGGTAGAGCAGGCACACCAGACGAAGTAGGTGTCGTTGGTGCTTTGTTGATGGGACGAGACGGTGCCTTTATTACCGGTAGTGATTTCTTGATGGATGGTGGAGTAACTTCTGCCTATTGGTATGGTGAATTGGCTCCGAAATGAAAAAAAAGCTCTTTATTACAACCGTACTATTTATGGCTTTATCCATAAGCGGACAAATAAATAAAAACAAAACAATGAAAAAAGTTCTAGTGATTGGAGCAAGCGGCAGTCTTGCAAAACATATAATTGATACGTTGAAAAATGTACCCGATCTCCACCTAACGCTATTGTCAAGAAGCAAAAGTCACATAGCAAATGACACGACCAACTGCACGGTTGTAGAAGCCGATGTAATGGATTATGCCAAACTAAAAAATGTAATTGCAGGACAAGACATCGTATATGTAAACCTTGCAGGAAATCTGGAAGCAATGTCAAAAAACATTGTAAAGGCAATGCAGGAAACTGGAGTGAAAAGAATTATTGCCATCAGTTCTATCGGCATTTATGAAACGCCTTTGAAACCTGTTTTAGTGCCTTACAGAAAGTTGGCAGACGTAATAGAAAGTTCGGGATTAGATTATACTATTTTGCGTCCCGACTGGTTTACCAATGGCAACGAAATTGATTATGCGCTTACTCACAAAGGCGAACCTGAAACCGGTTCAGCCATTTCCAGAAAAAGTATTGCCGCTTTTGTGGCTACACTTGTTCAAAATCCGGAATTACACAAAAACGAAAATTTGGGCATCAGCAAACCTTAAAAAATGGAATATGGAAAAAAATAGAATTGAAGCGTTCACCGATGGAGTGTATGCCATTATCATTACCATAATGGTTTTGGAACTTAAAGTTCCACACAATCCAACTTTGGATAGTTTTGCAGCAATGTGGCCTGTATTTGTTAGCTACGCCGTAAGTTTCCTTTTTGTAGGATTGAATTGGGCCAGCCACCATCATTTGTTTCAAACCGTTTCCAAAGTTGACAATAAAGTGCTTTGGATCAATATGCTCAACCTGTTTATTCTCTCCCTTGTTCCTTTTGCAACGGCAACGATGGGTGAAAATGATTTTAAAGCAATCACAGTTACCATTTATGCCACTCTGCTCACTGTAAGCATACTTGTTTATCTACTTTTAGTGAATCAACTTTGCCTATTACACGGTAAAGATTCCTCTTTTTCCAATACCTTCAAAGGTCATAAAAAATCGTATTTCAGCCTAGGTTTGAATTGTGTAGCCATCTTTTTATCGCTGATCGATTTTCCGAAAACAGCTTTTATAATTCTAATACTGACATCCTTGTTTTGGTTTGTTCCCAATCACCTATTTGAACAAAATGACAATTAAACAACAACTAAAGTTTTTAAAAAAAATACTAAGTTTAGATTAAAGCGTTACAAAACAATACAACTTCTATTTCTCAAACAAAAAATCACCAATTATGCCAAATCATTTAGTAAAAAGTAAATTTTATATCTTTATCAAATGAAAACATTCAATGACTTCGCTTCATATAACGAATACATAGGCTTGGCAAAGCCTTTAGACAATGATATCGATGTGGGTTATTATGATCCACCCAATATGTTGTTGAAGTCTGAAGCTGTTGCGGTAGATTTTTACAGAATTTCTATAAAAGTAGGGTATCGAGATAAATTTGTTTCAAATGCAAAACCAGTAAACGCCGTATTTTTCAATAGTCCTGAAATGTCTGTAGGATGGGATGTTGACCCAAATTACACTGGAATGTATTTGCAACTTTCCAAAAAAACAATCGAAGAAAATCGGTATTTGTTCAAAACCTACCTGGATTATGGACAGCACGAAGCTTTGTATTTAACAGACGAAGAAGTACAAGAAATTAGTGCGGTTTTTCAGTTGATGATGAAATATTATGAAAGTAAAAAACAAAATTTTAATGTGCTTTTGTCTTATGTAAATGTGTTGGTTTCATTGGTGGAAGCATTTTATAAAAGACAGTTTTCTACCGACCCCAAACAGTACAGCAGAATTGTGACCGATTTTCAACAAAGTCTAATTGATTATTACAAACAACCTGTTAAACAGCTTCCAAACGTTCAATATTTTGCGGATAAATTAGGCTTAACAGCCAATTATTTGGGTGATATTGTAAAACATTTTACACAAAAATCGGCTCTTGAAAATATCCACGATTTTGTAATCAAAAAAGCAAAAGAACTATTGGTAGAAAACCAAAAACTAAACACTACCGAAGTGGCTTACGAATTGGGTTTTGAATACCCGAATTACTTTTCTAAATTTTTTAAGAAGCAGGTAAACCTGACTCCAAAAGAATACCGATTGCAAGCAATCCATAAAAATTAAACTCAATGAAACGCCTTTAAACAAGGCGTTTTTTATTATCAGTAATTTGTTTCTTTTTTACTGGTAGAATGTTTCTGTCCTTTTTTTATTTAGCTTATATCTTTGCTTTATAATTAATAATCATACAATGAAAAAAACAAAAAAAGTATTACTTATAAATACACATTTAACCTATCCAAATTGGACCGAAGGAAAGTTAAACAATTCCTTTATTCAAAAAGCAAAAGACTTTTTTGAAGCAAAAGACTTTGAAATTTTAGAAACAAAAATTGAAGAGGGCTATAATGCTGACGAGGAAGTAGAAAAACACCTCGAAGCAGATATTGTGATGCTACAAACTCCTGTAAACTGGTTTGGTGCGCCCTGGATTTATAAAAAATATGTGGACGAAGTTTTCAATAGCGGTTTGTTGAGCAAAAAGTTCCTTTCTGACGACGGAAGAACAAGAGAAGATGTGACCAAACAATATGGTACTGGTGGCCATTTACAAGGCAAAAAGTTTATGATTTCTGCCACTTGGAATGCGCCGGCCGAAGCCTTTGATAATCCTGCACAACAATTGATGCAAGGTAAAAGTACATCAGATTTATTTTTAAACATTAGCAGTAATTACCGTTTTTGCGGTGTTGAAATTCTACCTGACTATAATTGTTTCAATATTTTTAAAAATGAATACATTGCAAAAGACCTTGAAAATTTCCCGATGCATTTAGAAAAAGTTTTCGGATTATAAATAAAATCATTTAGTTTCAAGGAGGCTGGAGTAATTACTTCAGCTTTTTTTGTTTAATAAACAAAAAATAAATTCTCAATCCGTAAAAATGGTAATTAACACAGTAATCTGTATACTGATGCATTTGCAAATTCATCGGAAATTTGCAAAGAAATAAATTGGTTAAACATAAAATGAAAATCATAAAATATTTAACAGCAATAATTCTTTTTAATACTGTTTAATCCGTTAAATTATGCACAGCAAAAAATAAAATCAAACAATATGACCACATATACAGAAAAAGGAACAGCAGCACCCGCAGCCTATTTCACGGGAACGGTTTGGGTAAACATGAACGTGACACCCGATGATGGATACAACATCAATATGGGAACGATAACTTTTGAACCCAAAGCCAGAACCAATTGGCATACCCATACATCAGGACAAATATTGTTTGTCATTGAAGGCATCGGCTATTATCAGGAAAAAGACAAACCGATTCAATTAATTCAAAAAGGCGATGTGATTAAAATCCCTAAAACTGTCGTGCATTGGCATGGAGCTTCGCACGACAGTTTGATGCGTCATATTGCCCTACTACCCGACTTTGACAAGGATAAAACCGAATGGCTAGAGCCCGTAAGAGATGATGATTACAACAGTTTATAAAAACAAATTAATAAACATGGAAACAACAACAGTAAAAGCCTTTGGAACCAAGGCGGCAGACCAGCCCCTGGAAACCATCAACATCAACCGCAGGGAATTACAGGTCCACGACGTGGAAATGGAAATCCTCTATTGCGGAATTTGCCACTCCGATTTGCACCAAATCAAGAATGATTTTGGAATGACCGCCTACCCAATTGTTCCGGGACACGAAATCGTGGGAAGAGTAACCCGAGTGGGAAGCCACGTCAAAAACTTTAATGTTGGCGATTTATCCGCCGTGGGTTGCATTGTCGATTCTTGTCAAGAATGTGAGAGTTGCCACGAAGGCTTGGAACAATTTTGCAATCAATTTCCAACTTTTTCCTTCAATTCTCCCGACAAATATTTGGGTGGAGTCACTTATGGCGGTTTTTCCGAAACCTATGTTTGCGAAGACAAATATGTGTTGCACGTTCCGAAAAGCCTGGATTTGGCCGCTGCAGCTCCTTTATTGTGTGCGGGAATCACGGTCTATTCGCCTTTAAGACATTGGAATGTTGGACCGGGGAAAAAAGTGGGCATTTTGGGTATTGGAGGATTGGGACATTTGGCCATCAAGATAGCCAAAGCAATGGGAGCTGAAGTAACCGTGTTTACCACTTCACAATCCAAGGTGGAAGATGCCAAACGTCTTGGTGCGCATAATGCCGTTTTGTCCACGGACGCAGCCCAAATGAGTCAATATACTGGAAAACTGAATTTCATTATTGATACCGTTTCAGCCAAACACGACATCAATTCGTACCTGAATCTTTTGAAACACGATGGCACGGTAGTTTTGGTTGGATTACCTCCAGAACCATTGGAAGTTGGTGCTTTCAATGTGGTAATGGGACGAAAAAGTTTCTCGGGTTCCAATATTGGCGGTATTGCCGAAACCCAGGAAATGTTGGATTTTTGTGCGGAACACCATATTACCGCCGACATTGAATTGATAAAAGTCCAAGATGTAAATGAAGCCTTCAAAAGACTGGAAAAAGGAGACGTCAAATACCGTTTTGTCATTGATATGGCTTCTTTAAAAGAGTAATGTTGGTCTTTTTACTTAGAGAGTATTTCTTGCCACTGTTTTGAAATCGATGCCACAGCCAAATGTTCCACGCTTTTTGACGCATTATTTTTACAATTTTCATACAAAAATTGATCTTCAACAAAACGATTCATGGCTTTTGCCAATTCATTACTGCTATAATTCTCAATCAATAACCCATTTTGTTCATTGACAATGACTTCTCTGGGACCCGAATTGCAATCTACTGAAATTACTGGTGTTCCCAAGGCAAGGGACTCAATTATTACCATGGGAAAGCCTTCATATTTACTTGTTAATACCGTAAACAATGCCGATTTTACATAGGGAAAAGGATTTGTCAATTTAGATTTGAAAATGACTTTTTCAGTTAAATGCAATTCTGCTACTTTTAGTTTCAATTTTTCGACATCTTTCCCATCTCCAAGGATGTAAAGTAAGATCTTTTTTTGTGGCAAGATGGACTGGGAATACCCATCGATTAACAAGGAAAAGTTTTTAACATCATCGTCGATTCTGCCGTATGCCAAAATAAATTTTTTATCAATAATTTTTTCTTTAGACAATGAATTCAGCAATTTGTTATCTATCGGATTATAAATTGTTTTCACATTTTTGTATCCGAATTTTTGATGTATTGCCTTTTTTATTTCTTCCGAAACGGCAATGATATAGGGAGAATGTTTGTAAATTATTTTAGCGATAAATTTATTTCTAGGAAAATATTTATCAATTTTAAAATTATGGACTACATAAATTACGTTCTTGGGATTGTAAATAAATCTTGAAATTATTAATTCGGAACAAGTTGGAATTCGGGGTCTGTGATCTATAATCCAATCAAAATTATTTTTTTTTAGATAATTTTTGAAAACTAAAAGCCGTTTGAATCGCCCCAAAAAGGAATCATCCTGCTTTTTTAAAAGTCCTAAATTTAACAACTCCCCTTGATAATTAAATTCTATTTCATCCAGAACAGTAACCACGTGGATTTCATATCCTAAGTTAGACAATAAAATGGATAATAACCCACAACTCCGCTCTGCCCCACCATGTGCCAAAGAAGAGGTTATTATTGCAATTTTAGTTTTTGTAGTGCCCATTATTGTCAAATTGTAAATATATTTGTCAAAGATAACAATATATGAACATTTTACTCATAGGAGAATACAGCCGATTGCATAATTCTTTAAAGGAAGGGTTACAAAAATTAGGGCATCATGTTGTCATTTTTGGATTCAAGGATGGGTTCAAAGATTTTCCCGTGGATTTTCCTATTGAAAAAAAATGGGATTCCGGTTTCTTAAAAAAAATAAAGGTTGGGATATTTAAACTAACCGGTTTTAACATCAGTTCCTATTTGACCTATCTTCAATTTAAGAAGAATAAAAACCAGTTTGTTAATTTTGATGTAGTTCAGCTTATTAATGAAAATAGTTTTTACTGTGGGTATCATTTTGAAAAAAAAATTTTAGAATTTCTATTCAAAAACAATAAAAAAGTGTATTTGCTTTCTTGTGGCACAGATTACCTGACCGTGAAGTATTCTTTTGAAAATCCGGAAATAAAATCACTTATTCAACCTTATTTGGAAGGAAAAATTAACAATAAAAATTTTCAGAATGTTTTAAAATTCAGAAAAAAATCGTCTAGAAAACTTCATGAATTTATCTATAAAAACATATCGGGAATTATTGCTTCAGACATGGATTATCATATCCCTTTAAGGAATAATCCGAAGTATTTGGGCCTAATTCCCAATCCAATCAATGTAGAAAATATAGAAGTTCAACCTTTTAGTCCTCTTGAAAAAATAATCATTTTCCACGGTATTAATACTGAAAATTACTTCAAGAAAGGGAATGATTATTTCGAAAAAGCATTGGCAATTATTCAGAATAAATATAATGACAGAGTTGAAATAATTACCACACGAAATATTCCATATCAACAATATATCCAATTATACAACAAAGCACACATCCTTTTAGACCAAGTTTACTGTTATGATCAAGGGTACAATGCACTCGAAGCAATGGCTAAAGGAAAAGTCGTTTTTACCGGTGCTGAAAAAGAATTTGAAGCCTTTTATAATCTAAAAGAAAGTGTGAACGTCAATGCAAAACCAGACGTGAATTACTTGGTTGAATCACTGTCATATCTCATTGAAAATCCAGAAGAAATATCCATCATCAGTAAAAGAGCCAGGATGTTTGTAGAAAAGGAACATGATTACATACAAATTTCGAAAAGGTACCTAAGCATTTGGAACCAATAAATAGAATATTGAAGCGTTTTTTTCGTGATTAATCCGTAGATGCCATAGGCTTTAATTGACGTCTACTGGAATAATTGGCTGGATATTTTAATTTATGTTGATCTAAAAGTGAATATGGTTTCTCCCCAAAATATCCTTTTATCGGTACATAAAGTCCATTGTTCCGGGAATATCCCCTGTAGTTTGCCGGCATTCTTTCTGATGTAAGCCAAGTCCCATTTTCATTGTAAATATAAAAACCTTTCTTAGTATCAAAATAGGCTTGAAGATTCGGGAAATAAAAAAATCTTACTGCCATACTTGCAGCTGTTGTTGTGTCGTTTGCGACAACCGTATCCACAAGAGACTGTCCCCTAGATATATAACAGCATAAAAAAAAGACCACCATAATCATGTAATTTTTTGCTTTCATAATAGCATTGATTATAAAAATTAAAAAAAATGATCTGGGTATATAAAGTTAAAACAAAAAAATTAATATGATGTAAATCCGCATTTTTTCAGACCATCAGTACGCTTTTGTCGATGAAATACCTAATATGATTTTCAGGTTACAAAATTCGATCATAAAACTTACTTTTGAATTCATTTCTAATAATCATAATCCAAAATTGAATTTGACGATATTTTATTTTATCTTGCATTAGGAATATGATAATTGCATTAATTTAAAATTATTTTAAGAGCCAAAAATTAGTATCCCCGCGAAATATATCTTCAAAACATTTTGTTTTGACAGATTAACCAAATGAAAAATGAAATGGATAACGATAAAAAACCAAATGAAAACTACAATTCTATAACTGACAACGACACAAAACCCATTAGAAATAAATTTGACGGTACTTCAGGATTATTCGAATTACTTGTAAATGAATTAAAAACAATGTATTATATAGAAAAAGCACTATTAAAAGCTTTTCCTAAAATGATAAAAAACTCTTGTGCATTTGAATTAATTGAAGCCATCACCATCCATTTTGAAGAAACAAAATTGCACGTAATTCGTTTGGGAGAAGCGTTTTCAAACTTAGATGAAGACCCATTCCTTCAAAAAAGCGAAACCATCGATTGCTTGCTTCAAGATGTTGATGCAATGATTGAGGACACTAAATTCGGGACTGTACGAGACGCAGGCATCATTCTCTCGCTATACAAAATAGGGCATTATGAATTGGCAACCTACGGTATTCTATCTATTTATGCAGAGCTCCTTGAAGAAAAAACCATCTTTAATTTACTGGCTGAATCGCTAAATGAAGAAAAAATAACAGAATTAAGATTAATGAAAATTGCCAATTCCATTCGATTTAAAACTTATGAGAGCAGATTGTAGGGTAACATTAAGTAAAAATAAAATTTCTACTTCTTATCAATTCTGAACTTTTATTTTTATTGCGGAAGAGCTCCAAGTTCAAGGCATTAATATGAAACCTATCGAAAATCCATTATAAAAACCAATAAGGACTTACTAAACCATGCTAAGCTAAAACAAATCCTAATACCTAAAAAACATGAAAATTTATAATCTGATAATTTTGTCTCTCATTTCGACATTTTGTTTTGCACAACTCAAACCCATTCAATATAAAGATGGAGAACAACTATTAAACGGTTTTCAAATTAGACCAAAAAAAGCAAAAAAAGAAAATCCTGGTATTCTAATCCTTCCCGCTTGGAAAGGAATAGATCAACTCTCAAAAGATACGGCTCAACGACTATCAAATCTAGGCTATTATACATTTGTAGCTGATATTTATGGAGAGGGAAATTATCCTAAGGACGCTAAAGAAGCTGGTGAACGTGCTGGTTTTTATAAAAAAGACTATGAACAATATCAAAAAAGAATTCGTTTAGCCTTAGAGGAATTGACCAAATCTGGAGCCAATTCCGAAAAAACGGTTGTCATCGGCTATTGTTTTGGAGGTACAGGAGCACTTGAAGCTGCAAGGGGACATTTACCTGTAAAAGGAGTCGTTTCTTTTCATGGGGGACTTGGAAAGGATAGCGCTCGAATTACCGAAAATCTATCTGCAAAAGTATTGGTTTGCCACGGAGCCGACGATCCTTATGAATCTTCAGAGGAAATCGCCGCTTTCCAAAAAGAAATGCGTGATGCCAAAGCCGACTGGCAAATGATATATTATGCAAATGCGGTACATTCTTTTACAAATCCAGAATCCGGAACCGACAATTCTAAGGGGGCAGCCTACAATGAAAAGGCAGCTAAACGCTCTTGGGAACACCTATTGGTTTTCCTAAAAGAAGTTTTATAAATAAAATTTATGAAACAACCCATTTTACACTAAAATAAATGAATCGAATGAAAAAAATAATCTTATTGAGTTTATTATCCGTTTTAAGCATCGGCTGCACGGTTAAAAAATCTAGCATAGCGTCTTCTGATCTTTCCACATACATGAATACCATAACGCCCAATGAGTTAAAAACACATCTCTATATTGTAGCATCCGATGAAATGGAAGGTCGGGATACAGGCTCAAAAGGACAGAAATTAGCAGGCGAATATCTTATTAGCCAGTATAAAAATAACAAAATTCCTTTCCCAAAAGGGGCAAAAAGCTATTATCAAAAAATTCCTGCGGCATATTTGAATGCCCGAAATAACGAGAATTTACCCGATTCTGAAAATATTTGGGCATTCATTGAAGGCTCGGAAAAACCAAATGAGATTATAGTTATTTCAGCCCATTATGATCATGTAGGAATAACAGATGGCAAAATTTATAATGGTGCCGATGATGACGGTTCAGGAACTGTGGCGCTGCTTGAAATTGCTCAAGCTTTTGAACAAGCCAAAAAAGAAGGTCATGGCTCCAAACGCTCCATCCTATTCCTTCACATGACTGGTGAAGAACACGGGCTTCATGGCTCCCGCTATTATACTGAAAATCCTTTGTTCCCTTTAACCAATACTATTACAGACATCAATATTGACATGATAGGACGTCGGGATGAAGCACATGCCAACTCCAATAATTATGTTTACCTGATTGGTTCCGACTATCTATCGACAGATTTGTACAACATTTGTGAAGCAGCTAACAAAAACTATGTTCATTTAAATTTAGATTATAAATACAATGACCGAAATGATCCGAATCGTTTCTATTATCGTTCGGATCATTATAACTTTGCTAAAAACGGAATTCCATCGGTATTCTTTTTTAACGGCGTGCATGCCGATTACCATAAATCAACGGACAAAGTAGAGAAAATAGAATTTGATGCTTTGGCAAAAAGAGCTCAATTGGCTTTTGCAACAGCATGGGAATTAGCTAATCGAGAAAATCGTCCCGTAGTGGATAAATCTGGCAGGTAAAATACTACTTGTCCCAAACTAGAAATGGTACTAACAAAAAAAGCTTCGAATTACTTCGAAGCTTTTGCGTTTTTGGGTGGCTGACCGGGTTCGAACCGGCGACCCTCGGCACCACAAACCAATACTCTAACCAGCTGAGCTACAACCACCATTTTTAACGAGTGCAAATGTATTGCAAAAGTTTTATTTTACAAAGAAAATTTATAAAAAATTATATTAAATCCCCTAAACTATTGACGGCCAAATACCTTTCTACATTAAATCCTTCAGCATATTCAGTCCCTATTAATCGTCCTAAATCTTGCGCACGATAATTTAGGCTCTCCAAAAAGTTTTTTGTAGCAATTAGTGTTTCCGGTTCGTTAGAATTAGGATTGTAAAATTGGGAACCGTAAGCCAAAATAGCTTCCACTCTTTTGTTGTTATACCCCGTAATATCAACAACAAAATCAGGAACCAAATTTTTCCATTGCATATAATGGTATACTAATTTAGGCCTCCAAGCCTGTTGCTTAACACCATCATATTCCGTTTCAATTTTTATTAATCCAGAAAGAAAGCAAGCATCCGACACCAATTTACTTCCTTTTTCGTGGTCGATATGTCTATCATCAAGAGCATTGCACAAGACGATTTCGGGCTGGTATTTCCGGATCATTTCAATAACTGCAAGTTGGTGGGTTTCATCATTTACAAAAAAACCATCCCTCATGTTCAGGTTCTCACGAACGGAAACACCTAATATTTTTGCCGCTGCATAGGCTTCTTGATCCCTAATTTCTGCGGAACCTCGGGTACCCAATTCGCCCCTAGTTAAATCTATAATCCCCACTTTTTTCCCTAATGTGATTTCCTTAGAAATGGTTCCACCACATCCCAATTCTACATCGTCGGGATGAGCTCCAAAAGCAAGTATATCTAATTTCATATTTATGTTTCTTGATAATTTAACCAATTATTTTTTTTATCGTCATTGATTTATTGACTGATTCTTCCCATTCGTTTTCAGGAATGCTGTCTTTTGTTATTCCACAGCCCATATATAAATGGACTTTTGTCGTTGCATTATCCGGGGCAATCTTAATTTGCATGCATCTTAAATTAACATACAAATCAGATTTTAATTTTCCTTTAGGTTCCACTTTCCTATTCAATTCTCCTAAAAAACCCGTATAATAGGCTCTGTCATATCCTTCATGCTGCAAAATGAAATCTTTGGCAACTCTTTTAGGCAATCCGCAAACTGCAGGTGTGGGATGCAAAATAGAAACTATTTCCTTTAAATTGGAATCGGGGTTGACAATTCCTTCAATATCCGTTTTAATGTGCAACAAATTACCTGATTTTAAAGTATAGGGACTCGAAACATTCACTTCCGTTGTTACGTCTTTCAGATTGGTTAAAATAAAATCCGTCACTAATTGCTGCTCTTCTTTTTCCTTGTTTCCCCAAATAACTTCCATATCATCTTCAAAAGTTTGTGTACCTGCCAACGCCATGGTGTAAAATTGATTCTTCTGTGCTTTTAGCAATCGTTCCGGCGAGGCTCCCATCCATAAACCAATTTTGGGATGAAACCAACAATAACAAAAGGCCGTTGGATACGTGCGAACCAATTTTTCAAAAATGGAAACAATATCAAAACCCGGCAAATCGATAATTTCTTCTCGAGACAAAACCACTTTGCTTAAAACGCCTTTTCTAATGGAGTCAATCCCCTTCTGAACTAAATTTTTAAAATGTTCCTTATCTTTATGATTTTCAGAAACTGTGAAATTTGAATGCTGTTTTTCTGCTGAAGTGGATAACTGGGAAGCCCATTTTTGAGATTGATTTTTTGGAATGAGTATTATTTGATTACCATCAAAGGGAGAAAAAACAAAACCCGATTCCGTAAAATCATCCGCGAAATACAAATGATCATTTTTCTGAAAAAAACCAACTAAAGCATTTTTGTTCGGTTTACTATAAATTACGAAAGGTAAATTTTGTCTTTCTTGCTGTTTCACTTTAATAAAAAAATCTATCATACTCATTTATTTTAAAGATTGGCATTATTAAAAACACCTATAGCTTTTCTATTTTTTTCTTGGCAAAACCATATTCGTCAATTTACAAATCGAGATCAATTGATCGGCTTCATCTGTAATTTTGATTTCCCATAGATGAATGCTCCTCCCCTTGTGGATAATTCTAGCGGTAGCAGTTACAAAACCGTCCCTTTTGGCTTTGAGATGATTGGCAGAAATTTCTATACCCCGAATTTCCCTTTCGTGTGAATTTACAAACAACATCGATGCGGCACTACCTACACTTTCTGCCAATGCAACACTTGCCCCTCCGTGAAGCAACCCCATGGGTTGATGCACATTAGGATTTACGGGCATTTTTGCCACAAGAAAACCCTCTCCTGCATCTATAAATTCAATCTCTAAAGTCTGCATTAAAGTGTTTTTCGAAAGTTCATTACACTTGGCAATAATTAAATCTTTGTCAAAAGCCATTACGTTGTTTTTGTTGTAAAAATAAGTTATTACGAGAATAGAAAAAAGCGAATGGAAGAAAATGGAAGAAAGATGACAGAAAAAAAGACTAATTTTTAAACTTATACGTTACAAATAAACAAATCAACAATTACCCAAATAAACATTTTTCACTATTTTTACCAAAATTCAATAGCAATGCGCAAATCAATTTATTTTCTTTTTATCGGAATAGTACTATCAATGAGCTCCTGCCGGAAAGATTTTGATACCGTTGCGAGTTCAGGAAAACTAGAATTTTCAAAGGACACTATTTATTTGGATACCGTTTTTACAAATATTGGTTCCAGTACCTACACATTAAAAGTATACAACCGAAGCAATAAGGATATTAAAATCCCAAAAATACAATTCAAAAAATCAGACTCTAAATACCGAATGATGGTCGATGGCATGACTGGCGTTAACGGAAAAATATTCAATAACGTGGATCTTTTGGCCAAAGACAGTCTCTTCATTTTCATTGAAACTACCGCTAGTGCTGCTGATGCAAACCCAACCGATTTTTTATATACCGATGAAATTCAGTTTGATTCGGGAAGCAATTTGCAAAAGGTAAATTTGGTTACTTTAGTCAAAGATGCCTATTTCCTGTTTCCTAAAAAAGATGCTAAAGGGGTGAAGGAAACACTGCTTTTAGGCACAGATACCAATGGTGACGAAGTTAGAGTTGAGGGATTTGAATTGGACGAAAATGATCCTGTCAACGGAGATGAATTTCATTTCACCAATAAAAAACCGTATGTCATTTATGGATATGCGGGAATTCCGCAAGGAAAAACCTTGCAAATTGATGCCGGAGCACGAGTTCATTTCCATTCGGAATCCGGAATGATTGTTCAACCCAATGCAGCTATAAATATCAGCGGAACCTTATCGCCAGACAGTAAAAATCCTCAGGAAAACGAGGTCGTTTTTGAAGGAGATCGTCTAGAACCCGAATTTGAAGACACTCCCGGACAATGGGGAACCATTTGGATGAGAGAAGGAAGTCAGGGCTCCATCAATCATTTGACCCTGAAAAATGCGACCGTTGGATTATTGTTAGAAAACAGCGCTTTATCGATTAGCAATTCACAAATTTACAATTCTGCCAACATTGGAATTTTGGCAAGAACAGCAACCGTAACCGGAGAAAATTTAGTACTGAATACAGCAGGGCAAGCCAGTTTGGCATGTAGCATGGGTGGCAATTATCAGTTTACGCATTGCACGGTAAACAACAATTGGAACAGCTCCAAACAGGTTTCAGTCTTAGTGAGCAATTATGAAAAAAATCAAGATGAAAGCATTACAAAAGCCGATTTAGTACAAGCCATTTTCCGCAACTGCATCATTTATGGAAGCAATAATGTCGAATTATTTTTAGATAAAGAGCCTTCCGCCGCATTCAATGTGTCTTTTGAAAATTGTTTAATCAAGTTTAATGATTTTGGTACGGGACTTGCAAAAAATATTTTATATGATTTCATAAGAAATGAGGAATCGGGTAACATTAAAAATAAAGACCCAAAATTTTTTAAGCAAAATCAGAACAAGTTAAATATTGACGAGACTTCGGCGGCATTCCAAAAAGGGAATACTTTGTACCGTATCCCGACCGATATTTTAGGCGTGATACGAACTGTAATTCCCGATTTAGGGGCTTACCAAAGCGCCGCTTTCCCGAAGTAATTTGATAAAAATCTTTATAACGGTTCTTTGCGCATTGCACTTTTTTAAACTAAATTTGCAACCACAACAACGCAAACTACAAAACAATGATTCATTTCTTCGGAAACCAGACAAATACGGTTTTTGCGGTACATACGCACAATCAACTTACTACAGAAGACATTTCAAAACTCAACTGGCTTTTTGCCGACTCCAATAAAATAGAAAAATCCGTGTTGACGGATTTTTTTGTTGGTCCTCGCGCTACTATGATTACACCATGGAGTACCAACGCGGTGGAAATTACCCAAAACATGGGGATTACTGGAATCATTCGTATCGAAGAATTCCACAAAGCAACGGCTGATTTCAATGATTTTGACCCTATGCTTTCGCAAAAATATACCGAGTTGAATCAGGATGTTTTTACCATTAACGTTCAACCAGAAGCCATTCTGAACATTGATGATATCGCTGCTTACAACCTATCTGAAGGTCTTGCTTTAAGTCCTGAAGAAGTAGAATACTTAGATAATTTAGCCACTAAATTAGGTAGAAAATTAACGGATTCTGAAATTTTCGCTTTCTCACAAGCCAATTCAGAACACTGTCGCCACAAAATTTTCAACGGAACATTTGTTATTGATGGAGTAGAAAAAGAAACTTCTCTTTTTAAATTAATCAAAAAAACATCTCAGGAAAACCCTAACGATATTGTTTCAGCTTACAAAGACAACGTAGCTTTTGTAAAAGGACCAAGAGTGCAACAATTCGCTCCAAAAACAGCTGACAAACCCGATTTTTACGAAGTAAAAGAATTTGATTCAGTTATTTCATTAAAAGCAGAAACACACAATTTCCCAACAACTGTAGAGCCTTTCAACGGAGCTGCAACAGGATCAGGAGGAGAAATTCGTGACCGTTTAGCAGGAGGTCAAGGTTCATTGCCAATGGCAGGAACTGCGGTTTATATGACTTCTTATTCTCGATTGGAAGAAAATAGACCATGGGAAGATGCTGTTGAAGCTAGAAAATGGTTGTACCAAACTCCAATGGATATTTTAATCAAAGCTTCAAATGGAGCTTCTGATTTTGGAAATAAATTTGGACAACCGCTTATTACAGGTTCCGTTCTTACTTTCGAACATGAAGAAAACAACCGTAAAATTGGTTACGATAAAGTAATCATGCAAGCGGGTGGAATTGGGTACGGAAAATTAGACCAAGCTATCAAAAAGAAACCACAAGAAGGAGACAAAATTGTTATTCTTGGTGGAGAAAATTATAGAATCGGAATGGGTGGAGCGGCTGTTTCTTCTGCTGATACCGGAGCGATGAGTTCTGGAATTGAATTGAATGCAATCCAACGTTCGAACCCTGAAATGCAAAAACGTGCTGCCAATGCCATTCGTGGTTTGGTAGAAAGCGATCACAACCCTATTGTTTCCATTCACGATCACGGAGCGGGCGGACATTTGAACTGTCTTTCGGAATTAGTAGAAGAAACTGGAGGTTTGATCGATTTGGACAAATTACCCGTGGGAGATCCTACACTTTCGGCAAAAGAAATCATTGGTAACGAATCCCAGGAAAGGATGGGATTGGTTATTGGTCAAAAAGACATCGATTTACTTCAAAAAATTGCAGACCGTGAACGTTCACCAATGTACCAAGTGGGCGACGTTACAGCCGATCACCGTTTTACATTCGAGTCTAAAACTACCGGTTTAAAACCAATGGATTATGCTTTGGAAGATTTCTTCGGAAGTTCTCCTAAAACGGTAATGACCGACAAAACCATCCATTACAACTATCCTGCATTAGAATATAGTGTAAAAAATATTTCAACGTATCTAGAGCAAGTGCTTCAATTAGAGGCCGTTGCTTGTAAAGACTGGTTAACTAACAAAGTAGATCGTTGTGTAGGCGGAAAAGTAGCCAAACAACAATGTGCCGGACCCTTGCAATTGCCTTTGAACAATTGTGGTGTGGTTGCCTTGGATTATTTGGGAAAAGAAGGAATTGCGACCTCAATTGGGCACTCTCCTATCGCTTCCTTGATTGATCCGGTTGCTGGAACAAGAACGGCCATTGCCGAGTCATTATCAAACATTGTTTGGGCTCCGATTAAAGACGGATTGAAAGGAATTTCCCTTTCGGCCAACTGGATGTGGGCTTGCAAGAACGAAGGAGAAGACGCCCGTTTGTACGCCGCCGTTGAAGCTTGTTCCGACTTTGCCATCGAATTGGGAATCAACATTCCAACCGGAAAAGATTCGCTTTCGATGAAACAAAAATATCCAAACGACGAAGTAATCGCTCCGGGAACGGTCATTATTTCGGCTGGTGGAAACTGTATTGATATTCGAAAAGTGGTGGAACCTGTTCTGCAAAAAGATGGTGGTTCTATTTATTACATCAATTTGTCGCAAGACGAATTCAAATTGGGAGGTTCTTCATTTGCACAAGTTCTGAACAAAATTGGAACCGAAACACCAACGATAAAAAATGCGGCTTTCTTCAAAAAAGCTTTTAATACCATTCAGGAATTAATTTTAGGAGACAATATTCTTGCAGGACATGATATAGGAAGTGGTGGTTTGATTACTACTTTATTGGAAATGTGTTTTGCCGATGTGAATTTGGGTGCAAAAATAGACTTCTCTGTTTTTGAAGAAATAGACATTATTAAATATCTTTTTGCCGAAAACATTGCGATTGTCTTCCAAGCCAAAGACGATGCTGCTATTGAAAATAAACTAAAGGTAAATAATGTAGCCTTCTATAAATTAGGAACAGTTACCAATGAAGCTACTTTAGACTTTGGACCTTGCAAATTAGACATTGTCAAATACAGGGACATTTGGTTTAAAACCTCTTTTCTACTCGACCAAAAACAATCTAAAAACGGAACGGCTCAAGCCCGTTTCGACAATTATAAAAACCAAGCATTAAACTATACTTTCCCTGCGCACTTTACTGGTAAAGCACCTGTCATCTCGAGCGCTGTCGAGAGACCAAAAGCAGCCATTATTCGTGAAAAAGGAAGCAATTCCGAACGCGAAATGGCCAACTCCATGTATCTAGCCGGTTTTGACGTAAAAGACGTGCACATGACTGATTTGATTTCGGGGCGCGAAACTTTGGAAGACATTCAGTTTATTGGAGCTGTCGGAGGGTTCTCTAATTCGGATGTTTTGGGTTCTGCAAAAGGTTGGGCTGGAGCATTTTTATACAACGAAAAAGCAAAAACTGCCTTGGACAATTTCTTCAAACGGGAAGACACTTTATCGGTTGGAATTTGTAATGGTTGCCAGTTGCTTATGGAATTGGAAAAAATCAACCCGGAGCATGAAGTACACGGAAAAATGCTGCACAACGACAGTCACAAACACGAAAGTATTTTTACATCCGTAACGATTCAAGAAAATAATTCGGTGATGTTAGCTTCATTAGCGGGAAGTACTTTGGGGGTTTGGGTTTCGCATGGGGAAGGAAAATTCAGCTTGCCAATGGGAGAAGAAAATTACAATATTGTTTCTAAATATACCTATAAAGACTACCCCGCTAATCCAAACGGTTCTCATTTTGATGTTGCGATGTTGTGCGATACAACCGGACGCCACTTAGTCATGATGCCACACATTGAGCGTTCCACTTTTCAATGGAACTGGGCGCATTACCCAAAAGACCGAAACGACGAAGTTTCACCTTGGCACGAAGCCTTTGTGAATGCCAGATTGTGGATTGAAAAATTATAATTAGAAATTATTCTATATTTTAAAAAGCGTTTGCCAATGGTGAACGCTTTTTTTGTGGAATAAAATAATTATTAGATTTACTAAATCGTATTTCCTCTATTGCAAGTCAATATTCCAGATTATAAACAGTAATTAATGCTGAATTTTAATTAACTTTTTTAAAGTCAAAAAGAATAACCACTATCAATATCTCAAGGAAAAAACCTTAAATACTTTGCTCAAATGTGGCAATTGTACTTTCCTCATGCATTCGTTTTTCCAAATGCAAATAAAATCGAATGCGAAGTCTTGCAAAGTAAAGACAGAAAGTTATATTTGTTTTAGATTTTAAATGGCTCACAACTCATCCCAAGTTCATCACTACTAAAACGCTAAAACAATGAAATTCAAAAATTTATTATCTATTGCATTCCTATTGTTTGTAATGAACGGCGTCGCCCAAAATTCAGTTACAACAATCAATGCAAAAGACGGCACACACCACATCACCACCATTATTGATTATCCCATAACCGGAACCTATCTCTACAAAGGAGCAGAACCAATTGTTGAATTAAAAGCTAATGGTACAGGCATTTTTCAGTTGCATGACCAGCCCAAAACAACGATGGTTTGGGGAATGGAATGCAAGGAAAATGGAGAGCCCAAATTCAAAAAAGGCTTTGACAGTGCCACATATACGCTTTGGTATCAAAATACGTCGAGTTTAACCCCTGATGGTAATGAGGACTGGACTGCGGTACAGTTTTCCATTCACTTTAATAAATTAAAGATGTACATTCAGGGAGAACGAATTAAAGACTATGTTGAATCTGTCGAAAAATAATTTTCCAGCCTTTTCAATCTATTTTTTCAACACCGAGAATAATTTAGGTTCAAAAATAAATCCATAAAAAAACTCATTCGCTGAATGAATGAGTTTTTTTATGTCTAGATTGAAATGGAAACTATTGTTTTTCCTCTGCCAACTGTTTTCTGCTTTTATAGGCCTTCAAATACTCCCCTTTAGGCTTTCCGTCATCAAAAGAACTCCATTTTATTAGGGTTCTTACTCCGCTTCGTGCTTGTTCATTGGTAAAATTTTCATACTCAATTCGGTATAAAGCCGAATACATTTCTGCTCTTCCAGTTCCGTGATAGCAATGAATCAAAACTGGATAATTGGCTTTGTCATCCATTATTTTGGTAAAAACTTGAATATTTTTTTCGTTAGGAACCTGCTCCGATGGATTACTAAAATAATTCACACCATCAATTTTTGAAACAGCTTCTCTTTCTGCCTGCAATTCCCCCATTTTTTCTGGATTCAAAACCAAGTCATTTGTACCTGGCATACGCAAATCAACAATCGACTTGATATGGTATTTTTTAACATAACTTTCAATCTCATCGGGAGGAATAACGCCCGATTTATACACTTTACCAGCTGTAATAGTCTCAAAATTATGATTGATATTCATGTCGTAAACATACTTCCCGACAAAAATTAAAACTATGGTAAGTACCGAAAAAATGATTGCCTTCTTATTCTTTTTCATTTTTATAAATTGAAATTATTTGATAAAATTACTGAAATTATTTAGCATATAGTTTTTTGTCAACAACCCGATCCATATAATCTTGAATAAATGCCTTACAATTCAATTCTAAAGCGTTCATTTCCGGGTTTCTTTTTGGTATTAAATTATTTGTTAACCCTTTATCATTTTTATCATAAAAACCCGTGGCAATTTTTCCGTCAAAAGTACAAATGTAATTCCCTCTGGAAAATTGATAAATATTCCCTGTCGAGTTAATTACAAAGGGGGTACTCGATTTTTTATCCAGTAGGCTTCTTCCCCAGCTTCTAAATGGTTTTTCATACCCAATCATATCTAAAACCGTGGGATAAATGTCGATTTGTTGTGCTAAATCATCATCAACTCCTACATATTTGCTATTGGGTTTATAAATAATAATAGGCACCGCAAAACGATTGATGGGCTTTAGGTATTCGTCATAAAACGTTTGATTGCCATGATCTGCTACCAAAACAAAAATGGTGTTACTAAACCAAGGCGCTTTTTGGGCTTCTTTAAAAAATTGCTTTAAGGCAAAATCAGTATATTCCACACATTTATGCATGGGAACACCGCCTTCATGAAACCTATCTTTATACTTTTCGGGGATGTTGTAAGGTTCGTGTGAGGACACTGTAAAAACCGTGGCAAAAAAGGGAGTTTTCTTCTGGTCTAATGTTTTTTTCATGTACTGCAAAAATGGTTCGTCCCAAATTCCCCAAAATCCATCAAATTGGGAATCGTCATTAAATTCCGTTCTCCCATAATATTTATCAATTCCCAGAATATTTCCAAAACCTAAAAATCCCATAGAGCCATTCGCCGCACCATGAAAAAATGACGTGTTGTAGCCTTCACTTTTTAAAGTTGAAACCAAGGATTCTATTTTTTGTTTTGGGTAAGGCGAGGATGTAAAAGCGTCTTTAAAGGCAGGTATTCCAGCCAAAATTGAGGACATTCCGTGAATGGATTGGCGGCCATTGGCATACGCATTAGTAAAAATCATACTGTGTTGTGACAAAGAATCTAAAAAAGGCGTATGGGAAATATAATTCGGGATATTTGCATTTTTGTTGAAAGAACCAATGTATTCCCTACCATAACTTTCCAGTATTAACACAACCACATTCGGTTTGGTTTCAGGATTATTATGGTATTGTTTTATAGGTTGCACTTTTTCTAAAATAACATTGGCAGTAACATCCGGATAATCCGTTTTTATGAAACTATTACTAAACAATGTTCGGATAATGGCAAAAGGAGTATTAAGAACGATATCCGAATGAACGATGTTCTTGACATGACGACTGGCATCCAGAAGATTTATGGGACGTGTGGATTTCTTGAAATCACCGCCACGAATTCCTCCAATAATAAGTCCGGAAAATAACAAAAACCCAAAAGTAGAAAAACTAAAATAATGGAGTTTCTTTGTAGGTTGTAAATCCTGAACCAGTACCTTCTTGTATAAGTAAATCCAAAGTGAGGAAAACAATACAAATAGTGCAAACACATACCAATATTCGACCATAAAACTAAGAAAAAGTGTCGTCTTGTTGGTTTCATGTTCCAAAACATTCAAGGCAACAATAGTCGTTCTGGCATAGGTATATTTATAGTAGATAAAATCAATGAAATTGGTAGCATAAGCCACTAAATTGGTTCCAAAATACAGATAGAAAAGGAATTTTTGATAGCCTGCATTCGTGTTTCTATAAAATGGAAGAATCGAAAAAACAATAAAAAGCAGATTTACATATAAAATAGCGGTCGTATCAAAGGCCAATCCATAGTAACACAATGACAGTAAATCCGTAATGGAATCGACTTTTAACAAATCGAAATTAAAAATATAAAAAAGGATCCGGGCAATGAAATAAAAAAGATAAGCGAGCGAAATTCTGTAGAGAACTACTTTGTATTCGTTTAGGCGCAAGTGCTTTTGCATTTTATAATTTATTTTTGCAAAATTATCAATTCTCCAACAATAAATTTGTGGCTATAAGTTAAATTTAACGAAAAAAGCGAGCTAAAAAGAGGATCAAAACGCAAATAAATTAGGAATTCAATCTAAATAATTGTTCGGTAATTATTTATTACTTAATTTGCAATACATAAAGACTTTCCTATAATGACCAATATCTCTCGCCTTTTTGATTTCCCTTATTTTCAACTAGAAAAATACAATTCTATACCCGATGCTTTAGTAACAAAGTACAATGGTGTTTGGGTAAAAACTTCTACTGAGGAATACATATCAAAAGCCAATGCCATTTCAAGGGCACTTTTGAGACTTGATGTAGTTGTAAATGATAAAATTGCCGTAATCTCCTCCAGCAACAGAACCGAATGGAACATTATAGACATTGGTATTTTGCAGGTTGGCGCTCAAAATGTGCCCATTTACCCCACCATTTCTGAAGACGATTATGAATACATTCTAAATCATTCGGGTGCTATTTATTGTTTTGTTTCCGACGCTGAAGTATTGAGAAAAGTGAATTTGATTAAGGATAAAGTTCCCCATTTAAAAGAAGTATATGCTTTTGATGAAATTTCAAATTGTAAAAACTGGACCGAATTATTGAGCCTTGGTGAAGACCTCAGCAATCAAAACAGGGTTATAGAGCGAAAAAACAATGTGAGAACTGATGATTTAGCTACCATTATTTATACTTCCGGAACAACAGGAAAACCTAAGGGAGTCATGCTTTCCCACAAAAATATTGTTTCTAATGTTATAGGTAGTGCTCCCAGAATCCCTTTTGAAGCCGGAAAAACTCGTGCGTTGAGCTTTCTTCCCATTTGCCATATTTTTGAAAGAATGATTTTGTATTTATACCAATATTACGGTGTTTCTGTATATTTTGGAGAATCCATAGATAAAATTGGTAATAACCTTAAGGAAGTAAAACCGAATGTAATTACTGCCGTTCCCCGACTTTTGGAAAAAGTTTACGATTCAATATATGCAAAAGGAACGGAACTAAAAGGCATTAAAAAAATGTTGTTCTTTTGGTCCATTAATTTAGGGTTGCGCTATAAACCTTACGGAGCCAACGGCATTGGGTACGAGTTGCAATTGAAAATAGCCCGCAAGTTAATTTTCAGTAAATGGAAAGATGGCTTGGGCGGAAATTTAGATTTAATGGTTTCCGGAAGTGCGGCTTTGCAACCCCGATTAGCCCGAATTTTTGCTGCCGCAGAAATACCTGTGATGGAAGGTTATGGTTTGACCGAAACATCTCCTGTAATTTCGGTTAATTGTATGAGCAATAGAGGTTTTAAAGTGGGTACGGTGGGTAAAGCGATCGATAATGTAATTGTAAAAATTGCCGCAGATGGAGAAATTCTTTGCAAAGGCCCTAATGTCATGCTGGGTTATTATAAAGACGAAAAATTAACGAATGATGTCATCAAGGATGATTTTTTTCATACTGGAGATATTGGATTAATAGACGACGAAGGTTTTCTGAAAATTACGGATCGCAAGAAAGAAATGTTCAAAACCTCTGGCGGAAAATATATCGCACCACAACTGCTAGAAAACACCATGAAACAATCCCGTTTCATTGAGCAGATTATGGTTATTGGCGATGGCGAGAAAATGCCGGCCGCTTTTATACAACCTAATTTCAGTTTCATCAAAGATTGGGGAAAAATTCATGGAATAACTGTTGGTTCAACCAATGGGGAAATCATTTCGAACCCAAAGGTAAATGAACGGATTCAAGAAGAAATCAATCACTTAAATCAAAAATTTGGAAATTGGGAACAAATCAAACGTTTTGAGTTAACTCCTGATATTTGGTCCATTGAAGGTGGACACCTCACTCCCACTTTAAAATTAAAACGAAAAATAGTTCTGGAAAAATATAAGGATCTCTATGTAAAAATCTATGGGCAATCATAATCCAATTCTTCATTGATATTCAAAAAACATTTCAATGTTAAAAAAAAATTAACAAACTGTTAATTAATATCGATTTTCGCTTAACTTTACCTCTATAAACTATTTAAAACCAAATGATTATGAATGCCAAAAAATTTTTAATCTCCGGGATTGTAGGAGGGATTGTTGACTTTATTCTTGGGGGATTGTTTTATCAAACACTATTCCCAAACATTTATCATCCAAATAAAGACATGAAGGTCGAATTTATCGCTCTAGGATGCCTGACCTTCGGTTTATTTGTTTCCTACATTTTTGTTAAATGGGCAAATATTACCACCTTTAAAACGGGTCTATTTGGTGGAGCAGTAATTGGGTTTTTCTATGGTTTATCAATGGATTTTTTCATGTACTCCGGCATGCCTATGAATTTCCAAAATTTCGTGACAGATGTTTTAATAAATGTCATAATGGGCTCATTTGTTGGAGCAGCTATTTCCCTTGTTAACGGAAAATTATAATAAATTGTTCCCTAAATTTTCTATAAAATTAAACTCATCCATTAGATGAGTTTTTTTTATAGAAAATTTATTTAAATTTATTATGCATGCATAGTATTTTTTAGTATATTTGAAATCGATATAGTTGAATATGAAAGACAAAACGATAGATTACATACTTCGTGCCACTTGGCAAGCGGTTGCCAGAATGTATAATGAAGAAGCTGCAAAATACGATGCTACTATGGCGACAGGATTTGCGTTGTTAAGTATTGACAAAGAAGGAGGAACTCCATCCACCACATTAGGACCAAAAATGGGAATGGAAGCCACAAGCTTGACCAGGACCTTAAAATCTATGGAGGAAAGGGGATTAATTATCCGAAAGAAAAACCCAAATGACGGTCGAGGCGTGTTGATTTACTTGACTGATTTTGGGAAAGAAAAAAGAGAATTGTCGCGTAATACCGTTTTGAAATTTAACGAAACCATTCGTAAAAATATCCCAGAAGAAAAACTACAGCACTTCATTGAAGTTGCAGAGACCATCAATGAACTGATTCAAAACAAAAATATATTTAATCAAACAGAAAAATAGAAATGAAATGAGCCTATATAATGACAATCTAGGTTATTAAATCAATTAACGAGTTACATTGAATACCAAATAAAATAAATGAGATGAATAGATCAATTAAAAAAATTGCAGTAATTGGATCCGGAATTATGGGTTCGGGAATTGCTTGTCATTTTGCTAACATTGGGGTTGAAGTTTTACTTTTGGATATTATTCCAAGAGAACTCACTGAAGCTGAAGCTAAAAAAGGGCTTACTTTAGAAAGTAAAATTGTCAGAAACCGATTGGTGAATGAGCATTTAGCCAATTCATTAAAATCGAAACCATCCCCTATTTACAATCCAAAATTTGCCAACAGAATTACTACTGGAAATACCACCGATGACATGGCTAAAATTGCTGCTGTCGATTGGATTATTGAAGTGGTGGTGGAACGTTTAGACATCAAAAAAATGGTGTTTGAACAAATTGAAAAATTCAGAAAACCCGGAACTTTGGTAACTTCAAACACTTCAGGAATTCCGATTCACTTTATGAGCGAAGGACGAACTGAAGATTTCCAAAAACACTTCTGTGGCACACACTTTTTTAATCCTGCGCGTTACTTAAAATTATTCGAAATCATACCTGGTCCACAAACGGCAACTGAGGTTTTGAATTTCCTTACTATATATGGAGAAAAATTCTTAGGCAAAACTTCGGTAGTAGCCAAAGATACCCCGGCATTCATTGGAAACCGAATTGGAATTTACGGTATTCAGAGTTTGTTTCATTTGGTCAAAGAAATGGGATTAACGATTGAAGAAGTAGATAAATTGACTGGTCCAGTTATTGGTCGTCCAAAATCGGCCACTTTTAGAACGGTTGATGTGGTTGGATTGGATACTTTGGTGCATGTTGCCAACGGAATCTATGAAAACTGCCCGAATGATGAGCAACACGAATTGTTCAAATTGCCAGATTTTGTCAATAAAATGGTGGAAAATCAATGGTTTGGAAGCAAAACGGGTCAAGGTTTTTATAAAAAAGTAGACAAGGATATTTTGTCTTTGGATTTAGATACATTAGAATACCGTCCGGCTAAAAGAGCATCTTTTGCCACTTTAGAATTGACAAAAACAATTGATAAACCTATTGATCGTTTTAAAGTTCTGGTAAAAGGAACAGACAAAGCGGGAGAATTCTATAGAAAAAGTTTTGCGGGAATGTTCGCTTATGTTTCGAACAGAATTCCAGAAATCTCCGATGAGTTATACAAAATTGATGATGCGATGAAAGCCGGTTTCGGATGGGAAAATGGTCCTTTCGAAATTTGGGATGCCATTGGTGTTGAAAAAGGAATCGAAATCATGAAAGCCGAAGGTTTAGCGCCTGCCGCTTGGGTAAATGATATGTTGGCTTCTGGTATTTCTAGTTTTTATACTGTAAAAGAAGGAGCGACTTTTTTCTATAATATTCCAACAAAATCACAAACTAAAGTTCCAGGTCAGGATGCATTTATCATCTTGAACAACATTCGCGAAAGCAAAAAAGTATGGAGCAATAGCGGAGCGATTATACAAGATTTAGGAGACGGAATTTTGAATTTAGAATTCCAATCCAAGATGAATACCATTGGTGGTGATGTTTTGGCAGCTATCAATAAAGCAATTGATTTATCCGAAAAGGAACATCAAGGTTTGGTTATAGGAAACCAAGCTGCCAATTTCTCTGTTGGAGCCAATATCGGGATGATATTCATGATGGCGGTGGAACAAGAATATGATGAATTGAATATGGCTATCAAAATGTTCCAAGACACGATGATGCGTGTGCGCTATTCAGGAATTCCTGTTGTTGTTGCACCACACGGAATGACTTTTGGCGGTGGTTGTGAAATGAGTTTGCATGCGGATAAAGTTGTTGCTGCTGCAGAAACCTATATGGGATTAGTGGAATTTGGTGTCGGTGTAATTCCTGGTGGTGGCGGATCGAAAGAAATGGCTTTGAGAGCTTCTGATTTATTCCGTAAAAACGATGTGGAATTAAATGTTTTACAAGAATATTTCTTGACCATTGCAATGGCAAAAGTATCAACTTCCGGTTACGAAGCCTTTGATACCGGTCTTTTGCAACATGGAAAAGATATCATTGTAGTCAACAAAGACCGTCAGATTGCCGAAGCGAAAAAACACGCTTTACTAATGGCGGAAGCCGGTTACACACAACCAATTCGCAGAAATGATGTAAAAGTTTTAGGAAAACAAGCATTAGGAATGTTCTTAGTTGGAACAGATCAAATGCAAGCGGGAAAATACATATCAGATCACGACCAGAAAATCGCTAACAAACTGGCTTATGTAATGGCGGGTGGCGATTTATCAGAGTCAACATTAGTATCTGAGCAATATTTATTGGATTTGGAACGTGAAGCTTTCTTATCTCTTTGCACCGAAAGAAAAACATTGGAGCGCATCCAATTTATGTTAACTAAAGGAAAACCTCTTCGCAATTAGAAAATAGAAAAAAGATAATAGAATATAGATTTAAGACAGCGTTAAAGTCTATTTTCTATACTCTATTTTCTATACTCTTAAAAAGAAAAAAAAATGAAAACAGCATATATAGTTAAAGCTTATCGTACTGCAGTAGGAAAAGCACCAAAAGGAGTTTTTAGATTTAAAAGACCCGATGAACTGGCAGCCGAAACCATTGAATTCATGATGAATGAGTTGCCTGATTTTGATAAAAAACGTATTGATGACGTGATGGTAGGAAATGCCATGCCAGAAGCCGAACAAGGATTGAACGTAGGACGATTGATTTCCTTAATGGGATTGAAAATCGAAGATGTTCCGGGTGTGACAATAAATAGATATTGCGCCTCTGGATTAGAAACTATCGGGATAGCCACAGCCAAAATCCAGTCCGGAATGGCCGATTGTATTATTGCCGGTGGTGCCGAAAGCATGAGTTTTATTCCGATGGGAGGCTACAAACCTACTCCGGATTATGCTGTCGCAAAAGCTGGACACGAAGATTATTATTGGGGAATGGGACTGACCGCAGAAGCCGTTGCCAAACAATATAATGTGTCCAGAGCAGATCAAGATGAGTTTGCTTATAACTCCCACATGAAAGCCTTGAAAGCACAGGCCGAAGGTAAATTCGACAAACAAATTGTTCCAATTACCATCGAGCAAACTTTCATAAACGAAAATGGCAAAAAAGAAACCAAATCTTATGTTGTCAATAAAGATGAAGGTCCAAGAGCAGGAACATCGGTAGAAGCATTGACTGGATTAAAACCTGTTTTTGCTGCCGATGGAAGTGTGACTGCAGGAAATTCATCCCAAATGAGTGACGGAGCAGCTTTTGTTTTAATCATGAGTGAAGAAATGGTAAAAGAGTTGAATCTGGAGCCAATAGCACGTTTGGTGAACTTTGCTTCAGCTGGAGTGGAACCAAGAATCATGGGAATTGGCCCGGTAAAAGCAATTCCAAAAGCATTGAAACAAGCCGGTTTACAATTGAAAGATATTGATTTAATTGAATTGAATGAAGCTTTTGCTTCTCAATCATTAGCCGTAATTCGTGAATTAGGTCTAAATCCGGATATCGTCAACGTAAACGGTGGAGCAATTGCTTTAGGTCACCCTCTTGGTTGTACCGGTGCAAAATTATCGGTTCAATTATTTGACGAAATGAAACGCAGAGGAAGTAAATATGGAATTGTGAGTATGTGCGTAGGAACTGGACAAGGAAGTGCGGGGATTTACGAGTTGATGTAGGCAGAAGAGAAAAGAATATTGCCGTAAAAGACAAAATATGCGTCATAATTATAAGAATCTGAAAATTTGGCAACTTGGAATAGAAATCGCAAATGATGTTTCTGACATACTTTTAGACTTTCCAAAACACGAAAGATTTGATTTAAGTTCACAATTAAGCAGATGTTCAGTTTCAATACCTAGTAATATAGCCGAAGGTTCATCTAGAACTGATAAATCATTTAGCCATTTTATAGATATCTCTTTAGGCTCTTCTTTTGAATTAATTACACAACTAATAGTTGCAAAGCATCGAAAATACATTAACGAAATAAAATTTAATCAATTAGAAACAAAAGTAGAAGAATTTCAAAGAATGACTATGGGATTTCAAAATGGACTAAAATAAATCTATTCACAAAACTCTATATTCTATTTTCTATATTCTTTACTCTAAAGTCTATCATCTAAAAAAATAAGTCATGAACGACAAAACAAGAGGAGGTCAATTCCTGGTAAAAGAAACAAAATGCGAAGACATCTTCACTCCAGAAGATTTCAATGAAGAACAATTAATGATGCGTGACTCTGTAAGAGAGTTTGTGGACAAAGAAATTTGGCCAAACAAAGACCGTTTTGAGAAAAGAGATTTTGCTTTAACGGTAGAAAGTATGCATAAAGCTGCTGAATTGGGCTTTTTGAGTATCACAGTTCCTGAAGCTTATGGCGGAATGGGGATGGGATTTGTAAATTCTGTTTTAGTTTGCGATTATATTTCGGGAGCTACAGGTTCATTCTCTTCAGCTTTTGGAGCACATACCGGAATTGGAACCTTGCCAATCACTTTGTATGGAACTGAAGAACAAAAACAAAAATATGTGACAAAATTAGCTTCTGGTGAATGGTTTGGAGCTTATTGTTTGACAGAACCAGGCGCAGGATCTGATGCTAATTCCGGAAAAACAAAAGCCGTTCTATCCGAAGATGGAAAATATTATTCTATCTCAGGACAAAAAATGTGGATTACAAATGCCGGTTTTTGTAATGTCTTTATTGTTTTTGCCCGTATCGGAGATGATAAAAACATAACTGGATTTATCGTAGAAAATGACCCAAATAATGGTATTTCTATGAATGAAGAAGAGCACAAATTAGGAATTCGCTCCTCTTCTACCCGTCAGGTTTTCTTTGCGGACACGAAAGTTCCTGTTGAAAACATGCTATCTGAAAGAGGTAATGGTTTCAAAATAGCCATGAATGCTTTAAACGTAGGCCGAATCAAATTGGCCGCAGCCTGCTTAGATGCGCAACGCCGTGTGATTACAAATTCCACAAAATATGCTAATGAAAGAATTCAATTCAATACTGCAATCTCACAGTTTGGTGCAGTACGTTCCAAATTAGCAGAAATGGCTGCCAGCTGTTATGCCGGAGAAAGTGCCACTTACCGTGCTGCAAAAGATATTGAAGACCGAATCATATCTCGTGAAACTGAAGGTGCCTCACATCAAGAAGCCGAATTAAAAGGGATTGAAGAATATGCTATTGAGTGTTCAATTCTTAAAGTAGCGGTTTCAGAAGATATTCAAAATTGTGCCGACGAAGGAATTCAAATCTTTGGCGGAATGGGATTTTCAGAAGACACGCCAATGGAAAGTGCTTGGAGAGATGCTAGAATTGCTCGTATTTATGAAGGAACTAACGAAATCAACAGAATGTTATCTGTAGGAATGTTAATCAAAAAAGCGATGAAAGGTCACGTTGATTTACTCGGACCAGCATCAAAAGTACAAGAAGAATTAATGGGAATCCCATCATTTGAAACTCCCGATTATTCTGAATTATTTGCCGAAGAAAAAGAAATGATTGGAAAATTGAAAAAAGCATTCTTAATGGTTGCTGGCGGAGCTGTTCAAAAATACGGACCAGATTTAGATGCTCACCAACAATTATTGATGGCAGCTTCAGATATTTTGATTGAAATTTACATGGCTGAAAGTACTATTCTTAGAACTGAAAAATTAGCTAAAAAAGATGGAGAAGCCAAAGTACAAGAGCAAATTGCTATGGCAAAATTATATTTATACAAAGCAGTGGATATTGTAACTCAAAAAGGAAAAGAAAGTGTTATCTCTTTTGCTGAAGGTGATGAACAACGAATGATGTTGATGGGATTACGCCGTTTTACCAAATATACCAATATGCCAAATATTGTAGGTTTAAGAGAAACGATTACTACAAAATTAGTGACAGAAAACCAATACTGCTTCTAAACAGAAAGATTTTTAGTATTTGATTGCTTAGAAAAATTCCGCACCTGTTTCCAAAATCAGTGCGGTTTTTTTATTAAATAAAAATGAATATTTTAGCACAAAAATAAATTAAAACCATTAACATGAAAATATTAGGAATAGGTTCCCGAATCAATCACCATGAATTTGGGAAAGGAGTTATCACCAATGTATCCGCTAAAGAATATTGGGTAACCTTTATTGAAAATGGGTTGGAGACCATTGCCTTTGAAAGTGAATTTGAGGTGATTGAAGCCACAGAAAATGAGGTCGATACGGTGAGTTTTCATGATGTAGAAAAAAGCTTACTCCATCTTTTGAAAAAATGGTCCGATATTTCCGAAATCGTTCCTATTGCTGACAAATGGAAAGGCGGAAAAATAATTTTAGACCCAGGTCAAGCAGGATTGGCCTCGAAAGAAATTCCAATCGATACTTTTTTTCACAAGATTATTATGGTTCGAGACCGAGTTCGGGTAATGGAACAAAAAATCAATGCCAGCAAAATTGAGGAAATTGAAAAAATTGAGTTGCAACAATATATAACTCGAATTTATGGTAGTTTAACTACTTTCAATGTGTTATTCAAATCGACTAATGATTATTTTGTTGGAGAAAAAACAAAATAGATTTTACAATTAAAACTACTACTTCTAAAAAATTATGAGTAAATTTATTCTATAATTTAATCTAAAAAGTCATGAAAAAAATAATCCTTTCAATCGTTCTACTAATTGTGGTTATTATTGGATGTAAAACCAACTCTTCAAATGGTGTAACAAATAAATTAAATGTGACTTTTGAACCTAAAAGCGACAGCAAAGTTAGCGGAAAAGGCACTTTTACAGAAAAAAATGGCGAGGTGACTTTTGTGGCCAATTTCAAAAAATTGAAACCAGGCATTCATGCCATCCATATCCACGAAAAATCAGATTGTTCGGCTGCAGATGGAAGTTCGGCTGGAGGACATTGGAACCCAACATTCAAAAAACACGGTAAACTAAGTGAAGGTGAATCTCATAAAGGCGATATCGGAAATTTTACCACCGATGAATATGGCAATGGAACCATCATGATAACAACTAAAGAATGGTGTATTGGTTGTGGAGATGCAACAAAAGACATTCTTGGAAAAAGTTTGATAGTACATCAAGGTCCGGACGATTATGTTTCACAACCTGCGGGGAATTCTGGTGCCAGAGTGGCTTGTTCTGCAATTATTAAATAACCATAATACTTAAAAAAGCGGTTATTTGGGTAATCTTTATTTTTCCAATAAAGAATTAGTATAGGTTAGGTATTTTATTTTTATTGTAGAGCTATGAGAGTAGCTTTCAACAATCTGTTATTACTTTGTTTATCAATCCAAACGGAGTGAAAAAGCGGTTTTATTACCTTTGTTTTTTTATATGAATTTGTTTCAATTTACTATCATTACTGCTTGATCTCCAGAAAATCAATGCGGATTTAGTCATTAATGCCACTTATTATTAATAAAACCACAGTAACATTCCGTTAATTTTAATGAAAAATAGATTTATCTTAAGTTGTCTTTGTATTACTTTTGCATTAATTTCCATAAGAATTAAAGCTCAAAAAATGACAGAAAAAATGCAAGCACCCGTTGCTAAAATAATTCCTACAATTTTAGAAAAACACGGTGATGTTAGAATAGACAATTACTTTTGGCTCAACGATAGAGAAAATCCCGATGTCATTGATTACTTAAATAAAGAAAATGATTACTACAATGCTTTAACTGCCGATTCCAAAAAGTTTCAGACGCAATTGTTTGACGAAATGAAGAGCCGAATCAAAGAAGATGACGAATCGGTTCCTTATTTATACAACGGATATTATTACATTACACGCTTTGAAACTGGCAATGATTACCCCATATATTCACGAAAAAAAGGAAGCCTTGAGGCAAAAGAAGAAATCATGTTCAATTGCAACGAAATGGCAAAAGGACAAAAATATTTCCAATTGAGCGGGTTAAGCATCAGCACCGACAATCAGTTTGCCACATTTGCTCTTGATGTCATAGGAAGACGCATTTATACCCTGCAAATAAAAAATCTGATTACAGGCGAAATCCTTTCGGATAGGATCGAAAATGCCACTGGAAATTCGACTTGGGCAAATGACAATAAAACTATTTTTTATACCAGACAAGACGAAAAAACCTTGCGTTCTGATAAAGTTTTCAAACATAAATTAGGAACCGAAACTGCAAATGACAAATTGGTTTTCTTTGAAAAGGACGATACTTTCAATGTTTCTGTGGCAAAAGAAAAATCGAAAAAATATATTGTTATTGGTTCTTCAAGTACCTTGACAACGGAATACCGTACTATTTTAGCAGATAATCCCGACGATAAATTCAAGGTTTTCCAAAAAAGAGTTCGTGGTTTGGAATACAGTATTTCACACTATGGAGACAGTTTTTATATCGTGACCAATATCAATAAAGCCATCAATTTCAAGTTGATGAAAACTCCAGAAACGGCAACATCAAAAGAAAATTGGACAGATTTGATTCCGCACAGAAATGATGTTTTAATTGAAGATATTGACATATTCAAAAATTATCTGGTGGTTTCCGAAAGAAGCAACGGTCTGAATACCATTCGGATCATGCCTTGGAGCGGAAAAGGAGAATATTATCTGCCTTTCGAGATTGAGACCTATACGGCATATACGACTGCAAACGTAGATTTTGATACAGATATATTACGCTACGGCTATCAATCAATGGCTACACCTTCCTCCGTAATTGATTTCAACATGAAAACCAAAGAAAAGGAAATCAAGAAAGAACAACAGGTTCTGGGAGGGAAATTCGACAAAAACAATTACACCGAAGAACGCATTTGGGCCACAGCTGCTGACGGAACGAAAGTACCAATTTCTATGGTTTACAGAAAAGGATTGGAGAAAACTGGCAAAAATCCATTGTTGCTTTATGCGTACGGCTCATATGGAATATCAATGGATCCCTATTTTTCTTCCACTCGTTTGTCTCTTTTAGATAGAGGTTTTGTTTATGCCATCGCGCACATTAGAGGAGGAGAAGACCTGGGAAGACAATGGTATGAAGATGGTAAATTATTGAAAAAGAAAAATACATTTACCGATTTCATCGACTGCTCTAAATTTGTAATTGAACAAAAATATACTTCCGCAGCACATTTATATGCCGAAGGAGGTTCAGCAGGCGGATTATTAATGGGTGTTATTGTAAATATGGCGCCACAATTATACAACGGTATTATTGCCCAAGTCCCTTTTGTAGATGTAATAACAACGATGCTCGACGATACGATTCCATTAACAACAGGAGAATATGACGAATGGGGAAATCCAAATGTTAAAAAATATTACGATTACATGAAGTCATATTCACCTTATGACAATGTAAAAGCACAGGATTACCCCAACATGTATATTTCTACGGGATTGCATGATTCCCAAGTACAGTATTGGGAACCAGCAAAATGGGTGGCCAAATTAAGAGTCTCAAAAAAGAATAATAAGTTACTTTTTTTAGATACAAATATGGATGCAGGCCACGGTGGTGCATCGGGGAGATTTGAAGCACTAAAAGAACTAGCCAAAGAATTTAGTTTTTTATTAGATTTAGAGAAAAATTGAAATTTTATTAGTTTTTTTTTGTTAAATTTGCATAGTGTTAAGGTCAATAGATATTCAATATAATTGTCTTGATTAACTTTTTTTTTATGAAAGAAGAAATAAAAGCTTACAATAATGTACTGGAATTAATAGGGAACACACCACTTATTAAGCTCAATAAGGTTACTGAAAATTTAGATGGGAATTTTTATGCTAAAGTGGAAGCATTTAATCCTGGTCATTCCACTAAAGATAGAATTGCTTTATTTATTATAGAAGAGGCCGAAAAGCGAGGTATCCTTTCTCCTGGCGATACCATAATAGAAACAACATCTGGAAATACCGGCTTTAGTCTAGCCATGGTGAGTATCATAAAAGGTTACAACTGTATTTTAGCCGTTAGTTCAAAATCCTCAAAAGATAAAATTGACATGCTTCGCAGTTTGGGAGCAAAAGTATACGTTTGTCCTGCGCATGTTTCCGCTGATGACGATCGTTCCTACTATAGCGTGGCCAAGAGGTTGCATGAGGAAACTAAGGGTTCCGTGTATATCAATCAATATTTCAACCAATTAAATGTTGATGCCCATTACAAATCTACAGGGCCAGAAATCTGGGAACAAACCAACGGTAAAATCACACATCTTATTGCTTGTAGCGGAACAGGTGGAACTATTTCTGGAACAGCAAAATATTTAAAAGAACAAAATCCAAATATCAGAATTTTAGGAGTTGATGCTTTTGGTTCCGTATTGAAAAAATACCATGAAACAAAAGAGTTTGACAACAATGAAATTTATCCATACCGAATTGAAGGTTTAGGAAAAAACTTGATTCCAACGGCAACAGATTTTGATGTTATTGATCATTTCATGAAAGTGACCGATGAGGAAAGTGCTCATGTTACAAGAGAAATTGCCAAAAGAGAAGGATTGTTCGTAGGATACACTTCAGGAGCGGTACTCCAAGCCATCAGACAATATGCTGCCGAAGGAGAGTTTGATAAAAATAGTAATGTTATTGCAATTTTCCCTGACCATGGTTCCCGATACATGAGCAAAGTATTTAGTGATGACTGGATGAATGAGCAAGGTTTTTTTGATAGCGTTCATGCCGAAGGAGCTCAGCAAATTGAATTTATTAAATAACAAACCAGTATTTCAAATTCTACATTTTTTTTAAATAAAACAGTTTGTATCAAGTATAGCAACCGCTTTGATATAAAATTAATGGCAATCATTACTTAATTCAATAAGTAATGATTGCCATTAACATAAAGAGAAAGCATGCATAAAATTAAATTGCTTTTTTCTAATTATTTTATATTGTAGAACTTCTAATCAATCACGTCAGATTCTCCTTTCAAATTATCGATTAAATTATTTCTAATCGCGTATTTTGCTAATCCTATAGAACTCTTCACATTCACTTTTTTCAATAAATTTTTTCGGTGTGTTTCTACTGTATTGGCACTTATGAATAATTTTTCACCTATCTTTTTTCCACTGAATTCTAGTGCAATAAGTTTTAAAATAACCAATTCTCTTTGAGTTAAATTAATGTCGGCTACTATTTTATTTTGACTCCATTCTTGATTATTTTGAACAAAAGAGTTCAATATTTTTTCGTGCATTATTTTACAAAAATATTCCTCTCCTTTAGTAACTTCGACAAGGGCTTCAATAATGCTTTCTGCCGCACTTTGTTTGGTTAAGTACCCACGAGCCCCTAATTTCATAACCTCCCGAACCAATTTTAAATCATCGTAACTAGAGAGTACAATAACTTTAAAAGGTCGTTTTAGACGCGAATATTCTTTCAACACTTCAATACCGTCAATTTTAGGCATATTAATATCCATAATAAGAATATCCGCATCTGAAATAGTAACATCTTCAATAAGATTGACGCCATTTAATGAATAACCAACGACTTCAAAATTTTCATTGGATTTAATCACCGCTTTCATTCCTTCAATAAGCATCTGATGATCATCTGCCAGGTAAACTTTAATTTTATCCTCCATAGTAGAAATTCATTTCAACAAAGTTAACCAAAATCATTGGTAATCATATCATTAAATATAGTGATATTTTAAACCAATTATTTTGTCCTAAACAAAAAAAACCCGAACGTATTGTCCAGGTTTTTCTTCGCACTAATAAACTAATATTATAGGTTTATCTCAATCGATCCGCAGATTTTACGAGATCTTCATCCTTCTTAATGGCTTTGTTGGCCAAAACTAAAAAAACGATAGAAATAATAGGTAGAAACATCCCAATACCCTTCTCAGAAACAAGCACTGTCTCTCCAGATAGATTTAACGAACGATATACAAATAATCCTAATAAAATTAAATTTAATATGATATTCAATCTGCCAATAACAAATTGATGCTGTCTCTTTTTATAAAATAAAATGCTCAATAAAGATAAAGAAGTACTCAAACCGAATAATATGGCGTAAAATTGGTTTGCCATAAAATAATATTCCTTGCCATCACTCAAAGTCCACAAAGGGAAAAAAAATGGTAACACTCCAGTAACAACCAGCGCAAATAGTAAGTAAACCGTTTGTATTCTCTGAATCATATATTATTTTTATAGCACAAAAATATATTTTCTTTTTAAGAAATACTATTGTATCACAAATTTTATTCGTATTATTGCATAACAAAAACGTAATCACTTCATTTTACGAGCATTTCCAAAGGTAAAATACACTACACATTTTATATCGTATCCAAATCAATTAAATTCAAATAACATTCATGTTTGATATTTCCGCATTAAAAGAAATGAAGCTTTCCGAGCTTCAAGAAATAGCTAAGTTAGCAAAAAGCATAAAGATTAATGGCGTTAAAAAAGAAGCGTTAATCTCTCAAATTTTGGAGAATCAATCCACAACACAAGACAATAATCCTGTAGTAAAAGAAAATACAGATACTATTGAAGACAAGCCTAAAAGAGCTCGGATTACACCAGAAAAAAAACCTGCAATTCAAAAAAAGAATACCAAAACTCTTTTTTCAGAAATAGTTGAAACTCCCATTTTACCAAAAGAAGAAGAAAAAAAAGAAAAAAATTCCGAACTAGAAGAAACCGTTGCTGTTGCTATAGAAACTCCAAAAGTAATTAAATTCAAAAAGTCAGATTACGAAAAAAAAATTGCAATTAAAGCAGAAAAAACAGTACCCAGTGAAGCAGTAAATCAACCAGAAATTAATGGGCCTGCCATCTTGGACATAAAGACTGAAATTAAAGCTCCTGAAAAAAAGATAAATCCAAACCAGCTACACAAATTAAATCAAAACGGTAATGGAAATCCGAACCAAAACAGCAATCCAAATTTCAAAAGCAAGAAAAGCAATTTTAGAGATGCCGATTTTGAATTTGACGGCATCATAGAAAGTGAAGGTGTTCTTGAAATGATGCCAGACGGATACGGATTTTTACGATCATCCGATTATAATTATTTGGCTTCGCCTGATGACATTTATTTATCGACTTCCCAAATCAGACTGTTTGGTTTAAAAACAGGAGATACTGTAAAAGGAGTTGTCCGCCCGCCTAAGGAAGGCGAAAAATTCTTTCCATTGGTTCGTGTTTTAAAAATTAACGGTCATGATCCTCAGGTGGTTCGTGATCGGGTATCTTTTGAGCACTTGACGCCCGTTTTCCCTACAGAAAAATTCAGATTAGCAGAGAAAGGGAGTTCAATTTCTACTCGAATAATCGATTTATTTTCACCAATAGGAAAAGGGCAACGTGGAATGATTGTAGCACAGCCCAAAACTGGTAAAACGATGTTATTAAAAGACATTGCCAACGCCATTGCAGCCAATCACCCTGAAGTGTATTTAATTGTGCTTTTGATAGACGAACGTCCTGAGGAAGTTACAGACATGCAACGTAGTGTTCGCGGTGAAGTAATCGCTTCTACTTTTGACAGAGAACCTCAAGAACACGTAAAAATAGCGAATATCGTTTTGGAAAAAGCGAAACGATTAGTTGAATGTGGTCATGACGTTGTGATTCTATTGGATTCCATTACACGTTTAGCGAGAGCTTATAATACCGTACAGCCTGCTTCTGGAAAAGTATTGAGTGGTGGCGTAGATGCCAATGCCTTACAAAAACCAAAACGTTTTTTTGGTGCCGCAAGAAATGTAGAAAATGGAGGTTCACTAAGTATCATAGCTACTGCCTTAACGGAAACCGGTTCTAAAATGGACGAGGTTATTTTTGAAGAATTCAAAGGAACAGGAAATATGGAATTACAGTTAGATCGTAAAATTGCGAACAAACGTATTTTCCCCGCTATTGATTTGACCTCATCCAGCACCCGTAGAGACGACTTGCTGCTAGACGAAAAAACATTGCAACGCATGTGGATTATGAGAAAATACCTTTCTGACATGAATCCTGTAGAGGCAATGGATTTTATTAATGAACGATTCAAGAAAACCAGAAACAACGAAGAATTCCTGATTTCTATGAATGATTAAGTTCAAAATAGCAATTAAAAAAAACTCCGATAAGAATGAAATTTCATATCGGAGTTTTTTTATTGGAATTATTTACATGGTATTAATTCACAATTACTTTTTTAGTTACTGATTGGTTGTTTGAAGTCAATTTCAAAAAATAAAACCCTTTCGATAAGTTTTCTAACGTATACGTATTGTTTTGTAATAGTGGGTTCTTAATTTGCTGAATTATTTGTCCATTAACACTAATCAAATTGATTTCATCAAGAACAGTTTCAGTTTGAATGTCGATTCTATGATTGTTAGTTGGATTTGGATATACAGAAACACCAGCCAATATATCATATGTACTAACAGCTAGTATTGGGGAACCCCAAACGCTAGTTACATAGGCATTATTGTCAATATATGGATTTCTGTTTTTTTGGCGTGCATAAATCGCATTATTTCTTGCTATTTCCCTTGGGCTAACTGGATCTTGGGCATTCCAGGTTAAAAGAATGTTTTTGTAAGCATCCGTAAAAACTTGATCGGAGGTTCCGTTAAACGGAGCATATGAATTCCCCCAAGTCGTGATTACATTTTCATATCGGGTAGCAAAATAAAAATACATTCTTGCAATATCCCCCTTAAACTCGTCAATGGGTTCAAAAACCATTCCGGTAAAACCCGTAGCATATCCCGTGTTTGAAGCAGATCCCAACTTAGATCCATTTAGGGTTGTTTTACTCGCAGTCCCTACTTTCCCATGAGGATAATTAGATCTTAAGCCATTTACAGTCCCATCGGTAGGCGTAATAAAATGGGCATCTGAAACCATTGGGGATTCAGAATTAAAGATGGATTGCGGAATAATATGTTCTCTATTATAACAATCTCCTTCTTTAGAATAACTGCCACATCTTTGTGCTGATCCAGAAGAAAAATTGTAAGGATCTGCCCCAGTTGGGTTTTCTGAATACATATCCAAAATTGTCCCGTCTTTTTCATAACTAACATCAATGTCAGATGTTAAATAAGTATTATACAAACCCTGATATGACTGGTCTGTATGACCTTTAATAATATTATATAATTGTGTTTTCAACGCATACCCTGTTCCTGTGGCGTTATTATAATATCCTGCTGGTGCTTGGGCAAAACAGAAAGAAACAAGAAGAAGTAAGGATACTAAATAGTAATTTTTTTTCATTGTGGCATTAATAAAATTAAGTATAAATTTTGTTTGGGGTAACAAATTTAATTCATATTCTGTTGTAAAAATTATTTTTGACAACATAATTTAATATTTCCATTAAATTTTAACAGTTTTAATAAATAAAAACTTTCTAAACAGTATTTAGAGAGTTTGACATGCTTAATAGAATCAATTATTCCTTTCGCTCTAACAATGCCATATAAAAACCATCAAAGCCAGATTCAGAAGCCAAAATTTTAGAATCTTTCACAAAAATGAAGTTTTTACCTGTATCTGTTGTTAAAAAATGCTTGATTTGTTCTTGGTTCTCGGAAGGCAATACAGAACAAGTGGCGTATACTAATTTTCCCCCAGGTTTCACAATTTTAGAATAATTTTCTAAAACTTCCGCTTGAACTTTTCGAATGTTATCTATAAATTCGGGTTGTAGTTTCCATTTGGCATCTGGATTTCTTTTCAGAACGCCTAATCCGCTACAAGGAGCGTCAATTAAAACCCTGTCCGCTTTTTCGTGTAATTTTTTGATGACTTTTGTGGTGTCAATAATCCGGTATTCTATGTTAAAAGCTCCATTTCTTTTGGCACGTAATTTTAATTGCTTCAATTTACTTTCATACAAATCCATCGCAATTAATTGGCCTTTATTTTCCATTAAAGAGGCAATATGCAACGTTTTCCCACCAGCACCGGCACAAGTATCTACCACGCGCATTCCGGGTTTTACATCCAAGAAAGCGGCAACCAATTGCGAATTGGCATCTTGGACTTCAAAAAAACCTTGTTTGAAAGCATCTGTCAGAAAAACATTGGCACGTTCTTTCAAAACTAAGGCATCCGGTTGATTTTTCAAAAATTCGGTCTCAATATTCAAGTCCATTAGAATGGCATGCAATTTTTCTCTAGTTGTTTTAAGAGTATTCACTCTCAAAATTACTTTTGCGGGTTGGTTTTGAGCAGCAATTTCGGTTGCCCAAACTTTTTCGCCAAGCTCTTTTACGCCCAACTCATCCATCCAATCTGGGATAGACTCCTTAAGAGCTCTAATTTTTGAAAGTTCGTCAAAACGTCCTTTTATTTTTCGTTCCGGAGTTCCTTCTAATTGTCTCCAGTCTGGTATTGGATATCCGCGTAAAACAGCCCAAACAGAAAACATTCTCCAAAGATTATCCCTATCAAACGGTTCTTTTACTTCGGCAATTTCCGCATACAATCTTTTCCATCTTACGATTTCATAGATGGTCTCAGCAACAAATTTTCTATCGGAACTCCCCCACCGTTTGTCTTTTTTTAAAGCTCTCGCAACCACTTTATCGGCATATTCTCCTTCATTAAAAATCGCATTCAGCGAATCTATCGTAGTATAAACTAAATTTCTGTGTAATCTCATTTTTTATAATTGAGGTGCAAAGGTACTCTTTAATGATGAATGTTGAAGTATAAATGATAAATGTTGCTTTTGTCTATTGCAAAAAAAAACACTGTTTAGGGCAGTGTTTCCATTTAATTATTGGAGTCTTATTAGATCAATTTTTTCTGGCGGATGCAATACTAATGGAAATTGTTCAATTTTGACAGAACTACTATCTAATCCAAATGCATTCCCTTCAGACAAACTGAATTTTTTAATTAAGAAATATGTATTCATAATAATTTTCTCATGCCACAATAAATCACTGTCATTTGATATGAATTTTTCGGACAATACAAATTTAAAGTCTCCAAGAATATTGTTTTTACTCAACGATTCATAACGACTGGTTACATCAACTTCACCGTTTTTCACCATATCCGTCAACACTTCTTTGAACATCAGATTAATTTTCGTTGGCTCTCTAAAACCTAAATTGAAATCAATCCTAAACAAGTCATCTTCAATTATTTTGGTTACTTTATACTCTTTTCTATATGGTTCATTTAAGATGTTTACGTGAACAAACCAATAAATATCAGCTCTTTTTGGTCGTTTTTGCAAAATAGAATACATCACTTTTTCTTCTATTTCATCCGTTCTGCCTGCATTTGTCATATATACTAAATGTGTCGCATATTTAGGGATTGACAAATCGACACTTAACTCGGCCATTACTTTTTTATAATCGTCAATTTTAACAAATTTGGTGTAATTTTTACTAATTTGTTTGGCTAAATACCAGGTGGTCATAATAAGAATCAGGAGAATTGCTATGAATAGAGTCACATACCCCCCTTCGGCAAATTTTGTGATATTTGCCATAAAAAAACTAAATTCAATTACAGTGTATATGGCAATTAAAGGCATTATAAAATACAACTTTACCCTTTTCATGATCAAATAGAAATTAAGTAATACCGTAGTCATTATCATACATAATATAATAGCCAATCCGTAAGCGTGTTCCATATTGCTGGATTCTTCAAAATGTAGCACTATACCAATACAGCCCAATAATAGCAACCAGTTAATAGATGGAATGTACAATTGCCCCTTTAATTCTGTAGGATATTTTATTCTTACTTTTGGCCAAAAGTTTAATCGCATCGCTTCATTTATTAAGGTAAATGAACCGCTAATTAAGGCCTGAGAAGCAATTACCGCGGCAAGAGTGGCTATTACGATTCCGATAGGCTGAAACCAAGTTGGCATTGATAAATAAAACGGGTTCGAGTTCGATCCGCCCAAGCTTCTAAGCGTTTCTCCTTCGTGTTGTATCAAATAAGCGGCTTGTCCAAAATAGTTTAATAGCAAGGTTATTTTTACAAATATCCAACTTATTCTAATGTTTTTTCTTCCACAATGTCCCATATCCGAATACAAGGCTTCGGCCCCCGTGGTACACAAAAACACAAATCCCAACACATAAAAACCTTCAGGATTAATACCTTTATCAGCAATTAATAAGTGATAGGCATAGTAAGGATTAATGGCTTTAAGAACTTCTAAATTACTTGATATTTGTATAACTCCTAAAATCCCCAACATCATAAACCACAGGAACATAATAGGCGCAAAAAACTTACCAACAAGCTTTGTGCCAAATTGTTGAATGGTAAACAAAACAAAAAGTATCCCAATTACAATTGGAATCGTATTTATTTGTGGATAAAAAGTTCGAATACCTTCTACCGCAGAAGAAACGGAAATGGGTGGCGTGATGATTCCATCCGCTAGTAGCGCACTTCCCCCTATAATGGCGGGAATAATGAGCCATTTAATTTTGGTTCGTTTAACCAATGCGTATAAAGCAAAAATTCCCCCTTCACCATGATTGTCGGCACTTAGGGTAATTAAAACATATTTTATTGTAGTTTGCAATGTTAATGTCCAAAAAACACAAGAAACACCTCCTAAAACCAGTGCTTTATTAATTGCGAAGTCAAGGCCAAGTATAGCCTTCATCACATATAATGGGGAAGTTCCAATATCTCCGTAAATTATTCCTAAAGAAATTAATAATCCACCTAAAGTTAATTTACTGTGAAGATCGCTATGTTGAGTGCTCATAAATATTTATTAGAAAAAGCCCACAAATTTACCATTATAAAACAGATTAAGATATTTATATGAGATATTTTTTTTATAATAACGTTCCAATTGATATTGTACAAAAAAAAACACCGCCGGAGCAGTGTTTACTTTTGAAAAAAACCTAAAAAATTACCTTCTAGAACTTCCTCCTCTATTATTTCCTGATGGAGTTGCATTTCTAGTTTGTTGATTTTCTCTTTGTGGTACATTTCTAGTTTCTGAATTTGACCTTTGAGATTCATTTCTGGGCGGAGTCATATTTCTAATACCGGAATTTTCGTTTCTTACATTTTGGGGATTAGAATTGATACGTGGACTCACATTATTTTGACTTCTTTGAATGTTATTTTCTCCTGTGGAAATAGAATTTGTCCGAATTCCTGTTCCCACTCTAGGTGAACTGGTTTCTCTGGTAGAATTAGAGTTTTCTCTAATACCCGTTCCTGACCTTGGAGAAGTATTTTCCCTTGTTGCATTCGTATTTGTTTGTGTTTCCGTTCTTGGAGTACTAGTTTCTCTTGTTCCATTCATATTTGGTCGTCCGTTTTCTCTTGGAGTTGTATTTCGGGTGGAATTCGAAGCGATTTCATTTTTTGAACCCACATTCCTGATTGTTCTGGTTTGATCTAATTGATAACGGTTTACAGCGTTTGTGTTTCTTTGTGCAAAAGAGCGATTTGGGTACTGTCTTTCACAATAATTTGATCTTCGGGTATCCAATAAAGTCACGGCTCTTTGACTGCGTCTATAATTTACATAATTATATTGATTGTCATAATTTATGTACACATTGATATTGTTTCTATATCTAAATACTGGATATGGATTCCAAGCATAATAATAGGTTGGGTAATAATTCCAATACCAAGCGGAAGAATAAGGACGGTAACTCGCAATCCAAAAAGAAGTGTAAATTATGGGCGCATGTACATAAACGGGTTCATAAATATAATTGTGTCCATACATGTAAACATCCCCTACAACTTGAACTTGAATTTGGTTATTTCTGTCTTTTTCCACTTCAATAGTAGCTACATCCTGAAAGCTATCCCGCCCCAGAACCGATTGCACGATAATTAAATGGGTATTCCCTTCTACCGATTCTATAACCCTCAAATAATCAACCTGATTATCGTCGTTTAAATCCAAGTTAGAAATTTGAATTTTCGGATCATTCAATTGTCTCTCAAAATCTTCAAGGTTTTGTGCTTCTCCAAAAATGGAAGCTATCGCTCTCAAATCTAGATTATCACTAATTTCTGAACTCGTTGCATTAACAATTGTTTTGTCTTGGGCTAAAAGGGACGAAGTAAGCAAAGTGGTCAAAAGCAACGAACTGATTATTTTAATTTTCATGATACTTAATATTTGAGTTAGTATAGCATTTATTGAAATCCGTTTTAAAATAGAATTGATTACTTTACCTACAACCCAATTACTGTGCCAATAAATAGGACAACTAAGTCGCTGTTGTTTTAATTAACGTTTTTTTAATACTATTTAATTGCTACTATTTTACATCAAAATTATCGGAATGTATTTAATCATCCATTTGAAGGAACAACCATAAAAATGGCAAATTACGGCCTCTGTAGTCCTTTATCCCGATACTGTTTCAATAGCTTTATATTAAAACCTTCTTCGGCCTTTTTAAGTTTTATAATTTTTATTGGCGAAAGCACCACTTTTAAATTGGCTATGAATTTTTTTCGAAGCTGGTACAATTCATCTTCCGTACTTTCCATTTGATTTAAGAAATTTAGAGCTTCTTTATCACTCATTTTTTCTACTTCACCACTTTCAAATCGATTCATGTAGGAACGCATTTTATCTTGTTTTAATTCCCGCTGTTTGTCATCAAACGCATAATATAGTGGCCAAAATTTTGTCGCTTCATCTGATGTCAATTGCAATTCATCAGTAATATAAGCCACTTTCAAAGCCCTTATTTGTTCTTTTTTTTGTTTGAATCGAGGTTGTGCCGATGTGCCAATGGCCACTAAAAGTAAAAATATCGAAAGTAATTTATGTGTTTTCATCTGTAGCTACTATTTGTTTATTAAAAAAATTGGAATAGATGGATTTTTTTTTATACAGCATTAATATATAATATATTCTTCTAAATTAGAATTGGTAGAAAGCAAGTCTTCTATGGCTTTATCTTCAATCTTGTAATCGACTTTCATTTTTTGAATATCTTCTTCATCAAGAAGCTCCACTAAATCATCATCAGAAATTGAAGCGCGATTCGTAAGGTAATTTTCTAACGTTGTTACGTCTAATTCGGCAGATGGAGTATTAAATTTATTGATAATTGGGACAGTCAACGCCAGAACTATTATGGCAGCAACAGCTAAAATCCAGTTTTTCCTTTTCGCATAAAAAGAAATTACTTTTGGCTCATTTACAGGTAATTGTTCCATAATTTTTGACGAAAAATCATCAAAAAAACGATCAGGTGTCTTAAATCCTGATTGAATTTTTGGTTCGCTGTCTATTTTAAAATTGTTCATAGCCATTAGACTCGATTTTTTTATTAAGGTTTAATCTTTAGTCATGAAATTTTCGATTTTCTTTACCGCATGATGATAAGAAGCTTTCAAAGCTCCAACAGAAGTTCCTAAAATCTCCGACATGTCTTCGTATTTTATTTCTTCAAAGTATTTCATTTTAAAAACCAATTGTTGTTTCTCGGGCAGATGAGCAATGGCTTTTTGAAGTTTGAATTGAATGTCATTCCCGTCAAAATAAGAATCCGCTTTCAAATTATCTACAATTTTATTCTGTAAAGCTTCACTCGTAACACCGTTCCGTTTTGCTTTCAGATTGATAAAAGTAATGGCCTCGTTTGTTGCAATGCGGTACATCCAAGAAAACAATTTACTGTCACCCTTAAAGTTTTTCAGATGTTGGAAAATTTTCACAAAGGTATTTTGCAACACATCATCGGTGTCATCATGATTCAAAACAATATTCCGAATATGATTGTACAAGGGTCTTTGGTAATCAAACAAGAGCTTTTGAAACGCTTCATTTTGCGTTTTGGGATCCAATAGTTTTTGTATGAAATCTTTCTCTTCCAAAAATATTTTTTCTATTAGAATACAACTAATGGAAAAGGTTTAATTCTTCCAAAAAAATTATGGAATTGGGTCTGGAGTCGTTGCTGGTGCTGGCTGTTCTGTAACAACGGCAGGAACTACTGTTATTGGTTTTGGTTTATAAACAACGGCAATTTTTGATCTAATAGGAATGTAAATTTCGGTAACCCATTGTGACGGATTCGCTACCTGCTCTATACTCTTAGAATACAACTCTAAAGAAGATCCTTCGGTATTTTGTGCCAAATTGTTTTTAGCAATATATTCAAACGTTTTTTTCCACGCTTCTTTAAGATGTGAGTAATCACCTTTTAGTGTCGTTTTTACCGCTTTAAATGGAACCAATTGTCCCGCAGTAATATCACTTCCTTCGCTGATGAAAATCTCATCTTTTATAGGAACACAAACTGAGAATTTTGTAATCCCTTTTGCCGTATCAAAAGTATGATAAAGCACAAAAGGTTTTCCGTACATGACCAAATGATTCTTTTTGAAAAAATGAATCATTTTCGGAATCATGATGCGCAAGTTTTTAGGAACATTACTAATCTTACTGTTAATGGTTTGTTGCAGATAAAAACCGCCAAGTTTTTTAACAATACCATTCACTTTAATGGTATAGGTTTTTAATTCATAATCAAGCGTTTTATCTAAATTGGCCAGACTTTTTTCATACGTAGTTCCAATCACTTTGTTTGCGCCTCCTTTAAAAGCACTATAAATTTTGAAACTAAAACCCATGCTCCCTTTGGAACGCCAAGTGACTTTTGTCCCGCCAACTGTGTCCTTAAAAGTCCAGTAAACATCTGAAATAGTCCCGCTAAAATCCGTTTTTTGATGAATACTTTCATTTCCCTTTACGGCAATAGTCTTCATCTCACCACTCCCCTCACTTCCATTCCAAGAATAGGAAGCACCATTCCCAATAGTATTGATGGGATAATAAAATTCCATTTCGGGGTCATCCTTTTTCCAAGAACCAAAGGTTTCCCAATTTCTATAATCATTTACATAATTAAAAACGGTCGATTTTGGGGATTTAATGAGAGCGCTTCTTTCTACATCGAAATCTCCCTTTTGGGTGGCAACAAATACCGTAGTTGCAAATAATGCCAATACTACTAGTAGGAATATATATTTTAGAATTCTCATAACCCAATGAATTTATAATGTAAAGTTATGAATAATATTGTTAAATCCTGTCAGCAAAGAAAAGTTCTTATTTTTGTTACCGTTTAAAAAAAACTTTTATAACAAATAATAAAGCAATGAATAACAAAAAAGCAATCAATACTTTATAAGTTCCCTTGTAGAATTTTTGATGAATCAAAATGTCTTTTCTATAAGAAAAAATCATAATGATAATAAAAGTCACTAAAAACAAAGCTGCAAAAATCCATTGTCCCGTACTAAACATAGTTGTAAATATTATTTTCCAAAAATACTCATTTGTAAACAAAAGTTACTATTTTGCAGCATTAAATAATAGAATTATGCAAAAACAACTTAACGCAGTAAAAGCATTTCACACTGCTTTTGCCATTGGCCACAGCGAAAATCCCAAAGCCGATTTAGGTGAAGTCAAAAATGTACTTCGGTTCAATTTAATGAAAGAGGAAAATGAAGAATACTTAGAAGCGGTACAAAACAATGATTTGATAGAAATTGCCGATGCATTGGGTGACATGATGTATATTTTGTGTGGGACAATTATTGAACACGGATTGCAACACAAAATTGAAGCCGTTTTCGACGAAATTCAACGAAGCAATATGAGTAAATTGGGCGAAGACGGAAATCCTATTTACCGTGAAGACGGAAAAGTTATGAAGGGTCCAAATTATTTTAAACCCGATTTCTCGAAGATTTTAAAATAGAATGTACTATAATTTTCTGAAGATTAACTAAATAAAAAAGCGATTTTACATAATAAAATCGCTTTTTTATTTAATCGTTAAATTTAATTATTATATCTTGACAGTCCATCCAAAGGTATCTTCAGCCAGTTTATTTTGAATGTTTTCTAATTTATCTTTCAATTCCAATGCCATTGATTTTTCAATTTTTGGCAATTCATAATAAACTTCTTGATACGAAAATCCCGAAATGGGGCTTATCACCGCAGCCGTTCCCGCTCCAAAAATCTCTTTTAAGGTTCCGTTTTTAGCCGCCTCAACAAGTTCCGAAACTAAAACAGGACGAATTTCTACATTTATCCCTTCTCTTTTAGCCAAATCGATTAGAGTTTTTCTAGTTACACCATCCAGAATTCTTTCACTTGTAGGGGCTGTTAGCAAAGTATCATTTATTCTAAAAAAGACGTTCATGGTACCCGCTTCTTCTAACTTGGTATGCGTTGCGTCATCAGTCCAAATTACTTGCTGAAACCCTTCTTTATTAGCCAAATTCGTAGGATAAAATTGAGCGGCATAATTTCCTGCAGCTTTTGCAGCACCTATTCCGCCATTGGCAGCCCTACTAAAATGTTCTGCAATGAGAACCTTAACATCTCCCGAATAGTATGATTTTACAGGTGATAAAATAATCATGAATTTATAATCATTCGACGGATTTGCAATTACCCCTGTACCCGTTGCAATCATAAATGGCCTGATGTACATAGATTTTCCTTTTCCTTTTTTCACCCATGCTTCATCTAATTGAAGCAATTGGTGCAAACCATTTAAAAACACTTCTTCAGGAACTTCAGGCATAGCCATCCTAACGGCAGATTTATTAAAACGCTTGTAGTTTTCATCTGGTCTAAAAAGCCAAATGTCATTATTCTCATCTTTATAAGCTTTCATACCTTCAAAAATGGCCTGTCCATAATGAAAAACCCTTAAAGATGGATCTACTAAAAAAGGAGCGTAAGGCTTAATGACTGGTGTTTGCCATTCTCCATTTTTAAAATCACATTCTAATAAATGATCCGTAAAAACAGACCCAAAGCTTAAATTTTCAAAATCTACTTCATTTATTTTTGAGGTGGTCGCTTTTATTATTTCAATTCCGTTTGTTAGGGTTGTATTCATGATAAAGTCTTATTATTTTTTAGTAATTAACGTAAAGTTCGGTATTAAATTGTTACCGTACAAAAATTATTATTGAATGCAAAATTAAATAAAATTTAGCAAAATACTTGCCAAAATCATATTAATCGAAGCGTAAAATCACGATTTGTTTATATTTTAAAAAAGCCTAAAAATTAACGCAAAATTCTATTGAATATTTAAAAAAATATAGTTTTATCAGAAATTTACATTTTAATTTGACAAATTGAGTTTAAAATACAACTTTAGCGCTATCGTTTGAAGTCTAGAAAAACAGTTCTTTATGTGTTTAAAATCCATTTTTTTTCCGGAATTTAATTCTAAAATTCAATTTTATTATGTTACGTTTGCATAAATACTAACACAAAAATCAAATTTAAGATGAGTAAGATATTACCTGAGAAATACAGACATCCGTATGATTTTAATAAAAAATACAAAAAACCAGCCGTATATTTTTCGATGGAATTTGCAATTGACCAAGCCCTGAAAACATATTCGGGAGGTTTGGGTTTCTTAGCAGGTTCTCACATGAGAAGTGCCTATGATTTGAAACAAAATCTAATAGGAATTGGGATTTTATGGAAAAAAGGATATTATGACCAATATAAAAAAGAAGACCTTTCGATGGGAGTGCTTTTTCAAGAAAAAATATATTATTTCTTAGAAGAAACTAACATCAAGTTTACCATTAAAATCAACAATCACGATGTTTGGGTAACCGCTTTTTATTTGAATCCGGAAACATTTGGCACAGTTCCGATGTTTTTCCTGTCAACCGATTTACCAGAAAATGACTATTTAGCAAAATCGACCACATTCAAATTATACGATTCCGACCCTATTGCCAAAATTGCACAAACTATGGTTTTAGGCTTGGGAGGAGCAAAATTACTGGATGCTTTAGATTATGATCCGGATATCTATCATTTAAATGAAGCCCATGCCGTGTCTTGTGTTTTTCACTTGTACAATAAGTTTAAAAATGTGGATGCCATAAAAGAAAAAATGGTGTTTACTACCCATACACCAGAAGAAGCGGGTAACGAAAAACATGACATTAATTTACTGAATTCATTAAGTTTTTTCGATGGTATACCATTAGAAAAGGTTAGAGAAATAACCGGAATTCAAGACGATACTTTCAATCACACTTTAGTCGGATTACGATTAAGTCATAATGCAAATGGAGTTTCTAAATTACACGGGGAGGTTTCTAGGGATATGTGGAAAGATTATCCTGGAATTTGTCCAATTACCCATATTACTAACGCCCAAAACAAAAAATATTGGGCCGATGCTTGGCTAGATGAAGCATTCCAAAGCAAAGACAGAGCGGGATTAATCAAAAGAAAGACGAGATTAAAATCGAAACTTTTTGATGTGGTTGCAGACCAAACAGGTAAATTATTTGATCCAAATATTTTAACTATCGTTTGGGCCAGAAGATTTGCTGACTATAAAAGACCCGATTTGATAACTAGAGATTACAATCGATTCATAAAATTATTGGCCAATACCGAAATGCCCGTTCAAATTATATTTGCAGGCAAACCCTACCCAATGGATTTTGGGGCCATACACAATTTTGACAATCTTACACACATCAGTAAAAACATCAAAAACATGGCAGTACTTACCGGACATGAATTAAAATTGTCACGCCAGTTAAAAGAAGGTGCCGATGTTTGGCTGAATAACCCAAGGGTTACAAGAGAAGCTTCCGGTACTTCTGGGATGACAGCCGCAATGAATGGAGCCATCAATTTCTCTACAAATGACGGTTGGGTTCGTGAATTTAAGGACATGAATAAAACCCAAAATTCATTTGTACTGCCTATTGTTGACCATACATTGCCTACTTATGTTCAAGATCAGATGGATTTAGATAACTTGTATGAAATGTTAGAAGGTGAAATTTTGCCTTTATATTATAATTCACCTAAAAAATGGTGGGATTTAGTAGAAACCAGCATGAAGCAAGTTGTTCCCTATTTTGATTCTGACCGAATGGTAGACGAATATTATAGTAAGTTATACAAATAAACTTAAAATTATTAAAAGCCCATTTATTTGGGCTTTTTTTATGAATTTAACTTATTATCTCAATTTAATTGTTAATTGTTAAAAAAAGCGTTAATTTAGTGCCTTTAACAAAACATTAAGTTTTCATCTTGATTAACTATGCCTAATAATCGATTTCTTATTGTATTTCTTTTTATTCAGATTTTTTTTGGGGCACATTCCTATGCCTATGAAAAAACGTTGACTAAAATTGAAATTACAAAACTGGCAAATGAAGCCAAGGAATTAATAATTAAAGGCCATTACGAAAAATCATTACTAAAATCGAGTCTTGCTTTACAACATGCAATTACAATTTGTGACAACTCACTCATTGCCTATTCCTATAAACTAATCGCAACAAATTTTGATGAATTAGGCGAGTCAGAAAAAGCCTTTTTGTATTACAATAAAAGCTTAATTTATGCTGATAAAACCAATGACAATGACCTTAAAAACAGGCTAAACAATAATTTAGGCAATATCTATTTTTTTGACAGAAAACAATATAAAAAAGGAATAGCCCATTATAAAAAGTCTTTGGAATATAGTAAAAAAATAAAGGACTTCTCTCAAAATTCCCTCACAAAGCTCAATATAACTTGGGCCTATTTTGATATTGGTCACTATAATGAAGGACTACCTTATTTAAAATCAATCAATTCCTATTACAAAAATCACAAAGACAATTCAATAATTAGCACCTTAAATATGCTAAACGGAATGTTTTATAATCATATCAATGATAATGAAAAAGCAGAAGCATATTTTCAAAATTCCATAAAACTAGGGATTGAAGAAAATAACGAGCCACAATTGTCCTTTGCCTATAAGGAATATTCCAAACATCTATTAAAAATTGGAGCCTATAGAAAAGCCTATGAAAGCCTAGAGCTTTACGATAAAATTAGTGAAGAAATCAATGATGATAATGAAATCAATAAAAATAATATTTCAGGCCTTAAACTCGAATTAGAAGAGACCAAAAAAAATATAAAAAAAACAGAAATCAGATACCTCCAAGAAATTCGTCTAGCGGCAGAACAAAGAATCCGAAATCAAAGAATTATTATAACATTTATTGTCACATTTATTTTACTAGGATTGCTCCTTTACTTCTTTTATCAGAATGCCAAGTTGACTCAAAAAAATAAAATTAAAAGCATTCAGAATATAGAACAGCAAAACATCATCATTGCCACTATTGATGGTCAAGAAAAAGAACGAAAAAAAATAGCTGCTTTTTTGCATGATAATATTAGTGCAAAATTATCAACTGTATGTTTACACCTTTTTGCTTTCACGGCAATAACAAAAATTGAATCAGAAGAAATTGTCAAGGCTAAAGAAATCCTAAAAGAAATTCATGATGCAATACGAAACCTTTCCCATCAATTGATACCTTGTACTTTGATTAAATTTGGGTTACTTAATGCACTTGAAGATTTATGTGAAAAAAATTCGAATTCATTACTAAAATTCAATTATTTCAGCAAAATCCCATTAGAAAAAAGATATAATGAAGACTATGAAATGAAACTCTATTTTATAGTTGCCGAACTCTTGAATAACATTCAAAAACACAGTAAAGCAAGTGCTGCATCAATTGCACTTGAAGAAAAAAACAAAGAAATAATCATAACCATTAAAGACGACGGAAAAGGGTTTAACACCAATAAAACCATACATCATGTTGGTTTCGGATTGACTCAGATACGTGCGAGAGTATCAAAAATGAAAGGAGAATTGTCTATTTTTTCTACCCCAATTACCGGTACGTTCATTCAGATGAAAATACCGATTAAAGAAATTCATTAATCCCTTTTTTCTATTTCAATAATCTCCAAATCTTTTATTTTTTCTCCATCAATAACAAATCGCAGCATGGTCCTCACTTGGTGAAAACCACTTTTTCCTGCCGCTCCTGGATTCATGTGTAATAAATTGAGTCTCTTATCAAACATCACCTTCAGAATATGCGAATGTCCGCAAATAAATAATTTTGGTGGATTTTTTGTCAATTCATTTCTGATATTAAGACTGTATTTCCCCGGATATCCACCAATGTGTGTTATCCAAACATCAACCCCTTCACAAAGAAATCTATTGTGCAATGGAAACACCAACCGGGCTTTATCATCATCAATATTCCCGTAAACCGCTCGCAATGGCTTCCTTTTTTTTAAGGTATCGGTTATCATTAGATCACCAATGTCTCCGGCGTGCCAAACCTCATCTGCTTGGTCAACATATTTTAATATCGTTTCGTCAATATGACTGTGGGTATCAGAAAGCAGTAGAATTTTTTTCATTTAGGGCAAACTTGTTTTATTTAAGGAGTTGTTCCTATAGCAATCGGGATTCGGTAAAATTAAACAATCCCATTTCAAAATCAAATTAACATTTTGTTACATTTTCAATTCAAAGAAATCACACATTAATAAGTATCTTTGCCAAAATGAACGCGTTTTAAATTGCATTTCATTCTTTAAGCCAAATTCTAATTCCTAAAACTGCGACCGAATACTAAAAATGCGTTACTTTATCAAATTGGCATACAACGGAACAAACTACCACGGTTGGCAATGTCAGCCTAACGCTCCTTCTGTACAAGAAACATTAAGTAAAGCACTTTCGGTAGTATTAAATTTAGAAATTAAATTAATGGGGGCCGGACGAACTGATACGGGTGTTCATGCCAAAATAATGTTTGCCCATTTTGATTTCGAAAAAAAAATAGACACTAAATGTACGGTACATAAACTGAACTCTTATCTTCCAAAAGACATTGTTGTTTTTGATATTATTCCCGTTCCTGATCATGCGCATGCACGATTTGATGCCACGAAAAGAACTTACGAATACCATATCAACAGCTATAAAGATGTTTTTTTGCAGGAACAAAGCTGGTATTATCGTCAGAAATTGGATCTCGATTTGATGAACGAAGCATCGAAAATATTATTGAACCATACTAATTTTCAGTGTTTTTCTAAAGTAAATACTGAAGTAAACACGTTTAATTGCAAAATTACGGAAGCCTCTTGGAAACAAGAAAACAACACCCTTGTTTTTACCATATCCGCCGATAGGTTTCTTAGAAATATGGTCAGAGCCATCGTTGGAACCCTGATTAAAGTAGGGTTACACAAAATTACATTAGACGAGTTTAGTACCATTATAGAAAACAAAAATAGAAGTGAAGCTGGATTTTCAGTCCCAGCTCATGGATTATATTTAACTGAAATAGCGTACGATTATATCTAAAATTAAATTAGTCAGTACTCCTACAATGACAAAAAAATGAGAGCAAAAGCATTCGATACGAAAGTATTCAAACGAATTTTAGAATACACTAAACCCTACCAATGGCGATTTAACGGCGTAATCGTTTTTGCCGTTTCACTATCTGTATTTGCAGCATTACGTCCGTACCTTTTGAAACAGACCGTTGACGGTTATTTAAAAACCCACGATGCAAAAGGGCTGTTATTTTATGTCACCATAATGGGAATCGTGCTTTTAATGGAAGTGTTTTCTCAATTTTATTTCGTTTTTTGGGCTAACTGGTTGGGTCAGGATATTGTAAAAGACATTAGAATCAAACTATTCAAACACATGCTAAGTTTTCGCATGAAATACTACGACAATGCACCCGTTGGGCAATTAGTGACCCGTTCCGTTTCGGATATTGAGGCTATTGCAAAAATCTTTAGTCAAGGCTTGTTCATGATTACGAGTGACTTGATGAAAATGGGAGTGGTCATGATTTTCATGTTTTACATGAACTGGAAATTGACTTGGATTGTGATTGTAGCCATGCCGGTTTTGGTATTTATAACGCGAATCTTTCAGCGAAAAATGCAACTCGCTTTCGAAGAAGTCCGAACTCAAATAGCCAATATGAATACGTTTGTTCAAGAACGGGTTACAGGAATGAAAATCGTACAACTTTTTAACCGAGAAGCTATTGAAGCCGATAAATTTAGTCAAATCAACGATAAACACAACAAAGCCTGGATAAAAACCATTTTATACAACTCCATCTTCTTCCCTATTGCCGATATCATCTCGTCCTTAACATTAGGTATTGTAGTATTGTATGGTGGTATTAAAATTCTTAATGGAGATCATTTCACCACCTTTGGAGATTTGTTTTCTTATACCATGTTCATCGGAATGCTGTTCAATCCATTGCGACAAATTGCAGATAAATTTAACGAGATGCAAATGGGAATGATTGCCGCCAATCGCGTATTTGATATTTTAGATACCAAAGACCAAATTCAAGATACTGGCATTATTGAAGCCCCAATTTTTGAAGGAAACATACAATTCAAAAGGGTACATTTTAGTTATATCGAAAATGAAGAAATCATCAAAGGCATCAATTTAGAGGTCAAAGCAGGGCAAACAATTGCTATTGTGGGAGCGACAGGAGCGGGAAAATCGACCATTATTAATTTATTGAATCGTTTTTACGAAATCAGCAGCGGAACCATTTGCATTGATGGCAAAAACATTAACGAGTACAGTTTAAGTTCCATCAGAAAGCAAATTGCGGTAGTTTTACAGGATGTTTTTTTGTTTGCCGATACTATTTTAAACAACATTACTTTAAACAACCCGAATATTTCTCGTGAAGAAGTCATTCTGGCCGCAAAAAAAATAGGTGTACATGAGTTCATTATGAGTTTGCCTAACGGCTATGATTATAATGTAAAAGAACGCGGTGTGATGCTTTCTTCCGGTCAACGTCAGCTGATTGCTTTCCTGCGCGCCTATGTGAGTAATCCAAGCATTTTGATCTTGGATGAGGCCACTTCGTCCATTGATACCCATTCTGAAGAATTGATTCAACGTGCCACAGAAAAAATCACGATGGGAAGAACTTCAATTGTTATTGCGCATCGATTGGCAACCATTGTCAATGCCAATAAAATTGTGGTTATGGATAAAGGTTTGATTGTAGAGGAAGGCTCCCATTTTGAATTATTAAATATTGAAGGAGGATTTTATAAGAATTTATATTACTCCCAGTTTTTGGTTGAAAACAATTCATAATTAAACAAATATTCCTTATTTTCGCAACCGAAATACAAATCAAAATTTAGTAGTGATGAAATGCGCTTTTGCGACCTGAGTTTACGAACAGGTGAAGCAATTCCATTTTTACTAATTTAAAAAAACAAAAACGAAAAATGAAATACGATATTATTGTTTTAGGAAGTGGTCCAGGCGGATATGTTACTGCAATTCGTGCCTCACAATTGGGCTTTAAAGTGGCTGTAATTGAAAAAGAAAATTTGGGTGGAGTGTGCCTAAACTGGGGTTGTATCCCAACAAAAGCATTACTGAAATCGGCACAAGTTTTTGATTACCTAAAACATGCAGCCGATTATGGATTGACCGTTGCCGCTTTCGACAAGGATTTTAATGCCGTAGTTTCTCGTAGCCGAAACGTAGCTGAAGGAATGAGTAAAGGAGTTCAGTTTCTGATGAAAAAAAACAAAATCGATGTGATTGATGGTTTCGGAAAAATGAAACCGGGAAAGAAAATCGACGTTAAAGCTGCTGACGGAACAGTAACCGAATATAGCGCAGACCATATCATCATTGCTACAGGAGCACGCTCTCGTGAATTGCCAAATTTACCTCAAGATGGGGTTAAAGTAATTGGGTACCGTCAAGCAATGACTTTACCTTCACAACCAAAATCAATGATTGTGGTAGGTTCCGGGGCAATTGGAGTAGAATTTGCGCACTTCTATAACGCTATGGGAACAGATGTAACTATTGTTGAATTTTTACCAAATATAGTTCCTCTGGAAGACGAAGACATTTCAAAACAAATGGAACGTTCCATGAAAAAAGCAGGCGTTAAAATCATGACCAACTCTTCCGTTGAGAAAATTGACATTTCTGGAAATGGCGTGAAAGCAACCGTAAAAACAGCTAAAGGCGAAGAAATACTTGAGGCTGACATCGTACTTTCGGCTGTTGGAATTAAAACAAATATTGAAAATATAGGTTTAGAAGAAGTGGGAATTGCCACTGATAGAGATAAAATCCTAGTAAACGATTTCTACCAAACCAACATCCCAGGATACTATGCTATTGGTGATGTAGTTCCAGGACCAGCATTGGCTCACGTAGCTTCTGCCGAAGGAATTACCTGTGTGGAGAAAATCGCAGGCTTGCATGTTGACCCAATTGATTACGGAAATATTCCGGGTTGTACATATGCAACACCCGAAATTGCTTCGGTTGGATTGACTGAAAAACAAGCTAAAGAAAAAGGATACGAACTGAAAGTGGGTAAATTTCCATTCTCTGCTTCTGGAAAAGCAAAAGCCGCAGGAACTCCCGATGGATTTGTAAAAGTAATTTTTGACGCCAAATATGGCGAATGGCTCGGTTGTCACATGATTGGTGCCGGTGTTACCGATATGATTGCCGAGGCGGTTGTAGCGCGAAAACTGGAAACTACGGGGCATGAAATACTGAAATCCATTCACCCTCACCCTACAATGAGTGAGGCCGTTATGGAAGCCGTTGCCGAAGCTTATGGAGAAGTGATACACTTATAAATCGTCATTGAGAGGATACGAAGAATCTCATTCTAATTAATTATTAATCCGTTTTGCGAAAGCAAAGCGGATTTTTTTGTCTTTATCTTTTAAGGCATTTCAAAAGAACTATGATAAAAAGGAATAAGCAATGTTTTTCGTTGCTATACCATCAATAGTCAGAAAATTGATTTCCAAATAAAATCAAGATTCTATTTTTTATTATTATTTGAAAATATTTTCAGAAACAACTGAAAATCAGTATCTTTATTGTATAAATTAGCATTCACTTTAATACTCATAGTGTCATGCATGACGATGAATTAAAAGATAGAATGGAAGCAGGTTTACTCCTTTCGGATAAATTAAAAAAATATCAGGATAGCGATACCATAATTCTCGCCATTCCAAGGGGCGGGGTTCCTGTGGGATATGTAATTGCCAAAAGTTTGCATCTCCCGTTGGATATTGTGCTTTCAAAAAAAATTGGTCACCCCAACAACAAAGAATTTGCCATTGGCGCTGTATCCATGAATTCGCTACTTATTAATGAACTTCCTGAAGTTCCAAATAGTTATATCGAGGATGAAATTATTAGGCTTAGAAAAGTAATGCAAGAGAAATACGAACGCTACATGGGCAATCGAAAACCTCTTGAAATAAAGGGGAAAAACGTAATTGTGGTGGATGATGGGATTGCAACAGGAAATACCCTTATGGTCTGCATAAACATGCTACGGAAAAAAGAACCAAAAAAAATTATTGTGGCAGTGCCGGTTATACCTTTTGAAACTGTTGCTATTTTCAGGCAAAAAGCGGACGAATTTATCTATTTGATGGCTCCCAAATATTTCACGGGGGTCGGAGCCTTTTATGAAAAATTTGATCAAGTAGAAGACGATGAAGTAATCCGTTTACTGAACGACACAAATCTGGTTAATTTAAAACAAATTTGATTGAGTATATATACATTTAAAATTTGTCCATCATGAAATCATTAACAACAAATTTGTTGCAAACAAACACCATGAACAGAACAGAAATAGATATCCCCCTAGCTTCCGTAACGTTAAGAGGGGAATTGGTAATTCCTGAAAATGCGAAAGGGATTGTCATTTTCTCCCATGGAAGTGGCAGCAGTAGATTCAGCCCCAGAAACAGATATGTGGCAACGTTGATTCAAGAACATGGTATGGGCACCTTGTTATTTGACCTATTGACTGAAAAAGAAGATGAAATTTACGAAAACAGATTTGATATTGATTTGCTGGTAGAACGCTTGATTGAATCTACCGAATGGCTCCTAAATTACAAACAGACGAAGGGGATGCCTATTGGCTATTTTGGCGCCAGTACAGGAGCTGCATCAGCGCTAAGGGCGGCAGCGCATTTTGGGAAAACCATAAAAGCAGTGGTATCTCGGGGTGGTCGCCCGGATTTAGCTTTAGATGAATTGCCAATAGTAACAGCACCTACACTATTACTGGTTGGTCAACTGGACGAAGCTGTAATCGAAATGAATAAGATAGCCTATGATCGTTTGGGTACAATTAAAGAAATAAAAATAATTGATGGTGCTACCCATTTGTTTGAAGAACCGGGCAAATTATTTGAAGTGGCCAAATTAGCCATTTTATGGTATGAACGGTATTTGGTATAATAATTCTATATTCAACTGCTAACTAACATGACACAATGTAGGTATCTATTGAATTTGACACCTTCTTAAAATTAAATTCAACAATACACCTGCTTCATTTTTATAAGTTAGTGTTGAAATTGCAAAGCTAAAAACAGCACATTAAAAATGACATATCACCATGAGAAAAATCTTTTTTACACTGACCCTTTTGCTTTTTACACTACGAATATTCGGCCAGGCAATTCCAAATACCGAATTTTCTAAAGATTATTATCTGCAAAAAAGCAAAAACAAAAAAACTACTGGCTGGATTTTGCTTGCAAGTGGAGCAGTTATGACTGTGGTTGGAGTTGTTGGATTTAGCAATAGCGATTTTTTGGACGATAGTTCTGATCGTTATGGCTATTTAATGTTGGGAGGTCCCGTTATTAGTTTAGGAAGTATCCCGTTTTTTATAAGTTATGGAAACAATGCTCGAAAAGCCGCAACCTTAGCCGTAACAAACCAACCAATATACATTCCAAGACAAGGTTCCCTAGTTCTAAATTCACAACCAAGCTTATCCTTTAAGATTAATTTTTGAAACTGGTTTAGATTTGTGTGGAGTTATCGAATACCGTGATGAATCGACAAGTATAAAAAATTATGGTCATTAAAAATTTATAAAATGAAAGGATCATTTAAACTCGGAACCATCGCAGGCATCGGCGTATTCATACATTGGACTTTTTCATTACTCCTCGCTTTTATTATTTTCATCAACTATAAAGCAGGACATTCCGCTTCACAAATTATTTGGTCGGTACTGTTCATTCTAAGTGTTTTTATCACTGTTTTTCTACATGAACTCGGACATGCTCTTGCGGCAAAAAAATATGATATAAATACTAAAGACATAACACTATTACCTATTGGAGGACTCGCCCGATTGGAGCGCATTCCTGAAAAACCTTCCGAAGAATTAATAGTCGCACTTGCAGGACCATTTGTAAATATTGCCATTGCTTTTGTAACTGGATTATTCATTGCAATGCCCAGTGATGCACAGCAATTATCGGAGCAATTAATGGAGGGGATAAATGGCAAGACTTTTTTACTTCATTTCTTTTTGGTAAACTTTTGGCTAGCCCTTTTCAATTTAATCCCTGCTTTTCCCATGGATGGTGGAAGGGTTTTACGGGCATTGTTGTCGTTGAAATTACAACGGCATGTGGCCACTAAAATTGCAGCCCGAATAGGTCAGCTATTGGCAATCGGTTTTATTTTTTTAGGCTTTTTCGGCAATCCTTTTCTTATATTTATAGGAATATTTATCATAATGGGAGCACAAATTGAACTTGATTTCACGGTGTCGAAATACCTGCTTGAAGGGGACAGGGTTAGTGATGTGCTCATGACAACATACCAATCAATTGACGCCCAAGAAAAACTAAGAACTGCCATCGATTTATTGCTGAACAGCCAGGACAGGAATTTTTTAATTACCGAAAACGGAAAACCAGTGGGAACGCTCAATCGAGACCAGATTATACAGGGGCTATCCTCTGGAGGAGACAATGAAATTATTAAAAATGTAATGAACAAAAATTTGGTTTATCTGGAAGCAGATGCCCTTTTAGAAAACATTTTCGAATTGGTTTACAAAAATAAATCCCATTTAATGCTGGTAAGAAAAGACGAAAAACTAATTGGCACACTGGATACGGAGAATCTTTTAGAATTTATTTTAATTAAAGAAGCTAAATCAAAAAACACCAATGCCGATTCATGACCATACCTCAGTTTCTAAAGATATCACACTGGTGCATAGCGGGGAAGATTATTTCTCGCGTTTAGAACAAATCATTCTTAATTCTCAATCCGAAATCCATTTACAAACCTATATCTTTGAGAATGACACGACCGGAATAAGGATTGTCGATGCCTTGCGAGAAGCCGCTTCCCGTAATGTTAAAATATACATTTTACTGGATGGATTTGGTTCCTTTTCACTTCCTGCAACATTGATAAACAAACTCAAGAAAAGTGGAATTAGCATCCGCTTTTTCGCCCCATTGTTTTCGGCAAATTCCTTTTATATTGGGAGACGATTGCATCATAAAGTAATTGTTTCAGATGGAAAAATAGCATTAATTGGTGGAATCAATATTGCAAAAAAATACTGTGGAACTGCGACGGAACTTCCTTGGCTTGACTATGCCGTTCAGATAAATAATGAAAAAATTGCCATTTCTCTTCAAAAAACATGCAAGGATCTATATTATAAAGACAAACCGCTACAAATAAAAAAATTGAAATTTGCAATTTACGATAATGAAAAAAGGACTATTGGTCTTCTTCAAAATGATTGGTTAAAACGAAAAAACGAAATTTGTAATGCCTACATTAAGTCTTTTCGAAATGCAAAAAAGGAAATCATTATTGTTGGAAGCTATTTTCTCCCTGGAAAAAGGCTAACAAAAGCGCTAAAGAAAGCATCCAAAAATAAGGTGAAAATTAAATTAATCCTTTCTGGAATTTCAGACGTTCCTTTGTTAAGACGCGCAACCTACCACATCTACTCTTCTCTTCTTAAACATAATATTGAACTATACGAATGGGATAAATCCGTATTACACGGAAAAGCCGCAGTGGTAGATAACTATTGGACCACGATTGGTTCTTTCAACTTGAACAACCTAAGTTCTTATGGAAGCATCGAAATGAATGTGGAAATAAATTCTATAGATTTTTCCAATGCCTTTATGGAGAACCTCAACCAAATCATCGCACAGTGTCAAAGAATAACTCCAGAATCCTTAAAAAAAAGGAATAATGTATCCTCTAACTTTATAAATTGGTTATCCTACTGGATTTCAAGACTAATTCTGATAACCGTTACATATTTTCCATACAAACGATTCAAGAAATTCTATTAGCATAAAGACAAGCGCTTTACTATATCCAAAAATTTAGAATCGAGGAACATCGTGTATATAAAGAAATAAATCAGTGCAACTATTTGGAACATTTGTTGGGTAAAATAAATTTCGTCTTGCAAATAAATCCAAAAGACATTGAATTTACCCATTACAAATCATTCCTCATTGATTTGAAAAAGAAAAAGGAATCTGAAGAGAAAATAAAACGGGGTTCTCTGCTTGTTTAGGAAGACAAATCTTTTAGATGAAATTATTTTAAAAACTCCAAATTGGGACTTTTCACATTCCCACAATCTCCTGAAATAAAACCATTTATTCCTGTTTTATCATCAAAAATTTGATTAAATTTGATGGTAAGAAAGCATGATTTGCTAGAAAATTAAGCAATTGGGATTCTTATTAAAAAATAATTCCACAATACGAAATAGATAAATAACATCCAAATGGCATTTATAGACTATTACAAAATATTGGAAGTGGACAAGAATGCGTCGGAAGCCGATATAAAAAAAGCATATCGAAAAATGGCACGCAAGTACCATCCCGACCTAAACCCTAACGACAAAGAAGCCGAAAGAAAATTCAAGGAAATCAATGAAGCCAATGAGGTCTTGAGTCATGCCGAAAATCGCAAAAAATACGATCAACATGGCGAAAACTGGCAACATGCCGAGGAATACGAAAAAGCAAGACAGCAACAACAATATCAAAAAAGGGGACAAGGAAGTGATTTTGGAAGTTTTGGAGGTGGCGGTGACTATTCTGATTTTTTCGAATCCATGTTTGGTGGTCAATCTTCAAGAGGCAGAAGTCGCAGTGCGCAATATAAAGGCGAAGATTATAATGCAGAGTTACATCTGGATTTAAAAGATGTGTATGCCACACACAAACGCACTCTGACGATAAACGGAAAAAGCATTCGGCTTACAATTCCTGCGGGGGTAGAAAATGGTCAAATCATAAAGATAAGCGGGCTTGGGGGCGAGGGATCAAATGGCGGTCCAAAAGGTGATTTATACATCACTTTTACCATTGAAAACCACACCAATTTTAAACTAGACCATCATAATCTTTACACAACCGTAAACATCGATTTATACACTGCTTTATTAGGAGGCGAGATTATGACCGATACTTTTGACGGAAAAGTAAAACTAAAAATACCACCGGGAACCCAAAATGGCACTAAAGTGAAACTGAAAGGAAAAGGCTTTCCTTTCTACAAAAAGGAAGGAAGCTTCGGAGATTTATATATTACTTATCAAATTCTGATTCCCACAAAATTAACCGAAAAAGAAAAAGAATTATTTACGGAACTTGCTAAGCTAAAAACGTCATGAACACAGAAAAACTAATCCTTTTAACTACATTATGTGCCTATTTTAAAATTGAAATGTCATTCTTCCGTAATTTAGGAGAACTGGGGCTAATTGAAATTAAAACAATAGACCAATCTCAGTATATTCATGAGAATCATTTAGATGAAGTTGAAAAGATGATCCGGATTCACTATGAATTAAAAGTTAATTTTGAAGGAATTGATGTCACCTTGAATTTGTTGGAGAAAATTTATTCCTTACAAAACGAACTGATTACCGTTAAAAATAGATTAAGACTGTACGAAAATTAATTGTGTTGAGAATATCAAATTCCTGTAATAGAACTAATCTAAAATAGATACTTCAGAATATTAAAAACAATATTATTCAATATAATCCTTTTGATAAGAAAAAAAGGAAAAACTCGTCAAAAAAATGGAAGAGATTCCCCTTTACTCGATAAACGAAAATCATAGAAAATCTATTTCTAGTTTAGACTTTGTCTTGCCACTTCCCCATGGTGTATTATATCCAGTCCAACCGTTTGATCCATTTCGGTTACGCGAACAGGAATAAATTTATTTATGGTTCTGAACAGTAACAGGGTAAAAATAAAAGCATAGCTTGTTGCAAATAATATAGCAACGCATTCTTTAAAAAGTAATATGCCGTCTCCGCCAAAAAACAACCCGTTGGGAATGGCTGAATTAATAGCACTATTAGCAAAAAATCCCAAACAGATAGTTCCAATTATACCTCCCATCCCATGGACTCCCCAAACATCAAGGGCATCATCCCATCCCTTACTTTCTTTGTATTTTACGGCTACAAAACAGCCACAGGCCGCAATAATTCCGATAATGGCTGCAGAGTAAATATCAACATATCCTGCAGCTGGAGTAATCGTAGCCAAACCTGCAACTGCGCCTGTCATTAGTCCTATAAACGTCGGTTTCTTCTTGCCCGTATTCCATTCTATTAATAACCAGGTTACCGCGGCAAAAGAAGCTGCCGTATCGGTATTGAGGAATGAAGAGATTGTAATAGAGTTAACAGCCAGCTCACTTCCTGCATTAAATCCATACCAACCAAACCAAAGTAGCGCCGTCCCAATGGCAACCAACGGAATATTATTGGGCTCATGTTTTTTTTGACGTCGGCCTACAAAATAAACTGATGCCAATGCTGCAAATCCCGCAGTTGCATGCACCGTAATTCCTCCTGCGAAGTCAAACACGCCCCACTCAGCAAGCAATCCGCCTCCCCATACCATGTGAACAAAAGGGTAATAAACAAATATTTGCCATAAAATCAGGAAAAAGATATAGGATTTAAAAGAAACTCGATTAATAAAGGCTCCTGTGATAAGCGCTGGAGTAATAATGGCAAACATCATTTGATAAGCGATGAAAATATATTCAGGAAAACGTTTGTCAGGGGAATAGAGCGTAGACGGTGTAATTCCATGATAAAATGCTTTGTCAAAATTTCCAATTATTCCAAAAAAGTCAGTTCCGTCATGCATGCTGCCACTAAAGCAAACCGAATACCCAAAAGCAAACCAGAGCACAGTGCCTATTCCCATAGAAACAAAACTCTGCATCATAATGCTTAATATATTTTTATTACATCCCAACCCTCCATAAAAAAAGGCAAGACCGGGTGTCATCAGCATCACCAAGCTGGTGGCAAGAATCATAAAAGTGGTTAATCCAACATCTAACATAACGGTATTTTTTAGTTCAGCGCAAATTTAAACAAATATGCCAATATTTTTTTGTCGGTTTTGATGAATATTGTGACATTTTTTAAGAAGTGACGCATGCAAAATCCATTATTTGAAACGTGTTTAAAAAATTAAAAAACGAATAAAATTTAATAAATCTGAGAACATGTAAATTAGATAAAAAACATTAAATTTAGCCTATATAAGGTCGAAATGAAAAGGATTCGGATGTGATTACCTTTAAAAAATAATGGGTTAGGATATATATCCCTGTGACCTTCAACAACCCATTGAAATTTAAAATGATTAATGCTTTAGCATATTTCTTAAGAAATCGCAACACTAAACCAATTAAATGAGAGCATTTTGAAACATATTACAAGAACCGTTTGGGTTTTATCCTTGGTGAGTTTATTTACGGATGTGGCTAGCGAAATGCTTTATCCTATAATGCCTATTTACTTAAAGACAATAGGCTTCTCTATTGTACTCATCGGAATCCTTGAAGGAGTCGCCGAGGCAACGGCAGGATTAAGCAAAGGATATTTTGGCAAACTTTCTGACAATACAGGAAAACGGGTTCCGTTTGTTCAACTAGGCTATACACTTAGCGCTTTATCTAAACCAATGATGGCCATTTTCAGCTATCCCCTATGGATTTTCTTTTCACGAACCATTGACCGTTTTGGAAAAGGAATTCGTACAGGAGCTAGAGATGCCATTCTTTCGGACGAAGCGACCCCAGAAACTAAAGGAAAAATCTTTGGATTACATCGTGCAATGGACACTTTTGGAGCAGTATTGGGTCCTTTATTTGCATTGCTATATTTATATTTTAATCCAGAACACTATAAAACTCTTTTTTATATCGCTTTTGCTCCAGGGAGCCTTGCTGTCCTATCTTCATTTTATCTGAAAGACAAGAATAAGGGGCAACCAAAACCGAGAGAAAAAACAACCTTCTTTTCATTTTTGAGGTATTGGAAAACTTCTCCCAAAAATTACCGTAAAGTAGTTGGTGGCCTTTTAGCTTTTGCTTTATTTAACAGTTCCGATATTTTCTTATTACTCAAAGCAAAACAGTCAGGACTTAACGACACACAAGTAATTGGCGTTTACATTTTTTACAATCTTGTTTATGCCCTATTTGCATTTCCAACGGGGATATTGGCTGATAAAATTGGTTTAAAGAAAATATTTGTTTTGGGACTTGTACTATTTGCCATAGTGTATTTTGGTATGGGTTTAAGCTCCAATATTTATGTTATAGCCGGACTCTTTTTCCTTTATGGCATTTATGCAGCAGCAACCGAAGGAATTTCTAAAGCATGGATAAGTAATATAACTAACAAAGAAGATGTAGCTACAGCAATAGGAACATATTCCGGTTTTCAAAGTATAGGCACCATGTTAGCAAGTTCATTGGCAGGGTTAATTTGGTATCAATTTGGTGCAAGTGCCACATTTATTTTAACAGGGATTACCACAATTTTAATTATTCTATATTTTTTGTTTTTTATTCGGATTAAAACTAAACAACATCAATAAACACATCTTAAAATTGAAACTTCCAGCCATAAAGAAGCCCTTTCTTCAAAACAAAATTAGTAAGATTAATCAAACTTTAAATTATTTTAATTATGATCTTAAAATGTTAAAATTAGAGTAGATTTGCATCCTAATCTTTTTAAAAAATGTCAGATACTATTACAAGTTATTGGTGGATTCTCTTTCTAATTTTATTTATTATTTTCTACAAATTCGTTTTGCGTGTATTTTTTGGAATGGTCATCGTTCCCGAAGACCGAATTGGTTTAGTGACCAAAAAATTTGTTCTCTTTGGAGCAGAAAAATCATTACCCGATGGCCGAATTATCGCTACCAAAGGTGAAGCAGGCTATCAAGCTAAAACCTTAGCTCCTGGATTATACTGGACTATGTGGCCATGGCAATATTCTGTAAATATGGCATCGTTTACCATTATTCCAGAAGGAAATATTGGTTTGTTGTTAAGTAAAGATGGCGCAGAAATCCCTACGGGTAAAATTTTAGCACAAAAAGTAAATTCGGATAATTTTCAAGATGCTACTTTATTCCTGAATAATGGGGGCCAAAAAGGAAGACAATCTGCTTTTATTACAACCGGCTCTTACCGCATCAACACTCATTTGTTTGAAGTAGTGATTTCACCACAAATTGTAATTTCAGAAAACATGGTCGGTATCGTAACGGCGATGGATGGAGAACCTATTCCTATTGGGCAAATTGCAGGTAAATTTGTGGAAAACCACAATAACTTTCAAGATTTTGATCAGTTTCTTAAAAATGGTGGAAATCGAGGATTACAACCTCAAGTAATGCTTGCCGGTTCTTATTATATCAACACATGGGCTATTCAAATTGAGCAAACTCCAATGACAGACGTGCCAATTGGATATGTAGGCGTGGTAATTTCCTACATTGGTGAAGACGGAAAAGATGTTACCGGGGACACTTTCAAACATGGAAACATTGTTTCAAAAGGACAACGTGGAGTTTGGATGGAGCCTTTTGGTCCTGGAAAATATGCTTTGAATAAATACACAACTAAACTAGAACCCGTCCCTACAACCAACTTAGTTTTAAACTGGGCTGATGCCAGAAGTGAATCTCACAATTTAGACAAAAATCTTTCAACCATTACGGTTCGGTCAAAAGATGGTTTCCCTTTTAATCTGGATGTATCACAAATTATTCATGTTCCGGCCAATGAAGCACCAAAAGTAATTGCCCGTTTTGGAAGTATGAATAACTTAGTCTCCCAAGTTTTAGAGCCTACAATTGGAAATTATTTTAGAAATTCTGCTCAAGAAAGTGATGTAATTTCATTTCTGTCCACCAGAAAAGAGCGTCAAGAATCGGCAAAAAATCACATCAAAGTCGTTTTGGACGAATACAATGTAAATGCCGTTGACACTTTAATTGGAGACATTGTTCCTCCAGAATCATTAATGAAAACTTTGACCGACAGGAAACTTGCCGAAGAAGAACAAAAAACCTATCAAACGCAAAAAATGGCTCAAGAACAACGCCAAGGAATGGAGAAGGAAACTGCGATTGCCGATATGCAAAAAGAAATCGTAAAAGCATCACAAAGTGTAGAAATTGCCCAACGTACCGCAGATGCAACAGTAAAAAAAGCCGAAGGTGATGCCACAAGTTTAAAACTTAATGTAAATGCAGAAGCGGAAGCCACAAAAATGCGCGCCAATGCTGAGGCAGAAGCTACAAAAGCAAGAGCTGGAGCACAAGCCGAAGCTACTAAACTTACCGCAAGTGCCGAAGCTGAAAGAATATCCAAAACCGGTTTAGCTGAAGCAGAGAAAATTATGGCAATAGGTAAATCTACTGCAGAAGCCTATCAATTACAGGTTTCGGCTATGGGTGGTGACAACTTTACAAAATACAAAATAACAGAAGAGATTGGTAAGGGTAAAATTAAAGTGATTCCTGATGTGTTGATTTCTGGAAATAATGGTTCAGAAGGTGGAATTAGTGGATTACTTGGCATGAAACTCATGGAAATGATGGACACTAAAAATGAGAAAGTGGAAATTAAGCAAAAATAATTTTTACCCCCCTTTTGACAAGTAATTAAAAAGCCCATCTATAAACAGATGGGCTTTTTTAGGACTAGTCAAAAATTCAAAAATTAGATTTTAAATCTTTTTCTATCTGTTTCTGTCAAATATATTTTTCTCAAACGAATCGATTTTGGAGTTACCTCAACATATTCATCTTTTTGAATGTATTCTAAAGCTTCCTCTAATGAGAAAATAATTGGAGGGATAATCCTTGCTTTTTCATCATTTCCTGAAGAACGAACATTCGATTGTTTTTTCTCTTTAGTCACATTCACACACATATCGTCTCCACGAGAGTTTTCTCCAATTACTTGACCTTCATAGATTTCAGCATTTGGCTCAACGAAAAATTTACCACGATCTTGCAATTTATCGATAGAATAAGGAATCGCTTTTCCTTTTTCCATAGAAATCAATGAACCTTTGTTACGTCCAGCAATTTCACCTTTGTAAGGCTCATATCCTATAAAACGGTGTGCCATAATAGCCTCACCAGCAGTAGCAGTAAGCAATTGATTACGCAATCCAATAATTCCACGTGATGGAATATTAAATTTTACAATCATACGCTCCCCTTTAGTTTCCATAGAAAGCATTTCACCTTTACGCAAAGTAACAAATTCTACGGCTCTACCAGAAAGATTCTCTGGTAAGTCGATTGTTAACTCCTCAATTGGCTCACATTTTTTACCATCAATTTCTTTGATGATAACTTGAGGCTGACCAATTTGCAACTCATACCCTTCTCTTCTCATGGTTTCAATAAGAACTGACAAGTGCAATACTCCACGACCAAAAACCATGAATTTATCAGCCGAATCAGTTTCACCTAACTTCATCGCTAAGTTTTTCTCTAATTCTTTTGTCAAACGTTCTCTAATATGACGAGAAGTTACAAATTTACCTTCTTTACCAAAGAAAGGAGAGTCATTAATTGTAAACAACATACTCATAGTAGGCTCGTCAATATCAATTGTTTTTAATGCTTCTGGGTTTTCAAAATCAGCGATAGTATCACCAATTTCAAAACCTTCTACTCCAACAATAGCACAAATATCTCCAGCAATTACTTCTAGAACTTTTTTACGACCAAGTCCTTCAAAAGTGTGTAATTCCTTAATCCTTGATTTAGAGATAGTACCGTCTCTTTTTACTAATGAGATTGGCATACCTTCTTTTAAAACCCCTCTTTCCAAACGACCAATTGCGATACGACCTGTAAATGCTGAGAAATCTAATGAAGTAATCAACATTTGTGGTGTTCCTTCAGAAACTTTAGGAGCAGGAACATTTTCAACAACCATATCCAACAATGCTTCCACATTATCAGTTACGTTTTCCCAATGGTCAGACATCCAGTTATTTTTAGCAGAACCGTAAACCGTTGGAAAATCCAACTGCCACTCTTCGGCACCCAATTCAAACATCAAATCGAAAACTTTTTCATGAACTTCTTCAGGAGTACAGTTTTCTTTGTCTACTTTATTGATTACAACGCATGGTTTTAACCCTAAATCAATTGCTTTTTGTAATACAAAACGGGTTTGTGGCATTGGTCCTTCAAAAGCATCTACAAGAAGACAAACACCATCTGCCATGTTTAAAACACGCTCTACTTCCCCACCAAAATCGGCGTGACCGGGAGTGTCAATGATATTAATTTTTGTTCCTTTATATACAACAGAAACGTTTTTAGAAGTAATGGTAATACCTCTTTCGCGCTCCAAGTCATTGTTGTCAAGGATTAAGTCACCTGTGTTTTCGTTGTCACGAAATAACTGACAGTGATACATGATTTTATCAACCAAGGTAGTTTTACCGTGATCGACGTGGGCAATAATTGCAATGTTTCTGATAGATTCCATCTGTGATTTTTAATGGGTGCAAAGGTACACTTTATTTTGATATAAAAAATATTTGAGTTTTAATAGTTGCAGTTTAGTAACTTACGGGTGATGAATGGGTTAAAATTATTAGTTCTTTTATTACAAGTCTGTTACTATAAATTAAAACTTAAAAGTTCATTAATATCATTACCAACAACAGAAAAAAAACAAAAAACGACATAAAAAAACTCTCCAAATTGGAGAGTTTAAATAATATACTAAAATTGCAAAATTTACAATTTAGAAACGTGTTTTGTCAATTTAGATTTCAAATTAGACGCTTTGTTATCATGAATGATATTTTTCTTAGCCAATTTATCAATCATAGAAATTACGTTTGACAATTTGCTTGAAGCATCTGATTTGTCTGTAGCCAATCTTAATGCTTTAATTGCATTACGAGTAGTTTTATGTTGGTAACGATTTAATACTCTTCTTTTCTCGTTACTTCTAATTCTCTTTAATGCCGACTTATGATTTGCCATTTTATTCTTTTTTCTTAATTATTTTTTTTTTGTAGTCCGTAGGGGAATCGAACCCCTGTTACTAGAATGAAAATCTAGCGTCCTAACCCCTAGACGAACGGACCATTATTCTCCTAGTTTGGTTTTTCTTCAATAAAAATTGAAATTTTGTAGCCCGTAGGGGAGTCGAACCCCTCTTACCAGGATGAAAACCTGGCGTCCTAACCGATAGACGAACGGGCCATACTTCTCTAATGCGGATGCAAAAATACAACTATTTTTTATTCGTACAATAGTAGATGTATTTTTTTTTATTTTTTTTTAATAAGCCTTTGCAAACAGCACTCTACCAACAGATTCCGATCCTGAAAACATGCATTTTCCGGCTTCCTCTACTCTATTTAGGGGAATACATCGTATCGTTGCCTTGGTTAGCTCCTTAATTTTTTCCTCAGTTTCAGGAGTACCATCCCAATGTGCCGCTATAAACCCGCCTTTGTTTTCCAGAACGTCCTTAAACTCTTCAAACGAATTGACTTCCGTAATATGGGTGTCTCTATATTCTAGGGCTTTGTTGAATAAATCCTTCTGAATTTGCTCCAACAACGCATCGATATGCATTATGATTCCTTCTTTTGAGACCACTTCTTTAGACAATGTATCTCGTCTTGCTACCTCAAAAGTGCCGTTTTCTAAATCTTTTGGGCCAACCGCTATTCTAACAGGAACACCTTTCAGCTCCCATTCAGCAAACTTAAATCCTGGTTTTTGGGTCGTTCTGTTGTCGTATTTAACGGAAATTTTAAGTTTCTGGAATTGTGCAACCAAATCATTGACTACAGCAGAAATGGTTTCAAATTCTTCATCGGTTTTATAAATAGGCACAATCACCACTTGTATCGGAGCCAAATTAGGAGGCAAAACCAATCCCTTATCATCGGAATGTGTCATAACCAAAGCCCCCATCAATCGGGTAGAAACGCCCCATGAAGTCCCCCAAACATGTTCTTGCTTTCCTTCGGCATTGGCAAATTTTACATCAAACGCTTTGGCAAAATTTTGTCCTAAAAAGTGTGACGTTCCTGCTTGTAGTGCTTTTCCATCCTGCATCAAAGCCTCAATGCAATAGGTTTCTTCGGCACCGGCAAAACGTTCCGTTTCAGTTTTCAAACCTTTAATCACTGGAATTGCCATGAAATTTTCGGCGAAATCAGCATATACATTCATCATTTTCTCCGATTCTTCTATCGCTTCCGCTTTAGTGGCGTGAGCGGTATGCCCTTCTTGCCATAAAAATTCGGCGGTACGAAGAAACAAACGCGTACGCATTTCCCAACGCACCACATTTGCCCATTGATTTATCAGTAAAGGCAAATCCCTATAGGACTGTACCCAACCTTTATACGTTGACCAAATAATCGCTTCACTCGTAGGACGAACAATAAGTTCCTCTTCGAGTTTTGCATTAGGATCCACCATCAATTTTCCGGGTCTGTCAGGATCATTTTTTAATCTGTAATGCGTAACAATGGCGCATTCTTTAGCAAAACCTTCTGCATTTTTCTCTTCGGCTTCAAACATGCTTTTTGGGACAAATAGCGGAAAATAAGCATTGCTATGCCCTGTTTCTTTGAACTTTCGATCTAATTCTGCTTGCATTTTTTCCCAAATTGCATAACCGTAGGGCTTGATCACCATACATCCCCTAACGCCAGAGTTTTCGGCAAGATCTGCCTTGACAACTAGTTCGTTATACCATTTCGAATAATCTTCTGATCTTGTAGTAAGGTTCTTACTCATATGAATAGTTTGGCACAAAAATTGTTTAACTTATTTTAACTAAATAGTTTGGCAAAACTAACTATTTTTGTCATGTCCAACAATTAAAAATGCCATAGATATGAAAACTAATTATTTTTCTACGCAAAAAATTTCCATTTATTTCTTATTTGGACTTTTAGGCTTCTTTGTAACTTCTTGTGGCTCATATCAAAATACATCATATTATGACCAAGATGGGATTTACGGAGGTTCCGAAAGACCAAAATCAGATAATTCTGTTCAGACAAATCCTCAAAATAACCAGTACAAAGACTATTTTAATTCCTTACAAAACAACAGAGAGCAGCCTGAAGCATTTACCGATGTAGAGAAATACAATTCGGGTTATGACAATTCGCAACAAAATGAAAACCAAGGGTATTCAAACGGTTATTCTGCTTGGGGCAGCAATCCAGATCATGTTACGGTAAACGTTTATGATTCCAATTGGGGATATAATTATTGGAATAATTACTGGAATTGGAACGTCGGCTGGGGATGGAATTCATGGTACGGACCAAGTTATGGCATGGGTTGGAACTCTTGGTACTATCCTTATTACGGATGGAACAGTTGGTATGGAAATAATTGGTATGGAAACGGCTATCACGGTAACAACTATTACTATGGCAGCGGAAGAAGGGATTCTTCTTATAGAAATTCATCCAATAACAATTACTATTATAACAGTGGTAGAAACAGGAATACAGTACCCTATAATGGCATCCGTAATTCTAACAATAACGTACTACCAAACAGAAATTCTAATTTCAATTCCATAAGATCCCAAAATTCGAATACGAGAGGCAATTATAATTACAATACGCCCAGAAACACTACTAACCCTACACGAAATAACACATATACCCCTACCCAAAATAACCAAAACAGAAACAACACCTACACGCCAAGAACAGAAAATGCTCCATCCAGAAATTACAACGAGAATCAAAACAGTGCGCCAAGCAGATCAAATTCATCCAGCAACGGTGGTGGATACGGTAATGGTGGAGGAAGATCATCCGGCGGAGGAAGAAGATAATAATATGAACCATGAAAAGCACCTATGTTCTAACTGAAACGTTATTAGCATAGGTGCTTTTTTGATAAAAAACATAAAAATGAAAAAGTATATCACAATTATTATAGCAGGATTGTCATTCTCTGCAGTTCATTCACAAGGGATTGCGGACGCCTTGCGTTTTTCGCAGGACAATCTAAATGGCACAGCCCGTTTCAGTGCTATGAGTGGTGCTTTTGGAGCACTTGGTGGCGATTTTTCTTCTATAAATGTGAATCCTGCAGGTTCGGCTATTTTTTCAAATAACCAAGTTGGTTTTACGTTGAGCAGTTACAACGCCAAAAACAAATCCGAATATTTCGGCACAAAAAATTCCGAAAACAACATTTCTTTTGATTTAAACCAAGCAGGAGCCGTTTTTGTTTTTAATAATGCCAATCTCAAAAACGAATGGAAAAAAATCACTATTGGAGTAAATTATGAAAACGCAAATAATTTTGACAATTCTATATTTGTTGCCGGAACTAATCCGAAAAATTCTATTGCCGATTATTTTTTGAGTTATGCTAATCCTACTGTTAACCAAGGGGGGATTTATCTAGGCACCTTAAAAGATTATTATTACGAGGAACTCAATTACCAAGACCAACAGGCATATTTAGGCTATTATGGAAAAATTATCATTCCGGTAGATCCCACAAATTTAAACAACGACTCTTATGTTTCAAACGTTCCTGCTGGCGGAAATTATTATCAGGATAATTATATTGAATCAAGTGGCTACAATGGAAAATTGGCTTTTAATGCCGCAACCCAATACAAAGACAAACTCTATTTTGGATTGAACTTAAATTCTCATTTTACAGACTACAAGCATTCTACCAGTTTTTATGAATCCAACACCAATAGCACAAATTCTCAAGTACGCAGTTTGCAATTTGACAACGATTTGCATACCTATGGATCCGGTTTTTCGCTTCAATTGGGCGCTATTGCAAAAGTCACCAAAGAATTACGTTTTGGTTTAGCCTATGAATCACCAACATGGTATTGGCTGAACGATCAATTGCTGCAAACCCTCTATAGTACCGTCAATCCTAGCACAACTTCCTCAACGGTTGATTCTAATTTCATTATGACTTCTGCACCTTACACTTTACAAACACCAGGGAAATGGACGGGAAGTTTGGCCTATATTTTTGGAAAATCCGGATTGATCAGTATGGATTATGGCTTGAAGGATTACAGCAACACCAAATTTACTCCTAAAAACGAGTTTCAAAATGCAAACCAAGATTTGTCAAATAGACTGACTACTGCAGCTGAATTGAGAATTGGTGCCGAATACAGAATTAAGCAATGGAGTTTAAGAGGAGGGTTTCGCAATGAACAAAGTCCCTATAAAGACGGAAAAACCATTGGCGATTTAACAGGATATTCTGGTGGTTTTGGGTATAATTTTGGGGCTACCAAACTGGATTTAGCCTATTCCTTTTCGCAAAGAAGTACACAACAAGGATTTTTCTCTCAGGGATTTATGGATAGTGCAACGGTAAAAACGAATCGCAATAATTTCAGCATGACTTTATTATTTGAGTTGTAGAAACCATTAGGTTTTACAGACTAAAACACAAAACCATTTCATCTGTGAGATGGTTTTGTGTTTTATAACACCAACAGTCCAAAATCCCTTAAAGTATGTATCGGTTTGGAATACCAAAACAATTCGAAATCCTCTGAACGACTTTCAAAATCAGTTTTTATTTCCTGAAACGAATGTGTTTTAAAATTAGAAACCGCTATCTTTTGTAGCATTTCAATCAACCACTCCCCTTCCTTCTTATTGACCTGAATGACGAAACTTTCTTTTTTATCGTGGAAAGTCAACTTCATCATTTCCCAAACATTTCCTTTTTTAGATTTGGTAAAATGTTCCACGGTAGGTCTTCCTCCTAGCCAAACTATTTTCGCAGTGGGTTTTATATTAAAATCTTCCTCTTGTTGTAAAGCTAAAGCAATAAAATCTTCGGGGATTTTTGTTTTCGGAATTCTAAACTCAAACCAGTCCTGCAACTCATAGTCAAAACAAATCCCGTGCATGAAGTTGAACAGCGACTTCTTTAACCCAAAACTAAACTGGTCATGGTCGATTCCCGTTGAATCTTTATAATTGATGTCATTATTTGCAAAGGTTCCCAGCGTTTTCGTCTCTTTTACAACGCCAAATTTATCGGGATACATCCCAACAGGGCTGTGTGCCGTCATGGCAAATTGATGCCAAAACCCCGATTGCAACACACCAACTTCAAACAATTGCCGTACCATTTCTAGGCTATCGACAGTTTCCTGAACCGTTTGAGTAGGATATCCGTACATCAAATAGGCATGAACCATGACTCCCGCTTCAGTGAAATTCCGGGTAACCTTAGCCACTTGTTCTACGGTTACGCCTTTATCAATTAATTTCAATAATCTATCTGATGCCACTTCCAAGCCTCCGGAAACCGCAATGCAACCCGATTCTTTGAGCAACAAGCACAAATCTCTCGAAAAACTTTTCTCGAAACGAATGTTGGTCCACCAAGTGACTGCCAATCTCCTGCGAAGGATTTCGAGAGCCAAAGCGCGCATCAAGGCTGGTGGCGCGGCTTCATCTACAAAATGAAACCCGTTCTCCCCCGTTTGCGATATCATTTCTTCCATTCTGTCGCAAAGCAAATTGGCAGCAACTGGCTCGAAAACCTTAATATAATCTAAAGAAATGTCGCAAAACGTGCATTTTCCCCAGTAGCAACCGTGCGCCATGGTGAGTTTATTCCATCGGCCGTCGCTCCACATGCGGTGCATGGGATTCACAATTTCAATCACCGAAATGTATTTATCCAATAACAAATCCGAATAATCGGGCGTGCCAACTTGGGATTGTTTGTAGTCACTTCGGGTAGAATTGTTTTTGTAAACGACCACTTCATTTTCAAGAAGAAAAGTCCGTTTGTATTGCTTATCAATTATCAATTGCTTCGCCAGTTCGCTATCGCTCGTGTGTTCATTATCAATTATCAATTGAATTGGCAATTCTCCATCATCCAAAGTAATGAAATCGAAAAATTCAAAAACCCGTTTATCCGAAAGCGAACGCAATTCCGTATTCGGAAAACCGCCACCCATGGCAATTTTAATATTGGGATAGTTTTTTTTGACCCATTGTGCACATCGAAAAGCACTGTACAAATTGCCCGGAAACGGAACCGAAATCAGGAATAATGTAGGCTGAATCCTTTCCATTTTTGTTTCCAAAATCGAAAGTAAAATTCCATCAATATAGGTGGGCTCTTTTTGCAAGGCTTCGTACAATTCGTCAAAAGAATTTGCACTTCTGCCTAAACGTTCCGCATAACGACTAAAACCAAAATTTTCATCGACACATTCCACTATAAAATCTGAAATGTCTTCAAGATATAAAGTCGCGAGATGTTTGGCTTTATCCTGCGCCCCCATAGTTCCAAATGCCCAGTCTAATTCTTCCAATTGAGAAAAACGGGATCCTTCCGGCAAGAAATCCTCCTGACAAATCTGGAGTGCCAAGGTTGGGTTTTTCCCTTGCAGAAAAGCAATAACCGAATCAATTGTTTTAATATATTCATCCCAAAGCGCATATATTCTGTTTGAATTATCAGAATAGTGCTCAATTCCCCCTTTGGGGGCTAGAGAACTTAATCCTTCCTTCGAAAACAATTTCAATATCACTTCAATTCCCAAATCTGCCTGAACGGACTCTATATTTATGGTATTCAGAAACCCTTTGATGTATGCCGTTGCCGGATACGGGGTATTCAGTTGGGTAAATGGTGGCGTGATGAGAAAGAGTTTGGTTTTCAATGAAAATCTGTTTTGAGCAAAAGTAGGAGTTATTAATCATTATTACTCAAATATTTATTTACTTTTACGAAAGTATAAAACCTGAAAAAGTGAAATATAAATTACTCGCCTTCATTACTATTATTTCTTTTCATCTGTTTTCCCAAAATAAAAATCAATCCATTGGTTTTACAGAAAACAAAGGGCAGATTATAAATCAAAAAGGAAAACCAAATCCTGCTGTAAAATTCCTATTGAATTCAAGTGGTTTGAATGTTCAGTTGAGAAAAAATGGTTTTTCGTATGATGTTTACGAAACCAAAAAACACCCATTGACTGAAAAGCAAAAGAAAGAACAGCATCCTACTGCTTTTCCAGATAATGATAAAGACAGATTCCCTGATTATACTTTAGAATACATATACCATCGAATCGATATTGATTTTGTAGATTCAAATCCTAATGTAGAATTCATTAAAGAAGGAGAATCAGCCGATTATGATAATTATTATAATATCGTTAATAGACCCGAAGGCATTACTAATGTTCACAAATTCAAACAACTTACGTACAAAAATATATATCCCAATATTGATGTCGTATTCTCTATTCCGAAAGACAGTTTAAAAACTGTAGAATATAATTTTGTGGTTCATCCGGGTGGAAAAACTTCGGATATTCAAATGAAATTTAAAGGTGCTCAAACCGATTTAGTCGATAACAAAATCAGAATTAAAGTGCGTTTTGGCGAAATGGAAGAAACCTTACCTATGAGCTGGACGGAAAACGGGAATGAGAAAACAGATATTGCTATTGGATATAGAAAAATCAAGAAAAATGTTTATGGTTTTGAAAGTACTGATAGTGTTTCTGATAAAAGGGTGATTATTGATCCCGTTCCAGTGAGATTATGGGGGACTTATTATGGGGGAGAAGGTTTGGAAATTTCTTCATCCGTTTTCGCAAAAGATGGTTTTGTATATTGGGCTGTAATAACTTACAGTTCCGAAAATATTGCATCAGTAGGTGCTCACCAAAACTATTACGCATCGAATGGTGGTTATGATGCTTTTTTCACTAAGCTTAATTCGGATGGAACTAGAGTCTGGGGAACCTATTACGGAGGAGCTTATGCTGATATAATTAACCAAATCAAAGTTTCAAATAATGATAATATATACATTGCTGGGGAAACTTTAAGTAAAACTAATATATCAACTATTGGGAGTCATCAACAAAATTCTGGCGATCCAGTTTGGAATACTTATGATGGGTTTTTAGTCAAATTTGAAAGTAATGGAATTAGACAATGGGGAACGTATTATGGAGATTTAAATGACGAAAGAATAAATAGTTTAATTATAGATTCAAATGAGAAAATTTATATTTCAGGAGAAACATCAAGTGATAAAAGCATTGCGACAATTGGTTCTTATCAACCTAATCATACAAATCAAAGTCAATATCCCTATGATGGATTCATTGCAAAATTCAATTCTGATGGAGTTCGAGAATGGGGAACATACTGTGGCGGAAATAAAAGAGATACAATTTTAGATTCCAAATTAGATTCTAATGGCAACCTCATTCTTATGGGATCCACAAATAGTACTTTAGGTATTTCTACCTCAAATGCATATCAAGAAATTAATAATGGTGCAGACGGTTTTTTGATGAAATTTGACCTCAATGGAAACAGAATTTGGAGCACTTATTTTGGTGGAAATAATGATGATTACTTCTACAATCTTGGTATAGATTCAAGCGACAATCTGTATTGTTTTGGACAAACTAATAGTACCGCAAATATCGCAACTACTGGAGTTTTTCAAGAAATTTATCTTAAAAATTCTATAGCAAACAATAGTGGATGTATTTTTAAATTTGATTCAAATGGTTTCAAAATGTGGGGTTCCTATTTTTTTCCTGAGACTTTAGGAGGTTCTGTTTCCAAAAGTGGAGATATCTATTTTACGGGAAGAGTAGAAAATGGTTTTCTTCCTACCCCAAATGCGTATCAAGAAATTAGAAATCTAGGAACTGAATCTTATTTAGTAAAATTTAATACCAATGGACAAAGAGATTGGGCAACTTATTTTGGAGGAATTGGTGCAGATAATGCATTCATCACAAGTGCAGATGATAATTTCAACATTTATTTAGCGGGTTTGACAAATAGTTTAACAAATATTGCCACACCAAATACATATCAACCGAATCGTTATCCAGATACCAACTTTTACACATTTAATACAGGAGATGCATTTTTGGTAAAATTTAGAGATTGTTTTTCATCAACAACTACATCTTCCAATTCCCCAATCTGCATCGGAAGTTCCCTAGAACTAAAAGCTTCTGGAGGAACAAATTACTCTTGGACTGGCCCCAATGGTTTTACTTCAAACGAACAAAACCCTATAATTCTAAAGGCGAATGCAGCAAATAGCGGGCAATACAATTGCGCTATAACAGGAACTGGCGGATGTGATGCTACAAATATTATAGATATACTCGTAAATGATACCATTACTCCTATTCCTAACATAAGTAAACTTCCAACTATTACTGGAACTTGTAATGCAACCGTTTCGACTATTCCTACAGCAACCGACAATTGTGCTGGAACAATTACAGGTACAACTACAAACCCATTAATTTATGATTTAGCAGGAACATATACTATCGTTTGGAATTACAAGGATGGTAATGGAAATAATGCTACTCAAAATCAAAAAATTATTGTCAATCCAAATGCTGATGTAATAGTGCCGGAAGTCACTTATTCTCTTTGTGATGGCGATATAGATGGCAAAGAAATATTCGATTTGACATCAAAACAACCAGCAATTATAAATTTACCAAACTACAGTTTTAGCTATTTTAAAAATGAAAATGATGCTTTATTACAAACAAATAAAATAATTAATCTCTCAAATTTTGAAAACGAAACTAACCCACAAACTATTTTTGTTAGAGTTTTAAATACTGTAAATAATTGCTCTTCTCTTTCTAAAATTATTTTGACTATTAATCCTAAACCGGTTGTTAGTAATGGAATATTATCTAAATGTGACACTTTCTTTAACGGGATTCAAACTTTTGATTTAGATATTGCTAAAACGCAAATTAATGCTTCAGCTAATCTAACTTTTCAATATTTTAAATCATTACAAGATTTGAATAATGGTTTAGAAATTACTAATCCAAATTCCTTTTTGAATGCTATAAATAATCAAATTGTTCACGTAAAGGTTTCTGACTCCAATACTTGTTTTGCCGTTGCAGAATTGACACTTGTTATTAATCCTATTGATCAGAAAATTTTAACTGATTTTATAAAATGCGATGATGATTACGATGGTAAAGTAATTTTTGACTTTTCGGAAAAGTACAATGAAATTTCCACTTATTTACCAACTGACAATTATACATACAGTTATTATACTAATATAAAAGATGCTAGTTTAGGAAACTCAAATACAATTGCTGCATTATATTCAAATACTATCAATAATGAAATAATTTATATTAGAGTACTTGGAACTTCTGGTTGTTCAAGCATTTTCAAAGTTAAATTAGTAGTTCTTGTAAAACCAAAGGTGAACATGAAAGACAATTGGTCTATCTGTAAAGGAGTATCCATTCTCATAGCAGCAGACGCTGGTTTCAATTCCTATTTATGGTCAACTGGTGCTATAACTCAATCTATTCTTGTAAAAGAATCCGGAGATTATTCAGTAACAGTAACTAAAAATCACGATACCATTTCCTGTTCAACTACAAAAAACATTGCTGTAGTTGCATCAAGCAAAGCCGTAATTACTAAAATAGAAACCGTCGACTGGACAGATAGCCAGAACATGATTACCATTTTCACAACTGGTGATGGTAATTATGAATATTCCATTAATGGAATAGATTTCCAAGATAGCAATATTTTTTCAGGGTTAACAAGTGGAATATATACTGTTTATGTCAATGATAAAAACGGTTGCGGTATTACAAAAGATGAAGTATATATTTTATTGTATTCCAATTTTTTTACTCCAAACGGTGACGGATTTAATGATTACTGGAATATTAAATTTTCATTCAGTGAGCCCACCATGAAAATTAAAATTTTCAATCGTTATGGCAAACTCGTTAAAGAATTGGCACAAAACGGCTTAGGATGGGATGGAACTTTTGAGGGACAAGAGCTTCCCTCAAGTGATTATTGGTTTATAGTTTCCCGAGCAAATGGAAAGGAATATCGAGGTCATTTTTCTTTAAAACGATAAATCCCTTAAAATTGATGCTCCTTTTTACTAATCAGCAAAAGGGAGATAAAAGTGACTAGTGCCGCCGCCGACAAATAATACCCCACATAAGTAAGTCCGTAATTTTTAGCAATCCAAATGGCGATGATGGGCGCAAAAGCCGCACCAATGATACCTGCAAAATTAAAGGTAAGCGAAGCCCCGGAATAGCGCACTTCAGTAGGGAATAATTCCGAAAGAAAAGTGCCTAAAGGGCCGTAGGTCAATCCCATCAATACCATTCCGATGCACAGAAAAAGGGTGATGAAAACCGTATTTCCCGAACCCAGAAAGTAGGAAAAAAACAATCCGAAAAGAACAATGGCTACAGAAACAACAATCAGCACCAATCTTCGGCCAAATTTATCGGCCAATAGTGCCGATATGGGAATGGATAGTCCAAAAAACAATACTGAGAAAAGCTGTATTTTAAGGAAATCACGTCTTGTAAAACCTAAATCGGTGGTTGCCCAACTCAAAGTAAATACGGTCAACAAATAGAAGATTACAAATGTGGTTACTGCCGCTAAAGTTCCAAAAACAAGTTCCCGTTTATAGGATTTCAGCAACGTTATCAGAGGAGTTTTTACGGGTTTCTTGGTTTCTAGAGAAGCAAGAAAAGAAGGCGTTTCGGTAATTTTTAAACGGATGTAAAATCCAACCACCACCAAGGCAGCACTTGCTATGAAGGGAATTCTCCAACCGTAATCGAAAAACTGTTCGTTTGTTAAGGTGTCGCTCAACAAAAGAAACGTTCCTCCGGAAAGCAACAACCCGATGGGCGCCCCTAATTGGGGAAACATTCCGTACCAAGCGCGTTTTCCCGGAGGGGCATTTTCGATTGCCAATAAAACGGCACCGCCCCATTCTCCGCCAAGCCCCATCCCCTGCCCAAACCTAAACAGCATTAATAATAAAGGTGCGGTGATTCCGATGCTGGCATAAGTAGGCAGAAACCCAATGGCAACGGTTGAAATCCCCATGGTTAACAAGGCTACAACCAAGGTGGTTTTCCTTCCTATTTTATCGCCATAATGTCCAAAAACGGCCGATCCGATAGGACGGGCAAAAAAGGCAATGGAAAAAGTAGCCAACGATTGCAAAATGGAATTCGTAGGATTCGATCCCGGGAAAAACAATTGCGGAAAAACTAAAACGGCAGCATTGGCATAAATATAGAAGTCAAAAAACTCAATGGTTGTTCCAATTAAACTGCCAAAAAGGACGTGCTTTAACGAATTCACTTGATTCGAATCGGGGTTCTTGTTCATAACGGAATGTAATATTTCGATAAAAATGATATTAATTTCCGAGAGTAACAAATTTTTTGTTCCATCAACCCATTAAATCCCATTAAAAATAGTATTTCCTCAATAAACAAAAACTACAATTCTATCGATAAGAAAAGTGCCATTGCTAAATATCCGTCAATTATTTGTCGCCTTATAAAATTTAGGTTGTCTAATAGGGTTTACAAAGGAATATTTCCGTGTTTTCGATTAGGGGTTGCAACAACCTTGTTTTCCAGCATGCTAAACGTTTTTATCAATTTTCGGCGGGTGTCTTGCGGTAAAATCACTTCGTCTATAAAACCACGTTGGGCTGCAGTGTAAGGATTCGCAAATAAATCGGCATACTCCGCCTCTTTTTCCAATAATTTTGCAGCGGGATCAGTCGCTTCGTTAATTTCTTTTTTGAAGATGATTTCACTGGCACCTTTGGCTCCCATTACGGCAATTTCGGCGGTAGGCCAAGCAAAATTCATGTCGGCACCAATGTGTTTGGAGTTCATTACATCATAGGCGCCACCATAGGCTTTACGCGTAATCACGGTAACTTTAGGCACAGTGGCTTCGCTAAAAGCGTATAACAATTTGGCTCCATGAACAATAATTCCATTCCATTCCTGATCGGTCCCCGGTAAAAAACCTGGTACGTCAACCAATACTAATAACGGAATATTAAAGCAATCGCAAAAACGGGTAAACCGTGCCGCTTTTATGGAACTTTTCACGTCCAGGCAACCCGCTAAAAACATAGGATTATTGGCTACGATTCCGATGCTTCTTCCTCCCAGTCGGGCAAAACCGACTACAATATTTTCGGCATAGTCTTTATGAATTTCAAAAAAAGAATCTTCATCAATAATTCCCTTGATTACATCGTGCATGTTATAGGGCTTATTGGCAGTATCCGGAACAATATCCGACAATTGTTCCCTGATTTCGTCCTGTAAAATGTAAGGCAGTTTTGGCGTAACTTCTCTGTTGTTCTGCGGAACATAACTCAACAATCGTTTGATGTCTTCCAGACAGGAAATCCCGTTGGGAGAAGTGGTATGTGCCACTCCCGATTTAGTGGAATGGGTAATTGCTCCGCCTAATTCTTCCGAAGTCACTTCTTCATTGGTCACGGTTTTCACGACATTGGGACCGGTAACAAACATATAACTGTTGTTTTCTACCATCATGGTAAAGTCGGTCATGGCTGGCGAATATACTGCACCACCGGCACAGGGTCCCATGATGGCCGATATTTGTGGAATTACACCACTGGCTTGTACATTTTTAAAGAAAATATCGGCATACCCCCCCAAGGAACGAACGCCTTCCTGGATTCGGGCACCACCGGAATCATTCAAACCAATCATGGGTGCTCCTACTTTTACCGCCATGTCCATCACTTTGCAGATTTTTTCGGCATGGGTTTCAGACAAAGAGCCTCCAAAAACGGTAAAATCTTGGGCAAAAATATACACCAATCGTCCGTTGATGGTTCCATAACCCGTAATTACTCCATCGCCATAATAAATTTCTTCTTCCATGCCAAAATCGGTTGTGCGGTGCGTCACCAACATCCCAATTTCTTCAAAGGAACCTTCATCCATTAAATATTCGACACGTTCTCTGGCGGTTAATTTTTTGTTTTCGTGTTGCTTTTCGATCCGCTTTTTACCCCCACCCAAATGAGCTAAAGCTATTTTGTCGTTTAATGCTTTTATTTTAGATTCCATAATTTATTGAATTTGGTAATCGTACTATTTTCTGATCTTCAAAATACTGTTTCAAGGCCACAAGTGCGGCAATTTCGGCTTCCTTTTCTATTTGAGCCTTTAACATTGCTGCGTCATACTGTTTTTTCACGAAATTGGTATCAAATTTTCCTGACCGAAAAGCCTCATGTTCAAAAACAAATTTCCCGAAAGGCAGCGTAGTTTGCACCCCTTCTACCTTATAGTCCTCAATGGCTTTCAGCATGATTTGAATGGCCTCTTCTCGGGTTTCGCCATAGGTGATTAATTTAGCCAACATCGGGTCGTAATAAATAGGAATGTCCATGCCTTGCTCGAAACCGTTATCCACCCGAATGCCTTCCCCCACAGGCAATTTATAGACATCTAAATGTCCCACGCTAGGTAAAAAATCATTCATGGGATCTTCGGCATACACTCGCAGTTCCATGGCATGCCCTTTAATTTGTATATCTTCCTGATTAAAAGGCAATGCTTCGCCCCTAGCCACTCTGATTTGGAGTTCGACCAAATCTACTCCCGTAATCCATTCCGTAACAGGATGTTCTACTTGCAAACGGGTATTCATTTCAAGGAAATAGAAATTATCTTGTTCATCAAATAAAAACTCCACCGTTCCCGCTCCTAAATAATCGCAAGATTTGGCCACCTTAACTGCAGCTTCTCCCATCCTTTTTCGTATTTCAGGCGTTAAAACGGAAGATGGTGCTTCTTCTACCACTTTTTGATGGCGTCGCTGAATGCTGCACTCTCGTTCAAACAAATACAACACATTGCCGTGACTGTCAGCTATAATTTGGATTTCGATATGTCGGGAGGAGGCTACATATTTTTCAATGAAAACCGAACCGTCTCCAAAAGCGGCAACGGCTTCACTTATGGCTCGGTTCATTTGGGGTACAAAATCATGTTCGTTTTCTACGACACGCATTCCTTTACCGCCACCGCCGGCAGAGGCCTTTATCAAAATAGGAAAACCAATTAGTTTTGCCGACTTCTTTGCTTCATCGATATCCGTAATCGCATGATCTATACCGGGAACCATGGGAATATTGTAGTGCATCACCGCTTCCTTGGCGGCCAATTTGCTTCCCATAATTTCGATGGCTTTCGATTTGGGTCCAATGAAAATAATGTTGTTCCTTTCTGCTTCCTCAGCAAATTCAGAATTTTCACTCAAGAACCCATACCCCGGATGAATGGCATCTACGTGTAATGCTTTGGCTACTTCAATAATTTTACTCCCCAAAAGATAGGACTCACTGGAAGGAGATTCCCCAATCCAAACCGCTTCGTCGGCAAACTTGACGTGGGGCGCATTTCTGTCGGCAGTAGAATAGACCGCTACGGTTTTAATGCCCATTTTTTGAGCAGTTTTCATGACTCTAATAGCAATCTCGCCTCTGTTGGCTACTAATATCTTTTTCATTGTCTTATTCAAATTCAATTAATAATTGCCCTTTAACTACTGCATCCCCAATAATCACCGAAATCGATTTGATAACACCATCTCGTGGAGAAAGAAAACTATTTTCCATTTTCATGGCTCCCAAAATTAAGATGTTGTCATTTTCTTTTACCGATTGACCAACCACTACAAAAATTTCAAGAATTAATCCCGGCATGGGGGCTTTAATCGTATTAACATGTTTTGTAGCACCAACTTCAAATCCCATTGCCATAATAAGCATGTCTAGTTTATTAGAAATGGTTACCGAGTAGGTATTGTGATTCACCTTTATAGTGTAGCATTTTTGATTGAAATTAGAAGAAATAATTTCGGCTTTGTAAGGTTTATTTTGATGCAGAATATGGAATTTATTTGTTTCGATACTTACCGCATCGAGTTGAGGAATACTCTCCTTTTCATAATCAAATTGAAAAGTCGTATTTACATTCACTTTGAAGTCTTTACTCATCAGTGTAATTTTTAGTTGACACCAAACTTAACTAATAATTTCTATTTTTTTCAAGTTTTTATCGATATATATGCTAATTAGTTATATATAACACGAATTATTCATCAATATACCAATAAGATAATCCAACATCTCTACTAAGATTGATAAGGGCACTATATTTTTAGAATTAGAACTGCTCCAATCAAAAAACGCATATAATTCAATTAAAATATGGAGAAAATATTTTCTTTTCAGGAATAAAAAATCGACATTTACTAAGCCTTTGTTAAACCAAAAAATCATAACCCGCTTTTTGTTAATTTTACAAAAATTTTAAGCACTTCAAAAACATGCCAACTGACTGTATTAATTATCAAAATTCAGGATATTTCACGGCTCTAATTCGTGACTATTTAGACCAAAAACAAAACATACAGTCCCTTTACCATCGTTTCCCCACTCTAGAAAACTTTAAAGGACAAATGGAAGAAAAGCAAGCTAATTTTGACAATGCCCATCGAGAGGTTTTGGTTTCGGTTTTACAAAAGCAATATGAAAAAATTAGCACTTCAGATTTGACCAAAAAAAATATCGAATCGTTAGCCCGTCCCAATACATTTACTATAACCACTGGTCATCAATTAAATTTATTTACCGGACCATTGTATTTTTTATACAAAATTATATCTACCATAAATCTATCCAAGGAACTTAAAGCCAAATATCCCACTTGCGATTTCGTACCCATTTATTGGATGGCAACAGAAGACCATGATTTTGAAGAAATCAATTATTTCATTTTTAAAGGAAAAAAATTTAGATGGAATACCTCAAGTTCTGGACCTGTAGGGAGATTATCCACAAAAGGCTTAGAAGACGTATTTGAAGTTTTTGCAAAAGAAATAGGATCAAGCAATGCCGCGAATGAGATTAAAACCCTTTTTGAAGAATCCTACCTCCATCATGACACCTTAGCTGGTGCCACTCGGTTTTTAGCAAATTCCCTTTTTAAAGAATACGGCTTGATAATCCTTGATGCCGATACTCCAAAATTGAAACAGGAATTCATACCTTATATTAAGGAAGAATTATTATTTCAAAACGCAAACCAATTGGTGCTTGAAACCACAAAGCAATTGCATGAATACTCCATTCAGGTGAATCCTCGGGAAATTAATTTATTCTATATCGAAGATGATTTGCGAGAACGTATCATTCTGGAAAATGGATTCTATAAAGTGAATAACACTAAAATTCAATTTTCTGAAACTGAAATTTTATCCGAACTGGAAAACCATCCCGAAAAATTTAGTCCCAATGTAATCCTACGTCCTTTATATCAGGAAGTCATTCTTCCTAATTTATGTTACATAGGAGGTGGCGGTGAAATTGCCTATTGGCTGGAACTAAAATCATTGTTTGAAGCGTCAAAAATCACTTTTCCAATACTATTATTGCGGAATTCCGCCTTATTAATAACGGAAAAACAGGCAAAAAAGACTGACAAATTAATGTTGGAATGGAAAGACCTGTTTTCAAAACAAAATGATTTATTGAACGAAAGAACACGAACTTTATCCGAATTCCCGATTGATTTATCCATTCAAAAAGAACAATTAAAAAATCAATTTTCCTATTTATATTCCGTTGCCCATCAAACCGACAAATCCTTTTCTGGAGCAGTAAAAGCTCAAGAAGCGAAACAAATTAAAGGATTGGAAAATTTGGAAAAACGACTCTTGAAAGCTCAGAAACGAAAGCTACATGATGAATTGGAGCGGATTGCCGAGTTGCAAAATGAATTGTTTCCAAATCAGAGTTTACAGGAACGCCAATCCAATTTTTCGGAATTCTATTTAGAAAACGGAACGAAATTGATTCCAATATTAATCCATAAACTCAAACCCCTTGAGACTAATTTCGATATAATTGGGGTTTCTTAAAAAGAAAAGAAATGACTAAGGAACGGTTACAATCGCTAGATGTATTTAGGGGAATTACCATTCTGTATATGACCCTTGTCAATAATCCTGGAAGTTGGTCATTTATTTATCCGCCTTTAGAGCATGCGGAATGGAACGGTTGCACACCCGCCGATTTGGTTTTCCCTTTCTTTATTTTTATCATGGGCACGGCCATTCCTTTTGCAATACCCGACAAAACGTTAGAAAATTCCCCTGTCAATAAAATAGTGGTACGTTCACTACGTATCTTTTGTTTGGGATTGTTTTTAAATTTTTTTAGCAACATCGAACTCTTTGGCTTAGATGGAATCTCTTTATTATTTATCCGTTTGACATTGACGCTCGGGGTTAGTTATGCCCTATTAGGCAATTTCAATTTAAAGGTCAAAACGTTTTTGGTTTTTACAATACTAACCGTTTTACTCTTTTTGTCCTATGGTGGTATCAAGGATTTTCAAGAAGTCCGAGTTCTGGGAGTATTGCAACGCCTCGGAATTGTCTATTTTTTCGTAGCCGTTTTATACTTAAAAACAACCCGAAAAATACAACTTCTGGTTGCTATAACACTACTATTGGGGTATTGGGTAGTAATGGCTATGGTTCCAGTTCCGGGAATTGGCAGCGCTAACTTTGAAAAAGGAACCAACATGGCAGCTTGGCTTGATGGACTATTACTAAAGGGGCATATGTGGATTTATACCAAAACATGGGATCCTGAAGGCCTATTAAGTACCGTGCCAGCGATAGCTTCAGGAATAATAGGTTTGCTGATTGGGCAATTGATGAATATTACATTGCCAAAACTGGAGATTGTAAAAAAAATCATTCTTATTGGTGTTACATCAACCGTTATAGGCATTCTTTGGGGAATCATTTTCCCCATAAATAAATCGCTGTGGACCAGTTCATATGTATTATACACTTCGGGGTTGGCCATATTGTGTTTAACTTTTTTGTATTATACAGTAGAAATCGCCAATTATAAAAAATGGACTCTTTTTTTTATAATTTGGGGGGTAAATCCCATGATTGTATTCTTCTATTCAGGAATAGTTTCAAAGGTTTTGAGAATGATTAAAATTCAGAATCCAGAAATCGTCACAGAACAAATCAGCATTCAGGATTATTTCTACAAATTTTGGATTACTCCCACTTTTAGCAATCCGTTAAATGCCTCATTGGCCTTTGCATTGATAAACACCATTTTTTGGTCTTTAATATTATGTTTTTTTTACAAAAACAAATTGATTTTCAAGGTGTAAGATTTGTTTGAAAACAAAAAAATCACCAAAATTAAAACATAATCAATTTGAATTAAGAAAAATAGCCCGTCTATTCCAATATTTTAAAGTTTAGTAAATTAGACGTCTAACAGTAACCAAATATACGTTGTAAGCCAAAGGAATTGATTTACAAAAAAACTGTAACAAGGAAAACTCATTAATTTACCATATCTATGAAATGCTAGAACTTCTTGTTTAAAAAGTTAAAAAAAAATAGAAAAATTAAATTGAATCGACATTTACTATAAGATACGCAAAAAAGTGCGGTGTTTAATAATGTTATTAACACGAAAACGTTTTCGTGTGTTATTTTTTTCAATAAGTCAATGTTGTTCTACAAAAATGAGTACTTTTATCTGATATTAATTTAAACAAAATATTATTATGAAAAAAAGAGTACTTTATTTGATTATGTGCGTTTTTACAATGACAGCTATTAATGCGCAAATTTCCCTAATTGGACCAGGTGGTTCTGGAGATTGGGCTTCTGATGTTGATTTGGCTGACTCCGGTGATGGTATTACTTACACCCTTAAAGGATTCGTTTCTGCAGGTGGTGAAGCAAAATTTCGTTCAGGTCATGATTGGACTATTAACTGGGGAACTGCAAGTTTCCCTGCAGGTACAGGAACACAAGGCGGAGCAAACATCCCTGTAATTGCAGGTACATATGATGTTACTTTCAATATTGTAACTGGAGAATACAAGTTTGACGGAGGAGCGCCTATTTCAGTGGTTAAAATCTTAGGAACTGCTGTAACTCCACCAGAAGGTCTTACTATGGTTACTGCAGACGGATCTGTTTACAAAATTACAACAACGTTTTTAGCAGGAGAAGCTAAATTTGACCTTGACGGAGTATTACTTTCAGACATGGCTTTCCCTGCCGGAACAGCTGCTGAAGGTGGTGCAGGTATTATGGTACCCGCTGGTACTTTTACTGTTATTCTTGACATTACAACTGGTGCATACAGTTTTGCATTCCCTACAATAAGCCTTATTGGTGCTGGTGTAGGTGGCTGGGGAGTTGATACTGATTTAGCAACTGTAGATGGTGTTATTTATACTATCAATGGACTTGTTATTAATGTTGATGGTAGTACTCCTCCAAGCTCTGAAATAAAATTCCGTCAAAATCATGACTGGGCTGTTGCTTGGGCTGACGTAGCTTGGCCTTCTGGAACTGGAACAAGTCTTGGAGCAAATATCCTAGCATTACCTGGAACTTATAATGTTACCATAAACATTGCAACTGGAGAATATGTATTTACAGATGCACTATCTACCAAAGGATTCAGCTCTTTGAACTTCAAAGTATTCCCTAATCCAACTCAAAACAATTGGAACTTTACTTCAGCAAATGAAAGAATAGAATCTATTCAAATTGTAGATGTTTTAGGTAAAAACGTAATAACTGTTTCTCCAAAAACTAACGCAGCTAATGTAGATGCTTCTAATTTAACAAAAGGAATATATTTTGCTAAAATAGCTACTGCTAAAGCTAATGAAACAATTAAATTGATGAAAAACTAATCATTAGTTAAAATCAAAGTAAGCCCTTACTGCAATTTGCAGTAAGGGCTTTTTTTTATAAAAATAAATATTATTTTTGTGCTCTGGAATTGAAAAAAAAAAAAAAAAAAAATGAATTAAACGTTCTTAACTTAAAAAATAACACATTATAAAACAGGTCTTTACCGTTTAATAATTAATATTTCAACTATTTCTGTTTCAAAAATGTGTACCTTTATAGTACCATTTTTATTTAAAATAAGAATCATTATGAAAACAAAACTACTATATTTTATCATATGTATTTTTACAACTATAGCTACTAATGCACAGTCTATTGCTGTTGTTGGTGTGGCTACAGTTATTAAGGGAGTAGGTGATGGTAGCGATGGCTGGCCAGATAGCGACCCATCAACACCTGATACCCACATAATGACTACACAAGATAACATAACCTTCACCCTTACGGGGCTTGAACTGAAGAGTGGTGGCTTAAAATTCAGACAAGATGGAGATTGGACTATCAATTGGGGCGGGGCTTTGTTTCCTACTGGAACTGGAATTCGAGATGGTGCAAACATTCCAGTTATTGCTGGAACTTACGATCTGACCTTCAATATTCTAACAGGGGAATATTCATTTTCTGGTGGTCCAGAAATTTTTATTGTTAAAATTTTAGGTACTGCCGTTACTCCTCCAGAAGGTGTCAGTATGGCTACAGAAGACGGCGAAACTTATAAACTTACAGGAACTTTTACAGATGGTACAGCTCAATTTGAAATTAATGGAGGAATTACTGGAGGAAGCACTTTTCCCTCAGGAACTACTACTCTTAATACTAATTTTATTCCAGTTACTGCTGGTATTTGGGCAGTATCGTTTAATATTACTACTGGACAATATCATTTTATATATCCAACAATAAGTATTACCGGAACCGGAGTGGGTGGTTGGGGTGTTGATATCGATTTAGAAACCATTGACGGTATTAACTACACAAAAAACGGGATTGAGATCACTCCGTCAGGGATTCCAGCAAGCACTGAATTAAAATTTCGTCAAGATCACGCTTGGACAGTTGGTTGGGCTGAAGCAGCTTGGCCTACGGGAACGGGAACATCCATCGGAGCAAATATTCCTGCGGAAACAGGAACCTACGATATTACGTTTAACATTATAACCGGAGAATACGCATTCTCAAAACTATTATCCACTAAGGAATTTGGTTTTTCAAACTTTAAAGCGTATCCAAATCCCACTCAAAACAATTGGAACTTTACTTCCGCAAATGAAAGAATAGAATCTATTAAAATTGTAGATGTTTTAGGTAAAAACGTAATGACTGTTTCTCCAAAAACTAACACAGCTAATGTAGATGCTTCTAATTTAACAAGTGGAATGTATTTTGCCCAAATAGCCACTGCTAAAGCTATAGAAACAATTAAATTGATAAAAAATTAATCATTAGTTTATATTGTATCAATAATTAACCTAACATGAAATAGTAAGGGATTTTTTATACCTAAATTGTAATTCATCTTTATTAATCGATTAATTAACCTTATTTTTGCACCCAAATTAAAAAATATAAAATGGCTACGAATAGAACATTTACAATGATTAAACCTGATGCAGTTGAAAACGGACACATCGGAGGAATTTTAAATATGATTGCAGAAGGTGGTTTCAAAATTGTTTCTTTGAAATTAACACAATTAACATTGGCCGACGCAAAAGCATTTTATGCAGTGCACGCCACAAGACCTTTCTACGGAGAATTGGTAGAATTCATGTCAAGAGGACCTATTGTTGCTGCCATATTAGAAAAAGAAAACGCCATAGAGGATTTCAGAACTCTAATTGGGGCTACTAATCCTGCTGATGCAGTCGAAGGTACTATAAGAAAAAAATATGCAACTTCTATTGGAGAAAATGCAGTTCACGGTTCTGATAGCGATGCAAATGCGGCTGTTGAAGGCGCTTTTCATTTTGCAGGAAGAGAACAGTTTTAGTTTTTGACTATTATTTTGATTCACATAAATCCTAATGGAATAGTGAAAATTTTATCTATTCTAAATAGAAAAAATTTAACATTTACCATATCTTTTTAATCTGATTAAAGGGTTTAATTGTCAAAAATAGTTGGTAAAAAAACTGTATAGCACTATAAAATACGTTGTTCCTAAAAGTTTATTGAAATTCATTTCAATAAACTTTTTTTATTTATGAAAAACTCAAAAAAAGTATTATCCAACATGTAAAAGTCTTCAAACTATTAAATAGGGAATCTTATTGAATTCATCCAATAGAAAAAAGAGTATAGCGATTTTATCAATCAAAAATTATATTGAAACGGGATAATATTGATATATCCGTAAAATGGCAAGAAGATCATTTAGCGTAATCAAGAAAGCATTACCCAATATGTTTCTGCACTTAAAAAATGACAAAATACACAATTCAACAAATTTTTCGAATCATTTTTGGGACATTTAAAAGGCAATTTGAACGTTCATAAAGAATTAAGTTTCGCAAATCGAAAGACCTTTTGAAATGAAAGGTATTTGTATTACAAAAATAAAATCAATAAGTAGTTTTTTTTTAGCCATTTCAGATTACCGATAAATAAAAAGGATAGCTCTAAAACTATCCTCTTAATTATCATATAATCTAACCTATAGCTAATTGGTTACTTCTCTCAGCAGAGTCAATGTCCTCTACAATTTGACAGGAAATCTAACTAATCTAAAATGAAAAATTACCAACTATTTTTGACTACATTACCTAAAATCCATTTACTTTATTGTATAAATTCAAGACCTCTCCCAAACTTTTTTAAGAGAGCCATTTTATTACTTTTTCTTTTGTTGTGCTTTTTGCTCTTCAGCCTGCTGCATTACTTCTTGAAGTTTTTGTTGAAACTTGCCTTGTTTTTTAGGCTCTTTCAATTTATTCTCTTGAATTTGAGCATGAATTTTATCGCTATCGATAATATAATTTTTTATTACTAACATAATTCCAATAGTAATTAAATTAGAAATAAAATTATACAAACTCAATCCAGCACCATACGTATTAAAGAAAACCAACATCATAATTGGAGATACATAAATCATGATTTTCATCATTTTTGCCATATCTGGCATTCCTTCTTGTTGCGGTGCTGCCATTTGTTGATCGCCAGATGTCATCTTCATATAAAAGAAAATAGCAACTGCAGCAAGTATCGGAAACAAACTAATATGGTCTCCATACAATGGGATATGGAACGGTAATTTTACCACTTGGTCAAAAGAAGACAAGTCGTCTGCCCAAAGAAAACTTTTTTGTCTTAACTCGAAAGCCGATGGAAAAAACTGAAACGAGGCATACATGAATGGAATTTGTATCAATGCAGGTATACATCCGGCCATAGGATTAACCCCTGCCTTATTGTATAATTTCATTGTCTCTTGTTGTTTTTTCATTGGGTCTTTTTTGAATTTTTCTCCCAATTCTGCAATTTCTGGCCGTAACACTTTCATTTTAGCTTGAGAAAGGAAAGACTTATATGTTATAGGAGACATCGCAATTTTTATTAAAATCGTAAATACGATAATTGCAATTCCGTAAGCAATGTAAGAACTTAAAAATCCGAATAATGGAATAAAAATAAATTTATTAATCCACCCGAAAATTCCCCAACCTAAAGGAATAATCTTGTCTAGATTTTTATCATACGCTTTTAATGTTTTATAATCTGTTGGTCCAAAATACCAATTCATTTTATAATCCACTTCACCATTATTGAATACTAGAGGAATTGTAGCATTAAATTGTTTGGTAAAAATGGTATCGGTTTCCTGATTAAGCACTAAATCATTAGAATGTAATTTAGCTTTTTCAAATGGTTTTTCAGTCAATAAAATAGAAGTAAAAAAATGTTGTTTGAAAGCGATATAACTTACTTTTTCAGGATTTTCTTCTTTGTCTTTTCCAAGTCCAACATTGTTATCCTTTCCGTCTTCATATTCGTAGCGAATATCGGCGTAACGATCTTCGTAAGAAATGCTTTTCTCGTTTCTGTAGGCTTTCAAATTCCATACTAGATCCAAGGGTTTTGAAGTGTTTAAAACTTTACTCAAACCTTGCGAACGAATATCAAAACCAATCATATAATCATTAGGTTTCAATACATATTTGTATTCCAAAAATTCATTTGCACCAGATTTCAAGCGCATGGTTAAAATTTGATTCTCGCCAACTTTAGTTAATTCAGGTTCAAAAAACAGATTTTTGGTTTCTAATGTTCTATTATCCTGCGTTTGCAAATTAATATTTAAATCCGCATTATTGTCTTTTATGAGTTCAACTAATTGCCCAGAACCTTTCTTGAACCGTTCGAAACTCTTTAATTTTGCGGCAACAATATAACCACCTTTGTTCGCTATTTTTATGCTTACCAAATTATTTTCAAGGGTAGTAAATGATTCCTTGGCAGAGGGAAGCGTTGCAGAATAAGCGAAATTACCCAAAGTAGATTTTAGTTTTGACAATTGCAATGAATCGCTAGCTGTGGTATCCATCACTGTTGATGCAATTTGTTTTGCTGGAACTTTGGCTTCATTTTCTTTTTGAAGTACTTGCTCTTTTTTAGCTTTTTCGGCCGCAATCTCTTTTTGAGAAGGTTGATTATTGTACATAATCCAAACTATAATTCCAAAAATCAACACAAAACCGATAATAGAATTAAGATCTAATTTTTTTTCGTTCATTATTTTTTATTTTTTGCTTTAAGCAGTTGGCTTTAAGCGATAAGCACTGTTTATTACTATTAATTTATAAGTGGGCGGCTCCATTTCTCCCCTAGCCCCGATTGCATCTCTTAATTCATCCTCCTATTTCGCTCCTAATTTTTTATTTTTTACCATTGCCCCCACAAAACTAACGAATAATGGGTGCGGATTGGCAACCGTACTCTTATATTCTGGATGGTATTGCACACCAATAAAAAACGGATGGTTTTCTATCTCGATAATCTCTACCAATCCCGTATCTGGATTGACTCCAGAAGCCTTTAATCCTGCATTTTCCAATCGTGCCAAATAATCACCGTTAAATTCGTATCGATGGCGATGGCGTTCCAAAATATTGGTTTTCCCGTATATTTTATAAGCTAACGTATCTGGTAGTATGTCACATTTCCAGGCTCCTAAACGCATGGTTCCCCCTTTGTCCGTAATGTCTTTTTGTTCTTCCATCAAATCAATAACAGGATGCGCTGTTCCTTGATTCATTTCGGTTGAATTGGCATCTTTCAAACCCAACACATTTCTGGAATATTCTATAACTGCCATTTGCATTCCGAGACAAATTCCAAAAAATGGTAACTTATTTTCTCGGGCATAGCGTACTGCCTCGATTTTTCCTTCTATACCTCGTTCTCCAAAACCTGGAGCTACTAAAATCCCGTCTAGTCCAGCCAACTTTTCAGCTACATTTTCGGAATCAATATATTCGGAATGAACGGAAACGACGTTTACTTTGGTCTCATTTGTTGCACCCGCATGAATAAATGCTTCTAAGATTGACTTGTAAGAATCCTGCAATTCTACATATTTCCCAATCAATCCAATATTTACGGTATGTTTTGGATTTTTCAGTCTGTGCAAAAAAGTATTCCAGTTTTTTAAATCGGGAGCTGCTTTTTTAGGCAAATTTAATTTTTTCAAAGCGACTACATCAAGACCTTCTTCGAGCATCAAATTAGGTACTTCATAAATTGTTGAAGCATCGATGGATTGAATTACGGCTTCCCGTTTCACATTGCAAAACAGGGCTAATTTTTGACGCAATTCATCCGATATTTCATGCTCTGTTCTACAAACTAATATATCCGCTTTTATTCCGCTTTCCATTAAGGTTTTTACGGAATGTTGTGTTGGTTTTGTTTTTAATTCTCCCGCAGCGGCTAAATATGGAACTAGAGTTAAATGAATAACGATACCGTTATTTTCGCCCAATTCCCATACCAATTGTCGAACGGATTCAATGTATGGCAAGGATTCAATATCACCAACAGTCCCACCAATTTCAGTAATTACAATATCGTAATCACCAGAATTACCCAGCAATTGCATGCGTTCTTTAATTTCATTAGTGATGTGCGGAACGACTTGTACCGTCTTCCCTAGAAATTCACCTCTTCGTTCTTTTTCAATCACGGAAAGATAAACCCTTCCTGTAGTTACATTATTGGCCTGTGAAGTTGCAACATTCAGAAAACGTTCGTAATGCCCTAAATCCAAATCCGTTTCGGCACCATCATCGGTAACATAACATTCACCGTGTTCATAAGGATTTAATGTTCCTGGATCGACATTGATATATGGATCAAATTTTTGAATAGTCGTTCTATACCCTCTTGCTTGCAATAATTTTGCCAAGGAAGCGGCAATAATTCCTTTTCCGAGGGAAGAAGTCACACCGCCAGTAACAAAAATATATTTTGTTTGATTCATTCTGTTTTTATTTGTTGTTGTGTTGTTTTTCTAAAAACGCCCAAAGAAATATCATTACCCTATTAGGCATTTTATAAAACGTGGCAAAAATACGATTATAATTCGATTTTTAGATTTTTAGATTGTTGGATTTTCAGAAAAATTAATTCCTCCTTGTTTATTGACCATATAATTTGTACATGATGTCTAACAATCCATTTTATGGCTTAGGGTACTTCTTTCTGATGTTCCGAATTAATTCTTCCAATCCATTTAATTTGAGTTCATAAATGAGTTGGAGTTGTTCGCCCAATTGTCCCTTTGGGAAGCCTTTGTTGTTATACCAAACGACATAATATTCGGGCAAATCAATAAGGTGCCAGCCTTCGTATTTGCCAAAAGGCATTTTAGTGTGGGCTAATTGGATGAGTTGCTTTTGATCTGGATTCAAAATTGATTTTTTACCGCAAAGAACTCAAAGTTTTTCGCAAAGATTCTAAAGAATTATTTCCAATTAAAAGTGATTCTCTTGTCGATTTCAGGATGTAAACTCAAAAAAACGGGACAGGTCATTGCAGCTCTTTCCAGAATGATTTTGGTTTTATCATCTGGGGAATAATTCATGTCAAATACAATTTCGATAGCGTTGATTCTTCTTGGTTCTGCTTGCATGATTTTATTTACCGAAGCAATTGAATCGCTTATTGAAACGTTCATATCGCGGGCTTTTATTCCCATAAGTGTCATCATACAACTCCCCAAAGCATTGGCCACTAAATCAGTTGGAGAGAAAGCCTCGCCTTTTCCGTTATTGTCAATTGGTGCGTCTGAAAGGATTTCGGTACCAGACTGCAAATGTATGGACGACGTTCTTAAATCGCCTAAATAGGTTATTTTTGAGGTCATTAATTTACTTGTTTTACAGATAAATCTTCTTCATATTGCATGATATAAACCCCCTTATTTACATACCCATTGGAATTCTTTTTAACGTATTCAAATTTACTTTCCACTTGTTGTGTATTATCCTCATTAACGGAAGTTTCAAATGTTTTCCCCTGAGACAATCGCAACATGGTATCTAAAGTGACATCAAAACCTCGTGTGGCAAATTGACTTGGAAAGATTTTGTTTTTTTCTTTATATTCTTTTTCAAAAATGGCCGCGCCAGAAGAATCATTGTCACGAGTAAGAGAAGGATAAAGCATTTTTAGAATGGTAAGTCGCTTTAATGAAATTTCATCAAAATCTAATGTTTGATTTGGTTCGATAATCACCATTTGAATTTGGGAATTAGCCAATTCATTAAGCAACGCATTTGTAGTTTCTATAATCATTACCGTTCTTTCAGAATCCATGACCACATAATTCAACTTGTCTTTTTCTAAGAGTGACTTCAAGTTTATGATATCCAAAGCACCCGTTTCGGTGATTGCAACGAATTTTGCCGAAGGACATTTTTTGGAAATAAACTCTTTATTAGATGTTTTTTTCGGGTCACTAACTACAATAATATTTCCGTGTTTAGCCAACATAAAATCAAACATAGCACTTTTTGCAAAATCGCTCGGTGGCATGGCTTGATATAAATTACTATATGATTTTCCAATCTCTTTTGATAACGGAGAAATCACCGGAACGTTTTTGTCTTTTAATAGCTCTGCTACTTTTTCAACATATTGTTGATAAAATGGTCCTATTATAGCATCGGCATTTTGAAGGTTATTAACTTGAACAACATTATCCACATTGGAAGATATTTTGCTTTCTTCGGAATCAAATATCTTCACATCAATATTTAACCCTAAAGTTTTAGCCGAGTCAATTGCAATTAACGCTCCAGAATAAAAATCAAGTGTCATATTCAAAAAAGCATCCTTCTTTAATCGTATTGCCATTGTTTTCAACGTGTCTCCTTGAATTCTTGAAGCATTGAAGGGAAGCAATAAAACCAATTGTTTCTTATCCTCTTTTTTTATTGTTTTCGACAAATCGACAAATTTAGCATTCGAAATAGGAGGAGCTACTAGCGTAATAGACCCTTTTCCTGGGACTTTAAGTATCATTCCTTCTTTTACTCCATCTGCCAAAGAGGGATTCATAAGAATCAATTCCTCCTGAGTTAAATGAAATAATTGTGTCAAACTGTAAAATGTTTCCTTTGGTTTTACTTCATAATTAGCAAATGCATATTTTTTAGGATTTTTTGCGTATTCGGTCGTTGAAGAGAATTCAGGAACTACTAATTTCTCGACAGGATTTGCTATTTGCTCTACTTGATGATTAACAATTTCGGATTTCACATTGCTTGCGTCAATAATTAATTTATAACCTACGGTTAAATTAGAAACTATTGCTGGATTTTTTTGTTCTAATTCCTGAACACTAATTCCGTATTTTTTTGCAATTCCAAATTTTGTTTCTCCTGGCTCAACAACGTGGAAAATTACCTTTTCAGGCACTGTTACTGAAACTTTTTCAGTTTTCTTGATTGCGGTTTCAGTAGGCTGGGGAGCTTTTTTTTCCGAGACTAAAGCCACTGCTTCATTCGTTGGAATTTTAATCGTTTGCCCTGTTTTTAAGCCGTCTTTTAAGATATCTTCATTAAGTGTCTTTAACTCAAATACGTTTACATTATAATCCCTAGATATGCTGTAAAGCGTTTCTTTAGATTTTACAATGTGCGTTTTAAAAGTGCTTTCCTTTTGAATTGAAGTGGGAATTAAAATAACGTCATTTTCCTTAATTCCTGCTTGGGAATCTGGATTCAACCTGTAAATATCAAATGGGGTAACCTTATACTTTGCGGCAATATGTGTAATTGTTTCCCCTTTTAAAACAGTGTGTTTTAAAAAACTGTTGTCTTGCGCAAAAAGCGAAAAGGAAATTAAATAAATTACTAGGAAAGAAACGAGAATTCGATTCATTCTTACACTTTTTACTGGTTTAATGGTTAGGTTAGTCAATTTAAATTGATTTATTAGTTACTTTTATTTATTGTCAATAGCTGTCCTACTTGCAAACCTTTTTGCAATAGCACTTTATTTTGTTGCTTGATTTCATCAACCGTTACATTGTATTTTTTAGATAAACTATACAAGGTTTCTTTTGGCTCCACTTTATGTGTAATGTTGTTTCCCGCAACTTGTTCTTGAGGAACAACGACTTTAGAAACAGAACTCGCCGGCTCTATTACTGAGCTCACAACATCATTACCAGCAGAACCTTTTGTTGAAGGAATTATAATGACCTGGCCTATTTTCAAACCATTAATTAACATTTTTTGATTGCTAGACTTGATTTCATCCACAGGAACATTGTATTTTCTTGATATACTGTAAAGCGTTTCCTTAGGCTCAACGGTATGGCTAATTTCCGAAAAATTATCCGAAGAAACTACAATCGGTTTTTCTTTTTCCGCAATCACTTTCTCCGCATTCACTTTTTCTTTTTCAACTGTCCGTTTTACGACTGGCACTTCTTTCACAACCTTTTTTATGACTGGAGGAGAAACGGGTTCGGGAGCATTGTTTAAATTCGTTTCTTCAACCACCACAACTTCTTTTCTTGGAACAGGGATCTTCAAAATCATGCCTTGGCTAATTCCATCAACCGCAAATTTATTTAATCTGTAAATTTCTGAAGGATCCGTCAAGTATTTCTTAGAAAGCATCTTAACCGATTCTCCCAATTGCACTTCATGGTCGATAATATCAACTTCTTGATTCTTCTTTGAATTTTGACTAAACCCATTGAGACTAATCGTCATCAAGAAAAAAAACAGTATAAGCTTCTTCATATGTTATAAAAAATTATTAAATTATTCCCATTCTATTGTTGCAGGTGGTTTTGAGCTGATGTCATATACCACTCTATTCACGCCTTTCACCTTATTTATAATATCATTGGACACTTTCATCAGGAAATCATATGGTAAATGAACCCAGTCGGCAGTCATTCCGTCCGTAGATTCAACCGCTCTAAGAGCCACAACTTTTTCATACGTGCGTTCGTCACCCATAACTCCCACGCTATTTACGGGAAGCAAAATGGCGCCGGCTTGCCAAACTTTATCGTATAAACCCCAAGATTTCAATCCATCAATAAATACCGCGTCAACTTCTTGCAATATACGAACTTTTTCTAAAGTAATATCACCTAAAATTCGTATCGATAATCCAGGTCCTGGAAAAGGATGTCTTCCTAATAATTCAGCATCTATTCCTAATGTTGCTCCTACTCTGCGAACCTCATCTTTAAAAAGCATGCGCAATGGCTCCACGATTTTTAATTTCATATAATCGGGTAATCCACCAACATTGTGATGCGATTTGATGGTAGCCGAGGGTCCTTTTACCGAAACCGATTCTATCACATCTGGATAAATAGTTCCTTGGGCCAACCACTTCACATCCTCAAGAAGGTGCGATTCATCATCAAAAACTTCGATAAAAACACGTCCGATAATTTTTCTTTTGGTTTCAGGATCGCTTATATCTGCCAGTTCATCCAAGAAACGAGAAGAGGCATCGACTCCTTTCACGTTCAACCCCATGTGTTTGTATTGGTCGAGTACGTTTTCAAATTCATTTTTGCGCAACAAACCATTGTTCACAAAAATGCAATACAAATTTTTACCGATTGCCTGATGCAATAACACTGCAGCAACTGTTGAATCGACACCACCAGAAAGTCCTAAAACCACTTTGTCATTTTGCAACTTCTCCTTTAATTCAGCCACCATTTCTCCAACAAAAGCATTGGGGGTAAAGTTTTGTGGAACATGGGCAATCTTGACCAAAAAGTTTTCCAATAGCTGTTTTCCATCGGTTGAATGATACACTTCAGGATGAAACTGTATGGCATATGTTGTCTCCCCTTCTATTTTATAGGCAGCATTTTCGACATCGTGCGTGCTTGCCAATCGAACTCCGTTTGTAGGCAATTCTTTAATAGTATCACTATGGGACATCCAAACTTGGGAATTTTCAGAAATATTTTCGAAGAAAGTTTCCCCACCTTTTATGTATGATAAATTTGCTCTTCCGTATTCTCTAGTATCCGATGGAGCCACTTCGCCACCACTAAAATGGGCTAAATATTGCGCTCCGTAACAAACCGAAAGCAAAGGCAATTTACCCCGAATTTCAGACAAATCAGGATGTAGCACATCATCGGCACGAACAGAAAACGGACTTCCGGAAAGAATGACCGCTTTGTAACTGGATAAATCACTTGGAAAATGATTGTATGGGAAAATTTCGCAAAATATATTTAATTCGCGAACTCTTCGGGCAATTAGTTGTGTGTATTGCGATCCGAAGTCTAAAATAAGTACGTTGTGTTGCATGCGCAAAAATAACTTTTATATTCGAAATTTAAAATAATACCTATAAAATTAGTCTTTTTTTTATTATTTTATAGGACTGACACTTATTATTAAAAAATTACGTTACATTATAGTGAAATAAAACAGCATCTTTTGAAAAAAAAAATTTTTTTTGAGTGAGTTTTTTAAAAATTTATGCACTTTTGTAAACGTAATAAACAACTACAATTTCTATGGTAATTTTAAATTTTATATTGCAAGCCAATCCTGTCACTGACACTATCGCTAATGCCGTCGCAAATCCAGCGAGTACTGAAGTTAGCGTTACAGAAAATATATCCTATTTAGAGTTTTTATTAAAAGGTGGGGTAATGATTTTCCCGCTAATCCTTTTACTATTCTTTTGTGTATATGTAATTATCGAACGCTATTTGTCTATTAAAAAAGCGGCTAAACAAGATGTCAATTTATTAAATGATATCAAAATGCAACTAAAAACTGGGAAACTGGACAACGCCATTATGCTTTGTAGCAGAGAAAATACCGCCTCGGGAAATATTTTGAGAAGTGGAATCTCTATTATCGGAAGACCAATTGGCGAAATAGAATCCGTGATGGAAAAAACGGCAAACATTGAAATTGCCCAAATGGAAAAAGGTCTGACTTATCTTGGATTGATTTCGGGAATTGCCCCAATTCTTGGATTTATCGGAACCATTTCGGGGGTTATCAAAATTTTTCATACCATTTCTAACACAGGAAACTTGAATATCCAAACCATTTCCGGAGGGTTATACGAAAAAATGATTAGTAGTGGTGCTGGATTGGTTGTAGGTGTTGTTGCTTATTCCGCTTACCATTTGTTTAATATGATGATTGACGGTTTTGCTTTGAAAGTGCAAAAACAAACCTTAGAAATCATCAGTATAATACAAGAACCACAAAATGGCAATTAAAAGAAACAAACGTTTTCACGCTGAAATTCCAACTTCGTCTTTAAGCGACATCATGTTCTTCTTGTTTTTGTTTTTCCTGATTATCTCCACCTTGGCCAACCCCAATGTGATCAAACTGACTTTACCAAAAGCCAAGTCAAACGAAACAACAAACAAAGACCATATTAGTTTATCGGTTACGGAAGACAAAATCTATTATATCAATAAAGTGCAGGTTCCTTTTGAACAATTGGAGCAGACATTAAACGATATGACTACTGCGGCAAATGACAAAGTAGTTGTAGTTCGCGTTCCTGCCGATAACAAAGTGCAAGATTTAGTCGATTTAATGCAAATGGGCGTTAAATTGAAACTGAACTTTGTTATTGCAACCACAAAATAACTCTCGAAAACAATTCATAGAAAACCTGTCATTTTGATAGGTTTTTTTATGATGTATTTTGATTACTTTTATTTTTTTAAACTACATAGATTTGAATTCTTCTTCTGAAAATTTTTCTGTTCGCTCCATTTTCAAATGGATACTGATTAGTTTGATTATTGGTATCCTTTCAGGTTCTGTATCGGCATTCTTTTTGGTTTCCTTAAATTGGGTAACCACTTTCAGGGAAAACAATTTCTGGCTTATTGGATTGCTTCCACTTGGCGGGCTATTCATTGGTTTGATGTATCATTATTACGGGAAAACTGCCGTAAAAGGCAATAATCTCATACTGGAAGAATACGAGAATCCTCAAAAAACTATTCCGTTACTCATGGTGCCTTTAGTTTTAATTGGCACATTAATCACTCATCTTTTGGGAGGTTCCGCAGGTCGTGAAGGAACGGCGGTGCAAATGAGCAGTTCCATTGCCGATCAGTTTACAACTATTTTTAAACTGGATAATTCCGAACGAAAAACCATCTTAATACTGGGAATTAGTGCAGGGTTTGCTTCGGTTTTCGGAACTCCATTAGCTGGTGCTTTGTTTGCTTTGGAGGTTTTGTACTTCAGTAAAATTAATTTAAAAAGCATCCTGACTTCTTTTTTAGTGGCATATATCGCTTATTATGTAGTTGAATTTTTGCACGTACAACATACCCATTATTTCATCCCCACAGTTCCTGATATCTCTCCCTTGAATCTGTTTTGGATAAGCATTGTTGGAATTTTATTCGGATTGGCAGCCATGTTATTTTCCAAATCTACCCACTTTTGGCACCGCCTCTTTTCAAAATTTATAGCTTACCCTCCACTCCGACCGTTTGTTGGTGGAGCAATCTTAGCAATGAGCATTTACGTCATCGGAACCACAAAATATATTGGATTGGGAGTTCCCACAATTGTGGATGCCTTCCAAAACGCAAATGCTAATTACGATTTTATTCTCAAAATTCTATTTACTGGATTTACGCTTGGAGCGGGTTTTAAAGGCGGAGAAGTGACACCTCTTTTTTTCATAGGAGCCACTTTAGGAAGCGCATTGTCCGTTTTTATTCCTTTACCCATAGCCCTTTTGGCAGGAATGGGATTCGTAGCCGTTTTCTCTGGAGCTACCCATACTCCTATTGCCTGTACAGTTATGGGAATGGAATTATTTGGATTAGAAAGTGGCATTTACATTGCGATTGCTTGTGTACTATCCTACTTTTTTTCAGGTTCTATGGGTATTTACGGCTCGCAAATTGTAAAAGGTCCTAAACATGTCTTATACCAAAAATGGCGTGGTTCAAATTTAGAAGATTTATAGAATTGGAAATCTTAGATTATTCTTAAATGTTTTCAAGATTAGGCTAAAAAAATGTAAATTCGCAACCTATGAAAAAGGAAGACATTGAAGCATTAGGGTTATTACTTTCAACGCCAAAAAAAATAGCGATAATACCACACCGAAGCCCCGATGGGGATGCTATGGGTTCTACATTGGCATTATACCATTTTTTATTGAAATTAAATCACAAACCGGTCGTCATTGCCCCTAATGAGTTTCCTGATTTTTTAGCGTGGTTACCAGGTTCAGATAAGGTATTGATTTTTGAAAAAGACAAAGAAAATACCACTAAAATGCTGCAAGAATCAGAACTGATTTTTACTTTAGATTTTAATGCTTTGCATCGCACGGGCGAAATGGAGCACGTTTTAAACAAACTGCAAACCACTTTTGTCATGATTGACCATCATCAAAGTCCGGATGATTTTGCACAGTTTACGTATTCGGACACCAACTTTGGTTCTACCTGTGAGATGATTTATAATTTTATTTCCCTTTTGGGTAAAAAAGACCAATTAGACCAAACTATTGCCACGTGTATTTACACTGGAATTTTAACCGATTCCGGATCCTTCCGATTTCCAAAAACCACCGGAACAACCCATCGAATTATTGCCGATTTAATAGATTTGGGTGCTGAAAACACCACTATACCAACTTTGCTTTTCGACAACAATTCATACGACCGATTGCAATTATTGGGAAAAGCGTTGCAAAACATGAAGGTGTTTCCAGAGTACAAAACCACTTACATTTCGCTTTCGCAAGAAGAGCTGGACACATTTCATTATGTAAAAGGAGATACTGAAGGAATCGTAAATTACGGATTGACCATAAAAGGCATTCACTTTGCCGCAATTTTTATTGAACATAAAGATGAAAAAATCATAAAAATTTCGTTCCGTTCTCAAGGCGATTTTGATGTCAATCAATTTGCCCGTGAACATTTCAGTGGTGGTGGACATATCAATGCTGCGGGAGGAAAATCGAATCTATCTCTAAAAGATACCATTGCCAAATTTGAAAAACTGATTACCCAGATAAAAATATAATCAACATGAAATACATGAAACAAGTAGTTATTATGGTATTCTGTGGCGTATTACTTTCGTGTTGTTCACAACAACAGCAGGCGCGCAGACCCATTTCACAATCTTCGGGAACCTTCCTTAAAGAATCTGTGATCCGAAATAAAAAACTAATTTCAGGAGAAGAAGCTAAAATTGATTCTATCATAAAAAGTAATCCTGCAATTCAATATATCGCTTCTGACAAAGGATATTGGTATCGCTATGAAATTAAAAACACACAAGATAGCATTCGTCCAAAAAAAGGGGATATCGCCCATTTTAACTATGAAATAAAAGACCTAGATGGCAATGTGATTTATTCTGAATTGGAGCTAAGACCACAAACTTATCATGTGGATAAAGAACAGAAAATCATCATGGGTTTAAGACATGGAATAAAATTGATGCGTAAAAATGAAACCGTAACATTTCTATTTCCATCTCACGTTGGATATGGATACCATGGAGATGACCGGAGAATTGGGCACAACCAACCCTTAATTTGCACTGTAACGCTAAATGATTTTGCGCCAGAGACGAGTCAAAACAGCGAACTGGTGAAACAGACCAAAATAACAACTGAATAATAATTAATTTAAAAATGAAAAAACAGATTCTTCTACTCCTAATTGCAGCAGCTACATTTTGTTCTTGCAAGGAGGAACACGACAAACTGCCTGATGGGTTATATGCAGATATTGAAACCAGCAAAGGCAACATTGTGGTACAACTTGATTACCAAAAAGCACCAATAACGGTCGCTAATTTCGTGAGTTTGGCCGAGGGCAAAAACACTTTTGTTAGCGAGCAATTTAAAGGAAAACCTTTCTTTGACGGATTAAAATTCCACCGTGTCATTAAAGATTTCATGATTCAAGGTGGAGATCCCCTAGGTGATGGCACAGGAGATACGGGTTATAAATTTAGAGATGAAATTACCGATTTAAGATTCGATAAAGGCGGAATTTTAGCAATGGCCAATTCCGGTCCGGGAACCAACAGCAGCCAATTTTTTATCACACATATAGCTACACCTTGGCTTGACGGTAAGCATACCATTTTTGGGCAAGTGGTTGAAAACGGAATGGACATTGTCAATAAAATTGAACAAGAAGATATTATCCAAAAAATTACCATTCTCCAAAAAGGAGAAGGAGCCAAGAAATTTGATGCCGTTAAAATTTTCACGGATTTCTTCACACATGAATCCGAAAATTTAAAGAAGCAAGCCCAAATTGATGCTGAAAATAAAATCCTTTACGAAGCAAAGTACAAGGCCGTTAAGGCGAAAAAAGTAGCCTATTTTGAAGGCATCAAAAAAATGGCAACCCAATCGGCAACAGGATTAAAATATAAAATCATTTCAACAAAAAAAGGTAAAAAACCGGCAAACGGAACTCCAGTTTTCATTCATTATTCCGGTTTTTTGGAAAACGGAGACTTGTTTGATAGCAGTGTAGCCGAGGTAGCGACTGCCTTCGGAAAATTTGACCAACAAAGAGCCGATGCCAGACAATATATTCCAATTCCGTTTCAGGCGGGAAAAAAGGACGGAATGATTCCCGGATTCATAGAAGGATTAGACAAAATGAGTTTTGGAGATAAAGCCGTTTTATTCATCCCATCTAATTTGGGTTACGGGGCTCAAGGTGCTGGCGGAGTGATTCCTCCAAATGCCAATATTATTTTTGAAGTCGAGCTTTTAGAGGCCATGCCCCAACAATAATATAAAGAAAATAAGAATCTCAAAAATGGGGAATTAATAAAAAATAACACGAGGGAAAAAACCTGAAAATCCCTGCAATTGCGAAATAAGTAAGGAATTTTAAACAACGAAAAATGAAATTAAAAGTTATCGTTTTATTATTTTTAGGAATGATAAGTGGGTATGCCCAAAATACTAAAAAACCAGTTGCTGCTAAAAAACCAACTAAAGGTATTCAAGTTAAAAAAGCAAATACTACTGCAGCTTCGACCGAAGGTATCTTTGCGGAATTCGAAACCAGCAAAGGAAAAATCACAGTACAACTGGAATACAAAAAAACACCCGTTACTGTTGCCAACTTTATAGCATTAGCAGAAGGAAAAAACACTTTTGTGACCGACGAAAAACTAAAAGGAAAACCTTTTTATGACGGATTAAAGTTTCACAGAGTAATTAAAGACTTTATGATTCAAGGTGGAGACCCTGCAGGAAATGGATCTGGAGGCTGCGGCTATAGTTTCAAGGATGAATTTATTCCTGAAATGAAATTTGACAAAGGTGGAATCCTAGCTATGGCCAATTCTGGTCCAGCAACAAACAGCAGTCAATTTTTCATCACCCACAAAGACACGCCTTGGTTAAATGGAAAACATACTATTTTTGGGTATGTTACTTCGGGAATGGATGTAGTAAATGCAATTGCCCAAGATGATGTCATCAAGAAAGTAACGATTATCAGAAAAGGAGCCGAAGCCAAAAAGTTTGATGCCGTAAAAGTATTCACCGATTACTTTGGCAACAAAGCCGAAGACCAGAAAAAACAAGCCGCTATTGATGCTGAAAACAGAGCCAAACAAGCTGTCGTAGAAGCTGAAGCTAAAAAAGTGTATGACGAAAAATATGCATCCGTAAAAGCGGACAAAGTAAAATACCTAGCCGCAGCAAAAGCAACAGCAACAAAATCGGCAACTGGTCTGGAAACTAAGATCATTCAGACTGGTTCTGGCAAAAAACCGGTTGAAGGATCAACCGTTTACATTCATTATGCTGGCTATTTAGAAGACGGAAGCCTTTTTGATAGCAGCATCGAGGAAGTAGCAAAAACATACGGAAAATATGATGCCAACAGAGCTGCCCAAAACGGATACCAACCCTTCCCTTTCCCATCTGGTAAAAAAGACGGTTTGATTCCTGGGTTCCTCGAAGGTCTCAGCGGAATGTCTTTTGGTGACAAAGCCATTCTCTTCATCCCATCTAACTTGGGATATGGAGAACACGGAGCCGGAAATGTAATTCCACCCAATGCCAATATCATTTTTGAAGTAGAATTGATTGAAACATTGCCAGAGAAGAAATAAAACAGTGGACGTAACATAAAAAAGGCGTGAAAGATTTTTCTTTTACGCCTTTTTTATTTCCAGTCAAATCATAAATCTGCACTCTAAAACTTCCAGTCAAATTCGTCTTTACTATTAATGATAGCTCCAAGTTCTACCTTCACGACCTCCTCAAATTCCGTTTGAAGGATAAGCCAATGGTCTTCGTTAAAATAGTTTTCGAACGTATCGAATTCCTCCTGGGTAAATTTTGCTAATCCTTTTTCGTCCAATTCCTTTTTGGCCTCGCGGATATTTTTACCAATTATGTGAATCCCGAGTAGGTCTAAGTCCGGGCTGGAAGCCACAACATATCCCAATTTTAACGCTTCGTCCTTATAGAATGTCAAACGCATCTTTAGGACATTATAGGCAAAAATCACGTTGTCGTCCTCGTCCTTATAATTCCTGTCCGGTTTACCATAAATAGCAGTAACGTCACTTTGTTTCATTCCGAACAGGAGTTGGTCTATTCCGGATTTTAAATTGATTTTCATGTCTATTGATTTTTTTTCAAAGGTATTTATTTTTGGGATTTAATTCCTGAAAGTTTGAGATAGAAATTCAATTAAAAGAATACTTGGCAAGAAATAATAACATAAATTACAAAACCATTAAAGAATTTAATAATTATAAAATGTAATTTAACTTATTATTTGCAAATCCACAACCTAGTCTATAAATCAATGCTTTATTTCTTCTTTTTATTAAACAGCGTCATGAAAAAGAAGCTTCTTTACTCTTTCAGAAACATTTTAGTTAGAGTTCCATTATTGGTGGTCATTCTAATAATATAATTTCCTGATAGCAATGAAGAAACATTAATCGCATTTTCATTAACAACCTCGCTTTTTATTAATTCTTGCCCAACTACGGAATAAATAATATAATTTTTAATAGCATCCTTCTCATTTACTTTTAAATGCAAAATATCTTTTGTAGGATTAGGATAAACATAAAATAATTCTGAAGAGTCAAAAGTTGAAATACCAAGCGTTTGAATGGTTGTGCTTGTAATATTAGTTTGAATCCGTTTATTTAAATCCATATAAATTTCAGCAGAATTAGATATTTTATCTCCTGATTTAAGAGTTTGTAAAGTTTTAATTTTATAAGCTAAATATCCCTCAGCCGCAACCGGGAAATTTATATTTTCATAAATAAATTCAACTGTATTCCCTTTTGAAATTTTAGTAACCCCACTTTCTGATGCTTCAGTCCATTCTAAAGTACTTGGATCAAAAGAATTCGTGTCCAGAACGGTTTTTATCACTAAATTTTTAACGCTTGATGTTCCTGTATTTTTATAGTGAATTACATAATGAATGTAATCTCCTATACTTGTCCCGCCAATTGAAGTACCTTCCAAACAAATCAACTTGTTTGTAGTTGCAGTGTTTTCAACGGTATGGTTTATTGTAAATACATTATCTTTAACATTCTGATCTGTTGGAGTTGTTGTAAAACTTGCTTGGTGTGACACAACATCATCTACTTTTACTGGACTTGATGCTGAGGATGTATTTAATTTAAATGTGACTGTATATCTATTGTAGGCAAATGGGGCTAAATTAGAAAAATTCCAATCGATTTCTCCTAAAAATTTTGTTGTACTAGTCGGGTTTGTAGAATAAATACTCGCGACTGCTTTCGTGTTATACAATAATTTCACAGTTCCCGATTGGGTATAATTTCCTTTGTTTTTTAAAATAATTTTATAAGATGCTAAACCTCCCGGAATTGCTGCATTTGTGGGAAACATAACAATTTCCAAATCAGAAAAATTACTCGCCGTAGAAACGCATTGATCTTGATTGAAAGTACTGCTTGTATTAGGAAAAACAACCGAAGTAGTGGCTGGTGTAGCGTTAAAAGAAGTAGTATTTTCGAATTCAGGTGACAAGGTATATGTTCCTGCTGCAACAGGAAAACTAAAACTCCCTGTTTTATTGGCTACATAATCAACTATATTGGCCCCATCGGATAAAGTAAATTTTTGATTGGCAACAATTCCATCACTGGCATCGCATCCGTTTTTATTAGAGTCATATTTCGTCGCTCCTGTGATTGTATAATAGACGCCACCTGGAACTAATGTACAATATGAATTCACTTCACAATTTGAATACTGCAATTGATTTAGAGCAGTTTGAACAACATCCCATTCAAAATTATCCACACATATGTATTTTAAAGTTGGGTTTGAACTAAAGTCTAAAGTTGATTTTAATATTCCATTTTTCAAATTTAATACCGTTAGTTTATTGAAGTCGCAAACAATATTTTGTAAATTTAAAAAACTACTAAAATCTAATTGTGTTAATTTATTACTAGAACAATAAAATGTTTGCAAACTTTTTAGTCCTGTTAAAGTTATTGAGGCTAAATTATTTACATTACAATTTATATATTGTAAATTAGATAGATTTTGAACATTTAAATCTGTTAGTAAATTATTATACACATACAAATGTTCCAATTTTGCTAATTTTGAACAATCAAGCGTTGTTAATTGATTGTTGTTGCAGTCTAATTTTTTAACATTTATTAATCCCGAAACGATTAAGGCGTTTAACTGATTGTTTCCACAGTTGAGTTCTTGTAAAGTTCCTAAACCAGTAAAATACAATTGTTTTAATACATTCTTCTCACAATTTAAAACAGTCAAATCATACAACATGCTTACATCCAATGTATTGATTTTGTTGTCATTACATAAAAGTGTGATTAATTTTGATAATTGGGTTAAATTTAAACTGGTTAATTGGTTAGACGAACAATTAAAGACTTGAAGATTAGGAATGATTCCTCCTATATAACAATTGCTGATTTGATTGCTACTGCAATCAAGATTTATTAAACTGTTCAAGCCTGATAAAGAAAGTGATACTATTTTATTATTGTCTACTGAAATATCTGTTAGTAAAGAATTATAATCAAAAGTAATTGTATCAATTAAGTTGTATTCACAATTTAATTTTTTCAACAATACCGCTGTTTTCAATTCCAACTTTGTTAATTGATTATGAGTACAATTCAATTCTATTAATTTTGTTAATGAAGAAATATCTAGGGCATTCAATTGATTGTAATTAACATTCAAATTCGTAAGATTAGTAAAATATTCCATGCCTATAGTAGAAGTTAGGGATAAATCTTGAAGATATAAATAGCTAACGGCTATTGCCTCATTTACTTCTATCTCTCCATTATGATTCGCATCAATAGTAAAGAAATTGGAAGATAAATTTTTAGCGGTTGTGTTGTTTACATTAGCTCCTAAAAGTGCCGCCTTTAAATTAGGATCTGAAAAAGTAATCGTTTGAGAGAATCCGGAAAAAGTAGTTATAATAATTGCAACAAGAATAATTTTTCTTAACATAATTTTATATTTTAGGTTACAAACTTAAAATAAAAAATTAACTATACAACTTTTAGATATATAAGTGATTACTGTTTTTTAGTAAATGATGTAAAATGACACATAAGTGATTTGTTCTTTTTTTAAAAGAAAAAAAAATGCCTCAATTACTTGAAACATTTTTGGAATATATTAAAAATAAAACTAATTTAAAAAAAAATTTTTGACAAGAAAATTAATTATTTCCAAATGATTCCTATTTTCTGTAAGTATCCCATGATATAAATATACCTATCAGCATGAATCAATATTCAAAAATACCGTATTCGCTGCTTATAGTCAATCTTTTTGAAGGAGAAGACTCTACTCGACCTACAATTTGTGCATCAACGCCAAAGGATTTTGAAATGTCGATAATATCATTTGCAACACTTACAGGGACATACAATTCCATCCGATGACCGCAGTTAAAAACTTGGTACATTTCTTTCCAGTCTGTTTGGGATTGCTCTTGAATCAATTGAAACAAAGGTGGAACCGGGAATAAATTGTCTTTAATTATATGGAGGTTTTCTACAAAATGCAAAATTTTAGTTTGCGCACCGCCACTGCAATGCACCATGCCATGTATTTCTTTTGAAGTAAAATTGGATAAAATAGTTTTAATAATAGGTGCATAAGTTCTCGTAGGTGAAAGCACTAATTTACCAGCGTCTATTGGGGAATTTTCCACCTCATCAGTCAGTTTTACTTTGCCAGAATACACCAATTCGCTCGGGACTTGCGCATCGAAACTCTCAGGATACTTTTGGGCGAGATAATTGTCAAAAACGTCATGTCTTGCCGACGTTAGTCCGTTGCTCCCCATACCTCCGTTATAGGCATTTTCATATTTGGCCTGACCAAAAGAAGCCAACCCTACAATCACGTCACCCGCATGAATATTAGCATTGTCAATGACTTCACTACGTTTCATTCTGGCCGTGACGGTAGAATCAACGATGATGGTACGAACAATGTCTCCTACATCGGCGGTTTCCCCTCCTGTGGAATGAATAGTCACTCCAAAGGTTTTCAGTTCGGCAATGAGTTCTTCGGTTCCGTTAATAATGGCAGAAATCACTTCGGCGGGAATCAGGTTTTTATTTCTCCCAATGGTGGAGGATAACATAATGTTATCTGTGGCGCCAACGCACAACAAATCGTCGATATTCATGATTAACGCGTCTTGGGCAATACCTTTCCAAACAGAAATGTCGCCTGTTTCTTTCCAATACATATAGGCTAAGGACGATTTTGTTCCCGCCCCATCGGCATGCATAATGAGACAATAGCCCTCGTCTTGGGTCAAATAATCGGGGACAATTTTACAAAAAGCGTGGGGAAATAAACCTTTATCGATGTTTTTTATTGCGTTATGAACATCTTCTTTAGAAGCCGAAACACCACGAAGGGCATATCGTTTTGAAGTATCTGAACTCATTTGTTGTAGTTAGTTGTGCCTGTCTGCCGACAGGTAGATTGTTGTGAGCAAAGATAGAGAAAGATTACAAATTGCAGATTGTAGATTGCAGATATTTGATATTAGTTTTCTAAAATCAAAATTTCAACACGACGGTTTTCATTTGCTTCCTGCTCTGTTTTTTCTGGGATGGGATGAATCGGTTTTGTAATCCCAAATCCTTTATAGGAAAGTCTTTTCCGATTTATTTTATTTTGAAGCAAAAAAATGTAAACAGCTCTAGCCCTTAACGTGGAAATATCCTCAAAATCGCCAACCAATTGACAACAAATATGCCCTTGAATTTGGATTTTAAGATTTGGGTTATCTTCCATAGCACACAATAATTCATATAATGTTGCTTTAGATTCGGGAACAATCCTTGGAGAACGATTTTTAAAATAAATGTTTTTAAGAATGATAACATCGCCCACTTTTGCAGTTTTCACTCTTTCGTCTAAAGTTTTTCCCTCCTCGGGTACCAAATTAATTATTTTCTTTTTTTGAAAAAAAACGATGACCTTTCTATTTTCAGACTGCACCTTGGACTGTTTAAAATCCTCCCCAAATCCCCGTACTTCATAATTCTCCAGTACGTTAATTTTATTATTTATCAAAAAATCATACACCACGCCCACCCTTTTTAAAGACAGGGTGTCATTATAAGGATTAGTGCCTTTCCAGTCGCAAAAGCCATAAATTTTAGAAACCTCAATATCTTTATTCTCGGAAATCCAAGACTCTAACTTTTGCTTTGCAACCGCATTAATTTCCGATTTATTAAAATCAAAAAAAACTTCCAATTGCTCTTGGGCGAAAAGGGAAGCGGAATAAAAAAACAAAAAAAACAGCAAATATTTCATTCTTATTACATTGATTCAAAAAGTTGGCATTTGTTAATTGGCAACAATCATAATTTCTACTCTTCTGTTTGCGGAACGCTGTGCCTCATCTTTTTCAGGCAATGGAAAAATGGGATGAGTACTTCCAAACCCTTTAAAGGTCAGCCTATTTTCATTGATGCCATTTGCAACTAAAAAATTATTAATGGCTTTCGCCCTTTGCGTTGACAAATCGAGTCGGTCGTTTGGCATACAACACAAATGGCCTTGGATTTCAATTTTTAGATTGGGATTGTTTTTCAAAACCAGCAGTAATTCATACATTTTTCCTTTTGAAGCAGAAGCCACAATATAGGTATTAATTTGAAAAATCAGGTTTTCGAGTTTTAATTTTTCTCCCACTTGCGCTTCATCCACTTTTTGCATAAAAGCCACATCAAGCTGGTATGCAGACTGGGTTCCGTTGGGGTTATCAAAGACTAATTTTTCAGGATATTTTATCCTTACTTTGGGCAATATTAACGGCTCTTCTTTGATGCCTAAAATTTCATTTTCCCGATTCAAATCTTTGGATTCAATATAAAATAAGGTTACTTTTCGGTTTTCAGCTTTAATTTTTGACAAAGTATGCAATTTACCGAAACTTCTTGTTTTAAAATCTTCTCTGATTTTTACTTTATTTTTAATATAATCATAAACAAAGTCAATCCTGCTTTTAGCCAATGAATCATTAAAGCCGTTTGTTCCGTCTTCATCGCAAAACCCATCAATGCCAACTATTTTAACCAAGGAATTAGAAGAAACCCATTGATTTAGATTGTCTTTCTCCTTTGAATTCAACTCATGTTTATTGCTATCAAAATAAACCGAAAACTGTTCCTGTGCAAAGACAATAGTGGTGGAAATGATGCAAAATAGCAGACCGAAAATAGATTTCATTTTGTGTTTATTGAATATCGAAAGTTACGGAAAATATATTACAAAAAAAACCTGATCTGTTTTGCAACAAATCAGGTTTAAATTTAATCACATGAAAGATTATTTTGTAAACAATAACTCTCTATATTTAGTCAAAGTCCAAGTTTCGTCATCCACCAACAACTCTAATTTATCACAGTGGTTTCTGATGATTTCAAAATAAGGTTTTACATTATTACAATACGCTTCTGCCATTTTATGGGCATCGGTCAAATTGTTTGCTTTCTTTCTTTCGTTAGTCATTGCTTCTACTTTAGAATTGATACCTTCAATATGTCCGGAAATTTCTCTAATAAGGATAATTTGCTCTTTTCCGATTTTTTCAAATTCGGACCCAAAAATTTCTTTCAACCCTTTTACATTTTCAATCAAGGTGTTTTGGTAACGAATAGCGGTTGGAATGACATGATTTTGAGAAAGATCCCCTAAAACTCTACCTTCAATTTGTATTTTCTTAGTATATTCTTCCAATTCGATTTCGTAACGGGCTTCCACTTCAATATGGTTCATGATACCCATTTCAGAAAACAAATCCAAAGCTTGTTTAGAAGCTCTCGCTTTCAATGCTTCGGGAGTTGTTTTAAAATTGCTTAGACCTCTTTTCCCTGCTTCGATTTCCCATGCTTCGCTATACCCGTCGCCTTCAAAAAGGATTTTTTTAGATAATTTGATATATTCTCTTAAAACATTAAAAATAGCTTCATCTTTTTTCAACCCTTTAGAGTCAATCAAAGCATCTACTTCAATTTTAAAATCTTTTAATTGTTTCGCTACAATAGTATTTAAGGTTGTCATTGCATTGGAACAGTTTGCTGAAGAACCTACGGCTCTAAACTCAAATTTATTACCCGTAAATGCAAATGGCGAAGTTCTATTTCTATCAGTATTATCTAAAAGAACGTCGGGAATTTTACCCACAACATTTAATTTTAAATCTGTTTTTTCTTCTGGGGACAATTTCCCGTGAGTTACACCTTCCAATTCAGCCAAAACTTTTGTCAATTGTTCACCTATAAATACTGAGATAATTGCTGGTGGTGCTTCATTGGCCCCTAACCTATGGTCATTACTAGCCGTTGCAATTGCTCCTCTTAACAGGGCTTCATAATCATTAACCGCTTTGATGGTATTGATAAAAAAAGTTAAAAACTGCAAATTGCTCATTGGTGTTTTACTTGGGCTCAATAAATTAACCCCTGTATCAGTTGCTAAAGACCAATTATTATGTTTCCCTGAACCGTTTACCCCTTTAAAAGGTTTTTCGTGCAACAAGACTTTCAAATCATGACGTTCCGCCACTTTTTGCATTACATCCATCAACAAGCAGTTGTGATCTACCGCTAAATTTGTTTCTTCAAAAATAGGGGCTAATTCAAATTGATTTGGTGCCACTTCATTGTGACGTGTTTTTACCGGAATTCCCAACAACATACATTCTTGTTCCAAATCCCTCATGTATGTTAATGCACGGGTTGGAATAGAGCCAAAATAATGGTCATCTAATTGTTGTCCTTTTGCAGAAGTATGTCCTAACAATGTTCTTCCGGTCATCATTAAATCGGGACGAGAATTAGCCAATGATTTATCGATTAAGAAATATTCTTGTTCCCACCCTAAAGTTGCAGTAACCTTTTTTACGCTTTTGTCAAAATATTTACATACTTCGGTTGCAGCTTCATCCATTGCAGACAAAGCTCTCAATAAAGGAATTTTATTGTCTAATGCTTCTCCTGTGTAGGAGATAAATACGGTCGGAATACATAATGTCGTTCCATATATAAATGCCGGAGATGTAGGATCCCAAGCGGTATAACCTCTTGCTTCAAATGTGTTTCTGATTCCTCCATTCGGAAAACTGGAAGCATCTGGTTCTTGTTGCACCAATTGCCCGCCTCCAAATTTTTCTACTGGATCGCTACCGTCGTAAGAGGTTTCAAAAAACGCATCGTGTTTTTCGGCAGTTGCTCCAGTAAGTGGTTGAAACCAGTGCGTATAATGTGTAACGCCTTTAGCCAAAGCCCACTCTTTCATACCCATCGCAATGTAATCCGCTAATTTTCTGTCTATTTTAGTTCCATGTTGAACAGCACCTTGCACACCTTTAAAAGCATCCGGAGTCAAATATTGTCTCATTGCTTTGTCATTAAATACATTTGAACCAAAAAGAATTGATTTTTTGTCGGCCTCCTCAAATTGAACTAATTTTCTAGTTGAAGCTTCTTTTAAAGCTTGAAATCGTAATGTTGACATAATGTAGTAGTTTTTTACCAAAGGTAATTATTATTTTTAACATAAAAAATATAACAGATTCAAAATTTAACCCCCACAAAAATAGGGTATTCATAAAAGTGAGGACAATAAACACATATTTAACCCTAATCATTTACGCATATGTGCTTTTATTTTATATTTGCATAAAATATAACAACAAATTAATTAATATTATCATGGCTAAAATAAAATTAGAGTACATTTGGTTAGATGGATACGAACCAACTCAAAATCTTAGAAGTAAAACTAAAGTTGAAGAGCACGAAAACTTCAAAGGAACTTTAGAAGAAATCGGAAACTGGTCTTTTGATGGTTCATCTACGAAGCAAGCTGAAGGAGGCTCATCTGATTGTTTATTAATCCCTGTTGCTATTTATCCAGATCCAACCCGCATCAACGGATACTTGGTGATGACCGAAGTTATGTATGCAGATGGTACTCCACACTCTTCTAACGGTAGAGCTACTATTGATGACGATGGGGATTTCTGGTTCGGTTTCGAACAAGAGTATTTCATTATGGATACAAAAACATTATTACCTCTAGGATTTCCAATAGGAGGCTACCCAGCTCCACAAGGGATGTACTACTGTTCAGTAGGTGGTAAAAACACTCACGGAAGACAACTAGTAGAAGAGCATGCCGATTTATGTATCGCTGCCGGAATTAACTTTGAAGGTATCAATCAAGAAGTTGCTTGTGGCCAATGGGAATTTCAATTATTTGCCCAAGGTGCTAAAAAAGCAGGTGATGAAATATGGATTGCCCGATATTTATTAGATCGTTTGACTGAAAAATATGGTTATTATATTGAATACCACCCAAAACCATTAGGAGATACCGATTGGAATGGTTCAGGTATGCACGCTAACTTCTCTAATGAAGTTTTAAGAACATGTGGAGATCAAGCAACATACGAAAAAATATGTGAAGCTTTCCGACCAGTTGTAGAAGAACATATTGCTGTTTATGGTGCTTATAACGAGCAACGTTTAACCGGCAAGCATGAAACGGCTTCTATTCATGATTTCTCATACGGAGTTTCTGATAGAGGATGTTCAATCCGTATTCCTTTAATGACTGTTCAAAAAGGATGGAAAGGATGGTTAGAGGACAGAAGACCTGCTTCAAACGGTGATCCTTACAAAATTGCTGCAAGAATTGTTAAAACTGTTAAAACTGCTTTAATCTAAAAATAGCATTATAATTCCGACTCATTAAAAAGTGCCTTCTCAAATGGAGGCACTTTTTTTATGCATTATAATTATTAAAAACATAACTTTATACGAATATAGTCCGAAGTTCAAAGATCAAAAAGTATCTTTGCAACCTACAAAAATAACAACGATATGATGGTCTGGATTTGCTTTTTATTAGGTGTTTTTATATTTCTTGCCTTGGATTTGGGCGTATTCAACAAGACACCACATGTTATTAGCACAAAAGAGGCCAGCAAATGGACTGCCATTTGGGTTTCTATGTCCTTTGCGTTTTCAGGTGTTATTTATTGGTTGTACAGCACTAGTTATGTTACAAATCCTGATGGATTAAAACCGACTACAGCCATGATTAAATACATCACGGGCTATTTGATTGAATTGTCTTTAAGCGTTGACAATATTTTTGTGATTGCTATCATATTTTCATCGTTCAAAATACCAAAAAAATACCAGCATCGTGTTTTATTTTGGGGGATTTTAGGGGCTATCATTTTTAGGGGATTGATGATTTACTTTGGTGTTCTTTTGATAAACAAATTCAGTTGGACTAACTACCTTTTTGGGGCTTTTTTGATTTTTACGGCTTTAAAAATGCTATTTATCAATGATGGAGAAGAATTCAATCCAAAAAAATCTATTGTATATAGGACATTAGGCAAAATAATCCCAATCTCACATCAAACCGATAAAGAACATTTTTTTATAAAAATAGATTCCAAAACATTTGCCACCACTCTATTTGTAGCGTTAGTTGTAATCGAAGTGATGGATGTGGTATTTGCCGTTGATAGTGTTCCGGCAATATTAGCGATTACATCCGACCCGTTTTTAGTATTCAGCTCTAATATTTTCGCCATTTTAGGCTTGCGTTCCATGTATTTCTTTTTAGCGAATATGTTGGAAAAATTCAGTTATTTGGAATTCAGTTTAATCTCAATCCTGAGTTTCGTTGGATTAAAAATGGTACTGCGGGATTTTATCGAAATACCGGAATGGGTTTCGTTAACGTTTATTGCCTTATCACTAATCGTTGGGATTATAGTTTCATTAAAAATGGATGGAAAAGAAAAAGATTAAAAAATAATGCCTAATAAATTCTAAATAAAAAAGGAGCCGAAAATAAATTAGCCCCCTTTGATTATCGAAATAATGTATTTTTTAGTTCAGTACTTTTACTTGTGTATCATTAATGTTGTATGCTTTTATTACTGCATCATAATCGTTTAAATCTACTTTTCTTGTGCTTTTTCCAGAAAAATAACCCGGTACAATCACAATCCTGAAGGTTTGACTTTGTATGTAAGTAGGAGTTTGGGATAAATCATAAGTACCCCCAGCGTAAATGGTAAAGTCTTCCTTGCTAAAATCATAGTCATAATCCAATTCTCCTTGAGACAGGAATAAGGTTCTGGGAATTAATTGCCAAATTGGTGTTGATGCGTCAATCGTCCCTGAAAGTCTATAAATTAAGATGTTGTCTGACGCATAAATTTGAGGATTTAAAGTCTGGTAAATGTTATATCCTTTATTTGCATCATATCCGAAATTTATATTTTTGAGTTCAAAAACTTCGCTTTCCGCACTATAACCATTTTGTCCGTTTGCACCGGGCATCCCTTGAGGCCCTTCGCAACTTGAGAATACTGTCAATACAACAACCGCTAACAATGCAACTATCTTTTTCATAACTACTAATTTTATTTAATGATTTATAAAAGTATCCCAAAAATCAAACCAAAATATCAATTTAACTGAATTTTAATGAAATTAATATTTATTATGTTTGTATACGAGAAAGGAGCTGAAAAAATTTAATAGCATTACCTATTATACTATAAGAAGAGTAGTGTAAAATGACATTAAAATAACAAAGACAATGAAACTATATATGATATTATTGGGTTGTAGACCCAAAGGTCGCTTTACGGAACAACACGATATTTTTTTTGGTATTGGGAATTCTTTAGCAGAATTAATCCCAGAAATGAAAGCTTCTTGGCCGGAAGCCAAAGGTAAAATCCATGTTGATTCTTGGCGGGAAGTTACTGCCGTTACCAATCATAAAATTGAAATTGTCCCCAGAAATACTGCTCCCGCAAATAGTACGCAACTATTTTTCATAAACCTTGGTGGGTACAAAGAAAATGAATTTGAAGAGTACCATTATAAAATACTCGCAGTTGGAGACACTTTAGCGGAAGCTTCAAAAAAGGCCAAGACCACTTCATTTTACAAACATTTTGGGTTTAAAGGGGCCACTTCTCATATTGATGACAAATATGGCGTTGATGTTGATGAAATCTATAGCGTAAAAGATATTTTGTCTTTAAATCTAAAAGAAAAATATGAGTTGAAAATTTCAAAAAGCGATATTATTCTTGAAGAAGACCTATTGCATATTGGATATTTGAAATTGGAAAAACTGTAAATGACCCTTTGTCAAAAAGTAAAAAGCTGTCCAAAAAAATCTGGACAGCTTTTTTAGCTTTTAAGATATTGATAAACAATTATAATGTACGATGTCCATTTGTTGTAACTGTATTGTTATTTCCATCAAGAAAAGATCCATGCAGTACATCTCCAGCAACGACACCAACGACTGTTCCGTTTTCATCGATAATTTGATTGCTTGTGGAATAAGTCCCTTTTATTTCTCCCGTAACAGAATCAGTACCCTTTTTCACAATTCCACCCCATTTCCCTATTCCCTTAGAAAGTAAGATATTAAAAGTTCCTGATTCTCCCGTTTTAGAATAGGTCCCCTCAAAGGCTTCAATCAAAGATGTTGAAGTCTCTTTATATAAATTGAAAACCGCATTTGGATGTCCTGGAATACTTGAGGATACAATTACAGGAGTAGAACCTCCCAACCCTACTGAGAAAGTCATGGTTATTGGACTTCCATTAAAAGTTCCTGTAAAAGGAGCAACATATGATTGACCGTCAACGATACTTACATTTGATGTTAATGCTACACTAACTCCATCCAAAACCATTGTGGCGGTAATCGTATTGCTACCGTTTTGTATATTAATGGCAATTGTACCGGTAGACCCCACTACGATTCCTTTATAAATCCCCTTTACGCTTACGTCATTAACGGCCAGGGCTTCTGGAGTAGTTTTGCAGGTCAAACAAGTGTAAACTGGATCAGGTGTTTTTTCATCCTTTGAACAAGAAGAAGTAAAAAAAAGGAATCCAGTAAAAAAAACAAGTAAAGCGATTGTTTTGTTAAAAATTTTCATAAAACGTTATTTATTGGTTAGTAATTTTTGTGCTTCTTAGGGCTATTTTTATCAGGTAAATATAATAGTCAAGATTTTACTGACAATAACCAAAAAGTAGTAATTTTATAAAAAGCGGAAAAACTTTATATTATTTAGTGAATGTCTTATTTAAAGCTTCTGTTCTTGAATTTACTTGTAGTTTTTCGTAAATATTTCGAATATGGGTTCTCACTGTCTCCGTACTTAAAAATAATTTATCAGCAATTTCTTTGTATCGTAATCCTTGCGATAACAAATTTAGAATTTCTTTTTCGCGTTCAGAAAGTTTTCGTAATTCACAATTCTCCTTATTTTGAGTATGAAATGAAGTTACAACTTTACGGGCAATATGGCTACTCATGGGAGACCCGCCTTGGTATACTTCTACAATGGCATCTAACATTTTTGACATAGAGGTAGTTTTTGTCAAATAGCCTGTCGCACCAGCCTTGAGGGCCTTAAAAACGAAATCGGTATCTTCAAATGAAGTGCACATGATAAATCGGACACCATTCGCTTTAGACATTAATTCAGCAACACATTCAATTCCGCTCTTGCCTGGAAGATGAATATCCATTAATACTACGTCTAGATCTAAAGACGGAATCGCATGAATGGCTTCTTCTGCTGTTTCAAAAGCATGCAGACAACTAAACCCCTCGCTCCCATTTATAAATGCAACAAATCCTTCCCTAATTTGCCTTTCATCTTCAACAATTCCTACATTTATTCTCATCATTCCAAAATTAATTTATAAAAAATTAGAAATACAACCTAAGTGGTTTTTTGTAAAAAATGGAACTCCTGCTATATTTCTAATATTTTTTGAAGAGAAACCAAAATACGAACCTCTGTACCTTCATCTTTTTTACTAGTAATATTAAACATACCACCTATTTTAACGATGCGACTCTGCATATTCCGCAATCCATTTCCTTTTCCATTTCCCTCATGACCAACACCATTATCCCTGATGGTGATACATAAGTACTCCTCTGTTAGACTAACATCAAAAAACACTTGGGTAGCTTTCGAATGCTTGGAAATATTGTTTAATGCTTCTTTTATTACCATAAATAATTCTCGGTGGCTTTCCTTGCGGATTGCTGTTTGCGGTATATTATCTGGAATCGTATATTTTATATCAATAGAAAAATCTTCTAAATAATCCGTAGAATATTCTCGTATGCGCGCGAGAGAATTCCCTAAAGTTGTATTATCCGGGTTCAAAGCCCATATCAAATCACGCATATTTTCGATCATTTTTTGGGCCGTTTCTTTGACTGCTTCGCTATTGCACCTAATGTCCGGAAAGCATTCCGTTTTTTGGTAGATAATTTCACTTAAAAAATTTATTTTAGACAAACCAGCCCCTAAATCATCATGAATATCTTTTGCTATCCGTAGTCTTTCATACTCTTCTGTTTCCCAAATTATTTTTTCTTTTATAAGCTGATTTTTTAAGTTTTGATTTTTTTTCCAAAAATAAGCAATGATAGTCAAACCCAGTAACAAAAGTAAAAATGCGGTAATCTGATTATTCTTTCTTGAAATTTGTAAATTTTGTTCTGAAATTTTCAAATCTTTTATTTTTCTTTCCTGATACAGTAGTTTTATTTCCTCCTCTTTCAATTTGGTTTCATATTTGATTTGTATCTCAGCAAGCTGACCCGATCGATTCGTGTTTATAAAAGCGTCTTTTTCTTGCTCATAGAGCTTCCTATATTCAATAGCCTTGGCAAACTGATTTAGTTTTTCATAAGCGGTGGATATTCCCGAATTTGACTCGATAATAATTTCTTGTGCATTTATTAATTTTGCATTTTTATACGCTAATTGGCACAATTCAAGTGACTTTAAATAGTTGCCAGTTAAAGCATAAACATTTCCTAGATTATTTTGATTGGCTGCAATCATGAACTTGTCGTCTAAATTTTTAGACAACACTAGTGCCGCTTCATAATTCTTAATTGACTGCGGATAATTCTTAAGAAATTTATATACAATCGCTAAATTATTAAGAACCATCGATATTTTTCCTTTATCGTTTTTTGATTTGTATATTTTAAACGCATTTTTATACATTGTTAATGCCATGGGATAATTAAGTTGCTGTTCATAAACTATTCCCATATTGTTCTGACAATCGGCCATAAGCAATAAATCTTTCATTTGCTTTGCAAGTTCAAAAGAACGAACATAATACTGCATTGCATTCCCAAAATCTCTTTGTTCTTCATATAAAGCTCCAATGTTTTTGTATGTTTTTGCAATATTTAGTTTATCGCTACATTGCTTTGAAATGGACAACGATAGAAAATAATTCTTAAGGGATTGTTCTGATTTTCCAATTCTAGAAAACACATTGCCTAAATTATTATAGGCTTTGCCTAATAATTTGTCATCCCCTGATTTTTTTGAAAGGACAGCACATTTCTGAAATAGCGCAACCGCTTCCTGATAGTTTCCCTTTGAATACGTCACAACACCAGCCTTCATAAGATTTTCAGCCTCGAAACCCGTTTGTGAAAAACAAAATAAACCGTATAATAAAATTAAAATAAGTACGTATTTTTTTATCATTCTCTAAAAATACGATAATATATATTGATTATTAACATTTTTTCAGATCTTGACTAAAATAAATATATTAATTTATCATCTATAAAATACTACATAAGTAGTATTTTATTATTTTAAAAATAGTTCAACTTTGATTATCAATTTTAAATCAAACAAAATGAAAACTATCTACCTTGGAATCTCATTCTTATTCTTCATTATCGGCACCACAAATGCCCAAGAAATTAAAGAAACAGTCGAACCGCTTTCTAAAAAAGCCCAAAAAGGATATATGTACGATGTTTCTAAGGATGATTCGGGAAACAGTGACATTACCTTTAAAATGAAGGTGGACAAAAAAAGTGATGCCGTGACATTTGAAAAATACAGTTTTGACAAAAATCTAAAATTTAATGCTGCTGCTGATACTCAAGAAAGAAAAGAACAGAAAGAAGATATTGAACGTACCTCTTTTAGCGCCTATGTTGGCGGCACCAGTTCTTTTGACGTACTGAGCATGAAACTTAAGTTGAACAAGATAGTTCGTTTAAAAACATGGAATCACGAAAAGCAGGTTTACATGACTAAGAAAATAATTTCGGATGAAACCTTAAAACCAAGGAATGATAATGGAAAAGTATATTACGGTTATGCTTCCTATTCCTCTTTTGACGACACAAAAAATGACCTTTTTGCACTTGCTAAAATGGAATCGAAAGATAAAAAACAGGCCGACCAATTTCTTGTTCTTATGATTAACGACAAACTGGAATTAAAAGAAAAAATGCTTGATCTAAATGGCTCCTACTCCCTTGTGTTTTGTCAGCAAATGCCAAGTGAAAATATTGTCATGGTGTTTGCTCCAAACAAAGGAGCTTTAAACGTTTCCAATTATGTCTATTATCAATTTGATATTGAAGGTAATATCAAAAATAAAATTGAATTTAAAAGCCCCGCATCAGCACTTTTACTAACATCTGCTTATGAAAAAGACGGAAATGTATATTTCTTCGGCTCATCAACCAAATCGAAAGATCCTTTCCAAGAAGTATTTAATGAATATGCTTCAATCTATAATCCTGGTGCTGGTGCAGATGGAAACAGTAAATTATATTTGAAATGGAAAAAATCACTAGATGAAGATATGGATAATTTTCATTTGCTAAAATTCAGTGGTAACCAACTGACATTTGCTTCAACCACGGCTGTACCTGAATTCAAATCGAAATTCAAAACAGCCCCTGGAGACAAAGGAGCCAGCGTATATAAAGGCAAAAATTTCTTCATAGAGAATTTTTTTGTCACTGCTTCTGAAGATTATCTGGTAGCGGGGCAATTAACCAGTTCCGTAAATATGGGTATGGGAAATCCAATGGATTCTTATGAAGACATTCTTTGTTTTCATTTTGACAAAAACGGAAATTTAAAAGCACAATATGGTATTGGTAAAATGAATAATGATAAGAAAAGTGAAATATTTAATATGAAGCAACAATTTTACCCTTCCCCCGATGGTCGTAGCTTGTATTGGGAACTTTTGGAAATAAAAGGTTTCAAAGGTTATGAATCATTTCTGGACGCTTATACTGGTTATACTACTTTTTACCCGCTCTATTTCCCTCGAATCGTTAAAATTGAATTGTCAAATTCTACTCTTGGAGCAGTAAAAGCACTTGGTGATGGGAAATATTTCCTAAAAAGAGATTTCCCTAGATTACTTGACCCAAAAGAAAATAGCATCACCTATATAGGGCTTGATGAGGATTGGGAAAAACTCTGGATTGGAAAAATAATACTTCAATAAAAAGTACTCAAGCAAGTGAAAAAATACCGATTGAAAATTAATTTTTCAGTCGGTTTTTTAATTTTAGGAGTGCTTTGAGTTTGGCAATAAACATTAATTAAGTAGTTTATTTTTACTTGATATTGCAATGTGCTAAATGAAGTATATACAGTAAGACTACCTTAAATTAAAGTTATTTTGTTTTTTTATATGCTTTACATTCGTATTTGGTAACATCATTTTAATGTTAAAATAAATCAAACAACCATGCTTGTATCGATTTATAGTTGGAATTTTGCAGGGTTAATTTAAACAAAACAATTAGATGAGTACTCAAAACCAAATCAATATCGAAATTCCTCAAACGATAATTGATGGTATAATGCAAAAATTACAAGAATGCAAAACCGATTTAGAACCCTATTTACAAGGAATTACATCTGAAGAATGCATTTCATTTTTTAATGTGGAAAATAAAACCGTAAGTAGAATCCAAAAAAAATCATCGATTGATACTAACCCGGATTTTGCCCCTTCATTTATGAATAAAATAGAATTTTATAAAGACGAAGAATTAGTATCACAACAGGATCCCTTTACTAATTTAGCTACATTTTTCAGCAAACCAAAAGAATAATAATCCCAAAAAAACGTTCCAAATAGAATCGAAAAAACTTTTGGTTTGAATTCTAATTTTCAAACGCTACTTAATGATTGTTTTCAATTCTTGTCGGTATTGTGAAGCACTTTTTCCGGTATAAGCCTTAAATGATTTGTTGAAATGGCTAAAATTATTAAAACCACTTTCGTAACAAACTTCTGAAATACTTAGAGGTTTTTCCGCTAAAAGCTTAGAAGCGTGAACCAAACGGTATTCGTTTACAAACGTCGTAAAAGTTTTATTGGTGATTTTTTTAAAATACCTACAAAAAGATGGGGATGTCATGCTTACTAGACTTGAAACTTCCTCTAAAGCAATGGGCTCTTGAAAATGGTCTTTCACATAATTAAAAATACTATTAATTCGATCATTATCCTGAACCTGCAATTCCATCGAGAATCCATCGGCATTTAAAATGGTATATTCATTAGACTGTTCCAGCGCATTAAGGATATCTAACATGGTCAATAACCTTTCAAAAGGCAACTGTTCTTCCATGGCATCAATCAAGCCTCCAATCATTTTTTTAGTTTCACCCGTAAAGGTGATTCCGCCTTTAGCCTGACTAAAAAGATTCTGAATATTTTTCATCTCTGGCATTTCAAAGAATTCATGCCCTAAAAAATTAGGTTTCATTTGAATTACCGTTTCATTTTTATTTCCTGTTTGATCATTCGTAAACCCACAATGCGGCAAATTACTTCCTATAAGAATAAGGTCACCGTCAGTATAATAGGAGATATGACTACCTATTTGTCGTTTTCCAGATCCCCCATTAACATAAACCAACTCTATTTCAGGATGGTAATGCCACACATGGGATTTGATATTGGCATTTTCTACATATTTAGAAAAGAAAAAGGAACTTCCGTAAGATGGTGTTATAATTTCCAGGGATGGTGCTAGTATCTTCATATCAAGTGATTAAGTGATGTAAAAATAAGACTATTATATTCAAATTTGCCATTATTTAACCTATATCGTTTTCGTGTAGATAAAATAACATATATATTGGTTAACACAGACCTCCACCAACCGATAATCGTACCCTAAATTTGCGACATAAATTATAACTACTAATTTAAAACAACAATTATGAAAAATGTGAATAGATTAAAAGCTACAATGAGAAAATTTGGTAAATCTATTGTAATGACATTACAAGAACAAGCAAAAAACTGTCCAAGGGAAACAAAGTACTAATTATATCTGTACAACCAAATTTAGACAGCGCTTTTTCAGACACTATTCAGAAAAGTGTGAGAATTTAAAAATAACGGGTTTGACTTTTAATTAAAAGTCAAACCCTTTTTTTATATCTTAACTCTAAAATTATTTTAATCAAATTCCTGCTTCAACGTTATTTTCTGGATAATTTGACCATCTTCATTCTTTCATTTCAATAACAAATACAAATTTCTATTGATACTACTTCATAAATGCGCTTAGAGTGGTTTCTCGTATACCACTTATATAGAACAGAAATAAACCTTATGCTTGAATATAGATATTTAATAAATATGAAGAAAAAAATTTCAACTATTGTATCCTTTTTATAGAAATATCAATGTGTTTTTAGGCTTTATTTTTTACGTTTATTTCGAAATTACCTTAAATGTATCCTTAATTAACATTAAACAAAGTTAATATTGTCTTAATGGATAAAAAAATACCTAAATCAGAAAATATAGACCTCAATAAGCTAATCCTATTGCTTTAGTTTTGTCCTATAAAATTATAACTATTAATTTAAAGACTACAATTATGAAAAAGATTTTAAAATTAAGTTTAGTATTGGTAGTAGTTATGACTACTATGCAAACCTATGCAGGGGAAGGTGATTTTTTACTTTATGTAAAAAAAGGAAGCGAAAAAGAAATTAGGTTTTCTTTGAACGGAATCAAAAAAATAAATTTGGCTGTATATGACAAAGATAATAATTTGATCTATTCTGAAAATGCTTCGGGAAAAAATGGCATCTTAAGAACATACAGCTTAGATGAACTACCGTCAGGAACTTATTTCTTAGAGGTAGAAAACAATGTGAAAAAAGTGAGATACGAAATTATCGTAACTGATAAATTAGCTTCTTTAGCAAAAAAAGCAATCACAGAGGTTTACAAAGAAGAGTTAAATGGTAAAAACGGTACGCTAGCAACCTTGTAAACAAAGCAGCATTTCCTTTTGAGATAAAAACCAACAGGGTCAAATCTCTTAAAAAACGGATTGTTATTTAAAACAGCTCAACTTTGGGCTGTTTTTTTTTGAATATTTCCAAAAGAATATAGCAACCCTTTTCAGCTGTTGATTTGATGCTGCAAAAAAAAACAGAAATACTTATGATTTGAATGAGCATAAAAAATAGTATAATAGATGTTTCCGTTTTTTTAACACCTTAGTGATATATGTAATATTACCTTATATCTATTCTTGATTATCTTTAAAGAAACTATTGCGTTTTCGCAATGACAAAATAACACGTAAATTGGAAAAACAAGGCGTATCCATTTCAATATTGACATGGTACTTTTGCACCGTCAAATAAAAGGACATCGATATGTTAAAGATTTTAAAATTAAGTTTAGCAGTAGCTTTAGTAGTAATAAGTACTACGCAAACACATGCGAATAATAATTTTCCACTTTCTTCAAAAGGAAAGAACAAAGTAGCCATTTCATTTTCTCCGAATGAAATCAAAAAAACGGATCCATCAAACTATACGGAAGTTAGATATTATTACTTCCCTAATCTTCAAGCTTATTTTGACACAAAAGCAGGTTTGTATATTTACCAAGAAGATGGAGCTTGGGTTACATCAGAAAGTATTGCACCAAATTATAGAGGATATTCCATCAACAATGGAACTTATGTGATGCTAAAAGGATATACCGGTGATGAGCCATATTTACTATTAAATGAGCATAAACTAAAATATCCTGCTAATTATTCCAGCAAGCGTCAACCTCCAAAAACTAAAGTTACAACAGATTTAGCTTCAAGGTAAATTAAATTATTAGTGGATAACATCAATAGTAAAACAGCTCCATTTCGAGCTGTTTTTTTTAGCATCACTTCTGTGCCTTTTGTCCAGCAAGATAGGGTTTCAAAAAATTTCCTAAATGGAACAAATGCAACTTTTGCGGGCTTGAAACAATAGGTTTTCTGGAAAAATTTTCATTACTTAAATAATAGTGCAAACCATCGCTCGTGGCAATGCCTTCTATTTGATGAAAAGGCAGCCTTAACTTGATTTTTCTTTTGTTGCCCGAAAAGAAATCGTTGGTTTTAAAATCATACAAAAGCCAAACAAAAGGATGCAACTTCATATTATAACCGCATAAAACCACTAATTTTTTATCTTCAACAAAGGTTGCTCCAGTAATCAAACCCTTAACATCGAATGTGGTTTTGTAATTTGCCACATAATTTCCCGGTGTTTTGGGCAGGGAATATACGCTGGTCATTTTTGATTCCCATTGTTTTGTAAACAGATAAATGCTGTCCTTGGTTACCACGAACGCTTCGCAGTCAAAATCGGTACTATTGGAATTTTTGGGTTCCACCTCCATTTGATTGGAATAATTGAAAGCAATCGTATCTATCTTGGGCTGGTTCAAAAGCAGGGAATTTTTTTCGATTCGCAACACGTGTAAATCCTTCCGATTGCCTTTGTAATTGTTACCAAAATCCCCCACATACAGATAAGCACTATCCTGCGCAATCTCTTCCCAATCTTTATTGAGCACTTTATTGAGATGGAAGGTTTTCAGGATTGCTCCTGAAATCGTGTCTATTGCATATAAATTGGTATCGGTGTCGTCATTATGAGTCCACAAAAAATGATTCCATTTTACCAAACCCGAAGTTTCATGCAATTGGTTATCCAAAACAACGGAAAATTCAGGTCGTATGGATTTACTTTCATACACGCAACTCCCATCGTTAAAGGTTGCCAAAGGATTGTAGTTCATAGCCAAAGCATCCGTACAGCCCAAAACCTGCGCCTGAGATTGCAATGAAAAACAACCCAAAAGAAATAATAAATAAATTACGCTTTTATTCATTGGCTTATGGCTTTTTCCTTACCGGAATCCAAATTTCTTCTTCTGAAGTCGGGTCGTTGTTTTTGTACTTTTCACCCAATATTTCAAAATGCGGGCGGTTGTCTAATTCGTACTCGGAATTGGGCAACCATTCTGTATAAATGTACCTAAAAAAAGGTGGTGCATCTGCCGCAGTGCCTTTGTAATTAAAAACGGCGTACAATCCTTCCGGAATTTCTAACGTTTCCATGCCTTCCGGAACGAAATCGAAAGTTGAAACGGCAACAGCAGCCCATTTTACAAAAGGTTCATTTGGTCCAAAATCAAACCCGATTGGGTTGATTTGTACGTTGTATAATTCCGTTCCGATGGTGTTTTGAATTTCCTTTCTCCTCGGCATAAAACCATTCCACAATTCAAAAGCACGATACTTAGCGTAGGTAAAAGTTAGGTTTTTGCCTATGAGTTTGGTGGTTGGGAAGGTTTTTAGGGTTGGGAGCATATGGAATGTGGATTTGTGTGTAGTCGTTTGCCTTTTTATATCGTCCCTACGGGACTTTATTGATTAACAATATTGTTTTTACTACCAAAATTAAATCCCTAACTGGATTATTTTATTTCATAAACAATAAATTCTGCAGCATTAAACTCTGCCTCAAATATCCACTGGTTTTCAATTAAAAGTTTTTTTAATGCCTCGTCCTCATTTTCTACATTTTCTACAATTCCAATTACTCTCATATCATTTACTTCATATAATTCATTTGGGACATCCGCCTCTCCCACAGGTGAAATAAATATAAATTTTTTCATAAATCAATTTTTTATAATTTCCTCTACCGTTAAATTCTATTAATCCTTTATCCCTTAAAAATTGTAATTATTGACGAATTTCATCTTTGATATGCTTATTATTCGAGTATTTAACTCCCCATTTATTTTTAAAATCATTTAAACGGTAATTCCCCACAATTGGGACAATATCAACTATAAACAGACCTAAAAAGCATAAAGCAGTTTAGTTTATTTCCTATTTTTGCTAAAATAACAATTAATACAGCATCGTTTAAAAACATAAAATATTCTTTTCAACAAAAAAACCTTCCATTTCTGAAAGGTTTTGATATTTGAATTGATTTTATTTGCTAATGCTCGGACTAGTGGAGGAAACAAAATCTATTTATTCTTATTTCTTTCTTCAATCTCTTCCTGTATTCTTTCTGAAAATATTAAACCGATAACAAAACCTCCCAATACCCCCCCTATATGTGCAGCATTATCGACACCTCCAGCCAACCCCATGAGCAGGTTATAGCCAACAAAAACTGATGTAATAATGAAAAACGTTCTATTTAGAGCAGGTTCAAATACCTTCATTACAATTAAGGCAAGCATAAAACCGAACAACCCAAAAACAGCACCTGAAGCACCAACACTTATTCCGTTTTTATGCCAATAAATACTCGTCAGGGAAGCACATAAACCACAAATAATATATACAAACAGATAACACCATCTCCCTAATATAGGCTCTAAAAAGAAACTCACAAAATACAAACTCAAAAGATTATTTAAGATATGCATTAAGTTGCCATGCAAAAAGATACAAGTCAATAATCGCCACCATTCACCATGTAGTACCGACGATCGGTGTACTGCACCCCATCGGTACAAATCTTCACCCTCAAAGGAAAAAAAACCTAATCCACACATTACCATGATGAGATAGACTAAAAGATTCAAATCTATGAGTATCGGAGTCATGAAATAATCTTTTCTGGGTATTAATAGCTCAAAAGTTTCTCTCCAACCTTTTCTCTTTTTATTGATTTTCAAAAGACTTGAGGTGTTTTCCGACTTAAATTTATAGCAAAGTAATAATAAAAGAAAAACCAACACTCCAATAGCTAAAGACTTAAAAATCCAACCCAAGGTGCCTTCATTTCTATTCTCAAATTTGCCATAACACGTTTCCAGCAAAACATCACTTCCGTCACTTACTAACACGTTATATTGCAATGCTTTCTTATACATTTTGGCATCATTTGTAATCCCAATGTGTTCCAAATAACTGAAATCGCCAAAGTAGGTTGACCTGAAATCACTTTCGCTTTTTTGTATAAAGTCATCAAAGGCTCTTTCCTTCACATCATGACTTAGGCTATTACGTACTTGGTAATGATACTTCTTACATAACCAGTAGTGGCAACCTTCTTTTACGGTATCTTTGGCAGTCTTTAGGATAGGTTGCACACAGTATAGAGCAAAATTTAAATCCCTATGATGTTTCCCACTGACATTTACCTTGCGGGTAAAACTCGATTCAGAGCTATAAAAATAAAACCGTTTCAGATTGTAGTATTTAGTTCTGGGATGGCTTTCCAGTTCATAAATATGCTCTAATTCCGTCAGCGTTCCGGTGGCAGTAGCAAGATATTTCTGAACTATAATAGTGGGAATAGCTATTGCAAATCCAACAATCATATATAAAAATGTAGCACCATTATCTTTCTTAAATTGCAATAACTTTATCCTGGGTCTCAATAGCAGATAGACCACTCCAAAAGCTAAAACTAAAGGCGCAAAAAACTCAATAATCTGTTCATTTACTTCTAACCACTCTAGTTTGATGACCAATAGCCAATTCAAAAAGGAATAGGTTACAATAAACCCAATAATTGTTGCTAAAAAAGGAAGATAAATAAATCGTACTTTGTTGGAAAAGTCTTGTAACATTGAGGTATTAATACTAAATTAAAATTTCACTTTAAACTTGTAATAAGTCACGTTATTAGGGGTGTAATACTGTCAAGCACGACAATCTCCCTCTATCTTGTCCTATAAAAATTTACCTCTTTACACAAACCATAAAATAGATTTACAACCGTTTGCAAAAAAAGGAGTTCTCTGTCAAAAAAAATCTCGCTCCTGCGGTTAGACTTCTTGCCCCACTAAAAAGCGGGATAAGCAATTCACTTGTTTTCTCTGCAATCCCGCTAAAAAGCGGGATAAGCGATTCACACACTTTTTGCTTTGTAAAAAGTGGTTCTCTGCTTACATATTCCGTCTATACTGCCCTCCCACTTCAAACAACGCACTGGTAATTTGCCCCAAAGAGCAAACCTTAGTCGCATCCATCAAGTGCTCGAATAAATTTTGGTTTTTGATGGCGGCTTCCTGCAAGTTATTCAATTGTTCGTTTACAATATCCTGATTGGATTGGTGCAAATGGTACAACATATCAATTTGGTATTGTTTTTCTTCTTCGGTGGCACGAATCACTTCGGCAGGAATTACCGTTGGAGAACCTTTAGAGCTCAAGAACGTATTCACGCCAATAATCGGGAATTCACCCGTATGTTTCAAGGTTTCATAATACAAACTTTCCTCCTGAATTTTAGAGCGTTGGTACATGGTTTCCATCGCGCCAAGCACGCCACCACGTTCGGTGATTCTATCAAATTCCTCTAAAACCGCGGCTTCCACCAAATCCGTCAATTCTTCGATGATAAACGAACCCTGTATTGGGTTTTCGTTTTTCGCCAACCCTAATTCTTTATTAATGATTAATTGAATTGCCATCGCACGGCGTACACTTTCTTCCGTTGGCGTGGTAATCGCTTCATCGTATGCATTGGTATGCAAGGAATTGCAGTTGTCGTAAATGGCATATAAGGCTTGCAAAGTAGTACGAATATCGTTAAAGTCAATTTCCTGTGCGTGTAAGGAACGTCCGGAAGTTTGAATATGGTATTTCAACATTTGCGCCCTTTCGTTGGCTCCGTATTTGTTTTTCATGGCTTTCGCCCAAATCTTGCGCGCCACACGACCAATCACGGCATATTCCGGATCAATTCCGTTAGAGAAAAAGAACGATAAATTAGGCCCAAAATCGTTGATATTCATGCCTCGGCTCAAATAATATTCCACATACGTAAACCCATTGGAAAGCGTGAATGCCAATTGCGTAATAGGGTTTGCCCCTGCTTCGGCGATATGGTAGCCCGAAATGGAAACCGAATAAAAGTTCCTCACGTTTTCTTTGATAAAATATTCCTGCACGTCGCCCATCAATCGCAAAGCAAATTCGGTGGAGAAAATACAGGTATTTTGTGCCTGGTCTTCTTTTAAGATATCGGCTTGAACGGTACCTCGAACTTGGGATAATGTCCTTACTTTGATTTCGTTATAAATATTTAATGGTAAAACTTGGTCACCGGTCACTCCCAAAAGGAATAATCCCAAGCCATTGTTTCCGTCGGGTAAATCGCCTTGATAATGCGGCCGTTCCGTTCCTTTTTTCTTGTAGATTTCGTTGATTTTTTCGGCAACTTCCTCTTCCAGATTGTTTTCTTTGATGTAATGTTCGCATTGCTGATCGATGGCCGCATTCATGAAAAAGCCCAACAACATGGGAGCAGGCCCATTTATCGTCATACTCACCGAGGTCATGGCATGAACCAAATCGAAACCCGAATACAGTTTTTTGGCATCGTCCAAACAGCAAATGGAAACTCCCGCATTTCCAATTTTCCCATAAATATCGGGACGGACATGGGGATCGTTTCCGTATAAAGTCACGCTGTCAAAAGCAGTGGAAAGTCGTTTTGCCGGCAATCCCGCACTCACATAATGAAAACGTTTGTTGGTTCGCTCCGGCCCGCCTTCACCCGCAAACATGCGTGATGGGTCTTCCCCTTCCCTTTTAAACGGATACAAACCCGAGGTAAAAGGAAATTTACCCGGGACATTTTCCTGCAAGTTCCAACGCAAAATATCGCCCCAAGCCTGATATTTGGGCAACGCTATTTTTGGGATTTGGGAATGCGACAAACTCTCGGTATGGGTTGCAATTTTGATTTCTTTATCGCGGACTTTAAAGGTGTAAAACGGATTTTTATATTTATTCACTTTTTCCGCCCAAGTTAAAATGATTTCCCAATTGTAGGGATCGAGGTTCATTTTTACTTTATCAAACTGGTTCAGCAAGAGGTTTAAAAAGATTTTATCCTCGGCTGCACCCGGTTTTTCAGATTCTAAAGCACTTGGTAAAACGGAATTATCATTAATTCCTGCCTTGTTCAATTCGGGAATTTTCTTGGCTACCGATTCGATGGTTTTAAAAATCCCGTATAATTTTTGGGCTACTTCCACTTGTGAAAGTGCCGTAGTGTCGTATTTTCTGTTATTTTCTGCGATTTCGGATAGATAACGGGTTCTGTGTGGCGGAATGACGAATATTTTTTCGCTCATTTCGCGAGTGATTTGGAACGTCGATTTTAAATCGGAATCTGTTTTCTCGACGATTTTATCCATAATCGCTTTGTAGAGCGTATTCATTCCGGGATCATTGAATTGCGATGCAATGGTTCCAAAAACAGGCATATCCTCCAGATTTACATCCCAAAGATTATTGTTGCGTTGGTACTGTTTTTTGACATCGCGAATGGCATCGAGTGCTCCTCGTTTATCAAATTTGTTAAGCGCGACTAAATCGGCAAAATCCAACATGTCGATTTTTTCCAATTGGGTTGCTGCACCAAATTCAGGCGTCATCACGTAAAGTGAAACATCGGAATGATCCATGATTTCGGTATCGGATTGCCCGATTCCGGAAGTTTCGAGGATGATGATGTCGTATTTTGCCGCCTTCAATACCTGAATAGCATCGGCAACATATTTGGATAAAGCCAAATTGGATTGGCGTGTTGCCAAAGAACGCATATAAACTCTAGGATTATTGATGGCATTCATGCGAATTCTGTCGCCAAGCAAGGCACCACCCGTTTTACGTTTTGATGGATCGACTGAGATTAATCCGATAGTTTTGGTTGGAAAATCGATTAAAAAACGGCGAACCAACTCATCCACTAAAGATGATTTCCCGGAGCCTCCAGTTCCTGTAATTCCGAGAACGGGCGTTTTGCAATCTTTATTTTTTTGGCGAATCTGTTCAAAAACGGGCTTGGCAACTTCAGGAAAGTTTTCAGCAGAGGAAATTAATCGTGCAATTGCTGTCGGATTTTTATCTTCCAAATGATGGAGTTCTCCATTGAGTTTATCACCAATAGCATAATCGGATTTTTGCACCAAATCATTAATCATTCCCTGCAATCCCATGGCACGGCCGTCATCAGGAGAATAAATCCTAGTAATTCCGTAGGCTTGCAATTCGGCAATTTCGGAAGGAAGGATTACGCCGCCCCCGCCGCCAAAAATCTTGATGTGCCCTGCTCCTTTTTCCTTAAGCAAATCGTGCATGTATTTGAAATATTCATTATGCCCGCCTTGGTAGGAAGTCATTGCAATGGCATTAGCATCTTCTTGAATTGCGGTATTTACCACTTCCTCCACACTCCGGTCATGTCCCAGATGAATCACTTCGACTCCGGTAGATTGAATAATTCTGCGCATGATGTTTATGGCTGCATCATGGCCGTCAAAAAGGGATGCAGCGGTTACAATTCTGACTTTATGAATAGGGATATAGGGCTTTACTGGTTCCATTGATGAATGTGATAATTTGTGGGTGCAATTTACGGAAATTAAAAAAAAATCATCGTTTAAAGTTAGATAAAACACAAAATTCACAACCCTAGTTTTCTTTTACAAAAAATAAGATTAATTTTGGGGAAAATATAAAAAACGACTGCCTAGCCCCGATTGTAATGAAAATCCTTTTACTTTTTTCTTTAAAAGTAAAAGATTGTAATGGAAAGCGGGAAATTGCTCCTAAAAAAAACATCATGCGAAACATTACCATACTCATACACTGTGAAGACCAAAAAGGAATTATTGCCGCAGTGACCAATTTCATTTTAAAAGTAGAAGGAAACATTACTTATATTGACCAACATGTTGATGTGGACCAAAATGTATTTTTTATGCGTTTAGAATGCGAACTGAAGAATGAAAACTGGAATGTTGAAGCGATAAAAATTGATTTTCAGCAATCGATAGCCAATGATTTCAGGATGTCGTGGGAACTCTATAATAAGGAACAAAAATCAAAGATGGCACTATTCGTATCGAAATACGAACACTGTTTATTTGATATTTTAGGACGTTATAGCGCTGGCGAATTGCCTCTTGAAATCCCTTTAATCATAAGCAATCACGAAGATTTAAAACCAATAGCCAAGCGATTTGGCATTCCGTTTCACTATGTCCCTTTTACCAAGGACAACAAGGAAGAAGGAGAAAAAAACCACATTGAATTGTTATTAAAATATCAGGTTGATTTCATAGTATTGGCGCGTTACATGCAGATAATCACTCCCAATTTGATTGCGCTGTACAAAAACAAAATCATCAATATCCATCATTCATTTTTACCAGCTTTCCCGGGAGCAAAACCGTACCATTCGGCTTTTAAAAGAGGGGTAAAAATCATTGGTGCCACAAGCCATTATGTAACCGAGGGATTGGATGAGGGGCCAATTATTGAGCAAGATACCACTCGAGTTTTGCACAGCCATTCTATTGATGATTTCATTATGAAAGGAAAAGACTTGGAGCGCATTGTTTTGTCAAGAGCCATCAAGTTGCATGCGGAAAGAAAAACGATGGTATACAGCAACAAAACGGTGATTTTCTCTTAAAACGGTATAGTCTTTGTTAAACCTTTAAAAAAAACACACATGAAAAAACTATTTCTACTATTATTTTTAGTTCCTATTATTGGTATAGCCCAAGTTAAAAGCAAAGCTAAAAAACCGAAGGTTAAAACCCCTACCGTTACAAAAACAACCATAACAAAAGTAACTACCGCTACCAACACATTGGATATTAGCGCAGGATTGAAGGAGGCTTTAAATAAAGGGGTCACAGAGCAAGTCTCAAAACTGACTGCATTGGATGGATTTTACAAAAATGAGGCCGTAAAAATTTTGATGCCGGAAGAATTGCAAAAAGTGGATGCTACTTTGAGAAAATTAGGAATGGGCAATTTGGCCGATGATGGAGTAAAATCCCTAAACCGCGCTGCAGAAGATGCGGTAAAAGAAGCAACTCCTATTTTTGTCAATGCAATAAAAAACATAAGCATTACAGATGCGAAAAGCATTCTGCTTGGGAATGAAAATGCGGCAACAACCTATCTTCAGGGTTCTACGGCAAAGGATTTGTACGCAAAATTCAGTCCTGTGGTGCAAGAATCGATTGGAGCTGTGGGTGCTGATGTTGTTTGGGCTTCCATAATCAAAAAATACAACGCAATACCTTTCATAGCTAAAGTAAATCCAGATATTACGGATTATGTAACCAATAAAGCGATGGATGGCGTTTTTAAAATGATTGCGGTGGAAGAAAAAAACATCAGAACCAACCTGAATTCAAGAACGTCAAGTTTATTGCAACAAGTTTTTGCCTTGCAGGACATTAAAAAATAAAGATGAAAAAAATTATCGCTTTAATTGCATTACTATCACTCTCCAGTTGTGCCGAATTACAACAAATAGCCAGTCAATACCCGCAACTGGGCAATATGCAGAATCCTGATATTGCCGCAGGATTGAAAGAAGCTCTAAATAATGGAATTAGCAAACAAGTTTCAAAATTGACAGCTACGGATGGCTTTTATAAAAATGAAGCCGTTAAAATCCTATTGCCTCAAGAATTACAAAAAGTAGATAAAACCCTACGAAATATTGGAATGAGCAGTTTGGCAGATGAAGGATTGAAAGTCTTGAACAGGGCTGCAGAAAACGCCGTAAAAGAAGCGACACCCATTTTTGTTGATGCTGTAAAAAATATGACCTTCTATGATGCTAAAAACATTTTAATGGGAAATGATTCTGCTGCCACGTTGTATTTACAAAATTCGACAACAACAGCGCTTTATGGAAAATTCAGTCCTGTAATTCAAAGTTCATTAAGCAAAGTTGGTGCTGATAAAGTTTGGGCAAATATCATCAGAAAATACAACTCGATTCCGCTGGTCAATAAAGTAAATCCTGATTTGAAAGATTATGTAACTAAAGAGGCGACAAAAGGCGTTTTTACAATGGTTGCTGTTGAAGAAAAAGCGGTTCGAACCAATTTAGATGCCCGAACTTCGGATATCTTACGGAAGGTTTTTGCCTTACAAGACATTAAATAAATTATCAGAAAACCTTTAACATAACGCCAACATATATATAACACCCCTTTAACAGTATACCTCCTAACTAATTAGGATATTTGTAAGGTAATAAAAGGTTATTTGTTTAGAGTTAGTTAAAAAAATGCCAGTACTTTCAAGTATTGGCATTTTTTTATTGAATAGTCTGGAGAAATGAAATGACATTTTCATTAAAAACATCTGGCTGCTCCACATTTACCACATGCCCACATCTTTCAATAACAAACAATTTTGAAGATTTAGCATGCCTTTCGACTACTTGTCGCACGGATGGCAAAAACATATAATCTTCCTCTCCCATCACATAAAGAGTTGGAATATTCAATTCCACTTGACGGAAACATTTCAGAATTGGATTAATTTCAGCAGTGAGCTTAAACCATCTTATAAATTCTTTTTGATATAATTTTTTAGCTTCATTAATAAACAAGATTCTAGATTGTTTATGGTTTTTATTTGGCATAATAACAAATGCAAAAAACTTATACAACACCAAATAAGGCAATACATATTTAAACATGTTGCCCAACTTCATCAAAATTTGAGACCGAAAATTCATTTTTAAAATAGCGCCACCGAGTACCATACTTTGCACTCTAGTTGAATGCATTTCTGCCAATTGCCGAATGAGGATGGTACCTAATGAAATTCCTACGAAATGAGATTTTTCTATTTTCAGATAATCCAATACTTCCAGGATATCATTGGCTAATGCCGAAAACGTATATTTTTGTTTAAATACTGTCTTTAAAGTGGCCTTTGAATTTCCATGACCACGCAAATCCAACAACAACACATTGTACTTTTTTTTAAAATCCCGAATTTGTTTGAACCATATGGAGGAACTTCCACCAGCACCATGAACGAAAGTTACCCACTGGTTGCTGTTTGAGTTTTCGTAAATAGTGTAGTTAAGCAATGGTCTGTTTTTTTGTAAATATAGCCTTTTTTTGAAGAAAACAAAAAGGATAAAAAACAAGAGAGCTATAATAAGGTGTGACAATTAAATGTATCATTTGAAATAACCGTAACCATTTTGAATCCACTTACAAAACTCTAAAGATTTAGACATAAAAAAAATGAGTTTTAATCTAATCTTAAGATTTCATTGAAAGACAAAAAATTAATAAGGGGATTAACAACTAGACAATGCTTAACAAGCTACTAATTATCAATACACTAAAATATTTTCATCATTAAAATTGAATCTTTTTACAAACAATAATAAATTATTTAAATTGTTAATTTAAATGTTATAAGATAAAATTAATCGGTTTTACATCGAAAAAAATTGGAATATGATAATTGTCAGGAAATATATATAATATCCAAAGTACATTTGTATAAGATAATTGACACACTGATTATCTAAAAAACTAAATAATTAACTAAATTAAATGATGATGATTAATTTAAATTTTTCAAAATATTTAACAATCCTTTTTGTAAGTATTATGTCCTACACCCCAAACACCATTATAGCTCAAAATATTGTTCCACAGTCTTCAACAATGAGCATTTTGGGAACCTCCAATGTTCATGATTGGGAAATTAAAGTAGGAAAAATTAATGGGGAATTGGGAACAACCAATTCGAAACAGATTAACACGCTAGTGATAAAAATTCCGGTTCTTTCCTTAAAAAGTGGAAAAAGTATTATGGACGGCAAAACGTATGATGCTTTTGATGCCAAAAAAAATCCTACCATTACGTTCCAACTAATAGAAGCCTCACAAACCAAATTGATGGATAAAGATGCTGAAATACTATTGACGGGAAATCTGACCATGGCGGGAGAAACTAAAAAAATCAGTTTCAAAACCATTGGAAAAATCACAAAAAGTGGAGATTACCAACTAAAAGGCAGTGCCCCTGTAAAAATGACTGATTTCAAAATAAAACCACCTACAGCCTTTTTTGGTAGTATGACCACTGGAGATGCCGTTACTGTTAAATTTGACGTAACATTTAAAGGATAATAATAATCAATACCCTAAATAAAAATAACAAATAACCTAAAATTAATTCATTTAAAAATTCGTATTATGAAAACATTTATTAAAATATCATTAATCATTACCGCCTTTTGCTTGTCAGGCAATATGAAGGCACAGACAACCTTTGGTCACATCCAAAACCAAATCCCACGGGACCAAAGAGGAATTAACCAATTTGACGTAAAAAAAGACAGTGTCGCATTTAAGGGACTTAGTATCGATCTAGGTGCCGCTTTCGCATTGCAGTTTCAAGGTTTAAATTCATTCAATGATCAAAAGGATTTACCCGCAACAATTGTTGGTTATAAATTAAACAATTTGTCTAACAACCTTAATTTACCTACAGCAAACATGACCCTAGGAGCACAATTGTTTGATGGAGTTCGTGTAAATTTAGATTTGTACCTTGCCGCAAGACACCACAATGAAACTTGGGTAAAGGGAGGGTATTTGCAAATTGACAAACTAGACTTTATCCGAAAAGATTTCTTGGCTGATGTTATGAAATACGCCACTATCAAAATTGGGCAAATGGAAAACAACTATGGTGATGCTCACTTCAGAAGATCTGACAATGGGAATGCTTTAGCAAATCCTTTTATTGAAAGCAACATTATGGATTCTTTCACTACAGAACCTGGAATTGAAGTATATTACAACAGAAGTGGATGGGTAAGCATGTTGGGTATAACAAACTCAAAATTAAACCAAAATGTTGGAGAATACATCGCGAAATCTGTTACTGTAGCTGCTCCTAATCCAAACACAACGGTTAGCCCAACCATATTAGCAAAATTAGGATATGACAAACAAATCGATAAAGATTTGAGAGTAAGACTTACAGCATCTTTATACCACTGTGCAAACACTAGTGGAAATTTATACTCCTCTGATAGAGCCGGTAGCCACTACTATTATGTAATGTCTCATGCCGCTTATGCTAACGGAGCCGCACCAGTAACAAACAATATGACCACGGATTTAGCTGCAAACCCAACCACTGGTAGATTTAACCCTGGATTTGGAAATTGGTCAACTAACATTATGATAAACCCATTTGTAAAATACCAAGGTCTTGAATTCTTCGGAACTTTAGAATTTGCTTCAGGTGGAGATAAAGCAGGTGTTGATGATAAACGCACAGTGAACCAATATACTGGAGATGTAGTATATAGATTTGGATCTAACGAAAAATTCTATGTAGGTGGAAGATACGGTACTGTTTCTGGGAAATTAGCAAATGCTGATACTAAAGCAGTAACTGTAAACAGACTTGAAACTAGCTTAGGTTGGTTTATGACAAAAAACATCGTATCTAAATTGGCTTATGTAAACCAAGAATATAAAGATTATGCCCAATTTACAGGTACAACTCCTAATGATTTATACGGTGGTAGTTTTAAAGGTTTAATGTTTGAGGCAGTAATTACATTCTAATTTTATTTTAAAAAAGACCGGTGAGATACCCTCTCGCCGGTTTTTATATATTAAAAAAAATCACTATTTTTATAGTATAAAATCGCCACACTTACAACGAGTTTGTTGCAAACAAACACTGATAAGTAAACGGCGATACCCATACCTGCCCTGTCGGCAGACAGATATGACCTCTGAGAAATATAATTTACATATATGAAAAGGCTTATTGGTTTACTCGTATTAAGTTTCATAATTATCCCTTCTGCATTAGCGCAAAATTTGGTTTCGGTCGAACTTCTTAAAAACAGCTCCCTAACCATTAGCGGATCAACCAACGTAGTGTCATTCAAACTCTTTCAGGATGGCGACAAACTCACCAGAGGCAAATCAACAATTGAAGCTACAGAATCTCAAAACAAACTGTTTTTAAGCCAGAACTTACTTTTTGTTGCGGTTAAGAATTTTTCTTCCTACAACAAAATGGCTTTAAATGATTTTTTACAACTATTAAAAGCAGATACCTATCCCACCTTACAAGTTAGAATAAACTATTTAGACATACAACCTATCTCTGAAAAAGGACAATCCTATAACGGAAATGCACTGGTAAGCATAACCATCACCGGCATCACCCGATATTATTCCATTCCAATTTCCATAAAGGGCAATGGCAATCAATATGTTGTAGATGGAAAGAAAAAAATGACCATTCGTGATTTTGGACTTACACCACAATCCAGAATGATGGGCATGATAAAAGTGAGCGAATGGATCGATATCGATTTTCACATGATTTGTAAAATATCATCCCCTGATGATCTTGCCAAACTTTAGACTTCGCATTTTAATAATATCCATTCAAACAGAAGGAGCATAATTAAAATTATATTCCGATCTGTTTTTGTGTTTTATACAGTATTTCTTCCATTTCTTGTTGCATTTTCAACGCTTCTTCCCTCGATTTTTCAGCGAAATCCCTTCCTTTCGAAGCATAAATAATGGCTCGTGAAGAATTAATTAACAATCCTACATTGGCATTCATTCCGTATTTACAAACTTCTTGAAGACTTCCGCCTTGTGCGCCAACACCGGGAACCAGAAGAAAACTATCCGGAACAATTTTTCGAATATCTGCAAAATATTCGGCTTTGGTTGCACCAACAACATACATCAGATTTTCAGAATTTTTCCAAATTTTTGATGTTTCCAAAACCTGTTTGTATAATTCTTTAGCTCCGCTCTGTTCGGCTTCGCCTCGGGTCCCGCTAACATGCAACGTTTGAAAATCAAACGCACCTTCATTTGATGTCAAAGCCAATAGAATGGTATGTTTATTTTCGAAAGCCAAAAATGGTTCGACCGAATCTTTTCCCATATAGGGTGCAACGGTTACGCTGTCAAAATTTAAATCTTCAAAGAAAGCTTTGGCATACATAGACGAAGTATTGCCGATATCACCGCGTTTGGCATCCGCAATCGTAAAGATTTCGGGATGCTTCTCGTTGATGTAATTGATGGTTTTTTGCAAAGAAATCCAACCTTTTATTCCATACGCTTCAAAGAAAGCCGTGTTGGGTTTGTATGCCACCGCTAAATCGTGAGTCGCATCTATTATCGCCTTGTTGAACTCGAAAATCGGGTCTTCCAATGCTAATAAATGTGGTGGAATTTTATTCAAATCAACATCTAATCCTACACAAAGGAACGATTTTTTGATTTTTATTTGGTCTATTAGTTCAGTAGTTGTCATCGTTGTGTGTTTAACCGCAAAGTTCGCAAAGTTTTTCGCAAAGTTCACAAGGTGTTAAAAAAAATGCCAAACATTTCAGTATGGCATTTTTTAATCTAGTATCTCTTCGTCTATTCTCTTTCAGTCTGCTTAGAAAACTTCACTCGCTTCCTTCAGTTTCTCCATATTGTTAACCAATTGCAATTCGTCAACAATTTTCTGGATGTCGCCATTCATGATATTTCCTAAATCGTACAAGGTCAAACCAACTCTATGATCCGTTACACGACCTTGAGCATAATTGTAGGTTCTAATTTTGGCAGAACGGTCACCGGAACTCACTTGGGAAGTACGTTTAGTGGCATCTTCTTCTTGCTTTTTAGCCAATTCCTGTTCGTATAAACGAGAACGCAAAACCGTCAAGGCTTTATCTTTATTCTTATGTTGCGACTTTTGATCCTGACATTGCGCCACCAAACCAGTTGGAATGTGCGTCAATCGAACCGCTGATTTTGTCGTATTTACAGATTGTCCGCCAGGTCCAGAAGAACAGAAAAAATCGACACGAACATCATTCATATCGATTTGTACGTCAAATTCTTCGGCTTCCGGAAGCACCATAACCGTCGCTGCCGAGGTGTGAACCCGACCTTGAGTTTCCGTTTGCGGTACACGTTGCACACGATGAACGCCAGCTTCAAACTTTAAAGTACCGTAAACGTCTTCACCTGTAACCTCAAAAATCACCTCTTTAAATCCGCCCGAAGTTCCTTCATTCATATCCACAACTGAAGTTCTCCAACCTCTGTTTTCACAGTACTTGGTATACATACGAAACAAATCCCCTGCAAAAATACTCGCTTCGTCTCCGCCAGTACCAGCACGAATCTCCACCATGACATTCTTGGCATCTTCGGCATCCTTTGGTATCAACATGAACTTGATTTCTTCCTCTAGTTCTGGCAATCTTTCTTTTGCTTCTTCGAGTTGCATCTTGGCCATTTCGGTCATATCTGCATCACTCCCATCGGCAATTATTTCGTTGGCTTCATCAATATTGGCCATCAAAAGAACATATTCGTCTCGTTTTTCGGCAAGCGCTTTTAATCCTTTATATTCCTGACTTAGTAGGACGTATCGCTTTTGATCGGCAATTACATCCGGTTGAATAATCAAATCCGAGATCTCGTCGAAGCGTTGTTTTACTATTTGAAGTCTGTCTAACATTTTATTCTTTATTTGGAGTGCAAAAATACAAAAAAGATTGCAGATTTCAGATTGCAGATTTCAGATTTTTTTTAAGGCTTTTTACGGCATTCTGTTTCAAATAAAGTTGAATAAATACCAATTAATATAACAACAAGGATTTCTGCTTCCATTTGGTCTAGTTGGTATTAATTTCATAGTTTTGCAATCCGTTATTAATATTCAAATAGATTTCAAAATCTCATGAAATCACCATGATTCTAAATCAAAGATAACATGAGGTTTGGCAAAACGTAACGATAGCCATCTAGACAATTAAAACCAAAAATACCTATCCATGAAAAAGGCAATTCGCATTCTAGTCCTAATTTTATCGTTCGCATCCTGCAAAAAATCAGAAAAAGCAACGCAAATGATTCATGCCGATTGGTTAATTGGAACTTGGGAAAACAAATCCGAACAAGGCACCCTGATTGAAATTTGGAAAAAAACAAATGATAGCATTTATAATGGACAATGCTATTTCATAAAATCCAAAGACACCTTGCATTTTGAAACCATTCAACTAAAACAAACAGGCGGACGTTTAAATTACATTACAACAGTAAAAGGGCAAAACAATGACAAAGCTGTTGCTTTTAAATTAACTAACGAAACTAAAAAACAAATAACTTTTGAAAATCCGAATCATGATTATCCTAAGAAAATCATTTACAATCTGATTACGAAAGACAGTCTGGTTGCTGTAATTTCAGGAATCCAACAGGGGAAACTCAGTTCCGAACAGTTTTCAATGAAGAAAAGCAAATAAAAAATTCCGTTTTTTCAACTTAATCAAGAATCTTGCTCCATAAAAGCAGGATTTTTTTGGCATATAAAACACTGATAAATAATACTTAAGAAAAAGTTAATAAATATTATTCATATTTAGTCTAAATAAGTTTTGTTAATTCAAATGTGGGTTTTATATTTGCATTGTTATTTTTAATTATTCCAAATAAACAACATGAAACATATTTTACTACTTATTGTCTCCATATTATTTTGTCTATCCGGTTTTGCACAAGAAACGGCAAGTATTAGCGAAAAAACCAATAATAATGAAACCTACTATACCGTTTTGGATACCGTAAAAAACAAAAAAGGAGAAGTCCTTCAAGAAGTTATCATTAATGCAAAACAACAAAAAAACCCTGTATTTGTTGGCAAATCAGGCATAAAACCAATGGATTTACCACAAAGTGTATCCGTTATTAATCAAGCTACATTACAGAATCAGCAAATCGTTTCTCTGACCGATGTTTTGAAAAACACAAATGGTGTTTATATTATGGGAAATACCGGAGGGTATCAGGAAGAAATTGCTTCTCGAGGCTATTCCTTAGGAAGTTCAAATACCTTCAAAAACGGTGTTCGTTATTTTAATGGGATGCCTACTGAAATGAGCGGAATTGAAAAAGTGGAATTCTTAAAAGGAAGTGCTGCCATATTATTTGGGAACGTAACAGCGGGTGGCGTTTTGAATTTAATTACTAAAAAACCAAAATTTAATTCTGGTGCGGATGTGTCCATAGGAATAGGAAGTTTTGATTTATACAAAACCACATTTGATGTTTATGGGGGATTGGGTGATAGTAAAAAAGTAGCCTTCCGTATGAATGGTTCCAATACACAGGCCAATAGTTTTAGAAAAGGAGTGAGCTCAGAAACAAAATATATAAATCCATCCTTTTTAATTAATTTCACGGAAAAAACCTCATTATTAGTTGAAGCTGATTATATCAAAGATGAAAGAACACCTGATTTTGGCGCAGGAATCATCAATTATGAATTGGTGGATTTGCCAAGAGAGCGATTTACAGGTATTTCCTGGGGATACAATAAAGCAGAACAAGCATCCCAAACTACAACATTAAAGCATCAACTGTCTGATAATTGGGATTTATCTTTTGTAAATTCATTTCGATATTACAAAACCGATTTATTTGCCAATGCAAGACCAAATACAGTTTTGGGTACTCCTGCAAATTCAGCTCCAATTCTATCTGTAGATGCAGATGGAAACTGGAAAAGAAGCGTCCAACGCTCTGAAGCAAAAGATAATTATTGGTTACAAGAATTGAATCTAAAAGGAAAATTCAAAACGTGGGACTTGAACCATCAAGTGCTTATTGGTGTAGATACTGACGAGAATAAAACAGTAACTTTGGCTTATAAAAATATGAACTACGATACGATAAACATTTTTACCACTGATTTATCTAGCGCTAGATTTGACATCCCTATGATGGCAAAAAACACTTTGATAACTCCTTCCATAAAAAGAGTCGGTGGGTTTGTTCAAGATTTAATCAGTTTCAATAAATATCTTAAAGTTTTGGCTGGCGTTCGATACAGCTACCAAGATACCGAAAACAATAAAATCACATATACCACTGCACCAATAACAACGGCAGCACCAGTTCCTACAGTAACCGGAGAAAAAACTGACCCCGTCACAAACCAATATGATAGCGCATTCTCTCCAAGATTTGGCTTGATTTTTCAACCAAATGAGCATCATTCTCTTTTTGCCAGTTATTCGAATTCATTTGTTCCAAATACAGGAATAGATTATGCCACAGGAAAAGCCATGGAGCCATCAACTATAAAACAGTACGAAGCAGGTCTAAAAAATGAATTGTTTAAAGAACGCCTATTTGCAAATCTAACCTTGTACCAAATAGAAAATGATAATTTGGCACAGCAAAGTTTGGCTAATGGAAATGCAGATGTAAACATCAAAGAAATGTCTGGCGCCACAAAAAGTAAAGGAGTAGAAATTGATTTGGTTGCCAATCCAGTAAAAGGACTTTCACTATTGGCAGGGTATAGTTTTACCGAAATAAAATACACATCAAGCAACACTTATATTGTGGGTAGCTCTATTTTGTATATGCCAAAAAATACCGCCAATTTGAATTTCAATTATATTTTCAACGATGGAAAACTAAAAGGATTAAATTTAGGGCTAATCAATTCTTATGTTGGAGCAAGAGCGGCTGGTCGTTCAACTCAAATTAGATCTATTTATGACCCAAGAAAACCAGTGGCTTTACCAGACTATTTTCAATCTGATGCTACCATCAGCTATAAATTCCATCAACTTACTTTCAGAGGTAAAATAAGTAATATCTTTGACACCTTGAGCTACAATGTTCACGATGACAATAGTGTGAACCCAATTGCCCCAAGAAATTATGCGCTAACAATAAATTATAATTTTTAAAATGAAAAAAATTAACTTCAGAAATTTACACCGCGATTTAGGCTATTTCTATATCGGATTAATTGTTTCCTTTGCCTTTTCAGGCCTTATGATGAACCACCGGGAATCTTGGCATCCCGATAAATATACCACCAAAACAAAAACCATTGAAGTACAATTACCAGAAGAAAGCGAAATCAATGAAAAATTTGCTGAAGATTTGGGGGGGAAATTAGGCATTAATGACAAGATGAGGCGTCATATGGTAAAAAAAGGAACCTTTAAAATTTCTTTTGAAAAACACGATGTGGAGATTGACATGAAAACCGGAAAAGGAGAAATCGTGTCCTTTATAAAAACACCAATCATAAGCCAATCCATGAGTTTGCATAAAAACAACTCAAATTTCTGGATTTATTATTCTGATATTTTTGCAATCAGTTTAATCATCATCGCTTTAACTGGGACCATAATGATAAAAGCAGGAAAATTTAGCTGGAAAAATAGAGGTTGGAAACTGACCGTTGCCGGAGTTGTATTTCCATTACTATTCCTCATTTTATTTGGTTAAGAAATTAAACAAAAAACTCACTGTAAAAAGTGAGTTTTTTGTTATTTAAAAGCTACCGCTTCATAGGAATGTTCTCCAATATCTCCACCACAAATTTATAAAACTTTTGAGAAGATTTTATACTTGCTCTTTCGTCTGGCGAGTGCGCCCCGTGAATGGTTGGTCCAAAAGAAATCATATCCATATTTGGATAATTAGTTCCTAAAATACCACATTCCAAACCGGCGTGGCAAGCAACTACCTTTGGTTTTTCATTGTTTTGTTTTTCGTAGATTTTAACCAATAAATCTAAAATTTCTGAATTTACATTGGGCGTCCAACCTGGATAGGATCCCGATAAAGTTACTTCGCAACCACACAATTCAAAAGCAGAACGCAAAGCATTGGCTAAATCAAATTTGGAAGTTTCCACAGACGAACGCGTTAAACATCCTATGGAAATTTCGCCGTCCTTAATAATTACTCTTGCCACGTTATTGGAAGTTTCTACCAAATTTTCCATATCGGCACTCATTCTGTAAACGCCGTTATGGGCTGCATAAATCGAACGGATAATTCCTTCTTGAACTCCCAAATCCATTACTTTTTCAGGTAAATCGGTTTTCACGATTTCTATGACCAAATTAGGTTCAGTGGTTTTGAATTCGGTTTTAATATCGCTGATGATTTCCTGCATGTCAAACACATAAGCTTCGTCATACATAGCAGCCACAATGACTTTCGACACACTTTCCCGTGGAATCGCATTTCTCAAACTTCCACCGTTGATTTCGGTAACCTGAAGTCCAAAATTCTCAAATGCGTCAAACAACAAACGATTCATTATCTTGTTGGCATTGCCCAAACCTTTATGAATATCCATGCCAGAATGCCCGCCAGTCAAGCCTTTTACGGTTATGACATATCCTACGGAATCTTCCGGAGTTTCTTCTTCATGATAGGAACGGGTTGCCGTGACGTCAATTCCACCGGCACAGCCAATATCAATTTCATCGTCTTCCTCGGTATCCATATTCAAAAGGATTTCACCTTGAAGTACACCCCCTTTCAGATTCAGCGCCCCAGTCATTCCTGTTTCTTCATCAATGGTAAAAAGGGCTTCAATTGCCGGATGTTTAATTTCCTTGCTTTCTAAAATGGCCATGATCATAGCTACCCCAAGACCATTGTCGGCACCAAGAGTTGTTCCTCTGGCTCGAACCCAGTCACCGTTAACATACATCTCAATGCCTTGTTTGTCAAAATCAAAAACAGTATCGCTATTTTTTTGGTGTACCATATCCAAATGCCCTTGCAATACAATCGCTTTGCGATTTTCCATTCCTGGAGTTGCGGGTTTCCGGATAATTACATTTCTGATTTCATCTTCAAAAGTCTCTAATCCGAGACTATTCCCAAAATCTTTCATGAATTGAATCACACGCTCTTCTTTTTTGGAAGGTCGGGGTACAGCATTCAAATCAGCAAATTTATTCCAAAGCGCTTTGGGTTCGAGATTTCTTATTTCTTGGCTCATTTTATGAATTTTAGTTTGTAACTTCCAAAGTTACAAAGTTTAAATTCTTATTCGATACTAATTGATTTGTAATTATATTTACGGTTCAAAAACAATCCCGTGAAACGAAAATACATCCTCCCCTTTTTGCTTCTTGTTCAAATTATTTTCCTGCAAATCGTTTCGTTTTTTCCGGAATACATTGAGCATTTTTACAGCAATGGGGTGTACCCAATTATTTCCGGTTTTTTGAGGTTTGCGTTTGGCAAGATTTTCTTTTCTATTGGAGATTGCATCTATTTCTTATTAATTTTCTTTGTTTTAAGATGGTTTTGGAACAAAAGGACATCTTGGACCCGAGGAGCAGCTGAACCGAGCGGAGCTAAATCCAATTTAAAAAACAATATTTTACAAATTCTAAGTTTCTTTTCCGTATTCTATTTTTTGTTTCATTTACTTTGGGCATTCAATTATTACCGCCAACCCCTTTTTGAAAAAATGAAAATCAACACCGAATATTCAGATGCTGATTTGTTATTATTTACTCAAAAATTAATAGCAAAAACGAATACCATTCAACATCAAATCACAAAAAACGATAGTTTAAAAATTGTATTTCCGTACTCCCAAGAACAAACATTCAAAATGAACTTGGATGGTTACAAAAATTTATCTGATGAATATTCTGATTTTAAATATTCGAATTTAAGTGTAAAAAAATCGATTATCAGTTTGCCGCTATCTTATATGGGATTTGGAGGATATTTAAATCCATTTACCAATGAAGCTCAAGTAAATTATTTGGGACCTTTGTTCAATTTTCCCACTACAACCTGTCACGAAATGGCGCACCAAATAGGATATGCAAGCGAGAGCGAATGCAATTTTATCGGCTTTTTAGCATCCGTTAAAAATGAAAATTTGTATTTTAAATACTCAGGATATAGTTTGGCGTTGCGCTATTGTTTGGCTAATTGGGGAATTCGAAACCCAAAAACTCTGAAACAATTGCTACAAACCATTCATCCCGGAATTCTAAAAAACTATCAGGAAAGCGAAGAGTTCTGGAAACAATACGAAACACCAATTGAAACGGGTTTCCGGATTTTTTATGACAATTTTCTAAAAATGAATCAACAAAAAGATGGCATGGATAGCTACAGTAAATTTGTAGATTTGATGGTGAATTATTATAGAGAAAGAGAACTATAAGCTAAAAATAAACATACAAATTGCAATTATTTACACTTCATCGCTTGTAAACGTAACAAAACTTTTCTTTTTATACGGACGAATAATTAACCGTCCCTCACGATCAAAACGAATGTAATTGTATATCCAATTTAAGAAAACTACCGCTTTATTTTTGAAACCAATCAGCGAAACCAAATGTACGAACATCCATACAAACCAAGCAAAAACACCACTGAAATGGTAGTGGGGCAAATCGACTACCGCCTTGTTGCGTCCTATGGTAGCCATGGATCCTTTGTCGTGATATTCAAAAGGAACCATATTTTGTTTATGGATTAATTTTATAATATTTTCTCCTAATAGTTTGCCTTGTTGTAAAGCGGGTTGCGCCATCATGGGATGTCCTTCCGGATAATTGTCCAATTCCATCATAGCAACATCGCCCACAGCAAAAATTGTGTCGTATCCTTTTACCTGATTGTACTGATTTACCCGAATGCGTTTTACGTTTTCAACCAAAGATGCTGCGTCAAGCCCCGAAACTAATGCGCCTTTAACTCCAGCCGTCCAAATTACGGTGGCCGTATCAAAGGTCAAATCGGAATTTGTAGTTATGGTTCTACCATCATAATTCGTGACACGAACATTTTTCCAAATTTTTACCCCTAAATTTTTCAAAAAATCTTCTGCTTCCTTTGAAGATTCTTCACTCATGGTGTTCAGAATTCTGTCACCACTCTGAATGAGATTGATTTGCATTTTCTTGATGTCTAAATCGGGATAATCCTTTTGAAGAATGGCTTTTTTCATTTCGGCCAATGCTCCTGCGAGCTCTACCCCTGTTGGCCCACCACCAACAAGTACAAAGTTGATGAGGCTGCTTTTTTCAGAACTGTCTTTGATAAGAACGGCTTGTTCAAAATTTTCTAAAATTAAACTGCGAATATTGAGCGATTGTGGAATGGTTTTCATAGCCATCGAATTGCGTTCTATTTCCTTGTTGCCAAAATAGTTGGTTTTAGAACCCGTGGCGATTACGAGATAATCGTAATGCAAGTCTCCTATTTCAGTTATAATTTTTTGCTTTTTGGTATCGATTTCCGCTACTGAGGTAAGCCGGAAATAGAAATCCTTGTATTCCTGAATTATTTTCCGAAGGGGATAAGCTATAGAACCCGCTTCCAGTCCGCCAGTTGCCACTTGGTATAGAAGGGGCTGAAAAGTATGATAATTGTGTTTGTCTAAAAGCACAACCTGAACATTTTTATCTTTTAATTCTTTGGCTAATGCAATGCCTGCAAAACCTCCGCCTATAATTACTATTCTTGGATTTGTAGCATTTGGGATGTTCATCTATTTAGGTTCTAAGTTGCAAAATTCAAAGTTACAAAGTTTTAGCTTAAAAAATTTATGATTCGATTGCATAATTTACGTATATCGTACAAAAAATATGATGCCTAATGCCTTTAAATATTGCTAAACCATGGTGCATCTAATGATAAAAAACGTAATTTTGTAATCCAATTTTTAAATCTATGAGAACCAAATCGTTAAAGAAAAATAAAATCAATGTAATCACCTTAGGATGCTCTAAAAACGTGTATGACAGTGAAGTACTGATGGGGCAATTGCGTGCCAGCGGAAAAGATGTGACCCATGAAGCTCCTGCCGAAGAGGAAGGAAACATCATTGTGATTAATACCTGCGGATTTATTGATAATGCCAAGGCAGAATCCGTAAACATGATTTTAGAATATGCCGATAAGAAACAACGCGGCTTAGTCGATAAAGTTTTCGTAACTGGATGCTTGTCTGAACGCTACAGACCTGATTTAGAAAAAGAAATTCCAAATGTAGATCAGTTTTTTGGCACAACCGAATTGCCTGCTTTACTCAAAGCATTGGGTGCCAATTATAAACACGAGTTGTTGGGAGAGCGAATAACGACTACTCCAAAAAATTATGCTTATTTAAAAATTGCCGAAGGCTGCGACAGACCGTGTAGCTTTTGTGCCATTCCTTTAATGCGTGGGAAACACGTTTCTCAAACCATTGAAAAATTGGTTAAAGAAGCCGAAGGCTTGGCTAAAAATGGTGTAAAAGAATTGATTTTGATTGCCCAAGATTTAACCTATTACGGGTTAGATATATACAAAAAAAGAAATCTTGGAGAATTGCTCGAAGCTTTAGTAAAAGTGGAGGGAATCGAATGGATTCGTTTACATTATGCCTTCCCTACTGGATTTCCGATGGATGTATTGGAAATCATGAAACGGGAGCCAAAGATTTGCAATTACATTGATATTCCCCTGCAACACATTTCAGATTCTATTTTGAAATCAATGCGTCGGGGAACCACACAAGAAAAAACAACCAAATTATTAAAAGATTTCCGGAAAGCTGTTCCCGGAATGGCAATTCGCACCACATTAATCGTGGGGTATCCTGGAGAAACCCAAGAGGATTTTAATATCTTGAAAGACTTTGTTCAGGAAATGAAGTTTGACCGAATGGGCTGTTTTGCCTATTCTCATGAAGAAAATACGCATGCCTACTTATTGGAAGATGACGTACCTGATACTGTAAAGCAAGACCGTGCAAATGAAATCATGGAATTGCAATCCCAGATTTCTTGGGATTTGAACCAAGAGAAATTAGGCAAAACTTTCAGATGTATTATAGACAGAAAAGAAGGTGGTCATTTTGTAGGAAGAACAGAATTTGACAGTCCAGATGTGGATAATGAAGTCTTAATTGACGCTTCAAAACATTATATCAAAACGGGCGAATTTGTAATGGTAAAAATTATTGAAGCCACTGAATTTGATTTGTATGGCGAACCTGTTTAATTCTAAAACCTATCGTTTTATACCTTTTTTTAAACGTATTAACATGAAAACAATTCAAAAGATATTGTCCGGTGCTTTTATAATATTGTTCATTACTACTACTTCCGCTCAATATGGCAATAATGGTTATGGGAATCGTTATGGAGGAAGCAACAGAATGAGCCAAATGAACTCCGGAATGAATCAGGGAAGCCGTCAGGAAACCAAAAAGGAAGTTCCGATTGAACTAACTGTTGGTAAAATAATGGATAACTTAAAAACGGAACTAACCTTAGACGAACTTCAGGTAATAGCCATTTCAAATATCATGACCGAGAGCGTTAAAACACAGGAGGTCTTGATAAAAAAAGAAGGGTCACAGGAAGACAAACTAAAAGAAATCCAAGCTTTATCAGAAACTACCGATTTGAAAATCATGTACTTGTTGTATAAAAATCAAAAGGAAAAATACAGCAAGCTCATAGAGGAACGAAAAAAGAGAATGGAAATGATTTCTGAAAGAAGAGGCCATTGAGACAGTAGCCACTTTCGGATTAAGTCCAAAAACTATAGGGAAATTTTAAAGCCAATTTACACATTATTTAGGGTAACCCGGAAAACTTCTTATAAATTCAATATCAGAAAAAAGGACTTTCTGAAAAGATTGACTACTACTCAAAAACAAAAAAACCATCACAAAATGTGATGGTTTTTTACTCTGAGCCGGTGGAGGGACTCGAACCCACGACCTGCTGATTACAAATCAGCTGCTCTAGCCAACTGAGCTACACTGGCGGTATTACGGGTGCAAATATAGAAGTGTATTTTATATTTGCAAAATAAAATCACACTTTTTTATTGCTTTTTTTTATTGCAATCCGTTGATTTTAGCAATCAATTGATTTGCAGCTTGTTCTAATTCTACGTTGATTTGCTTGAAATGCGCTTTTTTATCTTCTACTTTCTTAGCGTTCACTTTAGTGATTAATACATCAAAAGCAGCAATTGCTTCATCGATCAATGCATTAGTGGCTTCGGTTGGTTGTCCGGTAGAGGACATTTCAAATAAGTAAACCGCTTCTATAATATCTCCTAAAACGTAGTTGATGTCTTTCTTTAAATTTTTAACGTTTGCCATGGTATTCTATTTTTTTAAATTTCTTATTTCGGGTGCAAAAGTACACATAAACTTTGAATTTGAAACTATTTAATATAAATTTCTAAGACAGAAGCTTTTCCGTTTAGATTCAATTCGGGAATGCTTGCCGGAATTAAAACCGTATCGCCTTTTTTGTAGTGATTCACGATTCCGTTAATTTCAATTGTAAAAGCGCCTTCGGTACACATATAAACTGTAAATGAATTTCCGTTTTTAGTAACCTCAAGGCTTCCGTTTAGCGGAATAAAATTGGTAGTGAAATAGTGGCAGTCCACTACTGCATTTGATTTGTTTTCCGTTTTTTCATAATTCCTTTTAGCCTCCACTCTATTGTAATTGATGGCATCTAATGCTAAATCGACATGCAATTCCCTAGTTTTTCCCTGAGCATCTACCCGATCAAAATCATACAATCTATAAGTAATATCCGATGTTTGCTGAATTTCCGCCACCACTAATCCTGCTCCAATGGCATGTACGGTTCCCGTTTCCAGAAAGAAAACGTCTCCCGATTGTACATGAACGGAATCAAGGATTGTGAGTAATGTTTTATTATTTAAATTTTCGACATATTCCTTTGCATTCGAATTTTCTTTGAAACCTACAATGATACGCGCATTTTCATCGGCTTGCATGATGTACCACATTTCCGTTTTTCCAAAAGAATTATGGCGTTTTTTTGCCAATTCATCATTGGGATGTACCTGAATCGATAAATCTTCTCTGGCGTCCAAATATTTAAAAAGCAACGGGAATTGTTTTCCAAAACGGCTATAGACTTCAGTACCTAAAAGTTCATTCGGAAACGCGTTAATGATTTCAGTAAGGGATTTTCCTTTTAATTCGCCATTCGCAATGATGCTCACATCGCCTTCTACGGTAGATAATTCCCAACTTTCTCCTGTTATTTCAGAAGCAATCGGTTTACCAAGTTCCGTTTTTAATTTTGTTCCTCCCCAAATCCTTTCTTTAAGAATGGGGTTAAATTGTAAAGGGTATAATTTCATTTTCTTATTATTTATTTGGTAATGGCAGAAAGTTATTCCTAATTTGTGTGTTCTACGAATAGACTATTTAATTTAACAGTAGGCTAATATATAAATAAATCGGAAACTATATGTTTTTCTGGAGAATTTCTAATGCTTTCTTAATGTGAATTTTGCCCGACATGCTATTAAAAATCAGAATAATTTTTCCGTTTTTATCAGCTACATAAGTTGCTCTTCCAGGAATTAATCCCAGTAAATCATTAGGGACTCCAAAAAGTTTTCTGATTTTTTTATTCTCATCGGATAAAAGCAGAAAGGGCAATTGGTATTGCTTGCTAAATTTTTGATGCGAGACGACACTGTCACTGCTTATACCAATAATTTCGGCTCCCAAATCCTTAAAATCCTCGTATTGATCGCGAAAGCTGCAGGCTTCAGCAGTGCAACCAGGCGTATTGTCTTTTGGATAAAAATACACAACCACTGGTTTTTTTCCAACAATAGTTTGACTGTCAAAATCGGTTCCATTGGTATCTTTTGCCTTAAAATTTGGAAGTGCATCTCCTACTTTTAATGTCATTAATCACCTTTATAGGTTACAAAATTACGGGGGGTTTCATAAAGAACAACTTCCAAATCAAATTCTGGCTTGATTCTTTTTCGAATCTTATTCCAAATCACAACTACAATATTTTCCGCTGTTGGATTTAGATTTTCGAATTCTGGAACGTCCAAATTGAGGTTTTTATGATCAAATTCGTTTTCGACTTCCTCTTTAATGATGTCCGTAAGGAATTTTACATCCATAACATATCCCGTTTCCAAATCAATTGCACCAGTTACACTTACAATCAGTTCGTAATTGTGTCCATGAAAATTAGGATTGTTGCATTTCCCAAAAATCAAATCGTTTTTTTCAAAAGACCAGTCCTTTCGATACAATCGATGTGCTGCGTTGAAATGGGCTTTTCTAGATATGGTTACTTTCATTAAAAGGGAGGCATTTAATAATTTTAAATCTTGTGATCTTCTAAATAATGATAAAATTTATCAAAGATAATCTTGAACCAAACCGTATATATTTCTGGATGAAGCAGTATATCTTCTTTTACATCTTCTATTCTCATCCATTTCCAGTCTTCAACCTCTTCCCGGTTAATCGTTGGATTTTCATTAAAATACCCAATCATGACATGATCGAGTTCATGTTCTGTCAATCCGTTATCAAAGGGGGCTTTATAGATAAAATGAAAAAGCGCTTTTAAATCCGTTTTAAATCCCATTTCTTCAAACAATCGCCTGCTTCCTGCATTAATATTGGTTTCGCCGTTGCGTTGGTGGCTACAGCATGTATTCGTCCATAATAGCGGAGAATGGTATTTTTGGTGTGCTCTTTGTTGCAACATGATTTCATTATCTTTATTCAAAATAAAAACAGAGAATGCCCGATGTAAAACAGCCTTTTTATGCGCTTCCAATTTTGGCATCAGTCCGATTTGCTCATCAAATTCATTCACTAAAATAACTTCTTCTTCTTTCATGGTTTTTTATGATTGTCAAAAATACAAAAAAAGTAACGCTGTTCGTCAGGATTTTGAATTTGTGAAAAGTTTAACTTGTGTTTGACTACGAATTAAACCGATACTATTCTTAAATTTATAAACATTTTTCGAAGCAACAAGCAAGTGTTAAATTATACATAAAGAAGACCCCAATTGTAAACTAAATGACATTTTCAGCGTTACTTAATTAGTAATTTTGTATCGAATGTAAAACCAAGAATTTATGAAAAACAGAATATTGCTTTTTAAGGTAGTAATAATGCTTCACATGTTCCTATTTCAGGCCTGCGGACAAACCGTAAACAAAAAAATCGAACCCAAAAAACCGAATACAATGGAAAACAAAACGGATAAAATCAAAAACACGTATTACTCTCGCACTAGCACCGAAAAACTCACTATTACTGACGAAGAATGGGAAAAAATATTACCGGAAGCTTTGTATCGGGTTGCTCGTAAAGCCGAAACCGAAAGAGCCTTTACCGGAAAACTTTGGGATTCCGAAACAAGAGGAACCTACTACTGTGCCGTTTGTGGCAATAAATTATTCCGATCGAATCAAAAGTTTACCAGTAGCTGCGGCTGGCCCAGTTTTTTTGAACAAGAAAACAAAACGAGTGTTGTTTTTAAAAAAGACAACTCCTACGGAATGCAAAGAGTTGAAGCCCTTTGTGGCAGATGCAACAGCCATTTAGGACATCTTTTTGACGACGGCCCTGCTCCTACCGGAAAAAGATATTGCATGAATGCAGTCTCTCTGGAATTTGAACCCGACACCAAATAAGATACAATCACTAGGATCCCAAATCGCTATCAATAGCGAAAATTGGCGATATCCAATTCGTTTAAAAAACAAAGAGTACCTTCGTATGAAAAAATTAATTCTAATCTGCCTCCTTGCAGTAACATCTGTGTTTGGGCAAAAAAATAACGCTGGCAAAATGACAAAAACATCAAATCTTGAAACCATAACCCTTGGCGGGGGCTGCTACTGGTGCGTGGAAGCCATTTATGAAAACTTAAAGGGAGTAACAACTGTCATTTCTGGATTTTCGGGTGGTAAAACAAGCAATCCAACATATGAAGACGTTTCCACTGGGAGAACGGGTTATGCAGAAGTAGTTCAAATCACTTTTGATAAAACCGTAGTTAGTTTAGACGAAATCTTCAAAGTATTCTTCACCGTTCATGACCCAACCACTTTAAACCGTCAGGGTGCAGATACCGGAACACAATACCGCTCCGTGATTTTTTACAAAAATGAAGAACAAAAACGGGAGGCACAAACCATAATTAGTGCTTTAAAGAAAGAAAAAGTTTATGATAGTCCCATTGTAACGACATTAGAACCGTTTACAAAATTTTATAAAGCGGAAGAGTACCATCAGAATTATTATGAAAACAACAAAAACAAAATGTATTGTCAAATGGTGATTCAGCCTAAACTGGAGAAGTTTGAAAAGATTTTTAAAGCCCGATTGAAAAACAAACAATAGTTTCCAGTTCTTGGGCACTTCCTATTCTATTTCTCTTAAGGCATTTGAAAGGTAAATCCCAACAGTCATGGGCACCCGTTTAATGGAAACTAAGAATTAAAAGGAAAAGAAATTTTTACCTACTGGTATGAAAATCGACAGTGAAAAAGTTTCAATTCAAGTGGTAAAAATTATTGAGTAAGAAATGCACCAGCAGATAAAGCAAAACTGCAATCACTGCAACGGATATAAGAAAACCAATTAAATTCAAAATAATATTTGGAAACACCCTTAATTTTGGATGTATATAATAGGGTTCCTGATGCAGTCTTTTGTGAATTTTATCTCTAGTTATTTTCATTTGATGGTTTATTATTTTAATACTTCTAAAATTGGAATAACGCCAAGTCTAACTTGGACAACCCCCAATACAACTTTTTATTGTCCTTCTAAATTAGGCAATTAATTTAATATACTGATCGCTAAAATCAAAAAAGAGGATTATCACAATAGAAAATCCCCTTTTGGGCTTTGTCCTTTTTTTAGAGACAAAATGCAATTAAAAGTACCGAATCCTTTATGAATTGACAAATAGGTTACTCCTCTATTGTGTAGTAAAACAGTTGCGGAGAACCTTCAACACCCGCCTCCTTCATCAATTTTTTCTTTGCTTCGGAGGTGATGCTTGCCTTCGCTTTTTTCATATCAGTAATTGCAAAAACAATAGTCACTACATTGGGATCCTCAATACCTCTTGCCATTCCTCTATCAATGAAACCTTCGGACATCCTTTTGGCTGTACCTTCGGCATCATAAACTTTGAGCCAAGCGTCAAAATCTTTCACGCGGTGCGTCACCATCAATCGCTCTTTTTGCTCAATTTTTGAGTCATCATTACGTATTACATCAAAGTAAGAAAATTCAGGCTTACCTACGACACCAGCATTTTTCATGGCCGTTTTAAGGAAGGGAAGTGCACTAAAATCTTTTGCTTTCATTAAATCGTTGAATTTGTCCACCGTCAAAATCATATTTGCATCTTCGATACCCTTTCCTATGACATAATGCTCAATACCATAGACTTGTCTAATAGAATCATGTGCGTCGTATACTTTTCGCCATTTACCATAATCAGCAACCTTGTGCTTAATCATTATAATTTTAAAAGGCATGAATACCGCAACAGCCGCAACAGTATCCTCTGTTTTTAGAGGTTCTGTTTTCTCCATTTTGTTGTTTTTACAGGATAAAAATGCAAGGGCAAAAACGAATACTAAAACGGGTCTTACTAGAGTTTTAACGTTTATCATCTTATTGTTTTTTAAATTGTTTAACATCATAAATATAACAATAATTACTGAATATCAAATCATTACATTTTATTATATTTATTTAAATACAAAAAACAGAATAAAAAACTGTCTTTTCTTATATCCTAATTCACCCCGTTTTCATGGCATTTTACAATTCCAAAACTAATTTACATAAAAAAAACCGTCATATTAAAAATATGACGGTTCAATTTAAATCAAAAAAATCTGCTACAAAATATAGTCGGTATTAATAAAATTCGATTCTTTGCTATTTAACAAAGCCTGCAAAATCTCATTATTGTAATCGTTGTCTTTTGAGGCAACAAAAGTTCGGATGGAGAAGGAACGCAAAGCATCATGAATACTCAAAGTTCCCACAGCAGAATCTTTTCTTCCGGTAAAAGGAAAAACGTCCGGCCCTCTTTGGCAAGAACTGTTTAAATTTACACGAGACACTAGATTTACCAGAGTATCAATAAGTGGCGCAATGGTTTTGATATCCTTACCAAACAAGCTTACTTGTTGTCCGTAATTGGACTCGGCCATATCGTTCAAAGGCTCTTGAATATCCTTAAAAGTGATTACCGGAACCACGGGACCAAACTGTTCTTCATGGTACACACGCATTTCCTTGTTTATAGGAAACAAAACGGCCGGGAAGATATAATTAGCAGAATGCTGTCCGCCTTTTGCATTGATTACCTTTGCCCCTTTGCTCGTGGCATCATCTATTAATCCTTGGATATATGCTGGCTTTTCTTTTTCGGGTAGTGGCGTCAAAGAAACTCCTTTCTCCCATGGATTCCCAAAATTCAAGGCATCAACTTTACTGGCAAATCGTTTGTTGAATTCTTCCACAATTGATTCATGTACGTAAAGTATTTTCAAAGCGGTACAACGCTGACCGTTGAAAGACAAAGACCCGGCAATACATTCTTGAATAGCCAAATCTAAATCAGCATCAGGTAAAATGATGGCAGGATTTTTAGCTTCTAAACCCAATACCAATCGCAACCTGTTTTTATTGGGATGCTGATCTTGCAAGGCAATAGCCGATTTACTGTTTCCTATCAAAGCTAATATATCCACCTTTCCGGATTTCATCACTGGAGAAGCAACTTCTCGGCCTCTACCATACAAAATATTGATCACGCCTTTCGGGAAACTGCTTCTAAAAGCTTCTAACAAGGGTGAAATTAACAAAACACCATGTTTAGCAGGTTTGAATATTACTGGATTCCCCATAATCAATGCCGGGATCAGCAAAGAGAAAGTTTCGTTCAACGGATAATTATAGGGCCCAAGACACAATACAACACCCAAAGGACCTCTACGAACCATGGCATTGATTCCTTGAACTTTAGAAAAATGAGCGCTACGGGCATTTAATTCCTTATAACTTTCGATGGTATCGTAAATATATTCTACCGTTCTGTCAAATTCCTTTTCCGAATCCCCGAGTGTTTTGCCAATTTCCCACATCAAAAGTTTAACCACTTCACTGCGTGTATTTTTCATTTGCGTTACAAATTTCTCCATACACTTAATGCGATCAACTACTTTCATGGTGGGCCACAAACCTTGTCCGTTATTAAAGGCTACGTCAGCGGCTTCAACGGCTTCCAAAGCTTCCGTTTCTCCCATAAAAGGAATGGAGCCCAATAGCGTAGGTTCGTATTTTTCTGTTGAAGAAATGGTGGAAAATACAGGTGTGGTTTGTCCTGTCCATTTTTTTAATTCACCATTAACTAAATAAGTATCTTGAATAATTAGTGAGCTAATTTGAAACTCTTCTGGTATTAAATTCATTTTTAAAAATTTTTGATAAAAATACAACTATTTCATCTAACAATATATTATCGTTTTGCGCATTGCATAACATTTAAATAAAAATTATTAATGTCGCAATTATTTTAACTAATTAAGGTGTTTATTGTATTATAATCAGTTATTATGGATTTTAATGATAATTACACGCAAATCGATTTACCTGATTTTTCTAAAACTACAGCAATTTCATACCCATAAACTATTTTTTTAACAAACATTTTCCAATCATTAGTGCACATTTCTCCCCATCAATGGCTGCCGATATGATTCCTCCTGCATAACCAGCACCTTCACCGCAGGGATAGAGCCCCTTTATTTGCACATGCTCTAAGGTTTCTGGATTTCTGGGGATGCGTACAGGGGAAGATGTTCTCGATTCCGGGGCGTGCAATATGGCCTCATTGGTCAAATACCCACGCATGGATTTTCCAAATTCAGAAAAACCCTCCCTTAATATTTGAGTTAAAAAACCCGGAAATACCTGTCCCATTTCTACGGAGGTCGTCCCGGGAACATAGGACGTTTTAGGGATTTCCGAAGAAATTTTATGCTGCGTAAAATCAATCATACGTTGGGCTGGAACTTTTTGGGTGTCCCCTGCCAAATGCCATGCTTTTTGCTCGATACTTTTCTGAAATTCCATGCCCGCTAAAGCTCCAAATTTAGCAAAGGGTTTAAAATCTTCCAGTTTTAATTCGATAACTATTCCGGAGTTGGCGGTCGCTTGGTCTCGTTTTGAAGGCGACCAGCCATTCGTAACCACTTCCCCGGGACTTGTTGCACAAGGGGCAATTACCCCACCTGGACACATACAAAATGAATACATCCCCCTGCCTCCCACTTGTTTCACAATGGAATATGGTGCGGGAGGTAAATGTTCCCCACGATAGTCACAACTGTACTGGATGCTGTCTATTAAGGATTGTGGATGTTCGGCTCTTACGCCCAAGGCAAAAGGTTTGGCTTCGATAAACACTTTCTTTCTGTCGAGTAATTCAAAAATATCCCGGGCAGAATGTCCTGTGGCAAGAATGATTTTTGAAGCGGAAATCGTATCTCCGTTTTGGGTCACGACTCCTTGTACTTCGTTATTTTTAATGATGATATCGGTCAGGCGTGTTTCAAAAAGAACTTTTCCGCCCATTTCTATGATTTTTTCCCGAATATCCTGAATAATCTCCGGCAATTTATTGGTTCCAATGTGCGGATGCGCTTCAATTAAAATGTCAGGCGAAGCACCGAAAGCGACCAATAATTCCAGAATACGGGTCACATCGCCCCGTTTTTTGGAACGGGTATATAATTTCCCGTCGGAATAAGTCCCCGCACCGCCTTCACCAAAACAATAATTGGAATCTTCATTCACGACATGATTCACATTGATGGCTTTCAAATCCCGTCTACGACCACGAACGTCTTTACCCCGCTCAATGACTATTGGCTTTAAGCCCAATTCAATTAATTGCAAAGCGGCAAAAAGTCCGGCTGGGCCAGCACCAACTATAATTACTTCTTGGGCAGAGGAAACATTTTTATAATCGGGTAATTGGATTTTATTTTCAACAAATTCATCGTCCTGAAAATAAACCAACACTTTTAAATTGATTTTTATGGCTTTTTGGCGTGCATCAATGGATCGTTTGAGAATGGTGACCTGTTTAATTTCCCTTGCGGAAACCTTCATTTGTTTGGACAAATAGTCTTGGAGCAATAATTCGTTTGAAGCAATTTCGGGCGATACTTGAAGGAGAAGTTCTTTAGGCATTTTTTCGTTGATTCGTTGATATGGCTAATCGGTTAATCGAATAACTTTTTCAAAAGGCAAAAATAGTAATTTGAAGTGGATTTGGAAGTTTGTCTTTCGTGAAATAAACGTTGTAATTTTGTCGCTTAAAAATAAAGATGAGAAAAATAAAATTAATATGGGATTTTCGAGGTCCAGCTTCCGCAAAAACGGCAGAACACCACGAAATCCATTTGAAAGAATATATTATTTCAGAAAAATTACCTTTAAATATAACTGGTTTTAAAATATATGACGAAATGCACGCCATTGCCTTTATGGTCGTAACCGATGAAAACATGATTGCGGTTCGGGATGCTTTGAAACCTCATCGAGGGGAGTTGTATGTAGTTTAAAAGTCAAAATAGATTCCCCTAAAACTTTTGGCTTTCAAACTTTGCCCTAATTAGCCACTTCACTGATAAATTTGATTCGCATGAAGCGCAATTCGTCAATGTCGTAATCCCCGTCAAATTCTTTGAGTGCCTGTTCAATATCGTCAGACTCCGATTCCATAAAATAGTCATAAATCTCTTCTTGTTGGTCATCATCCAGCATGTCATCGATCCAATATTTGATATTTAATTTGGTTCCAGAATACACAATCTGCTCCATTTCTTTGATCAAAGCGTCCATATTCATCCCTTTAGCAGAAGCGATATCCTGTAGTGATAATTTTCTGTCGATATTTTGAATGATGTATAATTTATTGGCAGAATTGGCACCAGTTGATTTAACTACCAAGTCATCGGGACGAATGATGTCATTTTCATCTACATAACGACCAATTAATTCCACAAATTCCTTCCCATATTTTTTAGCTTTCCCTTCTCCAACACCATGAATGTTGCCCAACTCATTTAAAGAAATGGGATATTTCAGAGCCATGTCTTCGAGTGAAGGGTCTTGAAAAACCACAAATGGCGGAACGCTCAGTTTTTTAGCCACTTTTTTACGCAAATCACGTAGCATCTTCATCAAAGTCTCATCAGCCGTCCCACTCGATTTTGATGCCGTTACTATAGCTTCGTCCTCGGTTTCATTGTACTCATGGTCTTCGGACATTAGGAATGAAACAGGATTTTTCATGTAATCCAATCCTTTTGGGGTAACTTTTATGATGCCATAGGTTTCAATATCTTTTGACAACAATCCATCGACCAAAACCTGACGAATTAAAGCCATCCAATAGCGTTCTTCAAAATCTTTACCCGTCCCAAAGAAAGGCTGGGTATCAGTTCTGTAAGCTTTAATCATCGCATTTACACGACCAATTAAAGTATAAATTACTTCTTTTGACTTGTATAAATATTTAGTATCCTGAACGGTTTGCAACAATTTCACTACCTGCTTCTGGGCTTCTACCTTCGTTTTTGGGTTGCGGACATTGTCATCCATATCGGCGCCATCACCCGTTTCGCTGTTAAATTCTTCTCCAAAATAATGCAATAGGAATTTTCTTCTGGACATAGACGTTTCCGCATAAGCCACTACCTCCTGCAATAAGGCAAAACCAATTTCTTGTTCTGCTACAGGTTTTCCAGACAAGAATTTTTCTAATTTTTCTACATCTTTATAGGAATAATAGGCCAAGCAATGCCCTTCGCCTCCATCACGACCTCCACGACCGGTTTCCTGATAATAACTTTCTAATGATTTTGGAATGTCATGGTGAATTACAAAACGAACGTCCGGTTTGTCAATCCCCATACCAAAGGCAATCGTAGCCACCACTACGTCCACATCTTCCATAAGAAACATGTCTTGGTGCTTTGCTCTAGTTTTAGCATCCAAACCGGCATGATAAGGCACCGCACTGATTCCGTTTACTTGCAAAACTTCGGCAATGGCCTCCACTTTTTTACGGCTCAAACAATAAATAATTCCCGATTTCCCTTTATGCAATTTAATAAAACGAATGATATCAGATTCAATATTTGTAGTTTTTGTACGTACCTCATAATATAAATTGGGCCTGTTAAATGATGCTTTAAAAGTTGTTGCATCTGACATGTCCAAATTTTTTAAAATATCCTCTTGCACCTTGGGTGTTGCCGTTGCTGTAAGACCAATAACGGGGACATCCCCCAAAAGCTTGATGATGTTTCTCAGGTTTCTGTACTCAGGTCTAAAATCGTGCCCCCATTCTGAAATACAATGCGCTTCATCAATAGCGACAAATGATATAGGGACATTTTGAAGAAAGTTAAGGTATTCCTCTTTGGTCAAAGATTCTGGCGCAACATATAGAAGTTTAGTTAACCCTGAGGTAATATCCTTTTTAACCTGGGCAATTTCAGTTTTTGTAAGTGAGGAATTAAGCACATGAGCAATGCCGTTTTCTGAAGACAAACTTCGAATGGCATCTACTTGATTTTTCATCAAAGCGATTAGTGGCGAAACCACAATGGCCGTTCCGTGCTGAACTAAGGCTGGCAATTGGTAACATAACGACTTTCCTCCTCCTGTTGGCATAATCACGAAAGTGTTCTGCTTGGACAATATGCTTTTTATAACCTGTTCTTGTAATCCTTTAAATTGGCTGAAGCCAAAATATTTTTTTAGTTCCTTGTGTATGTCAATTTCGTTTAAATTCATTCTTTATTAGTGGTATTTTGTATAAATTTGCATTTATAAAGATACAACTTTCTTTTATACTTACAAATTTTATAACATTTCTGTCTTGATAAATAATGAAAATATATTGGCTTCGGCCAAAAAAACTATTTTATCTGAAAGTGACGCAATTGCAAAACTAACTGATTTCCTAGACGAAAGCTTCATTGGAGCCACCCAAACCATCTATAATTGCAAGGGAAGATTGATTGTGACAGGTATAGGAAAAAGCGCCATTATTGCCCAAAAGATTGTGGCAACAATGAATTCTACTGGAACTCCCTCCATGTTTCTTCACGCCTCAGAAGCGATTCATGGTGATTTAGGAATGGTTCAAAACGAGGATGTGGTGATTTGCATTTCAAAAAGTGGCAACAGCCCCGAAATAAAAGTTTTAGTGCCCCTTTTGAAACGTTTTGGCAACCTATTAATTGCTATTACCGGGAACATGACTTCTTTTTTGGCTAAAGGTTCTGATTATGTTTTAAATACTACGGTAGATTCCGAATCCTGTCCGAATAATCTTGCGCCAACTAACAGCACCACGGCACAATTAGTCATGGGTGATGCCATTGCAGTTTGTCTGATGGAGATGAGAAACTTCAAAGCTGAAGATTTCGCGAAATTTCATCCTGGTGGAGCATTAGGAAAAAAGTTATTGCTTCGAGTAAAAGACATGCTGGAGAATTCTTTAAAACCAATGGTCACTCCGGATGCATCCATAAAAAAAGTGATTTTCGAAATTTCAGAAAAACGTCTGGGGGTTACGGCCGTATTAGACAATAATAAAGTCATCGGAATTATCACTGATGGTGATATTAGGAGAATGCTTACCGACAGGGATTCCTTTGCCGATTTAACCGCTAAGGACATTATGACAAAAAATCCAAAAATGATACAATCAACGGATATGGTTATTGATGCATTTAATATTATGGAAGATTTTTCTATCACTCAACTCGTTGTTGTTGATAATGGAGACTACAAAGGAGTACTGCATTTACATGACATTTTAAAAGAAGGAATACTATAATGGCAAAAAAAGAATTAAAGGAAATGTCGTTTCTCGATCATCTTGAAGATTTAAGATGGCTGTTGATTCGGATTACAATTGGTGTTTTAATAATTTCTTGTTTGTCGTATTTTATTATCGATTATATATTTGAAGAAATCATATTCGCCCCAATACATACCAATTTCATTACGTATAAATTATTTTGTGAACTAACAACATATCTTGGGTCGAATGATGGTGGCATGTGCATAAAGGAAATGCCATTCATCATTCAGAGTACGGAAATGGGCGGACAATTTTCCATTTTTATATGGACGTGCATAACTGCCGGTTTTATCCTGGGATTTCCTTATATTTTATGGGAAATCTGGAAATTTATCAGTCCCGCGCTGTATGAAAAAGAAAAGAAAAATGCGGTTTGGTTTATTCTGTCGGCTTCCACACTCTTTTTTCTGGGTGTTTTATTTGGATACTATTTGATTCTTCCGCTATCGGTGAACTTTTTCGGAGGTTTTAATGTGAGTAGTGTTATCAAAAACGAATTCAATGTAGACAATTATATGGGCATGGTTAAAACATCAGTAATTTCATGCGGATTAATTTTTGAGTTGCCCATAATTATTTATTTCCTTACTAAAATAGGTCTTGTAACTGCGCAAACGTTGAGACAATACCGAAGATATTCCGTCGTAATTATTTTAATTGTAGCTGCTATAATTACCCCTCCCGACATTTTAAGTCAAATTATCGTTTCCATCCCATTGTTATTACTGTATGAAATAAGCATTTTAATCGCTGTGCTGGTAAATAAAAAAGAAAAAAATGGCTAATCCAGTAAAAGAATTCAATGAGTATCGTTCTAAAATGAACGCAAAATTATTGGCAGATAACAACAAAATAGTAAAACGAATTTTCAATCTTGATACGAATGCCTACGCAGAGGGAGCTCTTGACGTAAAAACGAAAGAGCTTTTAGGCTTGGTCGCTTCCGCCGTTTTAAGATGTGATGACTGTGTAAAATACCATTTGGAAAATTGTTATAAAGAAGGGATTTCTAAAGAAGAAATGATGGAAGCCATGGGAATTGCGACCCTTGTTGGAGGAACTATCGTGATACCTCATTTGCGCAGAGCCTATGAATTTTGGGAAGCTTTAGAAACTCAAAAATAATTAATCAATTGTTAAACTATTGGTCGTGCATTTCAAATTTCGTTTATTTGTTAAAACCCAATAAACCATTAATCTAAATATGATTTTAAGAGCAGAAAATTTAGTAAAAACATATAAAGGCAGAAGCGTTGTAAAAGGTATTTCAGTAGAAGTGAATCAAGGTGAAATCGTAGGTCTTTTAGGTCCAAATGGCGCCGGAAAAACAACTTCATTTTATATGATTGTAGGATTGGTAAAACCCAATGCGGGGAATATTTATCTGGATGACATGGACATTACCAATTTCCCCATGTACAAAAGAGCCCAACAAGGAATTGGTTATTTAGCCCAGGAAGCATCTGTGTTCAGAAAATTGAGTATTGAGGATAATATCCTGAGTGTATTGCAATTGACCAAATACACCAAGGCGGAACAAATTACCAAAATGGAATCGTTGATTGATGAATTTGGTTTGCAACACATTCGTACCAATCGGGGTGATCTGCTTTCTGGTGGGGAACGTCGTCGTACTGAAATTGCGCGTTGTTTGGCAACTGACCCGAAATTCATACTACTAGACGAACCTTTTGCAGGAGTTGACCCTGTTGCTGTAGAAGACATCCAACGCATTGTGGCTCAGTTAAAAAATAAAAATATTGGTATCCTAATTACCGACCACAACGTCCAGGAAACGCTTGCAATTACCGACAAAACCTATTTGATGTTTGAAGGAGGAATCCTGAAAGCCGGAATTCCGGAAGAATTAGTGGAAGACGAAATGGTACGAAGAGTATATCTGGGTCAGAATTTTGAGTTGAGAAAGAAAAAACTGGAGTTTTAATACCCCAGATAAAACACAACTCATTCCTATGGAAAATCCAAATCAAGAAACACTCGAAAAATGGCATAAAGACCCGAAAAATTGGAAGTTTGGACAATTCTATTACAACAAAAAAGACAAACGGATCTTTCTTTCCTCCAAAGAGAATCAAATGGATGGGATTCACAATCAATTTTGCGAATACAAAATCAGTAATTGGCTTGATTTTATTTTTAATTTTTGTAATTCTGTTGGTTTTGTATGGTCCAACTAAAAAATACTAAGCCTAATTAATTGTCAAATACCCCAACATCTTGGGCGTTCCGTTATAAATGGTAACATCTACATTGCCCTTAATTCCGGAAACGGTGGATTTTTCTGTAAATTGCCAAAAGAGCCAGTCAACCTTAATGTCTTCCACAAAAAAATTATAATTGGCAATCCAGAACGTGTAGTCGCTAAATTCTTCTTTTAGAAAATCATCATAATAGGTGCTGCTGGTATAAATAATAGGTCTTACGTTATAATGGGCATCTATTTTTTCCAACCAACGTTTCAAGCCCACTTTCAAACTATCGATCGATTGATTTTTTGGCAACTTTTCAATATCCAAAACTGGCGGTAAATCTCCTTTTTGCAGGTGCACGTTTTGAATAAAAAGAGTGGCTTGTTCTAATGAATTTTCATTGGGACGATAATAGTGATAGGCGCCACGAATGATTTTATTGTTTTTGGTTCCTACCCAATTTTTTTCAAATTGCAAATCGACTTTGTCTGTTCCGGCTGTGGCCCGAATAAAAACAAATCCTATGGGAAAAGTATTCTCTAAAGTATGGACTTGCTCCCAATTAATTTCCCCTTGGTATTGGGAAACATCAAGACCGGCAACTTTATCTTCATATTTGCTTAAAAGTTGAAAATTACGAACATCCGAAAATCGTTTGTCTTCTTCCCCACTATGCGCAGCCACTTTATGGGATTTGAAACCCAAATAATAGGCCAACCCCTCCCTGTAGTGATAAATTGTACCCACCAATAATAGCACGCAAAAAACAGTCAATACCAGACTTCCTCTCCCCTTCCAGAAAGCAGGCTTCTTTTTAACAGAGGGTTTCCTTTTTACAGGGGTTTTCCTAGTAACGGGTTTTCTCATTCCAAATAGAACTACTTTTTCAGAAATTTATTATTAAGGACCGAAAGGAAAACGTAGGTCACAATCACCAAGGGAATGGCAAGAAATTGGAAGAAAAACAACATCAAAATAGAAAGCGACAGAAACACAACTTGAATGGTATTGTCCGAAAAATTGAATTTTTTAATTTTCAAAGAAAACAACGGGATTTCGGCATTCAAAATGTACCCACTAAACAAGGTGATTAGTAACAAAAACCATTGATTCGTCAAGGCTTCAATGACAAACAAAGAGTCGGTATTTTGCAAAACCAAAGGTAAACTTATGATGAATAAAGTATTGGCCGGCGTTGGCAAGCCAATAAAAGAATCGGTTTGTCTGGTATCAATATTAAAATTAGCCAACCGATAACAGGAACCTAAAGCAATGATAAATCCCAAATAAGGAAAAATTTGCAAATAACTGGTTTCCTGAGAAGTGAAATTGGTAAGCATCAATTGGTACATTACAGCACCAGGAACGATACCGCTGGTAATCATATCAGCAAGGGAATCCAATTGCAATCCCAACGGGCTGGAAACCTTAAACAATCGGGCAAAAAAGCCATCAAAAAAATCAAGAAAAATACCCAAACTTACAAAGGTAAAAGCCATCTCAAAATGGCGATGAAAAACAAAAACTAAAGCAATACATCCGCAGAAAAGGTTCAAAAGGGTTATCGTGTTTGGAATTTGTGCTTTAATATTCATTTTATATGTGTTTAGCTATTCAATTTGACAAATTTAATACAATAAGTTAAAGAGATGCACGTTTTTTATTGGAGTTTTATATTTGACTGTTCCTTTTTGACTTTTATTCGCTTCTGAAAGAAACAACCTCAGTAAAAAAGTATATTTTTGTTGAAAAAAGAAAAAGACTTCCTTGTAAAAATTAAACACCTTGAGAAAAATTCTTTTAATTACACTTTTTATCATCAGCTCTTTTTCTAATGCTCAAGTGGCTAGGAAATATTCCAATGAATTCATGAATATTGGGGTAGATGCAGCCTCATTAGGAATGGCTAATGCCGTTACCGCAAGCACAAACGACGTGAATTCTGGTTATTGGAATCCCGCGGGAATAACTTTGCTTAAGGACAAGCAAGTTGCCATTATGCATGCCAGTTATTTTGCCAATATTGCCCAATATGATTATGCTGCCTATGCAACCCCGATAGACGATGAAAGCGCTTGGGGAATTTCCATGATTAGGTTTGGTGTTGATGATATCTTGAATACCACCGAATTAATTGATTCACAAGGAAATATTGACTACAATAGAATCAGTAAATTTTCTACTGCCGATTATGGGTTTACTTTTTCCTACGCCCGAAAAATAAAAATCACTGGATTACATTATGGTGTAAACGCAAAAATTATTCGAAGAATCATCGGTAAATTTGCCAATTCATGGGGTTTCGGAATTGATGCTGGATTGCAATATGAACGAAACAATTGGAAATTTGGATTGATGCTTCGGGATATTACGACTACATATAATATTTGGAATATTAACGAATCGGAATATGCTAAAATTCAAAATGCCATTCCGGGACAAAATCAAGATTTACCGGAAAGTACCGAAATCACTTTACCTAAGGCTCAATTAGGAATGTCAAAAAAATTCGAGTTTCATAACGACATGAGTCTTTTGGCTTGTGCCAATTTGAATATGGAATTTGCCAGAACCCATGATGTAATTGCATCCAATTTTGTTAGTATGGCTCCTGCATTGGGATTTGAATTTGGCTATACTGATTTGGTATTTCTAAGAACGGGATTTGGAAATTTCCAAAATACAACCCAATTGGACAGTACAAGAAAATTAAGTTTCCAACCAAATATCGGAGTGGGGTTTAAATACAAAGGCATCCAAATTGACTATGCATTGACCGATTTAGGAAATCAAAGTGCGGCTTTGTATTCAAATATTTTCTCGGCAAAGGTGGATTTGAGTATTTTTAGATAATAAGCATTCACTTCTAAAACCTATAAATTTCAATAAAAAAGATGCTTAGATCAGTACTCAAAAAGACTTCTCTCTTCATACTATTCTTTTCTTCTATAGCGAGTTACTCGCAATACTACAAACTTTCTGACAAGTCAAAAGTCAGCATTTTAACTTGCGGAAGTGGAGAAGAACTCTATTCGATTTACGGACATACCGCAATTCGGGTGCTGGATTCCATAAACGGAATCGATGTGGTCTATAATTATGGGAATTTTGATTTTGGCACCCCTAATTTTTATCCGAAATTTGTAAAAGGGGATTTGCAATATTTTGCATCAGCCAGTTCCTTTCAGGATTTCATTAGTGACTATGTTTATGACAACAGGGACGTTTTTGAACAAAATCTCCTTATTTCATTAGACCAAAAACAAAGATTATTTGATGAAATAAATGCGTCATTGTATTCTGACGAAAAATTTTATACCTACAAGTTTATAGATAAAAACTGTACGACGATGGTTTTGAATAAAGTAAATGCTGTTTTTGGAAGTACAGTCGTCACAAAAAAATTGAATATAGATGTAAGTTACAGAACGGTTTTGTATTCCTATCTTGACAACCACTTCTTTGAAAACTTAGGAATCAACATCATTTTCGGAAAAAAAACCGATGCACCAGCCACAAAACTTTTTCTTCCAAAGGAATTGATGGACAATCTCAAGATTTCAAGATTCAACAACAAGCCTATCGTTGAAGAAGTGTTGGTTTTGAATAAAAAAAACCCAGAAAAAGTACCCGTTTCCTATTGGAACAATTTTTATTTTTTTAGTTTTTTGCTTTTGATAATTTTAGTTTTGAATAGGAAAGTCATTCATTTAGTGTACTTTTCTATATTGGGAAGTATGGGAGTATTTTTAACGCTCGTGGGGTTTTATTCGCTTCATCATGAAGTTTCCCAAAACTATAATATTTTGCTATTTAATCCGAGCTTGTTGTTGTTAGTCTATTCTAATATCAGGAAAAAAAATAAATGGATCGTGAACTTATCCTACTTTAATATGGCATCATTAGCAGTATATCTTGTGGTAATCGTTACAAAAGTAGATTTCATTATGATGCTGCCCCTTATATTGGTTTCAGGTGTGATTTTATCAAAATTCGCTATACAATCTAAAAGCTATTGACCTCTATAAAACAAAATGGTACTAAAAGTCTTGAAGATAATATCAATATCTAAAAAAACACTTCGGTGTTTAATGTAATACAAATCATATTGCAGTTTTATCAAACTGTCGTCAATCGTTTCTCCATAGGAATAATTTACTTGAGCCCAACCTGTCAAACCCGGCTTAATAACATGACGTGTTTCATAAAAAGGCATTAACTCCGCAATTTCATTAACAAATACTGGTCGCTCTGGTCTTGGTCCAATAACTGCCATTTCTCCTTTTAAAATATTGATGAACTGTGGAAACTCATCAATTCTTGATTTCCTTAAAAATTTTCCAAACGAGGTAATTCTGGAATCATTAATTGTGGTAAAAACGGCTCCGCCAGATTCCGCATTGGCGCCCATACTCCTAAATTTTAAAATTTTGAAAGTTTTACCGTTTTTCCCAATCCGATCTTGGGTATAAAATAATTTCCCTCTATTGCCTAATGCGTTTCCTAATAAAATTAAAGGACTTAAAACAAACCCAAGAGACAATCCTAACAATGAAATCAATATTTCTAGAATCCGGACAAACAACAAGTATAAATGATTTTGGTTGCTTCTGCTAAAAGGAAAATAGCGATAAAAATCCCTTGACACATATTGCACCGGGATTCGTTGTGTAATATTTTCATAAACTTGGGTATATTCCCTAATGATATAACCGTTTTCTAGTAAATGAATGAGTTGATTGTAGAGGTTAACTGTGATTCCATCCGTTTTTTGGGATGCAATAACCACTTCTGAAACTGAATTCTCAACAACAAATCGTTCCAACTCATCAATGGCAATATTTTCTAAATAATCTTTATCTATCTTTTCATTTTGATTGCTATCAGAATTAATATAACCCATAACCTTATAATGTGGATCTACGCTTTCAAGACCTTTAACTAATTCTTCCACTTGATCCCTATCACAAATGAGAATTACTTTTTTCATAAATCGGTGCGTTGCCAGAAATCTGACATAAAATAAACGCCATGTAAATAATGCAATATAGATAGCAATATAAAAAAAGACAATTTGTATTCTGTTATTAGGCAATACTGGCGTGTAAATTGGCGTAAGAAGATAAATTAACACTGTCGTGGACGAAGTCAATACGACACTTTTTATGGATTGATATTGATTGCTTGCCACTTGAAGGTTGTACATTTCAAAAACGGTTCCAAACACATTAAGGTAAATTCCTAAAACTATTGTCCAATAATAATTTGTTGCTGAAATGTCAAAATAATTGAAATTAAAAATTTCACCAACAAAATAGAGTGCAAACAAAACGGAAAGCACGTCAAAAACCCTTAAAAGAATTTTTCTTTCCGAAATCTCGAAATGTATTTTTTTATTGATAACCATTTTAAATTTGACTCATCTTTGGAGCTCGCAATTTAGTAAAATAAAAACATTTTTATCTAAATATTGGTATCATTTGTATTTATATTAAATCACAATCAAATAGTGATACTAAATTTAAAGTGTTCAGTCCCAATTTTTTATAATTATTGGACTTTGATAGCATTTTTAGTACTTAGAATTATCCCAAAGTACCTATATTACATGGACAGTAAAAGTGTACCAAAAGTTTATTCACTATGCATGATGGACTTTTCTTCATTAAATGCCACTTTTAAAAGCGATAATGAATATATAAATGCAGGAGCAGCAAGACGCATCGCCGCATGATTTATAGTCATTATCCAGAATAATATAAAACATAATAAGTAAACATTATTATTATTGTCCATATATAAAACCAAAGGCGTTGCAAAAAGGATAATCAGCCCTAAAACACCAAATGCGCCATGCTCGGCTAACATTCTGGTGATCTCATTGTGGGAAAGTGCTGACTCTCCTGTCCTTTCTTGTAGCAAATCTGATGCCTTTCCGACTCCAACACCAAAAATCGGATTTTGGATAAACGTTATAATTTCTTCTCTCGCCAATTCTCCTCTTCCGGTAAACCTATCTTTTTTAACTCTTCCTGAAGCATCTTCGTTAGCATACCGTTTCTCAATCAAACCACCTGTTTGGTTAGAGGTGTAAAGCCAAATTCCAATCATGGCTAAAGCTATAATTACCAAAAAATAATTCATCTTAACCCTCCCTTTGGAATTAATCTTAAAATAAGTGACTATAATAATAATAATAATCATAAAAAAACCGGTCATCATTCCGCCACGCGAAAAGGTTATCAATCCCCTATAACTAATATTAAATGCAATTATTAAATTAATTACGAAAAGCTCTTTTGACCCAGAAAAGAAAATTAACCGAGAGACAAATATGAACATCCCCAAGCCTAAAATTGTCGCCACCTGATTTGGACCAAAGCCTCCCGAAGTTTGATAATTAGAACCTGTCCCGGTAAGGACCTCCCTAACACTTGGTGTATAAAGCGCTAGATATACAACTGTTGTTATTATAGGCAATCCCACGAGTAACAAAATCTCATTTATTTGCTTAAAAGTAACTTTTCGTGTGTAAGTATACAAGGAACATATTGCTAGACAGAGCGGTCCTGACGTGTTAAAAGATATTTTATTTTGTACATCAACAGTGTATTTTAACGAATAGGTTGCTATAAAAACTCCTGGTATCAACAATAGCAAAAAAATCCAGTAGGCCGCTGCATCTTTTGAAATACCTTTATGATACATGCCAATTAACATAAAAATAACGATGCCGTATTTCGAAAATTCGTAATTAATATTGCCACCTGTCATCCTTAATACTGCTTCACTACCCACAATATAGGCTGAGGCATACAAAACCTCATTGTTTTTGTTTTGTGAATTAACAACAAATAAAATCCCACCCAAAACAATGGAATATCCATAAATTTTGGGAAAGAAGGGAATGTAAAACATTGCCAAACCAAGCACTACATGCAGAAGGATTAAGAATATGTATCTTTTTTCTGATTCCTTCATCTTATATATTTTTTAACCATTCTAAATATTCTTTGAGCACTGCTTGTTCTGAATTATTTTTCATCACAGTTTCATGAAGTGCTTCCCCAAATTTGAATCTTAAATCAGAATTTTTAATTAATGCAACTACTGATTTATAAAACAACTCTTCATTTTCCGATGGAACTATAAAACCGTTTTTACCATCGTGTATAATCAATGGAATCTCACCAACATCAGTAACTACAACTGGCTTTTTATTTAAACCATATTCCAATAATGCAACAGGTAATCCTTCGGAAACAGAAGTCAAAACACAAACAGTGGCTTGTTTAATAATATGAGCCGTATCATCTCTTAAACCGTAAATATATACAGTTTCATTAAGATCATTAGCTTTAATAGTCTCTTTTAGTTGTTTAGAATATTCATCGTGGAGATCTTTTCCAACTAAATGAAAAGTCCAATCAGGATACTCTTTTTTTATTTTAATGGCTCCTTTTAAGAGTAAACTATGATTTTTTGGATATCTTAAGTTTGCTAAACATAAAATTCTTTTACCTTCTTTACCTTTTAAAAAGGTGATTTCACTTTCAGAATCGCTAAACAATGTAAAGTTTGGCAGATATAAAACTTTTTTAAAATTTAAAGTATTCAAACACCACTTTTCTAATGTATGATCAACAACAATAATTCCGTTAAAAAAAAAGGAACAAAACCATAACAATTTATTTTGTTTTAACTTTTCATCACTTCTAGCACCAGTATGGTCATGCCAAATAATTTTGATTTTTGGATAAACTAGCTTTAATAAAAAAGAAATAAAATAGGAGGTTCCATGTGCATGAATGTATTCAATTTTATATTTTTTACAATAGGATTTTAAATTAAAGACGGCTACTAAATCGATGGCGTTTCTTTTATTCAAAAATAAATAACCAACCTCTTTGTCAATTTTACTTTTCAAATTCCCTTCGCTTCTTGTTGACACCAATCCTGAAAAAGTAATTTCTTTGGAAAGTACATTGGCGTAATTGACAGCCATTTGCTCTGCACCACCAACTTCCAGTGAATCAATAATTTGAACTATCCTCATGAATTCAATAATCCTTTAATTTCATTTTCAAACAAATCTAAGGTATATTTTCTAGACCAAAGAATACTTTTTAGAACTTTAGCATTATAATCTCCCTGATCTTTCAAAACAGCTATGATCTGCTCTACATCTGCGTCCAAATTTATCTCTAAAAACAATCCCCTACTTCCATTATCCAGCATATACCCCAAACAGGAAACTTTGGTCGTAATGGGATAACAGCCCCAAAACATGGCTTCGGCCACCACTTTGGGCCAGCCTTCACTTTCTGAAGGCAAAAGTAAAAAATGACACTCTTTATACGCTTCTCGAACCACGGCTTCCGTTTGATTTCCTTTAAAGTCTACAACGGCATTCAACTGATTTGTGTCACAGTAGTTTTGCAGGACTTCTTTTTCTTTCCCTTCACCAAAAAAATCTAGTGAAACATTATATCCAAGTTGCGTTAATTTTTCAATGATCTGAATGGCATACAAAGGCCTTTTCCCTTCGGAAAGGGTTCCTACATACAAAAAATATATGCTGTCATTTAATATTCTAGGAACTACCTCAACCTTATCTTCCTCTCTGTAAGTTGCCGTGAAAAAAGGCTTTATATTTTTAGAACTACCTTCCCATTCCCCGTAAACTAAGGCTTGCATATTTTTTGTAAGTAGAGTATTGTTTAAAATCCATTTTTGAATGCGATAGCTAAAAGGTTGTGCAGAATTCGGATCCCAATTCCCTGCGTATTTAGCCGTTTTAGCTTTTCTAGGGAATAAAATTTGGATGAAACATCCTAACAACCCTATATTTCCTGGGCATCGCAAATGGATGTGATCTGCATTTTTCATTGCATTATAGATGTTCCAACATGTTTTTGGTGTATACCAAACTGACCTTAAAATTGCCTTAAGCCCCAATAAATCCATTTTGGGAATGGAAACAAATTGTATGTTTTTGTGCTCGTAATTGAGGTGTATCGCTGAATCATCTCCTTTTTCTAAGGAAGCGACAAGAATAACTTCATCAACATATTTCAACCAAATATTCATCTCACGAACATAAGGTGCGTAAGCAAAAAATTGATTTTCTTTTAGTCCGTGAGGAACATGAGTTATGATACAAAAAGTCATTTTATATTAAGATTACCCGTTGGGTGTAATTAAATTGTTTGATTTTTAATATTGTTTATTGGCCTGTCAAATATGAATTTATTGATGTATT
>NZ_QCZI01000002.1 GCF_003097635.1 Flavobacterium psychrotolerans
GCTCTAAAATGAGACTTAAAATACAGATTTACAATAATTTCAAAGAACTTTTTTTAATCTTTAGTGGACACTAGTGATTCCATCTATTAAAACACAATTAACTTAAAAAACGAAAATGAACAAGGAAAACGAGAATACGCCAAACAAGAAACCACTAGATAATTTTTAAGTAGTTTTAAAAATGGTTGGGCAATGTTTGGCAACTTTAAAAAAGAAAAACCGTAATTACTTAATTAAAAGCGTATTACGGTTTTTTCTTGTACTCAGAGCGGGACTTGAACCCGCACGAACATTGCTGTTCACTGGATTTTAAGTCCAGCGTGTCTACCAATTTCACCATCCGAGCATTTTGCTTTTTGGTTGTTATATCTAATTTTTAGAAAAAATTAATTAAATATAACACCATCCGAGCAGTATGGTTTTGAGCGAAAAACGGGGCTCGAACCCGCGACCTCGACCTTGGCAAGGTCGCGCTCTACCAACTGAGCTATTTTCGCATTTCAATTTTGTAAAAAACGCAATACCTATTCTGATATAGCGAGGGCAAATTTAATACTTTTATTCAATTCTACAAGTGTTTTTTGTAAAAAAATAAGCGCCTTTACTTAATGCTCTGATTGCCTATTCTTTACTATAAAATCAATCACTTTTTGATCAACATTCTTTTAATTTCGTTCAGTTTCATCATGGCTTCAATTGGAGTGAGTGTATTAATGTCCAGATTTAAAATCTCCTCTTTGATTTCTTCCAATAAAGGGTCGTCCAAATTAAAGAAACTCATTTGCATGTCCTCTTTATCCGATTTTATTCCGTTCAACGCCTCGCTCGAATGGTCTTTCTCTAACTTTTTTAATAATTTTTGCGCTTTTAATATCACTGTTTGTGGCATTCCGGCCATTTTAGCCACATGAATTCCAAAACTATGGGCACTACCTCCTTTTACTAATTTACGGATAAAAAGGACGGTGTCTTTCAGTTCTTTCACCGATACATTGTAATTCTGGATTCGTGGCAACAATTCGCTCATTTCGTTCAATTCATGATAATGCGTGGCAAACAACGTTTTAGGTTGTGACGGATGCTCGTGCAAATACTCCGCGATCGCCCAAGCAATAGAAATTCCGTCATAGGTACTTGTTCCGCGACCAATCTCGTCCAACAAGACCAAACTTCTGTCAGAAATGTTGTTCAAAATTGAAGCCGTTTCATTCATCTCGACCATAAAAGTAGATTCTCCCATCGAAATATTGTCGCTTGCGCCAACTCTGGTAAAGATTTTATCGATGATTCCCATACGCAAACTATCGGCAGGCACAAAACTTCCCATTTGAGCCAAAAGAACAATCAAAGCCGTCTGCCTCAAAATAGCCGATTTTCCAGACATATTGGGCCCCGTGATCATGATAAGCTGTTGTGTTTCCCTATCCAAAAAAACATCATTAGCTATATAAGGCATCCCTACCGGCAATTGTTTTTCGATAACAGGATGGCGACCGTTTTTTATTTCCAGTTCAAAACTTTCATCCAATTCCGGGCAAACATATTTGTTCTCGATGGCCAGTTGTGTAAAGGAAGCCAAGCAATCCAGTTGGGCAATAAGATTGGCATTCAACTGAACAGGCTTGATATAAGTGGCAATCCAACTCACCAATTGTTCAAAAAGCTGACTCTCTAATTGCTGGATTTTCTCCTCGGCACCCAGTATTTTAGTTTCGTATTCTTTAAGCTCTTCGGTAATATACCTTTCGGCATTAACAAGAGTTTGCTTTCGAATCCATTCTTGGGGAACTTTATCTTTATGTAAATTTCTAACTTCAATATAATACCCAAAAACATTGTTAAATGAAATTTTCAACGAAGAAATCCCCGTAATTTGCGACTCTCTTTTTTCAATTCCTTCCAAATATTCTTTTCCAGAAGTAGAAATAGCACGCAAATCATCGAGTTCTGCATTAATTCCTTTGGCAATTGCATTCCCTTTGGCAATAGCAACCGGTGCTTCTTGATTTAAAGTTGTTTTTATTTTTTCCCGCAACAAATCGCAACTGTGTAAACTATCTCCAATTATCTTAACTGCTTCTTGTTTGCTTTGTAAAGCCAGTGTTTTTATTGGAATGATGGCATCAAGCGATTCCTTAAGATAAACCACTTCCCGCGGAGAAACTTTACCAGTGGCAATTTTAGAAATTAAACGTTCCAAATCTGAAATTTGCTTAATTTGATTTTGGATGCTTTTCAGTACGGCTCCATTTTCCTTGAAATAAGAAACCACTTCATGTCGATTTCTAATTTTATGAATATCCTTCAAAGGCAAAGCCATCCATCGTTTGAGCAAGCGTGAACCCATTGGCGAAAGCGTCCGGTCAATCACATCCAGCAAAGTAACCGCATTTGGATTATAGCTATGATACAATTCCAGATTGCGAATCGTAAATCGATCCATCCAAACATAAGCGTCTTCGGCAATACGTTGGATGGAAGTGATGTGCTGTCTTTTATTATGCTGTGTTTCAGATAAATAATATAGAATGGCTCCCGAAGCAATAATACCTTCAGAAAGTTCTTCAATTCCAAAACCCTTTAGAGAATTGGTCTGAAAATGATTCATTAAGGTTTCTAGGGCATAATCTTCCTTAAAAACCCAATCTTCGAGATAAAAATTATGAAAATCCTCTCCAAAAGCAGCCTTAAAATCGCCTTTGTTTTGTTTTGGAATTAAAACTTCGCTTGGGCTGAAATTTTGCAAAAGTTTGTCAATATATTCCTCATTACCTTGTGCAGTAAGAAATTCACCCGTTGAAACATCCAGAAACGAAATCCCAATGATTTTTTTTCCAAAATAAATGGAAGCCAGAAAATTGTTGGATTTGGATTGTAAAACCTCATCATTCATGGAAACTCCTGGAGTAACAAGTTCTGTAACACCGCGTTTCACAATGGTTTTAGTCATTTTCGGATCTTCCAGTTGATCACATATTGCCACTCGAAGACCCGCTTTCACTAATTTAGGCAAATAGGTATTCAAAGAATGGTGTGGAAAACCCGCTAATGCCGTTTCTGTTTCCGATCCCGCACCACGTTTTGTAAGAACAATTCCTAATATTTTAGAGGCACGAATGGCGTCTTCTCCGAAGGTTTCATAGAAATCACCCACTCTAAATAACAAACAAGCATCAGGATATTTCCTTTTAATTTCATTATACTGTTTCATTAATGGAGTTTCCCTAACTTCTTTTTCTTTGGCTGCCAAGATTTGCTGATTTAAATTGTGGTAAAAAATACTTCAGCGAATTTAAAAATTTAAAAGGAATAAATCTTGTTACAGAAAACTTTTTAACTTTTAAGAAAAATTTATAATTTGATTTGAAAATTTTGTATAGATTTGTCCTTCAATTTAAAAAGAATACCGATGAAAAAATTATTTTTGTTAGCAATGTTAACGGTTTTAGGAGCTACGACTTCTTATGCCCAACAAACAAAAAAAGCTAAAAAAGCTAAAACAACCAAAATAGCAACTGCTGAAGTAACAAAAGGAACTGACGCAAAATCTATTGCCCCTAAAGTAGAAGGTGCTGGAATGGTTTTTGACACAGAAACCATCGACTACGGAACAATTGCACATAATGCAGAGCCAAATCGCGAATTTGTTTTCACAAACAATGGTACAAAACCATTAATTATTACAAATACGCAAGGATCTTGTGGTTGTACCGTTCCAACTACACCAAAAGAGCCAATTGCTCCAGGAGCAAAAGGTAAAATTGGAGTTCGTTATGCAACAGATAGAGTTGGTGCTTTTACTAAAACAGTAACAGTTACATCAAACGCTGATGGACAACCAACAAAAGTTCTTACTATAAAAGGAACCGTTTTGGCAGATCCAACACCAGCTGCACCAGCTTCAACAACAAAAAGCTAAGTTTCTATTATTAGAACACCTGTAAAGGCTTCCTAAATTTAGGAAGCCTTTTTTATAAAATAGTACCAAATACCATGCGAAAGCTCGAAAATAGTGAATTGAACAGGAAATCTATTGAAGATTTCAAGGTTGCTAATAAAACACCAATCATAATTGTATTAGACGACATCAGAAGTTTAAATAACATTGGATCCGTCTTTAGAACGGCCGATGCTTTCTTGATTGAAAAAATATATTTATGTGGCATAACTGCAACTCCACCAAACAAGGAAATTCACAAAACGGCCTTGGGTGCAACAGAAACAGTCAATTGGGAATACCAAACCGATGTTTTAGCTGTTATTAAAAACCTAAAGAAAGACAACGTGACGGTTTTAGCCGTAGAACAAGTAGAAAGCGCCATTTTTCTGGATCAATTTGAAACGAATAAAACAAAAAAATATGCTTTAGTTTTCGGAAACGAAGTATTTGGCGTCGCTCAAAAAGCGATAGAAATATGTGATGGTTGCATTGAAATTCCGCAATTGGGCACCAAACATTCGTTGAACATTTCTGTTAGTGCAGGGATTGTGGTTTGGGATTTATTTCAAAAACTAAACCGTTCAAACGAAATATTTGTTGTTTGATATTGTCAATATTTACAAAGCATGGAAAAATCTACCGTATTTAAAACAATTTTGATTCTGTTGCTTTTCTTAACAAAAATGACTCATGCAAATACAGCACCCATAATTACAGCTACCGGCAATCAAATCTATTGCCCACAATCTCACATGAAAATCGTGACCGGCGTTACAATAATTGATCCAGATGACACTACCACTGATGCTATTTATATTCAGATTTCTTCAGGCTACATAAATGGACAAGATCAATTAACCCTTATTGGTTCACATCCAACAATTATTACCAGTTGGGACATTACCTCCGCAAAATTAAAACTTTATAGTTCAACCGGTTCACAAATCCCGTATATCGATTTTATTGCTGCTATAAAAGATGTTGAATTTCATAATTCAGCCGTATCCCCCACATCCGGAAACAGGGATTTTTCCATAAGTATAGGACAAGCCAATTATCTCCCTTCGACAGAACATTACTACCAATTCATACCGAGTCTTGGCATCACTTGGACTGATGCTAAAACAGCGGCAGAAAACAGTACCTATTATGAATTTCAAGGTTATTTAGCCACCATAACTAATTTAGACGAAGCTTCATTTGTAGGCAAACAAGCTTCGGGAACTGGCTGGATTGGGGGTACTGATGAAGAAACAGAAGGGGTTTGGAAATGGGCTACTGGTCCAGAAAGCGGAACTGTTTTTTGGAATGGGGCAGTCAATGGCAGCACTCCAAATTTTGCTTTTTGGAATATCCAAGAACCTAACAATCTGGGTGATGAAAATTACGCACATGTCACATCACCCGGAGTAGGTGTTTTAGGCTCATGGAACGACCTTTCAAATGCTGGCGGCGCAAGCGGTGATTACCAACCCAAAGGATATATTGTAGAGTATGGAGGAATGCCAGATGACCCAGTTCTTCAAATCTCAGCCAGCACATCAATCACCATTTCCAGCATTTCAGCCTCAGTAGGTGAATTACAATGTAGCCAAAAAACGCTAACAATATCAATTGACTTTCCCGATGCCACATTAAATTGGTTTACCGTTCCAACCGGAGGTTCTCCAATTGCCACAACTAATACTTTTACAACTCCTATCCTAACCCAAAACACCACTTTTTATTATGATTATGGATGTCCAGTAAGAAAATTATTTGTAGTGGAAGTAATCCCCTTACCAAACATCAATTCGACCAATAACCCCATATCCATTTGTGGCAACAACGACGTAGCGCTTGAGGCAATTTCTAGTGCCGGAAATGTAAATTGGTATACGAGTTTGACCAGTACAAACATTGAAGCAACAGGAACAAATCTAATAATCCAAAATATTACAAAAAGCATCACCTATTATGCCGAAGCTGTAGACAGAGGCTGTAGTAATAACATCCGAATTCCCGTAAATGTAACTCTTTACGCACTTCCGGATATTTCAGATGAAGAGCTAACAATTTGTGAAGGGGAATCTGTATCCTTAAATGCAGGTATTGAACATATGAAATACCTTTGGTCTACTGGCGAAATAACTCAAACGATACTCACAAATGAGTTAAACGATTACTCCGTTACCGTTACCTCTCCTGCTCCGGAAAACTGCTCCAAAACAAAAACCTTTACCATTATTAAAAATACAAAACCTTCAATAATGGAAGTTCTGGTAAATGAATCTAATGTTACTATTTTAGCAAATGGAATCGGTAATTTCGAATATTCAATTAACGGTATTAACTATCAAGATTCAACTACTTTCAACATCGAAACAGCCGGACTTTATACTGCTCATGTAAGAGAAAAAAACAACTGTGGTGGGGACACCAAAAAATTTGTTGTGATTTTCATGCCTCCTTTTTTCACCCCAAACAATGATGGATTTAATGATTTTTGGAATGGAAAAGGAATGGAAAATTTCAAAACTGCGGAAATAAAAATTTTCGACCGGTATGGAAAATTTATTATTCAATTAAATGCTTCAAATCGGTATTGGAATGGCACCTTAAACGAAAAACCATTACCTGCCGACGATTATTGGTATGTTGCAAGAATAGACGATTCGATTCCCGAAAAACGAGGGCATTTTTCCTTAAAAAGATAAACCAATCAATTTAGTTTTTTTCTAATTTCTTCAAGTATAAAAGCATAATCCTCTTGATTTTTAACGAAGTCCCTATTTGATACATCTATGATTAATATATTCAAATCATTCTGGGATTTGATGTAATCTAAATAACCCCTATTAATTTTCTCCAAATATTCCGCAGGAATTTCCTGTTCGTAGCTTCTGCCTCTTTGTTTGATGTTTTCCAACAATCGATCCGTATTTTGATACAAATAGATATACAAATCTGGCTTTGGCATTTCCTTGTAGATAATCTCAAAAAGCTTTCTGTACAAACGATATTCGTCTTCTGAAAGCGTCACTTTCGCAAAAATCAACGATTTAAAAATATGGTAATCCGCTAAGATAAAATCTTTAAACAAGTCAAACTGGGCCAAATCATCGGATATTTGTTGGAATCGATCTGCCAAAAAAGACATTTCCAATGAAAAAGCATATCGATTGGGGTCTTCATAAAATTTTGGCAAAAAAGGATTGTCTGCAAAACGTTCCAAAACCGTTTTAGCATTAAAATCCTCAGCAATTTTACCCACTAAGGTAGTTTTCCCGGCACCAATATTTCCTTCAATAGCGATATAATTGAATTTTTGCAAAGGAATTTTTTGCAAGGGAAATCCCAAACTCTGAATTACTTTACAATTGCTTTTGTCCCGTGAAGCTTTCAGTAATTCAGGTAAATATTTTTTAAAAATGGGATGTCTCCAATCTAAATTCAAATCCCTCATGGGCAACAAAACAAACAGGCGTTCCTGCATTAAAGGATGGGGCACTTGGAGATTTTCAGTCTCAATTACCTCCTCATTAAAAGCAATCAAATCAATATCTATTGTTCTTGGTTGATAACCCTCGTTTTTGGAACGGATTCTGCCCAATTTCTTTTCTAAATCTAAAATTTTAGCTAAAATTTCTTGTGCAGAAAGTGACGTGTTCATTACCAAAGCACAATTGTAGAACGGTTCGCTTTCAAAACCCCAAGCGGGAGTTTCATAAAGCCTAGAAACTTTTACCACAGTACCCACTTCATTATGAATGGATTCGACAGCAGATTGGATATTTTCCAATCGATTCCCCTGATTACTTCCTAAAGCTAAAATGACTTGATTTTGATTGTCCATATTAAGCACAAATTAACTAAAAGAATTTCAGAATAAAGTATATTTGCAGGCAGTGTTAATAAATTTATTTCGCACTGAATTTGAACCTTATTTAGAAAAACAATATTTATATGAAATTTTTAGGAAACGTATTGTCAACTGTCGTGGGATTGTTCCTGTTTTTTATGGTTCTATTCTTTGGGGTAATCTTTGTTGCAGCCATTTTTGGAGGAAGTTCTGAAACAAAGGAAGTAAAGAACAATTCCGTAATAGAACTCGATTTATCGAAGGTAAAAACAGATTATGCCGGAAAATTCCACTTTGAGGATTTTGATTATTTCGAAATCAGCCATGATGGACTATCCGATGTAATTAATGCCATTGATGCGGCAAAAACGGATGACAACATTAAGGGAATTTCTATATTGAATGACAATGCCTCCTTAGGCATGGCACAAATCAAAGCCGTACGAAAAGCGTTAGATGATTTTAAAAAATCAGGAAAATTTGTAATGGCCTATGCTAACACGTACACGCAAAAAGAGTATTATTTGAACTCCGTAGCCAATACTATTTATTTGAATCCCATTGGAGATATGGAATTTAAGGGATTGTCTTCAGAAATCCTGTTCTTCAAGGATTTTCAGGATAAATATGGCATAAAAATGGAAGTCATCCGCCATGGGAAATATAAAAGTGCCGTAGAGCCTTTCCTTGAAAATAAAATGAGCGATGCAAACAGAGAACAAATTTCATCGCTGCTGAATTCACTCTGGAAGTCAACATTAACAGATATTTCTAAAAGTAGATCGATTCCAACAGCAAAATTAAATGACATCGCAAACGGACTTTTAGCCAGAACCCCCGAAATGGCAAAAGCGGCAAGATTAATAGACAAAGTAGCCTACGAAGACGTCTATCATGATGACATCCGAAAAGCATTAAAAGTAGACATGGACAAAGATTACAATACCATTTCTATTTTAGAATACGCAAATAATGTGGCCACAACCTCTAAAAGTTATTCGACCAAAGATAAAATTGCCATTATTTATGCTCAAGGCGAAATAGGCAGTGGCGAAGGCGACGTCAACGAAGTGGGTGAAGGATCTATGAGACGCGCCTTACAAGAAGCACGAAAAGAAGAAAACATAAAGGCAATTGTGTTGCGAATCGATTCTCCTGGCGGGAATGCCTTGACTTCCGATTTGATTTGGAGGGAAATAGAGTTAACCAAAAAAGTGAAACCTATCATCGTGTCTATGGGAAATCTGGCGGCTTCTGGTGGCTATTATATTGCTTGTAACGCAAACAAAATTTTTGCAGAAGAAAACACGATTACCGGTTCAATTGGTGTTTTTGGACTTTTACCAAATTTCACACAATTGACTTCTAAAGTTGGCATAAACTCAGAACAAGTAAGCACCAATGACAATGCTGCCGACTATAGTGTTTTTAAACCGCTAGACGAAAAATACCGAGCTTTTACGCAAGAAGGTGTGGAAAGAATATACAACACCTTTGTTAAACACGTGGCTGAAGGCCGAAAAATGACCTTTTCTCAAGTAGATAACATTGCTCAAGGCCGTGTTTGGTCTGGTTCGGATGCGTTAAAAATAGGCTTGGTGGACAAAATTGGAGGTCTGGACGATGCCCTAAAATATGCTGCCGATTTGGTAAAAATCAAAAATTACAAAACACAAAACTTTCCTGAATACAATAAAAACTTTGAAGACTTGCTAGGTAAACTTGGTATTCCCTTCATGAAAACCAAAGAAAATTTCATCAAAGAAGAAGTAGGAGAAGAAAATTATCGAGTGATTGAGCAAATCAGAAAAGCACAAGCCAAAAAAGGCGTTCAGGCCGCAATGCCTTTTCAAATACACATTCAATAATTTATTTTATAAAATTTACAATCCGTTTGAGCAACCTCGAACGGATTTTTTTATTTCAAAAGTGATGATTACAAGCCAAATGCTGCTCTCGGGTTGTCGCCCGAAGCCTTCGGACATAATACCGCAATCCATTATCAATACAAAAAACTCTCTGTAGAGTTACCGAAAAGCCTTGATAGGACTACCAAACTAAATAAAAGTTCCTAATTTTAAGAAAATATTACAAGACAACTCCTTGATAAAACCTATTTTTGTAAAAGTGTAAGGTCTTGTTTTTGCATTAAATATATCGAACTAAATCCATTTATTATGACGAAGAAAATATTCAAAATTACCGGGATTATCATTCTTTTGTTGGCAATTTCCCTATTTGCCATTCCTTATTTTTTTAAGGATCAAATCAAGGCTAAAATTGCTGAAGCCATCAATGAAAAAGTAGATGCCAAAGTGTCCTTCGCCGATGCCGATTTGAGTTTATTTAAAAGCTTTCCTCAAGCTAACGTGTCTATTGCCAAATTGCTCATCATAAACAAGGCTCCTTTTGAAGGAGACACTTTAGTCTCTTTAGGCGAATTAAACCTAAAAATGTCCATCAAAGAATTATTCAAAGGCAAGGAAGAAACAATGGATATTGAAGCAATTTCAACGGAAAATGGCCTTATCAATATTCTTTTTAATAAAGACGGAATTGGGAATTTTGACATCGCCCTGAAAGATAAAAATGAGAAAGGGAGCGAAAGCAGTCCGTTATCCTTAAAAATTAAAGAATACAAAGTAGAGAATTTGAGATTCAAATATTTCGACGAAAGTTCAAAAATCAAAATGATTATTGACAGTTTGAATCATTCCGGAACTGGAGATTTTGCCGCTTCAAAACTGGATTTGGTCACAAAATCTACTGCAACAGTCTCTTTATTTATGGACAAAGTCAATTATATGAATAAAGTGCCCTTGACTTTAGACGCCGTCTTAGGGATTGATTTAGACAAAAGCAAATACACCTTTAAGGAAAACAAAGCATTAATCAATCAATTGCCTTTGGAATTTGACGGGTTCATTCAAATGGTAGAAAAGGGCCAAGAATATGATTTGAAATTCAAAACGCCAACATCCAGTTTTCAAAACTTTTTGGGATTAATCCCATCTGCTTATGCCGGAAACCTAAAAGATATAAAGACTACAGGAGATTTTAGCGTTGCCGGTTTTGCTAAAGGATTGTATTCTGACACAACTGTACCTAAATTCAATATTGCAATTGCCTCAAACAACGCCTCGTTTCAATATCCTAGCTTGCCAAAATCAGTTCAAAGCATCGTGATAGACACCAAAATCATTAACGAAACTGGTTTATTAAACGATACATATGTTAACTTAGATAAATTGTCTTTCAAAATTGATCAGGATGTATTTAATGCCAAAGCAAACATTAGAAACATCACCGTGAATCCATTGGTAGATGCCCAATTCAAAGGAACGGTCAATTTAAGTAATGTTTCTAAAGCCTATCCGATAAAATTAAAAGTGCCACTTTCTGGAATTTTAAACGCTGATGTGGTAACGAAGTTTGACATGAAATCGGTGGAAACCAGCCAATACGAAAAAATGCAGAATTCTGGAAACATGACCTTGACTGGATTCAAATATGTGGATGAAACCAATAAGGCAATGAACATAAACAAGGCAGTGGTTCAGTTTACCAATACGCGTATCAATTTGCAACAATTGGATTTGACCACAGGAAAGACAGACATGAAAGTGAACGGGGTTTTGGAAAACTTCTATGGTTTTATGTTTAAAAAACAGGAATTGAAAGGAAATTTTAATATGCAATCCAACCAGTTTGCGGTTGCTGATTTCATGTCGCCAGAAGCCCCTAAATCCAATGAAAAACCAAAGGAAGCGGTAAAAATTCCGGCTTTTCTCAACTGTTCTTTGACAGCAAAAGCCAATACCGTTTTGTATGATAATTTGATTTTGAAAGACGTTTCCGGAAAAATCATTATCAATGACCAAAAAGTAACTTTACAAAACGTAAAATCATCGGTATTTGGAGGTCAAATTGCAGCGAGCGGAGACGTTTCCACTAAAGGAAAAACTCCAATTTTCAATATGAATCTAGGCTTGAGTGCCGTTGATATACAACAAACATTTACACAGTTGGAAATGATGAAAAAAATTGCCCCGATTGCCGGAGTGATTAACGGAAAACTGAACTCAAATATTAAGTTATCAGGGAACTTAGATGCCATGGAAATGACACCAGATTTGAGCTCGATTTCTGGAGATTTATTAGGGCAGTTGCTTTCGACAACCATAAATTCCAGTAATTCACCATTGTTGAATAAACTTGGCGAAACTGTGAAGTTTTTAGATTTAAAAAAACTGAATTTGAATGACTTAAAAGCCGCTTTAACTTTTAAGGATGGTAAGGTAAACGTAAAACCTTTTGATATTAAATACCAAGATATTAAAGTAAATGTTGGTGGGCAGCATGGGTTTGACCAAAACATGAATTACAACATCAAGTTTGATGTCCCTGCGAAATATTTAGGAACAGAAGCGAATAACCTTATTGCCAAATTAACGCCTGCGGATGCTAAAAAATTAGAAAACATTCCTGTGAATGCAATACTTTCCGGTAATTTTAAAAACCCGAAAGTGACCACTGACATAAAAAGTGCCGTAACGAATTTGACCAATCAATTGGTTAAACAACAAAAAGAAAAGGCAATCACTAAAGGAAAAGAAACGCTGAGTAGCATTATTTCAAATGCTACCAAACCAAAAAATGACACCACCAAAACAGACATTAAGCAAGATGTGAAAGCTAAGGCCAATGACTTGTTAAAAGGATTTTTTGGAAAGAAAAAAGAGTAAAGAAACGAATTCAATAAATCAAACCCTTTCAGGATTTTAGTTCTGAAAGGGTTTTTGTTTGTTACAAACTCAAACTTACCACATACCCTTCCGAACTTCTAACGTTAAAAACAGTTCCGTCATTAAAAATGAGGTACTGGCCTTTAATCCCCATTAATCTTCCTTTGAAACTGGGTGTTTTATCCAAACTCAAACTATTAATTTTTTTCGGATATTCCAACACCGGATAATGCATTTCATACAAATCGTTTTTATCCAAATAGAAAAATTCCTGCACATCTGGAGGAAGCCAGTTTTGCAGTTTTGATTTTTCTTCAATCAAATCGATTGTTGAGATATCGTTGGTGAGCATTTTTCGCCAATTGGTCTTATCCGCAAAATGATTTTTCAATGCGACTTCGGTAATTCCCGCCAAATACCTATTTGGAACTTCAACAACAGATAGTGCTTTTTCAGCACCTTGGTCAATCCAACGCGTTGGTACCTGCGTTTTTCTGGTAACACCCACTTTTACCTCACTGGACAGCGCCAAATAAACGATATGGGGTTGCAATTGTACTTTCGATTCGTAGTCCAAATCTCGATCGGCTATCCCCAAATGTGCGGTGCTCAATTCCGGTTTCATAATCCAATCTCCTACAGCCGGACTGGAATAAAAACAATCGTAACAGCATCCCTGACGGAAAATCTTTTTCTTTTTGCCACAATTCAAACATTGGTATCCTTCAAAATTAATTGTGATTTCTTTGTTCAGTATTTGATTCACATTCAAGAAACTATTCTCGAAAACTATATAATATTGAATTGGATTTCCAAATTCGGTCTGCATTTTTGTGAGTACACCTTGATATGTCATTGTAAGGATAATATTTACTGATTTCTACAAAACAGTGAATTGAAATTGAATTATTTTAGGATTCCTGTATTATTTTTTACTATTTTTGATAAAGTTGTAAAGTTAACATTTGTTAATTGATAATCAAATCCAAAATCTAAAATGCCGCTACCAATAATCAATTCTATTGCATCATGGGTTTTAAAGCAACGCATCCATCAAATTGAGCTGTTTTTAAAATATCCCAATGAAGTGCAGGAAGAATTGCTGATGAACCTCATTAGGGCTGCAGAAGAAACGGTAATAGGCCAGAATTACGATTACACCTCCATTAAATCCTATCAAACTTTCACAGAACGGGTTCCTATTTCGAATTACGAAGATTTAGAGCCTTTAATAGAGCAAACACGCAAAGGTGAGCAAAACATTTTATGGAATACGCCTATAAAATGGTTTGCCAAATCGAGCGGGACCACCAATGCAAAAAGTAAATTTATTCCCGTGAGCAATGAAGCATTGGAAGATTGTCATTACAAAGGGAGCAAGGATTTGTTGTGTATGTATTTGAACAACAATGAAGATTCCGAATTGTTTCTTGGCAAGAGTTTGCGTTTAGGCGGCAGTTCTCAAATTTACGAAAATAACAATACCTTTTTTGGCGATTTATCGGCCATTTTGATTGAAAACATGCCAATTTGGGCTGAATTTAGCAGCACACCTAGCAACAAAGTGTCGTTGATGAGCGAATGGGAAACCAAAATTGCTGCCATAATTCATGAAACTAAAATGGAAAATGTAACCAGTTTTGCAGGTGTTCCGTCTTGGATGTTAGTTCTGATGAATAAAGTCCTCGAAGAAACTGGAAGGGGAAACCTCTTTGAAATATGGCCCAATCTGGAAGTATATTTTCACGGAGGAGTCAGTTTTGATCCTTACAGAGAACAATACAAAAAAATTCTACCTGGAAATGGGTTTAAATACTATGAAATATACAATGCTTCGGAAGGTTTTTTTGCCATTCAGGATTTGAATAATTCCAGCGATCTCTTGCTAATGTTGGATTACGGTATTTTCTACGAATTCATTCCGATGGATATTTTTGGCACTCCAAACCAAAAAGCCATCCGGTTATCCGATGTGGTATTAGGCAAAAATTACGCTATTGTCATTAGCACGAACGGTGGTTTATGGCGTTATTTAGTAGGAGACACGGTACGTTTCACCTCATTAAATCCCTACAGGATTCGGGTAACCGGGAGAACAAAACATCACATCAATGTTTTTGGCGAAGAGTTGATGGTAGAAAATACAGATAGAGCCATCGCAAAAACGTGTCAAATAACGCAAACCGAAATGGTTGATTATACCGTTGCTCCAATTTTCATGAAAGACAGAGAAAAAGGCGCACATGAATGGATGATTGAATTCAAGAAAAACCCAAAAAACCTTACTGAATTCCAAAAAATTCTTGACGAAAACTTACAATCCTTGAACTCCGATTACGAGGCCAAACGATACAATAATATGACTTTAAATCCCTTAGTCTTAAATATCGCGAGACCCAACTTATTTTATGATTGGCTAAAAGACAGAGACAAATTAGGTGGACAACATAAAATTCCGAGATTGTCAAACCAAAGAGATTATTTGGAACAATTGAAAAACATGCAGGCAATTGTGCATCAATAGTCGCATTTAAATAAGAGTTTTATTCTTGAATTCTCTTTTCAAATCCATTCTTAAATGTAAAATTTCAGGAACTTCTATTTCATTAGCATTTAGAATTCTGTGAAAGATTATTTGCAGACCCGATTTAAAACCAAAAAATTGCTTTCTGAATTTCGACATAATCTCTGCCTCAATATTGATTTTTTGATAATTCTAGTTACAATAACATTCTCATTTACAGTATTTACTACTCCTGCATCATATCAATATGTCTGTCGTGATATCCTAATAGGTATAAAACGCCATCCAGCCCTAAGCTAGAGATGGAAGTGGCTGCGTTTTCTTTTACTTTCGGCTTGGCGTGAAAAGCGATTCCTAAACCAGCCAGGTTCAACATAGGTAAATCATTTGCACCATCACCCACCGCAATGGTTTGGTTGATGTGTATGCCTTCTTTTTCTGCAATGGCTTTTAGATATTCGGCTTTCTTTGCACCGTCCACAATTTCGCCTAAATAGTTGCCCGTCAATTTACCATCTTTAATTTCCAGTTGATTGGCGTAAACATAATCAATCCCCAATTCCTTTTGCAAATAATTTCCAAAATAGGTAAATCCTCCAGATAAAATGGCCGTTTTATAACCGTAATATTTTAAGGCTTTCATCAAGCGATGTGCTCCTTTGGTTATAGGTAGATTTATAGCCACATTGTGTAGTACATCTTCGCTCAAACCTTCTAGCAAAGCCATACGTTTTTTGAAACTTTCACTAAAATCAATTTCGCCATTCATAGCCGATTCTGTAATGGCTCTTACTTGCTCCCCTACACCAGCTAAATCAGCTAATTCATCAATGACTTCGGTTTGAATTAAGGTAGAATCCATATCAAAACACACCAAACGCCTGTTTCTTCTATACATATTATCTTCCTGAAAAGAGATGTCAACATCTAATTTTCCAGAAATTTCCATAAAACTAGCGGTCATTGACGTTTTATCAACAATATCGCCAGTTACGGATAATTGTACGCAAGAACGAGGATATTCTTCTTTCTCCACTACCGATGTTCTACCCGTTAATCGTATGATAGAATCGATATTCAAATTTTGATTTGACATTATTTTGGTCACAGCTGCCAGTTGTACGGCAGTCAATGTTTCTCCCAAAATATTGATGATATAGCGTTGCTTGCGTTGTCCTTTTACCCAAATTTCGTAATCAGGAATAGTAATGGGACTAAAGTTAACCTTAATCCCCAATTCATAAGCTTTGAATAATAAATCTTTCAAAACAGGTGCAGAAGAAGATCCTGCTTGTATTTCAAATAAAATTCCTAAAGATAGCGTATCATGAATATCTGCCTGACCAATATCTAAAATAATGGCATCATAGGTCGCCAATATGGATGTTAATCCAGCGGTTACCCCAGGTTTATCCTGACCAGAAACTTTTAATAAAATAATCTCTTTATCTTCTACTGCCATTTTTATTATATTAATTTACGATGGGCAAAAATCGACAATCTATTGCTTATAAAAAAGAATATTCCTTTTTTTTAACAAAGAGAAAACAGCTGTTTGAATTTTCGTAGTTCATCAGCTGAAAAATTGGATTAAAATAATCTTTAGCAAAAAAAACCTGCTCAAATAAATGAACAGGTTTGGGGATGACCCTTTGTTAAAGTTTTAAACTCTGACAAAGGTATTTTTTTCAAACTTTAAGAAGCAATTTCCAATCGTTTCAATAAGTTTCTATTGAGCGTTTCCTTAGCATAATCCACGTCGATTTCTAATATTTTATCGTCGGAACTTGGCAATTCATACATCGCATCAGTCAAGATTGCTTCGCATAAAGAACGTAATCCACGGGCACCCAATTTATATTCTAATGCTTTTTCCACAATAAAATCCAATGCTTCATCGGTGATGTTAAAATCAACATCGTCCATAGCAAATAATTTTTGATATTGTTTAATGAGTGCATTTTTAGGCTCGGTCAAAATGGCTCTTAATGTTGCTCTATCCAACGGATCCATGTGGGTTAAAACAGGCAAACGACCTATGATTTCAGGAATTAATCCATAATCTTTAATGTCTTTCGGGATAATATATTGCAACAAATTTTCTTTATCTATGTTATCCACATTTTTTGAAGTGCTGTAACCAACGGCCTGACGGTTCAATCGTTTAGAAATAATACGCTCAACCCCATCAAAAGCACCACCTGCAATAAACAGAATATCTTTAGTATTGACTTCCACAAATTTCTGATCTGGATGTTTTCTTCCTCCTTTTGGAGGAACATTCACCACGGTTCCTTCCAGCAATTTCAATAAGGCCTGTTGTACTCCTTCGCCAGAAACATCACGAGTGATGGATGGGTTATCGCTTTTACGCGCAATTTTATCGATTTCATCAATAAAAACAATTCCCCTTTCAGCTTTGGCCACATCATAATCAGCAGCTTGAAGTAAACGGGTCAATATGCTTTCTACATCTTCCCCTACGTAACCCGCTTCTGTTAATACAGTCGCATCAACAATAGCTAAAGGAACATCCAGCATTCTGGCAATGGTTTTAGCCACTAACGTTTTCCCAGTTCCTGTTTGACCTACCATGATAATATTGCTTTTTTCAATATCAACATCATCGTTCAATTGCTGTTGCATCAAACGTTTGTAGTGGTTGTAAACGGCAACTGCCATTACTTTCTTGGTTTGGTCTTGACCTATAACATATTGATCTAAAAAGGCTCTGATTTCTTTTGGTTTTTGCAAAATCAAATCCGAAGCTAATTTAGAATTCCCGTGCGTTTTTAATTCTTCAACAACAATTCCGTGGGCTTGCTCGATACATTTATCGCAAATGTGCGCATTTATTCCAGCAATCAACAGATTGGTTTCTGGCTTTTTTCTCCCACAAAATGAACATTCTAATACTGCTTTTGCCATTTATTTTATTTTAGCTTCTTCTTAAAACCTCATCAATCATACCATATTCCTTGGCTTCGTCAGCAATCATCCAGTAATCGCGTTCGCTGTCTTTGTGAACTCTTTCAAAAGTTTGTCCGGAATGATGGGAAATAATTTGGTACAATTCGTCTTTCAATTTTAACATTTCACGAAGATTGATTTCCATATCAGTGGCAACACCTTGTGCTCCACCTGAAGGTTGGTGAATCATCACTCTAGAATGTGGCAAAGCTGAACGTTTTCCCGCTGCCCCTGCACACAATAAAACAGCGCCCATTGAGGCTGCCATTCCCGTACAAATTGTTGCTACATCCGGTTTTATATATTGCATAGTATCATAAATCCCTAATCCGGCATAAACGCTTCCTCCTGGAGAATTAAGATAAATTTGAATATCTTTTGAAGCATCGGCGCTTTCAAGAAACAACAATTGTGCTTGAACAATGTTTGCAATTTGATCATCAATTCCAGTTCCCAGAAAAATAATTCGATCCATCATTAAACGGGAAAAAACATCCAGTTGAGAAATGTTCAATTGACGCTCTTCTATGATGTAAGGCGTCATACCTGTTGGTGTCATTGCATTTACAATTTTATCGTAATACAAATTATTTACTCCATGATGTTTGGTAGCAAATTTTCTAAATTGCTTCGCCTGTTCGAGCGTAGCTCTCGGGTCTTTACCGTAGTTCATATATTAAAGTTTAAAAGTTAACCCTTCAACTGCGCTCAGGGTACCTGAAATTGTAAACAAAAAAGCGCCAAAATAATTTGACGCTCAAATATAATCATTTTTTTTAAATTTATTCTCCGTAAGAAGCGGCAATGAATTCTTGATAAGAAACTTCTTTAGTTTTAGCGTTTGCTTTTTCTTTGAAGAGTTGCAACATTTTCTCCCCAACCACTTGATCCGAAAGTCTTTTTACTTCTTCTTGGTTTGACAAAACTCTTGCTACAATTCCTTCCACTTCTTGAGCAGTAGGATTTGTTTGTCCGAATTGCGCCATTTGTTGTCTGATAGATTTGGTGGTAAACGATTTCAAATCCTCAAAAGTGATTTGAATATTACTTTGTGCCAATGCTTTTCCTTCAATTAATTGAAAACGCAATCCTTTTTCTGATCTCTCATATTCGGCTTCTGCTTCTGCTGGAGAAAGTTTCTTTTCTCCGACAGTTTGCAACCATTTCTTAAGAAATTCCGCAGGTAAATCGAATTTCGTGTTTTCGATTAAAAAATCGGTAACGTCAGCCATCAATTTTTGATCTGCTTGTTGTGCAAACTGGTTTTCGGCATCTTCCTTGATTTTTGTTTTCAATTCGTCCAATGAAGCTACGTTTCCTGCTCCAAAAAGTCTGTCGAACAATTCTTGATTCAATTCAGCCAATTCTGTTCCGTTGATGGTTTCAATCGTAAAATCCACATCGATATCTAAACCGTGAACCTCATCATGACTTACTTTTAAAACATCCATTAGTTGGTGATCGTCTTCAAATAACCCTTTTGTGTTTATGGTAACGACATCACCCACTTTTTTGCCTATGAATTTATCGGCCGTGTTTTTATCTTTAAAAATAGACAATGACACCGTTGATTTTGTATTTATTCCTTTTTCTTCATTGGTGAAAGTTCCAGAGATATCAAAGCTCTCTTCAACTATAGTTTGAGGAATTGGTTTTCCAAATTGTTTTTGGATGCGTACCACTTGGTCCTCAATCATTTTGTCATCGGCAGAAATTACATATTTTACAATGTCATTACTGGCTTCTAAATTCAATTCAAATTCCGGTGCTAACCCGATTTCATATTCAAAAACCAAATCGGTATCGTCCCAAGAAAAATTTTCGTTGATTTTAGGAAGCGGAGTCCCAAGAAGGTTTAATCGCTCTGATTGAATGTAACGGCCAAGTGCCAAATCAACCACTTTGTTTACTTCTTCAATTTTAATGGCTTTCCCGTATTGTTTTTCAACAAGATCTTTAGGCACCGCCCCTTTTCTAAATCCTTTAACGGTTGCTAAAGGCATTTTTTCGTTTATTCTTTTTTGAACTTGACCTTTGTATTCCATGTTCGTAACTGTCATTACAATTACCTCAGTTACTGCGTCAATTTTTACTCTTTTAATATCCATTTCCTTCTTTAATTTACATAATAAAATTGGGTTGCAAAATTATAACATTTTTGCAACCCAACCAAGTTTTTAATTTATTGTCGCTTAATTATTTATCTCCACTCGTAATAAAAAACATAATTGACTGTAAAATCGACAAAATGATACTGAAAAACAGTGCCGTCCAGAATGTATTAACATAAAACCCTCCCACAATTTTTGTGCAAAAAAGAATTAAAACAGCATTAATTACCAATAAAAACAATCCTAAAGTTACAATTGTCACCGGTAAGGTTAATATAACCAAAACAGGTTTTATAAAAAGATTAAGCAATCCTAAAACCACTGCAACGATAATCGAAGTAGTGAAGCTCTCCACCTTAACTCCAGGCATAAAGCGAGCAATAATCATTACCAGAATGGCCGTGACTAAAATTCTGAAAAGTAATTTCATGATTTTTTATTTAAATTTTAATAAATATAAAACATTTTAATCATTTTAAAAAATTAATTTCCTTCTAAAAAATCAGTCGTTATTTCATAAAATGCTTTAGGGTTTTCGGCATGAAGCCAATGACCCACATTGGGAATCGTTTTAATTGTTACCTTGGGGAAATGCTGTTTGATGTTATTGAAATCTTCTTCTTTGATGTAACCAGAATTGCCACCTCTTAAAAACAAGGTTGGTTTCTCGAAAAAGGAACCTTCCGGGAGTGCCGCCCCTATTTGCTCCATTTGTTTATTAAAAACATCCAGATTGAAACGGAATGCCAGTTGTGTTGGTTCTTTCCAATAAAGGTTTTTCATCAGGAATTGTCGCGTTCCAAAATCAGAGATATGTGTTTTTAGAATCTCATCAACTTGGTTTCGCTCTGGTTTTTTAGAAAAATCGACTGCATTTAGTCCCGCAAGAATCTCCTGATGATGGGGGCTGTAATATTTTGGACCAATATCGGCCACAATTAATTTATCTACTTTTTCAGGATAGTTAACCGCAAACAACATGGCCACTTTTCCGCCCATAGAATGCCCTATGATATCGATACTTTCTAAGTTATGGCCTTCACAATACTCTAAAATATCCTGCGCCATAACATCATAATTAAATTCCTCCGCATGAAAACTCCGACCATGATTGCGCAAATCGAGCATGTGAACCTGAAAACCTCCGGCCGAATATTGTGTTCCCAGGGATTTCCAATTGTCAGACATTCCTAAAAATCCATGAAGAATAAGAAGCGATTTGCCTTGTCCTTCTATTTTTGAGTAGAGCATGATGATGTGGAATTTGGGAATTAAATTATTGCCCCCAAACTTCATCTGCAAATTTAAAAAATTTATGAAATTGTTCTTTATACTAAATCTATTTTACTGTATCTTTAACATAAACTATCTTTTCAAAATAAACTTTTCTTTCCCCTCCAGTGATGCTATCGTTTTTGGTGGGTTTACGATTAAAATATTCAAGCATATAGCCCCTTAGTGTTTTTTTTCCAGGAGTATCAAACCATCTCCCAAAGGCAACAACATAATTAGGATTTGCTTTTGGAAAATTTACTTTATTTACTTTATCCATATTCAAATTATTAAACGTATCTAATTTTACAACTCTATCATTTGAAAAGTTTTTATTAAAATTATTTGTTTCTTTTCCCAACAACATCATAATCTGAGAATTATACTCTCTTAATAATGGGCTATTACAAATTACAGCAACTGCAAAAGGTTTATCAATACTAATCGTATCTTTTGAATAAAACTTAAAACGAATCATACTTGAGTTTCTTGATACAAGAGTGTCATTCTCAAATTCTTTTTGATTATAATGATTAAATTTCTTTGCACACCACAATGTATCTCCTTGTTTATTAAAATACCATTGTCTATTAAGGATATAATCATCTCCGACAATAAAATATTCCCTCGTTTCACTTAAAAACCCTTCGCGCGTATAACATTTCCAATTTCCAAATTTTCTCTTTTTGAAATCTTGGAGACCAACTTTATATGTCTTCTTATTATTATAATAATAGATTATACTATCATAGTTATTTTTTCTATATATCTTCTTAAATGGCATTTTATCAGAAGTATCATAAAAGGTGAAAAATTCTTTTACTTTACTATTTTGATTAAATTTTATTAGATATTTTAAATTTGTAGAAGCATAATATTTTTCTTCTACTTTATAATTATGCTGGTTTTGGCATGAACAAAATATTATATATAATATAATTACAATAAGATTTAATTTTACTTTCATAACACTTATTTTTTAGGTCTTATTATCGTAATAGTTCTTCCAGGAGTGATTGATTCTATACTGCATCCCCGATCCCCGATAGCGCGGATTTACAATCCGTGCCTACAATCAAATTCAAAACAAATCTAACAAAATAACGCCTAAATCATTTTCTAAAACCTGCGCCCGATAGCGCGGATTTGCAATCCGTGCCCACAATCAAATTCAAAACAAATCTAACAAAATAACGGCTAAATCATTTTCTAAATCCGCATAATTTCTTTTTTAAACAACAAAACTACAACTTTTTATGGTTGTAGTTTGTTTGCTTTACTTTTTGGGCACGGATTGTAAATCCGCGCTATCGTTCACGAGAATATTTTGTCATATCCGTGCCATCGGGGGACTATCATAGGTGAGTATATCCGATCGATCGGGGTTTTCTTTTTTCTATTCTAAAACTTCGGACCAACCTCTATTATTCAACAACACCATAACATCTTCATTTTCAAAATAATTCCTTAAATGGAACCCTTTTTTATAAAAGAATCGTGAGAGGAGCAGTACTTATACTGATATACTAAAGCCCCAGCTCCGCAAAGTGTTCTATTGTACCGCAACGCTCCGCAAATGTCTCCCGACTTTGCGGAAATATCTTTAAAAAATTAATCCTAGCTGTTATATTTTAGAATCGAATTTGGATTTAAAACATTTACAAAAAATTGGTAAACCAACTCAAACTATTACATAACGAATTTTTCGAAGATACAATTTTTATAGAAAAATTCCGCAAAGTCAGGAGACATTTGCGGAGCTTTTCATAGGAACTCTTTGCGGAGCTGTAGCCTTGGGAATATATTACATTTACTTATCCAAAAAATTTAAAGATTTTAATTTTTCTTTTGTTTCAACTATTTTTTTCTTCAATTCTTCTACTGTTGTAAAACCAGACCATAATTTATGATCCTCTTCATAAGGAGAAAATTTTTCAGATATATTACTTAATTCAAAAAAAATAGAATATTCTATTTCCTTAAAATCGTTATAATCTAATTCATTGACAAAAGTGTTATGAAATTCATCAGAAAAAGTAGATTCATTAATTTTAGTTAATAAATATTCATCTAAAAGCCAATACAATCTTCTTTTGTCATTTATATTGTAACACATAATTTATTAAGGTTTAATTGGACTATATTGAAAATGCCAAATTGAGTTACTCGCTTCATGATAGAGAACTTCAAGTTCGTATGTTTTACCATTTTTTATCATTTCTACCCCGATCTCCGAAGTGTGTATCGGCGCTCCGCAAATGTCCCCCAGCTCCGCAAAGTGTTCTATTGTACCGCAACGCTCCGCAAATGTCTCCTGACTTTGCGGAACTATCTTTAGAAAATTAATCCTAGCTGTTATATTTTAGAATCGAATTTGGATTTAAAACATTTACAAAAAATTGGTAAACCAACTCAAACTATTACATAACGAATTTTTTCGAAGATACAATTTTTATAGAAAAATTCCGCAAAGTCAGGAGACATTTGCGAAGCAGCCCTGTTTTAATCGAATACTTCAGAGAAAAGAGAGTTTTAAATATTAATTATGACTTTTGCGTGAAGGATGGAAGTGAAAATCCTGTCTCGTTTTTTAACGGGACAGATTGCAACGTACAGCCTGACCCTTGTGGTCACGCCCCAATTTTTTTACTTTAACCCGTTGGGTGTAATTCAAAATTGTTTAATTTTTAGCCACATAGAGACATAGATTTTATGAATTTTGAAAGGCGTTTCACTTTATTTGAGAAAAACATAGCCATGTGAACCCAAATATTGGGCTATCCAACTCTTTTTTTCTATGTTTCTATGTGGTTCAATTTTTTATTTATTCTATAATTTAAATTTTCATCAATTACACCCAACGGGTTACTTTAATTTCTGCAAATACATATTCACTACATTTTCCAATCCAAGATAAATGGCCTCAGAAATCAAAGCGTGCCCAATGGAAACTTCCAGTAAATTAGGGATGTTTTGTTTAAAAAACTGGATATTGTCTAAACTTAAATCGTGTCCGGCATTGATTCCCAATCCCAATTCATTCGCCAAATTTGCCGAAACTATGTAGGGTTGAATCCCGTTTTTGTTGCCTAAACCGTAATCATGAGCAAAAGCCTCGGTGTACAGTTCTATCCGATCAGTTCCAGTGGCTTTCGCTCCTTCTATCATTTCCAGAACGGGATCAACAAAAATGGAAGTTCTTATGTTGTTGCGCTGAAATTCCTGAACGATTTCTGTTAGAAAAGAGTGGTGTTTTATGGTGTCCCAACCCGCATTTGACGTGATGGCATCAATAGCATCCGGAACCAAGGTAACTTGCGTTGGCTTTATTTCTAGAACGAGATCAATAAAACTTTTTTCTGGATTTCCTTCGATATTGTATTCCGTGTAAACAATAGTTTTTAAGTCGCGTGCGTCCTGATACCGAATGTGACGCTCGTCCGGTCTTGGATGAATCGTGATACCTTGTCCTCCAAAACGCTGAATATCCCGAGCAACTTGCAATAAATCTGGGACATTTCCTCCACGAGCATTTCTTAAAGTGGCTATTTTGTTAATATTTACACTTAACTTTGTCATTGTAAAATGATTTTTGAAATTGATTGTGCAAAAATACAAAGTTAAACTAGGTGATATTGCATATTATTGATTAATTTGCATGAACTATTTAATTCCGTAATTATGACAGAAATTAAAGACTATATCTCCAACGATTACAAGGCGATAACAAGCAACGAAACCATTGCTGAAGTTAATGACTATTTTCATGAGTTGCCGTTTTCTCACTTTCCGGTGCTGGAAGAAGGGGTTTATATGGGCTGTATTACCTTAGACGATGTTGAAACCTTTGATGCGGACAAGAAAGTGAGTGATTACAGGTACACTTTAGAAGGTTTTTATGCCCGAAACTCAATGATTTGGCTGGATGTTTTAGAAGTTTTTGCTAAAAACCATACCGATATTGTTCCTGTTTTAGACGAAAGCAACCAATATCTGGGCTATTATGAATTAGTGGACATGGTTAAATTTTTTCATGAAACTCCATTTCTGAAAGAATCTGGAGGCATCATTGTCGTAAAAAAACCCATCTTGGATTATTCGATGAGTGAAATTACCCAAATTGTGGAAAGCAATAACGGCAAAATCTTAGGCTTATTCATTTCAGAATCTGATGTACAAAGTGTGCAAATCACTATTAAAATTAGCTTGGGCGCGATGAATACCATCATTCAAACGTTTAGACGATACAATTATGAGATCATTTCTGAACATCAGGAAGACAATTATATTAATACCCTGAAAGACCGTTCGGATTATTTGGACAAATACCTTAATATTTAAATAGTATTTGGGTTATTTGTAATGCGATTAGACAAACAACCCAATCAACGAATTGATAACCATATGAAAGTAGCCATCTACGGGCAATATTACCGGAATAGCACAGAATCAATAATCAATGATATTTTTGTCTTTTTCAACAAGAATAATGTTGAAATGGTTATCGAAGAAGTATTTTCGGAAATGTTATACGAGAAAAAAATCATTAAAAAAGAATACAAAACTTTTAACTCGCATACGGAATTAGATGCTACTTTTGACATGTTCATAAGCATTGGCGGTGACGGAACCATATTAAGGGCTGCCACCCTAGTCCGAAAATCGGAAATCCCTATTCTAGGCATTAACGCAGGCAGGCTGGGTTTTCTAGCATCGATACAAAAAGAAAATATTGAAGCTTTTTTACAGCTTGTGATTGAAAAAAAGTACACCATTTCGCCCAGAACTCTTTTATCTTTGAATTGTAGTCCAAAAAACGAGGCCATTCAAGATATCAATTTTGCTATGAATGAAATTACGGTAAGCCGAAAAGATACCGCTTCGATGATTACTATTGAAACCTATTTGAATGGCGAATATTTGAACTCCTATTGGGCTGATGGATTAATTATTGCCACACCGACCGGATCTACCGGCTATTCAATGAGTTGTGGTGGTCCAATTTTAATTCCTGAAGTAAAAAGCCTGGTAATTACACCCATTGCCCCACACAATTTAAACGCAAGACCTTTAGTCATACCAGACAAAACCGAAATTCGCCTTAAGGTTTCTGGAAGAGAAGAAAACTATCTCGTTTCGTTAGATTCTAGAATTGCATCGGTAAAAAACGAATCGGTGCTAATTATCAAAAAAACTCCCTTTAAAATCAACATGGTGGAAATTCCCGAGGAAACCTTCCTTAAAACGCTTCGAAACAAACTACTTTGGGGAGAAGACAAAAGAAATTAAGTTTATTTCAATCTGTTTTTATACTACAACCCATCCATTATCGTTTCCCTACTAAGCCTTTACTCAATGATTGGTTTTTATTAACCCAAACAATAATAATTTAACACAAATACTAATTTGATAGCCATATAGTATTCATAATTATTATATTTGCAAGCTATTGTTAAAAAAACAATGAATAGACTTTTTATTTTTTTATTTTTATTTTTTGGTCTTACGACAACAAAAGCACAAATCCATGAAATTGGAGTGTTCTTAGGAGGGAGCAATTATATTGGAGAAATTGGAAAAACGGATTATATAGCTCCAAACCAAGCTGCTTTTGGTATTTTGTATAAATGGAATAAAAGTCCGAGACATTCTTGGAGATTTTCCTATACAATGTCTAAAATAATTTCTGATGATAAAAATGCTACCGATCCCGCAAGAAAACAAAGAGGGTATGAATTTGAAAACAGCATAAAAGAAGTGGCAGCTGGTCTTGAATTTAATTTTTTCGATTTCAATTTGCATGATTCAAAACCAAAATTAACACCCTATGTATATTCTGGATTAAGCTACACTCGTTATGACGGTCTATATTTTGTTAATGGAAAAGCCGAAATTGATGAAACTCACGGAACACTTGCCATTCCGATGATATTGGGTATAAAAACCAGATTAGCAGGACACCTTATACTGGGACTTGAAGCTGGGGCAAGATATAGTTTTAAAGATGATTTAGACGGGAGCAATCCAACGAATACAAATTTAGAAAATTTAAAATTTGGAAATATAAACAGTAAGGATTGGTATGTTTTTACTGGATTTACATTAACCTATACTTTTGGAAACAAACCTTGTTATTGTGCAGATTAGATTATGAGCTTATTAGACAGTATAAATAAAGAAAATTTACCTAAACATCTTGCCATCATTATGGATGGCAATGGTCGTTGGGCCAAGCAAAAAGGATTTTTAAGGGTTTTCGGTCACGAAAACGGCACCAAATCCGTAAGGCATATTGTGGAAACCTGTGCCAAACTGGGCATTGAAAACCTAACACTGTACACGTTTTCTTCAGAAAATTGGAACAGACCAAAATTAGAAGTGAATGCGTTAATGAAAATATTAATCAATTCACTAAGAAAGGAACTTAAGACCCTTGTTGACAACAACATAAAATTAAATTCCATTGGAAATCTTGATTTGTTGCCAAAATCAGCACAAAAAGAGCTTAAAGATGTAATTGACAAAACGGCAAACAATTCTAAAATGGTGCTGACTTTGGCTTTAAGTTATGGATCGCGAGAAGAACTTGTGAATGTGGTTAAAAGCATCAGTGATAAAGTTAAAAATAATATAATTTCAATAGACGCTATTGACGAATCAATTATTAATGAGCATCTTTACACGCAAAATTTGCCAGACGTAGATTTATTAATAAGAACCAGCGGTGAGCATAGAATAAGTAATTTTTTGTTGTGGCAAATTGCCTATGCCGAATTATATTTTACCGATGTTTTATGGCCAGACTTTAAAGACGAGAATTTGTATGAGGCTATTATCAGTTATCAAAAAAGAGAACGTAGATTTGGAAAAACAAGTGAACAAATTAAATAATTTTTTAGTGTTACATAAAAGCATCAAATTAGTCTTAACAATAGTATTTTTCGGAACCATCTCACAACTCAAGGCACAAGACAGAGTGCCATTTGACCAAGGTAAAAAATACATTCTTGCCAATGTAAAAGTTACCGGTAAAATTAGTTACAATGAACAAACCGTAGTAACCTTTGCGGGACTGGAAAAAGGCCAAGAGGTTACCATTCCTGGAGAAGAAATAAGTAATGCCGTTAAAAAACTTGGTAAATTAGGGCTTTTTAGCGACATCGATTTTTACATCAACAAAACCGAAGGAGACAGCATCTTTCTGGAGCTAAACATTAATGAACTGCCAAAATTAAGTGAAGTTAAATTTGTAGGCATAAAGAAAAACAAAACCGAACCTCTGATAAAAGACAACGGTTTAACCAAAGGCAAAATAGTAAATGAGAATTTAGTTACCACTACCAAAAACTACATCGAAAACAAATACAAAAAAGACGGTTTTTACAACACCAAAGTGACAATAAACACAATTGCCGATACTACTGAGGGCAATAATGTAAAAATGCTTGTTAAAATTGACAAAGGCGAAAAGATAAAAATAAAAGAAATTGTATTTCACGGCAACGAAAAGTTTACAGACGCTAAACTTCGTGGCGCGATGAAAGACACAAAACAAATCAACCGTCTTAGAATTTTAAAATCTTCAAAATTTATCAGCGCCAAATACAAAGAAGATTTAGTCAAAATTATTGACAAATACAAAGAGAAGGGGTACCGAGATGCACGTATTGTTTCTGACAGCGTGACTTATCTTAAAGAACAAGATAAATTAGCCATAGCTATTACTGTTGAAGAAGGCCATAAATACTATTTTGGAAACATTAAGTTTCTGGGGAATACCATTTATTCGGATCAGGGTTTAAGCAGAATGTTGGGTATCAAAAAAGGAGACGTTTACAACGGGGTTCTGCTTGAAAAACGAATTGCCGACAAATCCAAACCAGACGGAGAAGACATTACCAATTTATACCAAAACAATGGGTATTTGTTTTCAAACATCAATGCCGTTGAGGTAAAAACAGCCAATGACACGATTGATTTTGAAATTAGAGTCACTGAAGGACCATTAGCCTATTTCAACAAAATAACGGTAGTTGGAAATGACAAAACCAATGACAAAGTGATTTACCGTGAATTGAGAACAAAACCAGGCCAAAAATACAGCAAAGAAGAATTAGTAAGAACCATTCGGGAAATTGGACAACTGGGCTTTTTTGACCCTGAAGCTATTGACCCAAAATTCAAAAATGTTGATGCTGGTGCCGGAACAGTTGATATCGAATACAATCTTGTCGAAAAAGGCTCTAGCCAAATTGAACTTCAAGGGGGTTATGGCGGGGGTGGTTTCATTGGAACTTTAGGATTATCATTTAATAATTTTTCCGTTAGAAATTTGTTTAATAAAGAAGCCTACAAGCCACTTCCTATGGGAGATGGTCAAAAAGTAGCCCTTCGTTTGCAAGGAAGTACTTATTTCCAAACTTACAGTTTATCCTTTTCTGAACCTTGGTTTGGAGGAAAAAAACCAGTGCAATTTAGCTCCTCTTTTGCTTACAGTAAACAATTTGCCGGAAGTCAGTTTAGCTATGGCGTAGATAAAAGCAAAAGTTTTAATATCATTTCACTCTCTGCGGGTATAGCAAAAAGGTTAAGTGTCCCTGATGATTTTTTCGTTTTATCTCAATCGGTTGCTTTCCAATTTTATGATTTAAACAATTATAATACCGGATTATTCAGAAACTTCAGTAACGGATCGTCAAGAAACTTATCCTATACTGTAGGACTAACCAGAAATAATAAAGGGGTTAATCCTATTTTTCCAACCTATGGCTCCGAATTTAGTGTTATGGGTAAATTTACTTTGCCTTATTCTTTGTTTAATGGCATTGATTATGCCGATTTAAAAAATCAGGCAGAATATAAAAAACGAAATAATGGAACTACTGCAATTTCAGGATCAAATGGAGATATTCAACCTGGCGAATATTATAATGATGCTGGACAAAAGGTAGAAACCTACCAAGAAGCAGGAATCGATCAGGGAAAAATAGACCAGAAAAAATTCAATTGGCTCGAATACTATAAAATAAAATTCAAAGCAGATTGGTTTACTAAAATTTATGGTAAATTAGTACTGCGTTCTTTGGGTGAATTCGGGTATCTGGGAACCTATAATAAAGATAGGGGAATGGTTCCATTTGAAAGATTTTATGTTGGTGGAGATGGATTAGCTAATTATGCTCAAGACGGACGGGAAACCATTCAGTTGAGAGGTTACCCTAACAATTCATTATCTTCAAATGTAGGAGGTACCATCTATAACAAATTTTCTTTAGAGATGCGATATCCAATAACATTAAAATCGGCTGCCTCTATCTACGTATTATCCTTTCTTGAAGCAGGACAAGCATACGATACTTTTAGGCAATACAATCCGTTTGCTTTAAAACGTTCGGCTGGAGCCGGTTTAAGAATTTTCATGCCTGCGTTTGGATTGTTAGGTATTGATTTTGGCTATGGTTTTGACGCGCTAACCGGAGAATCTAAGGCACATGGAATGGAAACTCATTTTATAATTGGCCAACAATTTTAAAAATAACTATATTTGGCACGGTATTTTCTAATAAAATTTAGGTTATGAGAAAACATATTTTATTGCTGATTTTAATCATGGCTGCATCAACAACGGTTCATGCACAGTCTAGAGGAGTTAAAATAGGCTATATCGACATGGAATATATTTTGCAAAATGTTCCTGATTACATGGAAGCAAAAAACCAGTTAGAACAAAAAGCGCAAAAGTGGAAACAAGAAGTAGAAGCTAAGAAAAATGTAGTCACAAATCTTAAAGAGGCCTTAAAGGCAGAAAAAGTTTTACTGACTAAGGAATTAATCCAAGAAAGAGAAGAAGAAATTACTTTTCAGGAAACGGAATTGTTAGATTATCAGCAAAAAAGATTTGGCCCAAATGGAGATTTAGCCATTCAAAAAGCAGTTCTTGCACAGCCCATTCAAGACCAAGTTTTTACAGCTACGCAAGATATAGCCGAAGCGAAGAAATATGATTTTATTTTTGACAAATCGTCCGACTTGACCATGTTATTCGCGGCTAAACGATTTGACATCAGTGACCAAGTGATCCGGGTAATTACAAGAAGTACTAAGAGGAATCAGCTTAATGCAAAACAACTCAAAGAAGAAGAAGCAAAACAGGCGAAAGAAGACATGGCAGACGATGCTCCCGCTTCAGACGAAAAACAAAAAAGTCTTGACAACAAAAAAGCAACTAGAGAAAAAATAATTGCCGACAAAAAATTAGCAGCTGAAGAAAAGAGAAAGGCTGCTGAGGAACAAAGAAAACAATTATTGGCAGAAAAGGAAGCTAAGAAAAAAGGGGTAGAAGTTCCTGCAAAAACAGAAACACTCAAAACTACTGATAAAACTGACACCATTTCGCCAGAAAGCCAAACCAAAAAAGCTATAGATGGTACTGAGGTTGATTCGAAACAAAAAGCTGCCACAGAAAGAGAAAGAATTCTTGCAGAACGCAAAAAAGCATTAGAAGATAGAAAGAAAAAAGCACTGGAAGATAGAGAAGCTGCAAAAAAAGCAAAAGAAGAAAAAGCAAAATAAAACAATAATTAATTAATATTTAAAACGATGAAACAAATCAAAACTTTATTGATAGCAGCCGTAATATTCCTAAGTGGCAACCAGGCTATAAATGCACAATCTAAAACAGCTCATGTTGATGTTAGTGAAATAATGTCAAAAATGCCTGCAATGTTGGAAGCTCAAAAACAATTAGAAAAGCTGAGCGGTACTTATGACACAGAGTATAAAGGAATGGTTGAAGAATACCAAAACAAATTAAAAAAATACGAGCAAGAGGCTTCAACAGTTACAGAGGCCGTCAATGACACAAGATCTAAAGAAGTTCAGGACATGCAAAAAAGAATTGTAGATTATAGAGACAATGCGCAAAAAGAATTGCAACAAAAAGAATCTGAAATTGTAAAACCTATCATGGAAAAAGTGAAAGTTTCAATTGCAAAAGTAGGTAAAGCTAAAGGCTTTCAATATGTTTTAAATTCTGAAGGGTTACTTTTGGCAGATGGTCCAAACTTAACTGCTGATGTAAAAAAAGATTTGGGATTTTAGTCTAAACTCCTTTTTAATAAAATAGAGAAACTGCTCATTCGAAATTTCGAAATTGAGCAGTTTTTTTTATATTTGATTCATGATTAACAATCAACCCATAGGTCTTTTTGATTCAGGAATTGGAGGGACGTCCATTTGGTCAGCCATACATGAACTTCTCCCAAATGAAGACACCATTTATCTAGCTGACAGTAAAAATGCCCCCTACGGGAAAAAATCAAAACGAGAAATCATTGCATTAAGCATTAAAAACACGGAAATTCTTTTGGAGATGAATGCCAAGCTTATTGTGGTAGCTTGCAATACTGCAACAACAAATGCCATAAAAGAGTTAAGATCTATGTATCAAGTGCCTATTATAGGGATAGAGCCCGCAATAAAACCAGCAGCATTAAATTCAAAGACCCAAACCATAGGCGTTTTAGCAACAAAGGGGACTTTGAGCAGCGAGCTTTTTAATAAAACCGTAGAAATATACCAAGACACTAAAATTGTGGAACAAATAGGTCATGGCTTGGTGGAACTGATTGAAAATGGGGAAATCAACTCTTCAGAAATGACCCTATTGCTTCACTCCTATCTTCAACCTATGATGGAGGCTAATATTGATTATTTGGTTTTAGGCTGTAGCCATTATCCGTATTTGATTCCTCAAATAAAAAAAATACTTCCAAATCATATAAAAATAATAGATTCTGGGGAAGCAGTAGCTAGGCAATCTCAAAAAATAATACAAGAAAAAATTGGCGAGCATGCTCCGGGGAAAGGCAAGGCTATTTTCTATACAAATGGAAACCCTAAAGTCCTTAGCGGAATTTTAAAAAACGAATATGAAGTGATTAAAAAAGATTTTTAGAAACTTATTCCTCTTTAAACCAACTTGAATACATTACGTAATTGTTAGAAATGCGTTCGATTTCTCCTGCAAAATCAGATTGGTCAATATCTTTAACTTTCTTTGCCGGAACTCCCGCCCAAATACTTCCAGACTTAACCACGGTATTTTGAGTAACCACTGCGCCGGCAGCAATTATCGAATTGCTTTCAACAACACAATTATCCATAATAATAGCTCCCATACCTATCAACACATTGTCATGAACGGTGCAGCCATGAACAATCGCATTATGGCCAATAGAAACATTGTTTCCTATATGGGTAGCATGTTTTTGGTACGTGCAATGGATTATAGCACCGTCTTGAATGTTGACTTTATTCCCAATCATTACGGTGTTAACATCTCCTCTTATGACTGCATTAAACCAAACACTACAAGAGTGCCCAAATGTGACCTCACCTACAATTGTGGCATTTTCTGCAACATAGCAATCCTTTGGAATAGACGGGGTTTTACCATTAACCGATTTTATCAACATAGCTCTAAAAAAATAGTCCCGAATGAATCGGGACATAATGATATAATTTCTAATTAATTGCAGGGCAATTACAGTGGTATTTTTCTTTTTTGCAAAATAAATCCATCCCTAAAGTAATTTGATGGTAACCTGCATTATCAAAATTAACAGCTCCTGTTAAATACGAATAGGTGTAGGAGAACATAAAATTTTGATAATTTAACCCTATAATTGGTGTGATATACTGAAGTTTTTGTGACTTTACGCTTCCTCCTTCAACATATTCAGCTCCGTCCAAACTCCTTCTATAGGACAATCCACCCCAAAGTTTTCCAAAATCCAACGGTTTGTAGAGCTTAAAATTCAAGTCGACTGTTTTTTCTTTGGTTTGACCAATAGATTGAAACATGATCGATGGCTCCATTAGCAAACCGTCTTCCTGACCAAAAGTATAACCCGCATTTAATATTATTTTCCTAATGTTATCACTTTCGTATGAAGTGTATAGTTCCCTTCTGGTTTCTATGGCGTTTTTCACTGTAGCATGAACATAAAAATCCAAGTAGTTGTAAGATGCTCCAATATCTACGTTAAAATAAGAGTCCGTTTGAATGGTACCTGCAACAATCGGGTCAAACCCAAACGCCCCCAAAAATTCAGTTTCATCTAATTTACTCTGGACAACACCAACATTCACACCAAAGGACAGTTGATTCAAATCGACATTATCCCTAGAAAACATGATATGATGAGCATAGGACAACTTCAATCCTGTTTGAGAATGATATCCATTTCTATCATTATAAGCAATTGCTCCAGCTCCGTCAAAATCGCCAATTCTGCCATTAAAACTTATCGTTTGTAACGCAGGGGCATCCGTTTGTCCAAACCATTGCTGGCGTGCTGTTAATCGTAATTTAGAACAATTTGCGGCACCTGCCATCGAGGGATGTAACAAATAATAATTATCCGATAGGTAATCCGAATAAACTGAAATACCTTCTTGAGAAAATGAAAATTGTGTTGCAAACAGGACAACTAAAAATACTTTTTTAAAATTCATTTATTTTTTATTTTATTAAATACAATCCTCATTCTTCCATAATTAAAAGGAAATCCATCCTCAAAATTAACTTTGTCCTCAAAAAAAATGCAGACACAAATCACTTTATCTAAGTTGCGCCCAAATATATAAATTTTTGAATGTTTTTTTATCAAAAAAAACATTATTCGGCTAAAAAAATTAGTTTTTTTTATATCCGCATATTTTTTATACCTCATTGCTTCAACAGCAAAATACTAAAACGTTAATTTATTGTTTAATTGTCCAAAATTAATTATTCACTCCTAATATCTTTGTTAAATTTGTAAAAAATATAAAATCATGATCAAATTAATTTTTAAAGAAACTAATAATCCTGCCATATTAAAATTTGAATTTCCAGACTTTATTACCTTAAACGAAAGTTTCGAGTTTAAGAACATCGATGAGGCACAAAATTCGCCACTTGCCCAACAATTATTCTATTTGCCTTTTGTAAAAACCGTTTATATATCAAGCAATTTCATAGCTATAGAGCGATTTAGTATTGTAGATTGGAGCGATGTTAAGGAAGCCGTTGCAGAACAAATTGAAGAATATGTCAACAAAGGCGGAGTTATAATTACTGCCAATGAAACAAAATCTAAGAAACAACCCGCAACCGTTTACGGAGAAACCACCCCAAATCCTGCTGTTTTGAAATTTGTTGTAAGCAGAATGCTAACTAAAACAGCAGTAGAATTCAAAAACATAGACGAAACAAATGCGTCTCCATTAGCAAAGGAATTATTCAAATTTCCTTATGTGAAAGAAGTTTTTATAGATGAAAATTACGTTTCCATCACTAAATATGCTGTCAACGAATGGGAAGAAATTACTTTGGAATTACGCTCTTTCATTAAACAATATATTGAAAACGGCGGAACCGCTCTTGACGAAAGTCTTATGGTTTCAAGTCCAAAAATTGAAAAACAAAAAATTGAAAATTTCGACAATCTCGATACGACTTCACAGCAAATTATCAACATTCTTGAAGAATACGTAAAACCTGCCGTTGCTGCCGATGGCGGAAACATCCTTTTCGATTCCTATGACGAAAAAGAAAAACGGGTAAAAGTGGTACTACAAGGCGCTTGTAACGGCTGTCCCTCTTCAACATTTACCCTAAAAAGTGGTATTGAAAACATGCTGAAAGACATGTTAAACGACAAAGATATTATTGTAGAAGCCTTAAACGGATAACCTAAATTATAAATCAAGCGTTTCTTTAGAGACGCTTTTTTTTGGAACTAATCTGGCTATACATTACAATTCGCCGTAAAAAAGGTGGGATTTTCATTCCAAACGAAGTTTTTTACTGAACTCCAAATAAAATAAAAGTATAGTGAGGTAATCCGGGCTAAAAACATGCAAAAATCATGAATCAACTATCACAAGAAACAAGTCCTTATTTATTGCAACATGCCAGCAATCCCGTAAATTGGAAAGCATGGAATACAAATTCATTGGCAGAAGCCATACAAAACAACCAACTAATAATTATTAGCATCGGTTATTCGGCCTGTCATTGGTGCCACGTTATGGAACATGAAAGTTTTGAGGATACCGAAGTGGCACAAACCATGAACGCCCATTTCATCAACATAAAAGTAGATCGAGAAGAACATCCTAACGTTGATGCCGTTTACATGAAAGCGGTTCAAATTATGACCGGTCGTGGTGGTTGGCCCTTAAATATTGTCGCGCTTCCTGACGGAAGACCTATTTGGGGCGGAACCTATTTTAGAAAAGAAGAATGGATCAACGCACTTGAGCAATTGCATAAACTATATCAAAATAATCCAGAGAAAATGATTGAATATGCTGAAAAACTACACCAAGGTATTGAAACGATTAGCATTGTTCAAAAGCAAGATTCAAAGGATGAATTGGATCAAAATCGAATAAAACCGCTTGTAGAAAAATGGAAAAAAAGTTTTGATTTAGAATTTGGCGGAATGGCTCGTGCGCCTAAGTTCATGATGCCTAATAATTACCAATTCCTTCTAAGATACGGCTACCAAACCAATGATTCAGAGTTATTGGATTTTGTAAACCTTACTTTAACAAAAATGGCGTACGGTGGGATTTTTGACACGATTGACGGTGGGTTTTCACGCTACTCCGTCGACATGAAATGGCACGTTCCTCATTTTGAAAAAATGCTTTACGACAATGGGCAATTAGTTTCGCTTTACGCGGATGCGTACAAACTAACCAAAAACCCTTTATACAAGGAAATTATAACAAAAACACTGGGTTTCATTACACGAGAATTAACCAATAAGAAGGGTGGTTTTTTCTGTGCGCTTGACGCCGACAGTTTAAACGAAAAACAAGAACTGGAAGAAGGGGCCTTTTATGTTTGGCAAAAACCAACGTTACAAAAACTTTTAAAAGACGATTTTGAGTTGTTTTCGGTGGTTTTTAACATCAATAACTTTGGATTTTGGGAGAAGGACAATTATGTTTTGATACAAAATCAATCCTTAGAAGAAATTGCCATTTTGCATAAAATGGAGGTTTTAGAATTGGAATCCAAAAAGAAATCTTGGGAACAAATACTATTCCAAGAAAGAGAAAAACGAAGCAAACCAAGGTTAGACGACAAATGCCTCACGTCCTGGAACGCCATTATGCTTAAAGGTTTTGTAGATGCATACAAGGCATTAAAAGACGACAATTATCTCGAAATTGCCATTGAAAATGCCGATTTCATCCTGAAATACCTTTGGACTCCAGAAGGAAATTTGCTCCATAATTACAAGAACGGAAAAAGCACGATTAATGGTTACCTCGAAGACTATTGCTTTGTAATTGAGAGTTTTATTGCGCTATACGAGGTCACTTTTGAAGAAAAATGGCTTCATAATGCCAAACAATTAACTGATTATTGTTTGGAACATTTTTACGACGAAAAAAACCAATTTTTTGCTTTTACTTCCAATTTGGATGCTGCTTTAATTGCAAAACATTTTGAAACTGAAGACAATGTTATTCCGGCATCCAACTCCGTTATGTCCAATAATTTATTTAAATTGAGTATCTATTTTGAAAATATTTACTACAAAGAAACTGCTAATCAGATGATTAAAAATATCATTTCGAGCATAGATTACCCATCCGCTTATTCCAATTGGCTTAATGCGTTTTTAAATTATTCCGAACAAAATAAGGAAATAGCCTTTTGTGGTTCAGACGCCTTAGATTATAATTCTGCGATAAATGAACTCTATTTACCCAATATTATTTTAGCTGGTTCAGAAAACGAATCAAATCTTCCGTTTTTAAAGGATCGATTTGTAGCAGAAAAAACACTACTATATGTTTGTCAAAACAAAACCTGCAACAACCCCATAGCACTTTCAGAAGAAGTTGATGAAAATTTAAAATCCTTACTGTGAGATAGTTAATTTTTATTCGTAAATTTGGTTATTAACCAATAAATATACATTATTATGGGATTTGGAACGTTTATCAAAAAGTTGTTTGGTTCGGGAAAACAATCTGCCGAGGGCTTAACAGACAAAGCAGATACTATTGCTGAAGATATTTATGCTAAAGCAAAAGAGAGTGTTGCACCGATGATTGAAAAAGCCGAGAGTTATGCTGAAGTTGCCAGGGAAAAAGCAAGCAATGCTATAGCGGATGTTATTGATTCGGCAAAAGAAAGTGTGGCTCCAATTATTGGAAACGCAGAAGTTTATGCTGATATCGCAAAAGAAAAAGCAAGCAATGCTTTAGCAGATGTCATTGATTCAGCAAAAGAAAGTGCGGCACCAATTATTGAAAAAGCAGAAAATTTTGCAAATGAGGCAAAAGAAAAAATTTCGGATACTTTCATCAGCTCAAAAGAAAAAGTGAATGATTTCATCCATAAGGAATCCAAACCTATTGCAGAAAACAAAAACAGAATTGAAGAAGATGCCGATTAAAATTTAAAAAATCTTATTTTTGCATCTCATTAACCTTAACCTTCCTCATCAGGAAGGTTTTTTTAAATTTAAAAAATGAACCCTATCGTAAACGCAAGTTATATCGAACAATATTCGACTTCTTTTATAAAAGTTTTAATTGATTATTCCCCAAAGTTAATTGCAGCGGTACTCCTTTTATTTATAGGGATTTGGGGTATTAGACTCGTAAATAACGTTTCTCGAAAAATCATGGTGAAGAGAGAAATTGAACCCACTTTAATCAAATTTTTATCGGATATCATCTTTTGGGGATTGCGAATTATTCTTTTTATCGCCGTAATTTCAAAACTCGGCATAGAATCATCCTCTTTTGTGGCAATTCTTGGCGCCGCTGGTCTGGCCGTTGGTTTGTCTCTTCAGGGTTCATTATCCAATTTTGCTGGTGGAATGTTGATTATCCTTTTCAAACCTTTCAAATTAGGCGATGCCATAGAAGCACAAGGTGTTTCAGGAATGGTAATCGATATTCAGATCTTTGTTACCCAGTTATTGACGGCAAACAATCAGGTTATTTTTGTTCCCAACGGTGCCTTGTCTAACGGAAATATCATCAATTATTCGAAACAGGAAAGCAGAAAAACTGATTTAACCATCGGAATTTCATATGACACTAATCTTAAAAAAGCAAAAGATCTTATCTATGAAATTATTGCTAAAAACCCTAAAATACTTCAAGAACCGAAGCCTTCGGTTTCCATAAAAGAATTAACGGATTCCGGTATAAAAATTGCCATTCGCGTTTGGACAAAAAACGAAAATTTTGCTGATGTTTGCTCTGATCTTTTAGAAGATTCAAAAACAGCCTTTGATATGGCACAAATCTCTTTTCAGCCCTTTCTGAAAGAAACTTCAAGACAACAATAGCATATAAAAATATTGTGAATACCGATTGTGAATTTTAAACCACCTTCTTTGAAGCCGTAATTATAAAATCTTTCAAATAATACGGTTCAAAATAAGCCACGTCAACCGTGTCTTTTTTTTGATATTTCTCAAAGCTTAACGCACCCATTTCTTTGGCAGACGGATAAATTATATCCTCTAAAAAGATATGATTTTCTTTCGTTAAAACGGTTTTGCATTTTTCGGCACAATCACCAATAAAATAGAGTTTATCCTTGTATTCCGAGAAGGATTCTGCTGTAAGTACCTCGGCTTTAACTTCTCTTATTTTTTCTAAATTTTCGTGAAAAATTGCACTATACACTTCCATCCTTCTTGCATCAAGCATTGGCACAATAAAGCCATCTGAAACTTGCGCCTGTGAAGCGAGTACAGCCAAAGTATCAATCGCAATTAAAGGAATATCCAATGCAAAACACAATCCTTTTGCGGCAGAAACCCCTATTCGCAAACCCGTATAAGAACCGGGACCCTGGCTCACGGCAATGGCCGACAAGTCTTTGAAAGACAGCCCAAGTTCCTTTATTATTTCTGAAATAAATACATGCAATTTTTCAGCGTGTGAGTAGCCCTCTTCCGCCATTTCTTTGCATAACAGCGTTTTCCCATCTTTTGCAATTGCAATAGAACAGTTCTTGGTTGCCGTTTCGATATTAAGAATATAAGACATTATTTCTTAATCTCTATTTTCTCATTCGTGGCGACTTTTACTTTATCTCCAGAACTCAACTCTTTTGTTACCGTATTGTAAGGGCCTACAATTACTATATCCCCGGGTTTTAACCCTTGGGTCACCTCTATATTGGTGTCATCTTGTATACCTGTTTTGATAATTCTAATTTTAGCCTTATCTCCCACTTTTACAAAAACACATTCTAATTTTTTATCAATTTTTTGTTTTACCGTATTTTCTTCAGATGACGGATCTTTAACTTCCAATTTCTTGACAGCAGCGGTGTCCGCCTTTACAACAACTGAACTGATTGGAATACCAATAACTTTTTCTTTTCGTTCCGTAATGATATCAACTGTAGCGGTCATTCCTGGTCTAAATGGGGAGTATGCCGCTGGCTTCCCCACTAATAAATCTTGATAAGATTCTTTTACAATTCTAACTTTGACTTTAAAATTGGTCACTTGGTTAGCTGTCAAAGAAGAACTGGCCGAGTTAGAAATGCTGGTGACAATTCCTCTAAAATGTTTCTTTAAATATGCATCTACCTGCACTCTGGCAGAATCCCCAACGGTTATTTTTACAATGTCATTTTCGTTGACGTCTACTTCAACTTCCATGTTATTGAGGTTTGCTACCCTCAAAATTTCAGTTCCTGTCATTTGCTGGGTTCCCAAAACACGCTCCCCTAATTCTACGTTTAATACCGAAATAGTTCCGTCAGCAGGAGATAAAATTGTTGTTCTTCCAAGATTATCTTTAGCCTCATTTACTGTTGCTGAAGCGCTTTTAACATTAAAATAGGCCGCTTCTTTGGCCGCTTTTGTACTTTCAAAAGTAGAAATTAATCTTTCCCAATCGGATTTTGAAATGATACCTTTGTCAAACAACGTTTTATTTCTATCGTAATTGGCTTTAGCTTCTTTAAATGAGGCATCCGCCTGACTTAGTCCCGCTTTAGTTTGAGACAAACCAGCAACTGTTCTATTATAGCCAGAGGTATATAAATCAGGATTAATTTTAACCAACAAATCTCCTTTTTTCACCACCTGCCCTTCTTTGAGTGGTAAGGCAATGATTTCTCCGGAAACCATAGAAGAAATTTTTATTTCTGTTTCGGGTTGAATTTTTCCAGTTGCAGAAACTGTTTCGACAATGGTTATTTGATCGACTTTTGCAATTTCAACATCAACTGCTTTGTCTTTATTCCCGATAATTCCTTTTTTAGAAAGTATCAATAATGCAACAACTAAAACTATTGCGGAGACTAATAAAATATAAATTGTTTTTTTTGACATGTTATTTTTTTTGTATGATTGGGATTCCGAAATAAAACTCTAACACTTTCACTCTAAAGATGTAGTCGTATTTGGTTCTTAAAACTTCTGATTGTGCATTAGAGAATAGCGTTTGTGACTGATTAAAATCGAAGGCATTCATTATTCCAACGGAATATTTTTCTGCGGCATAATTAAAGGCTTCTTGTCTGGCGTCAAGAGCAACAACTGCCGATTCATAGGCTTTAAGTGCTCCATTTGCATCCGTAAAAGCAGTGTAAACATTACGTTGCAAATCTAGTTCTGATTGATTTAGCGCAATTTTACTCTTTTCTAAATTGACTTTATAACGCTCGACATTATTTTTTATAGAAAAGCCATTGAGGATGGGAACATTCAGTTGAAATCCAAAATTATGTCCTTTATTATCATTAAACTGATCTAAAATAGGTAATGCTTTTCCTAATATCGGAGAAAAATTGGGCTGTAATACCTGTTGATTCGTTCCTTCCACAAACCCAATTACAGATGTTGGATTTGCACCATTTTGTTCAAAACCCACGACCCTATTGGCATAACCCGCTCTAGTGTTAAACCTATAATACCCCTGCAAAGTGGGTTGATAAGCTCCCTTGGCAATTTTCACCTCTTTTTCTGCAATTGCAAGATTCGTTCTGGCAATTTTAAGCTCTACTCGTTCTTCTTTTGCTTTTTGATAAATCGTTTCTGGAGCCAATAACATGGTGGCACTTTCCTTGGTAATATAATCTGAATCTGCAATGTCGAAGTTTTTAAAATCATCCAATTGTAATAGTTGCGCCAAACTCAATTTGGATATCAAAAAGGCATTTTCAGCATTAATGACTTTTTGTTTATTAGAAGCAACCGTGGCTTTTATATCCAATAAATCTCCCCTTGGAATAGAACCCGCTTTGACGAGCTCCTCTGTTTTTTGCAATTGCTTCTCATTATTAGATAATTGCAAGTTTTGAACTTTAATATTTTCTTTGTCGAATAAGATTTGCAAAAAAGCATTGGCTACATACAAGGAAATATCATCCTTCATTTTTTTCAAATTGTATTGAGCGGCAAGAATTGAAAGATTAGCTCTTCTTAAACGATTTTGATTTTGCATTCCTTTATAAATATCCACCCCGGCATTCAAGCCTAAAGAAGAAAACTGAGTGGTCTGATTTTGCAAAAGCCCGGTAGTGATATTTTGGTTTAAACCAATGTTCCAAGAATGGGAAGCATCCGCACTTATGGACGGCAAAAAACCCCCAAAGGCACTATTCTTATCAATAGCTGCTAATTCATTGTCTAAATTGGATTGTTTTATGGAAATATTATGTTCTAAAGCATAATTAACGCATTCTTCAATAGTCCAGTTTTTGGTTTGCGCCTGAACTGACCAGCCAAACAGGAAGATAAAAACGATTCCGAAACAACTGATTTTTCCCATATTATTTGAATGAAAGTGTAGCAAAGGTACTATAGTTATTTAACATTTATATGAAAATTAAGGGTGTTTTTTAACCGAATAACCGAATGACTTTGAACAAGTTTTCAGTAGAGAGAACTTTAGTATACAAACACTTTCCGATAAGACTAAATTAATGTGAAAATGTTACAATTAGTTAGAAATACATATTGTGTTTAACTAATTTTGTATAACCAAATACTTAAACAATGCTGAAAAATTGCACTCTACTGATTCTCGCTATTTTAATTTCAATTGTTGCTGGTTGTTCATCAACTCAAAAAATTGCAGCTTTAAAACCCGAACCCGACGACGCTTCACCATTAATTTATGACAATGTCCCTTCTTTTATTAATTTACCCATAAAAATCAAATTAAAAGATATTGAAAACCAAATCAATAAGGTTTTGACGGGATTAATCTATGAAGACAATACGATTGAAGACGATAATTATGAAGTGAAAATATGGAAGTTGGCACCCATAACTCTCGAAAATGAAAACGGTAAAATAAAGACTATTTTACCCCTAAAAGCATTTGTAACATACCGAATTGGAACAGATAAATTTGGCATTTCACTTTACAACACGAAAGAATTCAACTTTAACGGAAAGGTGACGTTGGTTAGCGACGTTGGTTTGACCAATTGGAAAATGACCTCCACCACCGAATTAAAGTCATTGGACTGGAATGAAAGTCCCTCTATTACTATTCTCGGAAAATCTATTCCAATTACCTATTTAATCAACCCCACGGTTCGGATTTTCAAGTCCAAAATCGAAAAAAGCATTGATGCTGCGATTGAAAAATCGGTCGATTTTAAACCTAATGTTCTGGATGCTTTGGAGAAAATATGCACTCCATTCGAAATGAATGAAGCCTACCAAAGCTGGCTTCGCATTGCTCCAGTTGAATTATACACTTCAGATGCCAAGCTACAAAAGGAATACATCTCTTTTGAAATGGGTTTGAAATGCACCATGGAAACCTTGATTGGACAAAAACCCATCACCAAATTCGACAGGAACAAAATCATTTTGAAGGCTGTTTCAAAAATGCCAGAGCATGTTACGGCAAATATTGTTGCGGTTTCAACTTATGATGAAGCCTCAAAGATTATGACAAAAAATTTTTCAGGACAGGAATTTGGAACAGGAAGTAAAAAAATAACGGTTCAAAACGTTGCCATTTGGCATAAAGAAGGCAAGATGATTATCGCTTTAGACTTACTAGGCAGTTTAAACGGAAAAATTTATCTCGCCGGATTCCCCCAATACAATGAGCTAACAAAGGAAATTTACTTTGACAAATTGGATTATGCCATTGACACAAAAAGTAGGTTGACTCGAACCGCAAATTGGCTGGCGCAAGGCTATGTTTTAAGAAAAATACAGCAAAGTTGTCGGTATTCCATAAAGCCAAATTTAGACGAAGGAAAACAAAACATGTTGCATTACCTGAAAAATTATTCGCCACTGCCTGGAGTCTTTGTTAATGGAAGTATTGATGATATTCAATTCCAAAAAATTCAATTGACTAATAAAGCAATTATTGCTTTTGTAAAAGTGAATGGCGATGTAAATATTACGATTGATGGAATAAAATAACCAACAAATTAGGCTTTTTTATTTTTATACATTCTGTAAACCGCATATCCAATTGCACCTACAAGAATGTATGGAATAGCCATTAAGTAAACGATTCCGTCATTTATAGCTTCTGCTTTTGCTACGTTTCCCTCACTTTCTATGGCTGCACGACACATGGCGCATTGAGCGTTTACCGACATAGAAATCAGTAGAGACAAAATAAAAACTAAATATTTATTGCACATAATAAGGTGCTATCATCAAGTATACAACAACGCCCGTAATAGCAACATATAACCAAATTGGGAAAGTGATTTTTGCGATTTTTTTATGTCGGTCAAATCGTTCCGCTAAAGCCCTAACATAAGTTATCAAAACTAATGGAATGACAATAATAGATAATAAAATGTGTGATATTAACAGACCAAAATAGACGTATCGTATTGTTCCTTCTCCGCCAAATTTAGTGGCCTCCGCAGTCATGTGATAGGCAACGTACATTACTAAAAAAACAACTGACAATGCGATTGCCGAAGTCATTAAACGTTCATGCAACTTTCTATTTCCATTTTTAATGGCCATAACAGCCGCAACTAAAACTATAGCTGTTATTCCGTTTATCGTTGCGTAAATTGGAGGCAAGAATGAAAGTGGCTCTAAATTGAAACCAAAGTCTTTTAACCGAACGCTAAACAATACCGCAACTGCAAGGGGAATGGCTATTGATAAGGTCACTATATACTTGCTGAATTTTTGTTCTACTGAATTTTTTTCCATTATTCTCTTAATAAAATTGCTATATCTTGTTGTATTGCTTTCACACCTTCTTTCTCTATTCCGTCATAATACAAAATTGGGTTACCATACTCGTCTTTTCTGCATCGGATGTTTCCGTTTTTATCGATTAGGGCAAATAAACCGGAATGCTCAAACCCGCCATTTACTTTACTGTTTTCTCCTGCATATAAATTAAACCCTTTGTTGGCAAGGTCATAAATATATTTTTTGTCTCCAGTTAAAAAATGCCAGTTAGAGGATTTAACACCTAATTCTTCCGCATGTGCTTTTAAAATTTCAGGCGTGTCGTGTTCAGGATCTATGGTTATTGATGCAATTCCAAAATTTGGATTGCCAAAAAATTGATTTTGAATGTCAACCATATTCTTATTCATTTTAGGGCATATTGAAGGACATGTAGAAAAGAAAAACTCAATAAGATACACTTTACCCTTATAGTCGGCATTCGTAATTATTTTTTTGTTTTGATCTTTTAATTCAAATTTAGGTGCTGGTCCAATTATCATCACATTCCCATCCGTATTGCCATGATTGGATACTTTATCCAGACGATCTCCTTTAACCACATCATTCTGTTGAATTCTACTGATTATTTTCGGAATGGCGTATATGCCAAAAATTAAAATAATGAACGAAATTCCTATATATGATTTATTTTTTAACATAATTATTAATTTATATCTGTCTATCAGCATTGTTCCTTTTAAGTGCCAAACGGTACTCAGCAAGAATCACTTTCACATCATCGGTCATTTGATTATATAAATCTGAAGGTGAAGCCGTATCATAACCTTCTTTATATTCGTCTTTGTCCTTCCTCCCTCTCAAATTTCTCTTTTTATCAATAATAAAAACATTTGAGGTGCCAGAATGGGTATCTAATTTTCCCTTCAATTTTAAAGTGTTGTAATAGGCTTGAATTTCATTTGTTGGTGCAAAAACAAAAAGCCATTTTGAGACATCAGTCAACCCGCTTAACCCTTTCAATATTTCCTTTACCTGTTCCTGAGTACCTTCAGGCGCAACCATCACAAACTGAAAGTCTTTAAATTCTCTATTCTTGTTATATATTTTTTGATTTAGATTGAAATAATTCCCTTTATTGTAAACAATATTATTTCCAGTGAATCCTAAAATTGTAATTTTTTTGTTTAACGTAACCGGTTCCCCATTTAATGAATGCCAATGTCCTAAATCCGGAATATTGGGAGTTACTGTTGGAAGAAACATAAAACTGTTAACTCCAGTAGCAAAAAAAAGATAGGCAACAATTGGAAAAATAAAAAGGATGAAGAGAACGATATTTTTTTTCATTTGGAAAGGAAGTAATTAAAGTACAAAAATAAAAAAAGGTACGCAATGCGTACCTTTTTTATGAATTAATATGTTGTTAAAAATTCCATTTAATAGTAGCATTTTTAAAAACCTCATAAATATAATCTGCTTCAACCAAAAGGATAAATAGCAAGTATATAACTAAAAATATAATTGGAGCAACTACAGTCCATCTTAAACTTGATTTTTCCCCTTCCATGTGCATAAATGCCCATACAATGTAATAAGCTTTGAAAATAGTTAAAATGATAAAAATCCAGTTTAACAAATTCATGCTTAAGAAATTATTCATGTGCAAAAAGTCAGGTTTAACAATTCCAAGGAAAACCTCTACAGTTGTAACTACGGAAAGAATTCCAAAAACCAACCAAATTCTATTTATATTCGAAACGTGTTCTTGTGACATAATAATTACTTTTAAAAATTAAACTAAGTAGAAGAATGTGAATACAAATACCCAAACTAAATCGACAAAGTGCCAATAAAGACCCACTTTTTCAACCATTTCGTAACTTCTTCTTTTTTCATACGTTCCTATTAGAACATTAAAGAAAATAATAATATTGATTATAACTCCTGAAAACACGTGAAAACCGTGGAATCCCGTAATAAAGAAGAAAAAATCAGCAAATAATTTGCTTCCGTACTCATTTCTTACCAAGTTAGCTCCTTCAACCACATAAGCTGCATTAAGCAATCTTGCTTCTGATTCCGCTCTGGTTAAAACCGTTTTATGTTTGTGTTTGCTCAAGACATGATCTACCTTTGTATCTTGTTTAGCAGCTGCATCATCTTTATATAAAACTTCCGTTCTAATCAAAAGTTCTGGATGCGCTTTAAAACCAGCTTGAACTTCTGCAACGGAATAAGTTGGTAAAGTACCTTCTTCCATAAACCATCTTCCCTTGCTTCTGTCTAAATGCTCCCTATCTTCAGGCAAAGTGGCTGCAAAATCTTCTAATTTTACCCTTTTTCCAGTTTTATCAACGAATTGCAATAAACTTCCGCCTTTAGTCTCAATAGCACCATACTCACCATGTATAAAGTTTTTCCATTCCCAAGCTTGTGAACCAACGAATATTAAACCTCCGATAATTGTAAGGAACATATAAAATGCTACTTTTGATTTGTTTAAGTGATGTCCCGCATCAACGGCCAAAACCATTGTCACAGAAGAGAAAATCAAAATAAAAGTCATCAATGCCACGTAATACATCGGCGCCGAAACACCGTGCATGAATGGAAAGTGCGTAAATACTTCATCGGCTAAAGGCCAAGTATCGATAAATTTAAATCTAGAAAAACCATAAGCCGCCAAAAATCCAGAGAATGTCAAAGCATCTGATACGATAAAAAACCACATCATCAATTTGCCATAATCGGCTCCTAAAGGCTGATTTCCTCCACCCCAAGTTTTTTCATCACTGTTTGCAGTAGTAACTGTCGATCCCATAAAAAGTTATTCGTTAAAAAGTTCCCAAATTTACATTTTTTTCTTATTTAAAGAAATATAAAAACAAAAACAAATAAACCCACAATAAATCCAAGAAGTGCCAATACATTGCACCTAGCTCTATACCAAGGGTTTGAGTTGAATTGTATTTTTGTTTAAAATGATTATAAATTATAATTAACAGTGAAATTAATCCACCGGCTAAGTGTGCTAAGTGCACCATAGCAACCACATAGAGGAAAGTCGTCGTGATGGAACTTTCGCTTCCTGTAAAATAATAGCCAGCAGCCACTACTTGTCCAAAGCCTGCAAATTGCAAGATGACAAACAAAATCCCAAGCCCTAAAGTGGCTAAAAGGAGTGAAGTTGTTGCGCTTCTGTTGTCCTTTTGTATCGCCTTTTTGGCTAAATGAAACGTAACACTACAAGCAATGATTACCGCCGTGCTAAAGAAAAATGCCGTTGGTAATTGGAAATCTTTTAACCAGTCGGCTCTAGACTTACTTACCACAAAAGCGCTCGTCAATCCAGCAAACATCATTGTCATACTCACCATCGCAAATAACAAGATCAATTTATAAGATCTAGCTGTTCTTGCTTTGTGTTCATCCGCAGTCATTATTGTTTGTATCATAATCGTAAAAATTTATCTAAAATGTAAACTATCTGTAATAATGTAATGTAAGAAACACTTACCAACATTAGGGTTCGTGCCGCTTTTGATGTCCGCAGTTGAAACAACCGAACCGCATAAAACAACATCCACAATCCCAACAAAAATACAACAATTCCAGCTATTGGAGTAATATATAATTTCCCCGTATACCCCGTCATTGGCAAAAGCGAGGCAATAATCAACCACACCGTGTATAAAATGATTTGTAAAGCAGTCGATTTATCTTTTTTTCCAGAAGGCAACATAAAGAAGCCTGCTTTTTCATAATCTTCGTATAAAAACCAACCAATGGCCCAAAAATGGGGGAATTGCCAGAAAAACTGAATTAAAAACAAAGTCCCAGCCTCAATTCCAAAATTGCCTGTAGCAGCAACCCAGCCCAACATAAAAGGGATTGCCCCTGGAAATGCACCCACAAAAACTGATAAGGGTGTCATGGTTTTTAATGGCGTATAAATACTGGTGTATAAAAATATGGAAATCGCACCAAACATGGCTGTTTTCGGATTGATAGTGTACAATAAAACAAGTCCCAAAACAGTCAGTAAACTTGCAATAACCAATGCCGTATTTGGTGCCATTCTTCCTGATGGAACTGGACGGTTTTTAGTTCGATCCATCAAAGCATCCAAGTCTTTTTCAATAACTTGATTGTAAGCATTTGATGCACCAACCATGCAATATCCACCAATGGCTAATTTCAACAAAACAAGCCAATCTATAGACTGAAAACCATCTACACCAAGTACAAACCCTGCTAATGAGGAAAAAACCACACTAATGGCCAAACCTGCCTTAGTGATAGCTTTGAAATCAGCGTAAATAGATTTAAAAGAAATGGTGTTAGTAGTTACGTTCAATACGGTTTTTTATTTGCGTTTTTTCAAAACTGGTGCAAATGTAATTTATAGTTAATGATTTAACAAAAAACAATTCATAAAAATATAACCATGACAGTGTTGATATTTTTGGGATAATGTAAGCCTATAATCTTTGGCTACTAATAATCAAAATACCAATTGAAAATATCACAACGTAAACCTAATGAGAACCAAGTCGTACTTTCTTTAAAAGCAGTTGCAGTTTCTTGAGTGGGGTCGAAATTTCTATAAATGAAACTTCCGTATAATTTCAAATTGGTGGCTGGATTAATCAAATACCCCGCTTGAATATCTGCTATAAAAACAGTGGTTTTATTGCCTTGTCCTACTTTAACATCGGTATCTTGAGCTCTCTCATCGTCATAATCCCTGTAAATATTTCCACCATAATTAGACTTTAGTCCAAAATCAGCAAAATCCAAGCCCCGAATTCCAGAAGTTATTTTCGCATCCGCAAAACACCTCCCTTTATGGTAACGGGCAATGACGATAACTTCCTTGAAATTCCCTCCCCATTGATGGCCTAAACTTTGATTGGCATGTGCATAATTGGTCAAAGGATCGCTATGGGAATACACATACGGCCGTACATGATTGTATTCTACTTGAAGCAATAAGTTTTCAACGTTTAACGCATTGAAATACTTAATCCCTAGTTGATACCCGAATTTATTTTTCCAACTATTATTCTGTTTTTTTACTTCACTAAGTGAAAATTCGTCCAATAAAAACTGTCCGTATAAATTAATTTGATTATTCCACTTGTATTTCGTAGTCAATCCCAAAAGTGCATTTCCCGACCTAGCTGAGGATGCAAACTCGACAGAACGGTAAAAAATGATTGGATTTACAAAACTGGCGTCAAATCCTCTATTATTTGTATCCGCCCAAACTACCGATTCAAACAAACCAATATTCCATCTTTTGGTTGCATTCCAACTCAAATAATGATTCGCCATGTATTTTGAGGTATACGTCTTATCTACAGTTGCTTCCGCACGAACGTCTTTCAAGAACATGTAGGTATTCGTATACTTGATTTTCCAGAAAGTGGTATTAATTTTAAAAAATGGATATGGACTCAATCCGTCAGTCATAATTAAAGAACGATAGCCATCACCAATAAAATTCCTGCCATAACCCAACTGGAGGTCAATCATTTTACTTGGCGAATAGGTCAAATTTGCTTCTGCCAAAGGCATGTCAAAAGCGTTGGTTTTAAACTCTTTTGCAATTCCGATTCCTGGAATAATTGCAGGACTTCCTCCACTTGGCTTTATAGATCTTGAATAGTTATTAAAATAATCTGCAAAACGACCTTGACTTTCATATATGGTTGCGGTAAAATTTAATTGCTCGCCCACTCCGCCCTGAAACTGAATTCCTCTGGTATTAAGATAAGTGCTTTTGGAAATACTTGGAGTGCTTTTCCCTTTTTGCAAATCAAAAATAGGATTCATGGTAAACCAATATCCATCCCCTTGAATTTGAGCCAAATTTTCATTCCATATTTTTCGACCCCACCAGCCGGCAACATTTTTTTGCAGTTTATCATTGGCTTCTTTCAGACTGTAATATTTAGAAACTTCTACATAGGTATAGGGTTTTGAACCCGTATGATTATTAGTACCCACCTGATTCATTGCCGCATCAAAATGGGCATAATAGCTATGAGAAAATGGAATATTTAAATGACTTTCAAACTGAGGATTGTTGAATTTATGGTAAACAATACCGTCATATTCCGCTAATTCCTTATCCTTATTTACTAAATATTTTTTGGGATTGGCCACTTTTTTTACAGCCTCATTTTCAACAGCAATTTCAGCAGCGCTTTTTTGCGGTATGGCAATTTTAATGGTATATTTTGAATAGGTCGGTTTTCCGTTAAATGTTGGCGGACTGATTTTAGGAAATTGCCCAAAAACTCTTTTGCATTCCTTAACCAACTCTTCATCAATGGCATCAACGTATTGAACCTTAAATTTCCCTTGTTCATCGACTTCAAAAAGCACAATCATATTTCCCTTAAAATTATCTTGCGTTAACTTTTCCGGAACTTTTAGATTTGTATAAATAAAATCCTGAACCTGTGTATAAAAACAAGTTTCCAAATCTTTATCGTATTGATTCTCACAGGCAGGAAAAACGGGAAATTGTTCTGCATTTTTGGTCGTCAATTGCGCGTTTGAGACAAACGAGTTCAACAACAATAGACAAATTGGAAAGTATCTGTTCATATTATATCTTAAGCTAATCCATTTTTAGTAATCGCTTTCTGAAACTTGCCCGTTAGCAATTGTTTTGGCTCCAGAAGTTCCAATTCGTTTCACACCCAGACGAATCATTTCTACAGCCTCATCATAAGTCCGGACACCTCCAGCAGCTTTAACCGGAAGCGGCGAGGCATTTTCGAGCATTAAAATTATGGTTTCTCGTGTTGCTCCGTTTGGTAAATTATTTTCCGTCTTATAAAAACCTGTTGATGATTTTACAAAAACAGATGCATATTGTTCTTCCTTAAAATTTGAAAGAACAAGATTCTTTATCAATGCTGACAGTTGAATAATTTGCTGGTGATTTAAGGCCGCAACTTCAATAATCCACTTCACGATTTTATGGTTTTCTAAACCCAATTGTGTACAAGCTAGAATTTCCTGCTTCACTAAATTGACATCACCATTTTTGAATGCTTCATAGTTGCAAACAAAATCCAAATCGTCTGCACCGTCAAGTATAGCTTTATTGGCTTCTTCCAGTTTTTTTTCCAAACTGGATTTACCTTCTGGAAAATCAATTACAGTCCCAATATCAACTTTTGAATTGGCATCGGTAATCATTTTTTTTGCCATGGAAACCATTTCTGGTCGAATCATGATGAGCTTAAATTGCTCGTCAATGGCTTCTTGAATAAAGTCCTTAGCCACTTTAACATTATCTGCTTCAGGAATTCCAGCTTGGCTTGCTGTTTTTAAATAGGTAGAATCTAAATATTGTTTCATATTCATAAGATAAAAAATCCCAACTAAGTGGGACATGTTCAATATGTTAATTTAATTTTTCTTTTTTAAAAAAAGTGACATATAACATTATCACTGTTATTGCTGTAATCGTTCCCGAAGTATTTGCCAGTACATCAAAGACATCTCCTTCTCTCGTGTCCGTAAAAAGACTTTGGGCAATTTCTATAAAAACTCCGTAAAGGAATGATGCCAAAAAAACTTTTAGCAGTATTGCCTTCAAGGGTTTCTTATCAGATTTTTTTTTCTTCAAATATAAAAACCAAAGTATTGTAAAAACAAAATGAAACGTAAAATGGACATATTTATCTGCGGATTGTATTCCAACACTTGGCAAATTATTAAAACTCACCAAACACAAAAACGCAATTAGCAATGTCCAAATTTCGGCAAGCCACAAATAAAAAAATTTATGCGCCAATAAGTTCTTTATATGCTTCACTTGAAAGTAGTTCGTCAAAATCAGTTACATTGGCCACTTTTATTTTTATCATCCACCCATTTCCATAAGGATCCGAGTTTACCATTTCTGGATTGCTTTCTAGTGAATCATTAAAAGCAACAATCTCACCAGTCATCGGTAAAAACAAGTCGGAAACTGTTTTTACAGCCTCAACGGTTCCAAAGACTTCATCTTTTTCCAAAGTTTGATCTAGCGTTTCTACTTCAACATAGACAATATCTCCTAATTCTTTTTGAGCAAAATCAGTAATCCCTACAGTTGCCAATTCTCCCTCTAAAAGAATCCATTCATGGTCTTTAGTATACTTTAAATTTGATGGAATGTTCATTGTATCTTATGTTATGTGTTTTTTTAATATTTTATATAGCAAATATAGCCTAACCCGAATAATTTTAACCAATTTTTATTCTTAATTTCCAAAGTTATATCGCATCGTAAATCCGCCACGAATATTTGTTATTGGGAATGAAGTTGAAATTACCGCTTTAGAAAACGAATGATCATAATAGAAAATTATGGTTAAGTTTTTACTGAATGAATAATCGGCTGTTAGTTTTGCTGACCAAATGTTTTGTCCGCCAGATAATTTATTGTTGTTGTAATCCAAATAACGAACAATGGTTTGACTGTTTCTATAGGAAATATCAGTCTTGATATTAATATCGCTTCTAATAATTCCAGTAGGATTATCAGCCAATCGAGATGAAAAAATAACGTCTTTAATTCGATAACCAAGACCTACCACATATTCAATTCCTTTCACTTCCGTTAGGAGATTGTTATCAAAGCTCATAGACAAGGCTCTGTCTTTTTTCATTTCCGCCAGAATTTTAACAGAATTTTTCATCTCAAAGTCCAATCGGATTAACGGATTAAATTGCTCCACTAAATTGATATTTGAAATCAATGTTTTGTTAAATAAATTTCCGCCCGAATCTGCATTTAGGCTTCCATCCGTTTTATACCCCGAAGGGGCTTTGTCAAATTCAAAATTAGATCGAAATGAGTTTACAGTATAAGATGCTTTGTAACTGTGTTGTAAAGAGAACCGCTTGAAGGCATCTTTGAAAAGTTGATAACGCATCAATCCGCTATACTTTATAGTCCAGTTAGGAATTGGAAAGTTTCTAAATGCCCCGAGCGAAACTCCTGAAGCATTGTTTCCAGAATATGCCGCCAAAAAGGAGGGTAATAGAACCGCTTGATTGTTTTTTCCAAAACCAATTGGATAACCCTTGTTTGCGGTATAAATGCCATAATTTGGATCTGTAGCTCCCGGAATTGGGTGTGTTGCGTCACCATATCTAGGAATAGATCCACCATAAAAATTTTGGGCTAAGCGATCCGCGACAACCAAACGATTGCTTTTCAAGTCTTCAAAAGCTGCCGAGAATTTTTCATCACTTTGTCCAAAAGATGTTTTTAACAATACTGTTGAAATGGAAAAATTACCAAAACTATATGGCGATCTCGAATTGTATTGCCCACTGGTCACATCATATTGTTCCGAGAAATTGTCGACAAACGTTCTGTCGGCATTCAAATCAATTTTAAAATCCGGAAATAAATCTGCATTTGCCGTCAAATTTATTGTCTTACTGGTGACTTGCATGAAATTCTGGTTGAAATCAGGATAATTGGTCAACCATCCGTTTTTAGCAGCTTCATATCGTATATCATCCTGAGCTCCAAAAATAAATCCTAGAGTAGGTTTTGAAGACCCAAAAAAACCGAGTCCTGGAGTGTATCCAGGAAGAACCGTACTCCGATTTTCGGTATAATTCAATTGCACATTTTTCACGCTGGTTAAAACGCCTATCAATCCATTTACAAACACATTTCCCCCAGTCGTGGCTTGCACCGGAATGGCATTAATAACCTTTTGCCCCGGTTTTGGTGGAGCAACGGATTTTATTGTTGGTTTTTTAGTTCTTTTTGTTAATCCAACGTATTTATAAAAAGAATCCATATTGAAGGCCGAATTCAACTTATGCGAACCCGCATTTTGTATGGTATTCCCTAAATTATAATTTTGCCCATCAATGTTTATATTGGATAAAGCAATGGAAGCCCGTTGCCAACTGTAATCGCCCGTATAGGAATAGGTAGATTTTATAAAACTCAATAAAGGGATTTTATTTATAGGCAAGTCGTAGTTTACCACTAATTGCTGCGTATGCAGATTTGGATCACCTATATTCCAGTAATCCGTAAAAAGGGTTACGTCATTTATAGGTTCGTTGTTATCGTTCAAATAATTCCTAACAACATTACTGGATGATGCAGTATAATTTAATTTTAAAGCTTTAGTCAAATTGTAATTAAACCCATATTGATAATTAAACATATAGTTTCTCCTGTACAATGGGTCTAAAGCAATTCCAGCCACTTCAACCTGCCTAAACTGTTGTTTGTTGTATTGTCTAATAATGTTGGAACTGAAAGAAATATTAGAGGGCAAATAATTGAAATTAAAATCGCTTAATAATTTCCAATAACTGCTTTTCTTCATGAACTTGGTTTTCTTAAAAGGCTCAACGGCTTTTGACTGAAAAGCATAGGTATAGTCCGCAGTTGTGTTTACCTGTTGGTCAATAAAATTATCAATTTCAAAATTATGACGCGTTACTTCGTTGTAAGAATGGGAAAGGGTAAGATTCTCAGGATCGTAAATGTGCTGTTTCTGTTGCGCTGCTCTTTCTTTTCTAACCCCAATAAAGTTAATGCTTTTGCGTTTTGTATAGTCAATAGCCCTATTTTTAATATTGTCTTTTTCAGATTGATTGGAAGTAACATCCAGCAGCTGTTTTAATTTAATATCCTGATTGAACGGATCATATTCTGGAGTGATGGTTTCTTCACCAATGGCATAATTAAACGGAAGGCTTATCCCCCATTTCTTTGGCATCAATTTCCCTAGGCTAAGATTTGTCACAATATTATATTGTTGAATGGCCTCTCGGCTTCTTTCATTTGGCCCTTGTTCCAGAGTCCCAAAACCGATAGTACTCATTTTTCCGGTTGCAGATAGAGTCGCAAAATCAGCAAGATTCGTGTCCATATTTACAACTGTAGCCATACCTCCGCTGTTGTCCATTTCTGACAAACGAAGTTCATTGAACCACACTTCTCCTTTAATATCCCTGTTTATTAAATCAACCCCATTGGGATCCTTTCCGTCTTTGGTATTATTTTTTATACCAACCATTAAAGTTCTAACCAAGCCAAAATTGGGATTTCCACGCACACCAATTTTTAGTTTACTGGATCGAGAAGGGTCTAATTCATTTTCTGTTTTGTATAAAATTTCGTTTGGAAGAAAAGAGTGGGATCTCGATAAAATTTTCAGTTGTGTCAATAATTCCAAAGGCAAATCTATGTCATTCACAGACGGCCAAATCATATCTTCAAATACTGCACCGGCAGGTGTTACTTCCAAAGGAATTTCTATCTGATAAAAATTCTCGGTAAAGTCATTCCCAAAACGGATAAAACCAATCATTTCATTATTTTGTAATGGAGAAGAGTCTGCGGGAAGTGCCTCCGCATGTAAAAACATTTTTAGTTTTTTGAACTGACGCATGTCAACGCTCACATTTTTAAATACGGCTCTGGAATCATCAACCTCAAGGCCAGTTGTTCCTGTCGCTCTTAATGACAGTGATTGTTCATTCTGTTTGATAACGGTATTGTTATTATACAACTGCTCTCTAACAACCCCGGGAGGTGAAACATATTTTACAGGTTTACGATCACCATTTTCTTGAACATTTACGGCTTGAACATCAAAATCAGTAGTGTCCAAATCATTTTGTGCTGTAGTTTCTAATGGATCTAAAGTATTTAAATACCTTCTCCATTCCCCTCTAACCAAGTCTAACGAGCCGAAACGAACCGTCATTTCGTCCTCAAAACCAGTCATAAAAATCCTCATGAAACGAATGGATCTGAAATCTGTTATCGGTCCAATTTTATTTTCAAATTGTGTAACGGGAATTTTAAACTGGATCCATCTGGCATCCGTTTCCTCTCCAAAGCTGGAACCAGGAATCGGAGCACGAGCCTTTAATACATTGGTAACATATTTTGATATTCCCACATCCATCCCTGGTTTTATATCAATGCTGTATTCATAATAGGCATTGTACCCATCCATGGTATTGTCTCTATTGATATCTTCCACGTCTGGAACGGTAGAGTTTCCTCTATTGTCATTTGTAACGTTTACCGGAGAGTTTCCCTGGGTGCCATTATAATTCCGATAGCGTTCCAATACATTTCCTTGAGCTGTTAAAAAATATTGATAGTTATCGGCAGCTGGATCAGCCAGTCCGGCAAAATTAGAATAGATAGCTCCCTCTTGCGCATCTGTCAAGCCATCTAAACCAACATCTTGAACAGCTCGATTCCCTTCATTGGTATCAAATGCGTAAATTAAGGATTGTGATGCCGGCACTTTCCCCCAAACAGTAGGATACGTCAATTGATTGGAACCCGATTCCGGCAATCCATTTTCAAATTGTTTTCTTCCGTCTTTTAAAATATCTTCCGAAATGGAACCCAAATTAAAATAGATTTTACCCGTATTTGTACTAGTTACTGGCAAATCACCATTTCCACTTCCGTAGGGATCTAAAACCCAAAATTGAATATATTCAACATTTCCTTGTTCAAAATTAGTCGAATTCAGCGAACGCGTAATACCTCCAAAATTATCTTTCGGGTTTGGCAGAATATTGGTTCCCGCCGCTAACGAATTGTTGTTATAAGGTCCTCTTTCTTTAGGATAGTATGTTAAATCCAAAGTATTAACAACCTGAGATTGTCCTATAGCAATGTCTGTAGCTGGGTATAATTCTTGACTATAAATCCTTCGAGTTTTATTCAAGGATAAATCATCCGTAGAAATCCCCGAGGGTCTTTGTGAATAAAAGATGGGATCGATGCTGTACCAGTTTAATTTTGCTCTTTTGGATCCGTATTTTAATCGATCACTTGGATCATTTCCTTGATCTTCGCCAAAGAAATCATAGGCACTTGGTTTTTCTGAACCTGTTATTTCTGAATCTTTTACAGGTGTTGATGACAAACTCCATGACGAAGGGGAACGCAAATCGATAGTAGTTTGTGAACCTTCGAAATCATCCACATAAATAGTAGATTCTCCATTGAATTTATCTGCCTTTGGCGAATCGGGTTTTAGGAATGCCACTTCACCTCTAAATGAAATACTGGAAGGAACATCCGTGTCTATAAAGGGCAACTTATTTACCATTCTGGTAAAGAAAGGCACCGCAGTAGAGAAATTGGTATTGGCCCCAAAAATGGTGTTATTAACCGATTCCTGCCCGTACCTTGATTTCTGGGTCAATGGTTTTTCCGTCATTTTCAGGAACGTACCACCCACCAAAAAGTGTTCTGAAAATTTATGCTCCACATTAATTCCCATGAACCTTCTGGTTTGCTGTCCGAAAACAGAATTGTTTTCCACAGAAACCTGTATTGGAGTATTTGAAGCTTGCAATGCAGGATCTAATATTTGAACTCTTCCAGCCTGGTAATTCACACTATAATCGACCCCTTCAAGCAAAACTCTTCCTCCAGCGGTAACCACAACAGATCCTTTTGGCACATTAAAAGCCCCAATCGGAATCCCATCACCACCGCTAGATTTAAATTTTCCTTTTAATTGAAATTTATTTTTGTCGCCATCTTGTAAAGCAATGGATTGTGTCTTTCTATATAAATTTTGGAAAACATATTTTTTTTGATTGTCATTATAATCTATAGAAGAGTTTTGATCTCCATTGTAATTTTGTTTGGGATCAGTTCTTAATTTTTCAAAAAGTAATTTACCAAAAGGCTCGACACTTGTAAAAATTAATTTGCCGTTTTGAGTATCTACGGTCAACCCCGGAATGAAATCGAAGAAACCATCACCTCCGGCTTGCGGATCATTGTTATAATTTAATTTATCGACATTGAAAACTTTTAACAATGGCGTTTCAGAAACCCGATTTTCCGGGAGTGGATTTAAAGGAAAAGGAGTTCCGGAGACTGGAGTAATATAGTTTAAAGGAGAAGGATCACTATAAAGGATATTAAATTTAAAATCCTGTTTTTCCAATTGGTAAGCACCTGGAATTTGATAAATATTCTTCATCATGATATTCCAAATTGGCTTTTCGACATTAGTCAAATTGCTTTTCAGCATTTTTACGACTAATGTTTGTGAGGTTATTGTTGCGGGTTGTCCGGTAGCTGGGTCAATCGCTCCAGCTTGGGTGGCATCGACACCGTCGCTTCCAAATTCTCCCACCTGATAAATATCTTTTCCTATAGTATATTGATAAGCAACGGCAAGAACTTCGTCATTTGCCAAACGTTGTTGCAGCGATATATAACCCAATTGTGGGTTAAAAGAATATTCGTTTGAAGTTAATTTTCTAGCATTTTCTAACTTGGAGTAATCTTGCCCTTCAATTGGCACATTGTTAAAACCCGCATTTGCAGTAGCAATTTCTCTAATGCCGCCATTTAGCAAACCACCTCCGGTAGCAATCAATCCTGGGTCATAGTCATTGTTTTTGTTGTCTGCCGCAGCATCTGGAGAAACATTAAAAAACCCTGCTGGAGTAGGGTCTAAAGCCACGATTTCTTTATCACTAATAGGAATCCCATTGGAATCGCTTAACTGAGCTTCCCCTAAATCCTGTAAGGCGATAATGTTTCTTAAATTATTATTGGTGGTATTAATCCTATTTTGCTTGTTTGTAATCCAAACTTCCATTCGGGTGATTTGGACTCTACTGTCAATAAACGGATAGTTTTTCAGCGATTCGTCATATTTGTTTCTAAAATATTGAGACAAGAAAAAGTGCCTATCTGTATCATATTCCAATCCAAATAGTTCAAAATCCTGAATGGTTCCACCACCTTGTGCGGTCACCGTTTTTGTCTGTGATTTTTGTTCGGAAAATATTCCGGTTACGGTAGTTTTTCCAAATTGCAATTGCGCTTTAACCCCAAACAAACTCTGAGCACCACGAATCAATGAACTGTTCAATGGCAAACTCACGTTCCCGACTTCTATTTTTTGAATAATATCATCCTCGGTTGGAGTATATTCTAATTTGATTAGATTTTGAAATGCAAAAGTAGATTGCGTATCGTAATTGGCATTTACTTGCAATCGCGTCCCCACTTTACCCATAAGACTCATGCTGATTCTTTGGTTAAAATCGAAATTTGTAGTAGATCTGTTTTTAGGTGAAAAAGATGGATTATCCTGTTTGGAGTGGCGAACTCCCAAATCGACTTCAACTGAACCCGTAGGTTTCACGTCAATCGTATTGCTTCCAAAAATAGATTCAAAAAAGCCTGAATTTATATAATACCTTGGTAATAAATCTTTTTTAGCCTCTTCACTCCCCGCTTTTTTCCCATCAATTGCATCCGATTTTTTCTTGAAATAGGTTCGCATGGATTCTCGCAAAACCAGTTGTTCGTATTCTTTTGGAGTAAGAATTATTGGGTAATTAATGTTAAATCCATCCACACTATTGGTATAAATGTATCTATCGGTAACCGGATCATAACTGTAAGCTTCAAGAATACTTGGAGGATTATCTAACTTCAATGCTCCGACAGTATATCCTTTTTTTACAGTATCTTGAACGGGCTCATTAACCTGAGCATGGATGCTAAAACTGACAAGAAAAACCAGCATTAAAAAGCCAATTCTCAGAACAAAATTTATTTTTTCTATATAAAATGTTTTCAAGTATTATAAATTTTTTAAAGCCTGTTTTATAATTGATTCCGTTGTAGCACTCGAATCTAGATTTACAATTTTATCAACTACTTTTTCCGCTAATTTTTTGTTAAAACCTAAAACTTCCAAAGCTGATAACGCTTCATCCTTATTTGTATTGTTTTGCGACATAGATACTTCATCTAAATCATAAAGTTTTAACACTTTGTCTTTTAAATCCAAGATGGCCCTTTGCGCTGTTTTGCTTCCAATACCCTTTATGGATTGTATGGTTGCTAAATCTCCAACGGCCAATGCTTGAATGATTTGCTTTGGATCGAGAGATGACAACATGGTCCTTGCAATGCTGGAACCAATACCCGAAACTGATAACAACATCTTGAAAATTTCTCTCTCCGATTTTTCTACAAACCCAAACAAAGTATGCGCATCTTCCTTAATCTGTAAGTATGTAAACAATTTAATATGCTCGGATGTTGGCAATAATGAGAAGGTATGCAAAGAAATGTTAACGTGATATCCGACACCACCGCAGTCGATAACGACTTCAGTTGGTGTTTTTTCTACTAGCTTCCCCTGTATATGTACTATCATTGTTATGTTAAAGTAAGCCCAAATATAACAAAAATCTTTAATTGAGATTTATCCGTTAAATTAAGTGTTCCTATTATATCTCAAATTCCTTAAGCTTTTTTGTTTTTTCTTGCGCATCTACAACGGCTACAGCGGCCATATTGACCATTTCCTCTACGCTAGCACCCAATTGAAAAATATGTACCGGTTTTTCCATTCCTAGCATTATAGGACCAATAGAACCCGCTTTATACAACTCTTTCAATAATTTATAGGTAATATTTGCCGCATCGAGATTAGGAAAAATTAGCGTATTTACTTTTTTTCCTGCTAATTTAGAGAAAGGAAATTTAGTCTTTAGCATGTCGGAATTTAAAACAAAATCAGCTTGAACTTCTCCGTCAACAATTAGTTCAGGGAAATACTTATGAAGATAGGCTACTGCTTCTCTTACTTTTGTGGCACTTTCATGAGAAGAAGATCCAAAATTAGAAAACGAAACCATTCCAATAACCGGTTCCATTCCAAACATTCTAACGGTATTTGCCGTCATTATGGCAATTTTCGCCAACTCATCTGCGGTAGGATTTGGATTTATCGAAGTATCCGATAAAAACATGGGGCCCCGATTGGTCATCATTAAATTTGTGGTAGCAACGAGAGAAATCCCTGGCGCCTTACCAATAAGTTGCATGATTGGCTTTACAACCGATGGATAACTTCTGGAATATCCGGTAACCAATGCATCAGCTTCCCCTTCATTTACCATCATGGCTCCAAAATAAGTACGCTCACGCATCCATTTTTGAGCATCTAGTAAAGAAATTCCTTTGCGCTGTCTGGATTTCCAAAAAATCTCGGCATAATTCAATCTTCTGTTATCCTCTTCTTTATTTTTTGGATCAAAAATGGGAACCTCGGCATCAAATCCAATTTCTGCTTTTAATTCTAAAATAACCTCTCTATTTCCAAGCAAAATTGGGTATCCGATTTTGTCTTCATATACAATTTGCGCTGCTTTTAAAACGTCAAGATGATCGGCTTCGGCAAAAACGATACGTTTTGGTTCGTTTTTGGCTCTATTGGTTAATAGTCGAACCATTTTATTATCAGAACCCAAACGATTTAAAAGTTCCTCTTCATATTTATCCCAATCTTCAATTGGATTTTTAGCTACGCCAGATTCCATTGCTGCCCTTGCTACTGCTGGAGCAACCGTTGTGATTAATCTTGGATCAAATGGTTTTGGAATAATATACTCCCGACCAAAAATGAGTTTAGTTTCGCCATAAGCAATATTCACTTGTTCAGGAACAGGTTCTTTGGCCAAGGCGGCAAGCGCTTTAACCGCAGCCATTTTCATCGCTTCATTGATTTTAGTTGCACGAACATCTAATGCACCCCGAAAAATATACGGAAAACCTAGCACGTTATTCACCTGATTAGGATGGTCTGAACGACCAGTTGCCATAATTACGTCTTTTCGGGTAGCAATCGCTAAGTTGTACTCTATTTCAGGGTCTGGATTAGCCATTGCAAAAACAATAGGATCTTTTGCCATCCCCAATAACATTTGTGGAGTCATAATATCCCCTGTTGATAACCCCAAGAAAATATCCGCATCTACTAATGCTTCTTCCAGTGTCATCGGTTTTATATCCTTAGCATATTTTTGTTGCAATTCTGACAATGAAGGATTGTCTTTAGTCAAAACCCCTTTGCTGTTAAACATCAATATGTTTTCATTTTTAACTCCAAGTAAAACATATAAATCAGCACAAGCTATTGCAGCCGAACCCGCTCCTGAAACCACCATTTTTACATTTTCGGCTTTTTTATTTGCCAATTCTAAGGAATTAATTAAAGCCGCCGAAGAGATAATAGCCGTTCCATGTTGATCATCGTGCATTACTGGAATATCCAATTCAGCTACCAGACGTCTTTCTATTTCAAAAGACTCTGGAGCTTTTATATCTTCAAGATTAATACCGCCAAAAGTTGGCGCAATATTTTTTACCGTTTGAATAAATTCTTCAATGTCTTTAGTTCCTATCTCAATATCAAAAACATCAATATCCGAAAATATCTTGAAGAGCAATCCTTTACCTTCCATTACCGGTTTTGACGCTTCAGGACCAATATCCCCTAAACCTAAAACTGCGGTACCATTTGTGATTACAGCAACTAAATTCCCTTTTGCAGTATATTTATAAACATTATTTACGTCTTTTGCAATTTCTAAACAAGGCTCTGCAACTCCAGGTGAATAGGCTAATGACAAATCCCTCTGTGTTGCATAGGCTTTAGTTGGTACTACTTGAATTTTTCCTGGTGTTGGTTTTGCATGATATAATAAGGCTTCTCTTCTTTTACTATTTTTATTCATTGTGATCGAATTAAGTTTGGTCATACAAAGGTAAAAGTCTGACTGTAAAAAGGAAGCTTTTATGTAAAATCTTTTAAAAAGATATTGCTAAGTCACTATAAAAAAGCATAAAAAAAAGCCTTTCCGTTAAGAAAGGCTCATTTATAATACCAATTTAATAGTCTGAATTTATTGTTTAATCAATTTCATGGTTTTTTCTCGATTATTTTCGGCTGACGCTTTAACCAAATAAATTCCGTTTTTTAAATCTCCGATTTCAAATTGATATTCATTAGATTTTTTGCCAAAACTTTTTACCAATTGGCCTGTAATTGAATAAATCTGAACCTTGGTTGTATTCGTATTTATTGTAAAATAATTGGACGATGGATTTGGGAACAAACTCACCTGATTCATGGTTTCAAACGTATCTGTTGCCAAAGTTGTTGGTTTGTTTCCGTACATTCTGAATCCACCTGCTTCAATAGTAATTTGATCCGTTGTTGCATTAACTACTAGAGGCGTGTTATCCATCAAGTTGTACCATATTCCTACATAAGGAAAGTTTCCTGTTATGTTTTGTGCAGTGGTATTGAAATTCGATAAAATCACTACGTTTTTAAGACTCGTGCTTGGAATGGCATCGTCCCAAATATAAATTGACGGCGTAAAAGTTCCTGAATTCACAGTCACACTTCCGTTAAATACAGCCTCGTTTATTTTCAAATCATTGATTCTTGCATACGTATCATATAATGCTTTTCTTTCCGGAACAGTCATCCAACTTTGAGACCATTGGTAAACCGATTTTGTGGCCAATTTACAATCATATGGTTTTGTTGCTGTTTCGTCATTATAAGTTCCGTCTGTACAGGTATATATGGAGGAATCCCAACCCAGTTCCGCAAATTGCCAAATCATTTTTGGTCCAGGAATTGGTAATGAAACAGCGGCAATAGAAGCCATCCTTTTTAAGGCACCGGCTAATGTCTTTATTTCCGCAGAAGCTCCGTACTGACGCGCTTGAAACATTAGTCTGTCTTTATCGTGACTTTCTGGATAGCCTAGCACTCTTCTTTTCGTAAAACCTTTAGAGGTATTATTCATTCCTGAAATACTTTTGTTCCCTCCATTTCCTTCTATTAATTGAGTATAGGGTGCAAACTGCTCACTCCACATCATCACTCCTTTACTTGGAGTTTCATTAATTCTATAATTTGCCCACTGTTGCTCTTCATTAGCTGCTCCCAAATGTTCAAATATAGCATAATGCGAAGGGTCTAAACTCCAAGAATAATCCACATAATCTTTTAAAATATCTACTCTGTCCTGTTGATAGGAATTGGTACATGCATCACTACCCGTACAATTCTGAGTAAACCCTTTGGTTAAATCCCAACGAAACCCATCGATATGAAATTCCTCTATCCACTGTTTAATAACGCGTTTTGTATAGTACTTTGTGTAATCAGAGGAATGATTAAAATCATTACCAACACTGTAACTGTGAGTAGCAGTAACATTAAAATACGGATTGTCAGAGGCTGGACCACCCCAACCATCACCATCAGGATCAGACATCCACATTCTGTCCATTGGATTTCTATCAAATGCGTGATTCAATGCCACATCAAGAATTACTGCAATTCCGTTTTGATGATACAAATCTATCAACTCTTTAAATTTATCTGCCGTTCCATACATTTTATCTAAAGCCAAATGAAACGAGGTATTGTAACCCCAGCTTTCATTCCCTTCAAACTCCATTACCGGCATTAATTCAATGGCATTAATCTTTAAATTTTTAAAATAATCAATTCTATCAATTAAATTTTGAAAGCTCTTGTTAGAATCAAAATCTCTAACTAAAAGTTCATAAACCACTAATTTTTCTTTTTCAGGTTTAGTAAAATTAGTTATTTGCCAATTGTAAGGTGTTTTTCCTGTTTTCAAAATGGTAACTTCTCTTTCTTGTCCTTTTGGATAGGCCGGAATATTTGGATAATTTGCCGATGGAATATAGGGATCATCATAAGGAGACAATACTAAAGTTGAAAAAGGATCAGCAGTTTTAACCAATACCGGAGAATTCGTCGTTGGAGTTTGATCCACAACCCAATATTGATATGAATTTGTTGCGCCTGAAACTAATCCCGTTAATTCCAACCAAAATTTTCCTGTAGCTTCATCTTTTTTCATGGAATAAACTCCTGTAGGCTGCCAATTATTAAAACTTCCTGCAACATACACAAAATCCTTTCCTGGAGCGGTAAGCACTAAAGTAGCTTTTGTTGCATCGCCAGAATTATAATTTATTCCGTCTTCCAAACCAGATGGCATCACTTGGGAAACAGTTCCAGGATTCACAATTACCGAAAATTTTCTTGAAAAAGTAGTTGTTCCTTGCGTTATTTGTAAATCATAACTTTTGTTAGCAATGATATTATCGTCAGTAAAAGAATATACTGAACCTGAAAAAGTATTGACACTTGTTCCATTTACCAATAAATTATAGGAGGCATCACCATTGGTGTTGTTAGCTGTGATGGTTAAACTTGTTCCTGAATTAACGATAGTGGTACTGTTCAAAAGAGGAGCAGTTAACGTAGCTTGAAAAGCGCCAACATTTAAGAAAGTATCTGCTGTTTTAGCAGTACCTAAAGCATTTCGAAGCACCACGCAAATTTGCGTAATTGTACTTGTAGTAGGCACTCCAAAATAAGTATATAAATCAGGTATAATGTCTAATTTATAGGTTGTACCAGAGACTAAGGTCAATGCGGGTTGGTTCGTATTATTTCCCCAAGCACCTATAACTCGTGTCCATTGCACACCATTAACCGTTATGCCCATGTGCGCATATATCACACCCGTGTAAGCTGCTAAAGGAGTTCCTGTCTTGTCAAAATTTATAGTAACCGCTCCACTTGCAATTGCTGGAGCCGGAGTTGTTGTAATTTGAGAAAACACTAATGTGGTAAACAAACTAAAAATACAAGTTAATAATACGATTTTTTTCATGGTTAATGTTGTTGTGATAAAAAAAGGGCTATATAAAATAGCCCTTTTTTAAAGATTTAAAAAAATTTTAATTTGGATTTAGAGTCAGAGTATAAGTATAATTTCCTGGTTTACTTACATCTATTGTTATATCGTATTTCTGTTTAGTACCGTCACTATCTCCTGGCACTGTAATTTCACCTCCAGTTGTCGCCGGTAAAGGAATATCAACAATAGAATTATCTTCTGATTTATTTCCTAAAACTGAAAACGTTGGATTAACTGTTGGGTTATCTAAAACAGATGGTGGAGTTGTTGGTAACAAACTGATGAAATATTTAGATTTAAATCTAAATTTTCTTCCTTTAAACAAATCAATAGTGATTTTCCAAATGTTATTGTTATTAACATCAACCATAGGAACCATATTAGCCGAACCCGGATTACTTTTTACTGCTAATCCGAAAACTCCGATTGCTTCTATATAATTGGCAGAATAAGTCATAGCCCCAGTACCGGTGGTTTTTATGTTTGCTCTTACTAAATAGTGTCCAGGTTTTGTAATTTTTTTTCCTACACCATTCGAGACAAGTGAACCACTTCCATTATCTCCATAAAATGGATTTGAAGCTGAAAATGTACCTAATACCGATGTGAAAAATTTATAATCACCAGGTTCTAACCACATATAGCCTTCATAATCGCTATTGAAAAATCCAGAAGCTAATAAAATAGGTGCTGTTGCGGGATCTTGTGAATCTTTTGTAAAAGCTAACGTAGGAATCGCAAAAGGCGTTACATTTTCAGTAATTACATTAGAATATTGGATAAATTTATTTGATCCCGATCCCATAATTGATTTTACTCTAATATCTATATCTACAGATACATAAGGTAGAAAACCATTGTCTACAAGTATTGTGTTCAAGTAACTCTCTTTCCAAAGAAATGTCAATAATGACGAACTAGTACTTGCGGTTATAGGTGACGCAAAATTAGTACCACTTTTTGCAATTTCTAATGTATATTTAGTTGAAGCCGAAGCTGTGGACAGACCACTGTTGGCAGCTTCCCAATTTAAAGTGGTTACATCATTATCGCCATTATCTGATGATAAAACATATGGCCCACTATTGGTTGGAGCATGAAACGTTAATCCGTTAGGAGAAACTAATGGATCAATACTTTCAGTGCATGAACCAAATGAGATTAGTAAAAATGCAAAAAATGTTATTTTTAAAATATTTTTCATTGTATATAATTATTTAATATCAATAACCCGGGTTTTGTGATAAATTTGAATTTGCTCTTAACTCACTGCTAGGAATAGCAAAAAGAAGTTTAGTCTCTGGTAAAGAAACGCCCGTTTGAACGCCGCCTTTCCATTCCCAATTATAACCACTTAAATATTTGCCAAATCGAATTAAATCTTGTCTTCTGCAACCTTCCCAATATAATTCTTTGGCTCTTTCATTTAAAACCAAGTCAGGAGTTACTTCGCTTTCTGTAACCGTTGCAGCACTTGGATTTGCTCTTGTTCTTAAATCATTTATATAGCCTTTAGCAATTGTTTTATCTCCAAAACCATTAGCCGCCAATTCAGCATACATTAAATAAGCATCTCCCATTCTAAATAAAGGAAAATCAGTATCTGGCATACTAACTGATTGTGCTAATGCACCATCTGATCTTATATTGGTAAATTTTGTAAGCTTTTTACCTTGATTAAACGCATTTGGATCAGAGTCAACACTTGGAGTGGTTATAGAAGCCGGATCCGTATTTCCAGAAACATAGGCAACACGAGCATCGTCAGTTCCTACAGATTCATAAAATTCTTTTCGCACTCTGTACCCTTTCCATCCGGAATCTACTCCTAATAGTTTACCCACTGCATTATCACAACTTGCATGAACCAGATAGGTCATTCCTCCCCATGTTTGTGATTTAAGACCATCTGAACATAATGGGAAAATAATTTCGTTTTGTGCTCCATTGGTATTGTTGTCAGCCTGAAATAATTTAGAACGATTAGTAATGATAGAATATCCAGAACTAATTACTTTATTAACTGCTGTTAAAGCTTCAGGACTTCTGTCTACACCTGTATATACTTTTGAATTTAGTAATAATTTCGCTTTTAACATCCAAGCCGCCGCTTGATCTGCCCTTCCGTATTCATTGGTTTTAGGAGCAGCTAAATCGCCATCAATTGCACCCAAATCTGCTATAATAAAATTAAAAATAAATTCTCTACTTTGCATTGGTGGTTTAATCCCTAAAGGATCAGCGTCTGTCATGAAGGGTAATTTACCAAAAATGTCAATTCCGTGATAATAGGTTAATGCTCTAAGGAAACGAACTTCAGCTCTAAATTTAGATATTTGACTTCTCAAATCTCCGCTTACTCCTCTAGTATTTAGTTTTGCATCAGTAGTTTCTCTTAAAAATTCATTACACAATCCTATTTGGTAAAATACTCTGGCAAAAAAAGCTTCCGTAAAAACATTGTCTTTATCCCAAGTATTAAAATTCAAATCTTTAATCGTTTTGTTGTCACTTTCTCCCCAAGCAATTATAGCTTCATCAGTCGTTAATTCCTGACATTGCCAATAGCCTCTCAAGTATTGAGAAAATCCTTCATCTACTGATGATCCCAAATCAGAATCCCCGGCAGGACCAGTTTGCCCAGTTACCACGTAACCCGCATAAATTTTTGCCAAAAATTGCTTGTACGAGTTTGGATTGTTTGCGAAAAATTGTTCGCTAAGTGCCTGATCGTCATCTTTAGTAACAAGATTCAAATCATTTTGGCAAGAGCTCAATGAAAACAAGAGAGATAAAATAAATATCCATCTTAAATTCGTTATTTTTATAATACTTTTCATTTTAATTTATTTTTAATATTAAAAATTAGCGTTCACACCCAACATAAACATTCTTGCTCTAGGGAAAATCGTACCATCAATTCCATTATTAAAAACTTCTGGATCAATACCCTTATAGTCCGTAATCGTTAATACATTCTGAACCCCAGTATATACCCTTAATGAATTTTTTTCTGATTGTAGAATTGATTTGAAATTATATCCCAAGGTCACATTGTCTAATTTTAAAAACGAGGCATTTTTAATATAATAATCTGATTGTTTAGAAGCGGCAATGAAATTTGTATTAGTGTAATCTACTGGTGAATTACTCACGGTACCGTTAAAAGTATCATTAATCCCTCCTAAGAAAGCTCTACTTGCATTAACATCATCATATACATAATTTTCTAAACTGGCTCTCCATGACATGGAAAAATCCCAATTTTTATAGAATGTAGCATTTACCATAAAACCCATAGTCACGTCGGCTTGAGGTTTTTTGTAATTGTATTTATCGCTACTATCAACCTTTCCATCTCCATTTCTATCTACGAACACCCCTTCAATAGGCTTACCGTTTTGATCATAGACTTGTTCATACAACCAATACGAAAATGGAGCCAATCCAACTTTATTAATTTGAGCAAAAGCACCTAAACCCACCCCTCCTTGAGGATCATTATCAGTAGCCAAACTTGTAATTTCTGTATGATTATAGGTAAGATTATAATTTAAGCTTAAATCAAAATTATCTTTTTGAACTGCCTGAAAATTCAATCCAAAATCTACCCCTTTAGACTCAAGAGACCCAACATTTGTAGGTCCATAAACACCTAAATTTTGTAATGCACCTCTTCTTGTGTTTGCAAATAAATCATTCGTTTTAGAAAAGTAGCCATCTACTGTAGCTTTCAACTTGTTGTTAATAAAACCAAAATCTAGTCCCACATTGTATTTGGAACTTCTTTCCCATTTTAAAGCCTCATTATAACCATCTGGTTTAGAAATGATTACAAACTCATTCCCAAATTGGTAAAAATTATTGCCTGATGTGCTATATTTTTTTATCCAAGCCAATGCAAATGGCACTTGTTGTTGACCCGTTTCACCATAACTTAATCTTAATTTTAAATCAGAAAAAGTTTTGGAATCCTTAAGGAAACCTTCTTCTTTGATTTTCCATGCAAAAGCAACTCCAGGAAAATTAGCCCATTTGTTGACTGGCGAAACCCTAGCAGAACCGTCTCTTCTAAAATTAACTGTCAATAAATATTTATCGTTATAACCTAAATTTAAACGACCAAAAAAGGCTTGCAAGTTATTCCCCGGATCCGTGTAAACATCTTCTTTATTTTCCTCATCCATTCCATAACCAAAAAGTTTTCTATTCCCGGAATAATAATTCTGGTAATCAAATTGTTGATATTCATAACCCCCTAATACATCAACATTTAATTTCCCAAATGCTTTGGTATAATTTAACTGGGCATTTAAATTTTTATTTTTGTTATCAAACCAAGTTTCCGAATAAGATCCAATTTGTGAAGTTGGCAATAATGGACTATTGTTGTACCCTGATCTTGACAAAGGATTCACTCTTACAGAACCATCCCCATGTTGATTATCCATACCTGCATTGATAATAGCTCTTAACTCAGGCAAAAAATGAAATTTGTAATCAATATTAATGTTTCCAAAAAGTCTATATTGATTTCCAATATTTCTTACTTCTTTTAACATACTTACGGGATTTGAGGTCCCTTTTGGAACTCCCCCAATAACCCACTCCGTATATCCGGCATAAATAGAATTAGGATCATAAACCGTTTGTGTTGGGTCATATGAAATGGCACTTCCTATAGCACCTTCATCTGCATTTTGTCTATAAGTATAAGAATAATTTCCCGTTACATTGAATTTTAAATGATTGTCCAAAAAACTTGGATTTAATGCAACAGAAGCGGTAGATCTTTTAAAATGAGACGTTTCCAAAATTCCATTATTATCTGTATTTCCTATGGTTAGTCTTGACGGTACCGTTTTAAAAAGATTCCCTAAAATAGATAAATTGATATCGGAAGTGTAAGAATTACTAAAAATTTCATTCTGCCAATCCGTTTTTGAATTCCCTAAAAGACCTGCTTTAAGAGGTGCTTTTTCATTAATTAATGTTCTGAATTCATCTGCCGAATAAACGTCAATTTTTTTCGCTAATGTATTTAAGGTAGTAAACGTATTGAAAGAAACCTGCATATCTTTTTTAGATCCTTTTTTGGTGGTAATTAAAATCACCCCATTCGAGCCTCTATTACCATAAATTGCAGTTGCTGACGCGTCCTTTAATATGGAAAATGATTCGATATCATTAGGATTTATAGCAGACATTCCTCCGTCAATTGGCAATCCATCAACAACAATTAACGGATCATTACTTGCAAGCAATGAAGAACCTCCACGAATTCTAATTGTTGCATCATTACCCGGAGTTCCTGAAGAAGTTACCACAACCCCCGCAGCTCTACCGCTTAACAATCCATCCACACTTGTTATGGCTCCTTTATTAAAGTCTTTGGTTGTGATTAAAGCAACAGACCCAGTAGCGTCTTTCTTTTTTACAGAACCATAACCAACTTGAATCACCACTTCTTGTAACTGGTTAGACTCTTCTTCAAGCTTAACGGTTAAGGCTTTTTGTGAATCATAAGAAATTGTTGAATTTTTGTATCCGATATAAGAAAAAACGATTTTATCCCCTTTCTTTACTTTTGGCAATTTAAATTTACCTTCGAAATCTGTTGAAGTACCATTACCAGTACCTTGAATAATTACATTTACTCCCGGAATTGGCTGGTTGGTTTTAGAGTCTAAAACAGTGCCTTCAACAGTACCCTGCGCAAGGACACTAAATGGCAGGAATAGTAATAAAAATAACAACTTTTTATAAATTGTTTTCATACATTTTGTTTAAGTTAAAAGTTAATTTTGTGCTTATATTTTTACTTCGAACGTTAAATTTAGTTAAATTAACCTTTGTTGAAAAAAAACAGGTGTTAAAATTCGCACGAAAACGTGATAGTGTTGAAAACTTTTTCAAATTTATATTTTTTTATGGGTAAAAATCCATAATGTGAAAATAAATTTTACCTTTATTCAGAAAATGCTATTTGCCTATTATAATTAGATATAACTAATTTAACAAAAACACAATATTAAGCATTCTGATTTTCTCTAAACCAGATTGTTCCTTATTCTTTAAAAACCAAATTTAAACCACATTATGAAAAGAAAAGTCACATTAAAACAAATTGCAAAAGAGTTGGACGTGTCAATTTCTACGGTTTCAAAATCACTCAAAGACAGTCCGGAAATAAGTGAGGATACCCGAAAAAAAGTGCGTGCATTTGCCAAATTATACAACTACAAACCTAACTTGATTGCGTTAAGTTTAAAAAATAAAAAAACAAAAACGATTGGAGTAATTATCCCTGAAATTATTCATCATTTTTTTGCCACCGTGATCAGCGGAATTGAACATATTGCCAATGAAAAAGGATATAATGTAATCGTTTGCTTGTCCGATGAATCATTTGACAAAGAAGTCATCAATATGGAAATGCTTGCCAATGGAAGCATCGACGGATTTATTATGTCACTGTCTAAAGAAACTCAACAAAAAAAGGACTTTCATCACATCAGTGAAGTCATTAATCAAGGAATGCCCGTTGTAATGTTTGACAGGGTTGCTAATGATATTTTAAGCGACAAAGTAATAATTGATGATAATTTAGCTGCTTTTGAAGCTGTACAATTCTTGATCGATAAAGGATTTAATAAAATTGCACTCATTTCAACAATCGACTACATAAGTGTAGGAAAACTAAGAACTGAAGGATACTTAAAAGCATTACGAAGTAACAACATCCCAATTGACGAGAGCCTAATCCTGAAAATTGAAGACATGGATAACTGCTCGGATGAAATTGAACTATTATTAAAGAACAATACGTTTGATGCCATATTTGCAGTAAATGAATTATTTGCAGTTACCGCCATAAAATCGGCAAATAAATTAGGATTAAAGATCCCAGAAGACATATCTATAATAGGATTCACTGACGGAATGATTTCAAAATATTCCTCTCCAAGCATTACTACCGTAAGCCAAAATGAAATCAAAATGGGAGAAAGAGCAGCCATAATGCTCATTGAGAGGCTCGAATCTGAAGAGGAAGATGAAGAACATTATAAAACAGAAGTAATTGGAACCCATCTTGTGGAACGAGAATCTACCCTTTAATTCGGGCAATTTGATGAAAATATCGATTTTAAAAATAATATTAAAATTAAAATTCAACAATTAAAATAAATTATTACTTTTACCCCCATTTCAAAACTTATATTTTTACTTCGAAATATTAATTAAGTTTTGATAAGCATCGCGCTTATCGTATCAATCAATAAAAATACGATAATGGAAAAACCAAAATTAAATTTTTGGCAAATTTGGAATCTAAGTTTTGGATTTTTAGGAGTCCAAATTGGATATTCGCTGCAAAATGGAAATACAAGTAGGATTTTAGAAGCTTTAGGTGCCGATGTTCATAGCATAGGTTATTTTTGGCTAGCAGCCCCTCTAGCGGGTTTGGTTGTGCAACCTATAATTGGACTTTCGAGCGATAAAACTTGGACAAGACTTGGACGACGAATCCCATTTATATTTGGTGGAGCAATAGTTTCGGCTTTGGCCATGTTTTTCATGCCAAATGCTGAAAATTTTACCTATCTATTACCCCCATTAGTTTTTGGCGCTACTATGCTATTATTAATGGATACTTCTTTTAATGTTACCATGCAACCCTTTAGAGCGCTTGTTGGCGACATGGTTAATGACGAGCAACGTAACCTTGGTTACTCTTTGCAAAGTGCATTAATTAATTTCGGTGCGGTTTTTGGCTCTATGTTACCTTGGATTCTTGCTAAAGCGGGAGTAGCAAATGTACCTGCCGAAGGCGAAAAAGTAGCAGCATCAGTAATTTGGTCGTTTTATATTGGAGGAGCAATTCTATTAATTACGGTTTTATGGACTGTATTTAGAACAAAAGAATATGGCCCTAAAGAGCATGCATTATATAATAAAATAGATTTAGAGGCTAAAGAAACCAAAGAAAAAACAAGTATTTTTAAATTGATTGGAAATGCTCCAAAAATATTTTGGCAATTGGGTTTTGTACAATTTTTTTCATGGTTTGCCCTGTTTTTAATGTGGGTATATACCACTAGGGCCATCGCCAATCAAGTTTGGGGTCCAGAAGCCATAGACCCAAAATCTATAGGGTTTAACGAAGCAGGAGATTGGACTGGCGTTCTTTTTGCCTTTTACAGTGCCGTAGCCGCTATATACTCTTTATTGATCCCAAAAATAGCAAAATCATTAGGCAGGAAAAAAACCTATAGTTTTTCATTGTTACTTGGAGGAATTGGTCTAATGTCAATGTTTCTTGTACATGATAAAAATATATTATTGCTATCCATTTCAGGAGTAGGTTTGGCTTGGGCAGCAATATTAGCTATGCCTTACGCCATGTTATCAGGGTCATTACCTGCAGACAAAATGGGGGTCTACATGGGCTTGTTCAATGCAACAATAACATTGCCTCAAATTGCGGCAGGAATATTAGGCAGCACCTTAATTGCCTTTTTTGGAGGTAACCCAATGGTTATCATAGTTATTGCAGGAGTTTCAATGTTGACAGCGGGTCTGGCAGTATTTTTTGTTAAAGAAAATTTGTCAACCGTTAAATAAATTATTATAATTCAGATGGAAAAGGTTAAAGCATTTATATTCGACTTAGATGGAGTCATTGTTGACACAGCAAAATACCATTATTTGGCTTGGCAAAAAATCGCAAATCAATTGGGTATCGAATTTACACACCAACATAACGAGCAATTAAAAGGAGTTAGCCGTGTGCGTTCTCTTGATTTAATTTTGGAATTAGGCAAAATTCAGGCTTCACAAGAAGATAAAAACAAATGGCTCGTTCAAAAAAATGAAGATTATTTATCTTACTTGGTAGATATGGATGAAAGTGAAATCTTGCCTGGCGTAATGCCAATTTTAAAATTCCTAAAAGAAAAAAAACAAGGGATTGCTTTGGGTTCGGCAAGCAAAAACGCAAAACCTATACTTGAAAAAACGGGAATACTTCATTATTTTGACGTAATTGTTGACGGGAATGATGTTTCTAATGCAAAACCAGACCCGGAAGTTTTTCTTCAAGCAGCTAAATTGTTGCATGCAAGTAACGCCGATTCAATTGTTTTCGAGGATTCAGTAGCAGGAGTACAAGCCGCAAATATTGCAAATATGACAAGTGTAGGCATTGGAGAAGAAACCGTTTTGCATGAAGCAAAATACATATTCCGTGATTTTACAAACATTGACACCAATTTTATAGAAGCTTTGATTAAAAAATAACATTTTAATTAACCTTTGCAAGAATAAAGCTGAATAACCACAAACAGCTTCAAAAATAATTTATAAACGCATAAACAAAACAAAAATGAACCAAGATTATATTAAACCAGACAATTGGTCCATCATAGAAGAAGGATTTGATGTAGAGAGCGTAAAGTCGTCAGAAAGCCTATTTAGCATTGGTAACGGCGCCATGGGTCAACGGGCCAATTTTGAAGAAAATTATACTGGAGAGACTTTCCAGGGAAGTTATATTGCTGGAATTTATTATCCAGACAAAACTAAAGTGGGATGGTGGAAAAATGGTTATCCTGAGTATTTTGCTAAGGTATTGAACGCTCCCAATTGGATTGGAATTGACGTAGAAATCAATGGTGAAAATTTTAATCTAAATGCCTGTACAGCGGTCAATAACTTCCGTCGCGAGTTGAACATGAAAGAAGGCTGGTATAACCGTTCTTTTGAAGCCACTTTAAAAAATGGAACTGAAATTGCCGTAAATGTGCGTCGTTTTCTTTCATTAAATTTAGATGAAGTTGGTGTTATTAATTATGAAGTCACTCCTTTAAATAAGGATGCCAAAATAATTTACAAACCTTATATTGATGCAGGAGTAACCAATGAAGATGCTAACTGGGAAGAGAAATTCTGGGAGCCATTAGATGTAAAACACAATAAAAACGAGGCATTTGTAACTGCTAGAACATTTAAAACACATTTCATAGCAACAACATTCATGCAAAACAGCATTTTTCTGAACGGTAAAGATTTAAATCTTACGACAGAAAATGTAGAGTCCAGTAAAGACAAAGTACAATTCATCTATGCGATTTCTGTTGCTAAAGGCGAAAAATCTTCAATCCGAAAAATTGGAGGTTATACCGTTTCCCTAAATCATGAAAACACACAACTTGCTGCTTCAAATGTAATTAAATCCGCCTTAACGAAAGGATACGATTTATTATTGCAAGAGCAAATTGATGCTTGGGCAAAAATCTGGGAAATGTCAGACATCACAATTGATGGAGACGTAAAAGCACAACAAGGAATTCGTTTTAATATTTTTCAATTAAACCAAACCTATTTGGGAAAAGATTCTCGATTGAATATTGGACCAAAAGGTTTTACAGGTGAAAAATATGGTGGTTCAACTTATTGGGATACCGAGGCGTATTGCATTCCGTTTTACATGGCAACAAAAGACCAACAAGTAGCCCGAAATTTATTGACCTATCGTTTCAATCAATTAGATAAAGCCATTGAAAATGCGCAAAATAATTTAGGTTTCAAAAAAGGTGGCGGAGCAGCATTATACCCAATGGTGACCATGAATGGGGAAGAATGCCATAACGAATGGGAAATTACCCATGAAGAAATTCACAGAAATGGCGCTATTGCTTTTGCTATATTTAACTACTACCGTTTTACGGGTGATTACTCCTATATTCCTGAAAAAGGTTTGGAAGTTTTAATTGGAATTGCCCGTTTTTGGCACCAAAGAGCTTCGTTTTCAAAAAACAAAAATCAATATGTGATTTTGGGAGTTACAGGTCCTAATGAATATGAAAATAACGTAAACAATAATTTCTATACCAATTATATTGCAAAATGGTGTTTGGATTATACTTACGAACAAATTCAAAAAGTATCCTTAGAGTATCCGTCAGACCATAAACGCATCATGGAAAAAGTAAATCTTTCGGATGCAGAATTGCAAGATTGGAAAAAAGTATCCAATGGGATGTATTTTCCAAAATCGGAAGAACTTGGAATCTATCTGCAACAAGATGGCTTCTTAGATAAAGATTTGGTCCCTGTTAAAGATTTAGATCGTTCACAACGGCCAATAAATCAAAAATGGTCTTGGGATAGAGTTTTACGTTCCCCATACATCAAACAGGCCGATGTTTTGCAATGTTTTTATTTCTTTGAAGAGCATTTCTCTAAAGAAGAATTGAATAGAAACTTTGAATTCTACGAGTCGTTTACCGTTCATGAAAGCTCACTTTCTCCTTGTGTACATTCCATTCAGGCAGCTGTATTGGACAAGATGGACATGGCTTATACTTTCTACTTAAGAACATCTCGATTGGATCTTGACGATTACAATAAAGAAGTGGAAGAAGGTTGTCACATCACTTCCATGGCTGGAACTTGGATGAGTATTGTGGAAGGTTTTGGGGGAATGCGCGTTAAAAACGACGCCCTTCATTTTTCTCCAAAAATTCCAAAAGAATGGGAAGGCTATTCTTTTAAAATTAATTTCAGAAACCAAATATTAAAAGTTTCCATTAATCACAATGATACCCAATTTTCTCTTGAAGGTTCTAAAGAGCTTACTGTATTCGTAAATGGAACACCTATTTTAGTGGAACCAAATAGTTTGGTAACCGTTTAAATTAAAACAACTATAAAGGCATTGGGTTACATTAAGAAAAAACTTAATTGACTTGATGCCTTATTGATTTAAAAATTGAGTCATGAAAAAAATATTTCTACTGGTACTTTTCATTTCATCACAACTATTTGCCCAAATTGACAAAGTAGAACCTCCGTTTTGGTATGCTGGCATGCATAATCCAGAAGTACAGATTATGTTCTATGGAAAAGATATCGCTCAATATGAAGTAGCTGTTTCCAACGCCATTATTATAAAAAACGTTCAAAAAACCGAAAATCCTAACTACATTTTCGTAACCATCGACACAAAAAACATTCAGGCTCAAGATTTTGTTTTTTCCTTTTCTAAAAACAAGAAAGTCACTTTCACAAAAAAATATTCCCTAAAACAACGAAGACAAAATGCTGCTTTACGCAAAAGTTATGATGCTTCAGACATGATTTATCTGGTAATGTCCGACCGATTTGCAAACGGAAATCCCAATAATGACAGCGATAAATCTGTGATTGAAAAAGCCGACAGAAAAAATCCCGGTGGCAGACACGGTGGCGACATCGAGGGAATGATACAAAATTTAGATTATATTCAGGAATTGGGTGCAACTGCTCTTTGGCCAACGCCACTTTGCGAAGACAATGACAAACGCTATTCTTATCACACGTATGGACAATCAGATGTCTATAAAATCGATCCGAGATTTGGAACTAATGAAGAATATCTGAAATTATCCTCGGAGTTGCACAAGCGAAACATGAAATTGATCATGGATTATGTCACCAACCATTGGGGTTCTGAACATTGGATGATGAAAGATTTACCAACTTACGATTGGTTGCATCAATTTCCCGGTTATGCACAAACTAATTACAAAATGACCACCCAATTCGATAAAAATGCCTCTGATATTGACGCTAAAATGTGCATGGACGGTTGGTTTGTAAAATCAATGCCCGACTTGAATCAATCCAATCCGTTACTATTGAATTATCTTATACAAAATGCGATTTGGTGGATAGAATATGCTGATTTGGATGGGTTTCGTGTTGATACCTATTCATACAATGATAAAGTGGGTATTGCAAAATGGACCAAGGCAATTACTGATGAATATCCCTATTTCAATATTGTTGGAGAAGTTTGGATGCACAATCAGGCACAAATGGCCTTTTGGCAAAAAGACAGTAAAATTGGCGCAATAGAAAATTACAATTCCTATTTACCAAGCGTCATGGATTTTACCTTGCAGGATGCCGCAGGAACCGTATTCAATGAAGACGAAGCCAACTGGGAAAAGGGTATGATAAAATTTTACGAGAATTTCACCAACGATTTCTTGTACCCGAACCCAAACAGCATCATGACTTTCGTAGAAAATCACGATACCAATCGTCTCAATACTATTTATAAAAACGATTTCAAAAAATACCAAATGGCTATGGCCTTAATTGCAACAGTTCGAGGAATTCCTCAATTGTATTATGGTTCTGAAATAGGGATGAATGGTGACAAAAGCAAAGGCGATTCCGAAATCAGAAAAGATTTTCCTGGCGGATGGAAAGGTGATGCCAATAACGCATTTCTAAAATCCGGCAGAACTGAAGAGCAACAAAAATTCTTTGACTTCACTTCTAAATTATTTACTTGGAGAAAAACGAATGAAGCAGTACATTTTGGCAAAATGAAACATTACGTACCTGAAAACAATATTTATGTTTATTTTAGATACACTGATAACAAATCGATTATGGTAATTATGAATAACAATGTTAACAGTCAATCCTTAAAAACAAGTCGATTTCAGGAAAGCATTCAAAATAATACTTCCGGAAAAGAGATTATTTCCGGAAAATCAATTGATTTAAAAAGTGATATTCTTATTGAAGGAAAATCGGTTTTGATATTAGAATTGAATTAAATAATGAACAATACCAAGACAGACTGAAAGGAAAACATCTGTAAAATTAGATTAATTGAATACACTAGATTGTTCAAAATAAATAAAAATGAAAAAACTCCTTATTATACTAATGGCATCAACTATTTCCTTTGCCCAAAATGTAAATAGAAAATTTGAAAACTATAAAGAAACAAACAATACTTTAGAAGTAAAGACCTCCGATGGTTTATATGTTATAAAACCGTATACCGGAAAAATTGTAGAAACGTCTTTTATTCCAAATGGAGAAACATTCAATCCAATTTCTCATGCCGTAGTTTTGGAACCAAGAAATGAAAGCTCAAAAGTGATTGAGGCACACAACTTAATAACCTATTCTACCAGTGGAATTATAATTTCGATACAAAAGGCTCCTTTTAAAATTTCATATTCCTATAAAAACAAAGAATTACTGTCGGAAAAAAACGGGTATACAAAAAAGGATTCTACCGAAATTTTAGATTTTAATCTAAATCCAACCGAAACCTTATATGGTGGTGGAGCAAGAGCTTTAGGTATGAACCGACGCGGCAACCGTTTGCAATTGTACAATCGGGCACATTATGGCTATGAAACACGTGCTGAACTGATGAATTTCACCATGCCACTTGTCATGTCATCAAAAATGTATGCCGTCCATTTTGACAATGCCCCAATTGGATATTTGGATTTAGATAGCACTAAAAACAATACTTTAGCCTATGAAACCATATCAGGCAGGAAAACCTATCAAGTAATTGCAGGAGATTCCTGGGCCGATTTAATTTCCAGTTACACTGATTTAACAGGAAAACAACCTTTGCCTGCACGTTGGACTTTAGGTAATTTTTCCAGTAGATTTGGGTATCATTCTGAAGAAGAGGTTCGAAAAACCATCGATCGGTTCAACAAAGAGGAAATTCCTGTTGATGCCATAATTCTTGACTTGTATTGGTTTGGAAAAACGGTTCAAGGAACCATGGGAAATTTGGATTTTGACAAAGAAAAATTTCCGAATCCATCAAAAATGATTGCCGATTTGAATGACAAAGGAGTTAAAACAGTTTTGATTACCGAGCCTTTTGTTCTCACCACTTCAAGCAAATGGCAAGAAGCAGTCAATAAAAAAGTATTGGCTACAGACGAATCTGGAAATCCTTTTATATATGATTTTTATTTTGGAAACACCGGCTTGGTGGACATTTTTAAACCAGAAGGAGCAAATTGGTTTTGGAATATCTACAAAAACTTAATCAATCAAGGAGTCGGTGGCTTATGGGGAGATTTGGGTGAGCCCGAAGTTTTCCCTTCAAAAGCATTCACGGCTGCCGGAAAAGCCGATGAAGTACATAATATTTACGGACACAATTGGGCAAAATTAGTTGCCGAAGGGTATAAAAAAGATTTTCCGAACCAGCGTCCGTTTATCTTGATGCGTTCCGGTTATTCGGGTTCACAACGCTTTGGGATGATTCCTTGGTCTGGAGATGTGAGCCGAACCTGGGGCGGGTTGCAATCGCAAACAGAAATTGCGCTACAAATGGGAATGCAGGGAATGGGCTATATGCACTCTGATTTAGGGGGATTTGCCGGAGATTATTTTGATAACGAATTGTACATCCGCTGGTTGCAATACGGTGTTTTTCAACCGGTTTACCGTCCGCATGCACAAGAAGATGTGGCTTCTGAACCCGTATATAAAGATGTAGCAACCAAAGCAAAAGCAAAAAAACAAATCGAATTGCGGTACCAAATGTTGCCCTACAACTATACTTTAGCATTTGAAAACAATCAAAAAGGAACTCCACTAATGCGTCCTTTATTTTTTGAAGAGCCTTCTAACAATAAACTTTTAAACGTTTGTGAAACCTACCTTTGGGGAAATGACTTTTTAGTGACCCCAATTACCAAGGCTGGAATCACGAAAACATCCGTCTATTTTCCCAACAAGAACAATTGGTTTGATTTTTATTCAGACAGAAAATATTTAGCTGGAAAAACTGAAGATATTGCAACTTCAGAGGATCATCTTCCGGTATTTGTACGTGGCGGCGCTTTCATTCCAATGATAAAAACTATCCAAAACACCTCAAAATATTCGTTGGCCAACTTTGATTTGCATTATTATTTTGATCCTAAAACCTCCAAAAGCCTAGGGAGAATATATAATGACAATGGGACAACTCCTAATGCTTTCGAAAAGGGCGAATATGAATTATTGAATTTTAGTGGTGTTGCAACTATAAAAAACTTGACAATCCAATTTAATTCAGAAATAGGAAAAAATTATCAATCGTCAGATAAAAATGTGGCTTTAACCATACATAACGTCAAAGCAAAAAAAGTAACTATTGACGGTAAAAATACTCCGTTCAAAAGAAACAAAAGCAACATACAAATTCCAGTAATGTGGGAAAAAGGATTGCCAAAAGAAATTAAAATTCAATTATAACATGAAAAAAATTGCCCTACTCTGTTTAATATCGTTTCTTTTTAACACGACTCCTACATTAGCCCAAACAAAAAAAATTGCCGCTGTGGAAACCAAATCAAAAACAAAAACTCCTTTCGTTTGGGAAGGTGCCAATCTCTATTTTTTAATGACCGATCGTTTTAATAATGGTGACACCTCTACAGATATCAATTTCAACAGAGACAAGCCAACCGGAAAATTACGCGGTTTTGAAGGGGGAGATATCAAAGGAGTAATTCAAAAGATTGATGACGGTTATTTTGACAAATTAGGGATCAACGCTATTTGGTTAACTCCGATTGTAGAGCAAATTCATAACGGCGTGGATGAAGGAACCGGCCTTTCATATGGATTTCATGGGTATTGGACAAGAGATTGGACAAAACTGGATCCAAATTTTGGAACCGAAAAAGATTTGGCTGAATTAGTGAAAAAGGCACATGCAAAAGGAATTCGTATCGTTCTGGATGGCGTTATCAATCACACTGGCCCAGTTACCGATGTTGATACTGTTTGGCCAGAGGACTGGGTAAGAACTGGTCCCCAATGCAAATATGATACTTTTCAAAACACGACAGAATGCACATTGGTGGCCAATCTTCCAGATGTGAGAACGGAAAGTACAAAAGAAGTTACCCTTCCTCCTTTCTTGATCGATAAATGGAAAAGTGAAGGACGTTACGAACAAGAAACAAAATCTTTGGATGCGTTTTTTAAAAGAACCGGATATCCTAGAACTCCCAAGTATTATATCATAAAATGGCTAACAGATTACATCACCAAATTTGGTATTGACGCCTATAGAGCCGATACCGTAAAACATACTGACGAAAGTGTTTGGGCAGATTTTAAAATACAATGTGACTATGCCTTTGCCGATTGGAAAAAGAACAACCCCACCAAAGTATTGGATAACAACCCGTTTTACACAATTGCCGAGGTTTATAATTACGGTATCAGTGGCGGACAATTGTTCGATTTTGGTGATAAAAAAGTCAACTATTATCAAAATGGATTCAATAACATGATCAATTTTGAATTCAAATGGGACGCTAAGAAAGATTACGAATATATATTCTCTAAATATTCCCACAAACTGAACACTGAATTGAAAGGCTACAGTGTTTTGAACTATTTATCATCACATGATGACGGAACACCATTTGATCCTAAACGAGACAAAAGCATCGAAAGCGGCACAAAACTATTGCTTTCTCCTGGAATTTCCCAAGTATATTATGGGGACGAAACAGGCCGTTCCTTAGTGATTGAGGGAACTCAAGGCGATGCCACTTTGCGTTCGTTTATGAATTGGGAAGACGTAAAAACAAATCTGGAAACACAAAAAACACTGTTGCATTGGCAAAAATTAGGACAATTTAGAAAAAACCATCCAGCTGTTGGAGCGGGAATGCACAAAGTAATTTCAGCTCAACCCTATACGTTCAGCAGAAGTTTTACTAAAGGAAATTTTAAGGATAATGTTGTAGTTGGATTGGATTTACCAATAGGTAAAAAAATGATTTCTGTTGGCTCAGTTTTCAAAAATGGAACAGTTATTAAAGATACTTATTCCGGAAAAGTAGTGACCGTTTCAAAAGGAAAAGTAATTATCAATAGTGCCTTTGATATTGTATTGTTAGAATTAAAAAAATAATTTCAATTATTTCTTATCAAAACGTCTTTAGAAATGAAGGCGTTTTTTTATGTTTACACTTTAAAAAACATGAATAAAACCCTTAAAATTGGACATCGCGGTGCAAAAGGATATGCACCCGAAAACACGCTGCTCTCGTTTCAAAAAGCGATTGATATGGCTGTTGACGGAATAGAACTCGATGTACATTTGAGTTCCGATGGAGAAATTATTGTCATTCACGATGATACAATTGACAGAACTACCAACGGAAAAGGAATAGTAAATAAACTATCTTTGTCCGAATTGAGAAAGTTTAAAATTGAAAAGGAACAAACCATCCCTACTCTGACTGAAGTTTTCAATTTGGTAAACCAACAGTGTTTCATCAATATTGAACTGAAGGGAAATGGTACAGCAAAGCCTGTTGTTGCACTAATTGAACGTTATGTTTTAAATAAAAACTGGGATTACAGGCGTTTTCTTATTTCAAGTTTCGATTGGAATGCCTTACAAGAAGTCCGTTTACTGAATTCGAAAATTCCGGTAGGAGTTTTAACCCAAACCAATTTGGATTTAGCATTGGCTTTTGCCAAATTTATTAAAGCAGAAACGATTCACCCCTATTTTCATTTGTTAACCAAAGAGAATACAAAGCAAATGCATGATGAAGGAATATCGATCTTCTCTTGGACCATCAATGAAATGGAGGACATTCAAAAAATTAAATCATTCAATGTAAACGGAATAATTTCAGATTTTCCAGATAGAGTATGAACCAAAATTTTGACATCATAATAGTTGGCGGTGGAGCCGCTGGATTTTTTACTGCCATAAATATCGTAGAGAAAAACCCGAAGTTGAAAGTAGCAATCTTGGAACGGGGCAAGGAAGTCTTGTCCAAAGTACGTGTTTCCGGAGGCGGAAGGTGCAATGTAACCCACGCCTGTTTTGAACCCAATGAACTGGTGAAATTTTATCCGCGTGGCGAGAAAGAATTGCGCGGTCCGTTTCATCAATTTTGTTCGGGAGATACAATTGAATGGTTTGAAAAACACGGAGTAGCACTCAAAATTGAAGCTGATGGGCGCATGTTTCCAGTTTCTAATTCCTCACAAACCATAATTGATTGTTTCCTACAGGCCACAAATAAATTGGGAATTACAATTCTAACAGGACAAAGTGTGCAGTCCATTTTCAAGGCGGAAAATTTCTGGAAAATTGAAACCCAAAACGAAAAATACATTGCCGAAAAGTTGATTCTAGCCACAGGCAGCAACCATAAAATATGGGAATTGCTGCAAACTTTTGGCCATGCCATAGTTTCCCCCGTCCCGTCCCTATTTACATTTAACATTAAAGACACGAGAATAAAAGAATTGCCTGGAGTTGCGGCAAATGTTACGGTAACAGTAAAAGACACTAAACTTACTTCAACGGGACCTTTATTAATTACGCACTGGGGAATGAGCGGCCCGGCAATTTTAAAACTATCGGCATGGGGTGCCCGAATTTTATTCGATAAAAATTATCAATTTACCATTTATGTTAATTGGCTGAATGATTTGGATGTAGAGGATACCGAAAAAATATTGAAAGACTTAAAACAAGAACACGCTAAAAAAGCGGTTTCTAAAAAATCACCTTTTGAGTTCCCAAATAGACTTTGGGAAAGTTTGGTACTTGCTTCTGGAATTGAATCTGAAACTAAGTGGGCCGATTTATCTAAAATTCAACTGCAAAATTTGGTCCATCAATTGACAAATGCTACTTTCCAAGTCAATGGGAAAAGCACTTTTAAGGAAGAATTTGTAACTGCAGGCGGAATCAATCTAAAGGAAATCAACTTCAAAACCATGGAGAGCAAGCTGCATGAAAACCTTTATTTTGCGGGAGAAATCGTGAATATTGACGCGATTACTGGCGGATTTAATTTTCAAAATGCTTGGACAAGTGGGTTTATTGTGGCGAATGCAGTTTGAAAACCTATCTATTCAACCACCAAATACTAATATTTAAAACCGAAGCAAAACTTACCCAAAGTAAATACGGAATAAATAAATAGCCTGCAATTTTATCTATTTTTCCAAATTTGATATAGGTTTCATAAATCATCAACCACAACAAGATAATTTCTACACCAGCCAACATAGGGTTTTTCAATCCAAAAAACAATATTGACCAAAGGCCATTTAAACCCAATTGAATTGCGAAAAAAAGTAAAGCTTTTCTAACAGCTTCTCGTTCAAAATCCATTCGACTCCAAACCAAACCTGCCGCAATTCCCATCATAATATACAACAAACTCCAAACGGGTGCAAAAACCCAACTTGGCGGATTAAAACTGGGTTTAACTAGAGTTGGAAACCACGTTACCACACTGGAACGCGTCACCATTCCCGATACATATCCAATACCAACACAGGTCAAAACGAAAATTAAAATTTTTACGTACTTGTTCATGATAAATTTTCATCAAATTTAGTCAATTTAACTGCGATTCGACAAATAAAGAAATGAAGGTAAAATCAAAAAAAGTATCTTTGCCTAAATTTCAAAAATCATGTTTTCAGCAAACGATTTTATTTCAGCGACTTATTCCAATACCATTGAGAAAGGAAGTTTTACATGGAGCGCGCCAAGTAATATTGCCTTGGTTAAATATTGGGGCAAAAAAGACAAGCAAATTCCAGCGAATCCATCGGTGAGTTTCACTTTGAATAATTGTAAAACGATTACCAAATTGACTTTCGTTAAAAGACAAAATGACACTTCGAAATGCGCTGTGCAGGCTGATTTTTCTTTCGATTTGTTTTTTGAAGGAAAACCAAAAGAAGATTTCAAGCCAAAAATTCAAAAATTTCTGGAACGAGTTCATCTATATTTACCGTTTTTAGCAGCCTATCATTTTACGATAGACACTCAAAATACGTTTCCCCACAGTTCTGGAATTGCTTCATCGGCATCCGGAATGGCAGCCTTAGCAATGAATTTCATGAGTTTGGAAAAAGCATTGAATCCGGAAATGACAGACGACTATTTCTATCAGAAAGCATCCTTTCTAGCTCGATTAGGTTCCGGAAGTGCCTGCAGAAGCATTAAAGGAAGTGTTGTGGTTTGGGGAACTCATGCCAATATAAAAGGAAGTTCTGATTTGTTTGGCGTGGAATTCCCGAATGTCATTCACGAAAATTTCAAGAACTATCAAGATACTATTTTACTGGTTGACAAAGGAGAAAAGCAGGTTTCGAGCACTATTGGACATGATCTCATGCACAACCACCCTTTTGCCGAAAGGCGATTTGCACAGGCGCATGAAAATTTAGACCAACTTTCGACAATACTTGAAAATGGAAATTTAGACGAATTTATCAAAATCGTTGAAAGTGAAGCCCTGACATTGCATGCCATGATGATGACGTCGATGCCCTATTTCATTTTGATGAAACCCAATACGTTGGAAATCATCAATGCGATTTGGAAATTCAGAAATGCAACTAAAATCCCCATTTGTTTTACATTAGACGCAGGCGCCAACGTTCATGTTTTGTATCCCGAAAACGTATGCGAAAAAGTTTTGCAATTTATTAAGGACGAATTAGTTGGCTATTGTCAAAATGGTCAGTACATTTGTGACGAAATTGGAATTGGAAGTCAATTGATAATTAATAATTGATAATTGATAATTGATAATTGATAATTGATAATTGATAATTGATAATGTAAAATTAAAGAATGGAGAAGCGAAACATTATCAAAGAAAAATCATTTTTATTTGCAATCGAAATAGTTGGTCTTTATAAAGTTTTAGCCGAAAGAAAAGAGTTTGTTTTGTCAAAGCAAATGTTACGTTCTGGAACATCAATTGGGGCAAATGTCAGAGAATCGGAACATGCACAAAGTAAAGCTGATTTTATCCATAAATTATCAATTTCACTAAAAGAAGCTAACGAAACAGAATATTGGTTAGACCTTTTGTTTGAAACGAAATATATAAGTCAAATTGAATTTGAAAATATAAAACCTAAAATAATAGAATTATTAAAATTGTTAACTAGCATTATTAACACTTCTAAATCAAAATAATTATTAATTATCCATTGTTAATTATCAATTAAAAACATGAAAGGACCACTATTTTACTCAAAAATATTACTGTTTGGAGAATACGGAATTATTCGTGACTCTAAGGGTTTGTCTATTCCTTACAATTTTTATAATGGTGCCTTAAAAAGAGATGGAAATCTGTCTATTGATGCCGTCTCATCGAATGCGAGTTTAAAACGTTTCGTTTCTTATTTAGAAAATCTACAAAGCGAACAATCTCAATTAGTTACTTTTGATTTGACCAATTTAAAAAATGACGTTGAAACCGGAATGTATTTTGACTCCAGTATTCCGCAAGGTTATGGCGTAGGTAGTAGTGGCGCACTTGTAGCGGCGATTTATGATAAATATGCACAAAATAAAATTACGGTTTTAGAAAATTTAACTCGCGAGAAATTATTGCAGTTAAAAAATATTTTTTCTCAAATGGAGAGTTTTTTCCACGGAAAAAGTTCTGGCTTAGACCCATTAAACAGCTATTTGAGTATTCCCATTTTAATTAATTCCAAAGACAATATTGAAGCCACCGGTATTCCGACACAAAGTTTGGACGGGAAAGGCGCAGTATTTTTGTTAGATTCTGGTATTGTTGGCGAAACCGCTCCAATGGTGAATATTTTTATGGAAAACCTGAAAGACAAGGGTTTCCGTGCCATGCTAAAAAACCAATTTGTAAAACACACCGATGCTTGTGTAGAAAATTTTTTAGGTGGAGATATGAAATCACTATTTACAAACACTAAAAAATTATCAAAAGTAGTCTTGAATAATTTTAAACCAATGATTCCTGAACAATTTCATGGAATATGGCAAAAAGGAATTGACACGAACGATTACTACCTCAAATTATGCGGCTCTGGTGGTGGCGGTTATATTCTAGGTTTTACGGAAGATTTAGAAAAAGCAAAAGCCTCATTGAAAGATTATAAACTGGAAGTGGTTTATCAATTTTAGAAGTACTCAACTTTTAAGTTTCTTCCATGCTAAATAGAAAGAACAAGCTTTTATTATTAAAAACTATCAGTTTGTTCTCTGTAGTCAGAGGGTATAATATTCCTATTATTGTTATAGCACAATATCTTTCGGCAATTTTTATTCTTGCTCCCGAAAAAAGGGCATTGGCCGTAATTTTAGATTTCGATCTCTTCATTTTAGTTGTTGCATCGAGCTTAACGATAGCTTCTGGCTACATCATTAATAATTTTTACGACAGCAAAAAAGATTTGATTAACCGCCCCAACAAGTCCCAGTTGGATCGATTGGTGAGTCAAAAAACAAAACTTCAGGTTTATTTTGGCATCAATTTTTTTGTGGCGTTGATAGCCTTTTTTGTTTCGGGACGCGCCTTTATCTTCTTTTCGGTCTATATTTTCCTGATTTGGTTTTATTCCCATAAGATAAAAAAATTCCCCATGATAGGAAATCTCATGGCGGCATTTTTAGCGGTATTGCCCTTTTTTGGTATTCTTTTGTATTACAAAAACTTTTATGAAGTCATCTTTTTTCATGCTACTTTTCTTTTTCTATTATTATTGATTCGGGAAATGATTAAGGATTTAGAAAACATTAAGGGGGATTTGGCAAATGATTATCAGACTATTCCCATCGTTCACGGAGTGATAATTTCTAAAACAATCATAACCGTTTTGTTATCACTTTGCGTCATCCCAGTTTATTTTTTAATCAACGTTTTCGATGTGGGTTATATGGATCTTTATTTTTATGTCTGTTTTATAATCCTGATTTTTTTCGGAATCCGTTTATGGAAATCCAACACAAAAGAACAATTTTTACAACTCCATAATACCTTGAAATTTCTTATTGTTGCGGGTGTTTTTTGTATTGTTCTTATCAATCCAAGCGTGTTGTGGAACGGAAAAAAGTTGTTACTGATGATTTGATCAATCAACGCCTATTCTCGTGAAATCCCAAAAAATCGATTGGACTAGCCCAGATAGAAGCGGCATCCCACGCTTTTTTGCGTGGATATAGCGAATAGCGGGATTAGCTCCCGATAACTTTATAACTCCCAACGACTATTCTAATCTAATTGCCTATCTTTGCACACATGAGGCCATTAAAGGCCAAACTGACGAAGCAAATTACAGAATTTATGAATAATAAGGAGGGCAATAAAAAAGGAAACGGCGCTAGACCAAATAGTTCTAGACCCAGTTCTAACAAGCCAAAACCTGCAATGCAGAAGCGGGCTCAAGGGCCAAAAAAAGCAAAAATAGTTACTAAAGTTGCTATTGTTGCAACAGATAAAGTAGAGAAAAAACCGAACCAAGCGCCAAAAAGACCAAAAGTGGCCGACGAAATTCGTTTGAACAAATACATTTCCAATTCGGGCGTTTGTTCCCGTCGTGATGCGGATATTTACATCCAATCCGGAAATGTTAAGGTCAATGGAAATCCTATTGTAGAAATGGGGTACATGGTAAAACCAGGTGATGTCGTGAATTTTGACGGTGCGGTTTTGACTCCCGAAAAAAAGGAATACATCTTACTGAACAAGCCTAAAAACTTTACCACTGCGCTGGACGAAGGCCAGGAATATCGAAATGTTTTAGAATTGGTTAAAGGATCCACTACTTCAAAAATTGGAGCCGTGGGAAGAATGGATAAAAACACTACCGGTTTGTTGTTGTTTACTAACGATACCGATATGATCCGTAAATTTACGTTACCGAATCAAAAATCATCCAAAATTTACCAAGTTTCTTTAGATAAAAACTTAAAATTTGAAGACTTAGAAAAAATCAGTAAAGGACTAGTTCTTGACGGACACCGCGTTTTTGTAGAAGAAGTGAGCTACATTGAAAACGAACCAAAAAGTGAAATTGGACTTAAATTAAGATCTTCAAATGTAAAGGTGGTTCGTGCCATTTTTGAACATTTTAGTTATGATGTGTTGCGAATTGACCGAGTGGCATTTGCGGGTTTGACTAAAAAAAATCTGCCCCGTGGAAACTGGAGGCTTTTAACCGAACAAGAAATCATCAATTTGAAAAACGTATAAGTTTTTTAAAATATAATCACTACTTTTAATTCCTGCTTTTTTAAAGCGGGAATTTTTATTTAAACAAACAATTATGACATCCCAGAAACTACAATCTATTGCTTTTAAGTGGTTTGATGCTTTTAATTCCCATAATTTGGAGCAACTTTTGTCTTTATATGATGGCGATGCTGAACATTTTAGTCCGAAATTAAAAATTAAAAAACCAGAAACCAACGGATTGATAAAAGGTAAAAAAGCGTTGCACGATTGGTGGCAAGATGCTTTTGAGCAATTTCCTAGTTTGCACTACAAGGTGACTTCACTAACGGCAAATTCAGATCGAGTCTTTATGGAGTATGTAAGAAGTGTTGCGGGCGAAGAAGACACACTCGTTGCCGAAGTCCTGGTGGTTAAAGAGGACAAGATTGTGTTTTCGAGAGTTTATCACGGATAATTACCATTTAAATCACTAACACCAGAAACAACTTATCATTTCTGTCTTTATAATGTATTAAATTCTATATGAAAAAATTCACTTCCCCTTTAATCGCAATTATTATTTCTGTCCTATTGGCAAACTGCAAATCGGAAAGTAAAAAACAAGATTTTGGCACTTTGACAAAAGACTATTTTGATGAAAAAAACACGTTATTTCCACTAGATGCCACTCAAAACGGACAGAATGAATATAACGATCAGTTGCAATTTGAAATGACCGACAGTTTTAGAAAATTGCAAAGTGCCTTTTTTGACAAATACGAAAAAGCATTGGCAACACTTGATGAAACAAAACTGAGTGAAGAAGAAAAAAATAGCTATGAAATCATGCAATGGGAAGTTGCTGTTGGTAAAGAATTGCTCCAGCAACCTACGAATTTAATGCCTATTCAACAGTTTTCGGGAACACACCTAACAATGGGGCAATTTGCTGGAGGAACAAGCGCACAGCCCTTTAAAACCGAAAAAGATTATACCGATTTCTTGAAAAGAATGGATTTATATTCTGTTTGGATAGATTCGGCAATGGTTTACATGAGAAAAGGGATCAAAAAGGGAATTGTTTTACCCAAAACGTTAACCGAAAAAGTGATCCCGCAATTTGAAGAAATGCCTACGCCAAACATTGAAGACAATCTCTATTTTTCATCTATAAAACGGATGCCAAATGATTTTTCTGATGACGTAAAAAGAGATTTGACCACAAAATACACTACTGTAATTCAGGAGAAATTGATTCCTCAATTCAAAAAAATGACTGCTTTCCTAAAAAACGAATACCTACCCGCTTCGAGAACCACCAGTGGCATAGGAAGTTTCCCTTTTGGCTCGGCATTATATGCCACTTATGCCAAACAATGGTCCACTACCGAAATGACTCCGGCTGAAATCCACAATTTGGGTTTAAAAGAAGTGGCTCGATTGAATTCTGAAATGGAAAAAGTAAAAAAACAAGTGGGGTTTAAAGGAACCATAAAGGAATTTTTTGATGAAGTCAGAAATAAAAAAGAATTGAAACCTTTTAAAAAACCTGAGGAAGTAATTACCAATTTTGAAAGTATCTACAAACGGATAAAACCTAATGTCGATAAACTATTTGCTCTTCAACCCAAAACAAAATTCGAAATTAGAAGAACCGAAGCCTTTAGGGAAAAAACTGCCAGCGCAGAATATATGCAAGGTACGGCAGACGGATCCCGACCTGGAATTTTCTATGTTCCCATTCCGGATGTTGCCAATTACAATTTTTATGCCGATGAGGATCTATTTTTGCACGAAGCCATTCCTGGACATCATTTTCAGATATCTTTACAGCAAGAAAATACAGAATTACCAAATTTTAGAAAATTCAATTGGTTTGGAGCTTATGGTGAAGGCTGGGCACTGTACACAGAGAGCTTGGGTAAAGAATTGGGGTTGTACCAAGATCCGTATCAATATTTCGGAATGCTGGGAAGCGAAATGCATCGCGCAATTCGATTGGTGGTAGATACTGGAATTCACAGTAAAAATTGGACACGGGAGCAGGCTATACAATATTCGCTAGAAAATGAAGCAGAAAGCGAAGCCAGCATCATTGCCGAAATTGAACGCTATATGGCCATTCCGGGTCAGGCATTATCCTATAAAATTGGGCAATTAAAAATTATGGAGTTGCGCAAAAAAGCCGAAACTAAAATGGGGAACAAATTCGACATCAAGAAATTTCACGGGAAAGTACTCGAATCTGGTGTGATGCCCTTGGCTTTATTAGAAAAGAAAATCAATTCTTGGATTGAAGTAAAACAATAAAAACATGAAAAAGAAATTAAGCATAAGCATGGTGCTATTTATTTGCTGCATCGTTTCGGCGCAGAGAATTGCCGATAAAATTGACCCTAATTTTTCTGGTGCATTGTATAGAAATGGTTCCTTAAATTCCACTTATCATGAGAAAACAGAAGGCAGCCCCTATTTAAATGAAAAATTTAATTATGCTGAAGTTTCAGGAATTGACCAAAAATTAATGGTTCGTTATAATGCCGAATCCGATCAAATTGAAGTCCAAATAGAAACAAACGATGTTTTAATACTAACTAAAGACGATAAATTTAATCTCATCTCAATAAATTTGGGACTGACTAAAATGAAACTTTTGAATTATAAAAATTTAAAAGGAGAAGATGTCTATGGTTATCTGGTGGTGTTATTTGACAAAAATGAAGTTTCCCTTTTGAGAAGAGACAAAATTATTCTTCAAAAGGAAAAACAACCTAAAAATAGTTACGATGTTTATTCCCCTGCTAAATTGGTAAAAGCAAATGAAGAGTATTATTTAGAAACAAAAGATAAAAAAATAATACCAATGCCACAAAACAAAAAACAGTTGCTAGAACTGTATCCTGAGCAAAAGGAAGCCATCATACCCTTTCTTAAAAACAATGATTTGTCCTTTAAGACTGAAAGCGATTTGATCAAAATCACACAATTCCTTTCCACTTTATAATTAACTATGACATTAGAATAAATTCTTAAAATCATGCGGCAATCCCAACAGCTATTCCTCGTTTTTTTATCTACCCTTATAGGGAGTTGTCAAGAAAGAACAGCATCCAAACCAACCATTACAACCGCAATAAAGAATACTGTCACCTCTAAGACTACAGATACCCTCACGATTGATTTAGTTGCTTTGCAAAAACAGGGGAAATTATTGCATACGACAGTAATTACCATTAATAACGATCCGGTATACCATAGCGTTAAACATTTTAATGCTTTTCCTTTGCAAGAATTACTAAATACCTATCCAGCCATCAGGGATTTGGATGCCACAAAATATCAAATTGTTTTTGAGTGTGAAGATGGCTACAAACCCGTAATGCCATTACAACAATTTTTATCCAAAAAATCGTATCTCGCCGTCAGTGACGTAGATGCTCCAAAAGGAGAATTGTGGTCGAAAATCATTAAAGACGGACACGAAATGAAAGCAGCGCCTTTTTATTTAATATATGAAGACGTATCAACTATGGAAACGGATTTTAAATGGCCTTATAACCTCATAAAAATTCACTTTGTTGATAGTGCTTCCGATTCGTCTCTCTATCCGAAAGGCAATAAAAAAGCACAAGCGGGTTTTAAATTATTTAAGAAAAATTGCGTCACCTGCCATGCCATCAATACAATTGGAGGGAAAATGGGTCCGGAACTGAATTACCCAAAAAGCGTAACCGAATATTGGGATAAAAACCAATTAAAAGCCTTTATAAAAAACCCTGAAGCGTTTAGAAACGGGGTCAAAATGCCAACGTTGGCTCATTTGACAGAAAAGGAAATTGAAGATATCACTGTTTATTTAACCTACATGGCAAACCACAAATCATAAAAAAAGCCCCTTAGGAAATGAGGAAACTGAAAAAGCCCTTCAATAACGGAAAAACATTTTTAAGCGATTAGGTAAAAGAGGATTAATTTTTATTTTTTGATTGAAAACACTACTTTCTAACGAGTCGTTTTTTCTTATCTTGGCACTTTCTAATACACTTTCGTTTATGTCCTTATTTCAAAATTTGTTAGTGGAATATACAAAAACAAACACTAAATAAAAAAAAAACAAAAGTATTACTCTTGGGTTTCTTTTTCTTCTTTAATTAAATGAATAATTACTCCAACTTGATTTTCGGGATGTTCTTTTTTGCTAATTCGTTGAACCCTTATTTCAAGATAATCAATTCCTACTTTTAATAATTTATAAATAATTCTGTTTTCGCTTCTTGGTACAAATCCTAGTTTGAAATCATTGTAATAAATGGCAACTGCACGAGGGTCATACTTGTTGTCTTCTTCTAATTTTAATTGTAATTGCTCCCCTATTTTTAACTCGTTAAAAGCTAAAACACCCTCATAATAGGTAAATCCTGCAATGTCAAAATGGGCTAAATGCTCTCTCATAACTTTTGTTTTAAATTCGGTTACAAAACTATTTTGTATTAGTGCAGTAGAAATGCACCTATTTGTTTTATTTTTGATTCATAAATTTTAAAGTATGTCAATAACTAAAAATGCAATAATAAGATACCACGCTTTAGACAAATGTTTTAGCAATTTTGGGCGTAAGTTTTCTAATGAAGATTTACTTAAAGCATGCAATGATGCTCTTTTTGAATATAATTTTTCTAACGAAGGAATTAAGAGAAGACAACTTTTTGAAGACATTAAGTTTATGGAAAGTTCGCAAGGTTGGGAAATTCCCTTGCAACGAAATAAAGAGGGTAGAAAAGTGTTTTATAAGTATGAAACCAAAGATTTTTCTATAAACAACCAACCCATTAATGACTTTGAAGTAGAAAAATTAAAATCAGCTTTGTTAGTTTTATCTCGTTTTAAAGGAATGCCACAATTTGAATGGGTAAATGAACTCATTTTAAAATTACAACAAGCTTTTAACCTCGACAGTTCCAGAAAAGAAATAATAAGTTTTGATGCCAATGAATATTTAAAAAATATACACCTTATTGGCGATTTATTTAATGCCATTATCTATCAAAAAGTATTGGTATTAGAATATCAAAAATTCGATAACGAAACAAGCAAAACTTTCGAATTTCACCCTTATTATCTAAAGCAATATAACAACCGTTGGTTTATTATTGGTCGGTTTCCTAAATATGAAAATCTAACTCATTTTGCATTAGATAGAATTGTTCAATTCAAAGAAATGAATGCAAAATATATTATATCGACAGTAGATTTTAATGAGTATTTTGAAGATATTATAGGTATTTCAAAGCCTAAAAACGCAACTATAGAAAAGGTTATTTTGCTTGCAACAAATGATTTAAAACCATACATAATCACTAAACCAATTCACGGTTCACAAAAAAGAATTTCTGAAGACGAAAATGGTTATTTATTTTCAATTAATGTTTTTATCAATTTTGAATTAGAAAATTTGCTTCTTTCATATGGCGAAACGCTTAAAATTGTGGAGCCAAAATCGCTACAAGAAACTATTAAAAATCGGTTACTTAAAAATTTAGAAAACTATCTTTAATTTTTTTATTTGTTTAACTTGTACCACTTTCTAAAACACAACTTTTTATGTCCTTATTTCAAAAATCGGTTGTCGCCAAACAGTTACAAAGTCAAGATAAAACCCAATTAGTTGCGCAATGGAATGTTTTCAAAAGCCATTTCCATAATCCAAGCATTCAAGATAACATTCGTTCCAGCAAAGAAGAGCAATACCAAGGCGAGTTTCTTATAGATTTGTTTGTAAATGTTTTGGGATATACTAAAAACCCAACGCCAAATTTTACCATAACTACGGAATATAAGAACGTAAAAGACAGTAAAAAAGCCGATGGTGCAATCCTAATTAGCGAAAAAGTAAAAGCCGTTATTGAACTAAAAGGAACTAACACCACCGATTTAAACAAAATTGAAGTACAGGCATTTGGTTACAAAAATAACCAACCCGATTGCGTTTATGTGATAACCTCAAACTTTGAAAAGTTGCGTTTTTATATTGATAATGCAACGGAATATATCGAGTTTAATTTGTTTCACCTTACCGAAAAGGAATTTGAATTACTCTATTTGTGTTTGGCTTTCGAGAATATTTCGAGAGATATTCCCAGGAAAATAAAAGAAGATTCCGTAAGCCAAGAAAAAGACATTACCAAAAAATTATATTCTGATTATTCACTCTTTAAAAGTGATTTGTATACCAATTTAGTGGCTTTGAATCCTGAATTTGAACCCGTTGAATTATTCCAGAAATCACAAAAATTGTTAGATCGATTTTTGTTTATCTTCTTTGCTGAAGATAGAAACCTGTTACCTACTAATTTGATTTTTCGTATCAATAAAGAATGGAAACAACTACGCCAAATGCGGATAGAAGTTTCCTTATATGACCGTTACAAAATCTATTTTCACGACCTCAACGAGGGTGCAAAAGTGGTTCTTCCAGCATTTTCGGAAACGGCATCCAATCAAAAAGAAGAACATCAAATCTATGCCTATAATGGCGGACTTTTTAAACCCGACAGCGTTCTTGACAGCATAAAAATAAATGATGAAGTATTGTTTAAACATACCGAAAAGTTAAGCCATTATGATTTTCAAAGTGAAGTTGATGTAAACATTTTAGGTCATATTTTTGAAAATTCATTAAATCAATTAGACGAAATAAAAGCTCAATTAGAGGGCGGCTCTATTGATAAATCCAGCACCAAACGAAAAAAAGACGGCGTATTTTACACACCCAAATACATTACCAAATACATTGTGGACAATACCGTTGGCAAATTGTGTATGGACAAAAAAGCCGAAATAAAAATTGTTGAAGAAGATTATTTTACCGATAAAAAACGAACCAAAACCACCAAACAACCGCTATTAGAAAAACTAACAACGTATAGAAACTGGTTACTACAAATTACTATTTGCGACCCAGCTTGTGGTAGTGGTGCGTTCCTGAACCAAGCCTTAGATTTTTTGATTGCGGAACACCAATACATTGACGAACTCCAAGCCAAGCTTTTTGGCGATGCACTTGTTTTGAGCGATGTAGAAAAAAGCATTCTCGAAAACAACCTTTACGGTGTTGACTTAAATGAAGAAAGTGTAGAAATTGCCAAACTATCCCTTTGGTTACGCACCGCACAACCCAACCGAAAACTAAACGACCTTAACAACAATATTAAATGCGGAAACTCACTAATTGACGACCCCGCAATTGCTGGAGAAAAAGCCTTTAACTGGCAAACGGCATTTCCGCAAGTGTTTAAAGAAAAGCAAAAAAAGGCTTGGCATATCACAACGGCCATTCACGATAGTCGGACTTCTCAACGAATGATAGATTATAAGGTTAGAGAAAAGAGAGCGATGGGAACAATGCCTAAACCACAAATCATTCCGCTAACAGAGACAGAAGAAACAATAATAGTAGAACAAGTAACTAAAATTGTAATAGAAGATAATCTTCGGGTGATGGCTTTTAATGTGTGTAAAGACCACATTCATTTATTACTTGTTTGTAATGAAGAGGATGTGTCTAAAATTGTCCAAAAAATAAAAGCTAAAACAGCTAGAGAAGTAAACATACATAGAGGTGTTACTACAACAAGGGAGCATACTCCCTTGCCTATAGAAAAAGAAAGAGGAGAAAAACAAAACAGTTTATGGACACAAAAATTTGGATGCAAAGAAATTGTTGATGACAACCAATTATATAATACTATTGAATATATTAGAAACAATAGGGTAAAACATGAATTGCCAATTCTGCCAATATTACAACAATGGAGTATGCTCCATTGTCTTTATCAAAGCTACGACGATACTTTTCGAGAAGAATATAAAGGTGGTTTTGATGTGATTATTGGAAATCCGCCGTATGTTTTTGGGGGAAACAGCGGAATAAATGAGTTAGAAAAAAAGTATTTTAAAAATAAATATGAAACTGGGAACGGCAAGGTTAACCTTTTTACTCTTTTTATTGAAAAATCTTATGTCATTTTAAAGCAAGATGGCGAATTTTCATTTATCATACCAAATACATTTCTAAGAGTTACTTCATATCACGATTCAAGAAAGTTTTTTATCAAAAATTTTCAATTTAGGGAATTAGCTGATTTAGGAAATGATGTTTTTAATGGAGCAGTAACATCAGCAATAATATTATTAGCAAGTAAAAACATTCCAAATTTTGAAAAACCTCTAAAAATTATTAATGATTTTTCAGGAAATCATAAAATGCTTCCACTTAATCAAATTGTAAAAAATAACTTTATGATTTCTTCAACGATTGAAGATGGCGCACAATTCATATTGAATAAGTTACAAAGTATTTCAATATTGCTCGGAGATGAATGTCAGGAAATGATTTTCGGTGTGGTAATCTCTCATAATAAAAACGAATTAATATTTGACATACAAAACAACGGTTACAAACCATTTTTAGAAGGAAAAGACATTTCATCATATTTAATCAAAGATGTTACGAAGTTTTTAAAATATAAACCTGAATTAATTCATAGAGCAAGAACCCCTAAAGTTTTTGAAGTAGAGGAAAAGTTATTAGTTCAAAGAATTACAGGAGGTAAAAAACCTTTAAAAGTAGCTTATGATAACTTAAAATATTATAATAAAGAATCTATTAATAATATCATATTAAAAGCTGATTCAGAATTTAAAATTAAATTTATTTTATCCTTATTAAATTCAAGTCTTATTAATTGGTTTTATAATAAATCATTTACAAATGATTCGACATTAACCGTGAATATTTCTAAAGAATATTTGTCTAAAATTCCAATTAAAAAAACAACTCTTTCGGAACAAAACCCATTCATAGAAAAAGCCGATTTGATGTTAACCTTAAACAAAGAGTTACAAGAACAATCCCAAAAGTTTCAAAGAACGTTGCAAAGAGAATTTCTGTTAGAAAGTTTGCCTAAAAAACTACAAGACTGGTATTTGTTATCCTATGCCGATTTTATAAAAGAACTCGAAAAACAAAAAGTAAAGTTATCATTATCACAAAAAGCCGAGTGGGAAGACTATTTTACCAACGAAGCCACCAAACTAAACTCCATAAAAACCCAAATAAACACCACCGACAAAGCTATTGATACTATGGTTTATGAGTTGTATGGTTTGAGTGAGGAGGAAATTGAAATTGTTGAAAAGAATTGAGCATATGGGAAGAGATGTAGTTTCATTATCACGACATAGTCATAATGTTTCAAGTTTTGGAGCATTAGCAAAAGATATTTCTAATAGAATACAATTTAACGTGATGAAAAAATAGTTTTCGGAGTCCCTAAAAAAAATAAAAATTCAGGATTTTTGAAATTACTGACTAAATACAGACTAACTTTTAAAACCAAAAAATGCAACTATCTAAAATAAAGATAATTGCATTTTAAAAGTGCGGATAATAGGACTCGAACCTACACGCCTTGCGGCACCAGATCCTAAGTCTGGCATGTCTACCAATTTCACCATATCCGCAAAATTGTGAGTGCAAATATAATCATAACTTCTTACTTTCAAAGGAAAATGAACAAAAAATATTCATACTCTTTTTTGTACTTTTGAAATTATATAATACACTACCCCATGGATACAATAAAATCATATGTGCAACAACACAAAGACCGTTTCATTAACGAATTAATCGAATTACTCAAAATCCCTTCGGTAAGTGCTGATGCCGCCTATTCGCAAGACGTTATTGATATGGCAGATGCGGTAAAATCGAGTCTGGAAAAAGCGGGCTGCGATTTTGTGGAAATTTGCGATACGCCAGGCTATCCGATAGTCTATGGAGAAAAAATTATTGATAAAAACCTGCCGACCGTTTTAGTTTACGGTCACTACGATGTTCAACCTCCAGATCCTATGGAGTTGTGGAGTTCTCCTCCTTTTGAACCCGTAATCAAAAAAACTGAAATTCACCCGGAAGGCGCTATTTTTGCCCGCGGAGCCTGTGATGACAAGGGACAAATGTACATGCACGTGAAAGCTTTTGAGTATATGATTCAGTCGAATACGTTACCCTGCAACGTGAAATTTATGATTGAAGGCGAAGAAGAAGTGGGTTCTAAAAGTTTGAGTTGGTTTGTAGAACGCAATCAGGAAAAACTAAAAAACGATGTCATTTTAATATCTGACACAGGAATGATTTCCAATCAGCAACCCTCCATCACTACTGGATTGCGCGGTTTGAGTTATGTAGAAGTCGAGATTACGGGACCAAACAGAGATTTACATTCTGGTTTATACGGTGGAGCGGTAGCAAATCCAATTAACGTTTTGGCTAAAATGATCGCTTCCCTTCATGACGATGACAATCATATTACCATTCCCGGATTTTATGATAACGTTGAAGAACTATCTCTAGAGGAAAGAGCCGAAATGGCCAAAGCACCTTTTAATCTTGACGGTTATAAAAAAGCATTGGACCTCAATGCCGTTTATGGTGAAAAAGGGTATGTAACAAACGAGAGAAACTCCATTCGGCCAACGCTTGACGTCAACGGAATTTGGGGTGGATACACCGGAGAAGGTGCCAAAACTGTCATAGCCAGCAAGGCTTTTGCTAAAATTTCCATGCGATTGGTTCCGCATCAGGATTGGGAAGAAATCACGAAATTGTTCACCAAACATTTCATCAGTATTGCTCCTGCCGGTGTTACCGTGAAAGTAAAACCACACCACGGCGGACAAGGCTATGTTACCCCAACCGATAGCATTGGATATAAAGCGGCCAACAAGGCCTATACGGAAACTTTTGGAGTTCCTGCCATTCCTGTTCGTTCCGGAGGAAGCATTCCTATTGTAGCCCTATTTGAAAAAGAATTAAAAAGCAAAACAATATTGATGGGATTTGGACTAGATAGTGATGCCATTCACTCCCCGAACGAACATTTTGGGATTTTCAACTACCTAAAAGGCATTGAAACGATTCCGTTGTTTTATAAGTATTTCGTAGAGATGAGTAAATAAAGTAGAACTGAAGTCGAAATTAAATACCGCTTACATCCTAGTTCTTGTGTTTACATGCCTGTCAAAAACGGCTTCATTAACATAACAAATAAGACATAAACAAAAAACCTCGTAAACGTTGATGTTTACGAGGTTTTTTTTATACTTGTTGGTCTACAAGGACTCGAACCTTGAAAGACTGCACCAAAAACAGTTGTGTTACCATTACACCATAGACCAATTCCATTGCCGTTAAGCGAGTGCAAATTTAATACAAATTTTATTTTAAGCAACTATTTATAGTTTTTTTATTGAAAATAATTTCAACTGAGCGAATGTTTTTTCTAAAGTCTTTATAATCTGATAAAAACCAATTTAAATTGATTCGTTAAGATTTTAGAATTTTTTGTTAATGCACCTCGCTTTCAACAAAAAAATAGTTTCTTTGTAGCTCTAAAAAAGAACATTATTATATTCATATGGCTGCATTTAATTTCAATAAATGGAATACTATTTTAGGCTGGTTTGCCTTTGCAATAGCATTAGTAACATATACGCTAACCGTAGAGCCTACGATGAGTTTCTGGGATTGTGGCGAATATATTGCCACTGCTGCTAAACTTGAAGTAGGTCATCCGCCAGGAGCGCCTTTATTCCAAATGATTGGTGCATTTTTCGCCATGTTTGCATTAGATAAGACCCATATTGCCTTGATGGTAAATATGACGTCCGTTTTTTCCAGCGCATTTACCATATTATTTATGTTTTGGTCTTCGACCATGATTTTAAAAAAACTAATTTTTTCTTTTTCAGACAGCAACACAAATAATTCGATTGTTATATTAGGAAGTTCCTTTATAGGTGCTTTGGCTTTTACCTTTTCGGACAGCTTTTGGTACAATGCCGTTGAAGCCGAAGTTTATGCTATGGCCACTTTATGGATCTCATTGTTATTTTGGCTGGGATTGCGTTGGGAACAAGACATGTACACTCCAAGGGGAAACAAATGGCTCTTGATTATTAGTTTGGTGATTGGGCTATCGTTTGGAGTGCACTTTATGGCGCTATTAACCATTCCTTCCATTGGATTTTTATACTATTTTAAACACTACAAAACCATTACTGTAAAAAATTTCATTATTGCCAATATAGTTGTCGTTTCTGTATTGCTATTTATTTTTAAATTGCTATTGCCTTTAACCATGGCTTTCTTTGGTAAAACCGAAATTTATATGGTTAATAATTTAGGTATGCCTTTTGACTCTGGAACCATCTTTGTAGCATTACTTTTTACAGCTTTCTTCTATTTTGGTTTGAAATACACCAAACAAAAAGGACTGATTTTTTACAACACAATTATTCTTTGTATTTTATTTATCTTAATAGGATTCTCTACCTGGATGATGTTACCTATTCGCGCCAATGCCAACACGGTAATTAATGAAAATAAACCTTCCGATGCAGCCGAGGTTCTTGCGTATTACAACAGAGAGCAATACGGTGTCAATCCTTTGTTTTATGGCCCTCAATATACTGACGCGTTTGCAGGTTTAGATGAAAAAAATCCTTATCTGGATAAAGCACCCAATTACGAAAGGGATTATAAAACGGGAAAATACATCATTACTAACAACTTTAAAAATGCAGAGCAAAATAGCGACGACAACCAAAAAGCTATTCTGCCTAGATTGTGGAGTACGGATCACATTGAAAATTACATGAATTTTACGCATGTTCCGGAATTTAAAATCAAGCCGGAATATTCTGAAGAAAAAGAATTAGTTAATATTATTGCCGAATTCAGAAAGGCCTATGCTTCAAAGGAAATTGATAATGAAGGATATGTTTCATTCTTAAAAAGTTATGGCGAATATTTAATCATCGAAAAGCCAAGTACTTTAGACAATTTAAGTTTTATGGTAGAATACCAGTTTGGCTACATGTATTGGAGGTATCTGATGTGGAATTTCACGGGAAGACAAAACGACATTCAAGGAAAATACGACAATCTTGACGGGAATTGGCTCAGCGGAATCAAATTCATTGATGAAATGCATTTGGGTTCACAAGAAAATTTGCCTACTGACGTGTTAAACAACAAAGGACGGAACATGTATTTCTTTTTACCTCTCCTACTTGGAATCATCGGATTGATTTATCACGCGAATAAAGACCTGAAAAGTTTTTATGTCCTGTTAGCACTCTTTTTATTTACCGGAATCGCCCTGAAAATATACTTAAACGAAAGGCCTTTTGAGCCCAGAGAACGGGATTATGCATTGGTTGGCTCCTTTTACGTATTTGCCATTTGGATCGGATTTGGAGTTTATGCCATTTATGATAGTCTGAAAAATTATCTGAAACCAAAAATTGCCGGGCCTGCAGTTATCGGATTAAGTTTGCTTGCTGCTCCTATTTTAATGGCCACTCAAAACTGGGATGACCACGATCGATCAGATAAATACACAGCCATAGCCATGGCGAAAAACTATTTGAACTCCTGCGAACCTAATGCTATTTTATTTACCATTGGTGACAATGACACTTTTCCGCTTTGGTATGCACAAGAAATCGAAAAAGTCAGAACAGATATCAAGATTGTAAACACCAGCCTTTTCATGACTGATTGGTATATTGACCAAATGAAAATGAAAACCTACGAATCCGACGGCTTGCCTATTTCCTTTACTCACGATCAGTACGTGGGTGACAAACTAGATTATGCAGTCTATAATCAAAAAACGGAGAACCGTTGGGATATAAATGCCTTGCTTAAATTTATTGGAAGTGATGATCCACAAACCATTGTAGAGATGCAGAATGGCCAAAAAATTCATTTCTATCCAACAGATAAAATCCGAATCCCAGTTGATAAAAATACCATTATTCAAAATAAAGTGGTCAACCCTAAATATAACGATTCCATTGTTCCGTATATCGACATTCAGATAAAAGGCTCGGCTTTGTATAAAAACAGACTAATGATGCTTGACATTATTGCCAACAACAACTGGAAACGTCCTGTCTATTTCACGGGAGGAAGTTTTGGCGATGACGATTACCTTTGGATGAAAGACTATTTGCAATTGGACGGACTCGTTTATAAATTAGTTCCAATACGAACGGCAATTCCTAAAGACGGAAGTCCTCTTGATATGGGTCAAATTGATTCGGACAAAATGTATGACATTGCCATGAGATGGGATTGGGGCAATGGTGACTTAAAAACGATTTACCACGATACGGAAACTAGAAAGAACAGCATTTCCTATCGATCCAACTTATCCCGATTGATGGAGCAATTAGTCAATGAGGGCAAAATAGAAAAAGCAAAAAAAATCATTGAGCTAGCAATGACCAAGATGCCTTTAGATTATTATGGCTACTACTCCCTAGTTGATTCCTTTGCCGGAGGTTATTATAAAATAGGCGAAAAAGAAAAAGCCCGTCAATTGTTAGAACAATTAATGACCAAGTACAAAGAGAATTTAAAGTTTTATTACGGATTAAGACCTACAGAACAAAGTAGTATTGCTATTGATATTATTACCGATATTGAACGGTACCGAGGTCTATTACTGGTAATGAAAGACCGTGGCGATCTCGATTTTTATAACAAAAACAAGACAATATTCAATACTTATAATAAAATGTTTGAACGTTTTGGACGAGACATTGAAAAATAAGTTAATCCTTTTAAAAATGTAAAACCATATTAAAGTAGCGCCATTGAAAAATACCGCTACTTTTTTTTTATTTCTAAAGTTAATACCTTTGTGATATGAAATTGTATTGGATAAAAACGAATGCCCTAATCAAAAGAATGTATTCCAAATACATTTGGGATATTCCTAACAGAGACAAAAAAGTATATCTTACCTTTGATGATGGTCCTACACCCGAAATCACGAAATGGACACTTTTACAGCTCAGAAAATACAATATCAAAGCCACTTTCTTTTGCATTGGCAACAATATCGAAAAATATCCCGAAATTTTCAATACTATAATTCAAGAAGGGCACGCCTTAGGAAACCACACTTTCAATCATTTAAATGGATGGAACACTTCTACAGAGGTATATCTTGAGGACATAAAAAAATGTTCGGATGCTTTAAGCTACCAACCGACCGCTGCAGACTGCAAACTATTTCGCCCTCCGTATGGAAAAATAACAACCCATCAATCGAAAAAATTGACACAAATGGGATACAAAATAATCATGTGGGATGTTTTGAGCGCTGATTTTGACCAAACCATTACGCCAGAAAAATGTTTGGAAAATGTAATTTCAAACGTAACTTCAGGAAGCATCATCGTATTTCACGACAGCGTAAAAAGCTTCGAAAACCTAGCATTTACTTTACCGAAAACATTAGAGTTTTTAAAAGAAAAAGGTTATCGATGTGACACCATTTGTTAAATCTGATCTTGTACCAATCCAATTATGGTATTGGCATCAAGTTCTCCTGATTGTCTCCAAATCATTTGACCTTCTTTGTAAATCATCAGTGTGGGCAACCCTTTAATGCGAAGTGCACCGGCCAATTCTTGATTTTTATCGACATCAATTTTTATCACTTTGGCTTTATCACCCAACGCAGCGGCCACATCTCTTATTACAGGATGCATGGATACCGATGAATCATTCCACTCTGTGTAAAAATCAATTAACACTGGAATTTGAGCATTTATAAGTTCTCCAAATTTTGACATATTAGCAAAATATTAAATTTCTATTACTTACGAAATGAGATATTACATTACAAATATAGCGCTTTAAACGAATTATGCTAATTTCTGCGCTTTTTTTAGTTGAATGACAGTTATTTCGGGCATAATCCCCACTCGACCCGGATATGCATGAAACCCGAACCCCCTATTGACGTAAATATACCTGCCCAGATTTTCATACAATCCTGCCCATTGTTTGTATACATACTGGGCTAAACTCCATTTAAAATAACCCGGAATCTCGATGCCAAATTGCATGCCGTGAGTATGTCCCGAAAGTGTCAATTGAAAATGTTTGTCATGATGCTGCACAATTTGATCCCAGTGGCTTGGATCATGACTCATCAGTATTTTAAAATCTTCTTTTTGGAGCTGTTGGGCTGCCTTATTCAAATCTCCCGCTTGTTTAAAATTATGCCCCCAGTTTTCAACCCCAACAAGCGCAATTTTGTCATTGCCTTTTTTAATGAAGGTGTGTTCGTTTAGTAGCAACTTGAAGTCAATTTGTCCATACAGTTTTTTTATGGCTTTAAAATTTTCTTCTTTGGCAGCTTCGGACGGCCAAGTTACATACTCCCCATAATCATGATTCCCAAGTACAGAATATTTACCAAAGTCGTGTTTCTTGATTTTATTGAATACCTTTAACCACGGAACCATTTCTTTGGCATCCGTATTCACAATATCGCCTGTAAACAAAATCATATCTGAATTTTGTTGGTTAATTAAACTAATCGCGTAATCAATTTTTTCTGGATTATCAAAACTACCACTATGGACATCCGAGATTTGAGTAATTGTAAAACCATCGAAAGCATCAGGTAAGTCCGGAAAAAAAATGCGTTGTTTGATTACTTTATAATTGTATTTCCCAATTGTCATTCCGTAAATTAATGATAAAAATGGAACTGCGGCCAATCCCATCCCTATCTGACTTACAAATTTTCTCCTTGAAGGCAGAAAGTCCATTGCAGGATCACGTACTATAAAATGGTTTACGGCACCGGAACCCACTCTAAAAATGTCCTCCCCAAGCAAAAACAAAGCAAGCACAATTTTTGGGAAATATACTAAAAGCAGTATGCCCATTGTAACCATCGTTTGTTTTGTTTGCCCTACTGAACGGTCAAATTTTGACAAAGAATAGAGAATGAAAACAAAAAGTAAGAGACTAATGACCTGATAAAAAAAGAGAATCCATTTCGATTTTATTAGCGTTTTTAGCGCCTGAAAAGCATAAACTTCTATGACAACAAGAACAATACACAATAACAGTATTCGAAAAACCATTTGGAATAAATTTTATACAAATTAACAAATTATGAAACTGCAAATACATTAAATTATTAAAAATTTAACGTCATAAGGAAACAATACATTTGGTTTGCTTATTTTTACGAATTCATTTTACAAAAATAATTATGTCAGCCCAAAAACGTCTATTCCTTCTTGATGCCTACGCCTTAATTTTTCGCGGATATTATGCTTTTATAAAAAATCCTCGAATTAACTCTAAAGGAATGGACACCTCCGCCATCATGGGATTTATGAATTCCTTGATGGATGTCATCAAACGGGAAAAACCAGACCATTTGGCAGTGGCATTTGATAATGGTGGAAGTCAATTGCGAAATGAAATATTTCCAGAATACAAAGCCCATCGCGATGCCACTCCTGAAGCCATAAAAATTGCCGTTCCTTATATTCAGCAATTATTAAAAGCGATGCACATTCCTATTATAGAAGTCAAAGGTTATGAAGCCGATGACTTAATTGGAACCATTGCCAAACAGGCCGAAAAACAGAATTACAAAGTTTTTATGGTGACGCCTGACAAAGATTTTGCCCAGTTGGTTTCCGAGAATATTTTTATGTACAAACCCGCTCGAATGGGCAATGGAATAGAAATTTGGGGTGTCCCTGAAGTTTTGGAGAAATTCGAAATTGAACATCCTGACCAAGTTATTGATTTTCTGGGGATGATGGGTGACGCAGCCGATAACATCCCTGGCTTACCCGGTGTTGGTGAAGTAACAGCCAAGAAATTACTGAAGGAATTTGGAACGATGGAAAACCTTTTGGCGAATACCGACAAGTTGAAAGGAAAAATGAAGGAAAACATTGAAGCCAACAAAGAAAAAGGATTATTGTCCAAGACTTTGGCAACAATTCTACTAGATTGTCCCGTAGTTTTTGATGAAACTGATTATGAATTATCAACCCCAGATGTAGAAAAAACCGATGCACTTTTCAATGAATTGGAATTTAGAAGAATGGCCGAACAATTTGATGCCATCTTCAAAAAAGGAGGATCAACAACAGTAAACACACCGGTTGATGAAGCCAAATTATATAAAAAACCACAACCAAAAAATGAAGAACAATTCGATCTTTTTGGAAGTGCCATTTCCGAAGAAACTTCAGACATAACGCATCATCAATATTACAATACGTTAGAAAATACCGAGCACTCCTATCAAATCATTCAGGGCGAATTGGGTGTGAAATTGCTGTTGCAAAATTTACAAAATCAACAGTCGGTTTGTTTTGACACTGAAACCACGGGAATTGATGCTTTGAATGCCGAACTTGTTGGAATGTCATTTTCTTTCGAAAAAGGAAAAGGCTTTTATGTTCCGTTTCCGGAAAACCAGGAAGAAACGCAAGTTTTAATCAATAAATTTAAACCATTTTTCGAAAGTGAAACGATTGAAAAAATTGGTCAAAATATCAAATATGATATAAAAATTCTTTCACACTATGGTGTTCAAATAAAAGGAAAACTATTCGACACGATGATTGCGCATTATCTCATCAACCCAGATATGCGCCACAATATGGATATTTTATCGGAAACGTATTTAAAATATTCGCCAAAATCAATCGAAGATTTGATTGGAAAAAAAGGAAAGAACCAAAAATCGATGCGCGATGTTCCTTTGGAAGATATCAAAGAATATGCCACCGAAGATGCCGACATTACCTTTCAATTGAAACAAAATTTCAGCCCGCTTCTCGACAAAGCCGAAACCAAAAAATTATTTGATGAAATCGAAATTCCATTAATCCCAGTTTTGGCAGCAATGGAATTGGAAGGTATTAATCTCGACGTTCCCTACTTAAAATCGATGTCGATTGAAATGGCAAAAGAAAGTATCGCCTTGGAACAAAAAATCTATGAAACGGCTGGCGAGAAATTCAATTTGGCTTCGCCAAAGCAACTCGGCGACATCTTATTTGACAAATTGAAAATTGGTGGAGTAAAACAAAAGAAAACTAAAACTGGTCAATACGCCACTGGCGAAGAAATATTAAGTTATTTAGAAAAAGACAATCCAATAGTAAAAGACATTCTCGAATGGCGTCAGATGGTGAAATTGCAAAGCACTTATATTGATGCATTGCCCAACCAAGTTGACAAAAAAACAGGACGTGTTCACACTGATTATATGCAAACTGTTGCCGCAACAGGACGTTTGAGTTCCAATAATCCGAACTTGCAAAACATCCCGATTCGTACCGAAAGAGGACGATTGATTCGTAAAGCATTCATTGCCCGTGACGAAAATTACACCTTGGTTTCTGCGGATTATTCCCAAATAGAACTACGAATTATAGCTGCTTTGAGTGGTGAGAAAAACATGATCAAGGCGTTTCAAAACCATGAAGATATTCACAAATCGACCGCTTCAAAAGTATTTAATGTCCCTTTAGAGGAAGTAACCCGGGAACAACGAAGCCATGCAAAAACGGTGAACTTCGGGATTGTCTATGGGGTTTCCGCCTTTGGTTTGAGCAACCAGACTTCGCTTTCCCGTTCAGAAAGTGCGGCTTTGATTGATGCCTATTACCAAACCTATCCAAGATTGAAATCCTACATAAGTGAACAAATTCAATTTGCCCGAGAACACGGCTATGTGCAAACCATTCTTGGAAGACGCCGTTACTTGAAAGACATCAATTCTCAAAATGCCATTGTTCGTGGCGGAGCCGAAAGAAATGCGGTTAATGCCCCAATTCAAGGAAGTGCTGCCGATGTGATTAAAATTGCGATGATTAATATTCATAAAAAACTGACTTCAGAAAACTGGAAAAGCAAGATGCTGTTGCAGGTTCACGATGAGTTGGTTTTTGATGTTCACAATTCGGAACTGGAGAAAATCAAACCGATGATTAAACACGAAATGGAACATGCGTTTAAAATGGATGTCCCGTTGGATGTGGAATTAGGGGAAGGAAAAGATTGGCTGGAAGCGCATTAAGAATTTTTGATTTTGTAGCTTTGTAAAAAATGAAAACAAACCATACAATACAAGACTTATCCCCTCATCTTTTTTGGGATGTTGATTTTGCGACTTTAAGTTTTGAAAAATCTAAAGATCAAATTATCTATAAGGTTTTGGAATTTGGCTTGATGAAGGACTGGAATATTATTAAAGATGTATATGGTTTGGAAACAATTAAAAATATTTCTCTTGAACTTCGGAGTTTAGATGTGGTTACGCTTGCCTTTTTATCCAATTTATTTCAAATAGACAAATCCAATTTTAGATGTTACAAACTCAGACAATCCAACCCATCCTTCTGGAATTATTAAAAAAAATAATGGCCTCTGAGGTCTTTAACGGCTTTAATCTTGTTGGAGGAACGTCATTGGCATTACAAATTGGGCATCGTTTTTCAGTTGATATTGATATGTTTGGAGATTCGGAAATAAATGAATTTGAATTTATTGAAGAATTATCCCGTTTTGGGAAAGTCATCACAATCAAAAAAAGTAAAAGCATTATTATCTTCTCTGTTGATGGAATTAAAGTCGACTTTGTTAACTACAAATATCCTTTATTAGAAAACATAAATAATGTTGATGCTGTTCGGATGGTTTCTGATAAAGATATAGCGGCAATGAAACTCAATGCCATTGCTGGAAGAGGAAGCCGTAAAGATTTTGTCGATTTATACTTCCTTCTAAAAAAGTATTCGTTAAAAGAAATAATTCATTTTTACAATCAAAAATATAAAGATGGATCCGAATTTATGGTTCTCAAAAGTTTAAATTATTTTGAGGATGCCGAAAACGAAGAAATGCCGATTATGTTTGAAGAAATTGATTGGAGTCACATAAAAAAAACAATATTAGAAGCAATCTACTAATTCTTCCACTACAACACGAAACGGTACGTTGCTTTAATTAAAAAAATGTTCTCCGGTTTTCTTCCTAAAATTTGAGAATCTAACCCCATAAACAAATCTTCTCTAGGGTTTGCGTTTCCGGTAATGCCTTGCGACCAAACCAAAAAGAGTTCCGAGCCCGGAATATATTCCCAACGTAAAACCAAATTAGAACGGAATTGCACAAATGAGAAATCGGGATTTCCAATACTGTAATCTGCCGTTCCGTTAATGTCTTCATCGACAGAATAGGTGTTCTTTGAGGCATCAAAAGAAATCTGTTTCGCATCAAACAACGCCATTCGATCCCCATAATATTTAGCCGTAGGGTTTGTCACCCGATTAAAATCCTTGTATCTCCCCTTAGAAATAAAAGGCTGTCCATAGTATTGGATCGTCAAATTTGGATTGATACTGTAATCCAAACGAATGGACGCACTCATTGTTCTTTGGTTCAAATCGGCCGTAATATATCTTGATTCTGAATTAAAACTGGTTTGTGTCACATATTGCGTCCTACTCTTGTTTGCGGCAAAATTCGGATTCAGCGAGACTGTTAAAGCATTAATGGGCTGATAGGTTACTCCAGTGCTAAATTCGGTATATGAAAACGAGTTGCTTTTTCCTTGCGATTCATAAATTGCAGCGTTAAACCTCAACTTCTTCCTGCTGTCTGTGTTTAGGGCAATGGAATTAAAAAGACTTTCAGAATACCGAAATCGGGGGCCTCCCTGCAAAACGGAATTGGAATAATTTACCGGATTATAAATCACTAAAACATTAACATTCCAATTGTTTTTTAAACTGGCACCTGATCCAAGCGAGTATTGCATTTTATTAAAATTACCTTCAAAGTCATAGCCTGAAAATTGTTCCAATCGGGAATCTATCCTCCTGAATTGTCCAAAAGGTTTTAAAGTTTGATGGGACAAAACAGCATACTGCCGAATTTCATCTGCCTGCCTTAAAAAACCAACATCGTTGAGTTCCAATTCTGGCGAACGCCAATTTATTGACCCATTATAACGCCAATTCCCAACACTTGCCTTTCCTATTTCTATTTTTCCTCCGGTTCCTGTGAGCGAAGTTCTATTAGGGTTTACGGATACATGTCCCGCATCAACTCTCTGAAACAAATGGGTAATGTTTTGTTGAGTAGCCGTAATCGCTTCTGTACTGCCTTGCACGTGACTCGCCACAAAATTTGATGCGAAATAATATTTTCTGTTTTTCCAATTGTGAAGAAAATCAACCCCGGCGCCATATGCGTCTTTGTGAAGGAAATTCAATTCGGTACTTTCTAAATTTCTATTGGTTGCGGTAATAATGCCACCTATAAAACTATTCTTATTATTAAAATCTTTTTGAGCCCTACCAACAAAATAATTGGTGAGCGGTTCTACCAATTCTTTACTTCTGTTACCATTCTCATCCATTTTGGCAAACTCTTTATTGGTTACGCTTTCTAAAATACCCAAAGACCATCCGCTTTTCGTTTTTCCACTAAACTTAGCCGCACCTAAAATTGCGGTGTTATCTGGAAAATCAATAAAAGTTCCATTTGCTTTTTTGGGATACCCTTGAGGATTTCGGCCAATTCTTCGAGAATAAAACAAATTATCCTGACCATCGGCGAAATTGTAATTGAAAATATTTTTGTTTTCGACGAAAAAAGGGCGCTGCTCTTGAAAAAATATTTGAAAACCGTCCAAGGCTATTGCGGCAGGATCAGCTTCAACCTGACCAAAATCGGGGTTTATGGTTAAGTCCAACGTTAAATCATTGGTGATTCCCACCTTAGCATCCAAGCCTCCGTTTAATTTAAAATCGTTACCTGTTCGGAACGGATTGCCCGCCTCTCTGGGATACGTTTTTAATTTTGAAGTAAAAAAGGGTTGGATTTCTATTTGTCCTTGAGGTACTAAATTTTTCAACCCATGCAACTCGCCAAATTCGCTGACCCAGCCCGGAGCATCTAAAGGAATCCGCTGCCAAACGGAACGTTCCTCTGTCCTGAAATACCTTCTTGTTGATTGCAATCCCCAAACTTGATCTGTATCATTTCCGAATTTTAGCTGGCTCAACGGAATTTTTATTTCTGCTGTCCACCCTTCCTTGTCAATATTTGTTTTTAGGTACCAAATGGGATTCCAATTTCCCTCCCAACTGTTTCCATTATCAGAAATGAACCCGTCGCTTTTTACCCCTGCAACGGATGCCGAAAAAGAAAAACTGGTGCGCTTATCGCCATGACTATCCAGATTAATCTCTATCCAATCCCCTTCAAAACCATCCCGTCTAGACAATCTCTTCACGATTTCCTTTGGATCTTTATCGTAACATCGAAAAGCAAAATAGATAAATTCTTTATCGTAAACAATTTTGAACTTCGTTTGCTCTATTGGTGGTGTGTTTTCATCCGGTAAATTTTCTATATAATCACCCGTCCAATCTACAATATCCCAACTCGAGTCGGTTAGAAGTCCATCTATAATTGGCGGTGCTAAAGTTTCTAACGATTTTGTAGTATATATTTTCTTTTCGACTTTAGCTGCTTGTTGCCCAAAAGTGCATTGGAAAATAAATACAAATAACAGAATGTATCTCATGCCTAAAATGAATTATTCTTTTTATGTAATAAATCTATGGATATATAAATGTGCTAAAGGTATTTCTCTTTTTTAGACATCCAACAACCCCTTATTTAAACAACCTTATTTCTATTGCAAACGACATTTTGCACTTAAACCTAAATTCGATTAAATAGCTTCTTTCATAAAACGACAATTTATTAATTATCAGTAATGATTTAACTATTCAATTAAATTTTTAAATAATTTTTATTAATGTTTTAATAAATTTTATTAATTTTTTGATACTTATTAATAATATTTATAGTCTTATTATTAATACTTTTAAAAATACTATCTATTTTTTAATGAATATTAGCAATCTATTAATGATCCACCTATTTTTAATTATTAATTGAATCGAAATAGACTTCAATGAGTTTCGTTTTTTAAATTCCTAAAGTCGTTTTTTGCATCAAAACAATTTTGATTGTAAAACAAAACACTAGCTTTACGTTTCTGAAAATAAATTGGGAAAATGAATCATTTATCTGTCTATTCCTGGAGTAGATTCCAAAAAATTAAAATGTACACCTTCTATTGGATAGGTTACGTCATCTTGTTTGGCTTAATTCAGGGATTGCCTTACAGGGATTTTTTAATGCCCTTAAGAAACGAGTGTTTCAGCCTATTTCCTAAAATTCTATTTGTAGTTTTAATCGTAGAAGTGTTAATGTCCAAGCTGTTATTTCAAAAAAAAACAGCCCTCTTTATTATTATTTATGTTCTTCTGATTCTTTTTTTCGCCTTCGTTCAAAGACTGATAGACAACTACATTATTATTGCCTACTATTTAACGGATTGGAAAATGGAGCCTCTATTATCGGTTCCCGTATATTTATATAATGTGATAAAATTACAATTCGTTGTTACCATTCCGCTAACGATTAAACTTTTTTATTATTTATCCGAAGAAAAAAACAGAGTCCAATCCATCCTCTCTGAAAAACTGCAAGCCGAAGTATTTTCGTTAAGAAACCAGTTCCATCCGCATTTTTTGTTCAATGTACTCAATAGTTTATATTCCAAAATCTTAAGCAAATCAGACGATTCCGCCGATATTGTACTCAAAATATCCGATTTTCTTCGGTATTCTGTTTATGAAGTGAACACTAAAAATATTCCTTTAGAAAAAGAAATTGAATATCTAAAAAACTATATTTCCTTGCAACAATTGCGATTTGACAACCGATTGGAAATCAGTTTCAGCACCAACGGAATCACGGAAAACCAAACTATCGAGCCTTTTTTGATACTTCCTTTTATTGAAAACAGTTTCAAATATGGCTTAGATGATGTAAATTCAAAAGCCTGGATTACCATTTCCATAGCGGTAACAGAAGAATGGCTCATTATTAAAATTGCAAATAGCTTGCCTTCAAATTTTATAAAAAACAATACAGCGGAAAATCCGTACAGCGGAGTTGGAATTGCAAATGTAAAAAGGAGATTGGAATTACTGTATCCGGATCAACATATTTTGACCCTCAAAGACGATGTAGATTCCTTTTTTGTTTCATTAAAAATAAAGATGAATGACGCCCAGTAGAACCAATTGCATCATTATAGAAGACGAGCTGCCAGCATCGATATTGCTTGAAATGCACATTGCCAAATTTGATTTCTTGGATTTGAAAGGGAAATTCATGAGTGTGAATAATGCACTCCATACCCTCAAGACACAAAAAATAGACCTTGTCTTTCTGGACATCAATTTGCCCGGAAAATCAGGAATTGAATTTGCGAAATCACTACCAAAAGATATTGGAATCATTTTTACAACCGCCAATCCTGAACATGCCTTAGAAGGATTTGAGTTAGACGCAGTGGATTATTTATTGAAACCCATTTCATTGGAGCGCTTTTCAAAAGCAATACACAAGTATTCTAAGATTCAAAAAACAAGTCAGGAAACGGAACAATTAAATCAAGCTGAAGCCAGTCGATCTTTTGTCTTTGTGAAGTGCGAAAGAAAAATGCTTAAATTGTATCTGGATGAAATTGACTATTTTGAATCGCAGGGCAATTATCTCCTGATTTATACTGAAACGGGATGTTACAAAACCTATCAGTCCATAACAGAAATGGAAGAGAAACTACCAGAAGGATTGTTTGGCAGAATCCACCGTTCCTTTTTGGTAACCATCAAAAAAGTCACACAATTCAACAGCCGAACAGTAACCATTCAGAATAAGAATCTGCCTATTGGCAGACTTTATGCCACATCAACTGCCCATTTGCTTCAATCGATACTAAAAGACAAATAACAATTACAACTTCCTTGTCGATTCCCTTTGTCTCAATTCTGTTTTAATAACGGTAGTCGTGTTCGAATGTGTTTCCTCTTTGCTCTCTAGCCTGGAAATAAGTAATTTTGCGGCGGCTTCCCCTATTTCTGGTCCGTGTTGGCTCACAGTTGACAAACTTGGAGACAATCTTCTGGACCATACACCATCTGCAAAACCAATAATGGACAAGTTTTCCGGAATTGCATACCCATTTTTTAAACCCAATTTTATTGCAGAAACCGAAGTGTGTTCATCTAATGCAAAAACACCGTCAATTTTGTGTTTTGCAAATAATAATTTTGCTTTACTGTCAAAATCTTCATCCGAATCGGTCAGGATAATTATATCATCGTTTAGAGCGATATTGTTTTTTTCCAAAGCCTGAAAAAAGCCTTTCGCTCTCAATTTCCCCACGCTCAAATTATCAATTGCCGAAAACATTGCGATTTTTTTACAACCAATATTTATTAAATGCTGCGTGGCTTCAACAGACGATTCGAAATCATCAACAATTACCTTATCGCAATTCACCTCTTCAGAAATCCTGTCGAACATCACAATTGGTGTCCCTTCATTAATAATATCATTAAAATGAGAGAACTCCTGTAATTTTTGGGCTTCTTCAGAAACGGACAAAATAAATCCATCAATGGTGCCATTGCTCAACATTTCTAAGGTGTTAATTTCTTTCTCTAAGGATTCATTAGAAATACACGTTATAACATTGTAGCCTTTCTCTTCAGCCACTTTTTCAATTCCAGTAAAAACCTTAGCGAAAAATGAATTCAAAATATTGGGAATAATCACACCAATGGTCTTGGTTTTCCTGTTTTTAAGATTCAAACCTATAATATTAGGCTTGTAATTTTTAAGTTTGGCATATTCCTTAACCTTAATTTTAGTTTGCTCACTAATTTCCGGACTGTCGTTTAGGGCTTTAGAAACGGTAGAAACCGAAACTTGAAGTTCTTTAGCGATTTGTTTTAGAGTTGCTTTTGGTTTCATAATGGTTTTATTGAGCTGTAAAAATAAGAAAACAATTCATATAATTTTTTTTTGAAGCAAAAGGTTCGTGAATTTTTACAAGTCCCGTTCCTGCTGTCCGTTTCAATCTTCCCTTTTTAGATTTGCTTCACAATCTAAAAAGAGAAGGATTTCCGCTTCCATCAGGGCTAAAAGACAAATCATTTTAACTTCTATAATTTTCGCCAAAAAAAATAAACAACACAAAAACAAACACTTAAAATAAATTTTACAGCTATTTGTATTTAAAATAAATATTTGTACTTTTGCAACCCCTTTATTGGGGATGGAATGTTTAATTAAAATAATATTATGGACGCATTAAGCTACAAGACACAATCAGCCAGCAAAGCCACTATTACAAAAGAGTGGATTGTTGTAGACGCTGACGGTCATAACTTAGGTCGTCTTGCATCAAAGGTCGCTATGATCCTTAGAGGCAAGTACAAGCCAAGTTACACACCACACGTGGACTGCGGAGATAACGTAATTGTTATCAACTCAGAAAAAATCAACCTTACAGGTACCAAAATGGACGACAAAACTTATGTACGTCACACAGGGTATCCAGGAGGACAAAGAACTTTAACCGCTAAAGTATTGCAAAGCAAAAACCCTGCATTACTAGTGGAAAAAGCAGTAAAAGGAATGTTACCTAAAAACAAATTAGGAGCAGAACTTTTCAGAAATTTAAATGTTGTTGTAGGATCAGAGCACAAACAAGGCGCTCAAAAACCTAAAACAGTTAACCTTAACGATCTTAAGTAATGGCTACAATTCACAAAATCGGTAGAAGAAAATGTGCTGTTGCACGTGTTTACGTTTCTGAAGGAACAGGAACAATCACTGTAAACAAAAAACCATTTGCAACTTATTTCCCGACTGCAACTTTACAGTACAAAGTGTTACAACCAATGTCTATGACAGAAAACGTAACTAACTATGATGTAAAAGTAAATGTATACGGAGGAGGTTCAACAGGTCAAGCAGAAGCTGTTCGTATGGCTTTAGCAAGAGTAATGTGTGAAGTTGGCGAAGGAAACAGAGCTATACTTAAACCACAAGGTTTATTAACAAGAGATCCAAGAATGGTTGAACGTAAAAAATTCGGTCAGAAAAAAGCTCGTAAGAGATTCCAATTCTCTAAACGTTAATAGTACCTGTCTTGTGCAATTGGTACAAGACCTATTGATGATCATTAAATTAAAAACAATGTTGTTGTTGTCAAGCCGAGGCTTGAAATTAGTTTAGCATCTAAATGTGTACAGCCGGGAAACCGCCATTTATACATTGCTAATCAACAGAACGTAAACTAAACAAAAAATGTCAAACAAAGTAGAAGTAAAAGAATTACTAGAAGCAGGTGTTCACTTCGGACACATGACTAGAAAATGGGATCCAAACATGGCCCCTTACATTTATATGGAGCGTAATGGTATTCACATTATCAATCTATATAAAACTGCAGCTAAAATTGAAGAAGCGAATGAAGCTTTGAAAAAAATCGCTGCATCCGGTAGAAAAATACTATTCGTAGCTACCAAAAAACAAGCAAAAGACATCGTTGCTGAAAAAGCAAAAGCTGCAAACATGCCATACATCACTGAAAGATGGCCTGGTGGAATGCTAACTAACTTCGTAACTATCCGTAAAGCTGTTAAAAAAATGGCAACTATTGATAAAATGAAGAAAGATGGTACATTCATGACCCTTTCTAAGAAAGAGCGTTTGCAAGTGGATCGTCTTCGTGCTAAATTAGAGAAAAACTTAGGTTCAATCGCTGACATGTCTAGACTACCTGCTGCATTGTTCGTAGTAGATATCAAAGCAGAACACATCGCAATAAAAGAAGCTCAAAAATTAAACATTCCAGTTTTTGCAATGGTTGATACCAATTCTGACCCACGTGAGGTAGATTATGTTATCCCATCAAATGATGATGCTTCTAAATCAATCGATAAAATTTTATCTTTAGTGACTGCTGCAGTTATTGACGGACTTTCAAACAGAACTTCTGATAAAGAAGGAGATGAAAACGTTACTGAAACTGCAAAAGAGGCGGTAGCTGAAGTGGCTGCTCCAGAAGCAGTGGCTGTGGCTACTGAAACAGTAGAAACTAAAACTGAAGAATAAAACAACATTAGATTAAAGTCGTTTTGCTGATGCGTGTTTACTTTTGTAGCCATTCTCAACAAAGCGACTTATTTTTTTAACATTAAAATTATACAAATATGGCAACTATAACTGCTGCAGACGTAAATAAATTAAGAACAATCACAGGAGCAGGAATGATGGACTGCAAGAAAGCACTTGTAGAATCAGACGGAGATTTCGATTTAGCCATTGAAAATCTTCGTAAAAAAGGACAAAAAGTAGCTGCAAACCGTTCCGACAGAGAATCTACTGAAGGTGCTGCAATTGCTGTTGTAAATGCTGACAAAACTGCCGGTGTAGTTATTACTTTAAACTGTGAAACTGACTTCGTAGGGATGAACGAAAATTTTGTGAAAATGGCTACTGAAATGGCTAATTTAGCATTGAACTTCAATACAAAAGAAGAATTTTTAGCTGCTGATTTCAACGGAATCACTGTTGCTGAGAAATTAATTGAACAAACTGGAGTTATCGGAGAAAAACTAGAAATTAGAACTTTCGAAAAATTAGAAGGTGCTTTCATCGGGTCTTACATCCATTCTGGAAATAAAATTGCAACTTTAGTTTCATTGTCAGCTGTTGTTGCTGATGGAGATGAAGCTGCTAGAAACATAGCCATGCAAGCGGCAGCAATGAACCCAATTGCTTTGAATGAAGCAGGTGTAGATTCAGAAACTATTGCCAAGGAAATTGAAATTGCAAAAGATCTTTTGCGTCAAGAAGGAAAACCAGAAGCTATGTTAGACAGTATCTCAAAAGGAAAACTAGCTCGTTTCTTTAAAGACAATACTTTAGTAAACCAAGATTATATTAAAGACAGCAAATTAAGCGTAGCGAACTACATTAAATCTGTTGATGCTAATTTAACCGTAACGGGTTTCAAAAGAGCAGCTTTAGGATAATCTATTCTGACCTATTCCAGATTCTAAATACAAATCCCATTTTAAATTTAATTTTGAAATGGGATTTTTGTTTATATTTGAGCATTAAATTTGAAAATGGAACAAGAAAAAACAAGATGCAAGTGGTGTTTGTCTAGTGATATATACAAAAAATACCATGACGAAGAATGGGGCATTCCAGTTTATGATGATGAAACCTTATTTGAATTCCTGATTCTGGAAACTTTCCAGGCGGGTTTAAGTTGGATCACTATTTTAAACAAAAGGGAAAATTTCAGAAATGCTTTTGACCAATTTGACTATAAAAAAATAGCGCTTTATGACGAAGATAAAATACATGAATTATTACTTGATGCGGGAATTATCAGAAACCGATTAAAGGTACGTTCCGCAGTTTCTAACGCTTTGGCTTTCATAGAAGTGCAAAAAGAATTTGGCAGTTTCTCCAATTACATATGGGGATTTATTGATGGCAAACCAATTGTGAATCATTTGAAAACTGTTGCTGACATCCAGCCAACCACACCTCTTTCTGACAAAATTAGTAAGGATTTAAAAAAACGAGGATTTAAGTTTGTAGGCTCAACAGTGGTTTACGCTCACATGCAAGCCACTGGAATGGTAGATGACCATGTTGAAGGCTGTTGGAAAAGAGCCTAGAAATCGATTAGCGGATAATCAAAATTTGGAATTAAGATGAACAACCAGGGCTTATTTCTTTATTAATATTTCCATAAAATTGGATCTTTCAATTTCCCTACAACCTAAACTTTCCAGATGTTCATTATAAACCTGGCAATCTAATAGTTGGTAATTCGACTCTTTCAATTGTTTTACCAAAGCAATAAAAGCCACCTTCGAAGCATTTGAAACTTTAGAAAACATGCTTTCTCCACAAAAGACATGGCCCAAATCAATTCCGTACAATCCACCAACTAGCCCTTCGTTTTGCCAAACCTCAACTGATTTTGCAATCCCAAGTTCGTTCAGTTTGCAATAGGCCTCAATCATATCATTGGTTATCCAGGTCCCATACTGTCCCCTTCGTTTAATCTCCTGACAATGAGAGATGACTTCCCTAAAATTTTGATTGAAAGTAACTTTAAACACATTTCTATTGAAAACATTTCGCATACTCTTGGAGACAATCAATTCATCTAGAAACAACACCATTCGAGGGTTGGGAGACCACCAAATTATGGGTTGACCGTCTTCATACCAAGGAAAAACTCCACTATTATAAGCCAATCGTAGTCGTTCAGTTGATAAATCACCTCCAAAAGCCAAAATCCCTTCCGATGACGCTTCATGAACGGGTGGGAAAAATAGATCTTTTGATAAGAAATACAATATATGTTAATTTTATTTTATAGTTGATACTAATTTAATTCCAAATTTAATGCATTATTAAGTTTATTAGATGATATTTGAAAAATTTATACTCGTATAATTATTAATTATATTGCACATGCATAAAACGATACTTATTAGTTTTGCCCTATTAAGTTTTCAATTCATGAAATCTCAAGTTGAGGACACATTAGTAAAAAGTGAAACATTTCAAAGTTATTCTATTTCTAGAAGCGAGATCTACTTGTATAAAAAACCTAGATTGTTTGAGATGGTTACCCAATTACCTAAAGATTTTGTAGGCTCAATAAAAGATTTCGGGAAAACGAACAACCTCATCGCTCTAGGCGGAGCTACAGTGGCAACTGTAGCCTTGTTGCCAGCGGATCAATATTTACTTGAAAAATCGAGATCCGTTGGAGAAAAAATTGGATTAAAAGAAGTTGCCCGATATAAAAATTTTGGCCCTCTAAACAATATTCCTCCCAATGAGACATCTGCAATCTATCTAATTGGCAATGGCAGCACCTCAATATTGTTGAGTATGGGGTTTGCCACTTACGGTTTGATTAAAAATGATTATCGCTCCCTAAATACAGCCACTGGATTAATAGAAAGTCTTGCCATATCAGGTGTTTATAGTCAAACTATAAAACGGATTTCGGGGAGGCAAAGTCCTGAACCTGCCTTAAGAGACAGAAATCCTGGCGGAGATTGGAATCCAACACCTAGCTTTTCGGCCTTTACAAAACACACTCCAAACTATGATGCATTTCCTTCGGGACATTTAATGACCGCTACCTCAGCCTTGTATGTAATTCTCGGGAATTATCCTGATGTAAAATGGATTAAACCTGTTGGTTACACTCTAATTGGAGCCTTAGGATTTGAAATGGTTCAGGCTAATGTACATTGGGTTTCCGATTATCCGATAGCTCTAGTTATGGGTTATATCATTGGAAAAAATATTGCCAACAACAAAATCGAAAAAAGGACAATTGGAAATGAGAAGACAAAAAAATATTCAATAAATTACAATGCTTCACGGAGATCCGGATTTAACATGATAGGAGCTAATATTACTTTTTAATAAAATGAAAATAAAATGAAAATCAAACTTTTATCTACTATATTCTTCCTAGTAATTTTTAACGGAAATGCTCAATCTAACGATACTATTTCTTTGATTAAAAACCAAAAAAAAATATCATACAAACAATTCATTGCCCCCGCCACACTTATTACCGGAGGATTTTTATTGAAGGGTACGGGAGTAAATCGAAATTTTCAAAGTGACATCAGAAAAATTTTCGGGACTGATTTTCATACCAAGGCTGATAATTACCTTCAATTTGAATCTGTTCTTCAAATTTACGGCGGAAAATATTTAGGTTTCAAGCCAAAAAATGATTTTCTGCATCAAAGTATCAACATTGTTATTGCAAATGTCATTATGGGGGGAGTAGTTTTAACTATGAAACATACATTTAAAGAAGAAAGACCTGATATGTCCGATAATCTTAGCTTCCCTTCCGGACATACTGCAACTGCATTTACAAATGCTTCTTTATTATATTATGAATACAAAGACTCTAATGTTTGGTATGCGAGCAGTGGTTTTTTATTTGCTTCAGCTACTGGCATTTTAAGAATTGCCAACAACAAACATTACATGTCCGATGTTCTTACCGGTGCTGGAATCGGACTTGGAGTTGGTCTTGCCGTTTCTTACTGGAGTCCGTTTAAATCGATTACATTAGGGAAAAACAAAGCCCATGCCTTATTATATCCTCAAATTGGAAGTAATTACGGCATAGGCTTATTGGTTCATGACTAAAACCAAGTCATTTATTTTACTAACTAAATGCTAGAAAGGCAAATCGTCATGCTCTTCTTCGGTGAAATTTGATGCTGGTTCAAAAGCAGCTGCAGCAGGCATTGGCGGCACTTGACCTTGTGGTGCTTCGGTAGCTAATTTTTCAATTCTCCAACCTTGAATGCTGTTGAAATATTTGGTTTCCCCTTGAGGGCTTACCCATTCTCTTCCTCTAATATTGATGGAAACTTTTACGGGTTCTCCAATATGATAATTGTTTAACAAATCGCATTTATCCTGAGTAAACTCAATCATGATATGTTGAGGATATTGCTCGTCTGTAGTGACTACTAATTCTCTTTTTTTAAATGAGGCGCTCACTTGTTGTTCTGCATTAATCACTTTAATTTTTCCTGAAACTTCCATCTTCTGTCTTATTTATTGTTTGTTATTTTATTGCTTTTATTTTTAAATTCTCTCGGCCAGCAAAACCTTCCATGCAGAAAGAACGTCGTCATTCTGCAAAAATTCTTTGGCTTTTTGATGTACTTTCAAAATATCATCGGCACTCAAAACTCCTTTTACGGCAAAATTTTCTTTTACAAATATACTAACTTCTTGGTTTGTAGGCAAGGATTCTATATTTCCTAACCTCCCTAAATCATTTCCATCAAAAATTGGGCTTTGTTTGATATAATCTGGAATAGCATCTACCCCAATTCCTATTGTTGCTAATGGTTTTGGCACTTCAAACAGCCCTTGATTGGAGCGTGAATACCAGTTTTGGCCCATTCTGGAAATTAAATCAATTTTATACTGGTCAATAGAACCATTTTCATCCAAAATATTTTCAACAATATGGATTTTCAACACTTCACAAATAATCAAATTCCCTGCTCCGCCTTCATTTCCTAAACTGATGATTTCATTGACTCTGCATTCAAACTGAACTGGCGATTCTTTGACACGATATGGTTTTACCATGTCTGACGGGATTTGGGTTAATCCCGATTTTAAAAATTCATTGACGCCATCAGCATATTCGGTACTCGAAAGTGATACTTGATGCACCATGTCAAAATTCACAACATTAATCACGACTTCCCGAGTGGCTTCGGCATTAATTAACGTATGTTTTATAGTGTTGTCACGAACGCGGCGAGCAGGCGAGAAAATAAGTATCGGTGGATTCGAACTAAAGACATTAAAGAAACTAAAAGGCGACAAATTGGGTCTGCCACTTTTGCTCATTGTGCTTGCAAAGGCAATAGGACGTGGCGCTACGGCGCTTTGCAAATAGTCTTGAAGCTTGACTAAAGAAATATCTTTTGGTTCAATACTTATCATTACCATTATTGTTTAGGCAAAAATAGTGAAATTGAAATTCGTTTAAGGCCGTCCTCGAAAATATAAATCAATTAAACTACCCGGCACAAACATTTGAATTGTTCTTAAACAAAAAAGTATAAGACCCTTATTTTCAAAATATCGTTTGCCAGGTCATTTTGCAATCAAGATTATTTATCAACAATTACAAAAACTATAACGTTTTAGTTTGTTTTTCAGCTTCAAAAAAATTATTAGGCGGTAAAAATCTGGATTTATTATAGATTTCTTATAGAAAATAAAGGTAATTTTAACAAAAACCAACCAACTTCATGAAATCAAAAATCAAATTTCTAACATTACTCTTTTATTTTTTCCATTCGTTTCTTTTTGCGCAAACAAAAGCAAATGGAAAAGAGGTAATGATACAAGGTTTTCACTGGACTACCGATATATCGGCTACGAAATGGTACGAAGTGATTAAAAGTAACACAACAACCCTTCAAAATGCCGGTTTTGATGCTATATGGCTGCCTCCGCCAAGCAAATCAACCGGAGGTATGGGATATATTCCTACCGTATGGTATGACCTGAATACTCCTCATGGAACCCAAGCGCAATTAGTCTCATTAATCAGCGATCTACATGCAAAAAATATCAAAGTTCTTGCAGATATTGTAATCAATCATAGAGGGGGAACTACGGGCTGGTACGATTTTTCAACACCCACTTGGAGCACTCCTGGTCAAACTTGGTCCATTTGTAACAATTCGAATATTAGTTCCAGTGGACAAAAAGGAACTGGAAATACCGATTATGACCCTGTTCAAGCCGGTTTAAAATCTTCTGGAGAATCCGGTTCATTTTCAGCCGCAAGAGATTTGGACCATTCCAATGTGGAAGTCCGTAACGGAATAAAAACTTGGATGAATTGGTTAAAAACCGACATTGGTTTTGATGGGTGGCGCTATGATTTTGTTCATGGTTATGACGGCAAATACATCAAGGAGTATAATGACGCCACAAATCCTTATTACTCTGTGGGAGAATTGTTAGAAGGTGATAGAAACAGACTTGCAAAATGGATTGATTATACTAAAGCAGGAACCGCAACCGCATCCTCAGCTGCATTTGATTTCGCAACAAAAAGCGCTTTGCAAAACGCCTTCAATGACAATAATTTAAGTTATTTAAAAGACGGATCCGGAAAAGCCGCAGGTTTAATTGGAATTTCTCCAGAAAAAGCATGTACAATGCTTGACAACCACGACACTGGACCAAAGCCCTACGGTCAAGACTTATGGGTTTTCCCGGGCACTCAAGTCTTGAAAGGATATGCTTATATATTAACCCATCCAGGAACTCCCATGGTTTGGTGGCCCCATTACTTTGATTGGGGAATCAAAAAGGAAATTGACGCAATGATTAAAATCAGAAAAGATAACTTATTAAGCAGTACTTCCAATCTAAATATTGTGCAAGCCTCTAACAATTTGTACGCCGCAATAATTGATGACAAAGTAGCTTTAAAATTAGGCTCTGACAATTGGTCTCCATCCGGAACGGGATGGGTTTTGAAATTATCAGGGACAGGTTTTTCAATTTGGGATAAGGGAACTGTTATTGACGTCCCGAGTTTAACTATAACTCCTAGTGGCGGAACCTTTATTACCGGAACAACTGTTAATGTTGTTTTAACCGCCAATAATGCTACTTCTACCATTTATTACACGTTGGATGGTTCAACGCCAACTACGGTTTCAGCATCAGCTATAGGGACAAAAACACTTGCTATCACTAATTCAACAACACTAAAAGCGTTTGTGAAAAATTCATTAAATGTAAGTTCTGTTGTTGTAACAGAAATTTATACTTTTGGCGCACCTACAACTTTCACAGTCTATTTCAAAAAACCATCCAATTGGAATGCTGAAGTCAAAATCTATTATTGGTCCCCCACTGGAACTGCTCCAGTTATTGCCTGGCCCGGAGCTGCCATGACCTTAGATTGTGGCGATTGGTACAAATACACGTTCCCATCTACGGTAAGTGCTTCCAATTTATTGTTTAATGACGGGACACTAAAAACTACTGATTTAACAGCCACAGCCGGAATAAAATATTACGATGCCGCTTGGTTAAGCGCAGAACCCGTTAACAGATGTCAAACCGCAATTGCTCCCGACCTCACAATCTCACAACTAGGAGGAACTTTTACAACTGGAACTTCAGTAAACGTTGTTTTGACTGCCAATGTAACCGCATCTACCATTTATTATACTCTAGATGGATCGACACCAACCACTGCTTCAGCATCAGCTATAGGAACAAAAACGCTAGCGATAACTAATACAACCACTTTAAAAGCGTTTGTGATTAATGCAACAGGAGTTAGCTCAGCCATAAAAACGGAAGTATACACATTTACTACCCCTCAGACATTTACGGTTTATTTCAAAAAACCTTCCAATTGGAATGCTGCAGTTAAAATATTGTATTGGTCTACTATAGGAACAGCACCAGTTGTTGGAGTTGCTATGAGTTTAGATTGTGGGGATTGGTACAAATACACTTTCCAATCAACTGGGAGTACTTCTAATTTATCGTTTAATGACGGAACACTGAAAACTGCTGACCTAACAATTACAGCAGGAATAAAATATTACGATGTAGCTTGGCTAAACGCAGAACCCGTTAACAGATGTCAAACCGCCATTGCTCCCGACCTCACAATCTCGAAATCAGGGGGAACTTTTTCAACTGGAACTTCGGTAAATGTTGTTTTGACTGCCAATGTAACGGCATCTACCATTTATTATACTCTAGATGGATCAACACCAACCACTGCTTCAACATCTGCTATAGGAACAAAAACGCTAGCGATAACTAATACAACCACTTTAAAAGCGTTTGTGATTAATGCAGCTGGAGTTAGCTCAGCCATAAAAACGGAAGTATACACCTTTACTGCTCCTCCTCCAACTTTCACTGTATATTTCAAAAAACCTTCCAATTGGAATGCCGCAGTTAAAATATTGTATTGGTCTACTACCGGAAGCGCTCCAGTTGTCACTTGGCCAGGGGTTGCCATGACCTTGGATTGTAGCGATTGGTACAAATACACGTTCCCATCTACGGTAAGTGCTTCCAATTTATCGTTTAATGACGGAACACTGAAAACTGCTGACCTAACAATTACAGCAGGAATAAAATATTACGATGCAGCTTGGCTTAGCCCAGAGCCCGTTAACAGATGTCAAACCGCCATTGCTCCCGACCTCACAATCTCGAAATCAGGGGGAACTTTTTCAACTGGAACTTCGGTAAGCGTTGTTTTGACAGCCGATGTGGCCTCGTCAACCATTTATTACACGTTGGATGGTTCAACTCCCACTAAAGCTTCAACTTCTGCTGTTGGGACGAAAACACTTGTGATAACCAGCACTTCTACTTTAAAAGCGATTGTGATTAACGCAGCGGGAGTTAGCTCTGCCATAAAAACGGAAGTGTATACCTTTTCTGCTCCTCCTTCAACTTTCACGGTTTATTTCAAAAAACCTTCCAATTGGAATGCCGCGGTTAAAGTATTGTATTGGTCTCCAACCGGAACCGCTCCAGCTGTCGCTTGGCCCGGTGTTGCCATGACCTTAGATTGTGGCGATTGGTACAAATATACCTTCCCCTCTACGGTAAGTGCTTCAAGTTTATTGTTTAATGATGGAACATTAAAAACGGTTGATTTAAAGGCTACAGCAGGCATAAAATATTATGATAATGCTTGGCTAGTCGCTGAACCCATTGGTAGATGTGCAATATTGCCTAAATCTAGCGTTACCGTTTACTTTAAACCTCCAACAACATGGACAACCATTCCAAAAGTAAACTATTGGAATGCGTTGCCGACAGGAAGTGTTGCAAGCACAACTTGGCCAGGTATTAGTATGATTGCTGATAAAGATGGCTTCTATAAATATACTATTGTTGGACCGACCTCTATAAATGTAATTTTTAATAACGGAAGCAGTGGTACTGGCAATCAGTCGCCTGATTTACTAAATAAAACGGATGGGTACTCCTATACTTGGGGAGAAGATTCGACAATAATTCCAGATGAAAAAAAACGTACTGCAATAATTCATCCAAATCCAGTGATTGACATACTCAAGATTAGTTCAGAATCAGTAATTAGTAATTATAAAATCATAAGTATTCAGGGGGTTATTTTAAAAGAAGGGAAGCCAATTGAAAACTCAATAGATGTAAGCAATCTTAGCACGGGTATTTATTTTTTACAAATTAAATTTGAAAATGGTGTCGAAAAAACACAGCGATTTATAAAAAAATAATTTAAAAATCCATTTTAAAAAAGGAGGCTGTCTCATAATTAAAACAAGTCCTTGAGAATTGAATATTTGAGGCACAGTCTCCGATAAGATTCGAATAAAAAACAGAAAAAGAGGCTGTTTCACGAGTTGTGAGACAGCTTCCTTTTTTATTGATTCTGCAATTTATATTACTTATCAACAATTACCACAACTACAACGGTTTAGTTTTGATTTAATACACCAAAAACAGTTAAAATAAAAATACGCCACAATATTATTGCTATTTTATTATTAATTTCACAAACCTAGAACCAAACCTAGAACCAAACCTAGAACCAAACCTAGAACCAAACCTAGAACCAAACCAACCAACCAACCAACACATGAAACCAAAAAAAATTAATCTATTTTTAAAAAAATTACTGCTATTAGTGGTATTTCTTTGTTCTGCAATATTCTCAGAAGTTAATGCACAATCACCCTCAAATGCAAATGACATTATGTTGCAAGCATTTGGTTGGGATGTACATACTCAAACTTCCGTATCTACAGAAGGCGGACTTTATAATTATTTAAAAACCCGAGTTAGTGGATATGCCACCGCAGGTTTCAATGTTATTTGGTTGCCCCCACCAAGCAAGTCTACAGGAGGTGTGGGATATATCCCTACTGAACTATTTAACTTTACCCAAACTTCTTATGGCTCTGAAGCCCAATTAAAAGCATTACTAACCGCTTTGAACACAAGTTCTCCTAGAATACATCCAATGGCGGATATTGTAGTGAATCATAGAGGAGGCTCTACCAATTGGACTGATTTTAAGAACCCAATATGGGATTGTCATTCTATAACAAGTACTGACGAAGCCAATTTCGGGACAATATCTGGCGTTAAGCCTTGTGGAACTCCTGATACTGGTGAAGACTTTAACGGCGGAAGAGATCTAGACCATTCAAATTTACAAGTCCAAAATGGTGTAAAGGAATATCTAACTAGATTAAAAGCATTAGGTTTTGACAGTTGGAGATGGGATGTCGCCAAAGGATTTGCAGCGAGTTATTTTGGCGATTATATAAATTCATCTTCACCATACGCTTCAGTTGGAGAATATTGGGATGGAAATTCAGCAACATTAAAAACATGGATTAATGGAACAGGCGGAAAATCTGCGGCATTTGATTTTGCTCTATACTATAATGCTTTACAGCCAGCAATTAATAATGGCAATTATGCGGCTCTTGCCGGAAACCCTGGTTTAGCAGGACAATTTGGATATGCTACAAAGGCAGTTACCTTTATAGATAATCATGATACTTTTGTTAAATCTGGGAGCTTTGTAACTAGCGACAACATTATGAAAGGATACGCCTATATTCTCACACACCCAGGTATCCCATGTGTTTTCTTTCCTCATTACTACGGTGGAACCTATAAAAAAGACGGAGTAACTGTTGTCTACACCTCTAATCAAACAGAAATAGACAAACTAATGGCAATAAGAAAAGCAAATGGCATCAATGCCAATAGCTCTGTCGTTGTTTCAAATGCAAGCTCATTCTATTCCGCTACTATTGACAATAAAATTGTCGTAAAAATTGGCCCTGGATTGTGGAATCCAGGAACAGGTTGGATTTTAAAAATATCTGGAACAGCCTATGCCGTTTGGGAAAAAGAAACCATTGTCGACGTACCAAGTTTGACTATCGCCCCGAAAGGAGGATCATTTGTTACCGGAACAACCGTAAATGTTGTTTTAACGGCAAATAACGCTACTTCCACTATTTTTTACACTTTAGATGGTACAACTCCAACTACATCTTCCACATCTGCTGTTGGAACAAAAACACTGGCCATAACCAGCACAACTACTTTAAAAGCATTTGTAAAAAACATTTCAAACGTAAGTTCAGCTATTTCGAGCGAAGTCTATACATTTACAACCCCTCCAACTTTCACGGTTTATTTCAAAAAACCATCAAACTGGAACTCGGCTATCAAAATCTATTATTGGTCCCCTACAGGAACCGCCCCAGCCATTACTTATCCCGGAGCAGCTATGACTTTAGATTGTGGAGGTTGGTATAAATACACATTCCCGTCTACAGTTAGTTCTTCAAACTTATTGTTCAACGACGGAACATTAAAAACTGCCGATTTGACCGCAACAGCGGGTATAAAATATTACGATAATGCTTGGCTAAGCGCAGAACCTGCAAACAGATGTCCTGTTATTGCGCCTGATTTTACCCTATCGCAATTAGGCGGCACTTTTACAACTGGAACAACCGTAAATGTCGTTTTAACTGCCAATGCAACAACGTCTACAATATATTACACTTTAAATGGTTCGACTCCAACTACAGCTTCCGCTTCTGCTGTTGGAACAAAATCTCTCACTATAACCAGCTCAACAACTTTAAAAGCACTTGTAGTAAATACTGCTGCAATTAGCTCTGCGATAAAAACGGAAGTCTATACCTTTTCTACACCTACCACTTTTACGGTTTATTTCAAAAAACCATCAAACTGGAACTCGGCAGTCAAAATCTATTATTGGTCTCCAACAGGAACTGCTCCAGCGGTAACTTATCCCGGAGTCACGATGACTTTAGATTGTGGCGATTGGTATAAATACACCTTCCCATCAACAGTTAGTGCTTCAAACTTATTATTCAATGACGGAACACTAAAAACAGCTGATTTAACAGCTACGGCTGGCATTAAATATTATGACAACAGCTGGCTAAGTGCTGAACCTGCAAATAGATGTCTGTCAACAACCTCTGTTACTGTTTATTTTAAACCTCCAACAACATGGACAACTGTACCGAAAATACATTATTGGAACGCAGTGCCAACAGGAAGTGTAGCGGGCTCAACTTGGCCCGGAAATAGTATGATTGTTGATACAAATGGTTTTTATAAATATACTATAGTTGGGCCAACTTCTGTAAATGTAATTTTCAATAATGGAAATAGTGGCACAGGTAATCAAACCCCTGATTTACTGAACAAAACTGACGGCTTTTCTTATACATGGGGAGCAGTGGCAAGAATGATAAATAAAGCCGAATTAAAGTCTAATACTGTAATCGTTTATCCTAATCCTGTAACTGATGTACTCAAAATAAATTCAGAATCAACTATTGAGGATTATAAAATCATGAGTGTCCAAGGTACTGTTATAAAAGAAGGAAAGCCTGTTGAAAACTCCATAGATTTCCATGATTTTAGTACTGGTCTTTATTTTTTGCAAATGAAATTTGAAGATGGTAACGAACAAATACAACAAATTATAAAAAAATAATCGAGGAACCATTTGAATTAAGGCTTAAACATACTACATGTTTAAGCCTTTTTTTATGGAAAAATAAATTTTACAATCTTAGCAAGATTATTTCGTTATATTTATTCCCACAAAATAATTCATATGCAGTTTTCTAATAGGAAAAATATTACTCGATGGGTGTTAATCGCCGCATCTTTTATCATTATAACTTTGATTCTTTGGAACACCTACACATTCTTTCAAATTTTCAAAAACGAAGAACGCGTAAAAATGGAACATTGGGCTGAAGCCCAAAAAACCCTAAAAAATGCGGATGAAAATACCGATATCGAACTCCCATTAAAAATCATTCAAAACGCTAACATTCCCATTATTCTAACTGAAAATGATTCAATAATTAACACCATAAATATTGAGGAAAGTATTGTGAAAAACAAATCAGAGTCTTTAGCATTTTTGTCAAAACTCAAAAACCAAAACGAACCCATTGTCATAGAATATGTTCCGGGAAAATATCAATATTTATACTATGGAAATTCATCTTTACTAAACAAACTCAAATATTACCCGATTGCTTTGGTACTAATTATTGTGCTTTTTGGAGCCTTAGTGTTCAACTTTTACCAAAGTACGAAAATGGCAACTCAAAACAAACTGTGGGCAGGGATGGCAAAGGAAACGGCGCATCAAATCGGGACACCATTGTCCTCATTGATTGGTTGGCTCGAAATTATGAAAACTGATAATGTGGACGATACCACGGTTTTAGAAATTGAAAAAGACATCGTTCGACTTCAAACCATTACGGATCGATTTTCAAAAATCGGATCGGAACCTGTATTGGAATTTAGGGACATTGTTATGGAAACCCAAGAATCTTATGATTACTTGCAATCACGATTTTCCAAACAAGTGGAATTTAATTTTGAAGCTCCAAAAAAGCCTATCTATGTTCCTTTGAATTCCGCATTGCACAGCTGGACTATTGAAAACTTAGTAAAAAATGCTATTGACGCCATGAAAGGTCGCGGAAAATTAGCGGTTGTGATCGAAGAGGATTGGAAATTCGTAAAAATTAAAGTGATGGATTCTGGTAAAGGGATTCCTAAAAATCAATTCAAAAGTATTTTTGAACCCGGATTCACAACTAAAAAACGCGGTTGGGGATTAGGCCTATCGCTAACCAAACGTATTGTGGAAGAATATCACAAAGGTAAAATAAAAGTATTGTGTTCTGAGCTCAATAAAGGAACCACAATGCAGGTAAGTTTTAAGAAAGAGTCTTCCAAAGTAAATTAAACAAGAAATTCAAGGTAACAAAATTATAAGTAACTAAACGGACAAGCATATTATTTTAAAGAACTTTTAATTTTTTGAACAATCGTTTCTGGCAAAATGGTCCGCATCGCTTCTTCATAACCTTCCACTTTTTTATTGCCGTAAACCGAAGTAGGAAGTAATGGGTATTTTTCCCTATCAGAAACTAAAGCATTTTCTAACGACTGATGAAAAGGTAAAAATCCAGCAAAAGGATGTGTAGCACCCCAAAGCGAAACTACTTTCACACCCAACATTGCGGCTATATGGGCATTTCCACTATCCATACTGAGCATCACATCAAGATTGGAAATGAGTTGTAATTCCTGTTGAAATTTTATTTTTCCAGCAATGGAAATGACATTAGATTTGGCTTCTGAAAGCGTATTCAGGATTTCAATTTCTTTCTTTCCTCCGCCAAAAAGTAATATTTTATAATTTTCGTTTAAAGCCAATTCATCTATTACCTTGCGCATTAAGTCTAATGGATATACCTTGGAATCATATTGTGCAAAAGGAGCAATTCCTATTAGTTTATGATTGCCATTCTCTATGAGATTTGAGATTTCTGTGTCTAATTTATGCTTTGGAAGGAAAATCGACTGAGATAAATCTATGGTGAAACCTAATTGTTCAAAAACTTTTACATGCCTCTCGAACATGCTGGGCAGAGGTTTGAATATTTTGTTTTCAGGACGCGTCAATGCTTCTTTTTCAGCACGTCCTTTATCGACTGAAGCCACTATTTTTCCGCTCAAGACAAAAAGCGTTCTGATAATTTTAGAACGTAAAACATTATGTAAATCAGCGAAAGCGTCAATGTTTAATTGCTGTAAATCTTGAAACAATCGCAACAAACCAAAGAATCCTTTGTGTCTTTTATTTTCATCAAATGCAAAAAAAATAAGATTTGGAATTCCGTAAAAAAAAGGCTTGAAGAAAGGCCGGGAAATTAACGTGATTTTTACGTCTGGGTGTTGGCTTACAAAAGCGCGTAAAACAGGAACCGTCATGGCGACATCTCCCATTGCGGAAAGTCTCATGACGGCAATATGTTGGATTTTATTCGACAAAATAGATGTTGTCAAAATAAACTACTTTTTGTTCTGGTACAAAACTGGGTTTAAATCATCGTCGTTGTACATTTTCATTTGTTTGTACACTTTCATGAATTTATCTCCATTTTCTATATCGGTCAACAAATCATCAATTGCTGTTGACAAATCAGTTCTTTGCTCTAAAAGAACATTCAGTTTTTCCTGACATTTGTCTCTGTGATCTTGAGAAGCCTCGGTACGAGTAGCTTCTTCATTCATGTGGTAAATTTTCAATGCTAAAATTGATAATCTGTCAAATGCCCATGCTGGACTTTCTGAATTGATTTTAGCACTCTCTTTTACTTTTACATGACTGTGTTTTTGAAGAAAATAACCATCAATATATTCCACCATATCGGTACGTTCTTGATTTGAAGCATCAATTCTTCTTTTCAAGGTTAATGCCGCAACTGGGTCAATATTTGGATCACGAATAATATCTTCAAAATGCCATTGTACCGTGTCAATCCAATTTTTTAAATACAGTAAATGTTCGAATTTATCCTTCGGGTAAGGATTGGTAATTGGGTGATCTACATTATCAAATTGATGATAATCGCGAATACTTTGTTCAAATACAGAATAAGCTAATTTTGAAAACATATCTTTACATATTAAAACACAAAGATACTTTTTATACTTTTGAAAAAGTTTAGAAGTATAAAAAAATTATCCCGTAATTCGAATTCATAAATATTAAATCATAAATCAAATTATGCAAGTACATTATTTATCAGAAGAAAATAGCATTCTCAATCATTTTTTGGGACAAATAAGAAACATAAACGTACAACATGACAGTATGCGCTTTCGCAGAAATATTGAACGTATTGGTGAAGTAATGGCTTATGAACTGAGTAAAGATTTGCACTATAAAAATGTAGAAATTCAAACCCCTTTAGGGATTAAAAAAACTACTGAAATTGCAGATCAATTGGTTTTGTGTTCTATTCTAAGAGCTGGACTGCCTTTGCATCTGGGTTTTCTAAATTATTTTGATAGTGCCGAAAACGGATTTGTTTCTGCTTACAGACATCATCCAAACAATGATGATTTTTTTGATATTTTAGTTGAATATCAAGCCGTTCCAAATATTGAAAACAAAAGCTTATTACTAATCGACCCAATGCTAGCAACGGGACAATCTATGGTTGCTGTTTATGAAAAATTAATGCAAAAAGGAGCCCCAAAAGAAATTCACATTGCTGTTATTATTGCTGCACCGGAAGGTATTGCTTATCTAAAAAATCATTTGCCGGATCATTGTCATCTTTGGGTTGCCACTCTAGACGAAAAGCTAAACGATAAAAATTATATCGTGCCAGGTTTAGGCGATGCAGGTGATTTAGCATACGGAAACAAATTATAATTGGGAGAAAAAGGCAAAAATTCCGCACAAAATTATAACAGATAATGCCACCTCTTTTTGCCATTTGATTTGAGCCATTTCAATATGACTCGTTGCCATCATTGCCAAAGGACCTATGGTAAATACCAGCAAATCGTTACTTTTATTAGGTGAAATCACAAAAACAATAATGCCAATAACAAATGCAGAAATAATTTTTCTATAAGACGAATGCAAAATCTGTGGTCGATTTGACAAGGTTAATAGCTGCGAAAAAACAAAAAATACCCCTATTGTTGCGTAAATAGACAATGCTAAATTCTGATAAACAGTAACAAAATAATTTATTTTATAATCCACAGTCATCTGTGTCATTAAGTTTTCAATCCAATTTTTGTCAAAAATCAAAGCCACTAACAAGTATATGGATAAAGTGGTAAAAAAGGCAACAAAAGGCAAAACCCAATTCCTATAATCTCTTGCCATGTGAAAAAGGATAGCGATAAAAACCAAAATAATATATAGAATGCTCCAAAAATGAAATACTGACGCAACAAAAATCCATAAGGACGCATCAAAAATTTTCTCTTTTGGTGCTTTAAGTGACTGCAAGGAAACCAGTCTTCGTAATGCTAATAAAATAAAAAAATTTGATACTATTAGACTAAAATCATTCCATACCGAAGGGAAAAACAACATAAATAAAAAATAAAACAAAACCGTATAGGCGCTATCTTTACCTAATCCATTTTTTTTTATAATAAAATTTGCCGTAAAAATAGATACTAATATCGCCCCAAAAACCAATGATTTTTCTATTATTATTACTCTTGAATTATCCCCAGTTGCGTGTTGTATTTGGTATAAAAAAAAGAAACCAATTACCCCTAGAATTACCAACGAATAATTTAATGGTGTAGATTTTCTAAAAAGACTTGTAATCATAAGGATATTTTATACTTTTGTAAATGTAAATATAATACTTGTTTAAAAATAGGAAACAAGCAACCGAATAAAATTTTCTTTATTAAAGAAAATTATTCATGCGAAGTTTTCCATTGGAGAGCAAAAAATAATTCTAAACATTATGAAAGCATTTTTTGAAGGAATACAATGGTTATTTGAGAATATTTTTTTTATTCCACAAGACTATTTGAGAAAATTAGAGCTTGAAAATTGGTTTGCTGCAAATACAATAAACTGGATTTTCATGATTATCTGTACCGTTGCGATGGTTTATTGGATTAAACAATTGAAACTGCACAAAGACAACAATGAAGAATATCAAGATACAACGGCACACTCATTCTTAACTAAATAAGTCGAAACCGATATCTTTTCTAAAATACATCGTATCAAAATGTAGTTTTTCTATGTTTTGATACGATTTTTTTATGGCTTCTTGAAAATCATTCCCGTAAGATGTCACAGCCAAAACTCTTCCGCCGTTACTCACTACTTTTCCATTCTCGGTTTTTGTTCCTGCATGAAAAACGATGGAATCCGTTATGCTTTCAATCCCGGAAATTGCTTTTCCCTTTTCAAAATCTTCCGGATAGCCTCCCGAAACTACCATAATAGTTGTTGCACTTCTGGAATCAATCTCCAATGAAACTTCATCCAGTTTTTCATTGGCTACAGCCAAAAACAATTCCACTAAGTCCGATTTTAATCTCGGAATAACAACTTCCGTTTCCGGATCGCCCATTCTTACGTTATATTCAATGACAATTGGTTCCCCTTTTACGTTAATCAGCCCAATAAACACAAATCCTTTATAGGTAATTCCGTCTTTTTGCAAACCGTCAATCGTAGGTTTCACAATTCGGGTTTCTATTTTTTCCATTAAAACCGCGTCTGCAAACGGCACGGGGGAAACAGCACCCATTCCGCCCGTATTTAAACCCGTATCACCTTCGCCAATGCGTTTGTAATCTTTGGCGGTTGGCAGGATTTTATAATTTTTACCGTCAGTTAATACAAAGCAACTCAATTCTATTCCGTCAAGAAACTCCTCAATAACCACTTTAGAACTCGCTTCTCCAAACTTCTCATTTACCAACATGTTTTTTAATTCCTCCTTGGCTTCCTCCAAATCTTGAATAATCAACACCCCTTTTCCTGCTGCTAAACCATCTGCTTTTAGAACATAGGGTGGCTGTAATGTTTCTAAAAATTGACATCCTTTTTCTACCGTTTCTTTTGTAAAACTATCGTATCCCGCGGTTGGAATATTGTGTCTTACAAGAAATTCTTTGGCAAATTCCTTACTTCCTTCTAACTGTGCCCCCATTTTTGATGGGCCAATAACCGGAATATGTTTTAAATCATTATCATTTTGAAAAAAGTCAAAAATACCTTTCACTAATGGGTCTTCTGGACCAACAACCACCATTTCGACTTTTTCTTTAAGGACAAAAGTTTTAATAGACTCAAAATCCGTTGGACTTAGATTTACATTAGTGGCAATAGCATCGGTTCCAGCGTTTCCAGGAGCGACAAAAAGTGTGGTACAAAGCGGACTTTGAAGCATTTTCCATGCAAAAGCATGTTCTCTTCCGCCAGAACCAAGGAGTAAAATAGTCATTGTGTTGTTGTTTAGGTTGTTTGGTGCACATGTGTGCTCTAGTGTTGTGAAATGCAAAAATAGTTGGTTTTGCATGGAAATGACAATTAATTTCTAAAAAATTGCGCATTGATAGTGCTTAGTTGGAGGTATATATTATTTTTGATAAAAAATTAACCACTCCATGTTGAACCTTTTTAATCTTGCCTTAAAACTAAATGGTTTCCCCATAGTAAAAGCAAAAAAACAATTGGCTGAAATTTTAGCAGTTTCAGAGGAAGATTATGTCGATTTTTTAGATAAAAAGAAGGCTGAAATTGTTAAATTTCATTTGGAAAACAATGCTTTTTATAGAAATTTTATAGGCAAATCTCCCGTTGAAAAGTGGGAAGATTTACCCGTGATGAAAAAGATAAATTTTCAAAGACCTTTGAACGAAAGACTTTCTAAAGGCTTTTCTGAGGATAATGTATATATCAATAAAACTTCAGGATCTAGCGGCAATCCAATGGTTTTTGCAAAAGACAAACCGTATCATGCCTTGATATGGTCAAATATCATACGTCGTTTTGGCTGGTACGGTATTGATTTCAATCATTCCTATCAAGCTCGTTTTTACGGAATGCCATTGGATTTTGTAGCTAACAAAAAACTTCGCTTAAAAGATTTATTAAGCCACCGCTATCGTTTCAATATTTTTGACCTATCAGATATTGGCTTAGAAAAAATCATTGGTCATTTTCGGACAAAGAAATTTGATTACATCAATGGTTATACGAGCAATGTTGTTTTGATGGCAAAATATTTAAAAACCAATAATATAGTTCTTACTAAAATTTGTCCCTCTTTAAAAGTGTGTATTGTCACTTCCGAAATGCTTTTCGAAGACGACAAAATACTGTTGGAGAAGCAACTGGGTGTTCCTATTGTTAATGAATATGGAGCTGCGGAACTGGATGTCATTGCTTTTCAAAATCCCGATGGGGAATGGCAAGTTAATGCCGAAACGCTGTTTGTAGAAATTCTAGATGAAAATAATGCTGTTTTACCTTATGGAAAAGAAGGTCGCATCGTGGTAACTTGTTTGTACAATAAAGCACATCCTTTTATTCGTTATGAGGTGGGTGATTATGGCGTTCTTGATGAAAAAAGTACCTTAAAAAAACCCATTCTTAAAAAATTAATAGGTCGAACCAGTGATGTGGCCATTTTGCCAAGTGGTAAAAAATCGCCTGGAATGACTTTCTATTCTATCACCAAAAAGTTATTTGAAGACGAGGGCAATGTAAAAGAATTTGTCATAAAACAAACAAAAAAAGATACTTTTGAAATCCAATATACAAGTGAAATACCACTTCATGACTCTGAAATTAAGACCATAGAAAAAGTATTTTCAACATATTTAGAACCCAATTTGAACTATGTTTTTATGAGAAAAGAAATTTTAGAAAGAGGCGCAAGCGGAAAATTAAAACAATTTGTTTCGATGGTGAAATAATTTGATGTTGTAAATTACCATTAAAAATAAAATTGAAATACTATTTATGAAAATAACACTAGTTGCTGGAGCAAGACCTAATTTTATCAAAATCGCACCCATCATTAAAGCGATTGAAAAAAAGCAGGCAGAAGGGGCAGATATATCCTATCGTTTAGTACATACGGGACAGCATTACGACAAAAATTTGAGTGATACCTTTTTTGAAGAACTCAAAATTCCTCAACCGGACAGCAACTTAGAGGTAAAGAGTGGTTCACAATCGGTACAAACGGCGGCCATAATGGTGACTTTTGAACAGGAATTACTTCAAAACCCTTGTGATTTGGTAATGGTTGTTGGAGACGTCAATTCGACTATGGCTTGCGCAATTGTAGCAAAAAAACTGAATCTCAAGGTCGCACATGTTGAAGCAGGAATTCGTTCCGGCGACATGACAATGCCCGAAGAAATCAACCGGATTGTGACCGATAGCATTTCAGATTATTTTTTCACCACCTCAACTTGGGCCAGCGAAAACCTTTTGAAATACGGCACTGACTCTGAAAAAATTCATTTTGTGGGCAATGTTATGATTGACACCTTACATCAAAATTTGGATCGAATTACAAAACCTGATTTTTGGAATAAATTCCAATTGTCACCAGAAAATTATGTCATTCTAACTTTGCATCGGCCATCCAATGTTGATGAAGAACAATCGCTTCAAAAATTATTGCTTGGGATTGACGCTTTAGCGAAAGACAAAAAAGTACTATTTCCCGTACATCCAAGGACTAAAGCCATATTAGAAAACACTTCATTAAATTTTAACAACATTATTTATGTGGAACCGCAAGGCTATTTATCGTTTATGTATTTAATTAAAAACAGTTTTGCCGTGATTACAGATTCCGGGGGAATTTCTGAAGAAACTACAGTACTGGGAATTCCGTGTTTCACGTTACGGGAAAATACCGAAAGACCCGAAACCCAAACTATCGGAACCAATACTCTGGTTGGGATTTCTATTGAAAAACTGGAAGTCATATACAATGCCTTTCTTCTAAACGGGAAACGGAAAAGTGGCATACCAGAACTATGGGACGGAAAAGCTTCTGAACGCATTATCTCAATTTTGCTGAACCAATGCTAGTGGAAGAAATACTCATCATATCCAATTATTACCCACCAGAAAAAGGAGCTGCGGCTAATAGAATTGAACAATTGGCTCTGAAATTGCATCAAAACAATTACGCGGTTTCGGTAATTTGTCCTTTAGCAAATTATCCAAAAGGTGTCTTATTCCCAGAATATAAAGGGAAATTTTTCATGGAAGAAATCTTGCAAGACATTAAGGTAAAACGGCTTTGGATTTATCCGAGCAACAGTGCATCTATTTTTATTCGAATAATCTCTATTTTATCGTTTTCTGTCTGCTTATTTCTGTTTTTATTGACAAAAAAAACTCCAAAAAAAGTGGTGGTTCAATCTCCACCACTATTGCTTTCCTTTATCAGTGTTTTCGTGCTTTCCCTCAAAGGAAAAAAAATAATTTTGAATGTTTCCGACCTTTGGCCATTAGCAGCAATTGAATTAAAGGCATTGAAAGTCAATTCCTTTTCGCATAAAATGTCCTTGTTTTTAGAACGGTTCATCTACAAAAAATCCTCTCTTATTTTGGGGCAATCCAACGAGATCACAACACATATTCAACAACTCTTTCCTGAAAAAGAGTGCCATTTATACCGCAATTATCCTGACCACCAATTAGATAATTTTGAAGTCGAGACTTCTAAAAGCCCAATCGTAAAACTATTCTATGCTGGATTGTTAGGCGTTGCACAGGGCGTTTTAGAAGTATGCGAAAAAATAGATTTAGAAAACCTAAATATAGAATTTCATATTTTTGGTGATGGCGCAGAAAAAGTTCAGATAGAAAAATACATACAAAGTAATCCTTCTAAAAATATTGTTTATCACGGCATGTTGGAGCGCAATGATTTGATTTTGAGATTGGCTACTTTTGATGTTGCCCTTGTCCCCTTGAAAACTAGAATTTACGGTTCAGTTCCGTCAAAAATATTTGAATACAGCACTTTAGGCATCCCTATTCTTTATTTTGGTGGCGGTGAGGGCGAAACCATTGTTAATGAAAACCATTTGGGTTGGGTCGCAGCAGTAGAAAATTTCAATGACTTAAATGCTAAATTGAGAGAAATCTCAAAGATGAAAAAACAAGACGTTCAATTGATGAAAAAGCAGGTTTATGAGCAATCTAAAACCTATTTCGACCTAGACCTTCAAATTAAAAATTTAATTGAGAAAAATGTCTTTTAGTAGGCTTTATCTTCTCCTTCAAATATATTGATAACGGTTTGTACAATTATTTTTATATCAAGAAGTATAGACCAGTTGTCAATGTAAAAAACATCATATTTTATACGATTAATCATGTCTTCATCGGTTTCGATTTCGCCACGAAAACCTCTTACTTGAGCCAATCCAGTGATTCCAGGTTTCACATAGTGACGTACCATATATTTATTAATTCGGTGACCGTAGGCTTTGTTCTGTGACCAAAGATGAGGTCTTGGGCCAACTACTGACATATCCCCTAACAAAACATTTAAAAATTGTGGCATTTCATCAATGCTTGTTTTCCTCATGAATCTTCCAATTTTTGTTACACGGGGATCGTTTTTTGAAGCCTCCCTTTCTGTAGTTTTATTGATTTGCATTGAGCGAAATTTATAACAGAAAAATTCTTTTTCGTCTATACCTGGTCTTCCTTGCTTAAAGAAAATTGGCCCTCGGGATTCCAATTTAATTAAAATCGCCAATAACGGAACCAGCCATGACAATAATCCAAAAATTATTATTAGTGAAAAAACAATGTCAAAAATTCTTTTAAAGACTTTAGTTAAAGGGTCATGGAGAGTTGTTTTCTGCAAGGAAAGAACTGGAAATAATTCATAATAATCTATTTTTAGATTTTTAGAAAAAATTTCTTTGGTGTCTGGAATAAACTTAATGACTGTATTGTTTTCATCGGCAAAATCAACCAAATCTTTTAATTGTTCGTTTGTTATTTCGTTTAACGAGCAGTAAATTTCATCCACCTCATTCTCAATTACAAATGGCTTTAAATCGTCTAACTTCCCTTTAATATTAGCGTTAGATTTTTTGTTAGAGAAATAACCTAAAAATCGATACCCATAATCATTTCGGGTTTCAAAAAGTTCTTTTAGTCGTATTGCCTCTGGCGTGTAGCCAATGATAACCGCGTTTCTGTAGTTGCTCCCCGTAACAATTCTATATTTTTTTAAATAATAAAAAAGGAGGTATTTAAATATGGTTATCAAAGTAAAGCTAGAAACCATGAAGTATGCAATCGCTTTGCCACTAAACAACACCTCCTTTGAAAAAGGGAAAAAAGCAATAATGACCAACGAAAACAATATGCCTTGTTTAATTATTTTAGAAGTGATTTCAACCGGTGTGGTAAACCGGTATATGCCATAAAACTTAATAAAAAATGCAATTATAACCCAAGCAACGGTTTGATAGACTAAATAATTTACTGGATTTAGGTTTAGTCTTTTTAAAAAATAAAAACACAAAACAGTAATCACCAACAAGTCAAATAGAATGCTTATTGGTCTAATATATTTTGAATATCTTCCTGTTCGTGTTCCCGTCATGCTAATAAATGTAACCCGTAAAATCTTTGTGCTCTTCTTTCAAGAGTTCTTCGGTTGACAATGATTTAAAATAGTCATACGTGATTTTCATGCCTTCACTTCTCGACACTTTTGCTTCCCATCCTAATAAGGCTTTAGCTTTTGTAGTGTCCGGTTGTCTTTGCAAAGGATCGTTTATAGGCAAAGGGAAATAAACCACTTTCTGGGTTGTTCCAGTTAGTTTTATAATTTCATCAGCAAAATCCTTGATTGTGATTTCATCTGGATTACCAATGTTTACAGGATAGACATAGTCCGAATGCAACAATCTAAATATCCCTTCTACTTGATCGTCTACATAACAAAAAGAACGGGTTTGCATTCCGTCTCCAAAAATAGTTAAATCTTCCCCACGCAAAGCCTGACCTATAAAAGCCGGAATTACTCGACCGTCATTGAGTCTCATTCTAGGACCATAAGTATTGAAAATCCTAACGATTCTAGTTTCCACACCATGAAAAGTATGGTATGCCATGGTTATGGATTCTTGAAAACGTTTGGCTTCATCATAAACTCCCCTTGGCCCAATGGTATTTACGTTGCCGTAATATTCTTCGGTTTGTGGGTGAACCAATGGATCTCCGTAAATTTCAGAAGTAGAGGCTATTAATATCCGGGCTTTTTTTACTCTGGCTAAACCCAGAAGGTTATGCGTTCCTAATGAACCCACTTTCAATGTTTGAATTGGAATTTTCAAATAATCGATGGGACTTGCTGGGGACGCAAAATGCAGAATATAATCCAATTCGCCTGGAACATGCACAAACTTGGTAATATCGTGATGATAAAACTCAAAATTCTTAAGTTTGAACAAGTGTTCAATATTTTTTAAATCTCCCGTAATGAGATTATCCATTCCAATAACGAAATAACCCTCGGCAATAAAACGATCGCACAAATGGGATCCTAAAAAACCTGCCGCTCCAGTAATAAGTATTCTTTTCATAATTTTTTTTGATAACGTTTTATTTTTGCAAAATAAAGTATTCTATTCAAATATTGCTAATTATAAAATTTATTTTTTTGTGCAGAATAAATAGATTCTAAGTCTTTTATTTTTTCTAAAATATTAAAGTGCTGTTCAAATGTTTTTTTTGCGTTTGCCGAAAACTTATCAAATACATTTTTATTTTTTAACAAATTGATTATTTTATTACTGAAGTCAATTATATCATGATCCTCTTTTATCACATAACCATTATAATCATCAATAATCAAGTCTCTATTGCCATCGCAATTTGAAACGACACAAGGAATCGCTAATGCTAGACTTTCAATAACAGAATAAGGCAAACCTTCATACCTTGCGGTTGAAATATACAATTGTGATTTGCTTATTATACTATGTACATCCTTTCTTGTTGTCCAGTCTAATAGAGTAATGTTTTCAGATAAATCAAGCTCTTTTATCAATTTTTTTACAGATTCGAGCTGACCAGAAACAGGCCCTACACCCATTATAACTAGATAAATTTCTCTAACTTTCTTAACCTCATAAAGTACCCTAACCATCATTTCAATATTTTTTTGATATGAGGGACGCCCAACGGTGCAAATGTAATTGTCTGGCCAGGTCTTCTCAATAGACAATTTGGAAATCTCTTTTATTGGTTCAATCGCATTGTTGAAAAGTAATACTTTGTTTTGATTAAAACCTACCTCTTTTAAACCTCTATTCAACTCCGACATTGACGAAGCCAAAAGTAATGAATTGCCTTTTGAAAAGAGCTTTTCAATGTATAGAAAAACGTTTCTTTTGATTTTATTAGATGTACTTAAAAAAGAAAATGCTTGAGGGGTATACAATACCTTAATGCCTGTTAAAGTTCCAATTGATCGACCAATAACTCCGCCTTTAGCACTATGAGCATGTATTAAGTTTGGCTTTTCCTTTCTAATTATCCTATATGCTTTCACTATAGAAATAAAATCATCAATAATTGAAATTTCTCTTGAGATTGGAAGCTTATACTCTTTTATGGGATTTAAACTTTTATCATAAAATGGATTCATAGTATCACTATTGCCATGAATTATGATATTTTCAAATTCTGACGAATCAATGTTTTCTAAAATTAACCGTAAAGAAACATCAACACCTCCTATTGAATGAAGTATATGTACAATTTTAATTTTCGTCATTGACAGTGGGGTTTTTCACGACTAGCATTGCAACAAATATACTAAAAATATAACATCCAAATTGTCGGTATAAAACATTTTCAACGATAAAAAAGAACAGGATAGACACCAACAATGCAGTTTCAAAAAAATTGTCTTTTACATTATAAAACATTATAAAAAAAAATCCAAATAAAAGACCCAAACCTATTAAACCTCCTATTAAAAAAAAATCAATAATTTGATTGTGGGAATTAAATTTGATTGTTAAAAAATAATCTCTCTTCGATGAATTTTTAATATTAGAGCTATAGCATTCTAAATAATTATTTGAAATTTTTTTATAGCTATCAAATCCGAAAAAAAAATTGAATTCATTATTTTGTAACATTTCTTTTGCACAATTCCAGATGACTATTCTTGGCTCATAATCTGTAGCTTCCTGTAGGGATTTATTAATGTTATCTTTTATAAAAAACCGTTGTGCAATATTTTTATTTATGAAAAACATGCTCCCCAATAGTAAAATCAATAGAAGGATTGACCCAATTTTTTTGTAAATAGAAATTTTAAAATAGAACAACAAATAAACAATTAATACACAAAAAATAGTAAGAATTGACAATCGTGCTGAAATCAATAAAACAAAAACAATCATTACTATTGAATCCGCAATGAAAAGTATTTTATGTTTTGGGAATATTTTAATAAATTCAAATGATAAAAAAAAGCCTAAAACAGCCATAAATCCTGCATAAGGTCTTTCTTGTACTAACAAACTATTAACTTCCTCGGTATTTACAAAAGGTAATTGATGATAGTGATAATAATAATTTCCTATAAAAAAAAATGAAGTTACGACCATTGCATTAATACTGAGCAATATGAAAAGTTTTAATTGCCCCCAGTTTTCAACTTTTTGAAGAACCATTAATAACCAAAGTGTTAAAAAATAACCTTTATATATTAAAAAATCCTCGGTTAAAGTTTTGAAAAACAAACCTTTTAAAGATAAATAGACGATTAGAAATAACAACATTATTATTGGAGAAAAGAACGTTTCTTTTATCTTGTTAAAAGTCAAATCTTTTAAAAAAAGTAATGATATTAAAACTAATATAATATTTGGTATTGCTTGAGAAAACGGTAAAATTAGAATTAATGCGTATAGCAAATAATCAAATAAATTTTCTTTAATTTGAGATTTCATTGTTTAATTTTTTTTTCAGAAAAAGAATGAGTTTATAAGGCGTATAGAGTAAAATATAATTTCTTAATAGACCATAAATAGGATAATAACCAAAATAAAAATTTCCTTTAATGATATTGATTCTACTTTTTACCTGTTGTCTTCTACCGCTTAAAGAAATTCCATTTTCGTTAATTTCAATTTGAAGTAAATACTGGTTTATATTTGCCACCTTATATTTTTTTATTATAGCAAAGAAAAACGCATAATCTTCCGCATATTTATGATTAATTGGATAATGACCAATTGTTGCAAGTATTTCACTAGAAAACATAATGGTAGGGTGTATTAACATTGAATTAAAATACATTTTGTTTTTTATTTCTTTGTCATTAATTGGCATATTAATATTATAAAGAAATACTCCTTTTGTATTCACGGCCACCACATTAGATCCAACTAATTTTATTTCGGGATTTTCTTTTAGAAAAATTTCTTGAATCTCAAACCTTTTCCCAGTACATAAATCTCCGCAATCCAATCGAGCAACAAACTTATATTCTATATTTTTAGATATATATTCTAAACCTTTGTTTAAAGCATGTTCAATTCCCTTGTTTATATCCAAATAGATAAAAACAAGTTTGCCATTTGCGGTAAAAGCGTTCCTTGTCGCAATTTCATCTATTCCATGTTTTGTACTTCCATCATCAACAATAATAACGTCAATTTTTTCGGTACTACCTATTGACATCAAAGAAGCTATTAATCCCAAAGGATTATTAAAGTGAGGAATCAAAAGAACTATTTCATTCATTTAATATTATGTTTAACCCATTTATACTTCTGTCTAATTTCAAAATTTCATTTACAAGAAAACTATTCTTTTTAATCAGTATTTACCCGAGATACATAATTTGGTTTTTCGCTTAAGATTCTAATTAGAATTGCTAAACAGAGCCATATTCCATAAATTCTAAAAGTGTCAACTTGCAAACCGTTTATATATAATCCTGAAAACGAAATGAGTAAAATTATTCCTAAATATCTTTTTTCGGCAGAGGCCTTTTTAATAATTTTTTTAGAAATTGAAATCGAGACGAAAATCAAAGTTAAATAAATAAAAAAACCTATGATGCCTGTTTCCGCTAATAATCTAGTGTAAATGTTATATCCTGGCGGGAAAGATTTTTCATTTTTATTTTTATACCATAAATCAAACTCATAATTATTACTAGTAGCCCATATAGGATAATGATGCCTACTGTAATACGATTGCTGTCCAAACCCGACGCCTATTATAGGGTTTTCTTTAAAAACCTGTAAAGACGCATATTGCATTCCGAAACGGGATTTGTTAGAAATGTTCTTTTTTAAATTCCCTTTAAAATCTAATGATTCTATTTTTTCTGAAACTGCTTTAATGATTTTCTCCCCATTAAAAACAAGCAGTATTGAAAGAATAATCATAAAACTACTTAAGGCGTTAATAATATATTTCCTAAAAGTTCTCTCTTTAAATAAAATAGTTATTAAAATTACAAATTGAAAGAAAACTACCATGAGTCCAGTTCTAGAACCAGAAAAAAAGGTTAGCAGTAATATTGCAATTGTAGGCAAAAATTTAAAAATCCCTTTATTTGTCAAAATGTAACTAAACATCCATCCCGAAATGGTAATTAAATAAATAGCAAAAAAAGGAGGTTCATAAGAAATCGAAGATATTCGGCCTTCAGCATGAAGAGTAACTTCTAAAAAGGGGAAGTAATCTAATAATTTTAAAACCGGAAGCAAAAATCCAATATGAAAAAAAGAAACTAACGTCTCCAAAAAACCATAAATTGAAGCAATAATTAAAGAGTAAAGGAATACTTTTCTAATCTTAAAAAGAATGTCTTTTAATTCCATTTTTATCAAAACATTCCAATAAAAAAGGAAGAAAATTAGACTCGAAATTAATAACGCAAAGTATTGTCTAATAAACCGATTCACCCCCCCTGTATGTTTGAAAAAATTTGTTGAAACAGATGGTGCATTTAATACCGTTGAAACAATACACCACAATAAAAATACTATCAAAATTTTAAAAACAATACTTTTATAAGGGATTGATATTTTTTTTGTAAACATAGATTCGATTACCAATAACAGAAACCCTGAAATCAAGAAAAGTGCCCCCGCTTCCGTCTTAAATTCACCCAAAACTGGAATTCCTTCATATTCGTTAAAAGGAAAGAAGAAGAGGCCTAGGAGAAATAAAATATGGTATGTTTTTTTGAGCAATTTTTTTTTGTTAAAAGTAAAACAATGAATTAATCTTTTTTGATTTGTTTGAATAAAATTAATCTAAAAATGAAGCACCTAAAAATCCAAACTAAAAGTACTATGGAAATTAATGAAACAATCGTTTTTATAAAAAAAACAATAATGAAACCAATCATAATTAAAAAACCCAAAAAATATAAATTGACACTTTTTAAAGTCTTTTTACTAGCCGTAGCTTCAAACAATGCCGCTATAGCCGCATAGTATAGTTTGGTTAATCCGATTAATAATAGCAGCAAAATTACTATAGTATGTTTTTTGAAATTAAAATTAAGCAGTTTATAATAATCAATAAAATATGTGACCAAAATTAAAAATAAAATTAAAAAAATACCAAATAAAAGAATTTTTCTAATTAAATCTTTAAATAACGCCAAATTAAATGATTCTTTAAACCGTACAATATGTTTGAATCCAATATAATTTTGAAAGATTGAAAATGGAGCTAGAAAAAAATTAGACAGATAATAATAATCCCCAAATTCATTGATACCAAACATTTCATTAAAAACAAATCGATCTCCAAATGTTAAAAAAGAAAAAATTAGGATTGAAAAAAAGAATTGAAAAAAATATTCAAGGATTTCTTTTTTTGAAAAGTTTTCATTGAAATCAAAATTTATTTTCTTCTTCAAAACAAATATTGCAACTAAAAACCCAATGACAATAATAATTAACAATGTATTTGTTAATGAAAAAAACAATTGAAATTTAATCGTATATATTGAAATTAAAAAAAGTGCGATTTTCCAGAAATTAACTATTATTTGAGCAATAAAAAAATCAGAATTCAGTCTAAAAATAGTAAAAATTTGCATTAATGCGGTAATACTATAACTTGCTAAGAATAAGAGTAAATAATTAATTTCAATTTCTGAATACAAAATTTTAAACAAAACTGTACCTAGTATAGAGGAAAATAGGGAAATTTTAATAATTGTCTTTAATTGGAAAATTTGAGTCGTAACAACATTTTTCTCCTTAACTTCAGAAAGTCTAATGAAAACTTGTTCAAAACCAAAAATTCCAAAAATATACATTAACGATAAATAAGTAACAACTAAGGAAAATTGTCCAAATTCTACTGTTGATAAAATTTCTTTAAGGATTATATTCGTTAAAAAAAAACCTCCAGCTCCGGCAATAATAACTAATAGCGAAGAATGATTAATTAATTTTTTTACAATCATTGAAAGTTTTTTTAAAGACGAATTTATTCTTTAAATTTTAAATAATGAAAAAAGGATGCATGAAAAATCTCAAACATCCTTTTAATCTATTTTTTGCTTTATTATAATTTTTTTCCTCCTACTTTTTCTAACTCAGCATAAATAGCTGGATTTGTAGTGAAAAAAGGGTCATAATTACCATCTTTTTCGCTCATCGTTATCGAAGAAGAAGAAGCGTCATATTTTATAAAATCATTTGGCTTAAAATATTTTTCAAAATTATTTTGATCAATTCTAAATGTTCTTCCTTCAAAATTTAATTCAATTGAATTAATCTTAATTGGGTCTTGTTTTTTATTTGAACTAATATCTAACCGAATATCATTAGGCAAGACTCCTTCCGGAATGTTAAATATTACCTTTTGGGATTGTTCATTACCTTTTACTCCAGCATAAACGGTATGATCTTCATCAAAATAGGATATGGATGCGTCTTTATAGAAAAGAATTAATTCATCATCTTTTTTAATATTCAAGTCAAGAACTACATCAAACGTATTCGCTTTTACTTCTTCAACTGGCTGGATCTCCTCTTTTTTTGCTTCGTTTTTACACGATAGAAACGCTACTGATAAAAATAAACTAACAAGAATTACTTTTGCTTTCATTTTAAAAAATTTTATGCAAAAATATATTTTTTTTCTTTATATAAAATGATTAAATATATTTTATTTATCACAAATGTTATAACTCTTAAAATAAACTTCTTTTTAAATGCCTTTTCAATAAATTTAATCAGAAATAAATTGATGACAATTCTGTTTTTTGGGTATCTTCGATATAAAGAAAATTTTATGAGGAAAAATACTTTAAAAAATCATTTTGCTTTTGTGTCTAAATACAAATGCACAAATTATCACCTTTACAGACTGCTTACTCACTAACGAGAGTTTTAGTAAAAACGATAAAATTGTAATTTTTCCAAATCCGACAAAAGAAATTTTAAATATTTCTATCGATGATATCCCCGAAATTCCGTCAATTACCATTTATAATACGTTAGGACAAATAATTGAAATAGTCCCACATTCCCAGGATTTAAAGTCTCTTGATATTTCGTTATTAAAATCCGGAAATTATTTTATACAAATTGCCTATGACAAAGGAATTATTACCAAAAAATTCACAAAGGAATAAAAAACAACAGGATTAAAATCATTGTTTAAAAAAACATACTTAAAATTACCGTCGTTACCCTATCTATTAAAGTATTTATCGTATAATTATTAAACGCTAAGTTCTTTCTCATTCCCTCAATCCTATAGTTTCTGGAACAACCTAATAAAATTCATAGCCCCGTGGGTATCGATATTCTAAAACCCGCAGTAGAACACAACCAATATTATAACAAAACTATTAAAGTAAATGTTATAAAATAATATATATCTTTTCTAAAATTACCACCGCTATCACAAACAAAACTTAAATGCGTTTACCCCTAAAAACATTAACCCTAAATTTGTACCAATAAAATTCGTATTGAGAGAAATCTCATAAATTATAAGAAATTAAATCATGAAAAAAGTACTATTTATTCTTACCAGCCACGATCAATTGGGAAACACTGGAGAAAAAACAGGGTTTTGGACAGAGGAATTTGCAGGTCCCTATTATGAATTAGCAGATCAAGGAGTTGAAATTGATATTGCAACACCACTTGGTGGACAACCCCCTATTGATCCAAAAAGTGAAGACCCTTCTGCCGCCACTGAAGACACAAAAAGATATGACGATGATGCTACACTTTTAGAAAAATTAAAAAATACCCACCGACTGGGTGATATGAATTCAGAAGATTATGATGCCGTTTTTTATCCAGGTGGCCACGGGCCTCTTTGGGATTTAACGACCGATAAAATTTCTATAGCAATAATTGAAGATTTTTATATCCATAACAAACCTATAGCTTTTGTTTGTCACTCTCCGGCAGTTCTGAAAAATGTAAAAATAAAAGGAAAATTTTTAGTAAAAGGGAAAAAAATGACCGGGTTCTCCAATACCGAAGAAGCCGCAGTAGGTTTAACTGATGTTGTTCCGTTTTTATTAGAGGATGCGTTACAAGAAAATGGAGCTATTTATTCTAAAGTTGAGGATTGGCATCCCTATGTTGTTGAAGACGGATTGCTAATTACAGGGCAAAATCCAGCATCTTCAAAACTTGTGGCCAGAAAATTATTGGATCAATTGAATTCAAAAAACTAGAAATATGTTAAACTTTGAATTATACAATCCTACGAAACTGGTTTTCGGTAAAGGTCAAATAGATAAACTGCCTACACTTATCCCCCAGAACGCAAAAATCTTACTTGCTTATGGAGGAGGAAGCATCTTTAAAAATGGAGTCTATAACCAAGTTCACGAAAGCCTTAAAGGTTTTGAAGTCATTGAATTTGGTGGAATAGAAGCCAATCCTCATTTTGAAACCTTGATTAAAGCTGTTGCCATTATCAAAGAAAGAAAAATTGATTTTATTCTTGCAGTAGGCGGCGGAAGCGTAATTGATGGCGTAAAATTTCTATCGGCTGCAACACATTTTGAAGGCGATATGATGGATATTCTTAAAAAAAGAATTCTTTTTAAAGACCCTTCTCAAGTTGTTCCTTTTGGAACTGTTTTAACTTTGCCGGCAACCGGAAGCGAAATGAATTCGGGTTCTGTAATAACAATTGAAGCTACCCAAGAAAAACTGGATTTTGGCGGTTCAGCCCTATTTCCAAAATTTTCAATTTGCGACCCTACGGTTATTGTCTCTTTACCCAAAAGACAGATACAAAATGGAATCATTGATGCCTATACACATGTGTTGGAACAATACTTAACCTATCCACACGAAGGATATCTTCAAGACCGAATTTCAGAAGGAATTTTGCAAACTTTAATTGAAGTTGGTCCAAAAGTGGTAGAAAATCCAACTGACTATGCTTTGGCGTCCAACTATATGTGGTGTTGCACCATGGCTTTAAACGGTTTAATCCAAAAAGGGGTTCCTTCCGATTGGGCGACACACATGATTGGCCATGAACTGACAGCCATGTACGGAATTGATCATGCAAGAACTTTGGCAATCATTGGGCCTAACTTATACCGGGTAATGTTTGAAACTAAAAAACAAAAATTAGCCCAATACGGAAAACGGATTTTTAACTTATCCGGAACTGAAGATGAGATTGCGCGGGAAGCCATTCATAAAACGGTTGCATTTTTCCATACCATGGGCATGCAGACCAAATTATCTGAGTGTACCAAAGACTTTGACAAAACCGCTGATTTTATTGTCAATCGTTTTGAAGAGAGAGGCTGGAAAGCTTTAGGAGAAAAACAAAATATCACTTTAGACAAAGTAAAACAAATTGTAGAAAGGAGTTATTAAATATTTCTTAGGTAATTTATTCTAATCAACAGATAAAATTAAAATCTTGTCCTAAAAGAATAAGGCATTCTTAGAGTATATTTAAGAATGCCTTTTTATTATCCAAAAAAAAAAAAAAAAAGATTCAGCCTGCATAACGCGAAAAAAATAGATACTATCACATTGACTATCTAAATCTTAGACTGTTTTTGAGAAAAAAACAAGTCTTTCCTATCCTTTCTTAAATTGAATTGCATCCTATTCTGTATATTTTTAGTTACTTTTGAATAATTAATACTATTAGGGCTGCTTGCTTCAAAGATTATCGATTTAGGTTCTAAAAAATAAAAAAATGACAGAATATCCAAAATATGCAGTGATTGGCGGCGGAAGTTGGGCAACTGCAATTGCCAAAATGCTTTGTGTGAATCTTCCGGAAATTGCATGGTACATGCGAAATGAAGATGCTATCGATCACATTAAAACGCACCATCATAACCCCAATTACTTGAGTTCGGTTGAATTTCATATCGAAAAATTAAAACTCACCAGCGACATTAATGAAGCCGTGGCTTATGCCGATTACCTCATTTTTGCGATTCCGTCTGCCTTTTTAGGTAGCGAATTGGCAAAATTAACCGAGAGTTTAAAAGACAAAGTAATTTTCTCCGCCATTAAAGGAATCGTGCCCGAAACGAGTTTGATTGTTGGAGAACATTTCAATAAAGTCTATGACATTCCTTTCGAAAACATTGGTGTAATTACAGGTCCTTGTCACGCAGAAGAAGTGGCCCTAGAGCGTCTTTCCTATCTAACAATTGCTTGTGGCGATGCCGAAAAGGCAAAAATAGTGGCCAAATGTTTATCTAGTAACTACATTAAAGCCAAGATTACCGATGACATCATTGGAACGGAATATGCTGCCATGCTTAAAAACATTTATGCCATTGCAGCCGGAATAGCCCATGGATTAGGGTATGGGGATAATTTCCAATCTGTTTTGATGAGTAATGGCATCCGGGAAATGAAAAAGTTTATCAAAAAAGTGCATAAAATGAAACGCAACATCAATGATTCTGCTTATTTGGGCGATTTATTGGTGACGGGGTACTCCATTTTTTCTCGCAACAGAATGTTCGGAAACATGATTGGCAAAGGCTACACCGTAAAAAGTGCCATGATGGAAATGAGCATGGTTGCCGAAGGGTACTATGCGAGCAAAAGTGCTTACGAACTCAACAAATGTTATCGCGCTACTACGCCAATAATTGATGCCGTTTACAGCATTTTATACGAAGGGAAAGACGCGAAAAAAGTCTTTAAAAAACTGACGGATAAGTTGGATTGATATGAATGAAAGATGGAAATATCAAATTAAAACGGGAAGTTCTTATGGAATTACTTTGACTGCATGTATGACTATGTTACAATGGCGGGGAGGGTCAGTCGCAGACGAATTACTTTCAATGAAGTTTTTTCTTAGGGTCTTTATTTTCTTTACGACAGGAATTTTTATTTTAGGCTATATAAAATGGAAAGGCAAGGTAAAAGTCAATAATAAACAATAATTACCTCACAATTACCCCGTCCACAAACAAAATTGGGACTTCTTCCACAAAATCTTCACTGATAGAATTGGCTTTGAAAATATATTTTCTGTCGTATAAAGTATTCTCAATGAAAAAAGTAACCATGAATTCATTGTTTAAGGCCAAAACGCTTTTTTCTACCATCTCCACTTTTACGACTGAAACCGCTGGAATTTCTACAAAAGCGTGACGCAACAAGGAGGTTTTTTTCATTTCGCCATCGATGGTTCCAAAAGCTTTAGACACAACCATCACGCCATCGAGTTGAAAATCGCTGTCGTTTACGAGATATACATACCACACTTTTTCCATAAAATCGTCACTCCATTCTTGGACTGCCGCCAGGAAAACGTTTTCTACTGTTGGGATTGTGATGTCTTTTTTCATAAGTTAGTCTTAAGGTCTAAGGTCTTAAGGTCATAAAGTCGGATTTTACCTAAAACAGGAAACTCTTTCGACTTTTGACATTATGACTTTCGACTAAATAAATGATTTAAATTGTTCTAAGAAACGAACGTCATTTTCATAGAACATTCTGATATCGCCAATTTGGTACAAAAGCATCGCGATACGCTCTACTCCCATTCCAAAGGCAAATCCAGTAAATTCATCTGGGTTGATGTTGCAGTTTTTCAACACATTCGGATCTACCATTCCGCAACCGCCAATTTCTAACCAACCGGTTCCTTTGGTAATTCGATAATCGGTTTCGGTTTTTAAACCCCAATAAATATCAATTTCAGCACTTGGTTCCGTAAACGGAAAATAGGAAGGACGCAAACGGATTTTAGATTTCCCGAACATCTCCTTGGTAAAATACAATAATGTTTGCTTTAAGTCGGCAAATGAAACGTCTTTATCAATATACAAGCCTTCGACTTGGTGAAAAATACAGTGCGAACGAGAGGAAATGGCCTCATTACGGAAAACCCTTCCTGGCGAAATCGTCCGGATAGGCGGTTTGTTGTTTTCCATATACCGAACCTGTACGGATGACGTATGGGTTCTAAGTAAAATATCGGGATTAGTTTGGATGAAAAAGGTGTCTTGCATGTCACGTGCCGGATGGTATTCGGGCAGGTTCAATGCAGTAAAATTATGCCAATCGTCCTCAATTTCCGGTCCTTCGGAAACATTGAAACCAACGTTAGAAAAGATGTCGATAATTTGGTTTTTTACCAAGGATATGGGGTGACGGGAACCAATGGCAACTGGCTCGGCAGAACGGGTTAAATCACCATAAAACCCCTTAATTTCCTCTTTGCTTTCTAAGAATTCCTGAATGGTTTTTACTTTTTCTTCTGCAGTCGTCTTAAGCAAATTGATCACTTGCCCAAATTCCTTTTTTTGATCGTTAGGCACGCTTTTAAACTCAGCAAAAAAGTCCTTTAAAAGTCCTTTACTTCCTAGGAATTTAATTCGGAATGTCTCTAATTCTGCAGCATTTTGAGTCGAGAAAGCTTGTGCTTCACCAATATATTCTTTTATCTTGTCTATCATTTTCATTCCGTAATTGAGTGTGCAAATTTAAGGAATTTGTTCGAAGTTTAAAGTTTAAAATTCAAAGTTTCCTGTCAAAATCTGAAATCAATAATTATTAATCTATTAACTCTTTTTCTAAAAAGTAATTCACAATGGCTTCCTTCATTAGAACCGACTGTTCACCCGCTTTTAAGGATGGCAATTCTTCTTTTACTTTAAAATGGGGCCAACCTTCCTCATCAAAAAACTCGAATTCATAGAAACCATAGGGTTCTAACAAACGGCAAATGGCAATGTGCATCAAATTGAGTTTTTCATCTTTTTTAAAAGTTTGATGTATTTTACCCAGTTCCTGAACGCCTATCAAATAGATAATAGCATCCAAATCTAAGTCTTCCCCTTGCGAAAATTGATTGGAAAGTATATTTACCAGCTGTTCCCAGCGTTCTTTCAGTTGATTGTCTCTTGACATTTTTGATTTTTGATTTCAGATTAACGATTTTTGAATTTAGATTTTCAAAAATGGCAATCAAATTATTTTGACAAAGATAAGAACTTGAAAATTGACATCACGTAAGGAACAAATCTTTTATATTTGCCATTCTATGTAAACAGAAATGAAATGGGCTTTTTAGATATTATTTTGTGCGGCTTTTTGATTTACGGGTTCGTTCGTGGCATTTGGAATGGTTTTTTTGTAGAATTGGCATCCTTGGTTTCGATGCTTCTTGGTATTTATATCGCCATTAAATTCTCGTTTTTAATGAAATCCTTTTTGGAAAATCACGTTTCTTGGAACCCAAAAACAATACAAGTTACGGCTTTTGCTTTAACCTTTATTCTTGTGGTTGTAGGTGTTTCTGCGTTAGCAAAAGCATTTACTGTAGTTGCCAATTTTGCAAGCTTGGGTTTGTTCAACAAACTATTTGGCGGAGTTTTCGGAGTTTTGAAAACCATTTTAATTATCAGTATTACATTGAATTTGTTTCAGAAAATAAATTCCCATAACACTTTTGCAAAAAAAGAAACACTTGATAAATCCATCTTTTACAATCCAATCCGAAGGTTTCCAAAAAGATTTATCCTTCAATAGAGGAATGGTTTACGGCATTCAAAACCAAGGAATTTGAACTTGAAAATTCCGAAAAAACAGAATGAATTATTTCACTTCTTTAATAGCATTATTTGCAATCCAGCCTTCGGTTCCGTCAGTCAACTGAATTTTTTTCCAGTTATCTAAAACTTCTAGAACAAAAACTTTGGTTCCTTCGTGAAGCACCAAAACATCTGAACTGGAGGATTTTGGTTCGCTTTTTACCGAAACAATTTCGGCAAAAACAATCGCTGGTCTTTCATTTTCATAATGGCTTTTCTCGAAAAGCGCTGCTAAAACACTAATGAGGATCAGAAACACCAAAAAAAACATTCCGAAAAAGAAAATTCTTTTTGATACTGTCGTTTGCGAAAAATAATAGCCAACAAAAAACAACAAAAATAATATTGCAAGAGATACCGAGATCCAAGCCCACGAATTGTAATGAAAAATTCCTGTGAAATCTCGAATTAATTTTGCAAAACCCACTTGTGGCACTTCTTTGATTTCATCAATTTGCAATTTGCGGGCAAATTTTAAGTTATTCTGAATTTCATTGTCGTTTGGATTCAACACCAGTGCCTTCTCATAATTGTAAATGGTCGGAGCCACCTTATTGAGTTTGTAATAACAATTTCCTAAATTAAAATACAATTCCGCAGATTGTTTGTTAGCGTTTAAAACACTTTCATAAGCCGTAATTGCGTCCTTATAATTTCCATTTTGGTATAATGCGTTCCCTTTTTCAAAGCCATTTTGGGCAAAGAAAACCTGGGTTGTTAGCAGTAGTATAAATAATATCTTTTTCATTTTTTATGTTTATTGCCGCAAAGACGCTAAGGCGCAAATTATTTGTCTCAATATTATTTACTCTTTGTGGCTTGGTGTCTTTGTGGCAGATTTTTATATCTGTTTTTCCAATTCTGAAATTATTGAAATCGCTTTGTCATAATCCTGCTGAATCGCTACGCTAGACGATGGTGCATATCGGGCCAATTCACAGTTTTCGGTCAAATTAATAAAGGACTGAACCGTTTCTGTTTTGGCTTTTCTGGACAGTAAGATTTCCTGAACCTTGTCTTTACTCATTTCTGAAGTTTCGATATGTAATTTGGCCTTCAGGAAATTGTGCATTGCTTTTTCTAATGCAATATAAAACGGTTCTTTGTTGTTGATTTGATTTTTAGCTTCGGACAAATATTTCTTCGCCAATTTGTTATTCATTTTAATTCTGTTTCCATGAATATCCCCGTCGATGGCTTCTTTTTTCTTTTTAAGCAACACAATTATCGGAATGATGGAAAACGGCAGAAACATTAAAATATAAAACATGGTAGAACCGAGAAAATCAGTAGTCTTACTATTCAAAAGATTCGTTTCTAGCTTGATAAATTTAAATTGTTCTCCCGCAGAAACTTTCATTTTAGAAACCCCAGAGTTTGTGGCAACCGTATTTTCGGATGCTGATGGGCCGTCTAAAACGTTAATCATGATTTCGGGAGAAGTAATGGTTTTGTATCTTCCTGAACCCAAATCAAAATAGGTAAATGACAATGGTTTTATGGGATACTTTCCTTTAAATTGGGGTATAATGGTATAAGAATCCGATATTTGTCCGTTCATTCCCGAAAGTGGTGTTTGCACTTGTTCATTATGAACTGGATCATACATTTCAAGTGAATTGGGCAGAACCGGTTTTGGCAACGTAAATAATTTTAAATTCCCGGTTCCTGACACCGCCACTTTTAAATCTAGCGATTCCCCGTTTTTAAGATTTGTTTTTGAAGGGACTGCCGTGAAATTAAATCTGCCGACGGCACCCGAAAAATCTTGTGGTTTTCCAGCTTCCGGCAATGGTTTTACTGTAATGGTTTTACTCCCTGCGGATACTCTTTTATTATCATCAACCACTTGTACTTGTCCAAAAATATTTCGCCTGTTGGTTGGCACTTGCACATCAATATCCAAAGAAAGAGGTTCGATTTCTAGTTTTCCTGATTTTTGTGGATACAAAACGGTTTTTCTTAAAACTACAAATCGGTATTTTTCCCCATTGTATTTCCCTTCTTCAGCAACTAATTGTTTAATGTCGATATTTTGGCTCCAAAAATCATTGTATTTGGGCTTATTAAGTTCTCTCCAGTTGGTGATTCCGATGTTGTAACTAAAATACAGCTTGTAAACTACGGTAATGGGTTCGTTTACATAGGGATTCCCTTTTGAGATTTCGGCGACCAAATGAATTGCATCATCTACCGAAATTTGTGGTGCTTCATTAGGATCCCGTGGTTGTTCTACTGCTGCTGTTACATTAATTTTAATGGGATTGGTCTTGTAAATCTGTCCATTAATTTCTATGGAAGCCTGCTTAATAAGTAAACTCCCTTTTTGGGTTGGTAATAAAAAATAGGAATAGGATTTGCTAAAGGAACTCCGTCCGTTTATCCAGGATTGACTCACTTGCTGGCTTGGCCCGCCCACAATTCGGAATCCCTCAAATGATGGCGGGGAGAAATTATCTCCATCATCATTCATGGTAAAATCGATACGAAGTCTTTCGTTAAGACCTAATGTCGTTTTACTAACCTTAGCCTCAAATTGCACTTGTGCCAAAAGTCCTTGAAAACTTAATATAAATAGAAAAATATACTTTTTCATTGTGTGTTTAATCATTTTTGTATGGGGGTTGAAAATACAACTACCAATCTTTTTCTGTTTGAACCGGTTTGCCTTTTACTTTCTGGGCATTTACTTTATCCTGAACTTTCTTTTCTTCATTATTCACTGCATCCATTAGGCTCTGCAACCTTTCCTTTGAAATTCCACCAGGTTTGGGCTGTGGTTGTCCTTGTTGTTTATCGTTGCCTTTATCGTTTTTCGGATTCTTATCGCCCTCTTTTTTATCATCCTTCTTATCCTTGTCTCCGTCTTTCTTGTCGTCTTTTTTGTCTTTATCTTTCTTATCCTTTTTGTCGTCCTTTTTATCATTTTTGTTATCCTTCTTGTCGTCTTTTTTAGGCGGATTTTCTTTTAGCATTTTTTTTGCCAAAGCATAATTATAACGTGTTTCTTCATCACCCGGATTGTTGCGTAAGGCATTTTTATAGGCTTCAACGGCTTGCGTATAATTTTTTTCCTTCATCAACACATTCCCTAAATTGTGAAAGGCTTGGTGTTTTTCAGATCTTTCATTTGTGTTTTCAATCGCTTTTAAATAGGAATATTTCGCCTCTCCAACTTGATTTTGCATGTAAATCGCATTCCCTAAATTATACGAAGCGATAGCATTTTTTGGCGACTTAGACTGTGAAATTCGGTAATCCGCCTCGGCATCAGTATATTTTTTTGCTACAAACTCTTCATTGCCTTTAGGCAGGTTTTTGTCCTTTTCTTGAGCAAATGATGCCAAAGAAAGCAATAAAACCCCATATATAATTGAATTTTTCATTATTCCTTTTCATTAAATAAATTCAACTTCTTAATCCAGTTGGTTTTTCTTTCCAAGAAAAAAATATCCAAAAACAGCAAGGCAAAGGCGATTCCTAAAAACCACTGAAATTGCGATTGAAAATCGGCCATTTGCGTGGATTCAAATTCTGTTTTCTGTATATTTTCTAAGGCTTTTTTAATATAGGCCAAAACGTCTTTGGTATTGTTCCCGTTTACGTAACCTCCTTTGGTGGCCTTTGCGATTGCCATTAAACTTTCTTGGTTCAATTTAGTAATTACCACCTCGTTGTTATTGTCTCTCTTGAAACTTTCAACAACCCCATTTCGTTTCATCGGGATTGGCCCTCCTTTTTCGGTTCCAACGCCTATTGTGATGATTTTCATGCCGTTTTTATTGGCTTCATCAGCGGCAGCTTCCGCTCCTTCAGAATGATCTTCTCCGTCAGAAATCAAAATCAGTAATTTACTTGTTTTATTGCCTTTGTCAAAATACGTATTTGACAGTTTTATTGCATCGTCTAATGAGGTTCCTTGGGAGGAAACCATAGTGGTATTCATGCTTTGCAGAAACATTTTGGCAACACCATAATCGGTTGTTATGGGCAATACGGGAAAAGCACTTCCGGCATAAGCCACAATCCCAATTCGGTCATTTCCTAATTGATTGATGATTTGGGAAACAATTTGTTTGCTTTTTTCTAATCGGCTTGGCGCAACGTCTTCGGCAAGCATACTTTTAGAGACATCGACAGCAAATACTATATCAATTCCTTCGCGTTTTACGGTTTCCATTTTGGTTCCGATTTTTGGATTTACTAAGCCAAAAACAAGAGCAACCAAAGCCAACAGAAAGACAATAAATTTTAAAACGGGTTTAAAAACAGATTTCTCTGGGCTTAATTTTTTTACCAATAATACATCTCCAAACTCTCGTTGTTTTTTTCTTTTCCAATATTGAATATACAAAAAAACAACTACCAAAAGTGGTATAATAAATAAGAGATATAAATAACCTTTTTCTTCTAATTCGTACATAGTTCTTTATATAAAACTTCTGAAAATTGTATTTCGTAAACTAATTTCTGCAAAAAGCAATAAACCTGCAATCCAAACAAATGGACGGAATTTTTCATCATAATCATAGAATCGTAATTCTTCAATTTCGGTAGTTTCGAGTTTGTTGATAGCGGCATAAATTTGAGCTAATTTTTCGTTTCCGGTAGCTCTAAAATATTTTCCACCCGTTTTTTGGGCAATGCTTTGCAGTAATTTCACATCAATTTCTACAGGCATCATTCTAAAAAGAAACTGACCGTTTGGCGCAATAGCGTAAGGGAATTCTGCCGTTCCGTTAGTCCCAATTCCTATGGTATATACTTTTATGCCGTATTGTTGTGCAATATCTGAAGCGGTTTCGGGCTCAATAAATCCAGCATTGTTTACCCCATCGGTCAATAAAATAATTATTTTGCTTTTGGCTTTGCTGTCTTTTAATCGATTTACGGCCGTGGTCAATCCCATTCCTATTCCCGTTCCGTCTTGCAAAACGTTGTCGTATTTTATGCTATTTATGGCGTCTAACACAACTGCTTTATCACTGGTTACTGGCGATTTAGTATAGGCTTCGGCTGCGTAAACAACAAGTCCTATTCGGTCGTTTGGTCGTTCTTCCACAAAATCAGAAGCTACTCGTTTTAGCGCTTCCATTCGGCTGGGCTTTAAATCTTTGGCCAGCATACTTCCGGAAACGTCTACTGCCATCACAATATCAATTCCTTTAGTTGTTTTGGTTTTGTTGCTTACATCAACCGTTCTTGGCCGTGCCATGGCAACAATAAGCGAGCTTAAAGCCAAAAGCCGCATTACCATTAAAAGTGGTTTTAATTTGGCCAAAAAAGAACTTGAAGCTTGAAATCCTTTTAAGGAACTTATTTTTAATGTAGGTTCTTGGTGATTTCTCTTCCATAATAACCATGCAATTGCCACTGGAATTAAAAGAAATAACCAAAAAAACTCGGGATTTAAAAAGGTGACGTTTTTCATTATTCGCTTGCTTTTTTAAGTTCGACTGAGTTTAAAATTCGTTCCGATATTTGGTTGGCATATTTGTCTCCTTCTTCGTGCAAGAATAAAATTTGTTGTAAACCTCCTTCTTGACTGAACAATAAGATTTCATAATACAATTTGGTGCTTGTTTTATTGATTCCATCTATTCTAGAAAAAGTACCAAATCCTTTCATTCCTTTTACGCCTTCTTTGGTTTCAAAATCTTCTTTTTTGACAATCATATTTTGAGCGCCTTGAGATTCTAGAACTTGTAAAGAACTTTCCATTGATTTTGACAAATCGATTTCACCTTCCTTTTTGTATTTTATAGTAGAAAGAATCAACTGAAAATTATCTGAAATACTTCCATAAACAAAGGATTGCATTTCTTTAATAAGCGCCATTCCGTCTTTAGGCAAGGACTGGGTTAAATCAGTTCTTTTAAGCACTTTTGGCGTTTCAATTTTCACGCTTGGGTTTCCGTATTCGCTATAAATCCATTCGCCTTCCAGCAATTCTTTGGATGGATTTCCCAGAATATTGTCCTTTACATAATCAAAACCTCTAGTCGTAATCAGGAACAAAAAAACGGCTAAAATTAATGTGACAACAATTCCGACAGACATTATAATTTGAGTTTTTCTCTGTTTTTTCAATTGCAATTTAAGTTGTTCTTGACGCTGCAATTCGTTAAGCAACATATCATCTTCGGTTTCTACAACTACTGGAATCGATTTATCAAGCGTGATTATTGCCTTTTCTATTTTTTTGCGATCTTCTGTAATTTCGAAATCTAAAGGTTTTGATTTGGCGAATTTCACTAAATCGGCTTGTTTTAAAACGCGTTCCAGGTTCTCGATGGTTTCCTGAGAAAGTACCATTTTCTTTTTGAGAGAAGCCACTCTAATTCCTTCAATCAATTCAGAAGTAGTACTTTCCATGGCCGGAATATCAATTGCTTCTTCTATATAGTTTCTGGCAATATCGGTTAGTTCGCTATAATAGGCTTTGACTTCGCCTTTTTGCCAAAGTTCTTTTTTCTCTAAAGTATTCAGCAAACTGGTTGCTTTTTCTATTGGAGTTTTAAAGATTTCTTCTTCTATTTCTTTCTTCTGACGAATTTTAAGCCACCAATAAACAAAAGCTGCAATTCCGGCAAGTAAAACTAAGATTAAAAACAATTTCCAAATCCAACTTTTGCTCGATGTAACTTCGGCAATGGGTTTGATGTCGTACATTTTTTGTTTTAAAGTATCCACCACAACATTTGAAACCTCTACTTTAATGCTGTCTGTAAAAAAAGGTTTGTTGTTAATTAAAACTTTGACACTTGGAATGCTATATTTCCCGCTATCAAATTGAGTTAGTCCGTATTTTTTTATTAGCTCATAGCGGTCTTTATTTTTTATGGTATCAACCGCATATGATCGTATGACTTCTAATGGCCCAAGGTTTTTTGAATTTGGAAAAACCACTTTCGACAAAGTATTGACAGACGTTTTTAGCGTTAGTTTAAACTCCGCTCCAATCTTGTTTTTGTTAGTATCAATGCTTGTAACCACCTGTTTTTGTTGTGCAAAAATGGTGGTGGAAAGCAGTAATAGTAAGTAAAGTTTAATTTTCATTTTATTATCCTCTCCCCAACCCTCTCCAAAAGAGAGGGAGCCGAGCCTGGTATGCTTTTGTTAATTTATTTACTGTATTGATAATCAGTAGTCATACTGAATTCTAATTTTTGGTTTTTATTTCCTTTCCTAACTCATCCCCTTCGGGGAGGCTGGGAGGGGATTTATCTCGATTTAAAATACCCCAATAATTTAGTAACATAACTTTCGTCAACCCTTGTGTTAACAACGCCTGAACCTGATTTGCTAAATGTTTCTTTAAAATATTTTAAATTATCTTGATAGTATTTTTCATAATTCAGCCTCAAAGATTTCGAACCGGTATTTATCAGTTGGGTTTCTCCTGTTTCGGCATCCAACATGGAAACCATTCCGACATTTGGCATTTTTTCTTCGCGAACATCATAAACCCGAATGCCTGTAATATCATGTTTTTTGGAAGCGATTTTCAAGGTTTGCTCATAATCGCCCGACATAAAGTCTGAAATCACAAATACAATAGCCTTCTTTTTCTGGGTTCCCGATAAAAATTTTAATGCTTGTGCAATGTCCGTTTTGTAGCTTTTAGGTTCAAATTCTATCAATTCCCTAATAATACGCAACACATGTGAACGCCCTTTTTTTGGTGGAATATACAATTCGATTTGGTCTGAAAACAAAATCAACCCAATTTTATCGTTGTTTTGTGTAGCCGAAAAAGCCATAGTTGCGGCAATCTCGGTAACGATGTCTTTTTTGAATTGGTTTTTTGTCCCAAAACTTTCGGAACCCGAAATATCAACCATCAACATCATGGTAAGCTCTCGTTCTTCTTCAAAAACCTTTACATGTGCTTCGTTATAACGCGCCGTAACATTCCAGTCAATGGCACGAATGTCATCACCATATTGATAAGGACGCACTTCGGAGAAAGTCATTCCACGCCCTTTAAATGACGTATGGTATTCGCCCGAAAAGATATGATCGCTCAATCTTCGGGTTTTGATTTCTATCTTTCGTACTTTTTTTAAAAGCTCTTTTGTATCCATTTTTTTCTTACCACAAAGGCACAAAGGCGCAAAGTTTTATTTAATTCGTAAGTCTTTATATGTTCAGATGACAACTGATTACTGAAAACTGAACACTGCCAACTTATTTACGGTACTTCTACTTCGTTTATGATTTTGTTGATAATGTCAACTGTAGTAATATTTTCTGCTTCTGCCTCATAAGTCAATCCAATTCTGTGTCGCAACACATCATGAACTACGGCGCGAACGTCTTCTGGAATAACATATCCGCGACGTTTGATAAAAGCATAGCATTTTGCAGCATTTGCCAAATTGATGCTTCCACGTGGAGAAGAGCCAAAACTAATTAATGGTTTTAAACTTTCCAATTTGTATTTTTCAGGGTAACGAGTGGCGAAAATAATGTCAAGAATGTATTTTTCTATTTTTTCGTCCATGTAAACCTCACGAACGGCTTCCTGAGCTCTAAGAATTTGTTCTACTGAAACCACTTGATTTACTTTTTCGTAACTTCCTTTTAAGTTTTGACGAATTACCATGCGCTCCTCGTCCATTTTTGGGTAATCGATAACTGTTTTTAGCATAAAACGATCGACCTGAGCTTCAGGCAAAGGATAAGTTCCTTCTTGCTCAATTGGATTTTGAGTTGCTAAAACTAAGAAGGGTCTTTCTAGTTTAAAAGTAGTATCTCCAATAGTTACTTGTTTTTCCTGCATAGCTTCTAACAGTGCCGATTGCACTTTGGCCGGAGCACGATTGATCTCATCTGCCAATACAAAATTAGCAAAAATAGGTCCCTTTTTTATAGAAAATTCGTTCTGTTTGATGTTGTATATCATGGTTCCCACGACATCGGCTGGCAATAAATCGGGTGTAAACTGGATTCTACTAAAACTTCCATGAACGGCTTGTGAAAGCGTATTAATTGCCAAGGTTTTTGCTAATCCGGGAACTCCTTCCAATAAAATGTGCCCTTGACCCAAAAGTCCAATTAGCAATCGCTCAATCATGTGTTTTTGACCTACAATTACCTTGTTCATTTCCATGGTAAGCAAATCGATAAAAGCACTTTCTCTTTCAATTTTTTCATTAATAGCTCTAATGTCTAGAGTCGATGTATTTTCTTCCATTTCCTTTTTTATTACTGTGAATTGCACTGTTAAATTTTGTGAGTGCAAATTGAAAAAAAAATCAGAGGTAAGATGTTAAATTATGGTTAAAACTTGTCTTAAAGGCTGAATTTTAAGGGTGATTTATGATTGTTTTTTCTTATTTTTAAGAACTCAAAACAAATACTAAAAAATCAAGGATTCACGCCTCATATCAATTGGGGAAATAAAGAAAAATAAGCCATGAATAAAACAACTGTATCGCCCATTATTGCCGGCACTATGAACTGGGGAATTTGGGATAAGAATCTCACGACGAAAGAGATGGAAAACATGATTCATATCTGTTTAGAAAACAAAATCACCACTTTTGATCACGCCGACATTTACGGTTCCTATACCACTGAATCTGATTTTGGAAAAGCCTTTGCCTCAAGTAAGATTGCTAGAGAAAAAATGCAATTGATTTCGAAATGTGGGATTCAGCATATTTCAGAAAACAGAAACAACAAAATCAAGCATTACGATTATTCCAAAAGCTACATTATTTGGTCTGTTGAAAATTCATTGAAAAATTTGCAAACGGATTATTTAGATGTGCTTTTGTTACATCGACCAAGTCCATTGATGCAGGCCGATGAGATTGCCGAAGCGATATCGAAACTAAAAACTGAAGGGAAAATTTTAGACTTCGGGCTTTCAAATTTTACACCATCACAAACTGAATTGATTCGGCAAAAAACGGAAATCAGCTACAATCAAGTGCAATTTTCTGCAACGCATTATGAAGCCATGGTAGACGGAAGTTTGGATTATATGCAAATACATAATATCAGGCCCATGTCATGGAATCCTCTTGGAACAGTTTTTAGAGAAGATATCGAGCAAACCCGAAGATTAAAAAAATTACTGGCCCAACTGGTAGAAAAATACCATTTGGGCGCCGATTCTATTTTACTGTCTTGGATTTTGCAACATCCCGCAAAAATAATTCCAATAGCAGGGACTGTAAACATAGCCCGAATCCAATCCTTGATGAAAGCTGCCGAATTGCAACTGGACAAAGAAGATTGGTTTGCCATTTGGACCGAAAGTATGGGTGAAAACGTGCCTTAAAAATTTCAAATTTCTTCACTAATTCGCCATTATAGCTTGGGTAACGATTATAAAAAATGATTAACAAACGCCTTTTAATTAAAAACCTGCTAGCTCACAATGATGAATGCAGCTTTTATGATAAAAAACGCCAGTTAAATTTGCATACCCGAGAGGGAAAGGCAAAATTTTTAAAGCACATTTGCGCCCTATCAAATTCTAATCCAACAAACAATTCTTATATTGTCGTAGGTGTAGAAGACTATGATAATGAAATTGTTGGCGACGATTTTTTTGACGACAGTCGGATTCAGAATTTAGTGAATGCTTATTTGGAATTTCCGCCAAAGATTCAATACGAAAATGTACCGTTCCCTAGTTTACCAAAAGACAAAGTAATAGGTCTGGTTACCATAAAAGCTAAAAACACAACCTCGTATTTCAAAAAAGGCATCCATACAATTCCAGCCAATAGTATATTTATAAGGCGAGGAAGTAATACCGTACCCATTGAAACTGAATTTGAGAAAAATTATCAAAATACAGAAACCGTCATTGGTATTGAAAACAATTCCAGAAATAGTATAGAGTACACTTTAGACGGTGTGATTGATTTCATGAATTTTCGGCACAAAGATATGGCGCCAAAATATAAGGTTTTTAAAGAATTGTTCGTGATATGCTGGGCCGGAATTCCTAAAAAAGTCCACGATAAAACATACTTGTCTCGGGTAGATATTGAGTTAATAAACGAACAAATCAAACTGTTTTATTCTGCTCAGGATGTAGTATCCATCAATTTTGACGAGGATACTTTTACAATTATTGAATATGTCCCCTTGGGATTGAATGACAAAACAAGCTACTATCCGCTAGAAAAACAAACCATTCGTTTTTATGAAAATGGGTATTATAAAATAGACCATGAAATACTTTTTCAACCACCCGAATTCAACATGAAGATGCTTTTTCACATTTACAATTCCAACATTGCATTGCTGAAAAAACTTCAAAAAGAGCATTCCTTATCTGATACGGAATATAAAGATTTAGAAAACCTGCCATCGACTTTTATGATTTGCTACCTCAACGGTTTTGAAGATGCAAAACAAAAACTAATAGATGCGAAATTGCTATTAAAACCTTTTCCACAAGTATATTTGTCCTTTAAAGAAGCGTTTCGGATTTTAAGGAAAATGAAATACGATGTGCAATAAAAATATTGAATATAAATGAGAACACTTATTATTGGTGACATACACGGAGGCTTGCGTGCGTTACATCAAATTTTGGAAAGAGCTAATGTGACCCAAAAAGATACCTTAATTTTTCTGGGAGATTATGTAGATGGCTGGAGCCAATCACCACAGGTTATAGATTTTTTAATTGAATTAGATAAAAAACAAAACTGTGTTTTCATCCGTGGCAATCACGATGATCTTTTACTTTCTTGGCTCCATGAAAGCAAAGACAACCTGTTGTGGTACAAACATGGAGGCGAAGCCACTGTGTTAGCCTATGCAAAAGTCGATGATGAGACAAAGAAAAAACACATCAAATTTTTGAAATCATTATCAAATCACTATCTCGACGAAAAAAACCGGTTATTTGTTCACGCTGGATTCACCAATATGAATGGCATTGATTTTGAATATTTTCCCGAATTGTTTTATTGGGACAGAACGTTATGGGAAACGGCTTTAGCATTAGATAAAAACATAAAAACCAACGATTTAACCTATCCGAAACGATTTACATTATATAAAGAAATCTACATCGGCCACACGCCCGTAACACGAATTGGGAAAACCATTCCGGTACAAATGGCAACCGTTTGGAATCTAGATACAGGTGCGGCATTTGCAGGCCCATTAACCATTATGGATATCGACAGTAAAGAATTTTGGCAAAGCGAACCTTTACCTCATTTATACCCAAATGAAAAAGGTCGGAATTAGATTGAAAATTATTACATTTGCCCACATTTTAAATTATACACCATGAAAAAAATTATTACATTATTATTTGTAGTTTCTGCCGGATTTGTAAATGCACAAGCATACAAAGGGAATGGAGACATTAAAGGGCAAGTTGGCGCTAATTTTCAAGATGGCGCAACTGGAATTCACACCTCAGTAGATTTTGGACTTGGAGAAAACATGTCTTATGGTTTTACTGGAACATATTTATTGTCTGTTCAAGAAAATATTTTGGGAGAAAAACCAAAATTTGGAGACAGAATAGATGTAAAAGTGCGATTTAATGCCAATTTAGGAAACGTCCTTAAACTAGATCCAAAGATGGATATATACCCTGGTTTGGATTTAGGGTTGAAAAATTTTGGAGGTCACTTAGGATTCCGTTATTTCTTTACGGAAGGTTTTGGTGTTTTTACCGAAGCTGGAATTCCTATTGCTAAATACGATACTCATTTAACTGGTTTTGATCATTACAACAACCAATTTATAGTTAATGCTGGAGTTTCATTTAACTTGTAATACCGTTTTTAGCTGATAATACTAGGATTATATAAAAAAAGACAATTTGAAAATTAAACTTTCAAATTGTCTTTTTTATTAAAAACAAATTGGATTTTTACAAATCGAATTTTATTCCTTGTGCCAATGGCAAACTCGTGGTGTAATTAATGGTATTTGTTTGTCTTCTCATATAGATTTTCCATGCATCGGAACCTGATTCACGTCCGCCACCCGTTTCTTTTTCTCCGCCAAAAGCGCCTCCAATTTCAGCTCCGGAAGTTCCAATATTCACATTGGCAATTCCACAATCGGAACCAACAACCGATAAAAACAGTTCGGCTTCACGTAAATTATTGGTCATAATTGCCGATGACAATCCTTGAGCCACTCCATTCTGAACCTCTAAGGCATTTTCAACTGAACCCGAATATTTCAGTAAATATAAAACGGGAGCAAAGGTTTCATGTTGCACGATTTCGAATGAATTATTAGCCTCGGCAATAGCTGGTTTTACATAGCAACCACTTTCATAGCCTTCGCCAGAAAGAACGCCGCCTTCCACCAAAATTTTCCCGCCTTGGGCAACTACTTTTTCCAAAGCATTAGTGTACATTTTAACAGCATGTACATCAATTAAAGGCCCAACGTGATTGTTCTGGTCTAACGGATTTCCAATTTTCAATTGTCCATAAGCCAATACTAAGGCATCTTTTACTTTGTCGTAAATACTTTCGTGAATAATTAATCGACGGGTTGAAGTACAACGCTGTCCGGCAGTTCCCACAGCTCCAAAAACGGCTCCAATAACGGTCATTTTAATGTCAGCATCGGGCGTTACAATAATAGCGTTGTTGCCTCCTAATTCTAACAACGATTTTCCCAAACGACCTGCAACGGCCTGTGCCACGATTTTCCCCATTCGGGTGGAACCTGTAGCGGAAATTAAAGGAACTCGTTTGTCGTTGGTCAATAATTCTCCTATTTTATAATCGCCGTTAATCAAACAAGAAATTCCTTCGGGAAGATTGTTCTCTTTGATAACTTCAGCAATAATGTTTTGGCAGGCAACACCACAAAGAGGCGTTTTTTCCGATGGTTTCCAAACGCAAACGTCTCCAGAAATCCAAGCCAAAGCCGTATTCCAAGCCCATACGGCCACGGGGAAATTAAATGCCGAAATTATTCCGACAACTCCCAGCGGGTGGTATTGTTCGTACATTCTATGTCCAGGTCGTTCCGAGTGCATGGTTAGGCCGTGCAATTGACGGGATAGACCAACTGCAAAATCGCAGATGTCTATCATTTCCTGTACTTCGCCATATCCTTCTTGCAGGGATTTTCCCATTTCGTAGGAAACCAATTTCCCTAAGGCTTCTTTGTTTTTACGCAATTTTTCACCAAACTGGCGCACAATTTCTCCGCGTTGCGGCGCTGGCATTAATCGAAACGTTTTGAAAGCCTCAGTTGCCGTTTGCATTACCTTTTCATAATCGGCGGCAGTTGATGTTTTTACCGTTGCGATTAATTGTCCGTCAACTGGTGAAAAACTTTCCATGATTTCCCCATTTGAAAAATGGTTTTGCCCTGTTGATGTACCTTCGTTTATTGCTTTTACGCCAAGTTGTTTCAAGGCTTCGGTTATGCCAAATTGTTGCGCTATTGTTATCATTGTAACTTTTTTGATGATAATTGTTATATTTATTGTAAAGATATTGTTTAAACGTCAAATAGAAAACTAATGTCTAATAAAATTACGCTAAATGTTTGATTTTATTTATTGCCCGACCTGTCTGCCGACAGATGGTGGTAGAGGCATCCCACGCCTTTTAGCGTTGAAAAACGGACAGCGGGGAAAGCTCCCAATTGAATTAAAAAAGATTCTTTTTCTTGAACAGAAATACCCCCGAGATAGAGATTAAGAGGGAAATTAGCAAAACAATCCAAAAACCAAAATGATTTTCCTCTAAATTGTTCGGAACATTCATACCATACAAACTGGCAATTAATGTTGGTATCATCAAGATTATGGATATTGAAGTTAGCCGTTTCATAATCACGTTCAAATTGTTTGAAATAACCGAAGCATAGGCGTCCATCATTCCCGTTAAGATGTTACTGTAGATATTTGTGGTCTCTTCGGCTTGTCTTAACTCTATTTCTACATCTTCGAGCAGTTCAGGATCAAAAGTGTCTTTATGGTCTTTTAAATTTTTAATCCTACGGAATAAAACATCATTCCCTTTTAATGAGGTGACAAAAAACACGAGACATTTTTCTATTTGCCACAAGGCTTGAAGTTCTTCATTTTTGATGGATTCTTCTAAATTGTCCTCGGCTGATTTGATCCGTTGGTTGATTTGTTTCAGATATTTTAAGAACCAGATGCTGGAAGAAAGCAACAATTTTAATACCAAGTCAAAATGATTGTCTATGGTTATTTTTTTGCGTTTGGTATATAAAACAAAATCGGAAAGGATATCCGTTTGATGAAAACAGAGTGAAACAAACACATCGTCTTTAAACATTAACCCTAAGGGAGCTGTATTGAAAGGCAGTTTTGGATCTTTACTTTTAAATGGTATTCGTAAAACAATTAAATACCATCCGTTTTCAAATTCAATTCTGGGGCGTTCGTCAATATCCTCAATATCACTATAAAAGGCTTCCGGAATTTGCAGTTCTTTGAGTAGAAAATTAGTTTCTTGTTTGTTTGGGCAAACTACATTGATCCAACTGTTGTTTTCCTGAGTTTCGGTTTGAATTAAACCATTTTGGTTTTTGTAAAAAGTTATCATTGTGCAATACGCTATTAATTAGAAATAGCGATTGCAAAAAATCAAACGCTTTTTCTACCTGTTTTTAATTCTCCTCGAATAATAATCGTCCATTTTTCGGATAATTTATTTTTATGCAAAAGTATAACTTTTAAGCACAAAAAATTGAATTTATTTCTTTCCTAGATTTACGCATACCTTCCCATATTCATGCGAATAACTTATTCTAAAATAATCCCAATTTTGATTATTCCAGATAAAATGATATTGACTAATTTAAACAAAATAAAAAAGGTTAGTGTTAACTAACCTTTTTATTGCTCTTACTTATTTAACCTCTTTTATCAGGTAAATATAAACTGGGAAGTGATCACTAAAACCAACTTCATTTGCAGTATGTCGAAGTGGATACCCTTTATATTGTCCAGTGGTAGTAATCATGAAAGGCTTGTTGTAGATTCCTGCTTTCCAATAGCGAAAAGACGAATAATCGGTTTTGATTAACGTTTCAGAAACCATGATTTGGTCAAAAATATCTCCTGCATCACGGTAGAATAAGGAAGCATTCCCTTTTCTTGCCATTTCCTCAAAAGGATTATAAACTCCAAATTCTTTAACTTCCGATTTCTTTAGTTTTGCACCAACACCTTCTTTAACACTTTTATTGTAAGTCCCATCATTCAAATCGCCCATATTGATGATTTTGGCGTTTGGATTTGACTTATAGATAGAGTCCATTATTTTTCTGTCTAATCTTCCGGCTTCTTCCCGAAACGGGCTACTCTTTTTTTCTCCGCCAGATCGAGATGGCCAGTGGTTTACCATTACATTAACTTCATCACCATCCAGAAAACCGGTTACAAGCAAAATGTCCCTCGTATAAACCCGTTCTTTTGCGTCAACAACAATTTTATCATTGTCGGCTTTATCTTCGGCAGTTTCTTTTGAATCTTTTTCTTTTGCTTTTGAATCTTTTCTATAAATTAACAGCGGAATATTGATATAGCTTGTAGGTTGAAAATGCTTTTTTTGATACAATAAAGCCACATCTATCCCTCTTTTGTCCGGAGAATCGAAATGTACAATACCATAATCACTATTGATTAATTGAGGATCTTTAACTAAATCTTCCAGAACACCTCGGTTCTCAATTTCCGATCCGCCAATAAGGGTTGGAGAGTTTGGGTTTTCACCTGTCCCGATTTGAGATAAGACCCGAGCAAGATTTTGTATTTTTTGTTTGTACTTTTCAGAGGTCCAATGTTGTGCTCCTGTTGGAGTCCATTCCTCGTCATTGTTCGGATTGTTGATGGTATCGAAAAGATTTTCGAAATTGTAAAATGCAACAGTGTGCACTTGGAATTTTTTTTGTTGCGCATTAGCATTTAATATTACAACCAGTAATAAGAAAAATGCAATACTTTGTTTAATTTTCATAAGCGATATATTAATTTATTATCAAGTTTAACACAAACTTGAGAGCAAAAGTAAATAATATTAATTAATAATGTACATTTGCATTCGTTAAGAAATGATTATTCTTTAAAAAAAAGACGAATTAACTAAATTTAATTTATGAAAAAGCTTGTTATTAGTACATTATTTGTAATGCAAGTGTGTTTTGTTTTTGCTCAAACTGTTACTGGAATTTCTGGTAAAGTGATTGATTCTAAAACACAAAAACCATTACAGGACGTTGTTGCATCGATTCAAAACACCAATTTAACCCAATTGACAGATGTTACTGGGAAATTTTCCTTCAAAGATGCTATTGTAGGAAAACAATTATTACAAATTAGAACACAAGGTTATAAAGACCAGTTGCTTCAAATTGAAGTTGTTTCTGGTAAAATGCTCGATTTAGGAGTTGTGGTTATGCAAGAGGACATTACTCAGGAACAACAAACCAGTTTAATCGCAATTACCGAAAGTGATCTAGGAGACGAAAGCAATAGCTCTGAAAGCACCAGTAGCTTACTGCAATCTTCTCGCGACACCTTTTTACAAGCAGCTGCCTACAATTTTGGACAGGCTCGTTTTAGCGTTAGAGGAATTGACAATGAATACTCTAATGTTATGATTAACGGAATTTCTATGAACCGCATTGGGGATGGTAGACCACAGTATGGTGATTGGGGCGGATTAAATGACGCCACCAGAAACCAAGAATTCACCAATGGTTCGGCTGCTTCTGATTATGTATTTGGGGGAATTGCAGGAACTCAAGAAATCAATACCAGAGCCTCCATTTACAGACCGGGGACAAGACTTTCTTTCCTAAATACAAATACTAATTATAGTTTTAGAACTATGGGTACCATGGCTTCCGGAATGAATAAGGACGGTTGGGCTTATGTAATTTCAGCGGGTAGAAGATGGGCGCAAGAAGGCTTTTATGAAGGTACTAATTATAGCGCAAATTCATTGTTTGCCAGTGTGGAGAAAAAATTTAACGAAAAACACAGTTTGAACTTTACTTCAATTTACGCTCAAAATAAAAGAGGTAAAAACTCACCAAATACTCAAGAGCAAACCGACTTAGCGGGCCTTAAATACAATTCGTATTGGGGTGAACAAGGTGGTAGAAGAAGAAATTCTAGAGTAAAAAAAACGGAAGAACCATTATTGATGTTGACCCATTATTGGAAAGTGAATTCTAAAACCAATATCAACACAACCGCATCATATCAAATTGGACAAATAGGAAATAGCCGTATTGATTATACGAAATCTGACAATCCAGACCCTACTTATTACAGAAAATTACCAAGTTATGTATTAAATGAATTTTCAAGTGCTGGTGTTTATTTAGGAAATACTCCTGAAAATATTGCAGAAGCAGGAGTTTTAAAAGAGGCCTTTTTAGCCAACAAACAATTAGATTGGAGTAGCATGTACCGTGTAAATGGTGAAAATATCGCAAACGGAAGCCGATTTGTTTTGTATGAAGACAGAAATGACGAAAACATTGCTACTGTAAATTCTAATTTATCAAGTAAACTGTCTGATAATATCTTCATGAATGCAGGTGTAAATTATTTGAATTCTAGAACTAAGAATTTCAAAAATATGCTAGATCTTTTAGGAGGGGATCATTTTGTTGATGTTTCTACTTTTGGAATAACTCAGGATCAACAACAAGCCGATTTGAATAATCCATTTAGATCTGTTGTAGTTGGAAATAAATTTGGTTACAATTATAATATTGATGCCACTAAATTAGATGCTTTTACCCAATTCAAATTCGTATACAAAAAAATCGATTTTTATTTGGCACAAACATTTTCCCGTTCTGCATACCAAAGAGAGGGATTGTATAAAAACGGTTACTATCCAACCAGTTCATTCGGGAAAAGTGAAAAAACGATTTTTGACAATTTCGGATTTAAAGGTGGTGCAACTTATAAAATTACCGGAAGACAATTTATTGACTTTAATGGTATCTATATGTCAAAAGCCCCAAATACTAAAGACGTTTTCGCTAATGCTCGTTTAAATAATGACATCACGCCAAACATCACTAATGAAACCATTAAAAGTGTAGATTTAAGTTATATCATTAAAGCCCCAAGTTTCAAAGCGAGATTTACAGGGTATTTTTCTGAAACATTAAACTCAACAGACATCAATTTCTATTACGGAGATGGTCTTGGGGGAATAAATGCATTTGTATCTGAAGTTGTAACAGGTATAAACAAGAGAAACAGAGGTGGTGAAGTAGGACTTGAATATCAATTAACTTCTACTATTAAACTTACTGGAGTGGCGGCTTATGGCGAATATACTTTTACAAATGACCCAACGGTTAGTGTTAAAGATGATGCAGGATTGTTAAACCTTCAACCGCAAAAAGCTCATTTAGCCGGATACAAACAATCCGGAATGCCACAACAAGCCTATTCTGGTGGAATTGAATATAGAGACCCTAAGTTTTGGTGGATTGGAGCCAATTACAATTATCTTTCCGATAATTACATAGATGTATCAACAATTAGAAGAACAGATAACTATTATGATCCTTTAAATAATCCAAGTATAACCGTAGATCAAACATTAGCCAACAGCTATTTGAAACAAGAAAAATTCAAAGCTTTTGCATTGGTTAATTTAGTAGGTGGGAAATCTTGGAAAATTGCCCATAAATATACATTGGGTCTTTTCGCCAACATCAACAACGTTTTAGACGTTACATACAAAACAGGTGGATTTGAACAGTCTAGAAATTCATCTTACAAACAAGATTACGAAGATCATCAAAGTGGGGGAGCTAGTGCTTTTGCACCTAAATACTTCTACGGTTACGGAAGAACGTATATGGCAAACATATATTTAACCTTTTAAAAAATAAAGTTATGAAAAATAAAATCAAAAATGTTTTATTAGTTTCTGCTATGATTAGCTTGTTTTCAAGCTGCGTAAAAGAAGAATATGCTAATCCGATTGTTGCAGATTGTGTCAATCCTGGATTGATAGCAACAAAAGAAGTAAAAGATATTTATGCTATTGCAAAAAACCCTACGGGTACACCCGCAAATTCACCAACTTATACAGAGGATGACATTATAGAAGCCTATGTAATATCAAGTGATGAGGGAGGAAATTTTTTCAAAAGCATGTATTTACAGCCTCTTGATGGGTCTAAAGGATTCAACTTTTCTATAAATGAAGGGAATGTATACGCCAAAAATTTACAACCTGGTAAAAAAGTATTCTTGAAACTTAAAGGTTTGGCTTTTGCTAATCCTACTAGTTTTGGAATAGGCTTAATATTTGGTGCGCCACCAACAGATAAATTTGCTGTTGACAGACTTTCAGAATTAACCTATAAGCAATATATTATTCCATCATGCGATGTGGTTAGTGAAGATGCTATTGTAAAACATTTATCACTATCTGAAGTAAAAAAGGATATCTATTTAAATACCCTTGTTGAAATAGATGACGTGCAATTTAGTGACGCGACAGCTGGAGGTACATACGATACTGACAGGACAGATAACTCTGATTCAAGCACTATTATCAATAGCGGAGTTAAAGGATCTATTGAATTAGATGTGAGAGTAAGCCGATACGCTAATTTTGCAGGGTATAAAGTTCCAAGAGGACATGGAAAAATAAGAGGCGTATTGACTAAATATGGCACAGGTTATCAAATCATTATGAGAACCGAAAGAGACGTAAAAATGGAAAGCCCTAGAGTTTCACCTCCTGTGGATCCAGCACTTCAGTTCACAGGATCATTAACAGAGTCGTTTGAAAGTTATTCAGTAGGTGATAAGGTGTTCCCTAAATTTATAAACGATCAAACGGTTGGCAATAGATATTGGGCATTAAAGCAATTCCCTACAGGAACTGGAAATAAATATATCGAAATGACCTCTTTTGGTGGTGGTGGTGTAATTGCAAAAAGCTATTTCTTAGTTCCCGTTGATTTCACAGCAGCCAACACTTTTACTTTCAAAAAAGAAATTCGTTATAATGCTGGTGAAGTTTTAAAAGTGTTTTATGTAACGTCCGACAATTATGCACCAAACGGACCAATAGACGTGACTAAATTCACAGACATTACATCCTCATTCAGCTTGGTATATCCGGCTTCCGGCTCATCGGATAATTCTTTCTCAAGTGCAGGAACATATTCTATTCCAGCAAGTTTAACAGGTACTGGATTCTTCGTATTCCAATATTCTGGGACACCTACGGTGACTACAACAATACAATTGGATGACATTACGATAAACTAATTTTTATTGTTTTCAAACTATTAAAGAGGCTTTATAGCCTCTTTTTTTGTACCTAAAAATTTCCTAATTATCTCAATTACTAATTTGACATTATTCTAAATCAATTGTATTGGTAAATGGATAAATTCTCGGAATAAAGGTTGGGAATAAAATTAGTCCTCACAGAAAACATTCAAAATAGAATAAAAAAAGTAATTTTGTGTGACCGGGTTTAAATATGAAGATCATAATAGTAAATTTGGGCTCCAGAGAAGCGTAAATGCCGTTTCTGTAATCTTTTTTCCTAGATTGGGTATATTGAGGACAGAACGAAATAGAACGATTAAACAAACTTAATATGTTGAGAAAAACACTTCGTTTTTTATCCAAAATTCTACTATGGTTTTTTGCCCTATCCGTTTTGGGTGTTGTCATTTTTAAATATATACCCGTTCCTTTAACGCCGTTAATGGTTATTCGTTCCATTGAAAATGTATCAGAAGGGAAAGACATGATATGCAGCCATGATTGGGAACCTTTAGAGAAAATATCCTTAAATTTACAGAAAGCGGTAATTATTAGTGAGGATGCAACTTTCCTAAAACACAGTGGTTTCGATTTTAATGCCATTGAAAAAGCAATGAAAAACAACGAAAAAGGTAAAAAGCTGAAAGGCGGTAGTACAATATCGCAACAAACAGCCAAAAACGTATTTCTTTGGCAAGGAAGAAGTTATCTCCGTAAAGGGTTAGAAGCCTATTTTACCGTTTTGATTGAATTAGTTTGGGGAAAAGAACGTATCATGGAGGTCTACCTCAACAGCATAGAAATGGGCGATGGTGTTTATGGTGCAGAAGCAGCTTCACACTATTGGTATCGGAAAAACGCCTCCGAATTAACGAAACAGGAAGCTGCGGGAATTGCCGCAATTCTTCCAAATCCAAGAAAATTTAAAGCCACGAATTCGACTACCTTTATAAATAGGCGAAAAGATCGAATTGTAAAACAAATGAAATATATAGGAAAATTAGACTACTAATTTCCGGTAAATTTCAAAACTCCATTAGTCATTAATATCCCATTTGTTTCAAATCATTTGAGAATATTATAAAAAAAGCGGGGAATACCGTTTCCAATATTTATAAATCAATATCGCATTTAACAATGCAATTATTAAAGCTGCGCTCACCCCTGGAAAATCTAATAATAGATAAAAAAGCAAGATATTAATTGAAATAGGAGCCAATACCAATATAAAAAAAGGAACCCCTTTTTTTAAGAGCAACATAATTCCAATAAATACTTCCAAAATACCCACAACTGGAAAGATATATTTTGTGGCGCTCAATAATTTAATAAAATCTGCAGCCGCACCAGTTGGAGTTGGTAACGGGATGAAATGTAAAAAACTGTTACTTCCAAAAACAATGAGCACAGTCCCTAATACTATTCTTACGAGTAAAGTAAATTGTGAATTCATGTGATTTGATTTAGATTGTTAGTTAATTATTTTAAACTTATACCTAAATTTAAGAAATATTTTGCAGATTATTATATTTTTTCAATAAAATTATTCGTGGATGACTTTTATATCTGAATTTATAGGTAATGATGGGCTAATTTCCGTTTCTATCAAAATCTGTTTCTAAACCACACCTTCTGCCATTCTCTTTTCAATATCAAAAAAGTGACATGTTCAGCAAGGATGACTATATCTGAACCATCTAATTTTTTTATCTCATCTTCAGAAACATCTATTATGTAAAGCAAATTGAGATATTCGGCAAATTTATATTGAATTAATCGGTAGATTTTTTCGTGCAATTGAATCTTTAATTCATTAGGCGAAATGCTCATAGGCAAATCAATGCCCTCATTAGCCAAATTAAAATCCTTATTAATTTGTTCGATTAATTTTAAGTACAAGCTTTCGCTCTTTGCCTCAGAAAGCAACAAATCAGTAGATTTTGGGGAAATGAAATTCATGGAGCAATAAAAATATTATTTGATTTTTTATCCCAAGCGGATACAATTTTAGCCAATAGGACATCGCCTCCCGCATAAAAAAACACGGCACCCATTGGTGGATTTGCCGCAGGAATAGAGCCAAAAATTTTGGGAACCCAAATCCAACACTGAAAATACGTACCCACAAGTTCAATAAAGATAACACAAAGTGCAATGAAACAATAGAGGTTTTGCCATTTTTTCCTCATTAAAATCAAAAAAAACAGCCCTCCAAAAACTAAAGTAAAAATGTCATTTAGAAAAATCACAACCGACAAAAATAATACAATGAAAAAAAAGACGAAAAACAATCGCAAAATAGTTTCATTTTTAATCGCAAATTTTGTGTTGGCAAAGACATATCCAGAGCCATAGACTATGGCATGGCCAAAGGGGACATACAACGGAATAGCATCTGTCCTATAATTGTACATCCCTAATAAATTGCAAAAAATCAATTCGCCAATATAGGATAGAAAAACCATTACAAACATCAATTTTCTTAAATGCGAATCCGAAGACAGAAAGAAAAGTGAAAAATAAATAATGGCAAAAAAATTGGTTATTAATCTGGCATTAAAAAAATGTCGGGTGAAAAATACAGAATCAATCCCCAAGGCAGCTATCGTAAATACGGTAAAAAAAATTGCATAAAACAGTTGCTGTTTCTGATTTGAATGATCGCGATTGAAAACAGAATGTTGAAAAAATTTATCCATAAAACTACATTACTATACTTTTCTTCCCATCAAATTTTCTCCAAACAATTGTAAAATTGCTTTTTTGTCGTCATCTATATTTATTTTATGCAAAGTTTCAAACGCTTTTAAAGTATAATCCTGTATAGCTTTTTTTGTGACACGAGATGCTCCAGTTGCGTTAAAGACTGCTTTTACAGAGTTGATTTTATCTACGTTATCAATAGGATGAATTGAAAACAAATGCAGGAGTTGTTCTTTCTCATCTTCAGAAGCAAACTCAATAGCTTTAAGGTATAAATACGTTTTTTTGTTTTCGATGATATCCCCACCAACTTGTTTTCCAAAAGTTTCCGGATCTCCAAAAACATCCAGATAATCATCCTGCAACTGGAACGCCAAACCTAAATTTAAACCGAAATCATAAATTAAATTGGCATTTTCATTCGAAGTTTCTGCAATAATGGCTCCCATTTTCATCGCTGCTGCCACAAGAACAGCGGTTTTGTACTGGATCATTTTTAGATATTCAGGAATGGTGACGTCTTCCCTGTTTTCAAAATCAACATCCCATTGCTGACCTTCGCAAACTTCAAGTGCAGTTTTGCTGAATAATTTTGCCAACTCCTTAAAAATATTGGGTTCGTATTTTTCAAAAAATTGGTACGCCAAAATCAGCATGGCATCTCCCGAAAGAATTCCAGTATTAATATCCCATTTTTCATGAACCGTTTCGTTTCCTCTTCGCAAAGGCGCATCATCCATTATGTCATCATGGATTAAAGAAAAATTATGAAAAACCTCAACAGCCAAGGCTGCTGGAAGCGCTTTTTTATAGTCGGCATCAAAAACTTCACTACTCATTAGAGTCAAAACAGGGCGTATTCTTTTACCACCAAGTTCCAGAATATACCGTATAGGTTCATACAAGTTTTTAGGCTCCTTATCTTCATATTGTTCTTGTAAATAATCTGAAATAAACTCCTGATATTGGTATATGGAATGCATAAAATAAGGTTCAAATTTGAAAATAGCAAAGATACAATTCAATTATGAATTATGAGTTTTAAAAACGGTTCAAATTTATAGTCGCTATTGTTCTCTCTCCAAAATAATTAAAAACATTGGAAACTTTTTTGGTATTTAAAGTTTCCTTTGTATATTTGCACCGGATATAGAGATCTTTTCTGAATTAAGAAAGGTTCTTCATTACTTCAACCAAAGCCCAAAAAATAAATTAACAGAACAAATTATGAAAACAACTTGGGAAATTGATTCAAGCCAATCGGATGTTTTGATTAAAATGAGGCATTCCATAATCGCTTACTTAGCCGGAACAATAAATAAATTTAATGGTCATGTTGATATTAAGGACAATGAAATTGAGGACGCATCGATAGAATTTTCATTAGACGTAAACAACAAGGATACCAAACTGGAACAAATAGATACTCATTTAAGGCTAAACGATTTTTTAGATATCAATGAATACCCAATTATCAGTTTTAAATCTACGTCTTTCCAAAAAGTAAATAAAAACATCAATTTTTTGAAAGGGAACTTAACCATTAAAAACATAACAAAAGTGGTCGAACTTGATACCGAATTCATAGGATACAACACCTATAATGGAGATCGAAAAGCTGCTTTTGAAATAACCGGAGACATCAATCGCAAAGATTTTGGACTGGCATTTAATTCCTTTACCCAAACGGGAGGAATAGCATCGGGACAAGACATCAAGCTTATTGCTAATTTGGAATTTAAGGTTTAATAAAGAACAAGAAAATTATTTTGACATTCAACTCATTGGATTTAGAACAAAGTTTACTATCAATTTGAAACATATTAAGGAAAAATGAAAGATAAAATTATAGCAAAAGCAACCGATCTTTTCTTAAAACTCGGTTTTAAAAGCGTCACCATGGATGATATTGCCTGTGAAATGTGCATATCTAAAAAAACAATTTACAAATATTTCTGCAACAAGGAAATCCTCATTGCAGAAACAACAGAAATAGTTCATAAGGCAATTCATCAAAGTATTGACACTATAGTTGCCAAAAACCACAATGCTATAGAGGAAAATTTTGAAATCAGGAAGATGTTTAAAGAAATGTTTAAAACAGGAGAAGCCTCTCCTGCCTATCAACTAAGAAAACATTATCCTGAAATCTATGACAAGGTAATGTCCCGAGAAATAAATGAATGCAATGCCGTTTTTAAACAAAACATAGAAAAAGGAATCGAGCAGGGTTTGTACAGAAAAGACATCTCAATTGTCACCTATGTTGGTTTTTATTACACCCTGATTTTTAGCATTAATGGGAACACCAGCTCCGAAAATAAAGCAAAAGAACTGGAATTGCAAGCCTTGGAATACCACACCAGAGCTATGGCAACACCAAAAGGAATTATAGAACTTGAAAAACAATTATTACATTTTAATATATAAACACCCATTCATGAAAAGAATAATTTTAATCACTTTCCTAACCTTTGCCATAGTAGCAAATGCACAAGAAATAAAATCGTTAACCCTAAAAGAAGCGATAACTTACTCCCTAGAAAATAAAGCCGAGGCTAAAAAAGCAAGGCTAAAAGTAGAAAACAGCGAATATCAAATACAAGAGGTACGTTCCAGAGCATTACCACAAATTTCTGCCAATGGAAGTTTAACCTACAATCCTGTAATACAATCTACTTTCTTGGATGCAGGTGCCTTCGGAGGTGAAAAGGGAACAATCATACAAGCTAAATTTGGACAGCCTTGGAGTGCTACTGCGGGAGTCTCCTTAACTCAGAATTTGTTTGATCAATCCGTTTTTACTGGTTTAAAAGCAGCTAGGTCAACAAGAGAGTTTTATCAGATAAACGAGCAATTAACAGAAGAACAAGTGATTGAACGTGTTGCAAGCGCCTATTATCAAGTGTATGTGCAACGCCAAAAACTTACGGTTATTGATACAACATTCAAAAACACTTCAAAGATTAAAAATATTGTGAAGTCACAATATGAAAATGGTCTGGCAAAAAAAATTGATTTGGATCGAATTTCAGTAAAACTATCCAATATTAGTACGCAACGCCAACAAATTTCCAATGCGGTTCAACTGCAAGAAAACGCATTGAAGTTTTATATGGGAATGCCAATTGAAACTAAAATAAACATTCCACAAGCGGTATTTGAAGTGACCCCACAAGCACTTTCCGAAGCACCAAACACAACAAACAGAACGGAATATTTGCTTTTAAAGAAAAATGAACAATTACTGGAATTTCAGAAAAAATCAATCGTAGCAGGGTATTATCCAACACTTTCTTTAAATGGCAACTACAATTTTATTGGTCAAGGTCAAAAAATGCCGTTGGGAGCACTTCCTTCAGACGGAGTGTATTGGACAAATTTTTCATCGGTCGGATTAAATTTAAGAGTGCCTTTGTTTACCGGTTTCGGGACTCGTGCCAAAATAAGACAAGCAGATATTGAATTGAAAAAAATAAAAGAGGATTTGAGTGACACCAAGCTGGCGCTTGATTTGGCCTATGAAAACTCCAAACTGCAAATAGACAACAGCTTAGTGACCATAAAAACCCAAAAAGAAAATGCACAATTGGCTCAAGAAGTTTTAGACAATACCAAAAACAATTACTATCAAGGACTGGCTTCCTTAACCGATCTATTAGATGCTGAAAATGCTTTAACCGAAGCACAAAACAATTACACTTCAGCAATATTAGATTACAAATTAGCAGAAATTCAATTAATCAAATCAAAAGGCGAATTAAAAAACTTAGTAAACTAAATAACTCAAAATGAAAAAAACAATTTACATCATAATTGCTGTGGCATTAATAGGAGGTGCAGCATTCACATTAATCAACAACAAGAAGAAAAACGCAGAAGATACAGCCATTGTAGCCGAAAAAAATAGTTCTGTTGCCGTACGAACTGCCACAGTGACTACCGGAAAATTGGATGACGTATTTAAAGCAAACGGAAACTTTGAACCTATTCAAGAATTAACATTTTCGGCAGAAAAATCAGGAAAAGTAATTCGTGTTTTAGCAAAAGAAGGCGACTATGTAACTGTAGGACAAACATTGGCAATCGTTAGAAGCGATGTCATAAACGTTAATGCCCAAACTGCAAATTCATCCTATCAAAATGCAGCAGCAGATTATAGCAGATATGAAAATGCCTTTAAAACTGGAGGTGTTACTAAACAACAATTAGATCAAGCAAAGCTGGCAATGATAAATGCTAAAGCTCAATTAACCCAATCAAATATCAACGTTGGAGATACTAGAATTAAAGCTCCAATTAGTGGTTTTATCAATAAAAAATACATTGAGCAGGGTTCTATTTTAACAGGAATGCCAGCAACTGAATTGTTTGACATTGTGAATGTTTCTAAACTAAAGTTAAAAGTTAGTGTTAACGAAAGCCAAGTGGCAAGCTTGAAACTAGGAAACAGTGTAGCTATTGCTGCAAGTGTATTTCCAGACAAATCACTAACTGGCAAAATCACTTTTATTGCTTCAAAAGCGGATGAAACTCTAAATTTCCCAATAGAAATTGAAATAGCCAACAATCCAAATAACGAAATCAAAGCAGGAATGTACGGAACTGCAACTTTTGGAACCAATACTGCAAAACAAGCCGATGTCAAAACTATACCAAGAACGGCTTTCGTAGGTAGTGTGAGCAGCAACCAAGTATTTGTGGTATCCAACAATATAGCTACTTTGAAAAAAATCGTTTCTGGAAGAATCTTTGGCGACAAAGTAGAGATCTTGGACGGATTAAACAATGGCGATACTGTCGTTACAAGCGGACAAATCAATTTGAGCGACAGTACCAAAGTAAGCATCGTTAAATAATTTCCTTAAAGACAACAAATGAAAATAGTTGATATATCCATAAAACGACCATCAATAGTCATAGTATTATTTACCATATTACTATTGGGTGGCCTGTTCAGTTACAAACAACTGAGCTACGAATTAATTCCAAAATTTGAAATCAATGTAGTTACAGTTTCGACCGTATATCCAGGAGCTTCGCCGGGTGAGGTTGAAAATACCGTGACCAAAAAACTGGAAGATGCCATTTCCACCATGGAAAACATCAAGAAAATTGAATCCAAATCGTACGAAAGTCTTTCGGTGGTAATGATAACCCTAACTACTGAAGCCGATGCCGATTACGCCTTGAATGATGCCCAACGAAAAATCAATGCGGTATTAAAAGACCTTCCGGAAGATGTTGATCCACCATCCTTGAGCAAATTCTCGCTGAGCGATTTGCCGATCATGACAATTGGCGCCACTGGAAAAATGGACGAAATTGCCTTCTATGATTTATTGGACAAAAAAATCCAACCAATATTGTCTCGTGTTCCCGGTGTGGCACAGGTAAACCTCGTGGGTGGACAAGAGAGAGAAATCAAAGTAAGTTTAGATTCCAAAAAACTGCAAGGATATGGACTTTCTGTTCCTCAGGTACAACAAGCCGTTCTTGGTTCCAACCTTGATTTTCCAACAGGAAACATCAAAACCAGAGAAAACAAAACACAAATTCGTTTGTCTGGAAAATACAAATCGGTGGAAGAAATGCGTAATTTGGTTATTTCATCAAACAATGGTGTACAAATTCGTTTGGGAGACATTGCCGATGTTCAAGACGCACAAAAAGATGTAGAAAAAATTTCGAGAGTAAATCAAAAAAGTTCCATCATTCTTCAAGTTATCAAACAATCGGATGCCAATGCCGTTGAGGTAAGTGCCAAAGTAAAAAAAGCCATTGCCCAAATCGAGAAAGATTATGCCAAATCGAATTTGAAATTAGCGGTAGCCAACGATAGTAGCGAATTTACCCTAACTGCTGCCGATGGGGTAATGCATGATTTATTTATTGCCATATTCTTGGTGGCTTTTGTAATGTTGTTCTTCTTGCACAGTATTCGTAATGCATTGATCGTTATGGTTTCGATTCCAGCTTCGCTAATTGCGACTTTCATCGGAATATATTTAATGGATTACACCTTAAACTTGATGAGTTTATTAGGACTTTCGTTAGTGGTAGGTATCCTTGTGGATGATGCGATTGTGGTTCTGGAAAACATTCACCGCCATATGGAAATGGGTAAAAACAAAGTACGTGCTGCTTATGACGGAGCTGCCGAAATTGGTTTTACCGTAATGGCGATTACGTTGGTAATCATCGTGGTATTCCTTCCAATTGCAATGAGTACCGGACTTGTTTCCAATATCATCACTCAATTTTGTGTAACGGTAATTATTGCCACCTTGTTCTCCTTGCTAGCTTCATTTACCATCGTGCCTTGGTTGTTCTCCCGTTATGGAAAATTAGAACACATCACCAAAAAGACATTCTTTGGTCGAGTTATTTTAGGTTTCGAATCTTATTTAGACGTCTTTACCCACAAAGTAACCGACATCTTAAAATGGTCATTGAAGTATAAAAAAACTACTCTTGCCATTGTTTCAGTACTTTTCTTGGCCTCGACGATGGGATTAGTTGGTGGAGGTTTTATTGGAGGGGAATTCTTTGCCAAAACAGACAAAGGAGAATTCTTGGTACAAATTGAAATGCCAAAAGATGCTTCGGTAGAGCAAACCAATTTCATGACCCAAAAAGCCGAGGAATTTTTACGAAACGATAAAAATGTGGTGGATTTGATTACTACCGTTGGGCAAACCAGTGAAGGAATGGGAGCCACACAAGCTACTGCTTACAAAGCGGAAATCCTAGTTTCATTGGTTGACAAAACCAAACGTGATGACGACTCCTTCATATTTGCGGCAAAAATCAAACGTGAATTAGAAAAAGTATTGGTTGGAGCTAAAGTTAAAACCGTTCCTATGGGGATAATGGGAGCTGACCAAGCGCCAATTATGTTAACCGTTACGGGGTCAAATTTTGAAGATGTGATAGCCTTTGCTACCAAAGCGGCAGCTGAATTGAAAAAAATTCCGGGATCATCAGAAGTTAAATTAACCTCCGAAGCAGGAAATCCTGAAATTAAAGTGGCTGTAAACCGTGATAAAATGGCTACTTTAGGGTTGAATCTTCAAACAGTGGGGATGACCATGCAAACGGCTTTTAGTGGGAATACAGATGGAAAATTCCGCGCTGGAGAATACGAGTACGACATTAACATTCGTTTTAATGAATATGACCGTTCGAATGCTAAAGATGTCAACGACTTAATTTTCATAAACAATGCAGGTCAACAAATTAAGTTATCGCAATTTGCCGATGTAATAGAAAGTTCTGGACCAAGTATGTTAGAGAGAAGAGACAAGAGTACTGCTGTAACTATACAAGCACAAACTGTTGGTCGTCCTTCTGGCACAATCGCTGGCGAATGGGAAGCCGTTTTCTCAAAAATGGAGAAACCAGCGGGTGTAAATTATATTTGGGGTGGTGATATGGAAAACCAGACCGAAGGTTTTGGAACACTTGGAATTGCACTTTTAGCGGCTATTATCTTGGTATATCTTGTAATGGTAGCTTTGTATGATGATTTTGTTACTCCATTTGTGGTGTTGTTTTCCATTCCGTTATCGTTCATCGGAGCTTTATTAGCCTTGGCTTTAACAAACAACTCACTAAATATCTTTACAATATTAGGGATTATCATGTTGATTGGTCTGGTGTGTAAGAATGCGATTTTATTAGTTGACTTTGCTAACCACAGAAAAGAGGCTGGAGAAACGACATTCAACGCCTTAATTCAAGCCAATCATTCGCGTCTTCGTCCTATTTTGATGACGACAATTGCCATGGTAATTGGTATGATTCCTATTGCCTTGGCCAAAGGCGCCGCTGCCGAAATGAACAACGGATTGGCATGGGTAGTTATCGGAGGTTTGATGTCTTCCCTTTTCCTTACTTTGATAGTTGTGCCTGTAGTATATGCTATTTTTGATAGCATAAGAGTACGTTTAGGTAGAGATAAAAAAGTAAATTATGGCGAATTGATGACTGCCGAATACAAACACCGAAAATTAGTGGACGGTTTTAATCCAAAACATAAGGTTTAAAAAAACTTGGAATAGCATTTTAAAAAAAATAGACAGTAGTAAGCAAATGTTTACTGCTGTTTTTTATTTAATAAATACTCCTATTTATTTGGCTTTATTGACGCATTAAACATTCGTTCGGTGAAAACCATTTAAATTGTTTATTTCTGTCTTAAATGCGGCTGTTTTTGGCCTGATTTTAAGGGAACACATACTTAATAGTTTCAAAATTACTTATGACAAGTTCTGTTTTTGATAATCTAATGATGTTGTCAATAACTAAGTATTGATTTTTGAAGCTTTAAAATTCTCTTAACGTCATTGAATTATTCTTGTTATTGAAATAATCTTTTAATTGAAAACCGCCCAAAATTAATATCCAAAATAAAGGCAATGCAATAGTAAAAATGGGCGTTAGAGAATCGTAACGCAAATAAGGATTGGGATTAGTATAATCTTCTGGCGAAACCAAAGTCCAAAATATAATTCCAGATATTAAAGATATTCCTAAAAGAGCAGCACTAAGACGCCTAGTTAATATTATACTTTTTTGAAGGTTTGTAATATTTTGACTAAAAAAAGGTATAAAAAACAGTAGAGAGAGATATTCTTGTCCTGGCGACCATCCTGTATATGGAATTATACTTCTATATAAATCTTTATTTGATCCTAGATGAATATAGATGCTTGCAATTGTCATTAAGAATGAAAAGAGAAAGAGCAATTTAAGGTCTAAAGGTGAATTCTTGATTTTTACCTTTACTTCTTTTAAAATTTCATTTATGGGTTTCATTTTGTTTCGATTCGATTTAACAAAGATAAGACATGTGAAATTAATTAAAAGTATCAAAGCGAAAAACTATTAGCACATCTCTATTAAGACTCCCTCCAATTTTATAATGAAAAAATCTTTATTCTAAAGATTTCCAATAATTTGATCCATAACCCAACTGGTATGTGCAGCTGTTAATCCGCTAGAAGGATGTGTCGTTTCACCAAGAAGATGATTGCGCATATTTTCAACATGATACAATTGTATGTGTTCAGGATTTTCTATGTAAAGTTCGGTTGTTCCATGTTCGTTAATAAGAGCCACTGGTTTGTCATCGAATACCGAGAAGTGAATTTTACCCTGACTTCCAAAAATTTCAACAACATCTTCTCGCATGCTACAGCCAAAGTTCCAACTTCCAGTTCCCGTAATTCCTGATTCATGTAGCCAACAGGCTGTTAAAGCATCATTTGCGGAATATAAGCCTTGTTGATTGATACAAATGCCAGAGACTTCTTTTACATTTCCGAAAAGATAGGTAAACAAATCAAGTCCATGACAAGCCAAATCATCAAAATAACCACCAGTTGCAATAGTAGAATCGGTACGCCAATTGTAATTTTTACTCAAATCTAGTGGTGATGCGGGTTTACTCAAATGCCATCTCAAATGTCTAATGTTACCTATGGAATTGTTGTCAATCCATTTTTTTATTTGGTTAAAACGCGGTAGAGAACGTCTATAATATGCAACAAATAAAGGAATATTTTTTTGTTTGAATGCTTCGCAAATAACAAGACAATCAGCATAATTTGGCGCTAATGGTTTTTCAATACAACATATTTTACCTGCCTGAGCTACTTTAAGTCCATAATGTTTATGACTGTCAGGGGGCGTGGCAATGTAAATAGCATCAATTTCTGGGTCGTTGATTAGTTCATCGGCATTCGTGTAAAATTTGTTGATATGATGCCTCTTTGCATAATCAGCAGCCTTTTCACCATCTCTTCTCATCACGGCAACGATTTGAAATCCATCTGTTTTTTGGTAAGCAGGGCCACTTTTTATTTCGGTGACATTTCCACAGCCCAAAATGCCCCAACGAATAATTTTCGAATTACTATTTTTATACATCATTCAGAATTGATTCTATGATTTATAACTATTAAAAGCAAATTTAGTTTAAAAAGTTGGGTATTGATTTTAGAAAATCATACTCCTGAAATAAAAAAACCATCTGTAAGGATGGTCTTTAAATATATTTTAAGGGAAAAATTTAACCTAATAAATCCAATACCAAAGAAGGAAATAATCCCAATACAACATTCAATGCTATCGATACAACAGCCACCGCATAAATAAAGAACGGCGTACCTGCTCGTTCTTCGTTAGGCTCTTTAGTATACATGGCTAAAATCAGCTTAAAATAGTAACCCACACTTATGATGGAGTTGATTACTGCGACAATCACCACTACAAGATATCCCGCCTCTATGGTTTGATTAAACAATACTAATTTGGCGAAAAACCCAGAGAAAATAGGGATTCCAGCCATGGAGAGCAAGGCTCCGGTTAATACAGCCGCTAATAATGGGTTGGTTTTTCCCAAACCGTGAAAGTTCACAATATCTTCATTATCCCGATTTTTGCAAACATATAAAATAACACTAAAAGCAGCAATTCCAGCCAAGGAATAAGTGGAAGCATAATATAATAAGTCGCTTGCGGATGTTGACAAACTCAACAAAGCCATTAACATAAAACCAGCGTGAGAAATTCCGGAAAAAGCCAGCATTCGTTTCACGTTCGTTTGTCTTAACGCCATGATGTTCCCAACGGTCATCGAAGCTATAGAAAGGACGACAATAATAATTTGAAACGCATAGGAGATATTGGCATTCATTACTGACAATAATTTGTATAACGTAGCCATAGCAACCACTTTGGCTAACGTACTCATGGTTGCCGTTGTCAATGCAGGTGAACCTTCATAAACATCGGGAGCCCAGAAATGAAAAGGAACAGCTGCAATTTTGAAAAGCATTCCGATGGTAACCATTGCTATTCCTATTGGAAACCAAATTGGTAATTCAGCGGAACGAGACAATTCGCTAATTTCGACAACGTCAAAACTTCCCATAGCACCATATATCAAGCAAATTCCGAACAATATGATTCCCGAGGCAAAGGAGCCCATTAGGAAATATTTCATACCGGCTTCGTTGCTTTTTAAATTCATCCTGTTGCTTGCTGCCAAAACATACAGTGAAATAGACAATACTTCTATCCCTAAAAAGAACATGGCTAAATTTCCAAAAGAAACCATAGCCACTGCGCCTGACAATAAAAATATTTTTATGGCAATAAAATCAGACAACTTGGATTGATGATCCTCATAGAAATTATGGCTTAAACCCACCAAGAAAATGGTAAGTACGATGAACAAACTTGAAAATGCCATTGAAAATTTATTAACTACAATCATGTTATTGTAGAAACTTCCGGAAGTATTAAATTCCGATACCGTTAATCCAAGAATAGCTAATAATCCGATGATGGTCATTGGAACAATGGCTTTTCTTAAATTTAAAATTTCAAATAAAAGGCATAAAACACCTAATCCTGTTATAGCTATTAATGTATTCATTTTTTTATTTGACTAGTTACGGTTTATTTGAGTTAGGATATTTTCAAGACTTGGCGTGATCAAGTCTATGATTGGTTTTGGATACATTCCAAAAAAGAATAATACGGCGACAATAATCACCATTGTTAATCCTTCGTTTAGGGTTACATCTGCAAAAATTTTCTTGTTTGTTTCTCCCAGCATCACGTGTTGAAACATTTTCAGCATATAATACGCTCCTAAAATAATGGTTGTTCCACCTAAAATGGCAAACCAAATGTTAATTTGAGAAAGGCTGTACAAAACGGTAAACTCACCAACAAAGTTAAATGTGGATGGCAATGCAACAGAGGCCAATACCAAAATCATAAACATGGAAGTAAATTTAGGGGATTGGGAACGAATACCTCCCATTTCTGAAATGGTTCGGGTATCGTATCTTCTGAAAATGATTTCGGCCGCAAAAAATAATCCTACCACCACAAAACCATGGGCAATCATTTGCAAAACCGCACCACGCAATCCGTCAAGGGTTAAGGTATAAGCTCCTGCGGCAATTAATCCAACGTGTGCCAAGGAGGAATAAGCTAATAATTTCTTCAAGTCTTTTTGGCGTAAAGCGACTATTGAGCCATAAATTACTCCTGCAATTCCAAGCGCTATGAAAACAAACATGTATTGTTTAGCCGCCAATGGCGCAATGGGCAATTGCCAACGAATGACACTGTACAATCCCATTTTTAGCATAATCCCAGAAAGCAACATGGTTCCAACGGTTGGTGCTTTTTGGTAGACTTTTGCTTGCCAGGTATGAAAAGGGATTATTGGAATTTTGATGGCATAAGCCAAGAAGAAAGCCAAGAATATCCACAATTGCTCAGAAGCGGTTAAATCTAATTTGTATAAATCATCTATTAGCAAACTTCCTGCTCTTTGGTACAAATAAATAAAAGCAACCAGCATGAATAACGAACCCGCTAAGGTGTAGATAAAGAATTTTACCACAGCCGTTTTACGTTCTTCGGCATCTCCGTTACCCCAAAGCAAAGCAATGAAGTAAATTGGGATTAATGACAATTCCCAGAAAATGTAATACAACAATCCGTCAGCGGCAAGAAAGGTTCCTGCCATGGCAAATGCCATAAACAAGATTAAAGCATAAAAAGATTTGGCGTTTTTATATTCATTCCCGAAAGAAGAAAATATAATTAACGGGGTTAAAGCAGTTGTCAATAAAAGCATCGCCAAGGAAAGTCCATCCGCTTGTAAAGCAAAAGAGATGTTCGGTTGTGAAATCCATTGGTTGATGAAACTGATGTTTTCGCCGGCATTAAAATGGTTTAGCAAGACAATTGAACAGCCTAAGACGGCTAAACTAAAGAACAAAGCCACTTTTGAAGCTAGTTTGTCACCAGCCAAATAAGTTGCAAATGCACCAACTAAAAGTAAAATTAATAGAAGAGATACGTTCATAGTAGAAATTATTGAGCTAAGAATAAATAGGAAATAATGGCACAAAGTCCGAGAACAAAAGCAAAAAGATAAAACCCAATGCTTCCGTTATGTAATTTTTTACCTTGAAAACTTAATTCATTGGTCACTTTCGCTAATCCAAAAACCAATGCTGATATAGAAGTCTCGATATAATCTCTAAAGAAACCGGACAATGCATTGATTGGTTTCACGAAAAGGACATCATACGCTTCATCAACATAATATTTGTTGTAAAGCACTTTTGAAATTCCTGTGATTTTAGAATCTTCTTCGGGAACACTATTTTGTTTGATGTATTTAGAATAGGCAATTCCTATTCCGATGAATGCACCAGCCAAAGCAATTGCCATTAAGCCATATTCAAAAGTTCCCAAAGTGTGTTCTTCTTCAGTCACTTTTCTGAAAATGGGAGCCAAATACTCATTCAACCAACTATTTTTTGGCAAACTAATTAAACCACCAATGAAAGATAAAACAGCAAGTATAATTAACGGCGCGGTGATCAAAGAAGGGCTTTCATGTAAATGGTGTTTTTGGTCTTCTGTTCCTCTAAATTCTTTGAAGAACGTCAAATACATCAATCTAAACATATAAAATGCAGTCATAATCGAGGCGACAGAACCAATAACCCAAAGAACAATATTGTGTTCGAAAGCAGTGATTAAAATTTCATCTTTAGACCAGAACCCTGCGAAAGGAAAAATTCCCGCAATCGCCAAAGAAGCGACTAACATGGTCATAAAAGTAATTGGCATTGCTTTTTTCAAACCGCCCATTTTGCGCATGTCTTGTTCTCCTCCTAATGCGTGAATTACAGAACCGGAACCCAAGAATAAACAAGCTTTAAAGAAAGCATGCGTTACAACATGAAAAATAGCAACTTGATAAGCTCCTAATCCCAAAGCCAAGAACATCAATCCCAATTGAGAAACGGTAGAATAGGCCAAAACTTTCTTGATGTCATTTTGAACCAATCCAATAGTTGCGGCAACTAATGCAGTTATAGCACCGATTATGGCAATTATATTTTGAACTTCTGGAGTTAAATCAAATAAAAAATTTAATCTTGAAATCATAAAAATTCCGGCAGTTACCATTGTCGCCGCGTGAATTAATGCCGAAACTGGTGTTGGACCAGCCATTGCATCGGGTAACCAAGTATATAACGGAATTTGTGCCGATTTTCCGCAGGCACCAATAAATAAGGCAAATGCGGCAACGCCAAGCCAGTAAGAATTAAGATTGGTTGCTCCAGAAATTGCGGTTTTTAAAGTGGTGAAATCTAAGGTTGAAAATAACATTCCCAGAATAAAGATACCGATTAACAATCCTAAATCCCCAATTCGGTTCATAATGAAGGCTTTTTTCGCAGCATCATTATACTCTTGGTTTTTATGCCAAAAGCCAATCAATAAGTAAGAACAAAGACCAACGCCTTCCCAACCAATGAACATTACTAATAAGTTACTTCCAATTACCAAGGTAATCATGAAAAATACGAATAGATTCAAATAAGCAAAAAACGTGTGCATCTTCTCATCATCGTGCATGTAACTAATGGAATACAAATGAATCAGAGAACCTATTCCCGTCACAAAAAGCAACCATAAAATCGATAATTGGTCTAAAAGCAATCCAAAACTAAGGTTGAAATTGCTGATGGAAATCCAATCAAAAAGTATAATTTGAATTGGTTGTTTTGCAACTGTAATATATCCAAAAAAATATAAAGTTACAGCAAAAGAAACAACTACTGAAAGCGTTCCTACAATTCCCGAAAAGGTCTTTCCTAATTTTTTCCCGAAGAAAACATTTATTAAAAATCCTAATAAAGGAGTTAACAGTAAGACTAAAGCTAAATTGGTATCCATTGAAAATTATCCTTTTAAGTTTTTTAAATTGGCCACGTCAATCGTTCCTGAATTTCTAAATATCGACACTAAAATTGCCAAACCTACGGCAACTTCTGCTGCTGCTACCGCCATGGAGAAAAACACGAAAACCTGTCCTTGAGCATCTTGATGATACGTTGAAAAAGCCACAAACAACAAGTTGACCGCGTTCAGCATAATCTCAATTGACATAAATACGATGATGGCATTTCGTCTGTACAACACCCCAAAAACGCCAATACAAAAAAGTATTACGCAAAGGAAGATGTAATTTTCTATACCAATTTGATTTAATATATTATTCATATTATTTCTCTAGTTTTTCTTTTTTAGACAATAAAACGGCGCCAATCATGGCAACTAAAAGCAATATGGAAGCATATTCAAAAGGAACCATATATTCGTTTAACAAGACTTTACCCAATACCTTAATGGATTGGTAATCTTCGCCAGTTACATCATAAGAACCATCGGCAATTGGTTTTGAGTTTATGAAAATCAGTATCAAAACAAAGCAAATCAAACAAAAGGAAACAATAGCACCTAATCGTGTAATTCTGGGCTTGTGAACCTCATTTTCCTTATTCAAATTCATTAACATAATGGTAAACAAGAACAAAATCATGATTGCCCCAGAATAAACTATGACATGAACAATGGCTAAAAACTGGGCGTTCAGCAACAAGTAATGACCTGCAACCGAAAAGAAGCAAATCACTAAATAAATAGCACTATGTATGGGGTTTTTGCTAAAAACGGTCAAAAAAGCCGTTAACAATGTTATGGCAGATAGAATACAAAAAAGTATAAGTAAAATGGACATTTAGTTAGCGTTTTTAAGTTGAGTATTTTTCATTGCCATATCTAAAGGCATCACTAATTTATCTTTTCCAAAAATAAAATCTTCCCTTTCGTAACTTGACGGCACCAAAACTTTCGAGGTTGTCAAATAAATAGCATCTTTCGGACAGGCTTCTTCACATAACCCACAAAAAATGCAACGCAACATATTGATTTCGTAGATCTCCGCATATTTCTCTTCTCTGTACAAATGTTTTTCGTCTGCTTTGCGCTCGGCCGCCTTCATCGTAATGGCCTCTGCCGGGCAAGACAGGGCGCACAATCCGCAGGCGGTGCAGTTCTCACGTCCCTGTTCGTCACGTTTCAACATGTGTTGTCCGCGATAAACTGGACTCATCGTTCTTACTTGTTCAGGGTATTGAATGGTCACTTTTCTGCGAAACAAATGTTTTAAGGTAATCCATAAGCCCTTAACAATCGCTATAAGATACATTGTTTCCAAAAAAGTCATTTCCTTGTTGGAAACCACCTTTTTTCTTCCCGATAAGGATATTTCTTGTATTGACATTTCGTAATTTTTATTTGAAGCTTAATCCTGCTATCCGTTTCAATCCATTCGCCGCGACGAATGGGATTTCCACTGCTATCAGGGCTAGGGCTTTTCGCTATTAATTATGTTTTTAATTTTTATAACCTATTTTATTTCGTTCCACTTTATTATCTTGTTTTTCCATTAATTCATCCAAATAACTAAAAACCAATTCTATGTTTTTATCGTGATTGATTAATTTCTTTTTAATCTCTTCTATTTCTAGTTTCGTATTCAAATTATTGGTTATAAATTCCCTCAAACTCACAAATACTTCAATTATTTTAATACTCATTTGAGTTGCTCTTTCACTTTTTAACACGTTTGCCAACTGCAACACACCGTGTTCAGTAAAAACATAAGGTAGCTTTCTTGTTCCTCCCCATCTTGAAGTCGCAAATTGCGACTTCAAGTTTTGGAATTCATTTTCATTCAGTTGAAACATAAAATGCTCTGGAAATTTTAATGAATTTCTCTTTATTTGTTCATTAATTCGTTTAGTTTCCACATCAAATAATTCTGCTAAATCTTTATCTAACATCACCTTTTGGTTTCTAACAAAATAAATTTTATTAGTTATTATTTCATCTGGAATAATTATTTCACTCATGTTTAGAATTAATCTTTGAAATATTAAAATCCTAAATAAGTTGCAATATCGTGTCTCAAAAGCACAATTCCTGTAATCATAATATTAATGATAGACAACGGAATCAGTATTCTCCATCCCAAATGCATCAATTGGTCGTATCTAAATCTTGGAATCGTCCAACGAACCCACATGTAGAAGAAGATAAATCCACAAATTTTTGCAAATAAAACGGCTATTCCAATGACATTGGCAATATTAACGCCCCAGTTTTCAACAGCCCAACTCATTCCAGGATAATTATACCCCCCAAAGAATAAAACTGCCAATATGGTGGACGATATAAACATATTCGCATATTCAGCAAACAGATAAAATCCCATTTTCATGGAAGAGTATTCCGTGTGATACCCGCCTATTAATTCTGTTTCGCATTCCGCTAAATCAAAAGGCGTTCTGTTGGTTTCTGCAAAAGCACAAATCAAAAAGATTAAAAACGATAAAGGCTGGTAAAAAACGTTCCAACCCATTCCGGATTGTTGTGCCGAAATCTCCCTCAAACTCAATGTTCCGGTCATCATTAACAAAGCAATCACTGAAAGACCCATGGCCACTTCATAAGAAACCATTTGTGATGCGGCACGAACCGCCCCCATTAAGGAAAACTTGTTGTTAGATGCCCATCCGCCAATCATGATTCCGTAAACTCCAACGGATACAACTCCGAAAACATACAACAAAGCTACATCAATATCAGTCGCCTGAAGTAAAATATCCCTTCCAAATAAATGAAATCGATCTCCCCAAGGAATAACAGCACTCGTCATTAAAGCCGTACTCATGGCAATTGCCGGGCCAACAACGAATAAAAATTTATTAGGCGTATTAGGGAAAAATTCTTCTTTAGAAAACAATTTTAAACCATCCGCAAGAGGCTGAAACAATCCTAAGGGACCTGCCCTATTCGGACCAATCCGATCTTGAAGCCAAGCGGCAACTTTACGTTCTGCCCAAGTAGAATACATTGCCATAAGCATGGTTACACCAAAAACCACTAGTATTATGACGCTTTTGTCTATGATAAGTGTACTATTCATTATTGCCTAGACTTTGTTGGTTAATAATGTCTTCATCAGTCAAAGGAATAGCTGGCATACTGATTTTTTTACGGTCAATATCCCTACCCAATAAAATATTTTTCTCGGTAGCGATCTCCACTTTGTGTAGTTTCCTGTAGTATTTGTTTTGGTTGATTACCGAATCTTTCTCGAATTTTCTTGGCCCTTCGATAACCCAGTCTTTCAATTCTTTGTGGTCAAAACGACATCCATTACAGATGAATTCGTCTACTTCGTGGTATTCGTTTTTTCTTCCGGTAACCCGTTGAATTTCGTCACCAAACATCCAAACGGTTGTTTTTCCAGAACAGGTAGGACAATCTCTGTGTGCATTGTAGGGTTTATTGAACCAAACTCTAGATTTGAATCGAAACGTTTTATCCGTCAATGCTCCAACAGGGCATACATCAATCATATTTCCTGAAAACTCATTGTCAATGGCTTTTGAAATGCAAGTCGAAATATTAGAATGATCCCCTCTATCCATAACTCCGTGCACCCGATTGTCTGTCAATTGATCGGCAACCATCACACAACGGTAGCAAAGTATGCAACGATTCATGTGCAGTTGAATATTCGGTCCGATATCTTCCGGCTCAAACGTTCTTTTCTCTTCAATATAACGGGATTCAGATTTACCGTGTTCGAAACTCAAATTTTGCAAATCACATTCTCCCGCTTGATCACAAACTGGGCAGTCTAATGGGTGGTTGATTAACAAAAATTCCGTTACCGATTTCCTTGCTTCTTCCACTCTAGGCGAAGATTTGCTGGCAATTTCCATTCCGTCTTGGCAGCCTGTTACACAAGATGCCATTAATTTTGGCATGGGTCTTGGGTCGGCTTCACTTCCTTTGGTAATATCAACCAAACAACAACGGCATTTTCCGCCACTGCCTTTTAGTTTAGAATAATAGCACATGGCTGGCGGAACGACTTCTCCACCAATCATACGTGCAGCCTGCAAGATGGTTGTTCCTGGTTCTACTTCTATACTTTGACCGTCTATGGTTACTTTCATGTTTAAAGTCTTAACGTCTTAATGTCAAATGTCTTAATGTCGAATACATTTCGACTTTACTTCTTTTGACTGTCATTTAAATATTTTATAAATCCACTTAATAATTTTGATATATCTGAAACATTTAAAAATAATTCATCGAATTCTATCTTTGAAATATAGTTTAAATCTAATGCTAAATATAATTGCGACCTTACTTCGGCAGCTGATGCTTTTGATACATACAAAAAATAAACAAATTCTTTATCTGTATTCCTTTCAAAACCTTCGGCAATATTTGAAGAAATTGAAATTGAAGCTCTTCTAATTTGTCTAACTAAATCGAAATCTTTTTTAAAAATTGTATTCTCTGTTATTTCATAAATCCTTTTATTAAATAATCTAGATTTTTGCCAAGAATTAATCTCTTCAAAAGATTTAAATTTCCCCATTCTTTCTTTACGTTATGACTTTCAACTTTAGGACATTACGACTTTCGAAAAAGGCTCATTTACAAAATGATCTCTATTTTTTATTTTTTCCGGGAAACGGATGTGGTATTCAAATTCATCTCTAAAGTGACGAATTGCGGCTGCTACAGGCCAGGCTGCTGCATCACCCAACGGACAAATCGTATTTCCTTCAATTTTACTCTGAATGCTTAAAAGTAGATCGATGTCTTCTTCACGACCGTGACCATTTTCTATTCGGTGCAATACTTTTTCCATCCAACCGGTTCCTTCACGGCAAGGCGAACATTGTCCGCAACTTTCGTGGTGGTAAAATCTCGAGAAATTCCAGGTATTGCGAACGATACAAGCAGTGTCATTATAAACAATGAACCCTCCCGATCCTAACATGGAACCAGTTGCAAATCCACCGTCACTCAAACTTTCGTAAGACATCAATCGGTCTTCGCCTGCAGCGGTTTTATATATCAAGTTTGCTGGTAAAACGGGAACAGAACTTCCTCCCGGAACGAATGCTTTTAATGGTCTGTCGGAACTCATTCCGCCTAGATATTCATCGGAATTCATGAATTCGTAGACGCTTAATCCCAATTCAATCTCATAAACTCCGGGATTTTTAATATGTCCGGAAGCGGAGATTAATTTGGTTCCCGTAGAACGACCTATTCCAATTTTTGCATAATCCGCACCCGAATTGTTGACAATCCAAGGCACCGAAGCAATGGTTTCTACATTATTCACCACGGTTGGGTTAGCCCAAAGTCCAGAAATGGCAGGGAACGGCGGTTTGATTCTTGGGTTTCCACGTTTGCCTTCCAAAGATTCAATCAACGCTGTTTCTTCTCCACAAATGTAAGCTCCGGCACCGCAGTGAACATAAAGTTCTAAATCATATCCAGAACCTAATATATTTTTTCCCAAAAAACCAGCAGATTTGGCTTCGTTAATGGCTTTCTCCAATATTTTATAAACCCACATGTATTCTCCACGAATGTAGATATAAGAAAGGTTAGCTCCCAAAGCATAACTGGAAGTAATCATTCCCTCAATCAATAAATGAGGGATAAATTCCATCAAATAGCGATCCTTAAAAGTTCCTGGTTCCGATTCATCGGCATTGCAAACCAAATGTCTTGGTTTTCCTGATTTTTTGTCAATAAAACTCCATTTCATTCCTGCTGGGAAACCTGCACCACCACGACCTCGTAATCCAGAAGTTTTCACTTCTTCAACCACTTCGTCTGGAGTTAATGTTTTTAAGGCTTTTTCTACAGAAGCATAACCGCCGTTTTTACGATACACTTCATAGGTTTTAATACCTGGAACATTTATTTTGTCTAATAATATTTTTTGTGACATATTATTTATCGTGTAACGTAATTTTATTATCTCTACAATCAACTATCAGTTGGTCAATTTTTTCTTTATTCAGATGCTCTTTGTAAAAATCGCCCAATTGCATCATTGGAGCATATCCGCAAGCGCCTAAACACTCCACGCCTCTTACTTCAAAGAGTCCGTCGGGGGTGGGTTCGCCTATTTTTACGCCTAATTTGTCGCAAGTATAATCCATCAAGTCTTCCACCCCGTTCAAACAACATGGAGAAGTTTGACAGAATTCGAACATGTATTTCCCAATTGGTCTTTGATTGTACATCGTATAGAACGAAACCACTTCATATACTTCAATAGGCTTAATGCGTAAAATTTCAGCAACTCTATCCATTAATTCAAGACTCAACCAATTCTCGTGAGCATCTTGAACTTCGTGTAAAACGGGCAACAAAGCTGATTTTCTTTTATCTTCAGGGTAATGACTAATCAATTCATTGATGCGAGACATCAATTCCTGAGTCATGTTTATTTCTTGTTTGTAATGTGTATGTTCCATAATTTATGCGTCTAATTCTCCAGCAATTACATTTAAACTGGACAAAATTACAATTGCATCAGATAATAATGCACCTTTTATCATTTCTGGATACCCTTGGTAATAAATAAAACAAGGTCTGCGAAAGTGCAATCTATATGGGGTTCTGCTTCCGTCAGTTTCCAAATAGAAACCTAATTCTCCATTGCCACCTTCCACTGCATGGTATATTTCTGCAACCGGAACGGGAATTTCACCCATCACAATTTTGAAATGATAAATCAAGGATTCCATATCGTGATACACATCTTCCTTTGGAGGCAAGTAGTAATCCGGGACTTCTGCGTGATATTCGTTTCCTTCAGGCATTTTGGCCAATGCTTGACGAATGATACTCAAACTTTCCCAAACTTCGGCGTTACGAACACAAAAACGATCGTACGTATCGCCTGATTTTCCAACGGGTACGATAAATTCAAAATCTTCATAAGACGAATAAGGATGCGCCACACGAACGTCATAATCAACTCCTGCGGCACGTAAGTTTGGGCCTGTAAATCCGTAAGACATTGCTTTTTCAGCAGAAATTGGTCCAACATTTACGGTTCGGTCAATAAAAATTCGGTTTCTTTCAAATAGGTTTTCAAATTCTTTCCAAGCAACTGGAAAATCCTCTAAAAACACGTCTAATTTACGGAAAGCCTCTGGCGACCAATCTCTTTCGAAACCGCCAATTCTTCCCATATTTGTTGTTAAACGAGCTCCACAAATTTCTTCGTAGATTTCGTACACCTTTTCTCTAAATTGGAAAACGTATAAAAATCCGGTATATGCACCCGTATCTACACCAAGAATGGAATTACAAATCAAGTGGTCTGTAATTCGTGCCAATTCCATTACAATAACTCTAAGATATTGGGCTCTTTTGGGAACTTCAACACCTAACAGTTTTTCTAATGTCATCCACCATCCCATGTTATTGATGGGTGAAGAACAATAGTTCATTCTGTCCGTAAGTGGCGTAATTTGGTAAAAAGGACGGTTTTCGGCAATTTTTTCGAAAGCCCTGTGAATGTAACCAATAGTTGGTTCCGCTTCGAGAATTTTCTCTCCATCCATCAACAAAATATTTTGGAAAATACCGTGTGTTGCGGGGTGAGTAGGCCCTAAATTTAGAATCGAAAGTTCACTTCCGTCTTCGTTTAGTTTCTCCTGTATTATCTTAGCATATCGATGCTCTGGTGGTAATAATAGTTCTGACATTTATAGAATGTGAAAAATTATATTTTTTAGCTATTTATTGTTGTTCTTCCAAAGAATCTATCATCCTTATCGGTTCTTCCTGCATCTTCCATCGGAAATTCTTTCCGCATTGGGAAAGAAATCATTTCATCCATATTCAAAATGCGTTTCAATTGCGGGTGGCCTATGAAATTTACACCGTAAAAATCATACGTTTCCCTTTCCATCCAATTGGAACAAAGGAATATATTTGAAATAGTTTTTATTTCCGGAGTTCCATTGAGGTATGCCTTAATTCGGATACGTTTGTTTTCGTACCAATTGTGCAAATGATATATTATTGCAAACTGATGGTTTTCATCATTATCTGGATAATGAACACCACATAAATCAGTCAAAAAATGAAATTGTAAGGTTGGATCATTTTTCAAGAACAAAATAATAGCAGTATTTTTGTCCGCTTTGATTTCAAAAGAAAAAATGTCTCTTTCTTGCTGAAAATTGAAAGCACTTTCGCCAAATGTTCCAACCAATTTATCTTGAATGTCTGTATTTTCTAAAGCCATTTCGTTATTTGATATTATAAGAAGCCAATAATTCTTGGTACTCAGGCGAACTTCTTCTTCTTACAGATTCGCTTCTTACCAATTCTTGCAATTTCATCACGCCATCCACAATTTGTTCGGGTCTAGGCGGACAACCCGGAACGTAAACATCTACCGGAATCACTTTGTCGATCCCTTGAAGAACGGAATAGGTATCAAAAATACCACCTGAACAGGCACAAGCACCAACGGAAATAACCCAACGGGGTTCTGCCATTTGTTCATAAACCTGACGCAAGATAGGGGCCATTTTTTTGGATATCGTTCCCATTACCATTAGCATATCCGCTTGACGGGGAGAAAAACTTACCCGTTCAGAACCAAATCTTGCTAAATCATAATGTGAAGCCATGGTGGCCATAAATTCTATTCCACAACAAGAAGTGGCAAAAGGAAGAGGCCAAAGAGAATTAGCTCTAGCCAAACCCACAACGTCATTCAGTTTTGTAGCGAAGAAACCTTCTCCGACAACTCCTTCTGGCGGGGCAACCATTTTTATATTTGAATCGCTCATTTTTTATTGTTTTGAATTAAAAATTTTGAATTTTGAATTAAAAATGAATAGCATCTAAAATTTAGCATTCAACATTTAAAATAATTTTTATTCCCATTCCAATGCCTTCTTCTTGATGATGTAGAAAAAACCCACCAAAAGCAAAAGCATAAAAATGACCATTTTAACCATTCCTTCTATTCCTAATTCCTTAAAATTAATTGCCCAAGGATATAGGAAAATAACCTCCACATCAAAAAGCACGAAAAGGATGGCAACAAGGAAATATTTTACAGAGAAGGGAATACGCGCATTTCCCACAGATTCAATCCCGCATTCGAAATTTTTGTCTTTGGTGGCAGAAGATCTTTTGGGACCTAATTTCCCAGAAATCAATATCATACTAACAACAAAACCTACTGCTACCAGAAGTTGTATTAAAATTGGAATATAATCCGACTGGGTTGATTGCATAATTACGTAAATTTATTAATCGAAAAAATTTGGCACAAAGATAGTCGTCAAGAATTAATTGGCAATGAAAAGTATAAATTTCCTTGTAACTATATAGATGCAAATTTACAATTTTTATTAATTATAAATAACAAAAAATTTTTACTTTAAGAAGTGTTTAAGTTTAGTTGAATCCAAACCTAAAAAAAGTTTTGTTTTGAATAAAATATGTGCAAAAAAAAACGTCCCGAAACGAATCGGAACGCTTTAAACATTCTGTTAGGTAATAAAAATAATTTTATTTTTATTAGTCCAAAACTGCTACTTTCGCAGCAACTTTTCCTTTTCTTCCTTCTTCTTCTTCATAGCTAACTCTGTCACCTTCACGCAATTCTTCTGCGTTGATTCCTGATGCATGAACAAAAATGTCTTTTCCTGTTTCTTCGTCTGTAATAAATCCGTAACCTTTAGATTCATTGAAAAATTTAACTGTACCTGTACGCATTGTAATAGTAATAATAATTTATAATGAGGCAAATGTAATCTTTAATTTCATACGAAAGACGCTAATGTGTTAATTTTTTATAAAAATTATTGATTTTCAGCGTTTTCCAATTTTAAATTGAATAAAAATTATTTTAAACCAACTTAATATGTAATTCTTTTAATTGGGTTTCATCAATTACGGAAGGAGCATCTATCATCACATCGCGTCCGGAATTATTTTTTGGAAAAGCGATGAAATCACGAATCGTTTCCTGTCCACCTAAAATAGACACCAATCGGTCTAATCCGAAAGCCAAACCTCCGTGTGGCGGAGCGCCAAATTGGAACGCATTCATCAAGAAACCAAATTGATCTTCGGCTTGTTCTGGTGTAAATCCTAATAAAGAGAACATTCGGCTTTGCAACTCTTTATCGTGAATTCGGATTGAACCACCTCCAATTTCATTTCCGTTTAATACCATATCATAGGCATTTGCACGAACTTTTCCCGGATTGGAATGAATGAGTTCCAGATCTTCCGGTTTTGGTGAAGTAAACGGATGGTGCATGGCGTGATAACGGCCGCTTTCTTCGTCAAATTCCAATAAAGGGAAATCGACCACCCAAAGTGGAGCGAATTCTGTTGGGTTTCTCAATCCCAAACGAGTCGCCAATTCCATTCTTAAAGCAGAAAGTTGTGTTCTGGTTTTATCGGCGGGGCCAGAAAGCACAAATATCATATCGCCAGCTTTGGCTCCAGTTATTTTTGCCCAATTCGTCAAATCGTCCTGGTCATAGAATTTGTCAACAGATGATTTGAACGTTCCATCTTCGTTGCATTTTACATACACCATTCCGCTGGCGCCAATTTGTGGACGTTTTATCCAATCAATCAAGCCGTCAATTTCTTTACGAGTATAATTTCCAGCTCCAGGAACTGCAATTCCCACAACCAATTCTGCAGCGTTGAAAACCGGGAATTCTTTGTGTTGTGCAAATTCGTTCAATTCACCAAATTCCATTCCGAAACGAATGTCCGGTTTGTCATTTCCATACGTTTTCATGGCATAGTCATAGGTGATCCGAGGAAATTTTTCCACTTCAATACCTTTTATTTCTTTCAACAAATGGCGTGTCAATCCTTCAAAAACATTCAAGATATCTTCTTGTTCTACAAACGCCATTTCGCAATCGATTTGGGTGAATTCCGGTTGTCGATCTGCACGCAAATCTTCGTCACGGAAACATTTTACGATTTGGAAGTATTTGTCCATTCCGCCCACCATCAATAATTGTTTGAAAGTTTGTGGCGATTGTGGCAAAGCATAAAATTGCCCTTCGTTCATTCTTGAAGGAACAACAAAATCTCTGGCACCTTCTGGAGTCGATTTGATTAAATAAGGGGTTTCTACTTCACAGAAATCTAAATCTGAAAGGTATTTTCGCACTTCCATAGCTACTTTATGTCGGAAAAGTAAATTGTTTTTTACGGGATTTCTTCGAATGTCAAGATACCGGTATTTCATCCGAATATCTTCTCCTCCATCGGTATCATCTTCAATCGTGAATGGTGGCGTAAGTGCTGGATTCAAAATATTTAATTCTGAAACTAAAATTTCAATGTCGCCAGTCACCATATTTTTGTTTTTGGCTTCACGCTCAATCACGGTTCCTTTTACTTGAATTACAAATTCACGACCAAGGGTTTTGGCTAATTCAAAAACAGCTTTGTTGCTTCGACCTTCATCAAAAACCAATTGAGTAATGCCGTAACGATCCCGCAAATCGACCCAATTCATAAATCCTTTGTCTCGTGATTTTTGTACCCAACCTGATAGTGTAACTTCGGAATTTATATGCGAGGCGTTCAATTCGCCACAGTTATGACTTCTATACATTATTTGTATTTTAGATTACTTCATTCATTCGCCCTTTTGGGTCGGGTGCAAATTTAGGACTAATTATGAATTAATGAATTGAGAAATAATGAAATTTTTATTTACTGTTTCTGGTCATTGAATATTATGCTGTTTTAGCTTTAATGACGGTTTATAAAATGGGTAAAAAGATTACTTGTGAAATTTCCATAAAAAAACACCTAGGAACATAGGAAAAACAACTCATGATAATAAATTTTTTCATGGTTAATGAAATCCATGTAAAAAAATCTATTAAAATCACTGAATTTAAACCCTATGTTTCTAAGTGTTTAAAAAATTTGGTACCGTCTAGGCATTAATCTAGACGACCATTTTTATCCTTTTAGTAATGCCTTACAAAGTGCATCCGAAAGTGTAACCTCGATATTATTGTCGGCTTTTGCTATAGTAATTGTTCTTAGTTGTGACTTATTTCCCGCAAATACCATGAAATCATAGGTTTGACCTACTTTAAGTTTATCTGTTACAATTTTGTTGTCAAAACGGTTGGCATAGTACACATAATGAAATAATTTCCAAGCTCCTCCCACTTCTCTGTAATATACTCTCGTACCTACTGGAGGATAAATTATGGTATTAGAACACATTCCTTTGTAGGTTAACGAAACCAATTGTTTTTTTATAACAGGTGCAGTAATATCAATCGTACCACCTTTACACAAATCTCCTTTTGCAAAAATCTTTTTAACTAATAATCTATTGTTGTCAATATCAAATATTTCGATTTCTATAGGCATATTGGTTGGAGCATTTAAAAACATCTCTTCTGTTCCATCTTGAATTTGAGTCTCTGATGAATGAATTGACTGATACCAGGTATATGGATAATAGGTATATCTAGTTGTTAAACGGCAGTTTACAGGAGTAGTAGCACCATTCCATTTTAATTTTATTTTTGCTAAATCGCATCTGCTTGAAGACCCAAAATAATCTAAATTGAAATAACTCAGGTGACTTGTTTCAAAACTAACATAAAGTGAACCGTCCGTATCTGCTTTTACCTTACCTGTTGATTCCAATTTCCATTGTCCATTGTCATCCTCATAACTCCAAATATCAAGATTGTCACCTGCTTTGTAGGCTTGGCTTGTTTCTGGATTAAAGTTCGTTTTACTTAATGTCATTTTTACCGCAACTTTTCCTCCTTCAAAAGTCCTTACATTTTTACCACCAATCGTCATGTTAATGGCCGCAAAACCTGCCGATACAAACGCACCAGATGCAGTCGTTCCGTCTAGCATTTTAACATTGTCTGGCGTTAATCCTCCAGGGAAATAAGCCGTTCCGTCATTCCCTTCAGAAAAACTAATCACTTCAGTATTTAATGCTCCAGACAATGGATTTCCGTCTGCATCTCTCATTTTAACGCCAAGAGGTACTGTTATTTCTGTAGTAACTCCGTTAGTCAAAGTGTTGCTGGCAACTATATTAATTACTTTGTTTAAACCCGTCAGATCACTTACATTTCCAGAAGTGTCAGTAGCTAGTCTAATTCCAGCAGGCAAAGTTGCTTTTTTTACCATAGCAACTTCAACAAAAGCATTATTAATGTCTTTAACAAAAGTGATTGGCACGTTTCTTTTTAAATACCCCGTAGCTTCAACAATAAGATTTACGGTATACGTTTTTGAATCTGTTATAAATTCAACTGATGGGTCTAACAACAGTTGCAATGTACCTCCTTGAATAGTAAATACTTTTTTACCTTCAATGTTCCAAACTTTTGCAGCATCAGGACCTGTAATTTTAACGGTTGTGTTGTCTAAATCTGTATTCAATTTACCTGCCGCTACATTTGAAACGTCATTAACGAAACTTACCTGAGCCACGTGCGTCATGAAATCCTGAGATACAATTACGTCCGTTTTAGGCATATCACAATTAGTGAAAAACCCAGTCAACAAGACTGTTAAAATGGGAATAATAAATAATTTTTTCATAGTTTTTGGTTTTACAATTTATAGTTAATATGAAACATAATACTTGGCAAAAATGTAAATTTATTCAACCAATTTTGAATTTCATGACTTTCTTTCTCTTGTTCTTCATTTGGAGTAAGCATTTTTGTTGCATCAAAGATAAAATTAGGTTTTTTTAGAAAATAACCACCCATTTCAAAACCAAAACCCAATTTGTGTTTTGGAACCGCTCTTCCAAAGCCTATACCTGCGTAAGAAGCTATTCCAGCCCAGTCGGCACTTGTATTTATTTCTCCTACTTTGTCTTTTGGTATTACTATATCACCGTACTTAACTTCACCAGCGGGTATTAATATGGCACTTCCCTTGGTCGAAATATGGGACACCCCAGAAACCAATTTGAAGGAACTCTTTTTAAAAGGGGTATAATCTAACAAAGCTTCATAATTCATAGATTTGAAATTAGCGTCAACATCAATAAGTCTGTCGTTTAATTTAACTCCATCCCGTTTCTGATGAATATTTAAATAGGATCCTTGAACCCTTACCGACAAATGATCTGTAAACGATCTTGCATATCCTAAGCCTAATCCTAAAGATCCAAAATTAAGCAAAATCGCATTTTTTTGGTCTTTCTTTGTTTCTGAAATTTTACCATTATCCTGAGCATTAACGGTAAATAAAATAAATAAAAAGGGCAACAGTAGTAATTTGTTCTTCATATTTAATTGGTTTTTGGTTGCCTACTCTGTTTAGGATTTTCGGCTTATTCCTTTTAACTTAATTTAGCTCTTGCGATTTCAAATGGTATATAAATAGCAAGATAATTCGCTAAGATATATATTTTTTTAACATATAAGCTATTTTTTTTAACATAAAAAACAGCGTCAGGATAAAATCTGAAATTAGTAGAGTATATAAGGAATGTAAAAAGGAATTAAATAAATATGTGACATCAAAACACATCCATGAACCCAATTCATGTAATTTACTTCATATTCAAACTTGCTTTGAACATTTTTAACTCGTCCCAAGTAAAGGTGTTGCCGTATTTTTCCTTTAAAGGATTTAAGGAATCTTCGGTATATCCCTCAAATGCTTTGGCTAGTTCTTGAATTTTATCTTCTGTTAATATGTCTGATATGGAGACGGTTTTAGCTTCAATAAGTTTGGCAAAATGCCCGCCTATAGTTTGTTGCGTGAGTTTTCTGATTGCTGCAATTTCCTGAATCGATTTGTTTTGCTGCCACAATTCGTATGTTTCTTGAACAGTAGATTTTTTAGTTTCTTTTGTCTTAGATGATTTCTTAGAATTGTATCGTTCAATGTCATATTCGTCCTCAATGAGCGTGACATTTATCTTTTTGAAATCTTCCTGAATCCGTTCCAGTTTCCGGATTTTGTAATATTTAATTTCTTCCGAAATTAATTTTTCTTTAGAGATCGTTTCGCCAGAAGCAATTGTATTGATTAATAATTTGGCTCTCATCAATCGTAAAACTACTTTTACCTGTAAATCTTCCAAGAGGATTAATTCATCATAAAAAGCTTTCACTTTCTTGATGCGTTTTACTTCTTCTAGTTTCCAAAGAATTTCGTTGACTAAGTTGTCCATCGGAAGAAAAAAATAATCAAATGCCGCTTGAATCCGTTCGGAAACAAAATTAACGTCAAACATATCTGCTGCAAAAAGCTTGTCTAATTGTGAAAGAAATTTTCTTGCTGGTTCTACCAATTGTCCTACAGTTTCTGAATTGTTTTTGGCCCAAATCGCATGCTTTGATTTGGTCGAACTTTCTGATTTCTCACTATAGCTAAACTGGTGATTGCGCCATTCCTGTGCCAAATCACCCCAGTCGAAGGTGTTTTTAAGGTAATTATGAATAAAGTTTTTGGTTTCCAATTTCAAAGAATTTTTCAAGACTTCCTCACTGGCTTTATTTAGGGCATAATCCATCACCTCTTGATCGTTCGAAATGCCATTCATTCGTAGTGGAGAAAGTAAAATCAAGCCGTTTAAAGAGCGCAAACGCGACAACGCGACATAAGCCTGACCCGGAAGAAAAACTTGCGAAACATCAAGAGCTGCTTTGTCAAAAGTTAACCCTTGGCTTTTATGAACTGTAATGGCCCAAGCCAGTTTTATGGGATAATGCACAAAAGTTCCCAAAACCTCTTCCTCGATTTCCTTGGTCATTTCATCAACCTTGTAGCGAATGTTTTGCCATTCGTATTTTTCGACTTCAATGGTTTTGTTTTCCTCTGGAAAGTGAATGAGAATTTCCTGCCCAGAAAGTGATTTAATGAAGCCCATTTTACCATTAAAATATTTTTTTTCAAGTGACAAATCATTTTTTATAAACATGACCTGTGCCCCTACTTTCAATTGCAAATTTTCATCGACAGGATAAATTTTATCTGGGAAATCACCCACAATTTCGGGTTTGTATTTCACTAATTTCCCTTCCAAGTCCGAAAGTGCCTGAGCATTCATCGCATCCGCTTTAGCATTATGGGTTGTTAAAGTGATGTAGCCTTTGTTGGCTTTTAAATCAAAATCAGGTTTTACATATTGATTCAAATTCTGAATGTCTTCCTGTGAAATTTGATTGTTGCGCAGATTATTCAAAATCGAGATAAATACATCATCCGTTTGACGGAAAATCTTGGAAAGCTCGATATACAAAGGCGGATTTTGCTGGATAACATGGGAATGAAAAAAGAATTTTCCTTTGTAATAATTCTTCAAAGTTCTCCATTCCTCATCCCGAATTACAGGCGGCAATTGCAACAAATCACCAATAAACAAAACCTGAACGCCGCCAAAAGGGATTCTTTTTTTCCGAACGGATTGCATCATAAAGTCCATCGCATCTAACAAATCGGAACGAAGCATACTCACTTCATCAATGATAAGCAGTTCCATGTTTCTTATAACCGCTTTCTTCAAACCGCTCATTTTGAAATGTCTGGCTAAAGTGCTTTTGCTTTCAAACTTCACCGATTCGGAAAAATGCGGAGCTGAATTATCGGGAATGAAACCGCCAAAAGGCAACTGAAACATGGAGTGAATCGTCACACCGGAAGCATTCAAAGCGGCAATACCTGTAGGCGCGACCACCACCACATTCTTATGTGTGGATTGAATAATTTCTTTTAAAAGTGTGGTTTTTCCAGTTCCGGCTTTCCCAGTAAGGAAAATGGATCGTTGCGTTTGATTGATGAATTGGAGCGTGTATTTTGCTGCCTCAGATAGGTTTTCCATTTGGCGTGTAATTAAGTGGCTAAAATATTCAAAATAATTTAATGGAGTTGTTTTTAGATTATTGTTTTTCAGAATATAACCTACAAAAAAACCTTCAATCTAAATCAGATGAAGGCTTTTAAAATTTTGCTTATTTAGGATTTATTTCTTTTTTTCAATCGCTTCCAGTTCCGCTTTGGTATCGGCTTTAACATCTGTTGTTGGTGCCGATTTGTATTTTTCATTTAAGAGTTTAACGATTTCATTTGTAATATCATATTTATCTTCAGCATATAAAATAGAAGCCGCCTCGCCTGTTCCATAAATATAAGCATACCCTTTTTCCTTACCGTAACCCTTAATGAATTTTTTTACATTCTTAACCAAAGTATCCATTTCAACTCCGCTTTCTTGTTGTAATTGTTGAATCATTGCTTGCTGAGCATAACTCAACTGCTGTTCCCTTTTTTGTAAAGCTGCACCGTTTTGTTGTGCCCATGCCTGACCATTGGCTTGCGCGTTTTTTTGAAAATTAGCAGCGTCCGATTTAAAACGGGCTACTTCTCCTTCTAATTCTTTACCCATTTCTTCCGATTTGGCTTTGTATTTTGCATCAATATCTTTGGCTTCCGTATATTCTTGCAATAGTTTTGAAGTATCCACATAAGCAGTTTTAATTTCTTTGACTTCTGCCGATTTATTATTACATGAAATGATAGAAAATGCTAATGCGATAATTATTAATGATTTTTTCATTATGGGATTTTATAAGTTGATTTTTTATTTGGACTCAAAAGTATAAAAATTTAAGTTACAAATTTTACACGTTAAAAAATTTCAGGGGATTTTTATAGTTTTATTAACTATAAGGTACGATTATTACTTTGAAATACTATATAATTTAAAACTATTGGTTTTGGATTCAAATAAAACGATTTAAAAGCCTTTCTTTTTAACGACAACAAATGACTGTTAATGTTGCAAATTATCGAACCAAGGCTTTTATTTTAATTTTTAGCGTTTTTTATCACATAAATATGAGAAGAATACTCAAAATTTTGTTTCGCCTTCCAATTGGATTGTAAACCAATGAAAAAAGCTTTGATGAAATTCATTTTTCCGGATTTGTATTTTTCTGAAAGTAAGGAGACATAAAACGCATCAAATTTCATGGGTAAGACTTTTATCGTTTCCATATCCTGTTTTTGAAAAAGCACTTTTATGGCTGTTTTCGAGAAATGCCACAAATGCCTTGGGACGTCATAAGCGGCCCAAAAAATTCCGTAATATTTTGCATCGAAAGAATTGAAATTAGGAACCGCAATCAGAATCGTTCCGTTAGGTTTTAGCAATCGTTTCAATTCCATTATTTGTTTTTCGATGTTTGGAACGTGTTCCAAAACGTGCCACATGGTAATTACGTCAAAAGATTGGTCTTCTAAAAGACTCGTATTATCAACAAATGAAACTCCTTTTTTAACCGCAATTGCCTTTGCTTTACCATTAGGTTCCACTCCAACGCATTTCCAACCATCCTCATTTGCAACGTTCAAAAACTCTCCCGTTCCAGCACCAATATCGAGAATTGATCCTTTTAAACCCTGTAAACTATTAATTAAATTGAGTTTGTTTTTTAAAGCAATATTTTTCACAAAGTGATACGCTTTTTCAAACACAGATCGCTTTCCATCTGTATGGGAAATATAATCCTCACTTTCATAATATTTCGGCAAATGGATTTCATCTGGTTGCGGGTGCGTATATACCAAATCTAGTTTTTCATCACGATACAATTCAAACGTTTCTTTGGAAACAGAATGATCATTTACAGTAAGAAATAATTTTTGTTTTGACATGTCCTTTATTGATTGTAAAATTCGTCTTTTAAACTTTTTAAATAGGTTACGGCTATATTTTGAAACAAAGAGCCGTCTTTCAGGCAGTCTTCATTGCTGGAATTAATCATCGAAATGGCAATAAATTTCCTCTGGTCGTTGGATCTTGCATTTTCTGGTTCTTGATTTACAACAGCAAAATTAGAATTGATAAAATACTTTTCAAAATCGGCTTTGTCATAAATAATAATTTTGTATCTCTCCTTGTCGATAGTAATCCAGAACTCGTTTTGAAGATAATTATCCGTTTTGAATCTAGCGGAAAGGAATTGTTCAATAGGCAATTTCTTTACATTGTTTTCAAAAATGAAAGCTGTCAGGTTATTATTTCCAATAATTTCTTTTCCGTTTGGAACTAAAACATAATCCGTAATTTGAACGGATGGTCTTATTCCAACGCAACTGTTTAGAACAATAAAAACAAAAAACAATATAACTTTCCTAATCATAACAAGGGCTAACAAGATTTGTTTCACGTGAAACAAAAGTTTAAAGAACTATTAAACACCTACTTTCCTCCTTTGGGGGCTTGGGCACTTATCTTCCCATATAAATTAACAACACCGAAATGTCACTTGGTGAAACGCCACTAATCCTTGAAGCCTGGGAAATCGTCACCGGACGAATCTTGCTTAACTTCTGTTTGGCCTCAATCGACATCGATTTGATTTTATTGTAATCGAAAGATTCCGGGATTTTTACGTCTTCCAAACGGGTTAGTTTGTCGGCATTGTTTCTTTCCTTTTCGATATAACCCGAGTATTTTACTTGAATTTCAGCTTGTTCTAAAATCTCCTGATCCACCTCATTCGCTTCGACATATGCCGCCACTTTTTCAAACTTCATCATGTCTTCCAAATCAATTTGGGGACGGGAGAATATCTTGAACATTTTATCCGATTGATTTACTAAAGCTGTTTCCTTTGCTTCCAAAATTGGATTCGCTTCTAAATGGGTAACGCTGGTTTCTTTGAAAAAAACAACCATTTTCTCCGATTCATTTAGTTTATGTTCCATCCTTCTCAAACGCTTTTCAGAAGCTAATCCTATTTCATGAGACATAGGCGTTAGTCTAAAATCGGCATTATCCTGACGTAAAAGTGTTCTGTATTCAGCTCGAGACGTAAACATTCTATATGGCTCTTCAGTTCCTTTTGTAATCAAATCATCAATTAAAACACCGATATAGGCTTCGTCTCTTTTTAAAATCATTGGTGCTTTTTCCTGTACTTTTAACGCCGCATTGATTCCTGCCATTAATCCTTGAGAAGCCGCCTCTTCATATCCGGTAGTTCCGTTAATTTGCCCAGCGAAATATAATCCTTCCACTAGTTTTGTTTCTAAAGTGTGTTTTAATTGGGTTGGCGGAAAATAATCGTATTCTATTGCGTAACCTGGACGAAAGAATTTTACGTTTTCAAAACCAACCACGGAGCGCAAGGCTTTGAACTGAATGTCCTCAGGTAGAGATGTAGAAAATCCGTTCACATACACTTCACACGTATTCCAACCTTCAGGTTCTACAAACAATTGGTGCCTTTCCTTGTCGGCAAAACGGTTAATTTTATCCTCGATTGAGGGACAATATCTCGGCCCGAGACTTTTAATCCTTCCGTTGAACATGGGTGAACGATCGAAACCTTCTCTTAAAATGTCGTGAACTTCAAGCGAAGTGTACGTCATGTGACAGGATTTCTGAATTACTAATGGTTTTGTGACGTCCGAATAAGAGAATTTATCGGGTTTTGCATCCCCTTTTTCCTCATTCATTTTGGAGTAATCAAGCGATCGACCATCTACCCTTGGCGGCGTTCCAGTTTTCATTCTTCCAGATTCGAAACCAGCATTCACTAAATCTTCGGTAATTCCGTATGCCGCACTCTCACCTGCCCTGCCCCCGCCAAATTGTTTGTCTCCAATATGGATCAATCCGTTAAGGAAAGTTCCATTGGTTAAAACAACAGACTTGGCTTTGATTTCAATACCCAAGGAAGTTCGAATTCCCTTAATTTTTCCGTTTTCGATGATTAATCCTTTGACCATTTCTTGATAGAAATCAAGATTCGGGGTTTGCTCCAACATCAGTCGCCATTCCTCGGCAAAACGCATCCGGTCACTTTGAACCCTAGGCGACCACATTGCAGGACCTTTAGACTTATTCAACATCTTGAATTGGATTGCAGTTTTGTCGGATACAATTCCGGAATAGCCGCCAAGCGCATCAATCTCCCGAACGATTTGTCCTTTCGCGATTCCGCCCATTGCCGGATTACAGGACATTTGCGCAATGTTTTGCAAACTCATGGTAACCAACAAAGTTTTGGCGCCCAAGTTCGCCGCCGCCGCCGCCGCTTCCGAACCGGCGTGACCCGCGCCCACCACTATTACATCGTATGTGTCTTGAAACATTTTATTTTTGATTTCTGATTTTTGATTTCCGGCTCAACAAACCGAAATTAAAATCTTTGTTTTTTACTATTGTTCCACGTGAAACATTTTATTTTATATTGACCGCCATTCCTAGATAGTCAGCCCCATTTATTCTATAAGTTTCGATTGAAGGGAAAATCCTCCTGATTTTTCTTCGGGAGATTTGGAATGAAAGCGGGAAATGCAATTATGAAAAAGCCCTAGCTATTCACTTCCAATTATTCCATTCAGGAAAGAGTTGTTATTGTTCCACGTGAAACAATTTTATTTTTTCATCTTCTTTACCCCGCATTACCAATTCGTCTGCTACTGATTTATCCTTGTAGCCGCAATAATGCAAAACGCCATGTACCAATACGCGCTGCAATTCTTCCTTGAAAGAAACCCCAAAATCCAGAGCGTTTTCACGAACTCTCTCGATCGAAATGAAAATATCTCCGTGTAATTCGTTTCCTACGGAGTAATCGAAGCTAATAATGTCCGTCAACGTATCGTGATCGAGGTATTGTTGGTTGATTTGGACCAAATATTCATCGTCACAAAAGATGTAATTGATATCCCCTTCTTTCTTGTTTTCGGAAATTATGACTTGGGAGAGCCAATCTGAAATCTGTGTTTCGTTGGGTAATTCAAATTCGGTTTCGTAATTAAAAGTTATCATTGTTTTTAAAATATTCTTGAACCTTCTGGTTAAAATTGGAGCGCAAAGGTAAGCTTTGTCTATTTAAAATCTCTATACTGTTCAGATAATCTTGTAAACGAGACGGCAAGGCCTTGCTTTGGTTGTTGAACTCCTTCTTGTTCGTTTGCGATTGGCGCTTTTGTTCTTCTCCTTGCTCCTGTATGGCTTTGTCTAATTTGAGCAATTCTTGCTTTACATTTAACACTTTTTGGAGTACTTCATTTTTAAAACCTTTGTTCAATAATTGCTTTTCAATTTCCTTCATTTGATCTAATGCGTTTTGACTAACTCCGCCCAAACCCTTTTTATTTAATTCATTCTGAAGGGATTCCCGAAGCTGTTTTTGTTCTTTGTAAATCTCCATAATGGCCTTTGCATCTCCTTCACCATCATCCCCGTTTTCACCGCCTTTGCCACCTTGAGAATCTCCATTTCCACTTTTACCGTCCTTACCAGAATTGCCTTTATCTCCTTCTCCTGATTTTTTACCCTCACCGGGTTTCTTGCCTTCACCCGGCTTAGATCCCTTTTTCATACCTTCTTTCATCTTATCCCCTATCCCATCTTGCTTTTTTATGATATCGGGCAATTGCATGCCTTGTCCTTCACCGTTACCGGGCTTAGGTTTACCTGTACCCATTCCGGAAAGTGACATTTGCATGTTATTAAGAATGTCACTCAAAAAATCAGCCAATTTATTGGAAGCCGAAATAGTGTATTGTTGATGAGACAATCCTTTTGGGATTTGTGCTTCTACTAAATTCTCTATCGCTTTATCAATATTGTAATGGACGTTCCCTATTACTTTGGTAACATCTTCGGCAATTTTTGGGTTACGCAAAGACATAGCAAATAAACTGTCATCAACATGTTTGAACTGTTGTTTTAAATCTTGTTGGATTTTTAAATTTTTATTAAACGAAGGAGCACCTCTTTTCAATCCTTTGAATTCCTTCATTAAATCCTCCTGTGAAAATGAGAATGCCAATAAATTATCTAAAATTTGGCGCAACATTTTCACGTCTTCTTCTATTTGTTCCATATCTCCGCTTTCCAAACTTTCGGACATTTTCATGGACATTTCCTTCATTTTCTTGGATGCACTTTTTTGTTTCGGTTTGGCCTTGCCTTTATTTTCCTTTTGCAATTCTTCCGAAGCTTTCTTTAAATCTTCATCAATGCTTTTTTCTTTATCGGCATCTTTAGGGATATCAATAGGCGATTTTAATTCTTTGTTTTCCTTTTCTAATTCCTTTAACTCCTCTTGAATTTTATCAAATTCCTTATTAATTTCCTCTTGCTTAACGGCATTATTTTCCTTTTCGTTATTTGATAATTCCTCTTGCTTTTCAGAAAGTTTCTCTAACTTATCAGCAAGTTGTTCTGCCTTTTTCTCGACGTAATATTTCTTGGTTAACTCGACAAGCTGTTCTAAATTCTTAGTTTGGTTTTTACTGTTTTGCTTGAATTGATCTAACTTCTCCATCAATTCTTCATTCTTGATTTTATCATTCAACTCTTTGAGTTCGTTTAAAAGTTTTTGATTTTTTTCTAAATCCTTTTCGGCATTATCCAACCGTTTTTGCAATTCGTCATTAAAATCGTCTTTCTTGTCGGTTTTGAATTTATCCAAATTGTCTTTCATTTTTTCGGCAAATTCCTTCATCATGTCGTCCTGCTGTTTCTGACGTTTGATAAAATCATTCACTTTCTGCTGGTCTTTAAATTCAAGATTGTCTTTCTCTTTTCCGGCTTTCTGTAGTTTTTCGATTTCAGATATTTGCTTGTCCTGATTCTTTAATGACTTTTGTAAACTATTGATATTGTCGTTTTGCTGTTGCAAAAGTTGGTCTTCTTTTTCAACATCAGTCGCTATTCTATTTGAGAAAACAGAAGACTTGGTGCTTTTGAAATTATGAAGGGCATCATTGTCAAAAACCTCAAAATAATATTCATAAGAAACGCCCTCAACAACCGGAAGCGTGCTTGGGAAAGAAAATACAAATTGGTCAAAAATATCTTTCCTGACGGCAATTGTTCCACGTTTGGCATTTTGTGGTTTGTCTTTTTCATAATAAATCACTTGTAGTTTAGACAAGCCATAATCATCTGAAATTTGCCCTAAAACATAACTCTTTTCTGTTTTTAAGCTATCAGGAACATGATTAACATTGATAGTAGGAAACTGATCTTTAATAACCGAGATCTGATAATTTAGTTTTTCGTAGTTTTTTACCTTATCATTTGACGTACAGATTTGATATTCTGTGTTTTGTGAAATATTTTTAGATAACGTAAAAGTGTTATCCGACTTCAAAAAAGAAAAATTCGACTTCAAATCCGTCCAATCTACTTTTTGAGTGGCTTGCGTATTCATTTTCCATGTTACGCGAGTGCCTTCAGGAAGAATAGCATTTCCAGTACCTTTAACAATTTCTGGCTTTTTATTCAAATAAGAAGGGAAATTCAACTGCATTTCAAAATTAGCAATCGAAGGAACCGTTACTACATTCAATTCAAATTCAGAGGAAGAAACCGCATTGGCCTCCACGTGGAACAAAACGTTGGCTAATGGCTTCGAAATTTTAAATTGAAATTCACCTGCCTTTATCGTTTCCATAAAATAACTTTCATCGTCTATGAAAATCATGGCATTTTCTGGAATTATCTTTCCTTCTGATTTTACTCTAAGTATAAAATCTTTGTTTTGTTCCGTTTGCAAATGATTATTCAACACTACAAATTTGAAAGGTGCAGGCGGAAGAAATTGTTCCTTAAAATGAACTACCCTGTTTAAACTTTGGGAAATCATCATGCTGTTTCCAGAGAGATAAAAAAAAGCAAAAAACAAAATGGGTAGTATCGCCAATGGCAAAAATTTCTTGTTTGTTTTAAAATCAACAGCTTTACCAAAAGGAATCGGTTGCAATGAATTGGCTCTTTGTTCTATGGATGCCAATAGCAATTCCGATTTCTCTTGGTGGATTTCTAAATCCGACAATTGAAGAAAATTGGTCAACTTGTCGTTGACTTCCGTGAAATGATTTCCTATTATTGTTGACGCTTCCTTGTAGTCAATTCCTTTTTGGAGTTTGAATAATTTGAAAAGCGGAAATAGCATAAATCGAAACACTAGGAAAAGTTCCACCACTACAAAAGTCCAAAACAAAAACGCTCTTCCCATTGGCTTGAGCCAAAGAAAGTACTCCACGAAAAGCGTAAACAAGAAATACAACAAACCTAAACCAACAAAGAAAATACTTCCTCTGATTAGTTCATTCGTATAATATTTTTTAATAAAAGCCTCTAATTTTTGATAAATAGCGCTTGAAGATTCCAATGATTCCAATTTATTTTTATAACCTATAAAAGTAATAATTTATATGAATACTAAAACGTTAAAAAAATCGCAAACTTTTTAAGCTATAAAAAGGATTATCTCATTTTACAATTGACGGCATGAAAACGTATCTTTGCACAACCCTAGGCAAAAAGCTGAAAGGAACTAAGTTAAAATTTTTATACAATGTCTAAACCAATTCGGGTGCGTTTTGCGCCAAGTCCTACGGGACCATTACACATTGGCGGTGTTCGTACTGCTTTATTTAATTACCTTTTTGCTAAAAAAAATAATGGCGTTTTCTATTTGCGAATTGAAGATACCGACCAAAATCGTTTTGTTCCAGGAGCAGAGGCTTATATACTTGAAGCGCTAGAATGGTTGGGAATTTCTCCGGATGAAACTATTGGAAAGAATGAAAAATTTGGTCCATACCGTCAATCGGAAAGAAAACATTTGTATAAAGAATATGCTGACCAATTAATTAATTCCGGAAATGCCTATTATGCATTTGACACTGCAGAAGCGTTGGATTTTCATAGAAAACAACACGAAGAACAGGGAAAAACATTTATTTACAATTGGCACAACCGGGAAAAATTAGATACTTCATTAGTCATTTCTACCGAAGAAACTGCTAAGAGAATCACTTATGGAGAAGATTATGTCATTCGTTTTAAAACTCCTGTAAACGAAACTTTACAATTGCATGACCTCATTCGGGGCGATATAAAATTTGAAACCAATTTATTAGACGATAAAGTTTTATTTAAAAGTGACGGTATGCCAACCTATCATTTGGCAAATATTGTCGATGATCATTTAATGGAAACCTCGCACGTGATTCGTGGTGAAGAATGGTTGCCTTCTATGCCCTTGCATGTTTTATTGTACAGATCCTTTGGATGGGAAGCGCCGGAATTTGCGCATTTGCCTTTGATATTGAAACCAGTTGGGAACGGAAAATTATCTAAACGTGATGGCGATAAATTAGGGTTTCCTGTATTTCCTTTAGATTGGACCGACCCAATTTCTGGAGAAAAATCGTCAGGGTATAGAGAAAAAGGGTTTTTCCCGGAAACGGTGATCAACTTTCTAGCTTTATTGGGTTGGAATGACGGAACCGAACAAGAGTTATTTTCATTAGCAGAATTGGTGGATAAATTCGATTTGAACCGCGTGCATAAAGCGGGTGCCAAATTTGATCCGGAAAAAAACAAATGGTTCAATCACCAGTATTTGGTTCAACAAAATGATGCCAATTTGGCGAAAGCCTTTGCTCCTTTTTTAACCGAAAAAGGGATTTCTGTACCAGAAGTTATTTTAATAAAAATTGTTTCTCTAATCAAAGAACGAGCGCATTTTGTTTCTGAGTTTTGGGATTTAAGTGATTTCTTTTTTGTTGCTCCAAGTTCTTATGACGAAAAAGCATCAAAAAACTGGAAGGAAGAGACACCGGTTTTAATGCAGGAATTGATTTCGGTTCTGGAAGAAATTACTGATTTCACCTCCCTAAATATAGAAACCATCGTAAAAGACTGGATGACGAAAAATGAAATTGGGATGGGAAAAGTAATGCAACCTTTCCGTTTGAGTTTGGTGGGTGCTTTAAAAGGCCCACATTTATTTGATATTGTAGAATTGATTGGAAAAGAGGAAACGATTAAGCGAATAGAGAAAGCGATAGATTCATTATAATCAAAAAACCCTTTCAGAATTTGAAACTCTGAAAGGGTTAAGTAATGATATTAAAGCTCCTGAAATTTCAGGAGCTTTTTGTTTACAAATTAAACAAGATCTGTCCGCTTAAAATTCCTAAATGACCTTTGAAGCTATTCCCGTTATTTTTTGTAATTAATTCCGGGTCTTTATTCAAATGGTTTAGCATGTTATTCATCCCGCATTGATAACAAATTATGGCGCGAACACGTCTGTTTCCTGCGGAAATTCCCGCATAAAGATTCCCATTAATGGTTGTCACGTCAATAATATCTTTTGCGATTAAAGTTGTTGGTTTACCTGAATTGTCCAAAACAATATTGTTTTCAGATTTAGCGTCGATTCTCAGTTTTCCGTTCACTTGTAAAATAGGTCCAAGATCTATTGAAACGCGGTCTTTAATAATGTTGTAACTCAATATCAATCTAATCTGTGCACCCGACAATGTATATTTTACGTCCTCATTTTTAAGAAATGTTTTTGTTTTGGTTGCTACCGAAAAACTACTTTCAGTAAACTGCATTCCAAAAATCATACTGAAATTATCATAGTAATTTCCCCGAACTGCCATTCCTCCTACCCATCCTAATTCAGGCTTTGTTTTAAAATTATTTGTGGCTAATGACATTTGGGTTATCCCAAGGGTAATTCCAATTCTATTGCCGTCTCTATACCCATACTGGGCAGATGCAACAATTGTCATCAGGACAAAGGTTACAAGAAGAAAATTCTTTTTCATTTGTGGATACTATTTATTTCTTAAAGGAATATGGTATCGCCTTTCTTCATCATTATTTGTGATTTGGAATCATGGCAATTTCATATAATAATGTTAACTGACAACAAACGTAAAATATTTTTTGTAATTTGACCCTAATTTATTAACTTAATTCAACGTTATATGAACATTGCCTCTATTATTATTTTAGTATTCGGGTTATTTATTTTTCTATCTGCCTTTTTTACGGTCAAGCAACAATCCTCAGTGATTATCGAGCGTTTTGGGAAATTCTTGAGCGTCAGAAATTCGGGGTTACAATTAAAAATCCCATTGATTGATCGAATAGCCGGACGGGTAAACCTCAAAATTCAACAACTGGATGTGATTATCGAAACCAAAACTAAGGACAATGTATTCGTGAAAATGAAAGTTTCGGTTCAGTTCAAAGTCATTCAGGATAAAGTATATGATGCCTTTTATAAACTAGAATATCCGCACGACCAAATTACGGCTTATGTTTTTGACGTGGTTCGGGCCGAGGTTCCAAAACTAAAATTAGACGATGTTTTTGAAAGAAAAGATGATATTGCCATAGCCGTAAAACGGGAATTAAATGAAGCAATGACCACTTATGGTTACGATATCATCAATACTTTGGTTACCGATATTGATCCCGATATTCAAGTAAAAAACGCAATGAACCGCATTAACGCCGCAGATAGAGAGAAAACGGCTGCCGAATTTGAAGGAGAAAGCACCCGAATTCGGATTGTGGCCAAAGCCAAAGCGGAAGCGGAAAGCAAGCGTTTACAAGGACAAGGAATTGCAGATCAAAGACGTGAAATTGCCCGTGGGCTGGTAGAAAGCGTGGAGGTTTTGAACCGTGTAGGAATCAATTCTCAGGAAGCATCGGCCCTAATTGTCGTTACCCAACATTATGATACTTTACAAGCTATTGGAGCCGACGCAAATTCAAATTTAATATTGCTGCCTAATTCACCTCAGGCCGGAAGCGATATGCTCAATAATATGGTGGCTTCTTTTACAGCCTCTAACCAAATGGGAGAATTGATGAAGAAAAACAACAAAAAAGTAAAACCAAAAACGGATGAATACCATTCAGGCCATCAAGCGCCGGAAACTCCTGAACCGGAAATTTAATTGCAATGCAAACCATTAAAAGAGGCTTAATTGCCTCTTTTCTTTTTTGATACCCATTTTTTAAAAAACGGAATTGCTTTGTTTAAAATAAAAGGGGTTGCCATTTTTAGGACAACCCCATATGGCCCCGTTAGCATGGAATTAGAAGAACTAATTAAATCGGTTACTATATTTTTAGGCGCAAAACTGTCCTTGGTTTTTTGGACACTGTTAATTATTTTGCGATAATGGATTTCCTTCTCTAGTTTCAAGATCTCTAATTCATTATTAATTTGTGCGTACGAAGAATATTTTTTAGTTGCCATAAATTAATCGTTAAAAAAGATTTCCGAAAATTTTTCTAAGATTGGACCTTCCACTATTTTATTCTTAAATAAAAATATTAACCCCATGACAAGCAAATAGACGCCACCCACGATTAAAAATCCCAAGGCATAACTGTCTATGGCTTTTCCGATAGCTATAGCTCCAGCAATAGAAAAAAATAACAAGACCAAGCAAAAGCAAAACGAAACTAAGATGAATTTTAAAATCATGGTCACGGATTTCATTGCCACTTTAAAACCCCATAATTTATAATAGGCCACATTACTCTCAATAAAAGCTTGTGCTTGGTCTTGAATAATTTCTGCGTTTTCTTTCAGTCCTTCAAAAGCCATAACGTTTTATTTAGGTTTTCAATACCGATTGGAATCTAATTGTGATGTTTTGCATTTTGCTCTTTCAAATCAGATAGTTTTGTTTCTAAGAAAGAGATTACATCTTCACTTTTGTTATTCATGCTAGAGACCAAATCTTCGTAGGAATCTTCAAAGCCTAATTTGGCACTCGAAAACTTACTTTTAATACCTTTTGACGCTTCTTCTAATTTGTGTAAAAAATTATTTTTAGCATCACCATAGCCTTCTTTCAATTTTGCTCTAGTGTTAGTTCCTTTATCTGGAGCAAACAAAATTCCAATACCTGCTCCAACTGCAGCTCCTGCTAAAAGAGCTATTAATGTGTTACCTGTGTTGTTTGACATGACTTTACTTTTTAAATTAATACTACATTAAAGTTACAAAATATAATAGCCGCACTTTGTTAACAAGATGTTAAAACAGACGGTTAGTATTTACAAAAAACCAAATAAAACTTCATATTTAAAAGAAAAAATAATAAATGTGGTTGATGTGGTAAAGTTTGTAAAGTGTCTTTAAAAACAGTTTAAAGAGGCTGGTTTTGATAGTTAAAATTTATGTGGATTGTATTTTATATAAGAATATATAATAATAAAGAAAGCGCCTTGTAAAAAGCGCTTTTCATTGTTAATATCTATAATTGTGAATTTAATTATTAAAAGTGCAGTTCATTTAATACTTCCAAAACTTTTTCGTTTTTTTCGGTCAGCATTAATTCGGATACTTGTGTTTTGAAATTATTTAAATTTATCAAGTCCTTTTTTAAATTTAAGATGACAGAAACCCTCACTAAAGGCAATTGACTTTTTAATGACATTCCATATAATTTTGCCAAAAGTTCCGGTTCAATATCCTTTGCAAAAACATTGTCAGAATAGTTTAAAATTAAATTAGCAAACAATAAGGAATTGTTGTCATTTTTAACATTCTTAACTACTGTTTGAATTAACAAACTAAAATTATCAATGCTTTTGATGTTATCAACAATATTCGTAAGAATCAAACCGGCATTGTTTTCATCTTTTTCCTTGACGTATTTATTAATTTCTTTTTGTGTGTTCATCAACAAATTTTCTTCTTTTTTGCCTTTTTCTTCCCAAGCGTCTTTTAACCCAACAGTTCTGTTGAAAACTAATTTTTCGGTGGAAGAATCTTTATCCACATTGAAATAACCCAAACGTTGGAACTGGAATTTATCTCCTGATTTTACATATTTTAGGCTAGGTTCCACAAAACCTTTTGCGATTTGTAAAGAAGAGGCATTCATGAAATCCAAGAAGTTTTTCTCCTTGTGACTGTCTGGAGCTTCGTCTATAAACAAGCGGTCATACAAACGAACTTCGGCTTCAATGGCGTGTTTAATAGATACCCAATGCAGGGTTCCGGCCACTTTTCTTTGACTGGACTCGCTCCCGCTCCCGCTTCTGGAATCTTCGTCATAAGTAACATGAATTTCAGTAATCGTTCCGTTTGCATCTTTTACAACACTTTCGCCTCTAATGATATAGGCATTTTTTAAACGTACTTCTTTTCCTATCGACAAACGGAAGAATTTGGCAGGAGCTTCCTCTAAAAAGTCTTCTCTTTCGATGTAAAGTTCTCTTGAAAATGGTACTTTTCTATAACCGGCACTTTCATCTTCCTGATTGTTTTCGGCTTCAAGCCATTCCTCTTTTTCCTCTGGATAGTTGATAATCACTAACTTTATCGGATCTAAAACTGCCATTACCCTTGGAGCGGTTTTGTTTAAATCTTCCCGCAAACAAAACTCCAATAATGAAACATCAATCACGTTTTCACGCTTGGCAACACCTATAATATCACAAAATTTACGGATAGAAGCTGCCGTGTAACCACGTCTTCTCAATCCGGAAATAGTAGGCATTCTCGGGTCATCCCAACCGTTTACAATATTTTCCTGAACCAATTGCAAAAGTTTTCGTTTGCTCATTACGGTATAATTCAAGTTCAAACGGGCAAATTCATATTGGTGAGGTCTTACTTTATTTTCGACATAAATTTGGTCTAAAAACCAATTGTATAGTTCCCGATGCATCACAAATTCCAGCGTACAGATAGAATGCGAAATTTGCTCAATATAATCGCTTTCGCCATGTGCATAATCATACATGGGATAGATTTTCCAGTCATTTCCGGTTCGGTGGTGGTGACGGTGTAAAACTCGATACATCAACGGATCTCGCATCAACATGTTAGTTGAGGTCATATCAATTTTAGCACGTAAAACATGACTTCCTTCCGGAAAATTGCCATTTTTCATGCCTTCAAACAATTCTAAATTCTCTTCAACTGAACGATTTCTGTAAGGCCCATCCACTCCCGGTTGCGTCGGTGTACCTTTTTGAATGGCCATATCATCTGAAGATTGACTGTCAACATAGGCTTTACCTTTTTTAATCATAACAATTGCCCAATCGTATAACTGCTGAAAATAGTCCGATGCATACCGCTCTTCGGCCCAATTAAAGCCCAACCATATTAAATCTTCTTTGATAGCATCTACGTATTCCTGTTCCTCTTTAGCTGGATTAGTATCGTCAAAACGCAAATTTACGGGCGCATTGTAACGCAATCCCAAACCAAAATTCAAACAAATAGATTTGGCGTGGCCAATGTGCAAATACCCGTTTGGTTCTGGTGGAAAACGAAAACGTAATTTATCTTGGGGAAAACCGCTTTCCAAACTGTCTTCGATGATTTGTTCTATAAAATGAAGTGATTTTTCTTCGGTTGACATATTTTTGTTTAATTTTAGCAAAGATAAAAAAAGGTTGTTTAAAATAGTTTAAAGTTTAAAGTTTCGGCGTTAACTTTGAACTATTAACCTTAAACTTTTAAAAAAATGGGAATTATAAAACTAAAAAATATCAGAACCTTCTCCTATCATGGTTGTTTACTGGAAGAAGGCAAAATTGGCTCTGATTATTCTGTAGATTTAGAAGTTAAAACAGACTTACGAAAATCCTGTATTTCAGATGACTTGAAAGATACGGTAGATTATGTGCTCTTAAACACCATTGTTATTGAGGAAATGGCCATTCGCTCCCATTTGCTGGAACATGTCGGTCACAGAATTGTCACGCGAATTTTTAAGGAAATTCCATCTATTTCCAGAATCATTTTGTCGGTTTCTAAACTAAATCCCCCTATTGGTGGTGATGTTGAGGCGGTTACTATAGAATTAGAAGAATATAGAAATTAGGTTAATTATGAATTTGTGATCTGAACATTAAGGCATAAAAAAACCTTCAAAAAAATTTGAAGGTTTTAGAGGCATCGTCCGGATTCGAACCGGAGTAGGAGCTTTTGCAGAGCCCAGCCTAGCCACTCGGCCACGACGCCATTTGTTGAATGGATTGCAAAAGTAACATAATATTTTAAAATCTAAAATAAAATAAATTATTTATATTAATCAATCTTCTCCAAAACCTTTTTAGCCAATTTGCTTTCGCTTGGAAACCAGCCTTGGAACATCAAAACCAACCCAAAAATAATTAACAAAATACTAATCATTTTTTTTAATTTAAGAATATTATCAGGGGTCATTTTATGTTTTAATTGTTTAGCCAATATAATTTTCCCAATATCAATAACCAAATAACTACCTATTACAGAAGAGAAAAAAACTATCATTCTGGAAGTTTCTAATTGTAGTTTTGGCCCAATGGTGATTAAAATCAAAAACCAAAATAAAAGAACGCCCACATTGATAAAATTTAAGAAAAAACCTTTAATGAATAAACTTAGATAATCTTTCTTTAATATTTCACTAAGCGTTTTTTTATCTATATTTTTGGCTGTTTTGTGCGTTTTTAAAAGAGTAATTATACCATAAGTGAGCATCAAAATTCCACCAAAAATGTAGATTGCAGGGTCATTTTTTATGGTTTGGATGAGGCGGTAACTACTAAAATAGGCTATTGAAATAAAAACAATATCAGCCAAGACCACACCTAAATCAAAAACAAAAGCAGCTCTAAATCCTTTTACGGCACTGGTTTCCAGTAACACAAAAAAAACGGGACCCACCATGAAACTTAAAAAAATTCCCAATGGTATCCCTGATAATATATCTTGAATCATGTATTAGTTTTATGAATAAAGTCAAAAGTAAGAAATTATTCCTTATTCTCGGTAATTGTTCCGCCGGCAACTACTTTTTTATTAATTTGTTTTGGTTTACCAAAAATAGAGATTGTTCCTCCAGCCCTAACTTTTGCGTCTACAAAATCGGTAGCGAAAATTTCAGCCTCACCACCCGCATTAGCCGTTATAATGGTTTGGGTAGTAATTAGCTTTTTAGCGTCTAAAATAGCACCTGAATTGATTGTTAAGTCTTGATTTTTTACTTTCCCCTCCAAATAAACTTTAGAACCGGAAGTCGCTTTCACTGAAACTCTATCTGTATCTAATTTTAACTTTATTTCAGAACCTTCTTTGGCAATAATATCAAAATTTATTACTTTAAATGTAGCTTCACTGTAAATTCTAGAACCTTCATTGGCTTCTACCGCATCTATATCCTTGTAATATACTGTGGCAGAAATGGCATCTCCTTTTAGCAATTTAGTTAAAGGCATTCTGATTTTTAATTCTCCATTTTTATTGACTAATTCTACTAGATCTGCCCCTTCTCCATCTAAAATAATTTTATTTTCATCGGAAGGAATTAACGAAACATCTATTTGATCAAAAGAAGTTACTTTATTGAAATCTCCTAAATCTTTTTCTACTTGAGCAAAAGCTATTGAACTGATAAAAAATAAACTAAGAAATAACTTTTTCATAAAGGTGATATTTATTCGTTTTTTCTGATAAAATTAAAATCCAATTGTTTCTTGACTAAATCGGCATTTTTAACTTTAACGTAAACTTCGTCTCCTAATTGTAATACTTTTTTAGAAACTTCACCTACAAGTGCATATTGTTTGTCATCAAATGTGTAATAATCGTCTTTTATTTCTCGAATTCTGCACATTCCTTCGCATTTGTTTTCTATAATTTCCACATAGATTCCCCATTCGGTCACGCCAGAAATAACTCCTAAAAACTCTTGGTCTTTATGATCTTGCATGAATTTTATTTGCATGTATTTTACGCTGTCCCGCTCGGCATTGGTGGCTAAACCTTCCATTGTTGAGGAATGAACGCATTTTTCTTCATACAAATTAGCATCGACTGATTTTCCTCCGTCAATATAATGCTGCAATAAACGGTGTGTCATTACATCAGGATAGCGACGAATAGGAGAAGTAAAATGGGAATAATAATCGAATGCCAATCCGTAATGACCAATATTATCTGTAGAATATTTGGCTTTACTCATGGTTCGAATCGTTAAAGTATCAATTAAATTTTGCTCTTTTTTACCAACGACATCTTGTAATAAAGTGTTTAAGGATTTAGAAATTTCACCTTTTGATTTCAAATTAATGCTGTACCCAAACTTAGAAATTACTGTTTGAAGACTGAATAATTTATCTTCATTAGGTTCATCATGTATCCTATAAACAAAGGTTTTCTTCTGTTTCCCTATGTATTCTGCCACCTTTTTATTGGCTAAAAGCATAAATTCCTCAATTAAATGATTGGCATCTTTGGATATTTTAAAATAAACACCTTCTGGTTCCCCTTTTTCATTCAAATTAAATTTAACTTCCACTTTATCAAAAGATATGGCGCCATCATTCATTCTATGTCGTCGAAGTATTTTAGCCAGTTCATCCATTTTTAATGTGGCGGCAACAATTTCATCTGAAACTTCATAAGATTTTCCAACTATAGAAATATCTTCCGGAATGGTATTATCCTTGGTTTCTATGATGTATTGCGCTTCTTCATAAGAAAAACGCTGATTGGAATAAATCACTGTTCTTCCGAACCATTGGTTGATTAGTTGCGCTTTTTCATTGATTTCAAACACTGCAGAAAACGTGTACTTTTCTTCATGCGGTCTTAACGAACAGGCAAAATTAGACAATACTTCCGGAAGCATTGGTACGACTCTATCTACCAAATAAACAGAAGTTGCTCGTTTATAGGCTTCCTCGTCCAGGATGGTTCCTTCCTGTAAATAGTAGGAAACGTCGGCAATATGAACGCCAATTTCATAATTTCCATTCTCTAATTTTTTAAAAGAAAGGGCATCATCAAAATCTTTAGCATCTTTTGGATCTATTGTAAAAGTTAACGTATCTCGCATATCACGACGATTTGCAATTTCACTTTCGTGAATGGTCGTATCAATTTTTTGGGCATACACTTCTACTTCAACCGGAAAATCATAAGGCAGCCCATATTCAGCTAAAATGGCATGAATTTCGGTATCGTGTTCGCCTTGTTTTCCTAAAACTTTGATGATAGAACCAAATGGACTATCGGCATTCTTAGGCCAATCTTCAATTTTTGCAATTACAACATCCCCTTGCTGAGCTTCACCAATTTTATCTTTTGGAATGAAAATATCGGTGTACATTTTTGGATTAGCAGTAGATACAAAAGCGAAATTCTTCTGAATATCAATAACGCCCACGAACTCCGTTTTCTTTCTTTCTACAATTTCTATAACTTCACCTTCCGGTTTTCTACCCTTGCGTCGGTTATAAACATAAACTTTTACAGTATCTTTATCTAACGCATGATTGAGGTTATTGGTAGGAATAAAAACATCTTCCTCTAATTCTGGACAAACAAAATAAGCTGTTCTTCGGCTGGTCATGTCAATAGTGCCTTCATAATAATCTTGACTTACCGCTTTCACTAAATATTTTCCTGGTTCGGATTCAATAATGACTTTTTGGGCAGCCAATATTTTTAAATCCTTAATGATTTCGTTTCTGCTTTTAGTATCGTCTAGTTCTAATACAGCTGCTATTTGTTTGTAATTGAATGATTTATTGGCATTTTGTGATAAAATTTTTAAAATCTTTTCAGAGAATGTTTTAACTGCCTTTCCAAACTTTCTTGGTTTCTTATCCATGTTTTATTGCTAAGTATCGTTCTTATTTTTGTATTGGGAGATATTAAACACCGTATTTTTTTGATTAAAATAACTTGGTTTAATTATTAAAAGTTGAAAATTACGAATAAGATTTTAGATTTTAGATTTCAATTTTCATAATTATTAAAAATATAACTTTTGTATCTTTATCCAAAGAGTATAAGTGAAGGTTTGGAAAGCATTCAATATTCTTTTTTAAAATGAAATTATATATTTCTTTGTTGCTTTTTTTCAATACCTTTAGTAGAATTAAAACAATGTTCTAATTTGAATAATTTTTAAAATGATAAAGTTGTTAACATATATTAAATACAACAAAAAGAAATTTTAAATTTAAATTAATTTTTGATGGTTATTATAGTGTGTTAATAGTTACAATAACTTTATTTTAATAATGATGGTTTTTGAGTTCTACCATTTTATAACGATTTATTAACATAGGTATTTCTATTTAAACTATTCATTTTAAGCTTATTTTAAAAAACGATTAACAACTGTTAATAGTTAGAAATAGATTGGTTTTGTAAATAAGTATTAAACGTGCTTTTTGTTAATAAACACTCTTTTACAACGCATAACTTTTATAAAAATTAATGAAACTAAATTAGGTTCTTTCATCTCGGTTTTGGATTACAATTTTATCTATTACAAACAAGAATTAGTTCTAAAATTATATCTAAAGTTATAAACATTTCATGTTAATTTAAGGTTAACTGATTATCAGGTAATTGGTTTATTCTATTAACAATGTAAAAATTTAAAGTATATTTTAAAATTAAAACATTGATTTACAGTGTTTTAATTTTATATAAAGAATAAATTAAAACTTTTTTAATCCTATTAGAATGTAATGTGCTAAACTAAAGGTTTTCCTTTTTTGTCTGGAGAAAAGCAAATAAACAAATTAAGGAATCATAAAAACAGATTTGTTTTGGTAAATTTGCGAATTACAAACTAAAACCTCCAAAATGAAAATATCCATAGGAAACGACCACGCTGGTCCAGATTATAAAATTGCTATTGTAAACATGCTTAAAGCAAAAGGACATGATGTGACAAATTACGGTGCCGACACTTTTGATAGTGTAGATTATCCTGATTTTGGGCATGCTGTTGCTATTGATGTTTCTGAAGGTAAAGCGGATTTTGGAATTGTAATCTGCGGAAGCGGAAATGGAATTGCCATGTCAGCAAATAAACACCCAAAAGTGCGAGCGGCTTTGTGTTGGACAAAAGAAATTGCTGCTTTGGCCCGTCAACACAATAATGCCAATATAATAAGCATTCCGGCGCGTTTTACTTCAATACCCCAAGCGGTAGAAATGGTAGAAACTTTTTTGAATACCGATTTTGAAGGAGGAAGACACCAAAATAGGGTGAACAAAATTGCATGCCAATAAAATGGCACACGACCACAGTTATCATCACCATCATGAAGTAAACGATAAAAACCTTTCGGTTTCTATTTTTTTGAATATTGGAATTACGATTGCCCAAATTGTTGGCGGATTTATTTCTGGAAGTCTGTCCCTACTTTCAGATGCTTTGCACAATTTTAGCGATGTAATTTCTTTGGTTCTGAGCCTGTTTGCGCATCGACTTTCTAAGCAAAAAGCCAATGAAATTAGGACTTTTGGTTACAAACGTGCTGAAATTATCGCCGCTTTTATCAATTCGGCGACATTAATTTTTGTGGCTCTTTTTTTAATATACGAAGCCATAATTCGATTTGAAAATCCAGTAGAAATTAGTTCGGAATTGGTAATTTGGTTGTCTGTTTTAGGAATTGCCTTTAATGGGTTTTCTGCACTTTTGCTTAAAAAAGATGCCGATCATAATTTGAATATGAAATCGGCCTATTTGCATCTTTTTACAGATATGATGGCTTCGGTAGCGGTTTTATTAGGTGGAATTTTAATGAAATATTTGCAATGGTTTTGGGTAGACAGCGTGATTACTTTTGCCATCGCTATTTATCTTATTATTATGGGTTTTGGAATTTTAAAATCGACCACAAAAATATTAATGCTCTTCACTCCTGAAAATTTAGATATTACTGAAATAGTACATGCGATTCATAAAGTTACCGGAACCCATTTGTTGCATCACATTCACTTATGGCATTTAAACGAACACGAACTCCATTTTGAAGCCCATTTAGATTGTAAAGAAAATATTTCAATTGCCCAATTTAATCTTTTAGTTGATGAAATTGAAGAAGTTTTGCATCACGAATTTCAAATCAATCATTGCACCATTCAACCTGAATTTGATAAAAACTGCGCTAAAGATTTTATCGTCCAAGATTAACATCGTTGACTAAATTAGTGTAAATTCAGTCAACGTACTGACTGAATTAACGTTTTTCAACATTTTTAGATTTCAAAATATTTAAAATGACCAACATACAATTCATCTCAAAATTTATTGCTACCGCAGCGATAAATATTCAAAACACCGTAAAACTTTTAGAAGAAGATTGCACGATTCCGTTTATTTCCCGTTATCGAAAAGACAAAACCGGTAATCTTGACGAAGTTCAAATCGAACAAATCGCCAAACTGCAAAAGGACTACGAAGTTATCGTAAAACGTAAGGAAGCCATTCTAAAATCTATTGAAGAACAAAAGGCACTTTCACAGGAATTGAACGAAAAAATTCAAGGAAGTTTCGATTTACAGGAACTGGAAGATTTCTATTTGCCCTTCAAAAAGAAGAAAAAAACCCGTGCCGATGTAGCTCGTGAAAACGGATTGGAACCACTGTCAAAAATCATCATGGCTCAGAATAATGAAGATGTCGATTTTATTTCTTCCAAATTCTTGAATGAAAAAGTGAAAAATGAAGACGAAGCCTTGCAAGGTGCACGAGACATAATAGCCGAATGGATTAACGAAAACATTTATGTTCGAAAACAATTGCGAAGACTTTTTCAGCGCAAAGCCACCATAACCACAAAGGTGGTGAAAACCAAAAAAGACGATGATAAATCCCAAAAATTTGACCAATATTTTGATTGGTCCGAGACTTTAACCAAAGCACCATCACATCGATTATTGGCCATGCTCCGTGCCGAAAATGAAGGTTTCGTAAAAATGAAAATCGAAGTTGAGACCGAAGAGGCCATCGAAATTATTGATGAATTAATTATAAAAAAGAAAAATGACACTACGCCACATCTGCAACTAGCGATTGAAGACAGCTATAAAAGGTTACTTAATCCTGCGATTTCGAATGAAGCTTTGCAAGAAGCAAAAGCAAAAGCTGATGCGAATTCCATTCAGGTTTTTGCCAACAATTTAGGTCAATTGTTGTTGGCTCCACCCTTGGGAGAAAAACGAATTTTAGCCATCGATCCGGGATTCCGCAGTGGCTGTAAAATCGTTTGTTTGGACGAAAAAGGTGATTTATTGTACAACGAAACGATTTATCCACATGCTCCCCAAAAAGAAGACGTTATGGCGATGAAAAAAATCCGTTCGATGGTCAATTCCTATAAAATCGACGCCATTTCTATAGGAAACGGAACCGCTTCACGCGAAACCGAATTTTTCATTAAAAAAATCGCTTTTGATAAACCTGTTCAAGTTTTTATCGTTTCAGAAGCTGGAGCGTCCGTTTATTCTGCGTCTAAAATTGCGAGAGAGGAATTTCCGAATTACGATGTTACGGTTCGCGGTTCTGTTTCAATCGGAAGACGACTTTCTGATCCATTGGCCGAATTGGTGAAAATTGATCCGAAAGCAATAGGAGTGGGGCAGTACCAACATGACGTGGATCAAAATAAATTGAAAGAGGAATTAGATAATACCGTGATTCGTTGCGTGAATTCGGTTGGTGTAAATATTAACACGGCGAGTAAACATTTGTTGAGTTATGTGAGCGGAATAGGAGAGAAGCTGGCCGAAAACATTGTGCAATATCGCTCTGAAAATGGTCCTTTTGAAGACCGGAAACAACTCAAAAAAGTGCCGAGATTGGGTGAAAAAGCCTATCAACAAGGGGTGGCTTTTATACGGATTTCCAATGCAAAAAATCCCCTAGACAATTCGGCGGTACATCCTGAAGCGTATGGAATAGTGGAGAAAATGGCTAAAGATTTGAAAATTTCGGTAAATGATTTGATTGCTAATTCGGCAAAAACGGCCTTAATAAAACCCGAAAATTACGTTACTTCAGAAATTGGATTATTAGGCTTGAAAGACATTATTAAAGAACTCGAAAAACCAGGACTTGACCCTAGAAAATCGGCTAAAGTTTTTGAATTTGATCCTAATGTAAAAACGATAAAAGACGTGAAATCGGGAATGATTTTGCCTGGAATTGTTAATAACATCACCAATTTTGGATGTTTTGTAGATATTGGAGTGAAAGAAAGTGGTTTGGTTCATATCTCGCAACTCAAAGCGGGTTTTGTTAGCGATGTGAATGAAGTCGTGAAATTACACCAACACGTTCAGGTAAAAGTTACCGAAGTGGATGAAGAACGACAAAGGATTCAATTGTCAATGATAGTGTAAAAAAAAAGTCACAATTTTCAATTTAATTATTGAAAATTGCGACTTTTTTGATTTTGAAAAAACTTACTCTTTAGTTTCGTCTTTTTTATCCGCTGGTTGATCGTCTTTAGAGGCGTTTTTAAATTCTTTAACACCGCTTCCAAGACCTTTCATTAATTCTGGAATTTTTTTACCGCCAAAAAGCAGCAGAATAATTGCTAAAACTATAATAATATGACCAGGACTTAAAGGTGCTCCTAAAAATATTGTTAATGCTGCCATTTTTATAAAATTAATATGATTGTTATCTTGATTTTAAACGTTTTCTTCTGTTTTGTCAGATGGCTGATCACCTTTAGAAGCATTTTTAAACTCTTTAACGCCGTTACCTAAACCCTTCATAAGTTCTGGAATTTTTTTGCCGCCAAAAAACAACAATATAACTGCCAAAACCAAAATAATTTCAGTAGGGCCAAATTCTCCAAGAAATATTACTAATGAGATCATAATTCTAGTATTTAAAAATAATAATGCAAAGATAATAACAAAAAAACATATCATTCATAAAACTGCCATAAATTTATATATTTGTAGAACAAATCAAAAACATGTCCGAAAAACGGCTCAAAAGAAAATTATTAAAGAAGAAACTTTTTACAAAAAACCGTTTGGTGATTTTGAACGAAGAGACATTTGAGGAAATTTTTTCTTTAAAGTTGACTTTAATGAATGTTTTTGTTGTTGCAACCGTTGGGGCAATTTTGATCATCACGGTTACGACTTATATCATTGCCTTTACTCCATTACGAGAATTTATTCCAGGCTATGCTTCCAATAAATTGAAGAAAGATGCTACAGAATTGGCTTTAAAATCAGATTCATTGGCTTTTGCCTTAAAGAAAAATGAGGCCTATATTACTTCGATAAAAAGAGTTTTAACGGGTGATTTGGATTATGCTAAGCTTAATAAAGATTCAATTTTAGCGTCAAAAGTAGAAGTTTTAAAGGAGGAAGATTTACAGCCTTCAGAAGCAGATTTGAAACTGCGGGAACAAGTTAGTCAAGAAGATAAGTACAATTTATTTGAGAAAGCGCAATCAAAAGTAAGCATCGTACTTTTTGCACCAGTAAAAGGGGATATTACTGCAAAATTTAGTTTAAAAAATAAACATTTTGCAGTAGATGTTGCTTTGGCCAAAGACACACCAATAAAAGCTATTCTAAATGGGACAATTATTTTTTCCGATTGGACACCTTCAACGGGGAACGTATTAATTTTGAGACATAATAACGGATTTATTTCCGTTTATAAAGATGTGGCTTCTCTAACAAAGTATCAGGGAGATGTGGTAAAAACAGGTGAGGTAATTGCCTTGGCCGGTTCTACAGGACAAGAATCTACTGGAATACATTTGCATTTTGAGCTTTGGAAAGACGGCTACCCAATTGATCCGACGCAATTCATAGAATTTGAATAATTAGATATGTCATTAAAAACAATTGCGGCAAAAATTTTTGCGAAAATAATTTACAATAAAACTCAAAATTGGGCCAAAAATCCTGTGGTAACACAACAAAAAGTGTTTCTGGATTTGATTCGTCAAGCAACAAACACCCAGTTTGGGATTGACCATAATTTCAAATCCATAAAAACAGTTGAAGATTTTGTAAAAGTCGTTCCCGTTCGGGATTATGAGGGGTTGAAACCGTATGTGGATCGAGTGGTTAAGGGCGAAGCCAATGTCTTATGGAGAGGAAAACCGTTGTATTTTGCCAAAACTTCGGGAACTACTTCGGGCGCAAAATATATTCCGCTCACCAAGGAATCGATGCCTTTTCATATTGAAGCGGCACGAAATGCCATTTTACATTATATTCACGAGACAGGAAAAGCTGATTTTGTTGACGGGAAAATGATTTTCCTTCAAGGGAGCCCAATTTTAGAAGAAAAATATGGAATAAATTTTGGCCGATTATCCGGAATTGTAGCGCATTTTGTTCCGAAATATTTACAAAAAAACCGTATGCCTTCATGGGAAACGAATTGCATTGAAGATTGGGAAACTAAAGTGAATGCAATTGTTGAAGAAACTTTAAACGAGAACATGACGGTGATTTCTGGAATTCCGTCCTGGGTGCAAATGTATTTTGAGAAGTTGCATGAAAAAGGAGGGAAGCCCATTGGAGAAATCTTCAAAAACTTTAATTTGTTCATTTATGGTGGCGTGAATTATGAACCCTATCGCGCCAAATTTGAGAATCTAATCGGAAGAAAAGTAGATTCCATTGAACTGTTTCCGGCATCGGAAGGGTTTTTTGCGTATCAGGATTCCCAAAAAGAAAAAGGCATGTTGTTACTTTTGAACGCCGGAATTTTCTACGAATTTATAAAATCAGACGCATTTTCTACAGAAAATCCCCGTAGATATACGATTGGCGAAGTAGAAATTGGAGTCAATTATGTGTTGATTATTTCTACAAATGCTGGACTTTGGGGCTACAATATTGGCGATACCGTTCAGTTCACTTCCACAAAACCTTATAGAGTTATTGTATCGGGAAGAATCAAGCATTACATTTCGGCTTTTGGCGAACATGTAATAGGCAAAGAAGTGGAATGTGCTTTGCAAGAAGCAATAATAGGAACTTCAGTTCGGATTAATGAGTTTACGGTTGCACCACAAATCACACCACAAATCGGTTTGCCTTATCACGAATGGTTTATAGAATTTGAAAACGAACCGGAAGATTTAACAGCTTTTGAAGAGGCGATCAATTCTGCCATGAGAAAACAAAATGTGTATTATGACGATTTGATTGTCGGGAAAGTACTGCGAAGATTGGTAATCACAAAAGTGTCTAAAAACGGTTTTCAGGACTACATGAAATCCATAGGAAAATTAGGCGGACAAAATAAAATCCCAAGATTAAGCAATGACAGGAGTATTATCGATTTATTAATTAAGGAGTAGGAAAAGATGAAAGGGAAAAGATTTTTGGCGCTATTTTTTTTAATATCCTTATCTATCTCAGCTCAAATAAAAGGAGTTGTAAAAGACAGTATCACAGGAAAACCAATTCCATATGTAAGCATTTGGGTTGAGAATGAAAACAATGGAACGACGTCTGAAGAAAATGGATTGGTTACTGTAAATACTGCTGAAAAAAGTAAAACTTTAATTTTTTCTGCTTTAGGATATGAAAAGAAAAAGATTAGAGTTTCAGATGCTTTTGAAGTTAATTTAAAACAAACGGCTTATCAATTAGAAGAGATTGTTATTTTAAAAAGGAAAGAGACTAAGGAAATAGAAATAGGAAAAACCAAAAATGAAATTTTAGAAGCATTTGATAATGGACCAAGAATTGAAACTAAATTTTTCCCTTATTTTCCAGCTTACAAAAAAACTAAATTTATAAAAAAAGTTACCATTTATACTGATTGCAGAATTGACAATGCTACTGTTAAAATTCATTTTTATAGTGTTGATTCTATTGGTTTTCCCGGTAAAGAACTTTTAGAAAAAGATTTCATCGTTTCTGTCAATAAAGGAATAAATAAAACAGCATTTAATGTAACAAAATTTAATTTGAGAATGCCTCAAGAAGGTATTTTTGTTGGATTTGAAAAATTAATGATAGAAAGCAACAAAATAGAAAAGACCATTAAAGACGTATATACAAATACAACACAATTACAGAAGAAGTATTGTCCTTTTATATTATACAATTTTGTAGAAAGGAATTATTTATTTACTTATTCAGGAGGAAAATGGAACAGACAAAATAAGCAAAAAGATACAGATTCCTCAGATAAAATAATGATATATGAACCAGCAATAAATTTGATTCTTACAAACTAAGAATAAAAAACGTACATTTGCAGGTTATAAATTATAAAATTAATGAAAGAGATTAAAAACATAGTAAGATCAAGAGCGCAAGAATCATCTAGCGCTGTTGAAAAATTGTACATTACAATGCGTCATTTGTTTAACAGAGGATTCTATAAACCAATGGGGGTTTCGGGTGAAACATTAAGAGAGGCATTGTTGTCGTTAAGACCAGAAATATATGGTACTATTGCAGAGGAAAAAGTAGAATTGAGCGGACTTCTCTATGTTATAGAAAGACTTCCTATTGGGATTGAAGAATGCCGTTTTATCAACCTAACTTCAGATGAAGGATATTCAAAATCGCATTTTAAAGCAATTGTTCCTCCCAAAAGAAGAAGAAATTGTTATCGAATTGATGATGAGCAAATGAATATTGAAATCACTCGTGGCCGATCAGATATTTATGATATTTTGACGCATTTGACTTTTATTTTCATTGAATCGCATAAAATAAAAGACCGTATTTTAATTGATGAAAGCGGAGAAGTAACGCGCGATTGGCAAAAACTGGAACAAGCTGTTTTACAAAACAAGAAGCTCACTTTAGTTGAAAAAGAAAAAACAATTTCTCATACAGCAAATATTCTTGGACGAACTTTTGCCGAAGTGTTAGATATTTATGATGCTTTTGGAACTGCAGATAAACCGGATCGATTCCTTCATGTTATTTATTGGCTAGGAAATTTAGCCTTGCAAGAACTTATAGACAATAGCAAGCGTATCATTACCTTTAGTCCTATATTAAGAGAACGTTTGGGGCATCATATTCATGGAGAAATATGGGCTACCAATATTAAAGAGGTATTAAAAGAAAACCAACTTTTAGGACGACCAATTCATGTTATCAGTGCTAACATGCATAGTGTGATGAATTCTGTTTTTGCGACCCATGTATTAAAAACCAAATTTAAAGATCAATCGGATTTCTTTATTTATGAAGAATTAAGCAAGTCTGGCGCTCATGATTTAAGAAATAAGGTTGAAGATTTTGCTAAACAATACGGAATGATTTCGTTACCGGATTCTTCTGGGACTAATATTGATGTTCAAATATTTGATACGGCAAAAATTGATTTCAAAAAATCGGCTTTTCCTAAGGCGAAATTAGACGAAACAAAACCGGTAATTATCGTCATGGATTATGCATTTGGTGAGCAGGCCTATGAAACTATAGATGAATTGTTAAAACCATTTCAAGAAACAAAAGATAATAAAATATTATTAAATGTGGTATCGGTTTCTATAATGGGGAAAGCGGGAATTCTTCAAGGAGGAAAAGGAGACATCATGATTCCTTCTGCCCATATTAATGAAGGAACCGGTGACAATTATACTTTTGAAAATGAGTTGACCAAAGAAATGTTAGAAGGGAATGACATTGCCGTATTTGAAGGGCCAATGGTTACGGTATTAGGAACCTCATTGCAAAATAAAGATTTATTAAAGTTTTTCCATGAATCAACTTGGGGAGTCATAGGTCTGGAAATGGAAGGGGCTTATTATCAAAAAGCAATCCAATCTGCATCAAAAATTAGAAAAAGCATCAATCCCGATGTTAAAGTTAGATATGCCTATTATGCATCAGACAATCCTTTAGAAACAGGTAGTACACTGGCTTCTGGCGGACTCGGAACTACGGGGGTTAAGCCTACTTACTTAATTACAATAAAAATATTGGAACAAATTTTTAACATAAAATAAATTATTAAAATGAGTATAGACTCTCAAAAAAACATAGAGGATCAGGAAATTGATTTGTCAATAATTTCAAAAGGAATTGGTAGTTTTTTCCAAAAATTAAGTAATTCATTATTTAGATCTATTCAATTTGTTATAAAGCATTTCGTAATCTTAGGAATACTAATTGTAATTGGAGTAGGTTTGGGATTATTTTTAGATAAAACTTATAAAAATTATGATAACCAAATTATAGTAACGCCAAATTTTGGGAGTACAGATTATTTGTATTCCAAGATTGATTTAATCGAATCTAGAATTAAAGAAAGAGATACGGCTTTTTTAAAAACTATTGGGGTTCAAGAACCAAGTAAGCTTTCCAAAATTGAAATAAAACCCATTATTGATATTTATAGGTTTATTAATACGAATAGCGAGCAAAATTTTGAACTGTTAAAATTGATGGCTGAGGATGGTGATATCAAGAAAATAGTGGAAGAAAAAACGACTAGTAAAAATTATACTTTTCACACCATTTCTTTTGTTACAAAAAAATTAACAACTGACAAAAAAACAATTCAGCCTATAATGGATTTTCTTAATACTAATGATTTCTATACAAAATTCCAAAAAGAGCAGGTTAATAATATCAAAACTAAAATGGCAGAAAATGATAGTATTATAGCTCAAATAGATGGTTTTTTGAACAGTTTTTCAAATACTATTAATGGAAGTACTAAAAGTGATAAATTAGTATATTATAATGAAAACACACAATTAAATGATGTGATTAACACAAAAAATAAATTAATTTCAGAACAAGGGTCTCTTAGATTAGATATGGTTAGTTTAGACAAAATCATCAAAGAGAACAGTAGTACAACTAATATAGAAAATGATAAATCCGTAAATGGAAAGCTGAAATTAATTTTACCTTTATTATTTATTTTTGTTTATATATTCATTCGTTTTTTCATTGGGTTTTATAGAAAACAAGCTGTAAAAAACAAGCTGTAATCAATTTAAAAAATGAAAGGAATAATATTAGCAGGTGGTTCGGGCACACGATTGCATCCATTGACATTGGCAGTTAGCAAACAGTTAATGCCAATTTATGATAAACCAATGATTTATTATCCTTTATCTACATTGATGTGGTCCGGAATCAGAGAAATATTAATTATATCTACTCCCCATGATTTGCCGCTATTTAAACAATTATTGGGTGATGGAAAAAAATTAGGATGTCGTTTTGAATACGCTATCCAGGAAAATCCAAACGGTTTGGCAGAGGCTTTCATCATTGGTAAAGAGTTTATTGGAAAGGATAAAGTAGCTTTAGTGCTTGGGGATAATATTTTTTATGGATCTGGATTGGGAAGAGTACTCCAGAATAATAACAATCCTGATGGAGGAATTATTTATGCCTATCATGTCAATGATCCTGAGCGTTATGGAGTAGTTGATTTTGATGCCAATGGTAAAGCACTCTCAATTGAAGAAAAACCAGAAAAACCAAAATCCAATTATGCAATCCCCGGTCTCTATTTTTATGATAATGATGTGGTAGAAATTGCAGCCAACATTAAACCAAGTCCTAGAGGAGAACTCGAAATTACAGATATTAATAAAGAATATCTCCAAAGAGGAAAACTTAAGGTGAGTATTCTTGACAGAGGGACTGCTTGGCTAGACACGGGAACATTCAATTCCCTAATGCAAGCGGGACAATTTGTTCAAGTTATAGAAGAACGACAAGGATTAAAGATTGGTTCTATTGAAGAAGCGGCCTTTAGAATGGGTTTTATTGATGCTGAACAATTAAAGATTTTAGCACAACCCTTGTTAAAAAGTGGTTATGGAACTCATTTGTTAAGTATAATTTAATTTCATGAATTTTATTTCTACAAAGATAGAAGGTTGTTATATCATTGAACCGAACATCATCAAAGATGATAGGGGGTATTTTATGGAAAGTTTCAACGAAAACACTTTTCAAAAAGCGACTGGACAAGGGGTTCATTTTGTTCAAGACAATCAATCCTTTTCTACAAAGGGAGTCTTGAGAGGGTTACATTATCAGGTTGGAGAACACAGCCAAGCCAAATTGGTTCGGGTTTTATCGGGTAAAGTTTTAGATATAGCTGTTGATATTAGACCTGACTCAAAAACTTTCGGAAAATATGTCTCCGTTTTTCTTTCTGCCGAAAATCAAAACCAATTTTTTATACCAAGAGGATTTGCTCATGGCTTTTTAGTGTTAAGCGATACTGCTACTTTTTTTTACAAGTGCGATAATTACTATAATAAAGAATCTGAAGGAGGTGTTTTGTACAATGATAAAACACTAAATATAGATTGGAATTTTTCGGAAAATGAACTTATTATTTCAGAAAAAGACAAAAAGCAGCCTATTTTAGAAAAAGCCAGAAAAGTATGGTAATTTTAGTAACAGGTGCAAGTGGCCAATTAGGGCAAGCTTTGCAATTTATTGCGGGTAAATATTCTGGAATTCAATTCCATTTTTGTTCTTCATCAGATTTAGACATTACAAAAAAACAAGCCATAGAGGATGTTTTCAAAGCCACAAACCCTAATTTTTGTGTCAATGCAGCGGCATATACTGCAGTGGATAAAGCGGAAAGCGAACCTGAAAAAGCACATTTAATTAATGTAGATGGTGCCAAAAATTTAGCCGAAACATGCAAATTTTTTAATACAACCCTAATTCATGTTTCTACTGATTTTGTTTTCGATGGTTATAAAAATTTGCCTTATACCGAAATAGATCATACAAATCCTCGAGGAATATACGGTAAAACAAAAAGAGAAGGAGAACAAAAGATAGCAGAAAATTTAATAGAACATTTTATTATAAGAACGTCTTGGCTCTATTCACAATTTGGAAATAATTTTATGAAAACCATGCTTAGATTAGCTCAAGATAGAGATTCTTTAAGCGTTGTAAATGACCAAATAGGAACTCCTACTAATGCAATTGATTTGGCAGAAGTGATTATAAAAGTGATTTTCAGCAATAGTAAAAACTACGGAATTTATCATTTTAGCAATGAAGGTAGTGCCAGTTGGTATGATTTTGCGAAGAAAATATTTGAAATAAATCAGGTAAACATTGATTTAAAGCCTATACTCACTTCGGAATTTCCAACTCTAGCCCAACGTCCTAAATATAGCGTCCTAAATAAATCAAAAATTAAAACCGAATTTAAAATTACTATAGACACATGGGAAGATTCTTTGGTAAGAACATAATACGAAAAGGAGGCAAAATTTAAACAGCCTCCTTTCTCATACTATTTGTGTATTATTGTTTAATTATTTTTTTTGTTTCTACCTTGCCGTCTGAAAATAATTTCAGCAAATATAAACCGTCAGGTAAATTACGAAATTCGATTATAGAATTGATTATAATCCCTACTTGTATTAATTTACCTTCAACAGCAAAAATTTCATAAGAAGTAATACCATTTTTTACCCCTGAAATACTTATCATTTCAGTAAACGGATTAGGATAAACTTTAAGATTCGTATGTTTTTTTTCATTAATGTCTAGAGAATTGTCTATGGCAATGATGATTCCAAAAGAAACACTTCCGCCAGAATTGTTAGCCGTAACAGTATAGGTTGCGGTTGAACTAATTACGGTAGGCGTACCGGAAATCACTCCGGTCGAAGTATTAAACGACAATCCGGAAGGCAAACTGGGAGCAATGCTATAACTTGAAACGGTTCCAGTAATCGAAGGCAACAAACTTGTAATGGCCGTGTTTTTAGTGAACACGTTCGGTGAATTATAACTCAAAGAATTCGGAGCGACATCATTCACGGTAATCACCACTCCAAAAGAAACACTTCCACCAGAATTGTTAGCCGTAACAGTATAGGTTGCGGTCGAACTAATTACTGTAGGCGTTCCGGAAATCACCCCACTTGAAGTATTAAATGACAATCCGGAAGGCAAACTCGGCGCAATTCCATAATTCGAAACGGTTCCATTGATTGAAGGCAACAAACTTGTGATAGCTGTATTTTTAGTGAACACGTTTGGCGATGGATAGCTCAAAGAACTTGGCGCAACATCATTCATGGTAATCACGACCCCAAAAGAAACACTTCCACCAGAATTGTTAGCGGTAACAGTATAAGTCGCAGTCGAACTAATTACAGTAGGCGTTCCAGAAATCACTCCGGTCGAAGTATTAAACGACAATCCAGAAGGCAGACTAGGAGCAATGCCATAGCTAATAACAGCACCACCAGAAACTGTCGGATTTAAATTGGATATTACAGAATTTTTAGTGAACACATTTGGCGAATTATAACTCAAAGAATTCGGAGCGACATCATTCACGGTAATCACGACCCCAAAAGAAACACTTCCACCAGAATTGTTAGCGGTAACAGTATAGGTTGCGGTTGAACTAATTACTGTAGGCGTACCGGAAATCACTCCGGTCGAAGTATTAAACGACAATCCAGAAGGCAAGCTAGGAGCAATGCCATAGCTAATAACAGCACCACCAGAAACTGTCGGATTTAAATTGGATATTACAGAATTTTTAGTGAACACATTTGGCGAATTATAACTCAAAGAATTCGGAGCGACATCATTCACGGTAATCACGACCCCAAAAGAAACACTTCCGCCAGAATTGTTAGCCGTAACAGTATAGGTTGCGGTCGAACTAATTACTGTAGGCGTTCCGGAAATCACCCCACTTGA
>NZ_QCZI01000003.1 GCF_003097635.1 Flavobacterium psychrotolerans
CTCTTTAGCTTGTTTTATAGACAAATTATTCTAGCTTTATTCAAATCTCTCGATTCTCTTACTCTCTTTTTGTTTGTTTTGTTAAAGTCGCTGCAATGCAACGTCTCTACCAAAACGGCTGTCAATTCAATATGTCTAGGAACGTGTTCTTCTTGTTTTTTTTCACCTCATTTCTCATGATAAACATGTCTCTGGAAGCGGGTGCAAAAGTACAACTTCTTTTTAATCTCGCAAGTGTTTTGAAAAGTTTTTTGAAAATTTATTTTCTCCATTCTTTTCATCTTAGATTCGATAATTTATCGACTCCACTCTCATGCATCATCTCTAAGAACTTGACCCCCTTACGGGTCGGCAAAGATAAAACCTTTTTTCTCTTCTGGCAAGACTTTTTTTGGAAATTTTATCCCCCAAATAAACTCGCGATTTTCAATAAATAAGGTAGAACGTCTGCTTCAATGCGGGTGCAAAAGTAGTTAGTATTTTCAGCTTTCCAAATCTTTTTAGCCCTTTTTTTGAAAGTTTTTTTTAAAAGGAACGTAAGCCGCTGGCGATCTGTTTTTTGCAGATACCTTAGCTTTGGGATTCCTTAAATGATAATTGAAACTCTTTTATGGTTTTTATAGAAAAGTGCTTGTTTTATACGGTTGCCATAGCCCCGATTGCAGTGGAAATCCTTTCCCATCGCTTTTTAGCGTGGGGGAAAGATTGTAACGAAAAGCGGGAAATAGCTCCTGATGATGAAAGCTAAAGTGAGAATTTATAACTGTTATTCGAATTTTATGGCTTTTACCGGGGAAATTTTGGTGATTATATAGGACGGGATTAATAAAACCAACAAACAAATTGCAACTGTCCCTAGGTTTAATAATAAAATATAGAACCAATTGAGATAAACTGGCGCAACATTTACATAATAATTCTCCGGATTCAGTTTTATTATTCCGAAATACTGTTGAATTAATATGAGCCCTATGCCAATGAAGTTTCCCCATAGCAATCCTCGAACTATTAAGTAGGACGCATTATAGAGAAATATTTTGCGAACAGTCCAATTGTTAGCGCCTAAAGCTTTGAGAATTCCTATCATTTGGGTTCGCTCTAGGATTAATACTAACAAAGCGACTACCATATTTATAGTTGCCACAATGATCATAATTATTAATATGGTAATGATATTAAAATCGAATAGTTGTAGCCATTCAAAAATATAATAGTATTTTTCGACTATGGTTTTGGTGTCTAATGTGGAATTGGTTTGCGCATAAACTTGTTCCCCTTTCTCCTTGATGCGATTAAAATCGTCAACAAAAACCTCAAACGCCCCTACTTGATCCGGATTCCATTTGTTGATGCGCTGCACGTGGCGAATATCTCCTATTATATAGGTAGCGTCAAATTCTTGAAATCCAGAATTATAAATTCCCGTGATTTGAAAAACTCTCAGATTAGGCAACTGGTTGCTTTCCTCTTTCATGAAAAAAGTATTGAATGTATCTCCAACCTTTAGATTCAGTCTGTCTGCAAGGAATTGAGAAATCAATACTTGAGCGTTTAAATCATGAGATACATCTGGTGTTGTTCCTGAGACAAGATATTCGCTTAAGTTATTCCATTGATAATCTTTGCCGACACCTTTGAAGATTATTCCTTCAAAAGCAGATGATGTCCTAATAATACCCGCTTTACTTGCCACGGCTTGAATATGTTTAATTCCGTCAACAGAATTAAACTTGGGATAAAAACTTTGATTCGTAGCTATTGGGACAATGCTGACTTGTGATTGATTGTCGTCGTAATTTGAAATAATAATATGACCGTTGAAGGCCGCAACTTTTTCTCGGATTTTTTGTTGCAAACCAATACCTGTGGCCACCGAAATAATCATCATAATCATTCCGATGGCAATTGCAGAGATTGCTATTTTTATAATAGGAGTAGAAATGCTACTTTTACGGCTTTTAGCGGTAATTAATCTTTTTGCTATAAAATATTCTAAATTCAATGGATGCTATCTATTATGGTTTTGATTCACACGAGTCAAAAATACAGTTTTAGATAGTATTTCTAATAGATTTGGACCATTTAATTATTTAAAGTACATCAATATCATGATTTTTCATACCATTTATATCAGATTCAGAAATTTATTTAGTGGCTCGAAGTTAATTCTATTAATGGTTTTAACCCTGATAGTGGTTTCTTGTAAAACATCCAAAGCCATCAATTATTCCGCCCCAGCCGAAACAACTATTAAAAGTAGAATCAAATCGACAAAATTTTTAACGGGAGCCGATAACGTAAAAAGTTATTTTCCCCTTTTAAAAAACAAAAAAGTAGGAATTGTAACCAATCAAACAGGATTAATTTCCTATGATTCTATTTATACCGTTTTTGATACCGTTTCAGAATCTCATATCGATATTGTAAGCAAAAAAACATTGCATATCGTAGATTATATTAAGGAGAAAACCAAAATTGATCTCGTTAAAATTTATGCGCCAGAACATGGTTTTCGAGGTACTGCCGATGCTGGTGAGGTAATTGTTGATGGGAAGGACACTAAAACCGGACTACCTATCGTGTCGTTATATGGAAACAATAAAAAACCATCTGTAGAGCAATTAACCGGAATTGATGTATTGATTTTTGATTTACAAGATGTTGGTGCCCGATTCTATACGTACATTTCCTCGCTTCACTATATAATGGAAGCTTGTGCCGAAAACAATGTTCAACTGATTATTTTAGATCGTCCGAATCCAAATGGTGGCATTGTGGATGGTCCAATATTAGAAAAAGAATATAGTAGTTTTGTAGGAATGCATCCTATTCCTGTTTTACACGGAATGACCATTGCCGAATATGCCATGATGATAAATGGACAGAAATGGCTTAAAGACAGTATTCAATGCCATATAAAAATTGTTCCCTGTGAAAATTACCACCGGAGTATGCCCTACAGTTTGCCTGTAAAACCTTCACCCAATTTACCCAACGACCAAGCCATAAACTTGTATGCGAGTCTGTGCCTTTTTGAAGGAACCAATGTAAGTGTAGGGCGCGGAACGGACAAACAGTTTCAAATTTACGGCTCGCCTTATCTTCCCAACGTTGATTTTTGTTTTATTCCCATGCCAAATATCGGTGCGAAAGAACCTCTTTATAATGGTAGAGATTGTTTTGGTGAGGATTTGTCGACAACACCAAAAGTAACTCAATTGGAGCTGAAATGGCTTATCAAAGCCTACAACGAAACCGAAAACAAATCTAAATTCTTCAATCCCTTCTTTACTAAACTAGCAGGTACCAAAAAACTACAACAGCAAATAGAAGCTGGAATGTCAGAAGCTGAAATTAGAGCCACCTGGCAAAAAGGATTAGAAGAATTTAAAGAAATAAGAAATCAATATTTGATTTACTAATTAATTCTTTTTTCAGAAAAAATTAAATCTATTTTTTTTTCAAAATAACCAAAGTCTTCAATTTTCATTACTCTTTCTTCAATCTGTTTTAAACTACTAAGATTTAACCCTTTTGCAACAATAAGTTTCAGAAAATAATATGAGTTTAAATTATTTTCAACAATATCATTATCTTTATAACTTGAAAGTTTATCATTTAATTTCACATAATTATAATCGTAAGCATAATTATATAAGTCTATTTTTTGTTTAATTTCAACATAATTTTCAGCTTTTTTTGATAATAATTTCTTCGATTCCGACAAATAGTCACCACCAATATTAATTATTTTACTTCTTACATCTTTATCGACAAATAAAGAATAATCTAAGTATTTTTGAAAAACTCTTAAAGCAGTATTATAATTATTGTTATTATAAAAATTTATTAAATCAACAGATAGAAATTCTATTGATAATTCGAATTTTTCTAATTCTTTTTTTAATTCTTCTGCATCATGATAGCCTGAAAAAGTATAAACAACTTTACCGTTTCCATCCATAACAAACATATTGGGAATGCTATTAATCCCGTATTTATTTGCTAACCCCCTATTTTCATCAATATCTATTTTAACCTGAATGTAATTTTCTAAAACTAGTTTAACTTTTTTATCACTCCATGAATCATATTCCATTTTTTTACAAGGTCCGCACCAAGTAGCCCAAAAATCTACAATCATAAATTTGTTTGAAGCTAGTGAAAGTTTTTGAGCATCTTTGAAAGATGTTAACCAAGCCGCATTGGATAATTGAGAAAATAAAACAAATAAAATTATAACTGTTTTTTTCATAAAGATTAATTTACAAGTAAATGTATTAAAATTAACACTACAATGGCAATCTCTTTTTCATTTCCTCCACAATATTATATGCAGCGGGACAAATAGCGACATTTTGTAATGTCAAGTTTGTAATTTGCTGAAACTTTTTTCGGTCAGTATGAGGAAATTCCCGACACGCTTTGGGACGAACATCATAAATAAAACAAGTATTATCATTATCTAGAAAAGTACAAGGGACACTTTGCAACACATAATCTTTATCCTCATCAATTCGCAAATATTGCGCTATGAACTGTTGCGGCTTTTGTCGTAAATGTTTCGAAATTCGTTCAATATCGGCAGAAGTAAAAAGAGGCCCCGTAGTTTTACAGCAATTGGCACATGACAAACAATCGGTTTTTTTGAATTCAGCATCGTGCAAATCCTGCATCACATAATCTAAGTTTTTGGGCGGTTTGTTTTTTAGCTTATCAAAATACTTTTTGTTCTCGATATGCTTATCTTTGGCAAGTTTTACGATTTCGTTTAAAGGTGGTTTCAAGTTTAAAGTTTAAAGTTGAGCCTACAAAAGTAAACAACTTCTATATTAATAACTAAAAAACTAAAGGAACGATTGCTTCTTTACCCTCAATGATTATGAAAGACCTTTTCGGAAGAGCCATACTCGATTACCAAACAAATAATTCTCCAGAAGATTTAATCACAGAAACCTCCATATCTGAAGAAGACGAAATGAGTGTTGCCTATTTATTCCGGTCTTTTGCAGAAATGCCACAACTAGAACAAAAAGCCTTGCAACTCGCCAAAGGCAAAACCCTTGATGTAGGTTGCGGAGCAGGAAGCCATAGTTTGTATTTGCAGCAGGAATTGAATTTTGATGTGTCTGCTATAGACATTTCTGAAAATGCCATCAAAGCATGCCAACTTCGCGGGTTGAAAAAAACTAGGGTTCAAGACGTGATGACATTAGAAAATGAAACGTACGATACCATTTTGCTCATGATGAACGGTGCAGGAATGTGCGGAAAACTTAAAAATATACCGAAGTTTCTACTAAAACTGAAATCGTTATTAAACGAAAACGGACAAATTTTACTTGACAGTTCCGATATCATTTATATGTTTGACGAAGATGAAGATGGTGGAAAATGGATTCCTTCAGAACATGCCTATTATGGCGAAGTGATTTTTAATATTGGTTATAAAGGCCAAAAAGAAAAACCATTCGATTGGATGTATATTGATTACAACACTTTACAAAACGCAGCTTACGCAAATGGTCTGAAATGCGAATTGATTTTAGAAGGGGAACATTACGATTACTTAGCTCGGCTTTCTGTTGAACAAATATAAAAGAACTATTAATGGAAAATTTAAATCTAGAAAAATTACGTTATCCAATAGGAAAATTTATAGCTCCTAAAGACTATTCAGATGAATATCTGAATACTAAAATAGCAGAAATAGCAGCTTTTCCAAGACAATTAAAAAATGTAGTTTCTCATTTAACAGATATACAACTTGACACTCCTTATCGCCTTAATGGCTGGACTATTCGACAAGTAATCCATCATTGTGCTGATAGCCATATGAATTGCTTTATAAGAATAAAATGGGCTTTGACTGAAAACAATCCTATCATTAAATACTACCATGAAGACCGCTGGGCAGAATTACATGATAATTTAACCATGCCCATTGCACCTACATTACTATTCTTAGAAGGAATTCATTACCGTTTAAGTTATTTGATGGCTAATTTATCTAAAGAAGATTTAGAAAAATCCTTTATACATCCTGAACATAATTCTGAATTTAAACTTAAAGAAATAATAGGCACATATGCTTGGCATGGAAACCACCATTTAGCACATATTACGGAATTGAAAAAAAATAAAAAATGGAAATAATTTATATTTGGTATTGAATACATAACCTCCTATTTCTTAATAACATTTAAGATTTTTTAATACTTCATCAACAAAAAACTTGTTGGGTTTCCATTATAACGTTTCTATTCTCTAATTTACACTTCCGACAAGACCGACATAAGACTCTCAAAAGTAAATTACAACAATAAATCCGTGGTCAATTTAATCTCAATTAATGTCGAACGGAGAATGTCCAAATCTTTTTGAGAATTATAGGCGTTTAAAGAAATACGTAAAAAGATACCTTTGTCTGTTTTAAATACGGGAATTTCGATTCTGTATTTATAAAACAAAAGCTCTTTTAGTTCCGAAGGGGAATCCGTTTGAATAGGAATACTACACATTTGACCCATGAACTCAGCAGATATTGGACAAATGGGTTTTGAATTTAAAAGGTCACAAAATTTTTCGTAATTCTCCAATATCAATTTTCGGCATTGAGCGGATTTTTCTTTCCAATTATTATTCTCCAGAAAATCTATCACTTTTGGCGTACATAAAAAGGCGGAAATATCCCGCGTCCCCTGATATTCGTGGTAATCTAAAAATTGGCTTTCACTTGGTGTCTCACTTTCATAACCCCAACTTACAACTAAGGGATCAATATTTTTTTGGAATAACTTCTTCACATATAAAAAGGAAGAACCTTTTGGAGCTAACATCCATTTGTGTAAGGCTCCTGTGTAAAAATCGGGATTGAGTTCTTGAATGTTTAACTCGATGTGTCCGGGAACATGTGCACCGTCAATTATAGTAATTAATCCTAATTCTCGTGCCTTGTCGCAAATTTCCTTTACTGGAAAAATCAATGCCGTGGCACTAGATATTTGACTGATGAAAATCACTTTTGTTTTTTGGGTATAACCGCTCCAAAATTCCTCTAAAATTTGTTCCTTAGAAACTATTGGGAGTGAGATGTTTTGTCGAACGCACTTGGCTCCGGATTTTTCGCAAAAAAAATTCCATGTTCTGTCCATAGCGCCATATTCATGGTTTGTGGTCAGGATTTCATCACCTTCTTTTAATTCTAAACTGCGTAAAACCGTATTGACAGCAACCGTTGGATTGGGGGTAAAGAAAAAATCATCACTAGAACAACCTATGTATTTTGCCAAAAATTCCTTAGCCTCCTTTAAATATACTGTCGATTTTTTCTGAATGAATTGAACCGGTTCATTTTCCAGTTCCAATTGAAAACGTTGGTATTCCTCAAAAATAGGTTTAGGGCAGGCACCAAAAGAGCCATGATTTAGGAACGTGATTTGAGGATTAAGAAGAAACTGCGATTTCATATTAATTGCTTGTTGCGTGTATGTTGATAGGCAAGCTATAGACACATCTAATTGGTATTCCGTTTTGTGTCCCTGGACTCCATTTTGGGCACTTTTTTAAAACCCGGATTGCTTCTTTTCCAGTTCCATAGCCCAAGTCTTTTACAATTACAAAATCGGTTAGACTCCCATCGATATCAACAATAAAAGAAACAATTACTTTTCCTTTTAATCCTTCAACCGAAGGTGTTCTATAATTTTCATTAATAAACTGATAGAATTTTGTTAGACCTGATGAAAATTCAGGTGGTTTTTCATTTGATACTTTCTTAATTCCAACTGCTGTAGATACTCGAACCGAATCTGAAAATTTTTGGGAATTTGAAATGTTTTTTTCGGATAATTGAGCACTCTTACTATTTTGAGTATTTGAAACTCCTGGCTTAAACTTAAGATTAAACTCAAAAGGAATTTTCATTTCAATGCTAAAAGGCTTCCCTCCTCGTTTAGCGCATTCCCAATTGGGTGCCTTATTTAAAACTCTAATAATTTCGGTAGCCGACTCAATATCGTTAAATTCTACAACTCTTATATTTTGCAAAGCTCCTATTTTATCAATAGTGATAGATACAAGCATTTTTCCTGCTTTAGTTACTTTAGAAAAGTCAAATTCTTGATTGATGTATTCATAAAATTTGTCTAATTCCCCTCCATTAAATTTAGGATTTATTACATCCGAACCATAGACATCGTCAAATTCACCTCCTTGAGAATAACCGGAATCAGAAAATGTAAAGAGTAAAAATAGAAGTAAAAGATATTTCATGGTTTATGGTATGTTCAAATACTTATGTGTTTGCAAAGACACACGCCATTTGGGGTTTTTCATTACATAATCGACTATTAGTGGCGTCATTTCTTCTTTTTTACTCCATTCGGGCTGTAAAAATAAAATGGCATTTTTGTTTACTTTTTCGGCTTGTTCTTCGGCGAATATAAAATCGTGTTTGTTGTAAATAATGACCTTTAGCTCGTTGGCATTATCGTAAACGGTTTGTGTGGGCAATTTGTTTTTCTTAGGTGAAAGACAAATCCAATCCCAACTTCCTGTCAATGGATAGGCTCCGGAAGTTTCTATATGCACTTTCAGGTTTTTTTCTTTTAAAATTTGGGTTAGTGAGGTCATATCCCACATTAAAGGTTCTCCGCCAGTTACGACAACTGTATCGGCCTGTTCTTTAGCGTTGGCTACAATTTGTTCAATGCGTGTTGGCGGATGCAAAGCGGCATTCCAACTTTCTTTGACATCACACCAATGACATCCTACGTCACAACCACCAATTCTGATGAAATAGGCGGCTGTTCCTGTATGAAAACCTTCTCCTTGAATGGTGTAAAATTCTTCCATTAGCGGAAGCATGGTTCCTTTTTCGACTGCTAATTGTATTTCTTTTGCTAACATTTTTTATCAATAAAGGGCAAAGATAGGGAAATGGATTTGTGATTTGCGGTTTGGGATTTAGTAAATCTAGGAATGCCCAGAAATAATCACTAGCCCTGATGAAAGTGGAAATCCCAAGTGATTGTGAGGAACGAAGCAATCACTTGGATTGTAGCGAACAGCAGGAACAACCACTACTTGATATTCTCTAAATTCATGCTTCCAATAAAAACAAAAAACCGATAGCTTTTAATAAAACTATCGGTTTTGAATTGAATAATGATTTGTTATTTAAGTGTTTTCAATGACTCTAATGCGTATTGATTTGTTGGGTCAAGTGCTAGGGTTTTATTGAAATATTCTTTTGCTTTTGCTTTATCTGAATTTGCATAATTTGCAGCAATTAAATTATACGATTCAATGAATTTAGCTTTGTTTTTCGCAACTTCTTCTGGTCCTTTTTCTGTAACGACTCTTAAATATTCTTCATAATATTTTGTCATCATTTCGTCATTCTCTAGCAATCGGTTTGTTCTTGCTCTAAAAATGTAAGCGTCTTGAGTTGTTGGCGAAGCTTCTATTACTCTTCCAAAAGCGGCATCGGCTTTTTGAAGTGCTACTAGATCAACTTTTACGACGTCTTTTTTGGTATTGCTAAAATAAATGGAATTACCAAGATAAAAATTGTCTAATAAGAAATTTTTCGAATCTGGATTCGTAGTGGCAATTTCATAAATGGCAGCTGCTTCTTTGAATAATTTTTGTTCGTATAATTTTTTTCCAATTTCACTCAAATCATTAGTCATAGAAATTTCCATTTCTACTGATTTTTTAATATCGGAAACACCAGCTTCAAAAGTAGCAGGATCAACAGTCTTCGTTTCTAAGTTGTTTGCTTTTTTTAATTTAATTAAACCCAAATACATATAATCTCTGGCAATTACTTTATTTGATGGGTTAGCTATAAAATCTTGTAATGATTTTAATGCAAGTTCCGTATTTCCGTTTTCATAGGCGGAATATCCCAAATAACGAAGAATTCTTGGATTAACGTTGTCCAATTCCTTCATTTTATTGGCCTCAACTTCCAATGATTTGTAATCTTTAGCCAATATTAAAAAATCAGCATGACGCATACGGGATGTCAATGAATAATCCGTTAAACTCATGTATTTTTCGTAATACCCTAACGCTTTTTGAAGATATTCACTATATTTTTTAGGCTCGTTATTTCCCCAATAATAATACGTTTCTGCTAATTCTCTATAAACCGGTCCATAATTAGGATCGGTAGCAATAACATCATCATAAGCTTTTACAGCAAGTGTATATGCTTTTGCTCCTTTTAACAAAACACCCAATTGCATTTTTGATCTAATCAAAGTATTATCCGTATTGAAAGCATTTCGATAGGCCGCATAAGACTCATTTTGATTTTTGTCGCCATAAAACGCATCTCCAAAAGCCATTTGTAAATTGGCATCCGATGGACTGATTGCTTTTGCTTTATTTAAAGTGGCTATTGCTGATTTATAATCAGGTTTGTCCGCATTCATGTATGCCTTAGCAATATACACATACTCTTCAATGTCTTTTTTCTTGATGTCTTTAGTTGCAAGAGCAAAGTTAGCTTGAGCTGCAACTGCATTATTCGCATTTAAATCCATTTGACCTAAACCTATATAATTCAACTTTGCACCATCAGTACCAGTTAGCCCTTTTTGAAAAAATATTTTTGCAGAATCTTGAATGTCCTGTTTAAGATAAACGTTGCCTAATAGAAATGCAGCCTTTCCATTTCCTGGTTTTGCTTGAATAAGCGATTTCAACATTGATTTTGCTTTTTCATATTGTTCAGCATCTATAGCTTTTTTTGCTTGCTCTAAATCCTGAGCTTTACCTACTGTTGCTGTAGCAAGTAATATAAAACTGAAAATCTTAAATTTGTTCATCGTTTCGTGATTAATTTTATTTTTTATCATTATTGATTTCTTTTCGTATAAGAATTTTTCGTGATGGAGTTCGTACAGGCACTAATCCAGACTTCAGAACAATCCTTTGTCCGATTTCTCCAGCCAGAAATGAGGCAAATCCCATACCTAACCCTGAATAACCCTGACAATTTATAATATACAAATCGCGTGCCAAAGGATATTTCCCTTCGGCAATATTATTTTGTGTAGGCGCATAATAATTGATATCACTGTCATTCTTAACCTCTAACACATTTATTTTATTGATGTATTGTTTCATCTCCAAACTTGACTCAGATAGAAAATTCACTCCAACCACACCTATCATTCCATCATTTTTTGCTACATATTGGATAACCTCATTGTTTGTTTTAAAAGAAAAAACTCCTTTTTGAGGGAAATTTTTGATTCCAGCCAATAGGTTAATATACCTGGCCGTACTTGAATTTGGATTGTCAAAAACCAAACCTTTAATATTAGATTGGACTTTACCTTGCATAACACCAATAATATCTTTTAACGCAATTAAAGTGTCATTATTATTTTTATTTGCAATTAAAGCTATGGCATCTTTGGCAAATGGAGTTGTTTTTGGAACTATATTTTTAGCTTCAAAAATTTTCATTTCTTCAATAGTCAATTTTCTTGGTAAGATTGCAATTCGCGAACTGTCTTTTACCAATGACTGGATTACTTCAGCTTCGGATTTTGCATCAATGCTAATTTTGGCTTTATATAAACTTTCAAAAACCTGGATTTGATCTTCAACAATTGGCTTTAAAGTCTCATCAACCAGAATTGTAGTTGATCCCTCGAGAATGGTTTCGCTCTTTGGTTTAGAATTCCCACTATTGTTACACGATAGAATTAAAAACGATAGAAAAACAAATAGTGTCACTGTGGAGGTTAACTTTTTCATAACTAGTCGTTGTCAGAATTAATAAAACGCATAAATCGAAAAAAAGAGTAGACAATTAAAATTATTCCAAAAGCAATTCTATAACTTGGTTGCATGACAATTGGAAATTCTTTCCAAAAAATTACAGTTAATCCTAAAACCAAATATAATAAAAAGAAAAACATTCCTATAACAAGAAGAAACCGCTCTTTTAGCGATTTCTTCTTGAAATTAATTGTCATTTTATTCAACATTACTCAGCAGATTGAATGTTGATAGGCAATGAGTATAACACCCTTACCTTTTTACCGTTTTGTTCTCCGGGAGTCCATTTTGGACAAGATTTTAATACACGAATAGCTTCTTTACCTGTGCCGTAACCTATATCTCTGATTACTTTTATATCAGTAAGTGAACCGTCTTTTTCAACAACAAAAGAAACAAAAACCTTACCTTTCAATCCTTCTTCTTCTGGAGTTTGGTAATTTTTAGCGACAAATTTATAAAATTTTTCTATTCCGCCTGGAAAATCTGGTTTAACCTCGATTCCTGCTGTGTTATAAATTGCATTGTCTTCTTCTACAACATCTTTAGGACCATTACCTACTGGTTCTACAGTTAATTCTGCATCTGGATCTCCTTTAATGGTCTCCGCACCGATTTTTTTGTCTTTTATTTCGGCTATTTTTGGCGGTTCTTCAGTAACTTCATCTGCTTTAGCTACCACAGGTTTCACAAATTTCACCTGATCAACTTTTGGAGGCGGTGGCGGAGGTGGTGGAAGATTTTCTTTTGGCTGCTCTTTTGGCGGTAACTTCACAGTGACAATTTTCGTGTCTAAGGTTGTATCATCTGAAGCTTTTGGCAACATATTGATAAGCAAAGGAGCGGCAATGGCAAAACCAAAAAGAACAGATCCTATTATAAGCGCTTTTATGGTTGTCTTTGAACTTGATTTTCTTAATTCGTAGGCGCCATAAATTTTATTGCGTCCTTCAAATACGATTTCAATCCATTGATCTTTTAATATATCTAATTTCATTTTCTTGATTATTAGGTTATAATGTAAGTAAGAAGAATCTTAATTACCTTCTAACAATTTTTCTTCTTCAGGAGTAAATTCATTTACAATTGCATTCGTTTCTACCCCTACAATTGCCATTTCATCCAGTATATCAACCAAGTTTCGGTAATTTGATTTCTTACTTGGTTTAATAATCACAATAATTCCATTTTTGGGCTTACCTAAAGCTGTAGAATATTCCAAAACTGTTTTTTTTCTTTTTATCAATTCTTTACGAATCCCATCTTTACCGTAAGCAATTGCTTTAGGTCCAGCTATTGGAGTTGCTAACAAACCCATATAGAAAGTCATTTTATTATGATCACCTAATAAAATGGTCATTGTACGGTTTTCATCAACTTTTATAGGGGCTTCCTTTTTCTTATCATCCTCTTTATCCGGCAAAGCCAAGCTCATCGATTGAGGTTTTGACAAAGTAGTGGTAAGCATAAAGAACGTGATTAATAAGAAAGCCAAATCCACCATAGCAGTTAAATCTACTTTTGCGTTTTGTTTTTTACTTCTTACTTTACCACCTTTTCCGCCTCCACCGTCGCCAGTATTTAATTCAGCCATTTTAGTGTATCTTTTTTAATTAAAAATCTTTTCCTCTCAAACCAGTAACTAAACTAAAGCTATTGATTTTTTGGTCTTGTAAAATATCCATTACTTTTTTGATTTCTGGATATTCTTCTTTTGCATCCCCTTTAATTGCAACTTGTAATTCTTTGTCGGCGATTTCAATATTGGCAGTTCTGGCATAGTAAATCCATTCTTTCAATTGATTATCAAGTGAATCTTTTGGAACTCCGGGTTGTCCGGCTTTGCTTCTATCAGCCGCTTTCATGTCTATAATTTGCTTTAGACTTTGTATTGGCACACCAAAACCATCCATTAGGGCAAATTTGTCTTTATCTTCATCCGAAAATTTCACACTGTATTTATCTCCCATCAACTCCAATGTTCTTTTGCGAACTTCTCGTCCTTTCAAATCAAAAAACACTTTCCCTCCACCTATAGTTATCGTAGCCAGATCACTTTCTGGCAATTTAGTTTGCACTGTCGATGCCGGCGTATCAACTGGCAAAGCTTCAGGCACTTTGGCTGTAGCAGTCAAAATAAAGAAGGTTAGCAAAAGGAAAGCCACATCACACATTGCCGTCATATCGGTAGATGTTGACTTTTTTTTCATTTTTATTTTAGCCATTATTTTTTATATATTATTTGATAATGTATATCAAAAATTATTATTGTTTCAAGCTACCTCTAAAGTGTCTGTAGGTATTTACAATTGTCGTACCTGCCTCGTCGATAGAATACGTTAAATCATCAATTTTAGAAGTAAAAAAGTTGTAAGCAATAATTGCTAATACTGAAGTAGAAATACCTGTAGCGGTATTGATAAGTGCTTCCGAAATACCTGTTGCAAGTGCTGCTTGATCCGGAGTTCCTGCACTAGCCAAAGCACCAAACGCCTTAATCATCCCAGATACTGTTCCCAATAATCCACCAAGTGTTCCTAAAGAAACCAATGAAGAGATAATTGTCATGTTTTTTTCTAACATTGGCATTTCAAGTGAAGTAGCTTCTTCTATTTCTTTGTGAATAGTCTCTGCAGCTTCCTCGCTATTGAATCCTTCTTTTTTTACATCTTGATATTTAACTAAAGCTGATTTAATTGAATTTGCAACAGAACCTTGTTGTTTGTCACAAGTAGCAATTGCATCCTCGATTTTTCCTTCTTTAACACTTCCTTGTACATTTTTCATGAATGTATCTAAATTTCCTTTTCCTGCTGCTTTTGAAATAACTGCAAAACGCTCAAAAGAGAAAACAACAACCATCAACAACATCCCTAATAACACCGGTACAATAAATCCTCCTTTATAAACCATCCCTAAAGTATTTAATGGATGCCCTTTTTCGCTATCTCCTCCTTCAAAGTTAGATGAAGCTCCCATTAATTGAGACCAAACAAGGTAACCTACAAATATACATGCTACAATAATGATTCCTGAAATCATTCCTCCTACTTTTGAACCACCTTCATTTTTAACGTTTGCCATTTTTTTAATTTTTAATAGATTTAAATAATTTATAAATTTTTAGTTGTAAATAAACTTGTTTAGGGACAAATTTAATTTTTTAGTTTAAATAAAAAAACTTTTTTCGGGTTAATTATAATTAATTTTATACCTTATATATTATTAAACCTTTGATAGAAGTCCATATTTTTTTAAAACAAATAAAACACACTCTTTCAACATCATTTAATCAATGATTTACGATATAACGCAGTTGTTATTTCGAATATTATACAGTACTTTAAATATCTAAAAAAATCTCAAAATTTTAAAATTCAGCAACAAATTATTAATACAAATTTAACAATTTTAATGTTGAAAAAAATTAATACCTTGCACCTGAATTTAGAAAAAACACTTCTTTAGAACACCATACTCATAGGTTAAAAAAGACCATTTCATCCCTATGGTTAATGCTTAAAAAATTACATGAAAAGTTACATCACTATTGGCTTATTAATTCTTTCGAATCTTTTCATGACTTTAGCTTGGTACGGACATCTCAAATTTAAAGAGCTAAAATGGTTTGAAAATGCGGGATTAATAACTGTAGTCCTAATCAGCTGGGCATTGGCTCTATTTGAATATTGTTTTCAGGTTCCAGCCAACAGAATTGGCTATGAAGGTAATGGAGGTCCTTTCACGTTAATGCAACTAAAAGTCATTCAAGAAGTAGCTACCTTAGTTGTTTTTGTTGTTTTTTCTTCCTTGTTTTTTAAAAATGAAACCTTAAAATGGAATCATGTGATTGGTTTTGTATTTTTAGTATTGTCGGTATATTTTATTTTTAAGAAATAAACCTATAAATCAAGTAATTTAAAAAAATTTGCGCACATCGAAGCAACATAAAATATGAAAAAATATTTCATCCAATACAGCCCATTCACAGTCCCAACTACAGACGGAAAACTTATTGAAGAACATCACGGCTTAGCGGCAACCAATAATCCCGAGATTTCAATTGCCCACATGATTGCGCCACCGCTTTGGAGCGAACCGTTTCAGACACCTGAATTTGAAGAATATACTTATATCATTTCTGGCAAAAAGCAATTTATTATTGATGGAGAAACCATAATTCTTACGGCTGGGCAATCGATAAAAATCGAAAAAAATACCAGAGTTCAATATTCGAATCCGTTTAATGAACCTTGCGAATATATTGCCGTTTGCAGACCGGCATTTTCTATAGAAAAAGTTAATAGAGAAAAATAGCTATTTTATAATGAGTGCTGGTTTTGTTGGATCACGTTTAATACAGGACATAGAAAATACTAATTATGAGCCCTATTGATTGACAAAAACAATTACTTTTTATGTGGTATAAAAACCAATTTTGTTGATGTTTTTATAATTTCTTCTTTATTCAATTTCATCTTTCTGAATTTCCCCGCATTATAAAGTTCAGCTTGATCATCATAATGAGAACTAAGTGGGTTTCCTGATTGTCCTGTTGGCAAAATACCCCAACTGTTTTCAACATCTGAAAAGTCTATAATTCTTCTGGTTGAAGGACCACCTTTAACAACATAATTTCCATCTTCAGTAAAATCGAAAAACAGGTTATTAATGACTTCTGATGATCCCGAAACAGCAAATGGCCCGACATTAAAATAAGGCCTCAAAGCGGCCACTTTCCCCAAAGGATGCTGATGTTCTAAGGTATGAACTTTATTCCAAGTCCAACCTGAAACTGAATTTCCTAACTGTTTATCTAAAGCTAAAATGGATTCTTTGAAAGATTTCGACAATATCTGACTTCTAGTTTCTTTCTTTTCTTTAGTCGTTATATTATCCCACCAAAGTGAATTTTTATTTACCATTTGTTTAGCAATTATCTGTTTCATAATATGAGTGCCTAAAAACTGCTTAAAATTAGCCGAACCCAATTCATCTTCGAAAGTGTTTTTTAAATACAAATAAACCCATTTGTTGTAAATCGTTGGCGCAACATCTTCCAGATTATTAGAGCCTTTCCAAGCTTTCAAAATAGCAATCGCTTGCTTTTCATTCTTAGAAAGAGTGTTGTAATCCACATTCGAAATTAATTGTTGAACCACTTCTGGAGCAACTGGCGAAGTATTATCGAACATCATTTTACTTACCGCTTCTTTATCCCAATTGGATTTTGGATCTAATAAATGCGTAATTCTTTTGGCTCTGTCTTCCGGAAGATAATATCCAGGATATAAAAATCCGGCTATTGGTTCCGGCTGATTGTTGGCCGAATACACATATTTCCAATCTGGATTTTCTGCCGAAGGATTTTTGGAGAAATCCAAATATTCCTTAATATCATCATGTCCGCTTGCACCGTTTAAAATAAAGTTAGTGTTCACTCCTTCATTGTGTTTGTATAATTTTCCCGTTGCCCACCAAGCCACATTTCCTTTGGCATCGCCATACATTACATTCAATCCGGGCGCAGCAATGAGCGCCACTCCATTATGAAATTGCTCTTTATTTTTTGCATGTGAAAGGATATAAACAGCATCCAAAATCTGTATGGGCTGCTGCGTATAAATCCAAGATAAAGCCACCGGTTCATTCATATTTAGGCCATCAATCAAATCGTTCATAATTGGACCATGTCGGCTCACTTTTAGATTCAAAATCACATCCGAAGTGTCTTTTACTTTTATAATTTTTTTTCTGATTTCGTAGTCTCTGAAACCCGTTGGTGTTTTGTATTTTTTTTCATTTCTAGGGTCATTTTCCTCCTGATACAAATCAATATCATCATTTTCGAACATCGTCAAACCATACGCATAATCTCTGTTATGTCCCAATAAAGGAAATGGAGTTCCCGCCAAATAACAGCCGTACAATTCAAAATCCGGTGTTACCAAATGTGCTTCGTACCAAGTTCCTGGTTGCGAAAATCCAATATGCGGATCATTGGCAAAAATCACTTTTCCGTTTTTCGTTTTTTCGGGTGCAAGTACCCAACTGTTACTTCCTATAAATGGTGGAATTGGCGATTGTTCTAAAAGTGAAGCAATGGATTTTGAGATGGCACTATATACCTGTGGTTTTTCTTTGGCATTTTTAATTCGAGTTGTATTAAAAGAACCATCAATGCCAAAATCCTTGAGATAATCCATTCCGTATTTATTTCGAATGTCTGTCAATAAAGGATCTGATTTCTGCGCCATGGCAAAACTAAAAGACATATACCCCAAAATATTATAAACATCTTTCAATGTAAATTTTTCTTTCTTCACTCCAATTAACTGAAACTCAACGGGCGTTTTCCCCTCATCGATATATTGGTTTATTCCGTCAAGATAAGCCAAAGTCAATTGATAACTTGGATCTTTTTTATCCAAAGCTGCAATTGCTTTAACCGAGGCTTCTTCTATTCCTAATCCTGCAAAAAAAATGTCGTTTTTTAAGGCAACAGAACCAAAAACCTCTGATAATCGTCCCGGTGCTATGCGACGCATCAACTCCATTTGCCACAATCGGTCTTGCGCATGTATATAACCCAAAGTTTCCATAGCATCCTTTGAATTATCAGCATAAATGTGAGGCACACCAAACTCATCAAAATAAACTATTGTTTCCTTCTTGATATTTTTCAATTCTACTTCGCCTTCGTATTTGGGTTTTTGATAAAAACCGTAAATAATTAGACCTATAATTACAATTGCTAATAACGAGAGTAATACCAGAAAAATGTTTTTTAATTTTTTCATCATCAAATAAATTGTTAAACAAATATATACGATTTGGAAGTCTTTTTAAAGTATTTATTTTCAACGAATCTGAACTCAAATAGGATGTAACAAATGTAAATTTCCCTGCTAATTAAATATTTTGTTTAACATATTTGTATTTTGATTAGACAAAAAGTATTTTTGTTTCAAATTAAAAAACATGAAACACATTTCAAGAGGCGCTATTTCCCAAATGGAAAAAATAGAGCAGTTAAATTTAATCAATTCTTGCACCGGATATAAATCGGCCAATTTACTTGCTACAAAATCGATAGATGATAAGTCTAATGTGGCGATTTTTAGCAGTATAACCCACTTAGGAAGCAACCCTGCATTGATTGGATTTATCATGCGACCAACAACAGTTCCCCGCGATACCTACAAAAATATTAAAGAAACAGGCTATTTTACAGTGAATCACATTACGGCAAATATAATTGCTGATGCGCACCATACCTCAGCAAATTACGAAATGGGTATTTCTGAGTTTGACAAAACCAATCTGGAGGAAGAATATAAAAAAGGCATCACTATTCCTTTTGTAAAAGGGAGTCCTGTTCAATTGTATTGTAAATATGTGAATGAATATTATATCAAGGAAAATGACACGATTCATATCATTGCCTCTATTGAAGATTTATTCTTTAATGAAGATTTGCAACACAAAGACGGCTGGTTGCAAATTGATAGAGGAAATGTTGTCGCATTAAATGGACTTGACGGATATTGTTTACCCAAATTGTTAGACCGTTTTCAATATGCCAGAAAAGGGATTCCTACAAAGTCTTTTTTCTAAAATAAAAGCAGGCAATCCATTATGCCAAATGAATACTGATTCATAGTTTAAAAAAGGAAACTGCAGCAAATAAAAAAAGTGTTTAAATTCCAATAGAACTTAAACACTTTAGATGTATGTGATATTAATTTATTCCTTTTTACTTCCGTCAATAATTGCGCCAGTTCCGGCTCCGAGTCCAGCACCAGCCAAACCTCCAATTATTGCTCCTTCTCCCTTTTTCTTACTAATGATTGCTCCCGTTACGGCACCAACACCCGCTCCAATTACAGCCCCTTTTGCTGCTCCGCTCCAACCTTTCTTTTTTGCAGTGGTGGTAGATGTTGTTGCTGTTTGTTGATTAACGACTACGACCTTCTTTTGCGTTTCAATTTTGGCATCTTCTACTTTAACCATTTCAATCTGCATAGAATCTATAATTCTTTGTTTATCAATTTCAACTTTCATAGAATCGATGCTCTCTTGTTTGGCATTTTGGACATTCATTTTTCCTTGATCTCTACAAGAAACAAGAACTAAAGCCGTTGCTATAAAATATAGTATTTTCATAATTTCAGATTATTAGAATTAAATTTTAACAAAGAAACGTTTACTAAATTAAATACTACTTACATAATTAAATCTAATTGTTATATAATTTAAGGAATTCAATATCGGAATTACTAAAGATCTGACTTAATTCTATCTTATAAAACGGAATTTACTTTTTTTTAGAATCCTTCTTTATATATTTTTATCATATATACAAAAACAGAAAAACATATCCGCTCGGCAAATTAAGGCAACAAAATTACTTTCAAAAATGACCGACAAAAACAACTTGAAAAGTTCCATTATTAAAAAAAATAATTAATAAACGTTGCAGGAATGGAATACGATATTAGAACAATTGCAAGTAAATTTGTGATTGTTCATTTGCATTTTAGAATTGTTACTTCGCAATTATAAATAGACAAACCTTTGTTTTTTTAGATTGTTAACTCGTATTTTTTATCGTTGATAAAACGCAGATAAATATATTTTTTAAATATTTTTTACCCTTTTAACGGATTCATGAATATATTTTTACTATTTTGGTCTTTTAGTCTGAAATAATGATGTATTTTAATGTTTTATTAAATATGCTTTAAACATCCTAATTTCAAACTATTCAACAAATTTTTTGAAAGATATTTATTTTTTTAACTCTTAATATACTTAAATATTTTTTTTATAACTTTTAAATTAGAATAAATATGAAAAATCAATTCTCTTATGCTTTGCTTTTATTGCTCTTTGTTGTCAATGGGATGCAATCTCAAGGGCTTCATGAAATGATTACAATTCCAGCAGGAACTTTTCTGATGGGAGATAACAGTCCTGAAGGCGAAAAAGATGAGCAACCAATTCATATGGTGAGTTTATCCTCTTTTAGTATAGCTGACAAAGAAACTTCCGTTAAACAATGGAAATCGTTTTGTACAGAAACAAGAAAAAAAATGCCAATGACGCCTGAATGGGGTTGGGATGACAATAATCCAATTGTTAATATCACGTGGGAAGAAGCCGTATCTTATACGGAATGGCTCAGCGATAAAACTGGCAGAAACTTTCGTTTACCTACTGAAGCTGAATGGGAATATGCAGCAAAAGGAGGAATTCTAGCTAGAGGTTACAAATATAGCGGTGGTAAAAGCTTAGAATTAGTAGGTTGGGGAAAGGCAAACAGCGAAGGTAGAACCAATGCTGTAGGAACAAAAATGCCCAACGAAATTGGACTGTATGACATGTCTGGAAATACATATGAATGGTGCTTTGATTGGTATTCTGATTATTCTGATGGCAACCAAACAAACCCTGTTGTCACTGAACCGGTTGCAAAAAAATGTCACATAATACGAGGTGGGAGTTGGAGAGATGTTGCCCAATTTAGCAGAGTGTCCAACCGTTACTTTTCTGCTGTATCAAAAGGAAATTATATTGGATTCAGAGTTGTAAGAACTGAATAGTAAAACTCATTTTTTTTACAAACAAAACACGGATTAGAAAATTAATCCGTTTTGTTTGTAAAGATGACCCATCATCCTTGATTATCTATGAACAATAGTATCATTTTATGAAGTGTTCTCCTCTTGCAAATAAAAAAATTAGTGAATTTGGAAGTCAAGAACCATTTCAAAGTTATCTAAAAAACATTTCAGCAGATAATCCAAATAAAAAAATCTCGCTATTACTAACGAGATTTTTGATTGATATAAAATTTTTAAACCATCCTGATAATTTATCAGAACAGATTAAATAATTAACATTGCATCTCCATAAGAATAAAATTTATATTCTTCTTTGATTGCCTCTTCATAGGCTTTTTTCATTAAATCATGACCACAAAATGCAGAAACCATCATCATTAATGTAGATTTTGGGGTATGAAAATTTGTAATCATACAGGTAGCGATACTAAAATCATGTGGTGGAAAGATAAATTTATTTGTCCAACCATCAAAAGGATTTAATGTTCTGGCTGATGAAACTGAACTTTCCACGGCACGCATGGAAGTGGTTCCAACTGCGCAAATACGCTTCTTTTTTACTTTTGCAGCGTTTACAATATCGCAAGCATCTTGAGAGATTCGCAATTCTTCAGAATCCATTTTGTGTTTAGACAAATCTTCTACTTCAACTGGATTGAAAGTCCCAAGACCTACGTGTAAGGTAACTTCAGCAAAATTCACTCCTTTAATTTCTAATCGTTTCAGTAATTGTTTGGAGAAATGCAAACCCGCAGTTGGTGCCGCAACAGCTCCTTCTTCTTTTGCATAAATGGTTTGGTATCGTTCCGCATCTTCAGGAGTTACGTCTCTGCTGATATATTTTGGGATTGGAGTTTCTCCTAGTTCTGTCAGTTTATTTCTGAATTCTTCATAAGAACCGTCGTAAAGAAAACGTAATGTTCTTCCTCGTGAGGTAGTATTATCGATTACTTCAGCCACTAGCGAATCGTCATCACCAAAATACAATTTATTGCCAATTCTGATTTTACGTGCCGGATCTACAAGTACATCCCAAAGGCGTTGTTCCGCATTCAATTCTCTCAACAAGAAAACTTCAATTCTTGCACCTGTTTTTTCTTTGTTTCCATACAAACGCGCTGGAAAAACTTTGGTATTATTTAATATTAAAACGTCGCCATCATCAAAATAATCAATAACGTCCTTGAACGTCTTGTGCTCGATAGTTTTTTTCTCTCTATTAATAACCATTAAACGGGCTTCATCTCTGTTTTCGGCAGGATATTCCGCTAAAAGTTCTTTTGGTAAATTGAATTGAAAATGTGATAATTTCATTTTAGAATGTTATGAGTTATGAATTATAAATTAGGGGTTTTGAGTCCATAATTAATAATCGTTTGCAAATATACAACTGTGAGACAGGCGTTGTCAAGTGTTTTGATGTTTATTTTACCTTTTGCCACAAAGACGCCAAGTCACGAAGTTTTATTTTTCAGAAATTTTGAAACCTAGACCTTTTAAATCTTCCCAAAAATCAGGATAGGATTTCGAGACAACTTCGGCATTTTCGATAATTATTGGCACTTTAAGCGCTAATGGTGCAAATGCCATTGCCATTCTGTGGTCGTTATATGTGGCAATTTTTATATTGGAATTTATTTTTGAAGACGACTCTAAAGTCAAACTATCATTGGTAACAGAAATGGAGGCTCCCAATTTTGTCATTTCAATTCGAAGTGCTTCTAGTCTGTCTGTTTCTTTAATCTTTAGGGTATGAAGTCCTGTTAAACAACAACCTATTCCTAGTCCAAGGCAAGTTACCACGATAGTTTGCGCAATGTCTGGAGTGTTATTAAGCTCCAAGTTTAACGTTTGAGGTATAAAATTAGGCTGTTTTATTAAAGTAATTTTATTGCCTTCAAATATTGTTTCAACCCCCATTTGTTTATAGATGGCTACCAAAGCAGAATCACCTTGTAAACTGCTTTCTTTATAACTGGTCAATGCAATTGAGGAATCCTGAGATAAAGCGACCAAACTAAAAAAGTAAGATGCCGAACTCCAATCGGATTCTACGGTCATTATTTTAGTTTCCACTTCTTGTTTTGGATATACTTTGATGCTATTCCCTTCAAAACTGGTTTGAATGTTTAAATCATTCAACAAGGCTAAGGTCATTTTAATGTAGGGAACAGATGTGATTTCCCCTTCCAACGTCAACTCCAATCCATTTTCAAGTTTGGGTGCAATCAACAATAAAGCAGAAATATATTGGCTACTTACATTGGCAGCCATAGTTACTTTTGAAGCGGTAATCTTTTGACCTTTGATTCTAATGGGTGGATAGCCCACTTCTTTTTCATACGAAATCTGTGCGCCCAACTGTTCTAGCGCTTCAACCAAAATTTTGATAGGGCGTTCCTGCATTCTGGCGGACCCTGTTAACACTACTTCACGACCTTCATTTACGGCAAAATAAGCGGTAAGAAAACGCATAGCCGTTCCCGCATGATGAATGTCTATTACTTCTTCATTCCCTATTAATGCCTTTTGCATTACTTCTGAGTCATCCGAATTAGAGGTATTGGCTAAGGTAATATTAGGGTATAAAGCCTGCAACAGCAACAATCTGTTGGTTTCACTTTTAGATCCGGTAATACTTAATTGTGAATTGCGAATTGTGAATTGTGAATGTAAAAGTAAATCCATTTTTAAAAACAGTATGTTATTAATGCGGGCGCAATTTACAATTTAGCATTTACAATTCATAAATTATTTAAGCTTCTCGTTGTTTTTGTGGCGGTCTTTGTCGCGTATCGATTTTAGATCCATTTTCTTGTCGAAAGCGGCTTGCAAATCGATTCCGGTTTGGTTGGCCAAGCACAACACCACAAAAACTACGTCGGCCAATTCTTCGCCAAGGTCTTTGTTTTTGTCGCTTTCTTTTTCGGATTGTTCTCCGTAACGTCGGGCAATGATTCGGGCTACTTCACCTACTTCTTCCGTAAGTTGTGCCATGTTGGTGAGTTCGTTAAAATAGCGAACACCATGTTCTTTGATCCAAGTGTCTACGTCTAGTTGGGCATTTTTTAGGTTCATGGGTTTGTTTTTAATAACCTTTGTCAAAGTTTTGAACTTTGACAAAGGTTACAAGGTTAAGATTATTAAAATTCAAAATCAAATTTTGGAGGATGACTGTGAGAATAAATAAAGTTCTCAAGATCTCCAAAGGATTTTATTACTTCTTCACGTTTTAAATTCGTTTTAGAATTTGACAAAATTGATTTATAAGAGGAAAACTTATAGGTTTCAAAATTTTGTTTTAAATCGATTGGATTTAAATGGATGTAAATAATTAAATTTCTCAAATATTCCTCTGAATCAATTCGTTTTCTTTTAAATGGTGATTCTAGTAGCGCACCGTGTCTATTAGTAAATTTGTTGTAAGCCTGACTGTAACTGCTTATAAATTTACCAATTTGTTTGCTTACTATTGAATCAAAAGAATGTAGCCCTTTCTCTTGTTTGGCTTTGTCTCCCTTATCAAAGTTTTGAACTTTGACAAAAGTTTCAATCTCACTTTCTGATTTGACTTTTATTAAAAAATGAAAATGATTAGGCATTAAACAATAGGCAAATACATCACAAACAGGATTTATATAAGTAGCAAATTTTGACAAAAAGAACAAATAATTTTCTTCTGAACTAAATATTTTATCACTATTTATTCCTCTGTTATAAATGTGATAATATGTATCAGGTTCTAAAATTTCATTTCTAATGTCCATGTCTTTGTTTTATTTTTTTAAGTCTTTGTCAAAGTTTTGATCTTTGATAAAGATCATTTTCTTGGCATCTTTGGACACCTTTGTCAAAGTTTTGAACTTTGATAAAGGTTATTTTCTTGACATCTTTGGACACCTTTGACAAAGGTTGAAAACCAGCTAACTACACCCTCAAAAACCCTAATTCATACACCATAGGTTGCAGTTTTTCGCTCAAAGTTTTATAAGCTTCTTCAAAGGGTTTGAATGAAACGGGTTGATAATCGCCACTTTCGTTTCTCTTTTTTAAAGCATTTCTAACTTGATACCAACCTACATCAGCTCGGTTAAGTTTTAATTCCTCACGAACGGCTCTTACATCAGTGTTTGCAAAATAGGCTTGCCATAGTTTTTTGCCTTCGGCTAAAACGGCTTTGGCTTCAGGGCTTGCCCAACTTGGTTTATTACCCCTGTCAGGGTTTGAAACCCTGACAGGGGTGAGGTTTGCTAAATACCGCACCATAAAATCACTTTCAAACCGATCATTAGCACCTACTTCTTCTTCGGTAAAGGGGATAAAATGATTGACTATACTCCATTTTTTATCATTCCATTCTAAGTCATTGGCACTGGCGGTGAGGTTACTACCGTTAAACAACATCCAGATTAAACAATCGTTTTTGAATTCCTCGGTTAAAGGCTCGGTTGGGATTAAAAACTGGTCACGGTCATTGAGCCAAGTTTGTTTTATTAATCTTCTTACTGAATAAACAATAGCAACTTGCCAAAGATTTTCAGGTGTAATATACAAACCACCTCCATTTCCTCCAGTAAAAATTGAAGATGAGATAAGTGTTTCTTGTCCTGCATGTTGCAAGTCATTGTTACTTGCATAGAAAAACCCAACCATTCCGTCACAAGACTTTTTTAGTCTAGGATTGTTCGATATTGTTGTTGCGTTTGATAAAGGCAAAGCTAATTCATCATTCGTATTTGGTTTATCAATCCAAATATTTAGAAATATATTATTAGGTAAATTGTAAAAAATTTTTGCGCCTATTGGTTTTGCCTTTTTATCAATTACATCAACACTAATTTCAGCAATTGATGTTTTCTTTTTTTGATTTGTTTGCCAAACTAAAAATCCAATAGGAAAATCTCCTTTTAATCCGTCAAACGCTTTGCTATGCACTACAAATCCTCCTAAGTATTTTGAATTCCATTCAACTCTAAACTTTTCAAAATTTGGAGCGTTAACATATTTCATTTTACTAAACATTGCAATAGTTGCCGTTGGAATTTCTTTTGCAATCCTAACCAAGAACTGTACAAACAACTCTTTACTAGCATAACCCAACTCCTGGGTTTTCATTAAAGCATTTATTTTAGTTTGTTCAACTTCCTTTTTGTTTTTATCACCTTTACCAATTCCAGAACCTGTTTCGCCATAAGGCGGATTAATCAAAATCAAAATCTTTTTCCCCTCGGCTATGGCTTGGCTCAAACCTTGCGGTATTTTATTAGTTAAGGAATAATCGATGTTACCAAAATCATCAATATCATCATTCAAATAATCGTATTGAAACCTCGTAGCCGCTACACAGGTTTTAGTGGCTTTCATCACATCTACATCGGCATCGTCTAGGGTGCTCATGTAAATGTTTCTTGGGTTGGAGTGTTTTACTTCGAGGTTGCCCACGCCGCAACACATATCCCAAACGATGTAGCTTTTTTGCCAGTTGTTGCCTAGCGTTTCGGCTAGTTTGTCATAAGCTTTGTCCACAACATTCAATGGCGTATAATAAGCTCCTTTAAAACTGCGCTCGTCTATGGGTATTAAACTGTCACGTCGTTCTAGCAAATAATTCCGATATTCCGCTTTAGGTGGTTTGTGGTATATGGCCCAAAACTGGCGGTAGCCTTCTGTATTGCCCAGTTTATATACTTTTCCGTTTAATACAAATACGGGCGCGCCGTCTTTGTGCATCAATTCGGCTGGCAAATTATCATGAGTACTAACGGTGCCATCGTGCATAATATCGGCAAAAAACAAGAGCGCATATTCTTCGTCTTTTATGCCTTCAATTTCTTGTCCAATCATAGCCACCCATTTATCAAAAACTTGTTTCAAGTTATCGGGCGTAATGGGTGTGCGAATGATATCGCCTTTCTTGATGGCGTTTTTTACGGTATTGATAAACTCTTCTTCGTGGGTTTCTATCTTAAACGACACAAAGTGCGTACCGATATGTGCTGATATCGCATCGAGCGCCTCTTGAGTATAACTGCTTGCCGACTTGCCCCATTTGATGGTTTTCTTTTCCAGAAAAGGAATCACATCTTCACTTTTCATAATGGCCGCTTTTTGGGTATCTATGACACATAAAAAAGGCGGTACATAATGTCCTTTATTCAAAGCATCTTGCACATAATGCATCAATTGGGTAAACATGGCATAACTAGAGAGTTTTGCATTTTGTTTGGCCTCAAACCAAATTTCTTTGGTTTGAATATCGATAAGATTTTTTTGAACTTCTTTTAAGCCCAATGCTTTGATGTAGGCATCTTTTACGTCTTCTTCGGAGGAGGCTTTTTGTAGTTTTTGGTACAGGGACATTTAGAATGATGAGTTTATATAATCTTTGTCAAAGTTTTGAACTTTGACAAAGATGTTTAAAGATGTTAAAAAAAATAACCTTTGCCAAAGTTTTGAACTTTGGCAAAGATGTTTAAAGATGTTAAAAAAATAACCTTTGTCAAAGTTTTGAACTTTGACAAAGATGTTCAAAGATGTTAAGAAAACCCAAATATAAATATAATTGTGGAATTTAACCCTACGAAGAGTCTAGAACCCAGAAAGAATGCCAAAAACGTGAAACTTCACGTCATTGACGCCAAATTTTACGTTCCTGACGTAAAACTTCACGTTGTATGATGCCAAATTTGATGTTCCTGACGTAAAGTTTCACGTTCCAGACGCCAAATTTGGCGTTTTTGACATAAGCACAAAAAAAATACCCTTTTAGAATGATACTTCTAAAAGGGTATTTACTTTTGGTTTTTGCAACCTAAATTACTGGCGGCGTATCGACGGCTGGACTTGCAGTACCCGTTCTGCTAAAAAACTGAGACAGTTCGTTTACTTTATTTTCGAAACCGGCAATTTTAGTTCCTGCTTTATATTGACTATAGCCATAATCGGTAAGTGCCGCTTGATAGTTGTCAAAATCATGTAGGATCTTGTTGTTTTCAAGACCGTCAATCATGCTTTGCAGTCTGGCAATAGTGGCTTGAATAAAATCTCTGGAGTCAAAATCGTTTTGAAATTCAACCCAGTCCACATCGGGACTACTCAAGGTAGGCTGGTTGTTTCTAAAATCTCTGGATTTGTTCACAATCAACTTGTTTTGCTCATTGATGCTCCCGTATTTTTTGCGTTCATCGGCAGAGAGGTTTCTCAATTTTGCGGTCAAAGCCGTTTCTAGTGCGGTCAAGCTGGTTGCTACGGCTGTTTTTTCGGCCACCGTGTAATGCACGTTGTTTAAATTTTCAAATGGCATACTAATTTTTTTTTAAAGATTTATAAATGATTTTCTCAAAATTAGAAAACGAAAATCATAAAAGAAATCACTAATATTGGGGATATTTCACTTTTTTTCAAAAGAAAACAAATCATTGTAAACACGCGTGAAATAAGGGATTTTGTAGAAGTAAGAAAATCAATATATTCTTTTCTTAGAAATCGAAGCGTTATGGAATGTACGTTTTTAAATAAAAACAGAAATGTCTGCCCTAGGTTTTTTGGAATTCCTAAAGCGTAAATTATTCTCTGTTTTTACTGTCAATTAGTATCGTTACCGGCCCGTCATTGAGCAATGACACTTTCATATCCGCTCCAAAAATGCCAGTTTGCACTTTCTTTCCCAATTCGATTTCCAGTTTTTTTACGAAATTTTCGTACAACGGAATGGCAATTTCTGGTTTTGATGCTTTGATGTAAGAAGGGCGATTCCCTTTTTTGGTTAGGGCATGGAGCGTAAACTGGCTTACCACAATTATATCTCCACCAACATCTTGAACAGACATATTCATCACGTCATTTTCGTCACCAAAAATGCGAAGATTTACAACTTTGCTCGCTAACCAATCAATATCTTCTTTAGTATCGGCATCTTCAATTCCGACTAGAACTAACAGTCCTTTTTGGATTTCGGCCACGATTTTAGAATCAATTGTTACGGAAGCTTCAGAAACTCTTTGGATTACAACTTTCATTATTGAAATTGATTTTTGAGATTTTTACTCCCTCGATTTATCACTTATAATCCTGTCCTCATTGTGAATGTCGGTGCGGTAATGCTCATCATCTCCTTCCAAAATCTTCAAATAACTTTTATAGCGAGACCAAGCGATCTCGTCTTTTTCTAATGCAGCTTTGATGGCACAATGGGGCTCGTCTTTATGCAGGCAATTATTAAACTTGCATTGGTCTTTGAGCTTAAAAAACTCCGGAAAATAACCGCTGATTTCTGCTGGTTCCATATCAACCATGCCAAAACCTTTGATTCCGGGCGTGTCAATAATTCGGGCATCAAAAGACAAATCATACATTTCTGCAAAAGTCGTCGTGTGCTGTCCTTGCTTGCTGGCTTCGGAAATCGTTTTTGTTTTTAAATGCAAAGAAGGTTCCATGGCATTGACCAATGTTGATTTTCCCACACCAGAATGCCCAGAAAACATACTCACTTTGCCAATCATCATTTCTTTTAATGCTTCAATCCCTTTCATTTCAGTCGAAGAAACGCGCAGGCATTTATATCCAATTTCTTGGTACACGTGTTGCATATACAATTGCTCGTTAAGGGTAGCTTCGTCAAAAGTATCTATTTTATTAAATACCAAAACAGTTTCAATTCCGTAGGCTTCGGCAGTTACCAAAAACCGATCAATAAAATTAAATGTAGTTGGTGGATTATTTATAGTAACCAGTAAGAAAACCCGATCAATATTTGAAGCAATAATGTGCATTTGGTGCGACAAGTTGACCGATTTTCGAACGATATAATTCTTCCTGTCGTGAATTTTATGGATTGTTCCCGTTACGGTGTCCGATGTTTCTTCGAGCTCATAATCTACAATATCCCCCACAGCAATCGGATTGGTACTTTTGATGCCTTTCATGCGAAATTTCCCTTTCATACGGCATTCCATAAAATCTCCTTGTTCGGATTTCACGGTGTACCAACTTCCTGTAGATTTATAAACGGTTCCTGTCATAACTGCAAAGGTAATTAGTTTGTTTCAGGTTTACTACGCCTGTTCCTATTTTATGTCTGGGAAAAATTAAAAGTATGGGGTATTTCTTATTGTCAAAAAATAAAAAATCCCCACAATTCAAAAACTGTGGAGATTCATTTTATGGAAAATACTTATTAAGAATTCAATATTTTTTCTTGATGTTCGATACTTTCTTGGTGAATTCCTTTGAATAATTTAACGATAAACTCTTCAGTCAATCCTTTTTTTGCGCCTTCAGCTATCATTTTTACTTGGATTTCATTCCAACGGTTATTTTGAAGAACGGCAACATTAGCATCTTTTTTCACTTGACCAATTTCGTCAGCTACTTTCATTCGTTTTCCTAACAATTCCAATAAATTAGCATCCAAAACATCGATATTAGCTCTCAATTTTGTCATTTTATTGGCAAACTCATCGGTATCACCGCTCACTTTTCTAACTTTCAAATCCTTAAAAATTTGTTTCAAAGCGTCAGGAGTTACTTGTTGTGCAGCATCACTCCAGGCATTATCGGGATCGGTATGCGTTTCGATAATCATCCCATCATAATTCAAATCTAAAGCCTCTTGCGTTACTTCAAGAATCATATCGCGATTTCCTGTAATATGTGATGGGTCAATAATTAAAGGTAAATCAGGGAATTTATTTTGCAATTCAATAGCAATTTGCCATTCTGGAATGTTTCTATATTTTGTTTTTTCGTAAGTAGAAAAACCTCTGTGAATAACTCCTAAATTTTTGATTCCGGCAGCATACAAACGCTCTACACCACCCAACCATAAAGCCATATCAGGATTCACCGGATTTTTAATCAATACAATTTTGTCGGTTCCTTTCAAAGTATCGGCAATCTCTTGAACTGCAAACGGATTTGCAGTTGTACGAGCGCCAACCCATAAAACGTCGATATCATTTTCTAAAGCCAATTTACAGTGAGCCGCAGTAGCAACTTCCGTTCCCATTAGCAATCCTGTTTCCGCTTTTGCTTTTTTCAACCATTTCAATCCGATTTCACCAACACCTTCAAATCCTCCCGGACGCGTTCTTGGTTTCCAGATTCCAGCTCTAAAAACGCTTACGTCTGAATCTTTCAATTCATGTGCAATTTTCAAAACTTGTTCTTCGGTTTCAGCACTACAAGGTCCTGCTATCACAAATGGATGAGTCAAATTGAATTCGTTCAACCAATTTCTCATTTCTTTCTTATTTTCCATCTTTTCTAATTTTTGTTTTTTATTATTTTATTTTGTGTTGTTCGTTTTTACTGTAGACTGCAACTGACTATTTTTTCATTCCGTTTAATATTTCTTTTATTTTATTCACACTTTGCATTTCATTGTAAATTGCATCATAATCCTCATTCAGCAATAACTCTTTGAACTTTGATAAATTGGAAATATATTCCTCCAATGTTTTTACCACTTGTTTATTATTTTGTTTAAAAATGGGCGTCCACATCGCCGGGGAACTTTTCGCTAATCGAACCGTACTTTCAAATCCAGAACCCGCCATATCAAAAATATCTTGTTCGTCTTTTTCTTTATCGATCACCGTTTTGCCTAGCATAAATGCGCTAATGTGGGACAAATGCGACACATAGGCAATATGTTTGTCGTGCGATTTCGGATCCATATACCGGATTCTCATTCCCATGCTTTTAAACAGTTCTACTGCTTTTTCCTGCAATTTAAAAGTGGTCTTCTCTACCTCACAAATGATGTTTGTTTTCCCTCGAAACAAACCTTTTATTGCTGCCGAAGGTCCGGAAAATTCTGTTCCCGCAATAGGATGCGTTGCTATAAAATTTCTTCTTTTAGGATGGTGGGCAACTGCTTCGCAAACAGGCGTTTTGGTAGAACCTACTTCAAAAACGATGGTATTCTCGCCAATAGAATCCAAAACTTTAGGCAAAACTGTAAGCGCAATATCTACAGGAACTGAAACAATTACGAAATCAGCATCGACCAAATCTTCATAGGTCGCCGTTGCATCAATAACTCCTAAAGCTATGGCTTCTTGCAAATGACTTTCGTTACTGTCAATTCCATAAATAGTCGCTTTCGGATGTAGAGATTTGATGTCCAATACCATTGAACCACCTATTAATCCTATTCCTATTACGTAAACATTAGTCATAAAGTCTTAAAGTTATAAAGTTGAAAGTTATAATAACCCCCAAATTCGTAATTCATAATTTTCAATTCGTAATTCTCAAAATTGCCTCTTGAACTTTTTCCTCTTTTACACATAATGCAAATCGGATATACCCTTCACCATTTGAACCAAAAATAGTTCCCGGCGTAATAAAAATTGATTTTTCGTATAATATCTTATCAATAAAATCTTCTGCAGATGTGATTCCGGCTGGCAATTTGGCCCAAACAAATAATCCAACACCTTCTTTGTATACTTTACATCCTAATTTCTCAGCTAGTTGTTCGGTAAGAATTCTGCGTTTTCTATAAATCGAATTCATCGATTGAAACCAAGTCTTGTCACTTTTTAAAGCCTCGATTGCTCCTTTTTGAATCCCGAAAAACATTCCGCTGTCCATGTTGCTTTTTACTTTCAAAACCGCATCGATACAAGCTGCATTTCCTAAAACCATTCCCACTCGCCAACCTGCCATATTGAAGGTTTTGGATAGTGAATTCAGTTCCAACGCTACATCTTTTGCTCCTTCCACTTGCAACAAACTCATCGGATTGTCATTCAACACAAAACTATACGGATTATCATTAACTAATAGGATGTCATGTTTTTTGGCGAAAGCCACTAATTTTTCAAACAATTGCAAACTTCCTCTCGCTCCTGTTGGCATGTGTGGATAACCCATCCACATGATTTTTACTTTGGACAAATCCAACTTTTCTAAAGTTTCTATATCAGGTTCCCAATTATTAACTTCATTTAAATCATAATAAACAGGCACTGCGCCAACCAAATTCGTCACTGAAGTATAGGTTGGATATCCTGGATTTGGAATCAAAACCTGGTCACCTTCATTCAAGAAAGCCAGTGAAATATGCATAATCCCTTCTTTTGAACCCATTAAAGGCAAAATCTCCGTATTCGGATTTAACTCCACCATAAAGTTGTTCTGGTAAAAATTGGCCATCCCTTTTCTCAATTCCGGCAACCCCTGATAACTTTGGTATTGATGTGCGTTTTCTTCTTGCATCGCCAAAACTACTGCGTCAATAACCGCTTGTGAAGGGGATAAATCTGGACTACCAATTCCCATATTGATAACGGGTTTCCCTTCAGAAATCAGTTGTCGCACCTCTCTCAGTTTTGAAGAAAAATAGTATTCTTCGACAACTTCTAAACGTTTCGCTGTGGTAATCATGGCTTTGTATTTTTATATTCGCCCAACACTTTAAAGTATTCGGCCATAATTTCTAACAGTAATTTTGCTTTGGCGTAATCCTCATATTTTTCGAATGTAACATCTACGAAAAAGGAATATTTCCAAGGCGTTTCTATTTTGGGCAAAGATTGGATTTTAGTTAAATTCAACTTGCAATCGCTCATTACATTCAAAACTGCCGCCAAACTCCCACGTTTGTGATCCAATTCAAATTTAATGGAAGCCCGATTAATTTCATTTTCTGCAACAAATGAATTTTCTTTTTTGATGATAACAAATCGGGTCATGTTATTATTTATGGTTTGAATTTCGGGAGCCAGAATTTCTAAATCGTACATTTCCGATGCCGTTTTACTGGCAATTGCCGCAATACCTTTTAATTGGTTTTCATGGATTCTTCTTGCGGTTTCGGCCGTATCTTTATCTTCAACCAATTTTATATTGGGATGTTTTTTCAGAAACTCCATACATTGCAATAATGCCATCGGGTGGGAATGTACTTCTTGAATATCCTCCATTTTCTGCCCCCTTAAAGCCATTAAATTTTGATGAATATCTAAATAATGCTCCCCTATTATGTGTAAATTATTTTTGTCAATCAAAGCATAATTTGGAATAATTGGCCCTGCAATGGAGTTTTCAATGGCCATGACCGCTTGATCTGATTTGCCTGACATCAAACTGTCAATCAACTCTTCAAACGACAGGCATTCGTCCACTTCAACATCCTTATTGTAGCATTCCTGTGCCACTTGATGATGAAAAGAACCTTTAATACCTTGTATTGCAATTTTTGTTCTCATATACTCAAAAAAAAATCCCGATTTTCATCAGGATTGTATATTAGTTTTATTTGTTTCTTGTTTCTCAAATAACCATAGCACAATCCTTACTTCCTAAAGAAGAAGTAATAAGTGTTGCTAAAATAAAAACGGTTATTGGACATTTTGTTTTCTTTATTTTATTAAATCTTCGCAAATGTATAAATAATTTTTAGCTCCCCCAAAAAAAAGCAGCGTTTTATTGAACAAAAGGAGAATTACCAATTTAAAAGGTATTTTGATATATAATTATCAAAAAAAATCAAAAAAATTACATTTAAACAACTGTTTTAAACTTTTATAAGCCTTCTTCGTTTGTCATTTCCAATTAATTTATTAACAAAAGGGAATAACTTCAGCATCCAAGTGTAATAAAATTAATTTTTAAAGGAATAGATTGTCTCTTAAAAAACAATAATTCAATGATTTTTCTGTTTACTTTTGTTCCAAATAATAAATGATGTCAATAGAAGTAAATAATATTTCGAAAAGTTACGGTACCCAAAAAGCGCTAGACAACATCTCTTTTTCAATAAAAAAAGGAGAAATCGTGGGTTTTCTTGGCCCGAATGGTGCTGGAAAATCAACATTAATGAAAATATTGACAACCTATATTGCTGCGGATGAAGGCTCGGCGTTGGTGAACGGAAATGACGTGAATTTGCAACAAAAAGCCGTTCAAGAATCTATAGGATACTTACCGGAGCACAATCCGTTATATTTAGATTTATATGTGAGGGAATATTTGGAGTTTAATGCTGACGTGTATAAAATGCCAAAATCCAGAATCGAAGAAGTGATTCAACTCACTGGATTATCATCTGAAAGTTACAAGAAAATTGGACAATTGTCTAAAGGGTTTCGTCAGCGCGTGGGATTGGCTAGTGCACTATTACACAATCCAGATGTTTTGATTTTAGACGAACCTACGACAGGACTAGATCCAAACCAATTATTAGAAATTAGAAATGTGATTAAAAATGTTGGGAAAGACAAAACCGTTTTTCTTTCTACCCATATCATGCAGGAAGTAGAAGCCATTTGCGATCGCGTGATTATCATCAACAACGGGAAAATTGTTACGGATAAAAAACTGGATAAATTAATTTCGGCTGATAAAGAGCAAGTCATCGAAGTGGAATTTGATTACAAAATCGAGGAAGAAGCTATTGCTAAAATCCCTAATTTAAAATCCTATAAAAATACCCATGATATGATTTGGGAATTGACTTTTGTTTCCGACACCGACATGCGTCCAGCTGTTTTTGATTTTGCCCGTGACAATGGCCTAAAAACGTTACAGCTCAATCAGAAAAATAAAAATCTAGAAACGCTTTTTAGGGAGATAACTAAGAAATAAGAGAGATTTTTAAGTTCCTAAAATTTTCTGAACACAGACATTAATCAAAAATCAATCTTCCGCGATAATGCTGAACAACTGGAAATATTGGAGGCCTTGAATTGCAATACACATCCCCAACATTATAGATATCACCCGTAATGACATTAATGGGATGCACAAACATATCGTTTGATCCTCTATGGTAAAGTCTAATTGTGTTAGAAAACAAATTTTCTCCATGAAATATCCCTCCGTTTTCATAGAAATTCACATTCATTTCATTGGTTTTACCGGAAATAAAATAGCGTGAAAGATTGTTGTTTTCGATGAATAAATTTTGATTGTCAATTTGGAGGATGTAATCCCCTGTTCCTATACCTTTATACCCATCCACATTGTCCATGGAAACCAAATGCAAGTTTGGATAGGTTAAAATACCGTTAGAAGAAATATTTTTTTCGGTTTTACAATAAATATCCGTTATGTTTGGTGCCGTAACATAAATTACCGTTTCTCCATATTCGCGAACCCAATTGCAAGTTGTGTTGTCTTCTAAAGTCAATGTATTATCGAATACCTTCACTTCAATGTCATTAATTAAATTTTCGCCGGTTCTTACCTCAACTTTATATTGGTCGCCTTGGGTTATCACCAAAGCAATTCCTTTATGAACAATTATTTTATTGAACAAGATACCTTCATAAATTTTAGATGTCAGTTGTCCGCTCGATTTTATGCAATCACCTGTTTTTTCGCAACTTGCAAAAAATAGAACCAAACCGATTAAAGTTAAAAAAAATTTCATCATAAAAATTTAGAATCGAATGCCCATTACCAATTCCATAGATTCTGCTAAAAAACCATGTGTTTTTAAAGAAAGCCCTGTGAAAATTTGGTTTGAAATGTAATATTTCATCCCAACTCTGTCATAAATAGGAGCATCTTCTTTAAATGGCCTATACACGTAATACCCCAATTGTGCCTCTAAAGAAATCCTATTGATGAACAATTCATGACCGATAAAAAGCCCTACTCTTTTATAATCCGTATTAATATCCACATGGTCTTCAGGGAACGAAATGGCACGAAAACGAATGTATTCTTTAAAAGAAGTGGTTAAAAACAATTCAGTCCCTGCTTGTAAAGCGCTTTTTCTGTTTATTCTTTTGTCGGCATAGAAACTAAGATGATAAAATGGTTTTTGTCCACTTTCTATGACTGGACTTTCGTTAACACCTGTGCGAAGTACCACATTGTACCTTATGGGCTCTGTATATTTCAATCCCAAAGAAACGGTGTCTGATTTTTTGTTTGGAACAGCATCAAAATTGTAATTGATTCCTAGGTTAAAACCATACGTATTTATTCCGCTATTTGGGGATTTTATCCTTCCGTTAGAAAAATGAGTAAATACTAGTCCGGCTTGAATACCCATTTTATCAATAATATTTTCCTTTTTATAATTTAGAACAAAATCAATATTGCCCATTAATTTTGAACCGAATGCTTTATTCTTACTATTAGTTACTTTATGGTATGGGTTTGTGGTCATAGCAATTCCCTGCGCTATTTTTAACGACAGATTCCTATTCAAAAAATAGAAATTATAGAAAGCACCAATAGCATAGTTTTTTCCTAAAATTTCATTTTTGAAGTCCTGAAATAAGAAATAACCACCGTAATCCGGATAATTATAAATAGATTGCCACTGTTCTTTTCCGTGCGTGTGTTTTGAAAAACTTACCAATACCCCATCAGGATGTCCGGTTACCAATTGGTACATGTCGGGCGAATGAGCGAGCACATTCCCTTTTAAAAAACTGACATCAATAGCATTTGTATCCTCAAATTCTTGAGCAAAAATTACAGATGTTGCAAACACCAGAAATACCAAAAAAAATACTCTCATTTAAAATATCAAAAGACAAATATATTCCTTTTTAGAATATGGCTTTCGCTATCTGTCTAATGTTTTCGGATTTACCCATAGAGTAATAATGCAATACGGGAACACCTGCATTTTTCAACTCTAATGATTGTTGAATTGACCACTCCACACCCACTTGCCTTACATCGGCAGAAGTTTTGCATTTTTCGATAGCATTAATTAAGTCTTCAGGCAAATCGATTCGGAAAATTTGAGGCAATATTTGTAAATGTCTTTTGACTGCAATAGGTTTTATTCCTGGAATAATAGGTACTGTGATTCCTATTTCTCTGGCTTTAGCAACAAATTCAAAGTATTTGGCATTGTCAAAAAACATTTGGGTAACGACATAATCCGCACCTGAATCGACCTTTTCTTTCAGTCTTTTTAAATCCGATTGTAAAGAGGGTGATTCTAAATGTTTTTCTGGATAACCCGCAACTCCAATACAAAAATTGGCTTTGTTATCGATATCCATAACGTTATGTAAGTATTTCCCTTGATTCAATTGATTGATTTGATGCACTAAATCGGTCGCAAAATCATTCCCCCCTTCTTTTGGAATAAAAGACTGTTCGTCTTTCATGGCATCACCACGCAAAGCCATCACGTTATCAATTCCCAGATAGTGACAATCTACCAATAAATACTCCGTTTCTTCTTTAGTAAAACCACCGCAAAGCACGTGAGGAACGGTATCTACATTGTATTTATGTTTTATGGACGCACAAATCCCTAAAGTTCCGGGGCGCATTCTGGTCAGTTTTTTTTCTAATAAACCATTTCCTTTATCCACATAGATGTACTCCTCGCGAGAAGTGGTCACATCAATAAATGGTGGCTTGAACTCCATCAACGGATCGATATTATCATACAATTCCTGAATACTTTTTCCTTTTTGTGGCGGAATAATTTCGAAGGAAAACAATGTTTTTCCCTGTGCGTTTTCTATATGTTCTGTTACTTTCATTGTTATGTCTTAAAGTTTGAAAGTCGAAAGTCAGAAAGCCAAGTCCTTTATTGACTTTATGACTTTCGACTTTATGACTGTTTTTTAATCTGCGATATTAGGATTCAACCATTTCATGGCTACTTCGGTTGGAATACTTCTTCGTTTGGCGTAATCAATGACTTGGTCTTCTTTTATTTTTCCGAGCCCAAAATACTTGCTTTCCGGATTTCCAAAATAATATCCCGATACCGAAGAAGCCGGCCACATCGCCATACTTTCGGTCAAAGTTACCCCAATTTCTTGTTCTACATTTAATAATTTCCAAATTGTTGGTTTTTCTAAATGGTCTGGACAAGCCGGATAACCTGGAGCTGGACGAATTCCTTTGTACGTTTCTTCGATTAGAGCTTCAGTGCTTAAAACCTCATCGGCTGCATATCCCCAAATTTTCTTCCGGATTTTTTCGTGCAAATATTCTGCAAAAGCCTCCGCAAAACGATCCGCTAATGCTTTCACCATAATCGAATTATAATCGTCTAAGTCTTTTTCGAATTCAGCAGCCCATTCATCCACGCCAAAACCGGTGGTTACACAAAATGCTCCCATATAATCTGTTTTTCCACTGTCTTTTGGCGCAATAAAATCCGCTAAAGCGATGTTTGGCGCCCCTTTTGTTTTTTGCGATTGCTGACGCAAAGTTAAGAATTTCTCCAACACTTTTCCGCTGGCATCACGCAATTCGATATCATCATCATTGATTTGATTGGCTGGAAAAATCCCGTAAATCCCTTTAGCGGTAAGTTTTTTTTCTTTCAAAATTATTTCCAACATTTCCTGCGCATCCGCAAAAACGGAAGTCGCTTGCTCGCCCACAACTGCATCGGTCAAAATTACTGGATATTTTCCGAACAATTCCCACGTTCTGAAAAATGGTGTCCAATCGATATACGGAACCAAAACATCCAAATCTACTTCGATAGTCTGTTCTCCAATTACATTTGGTTTTACAGGAGTAAAATTCTCCCAATCCAATTGTAATTTATTTTTTCGAGCTTGCTCAATGGTCAAGAAATTTTTATCACGGGAGCGATTCAAAAACGTTTCACGGAATGCGTCATATTCCTCGCGAATCGTACTCGCGTATAATTTTTTATCACTGTTCAACAAACTTCCCGCGACCGTAACCGCCCTCGAAGCATCATTTACATGAATCACAGTTTCTCTATATTGAGGCGCAATTTTCACGGCAGTATGGGCACGAGAAGTCGTTGCGCCACCAATCATCACAGGGATTTTCATTCCTCTTTTATCCAGTTCCTTGGCGAGATAAACCATTTCGTCCAGTGATGGCGTAATCAATCCGCTTAGCCCTATAATATCTACGTTGTGCTCAATGGCTGCGGCAATAATTTTTTCAGGAGGCACCATTACACCCAAATCTACAATCTCATAATTATTACACGCAAGTACCACGCTTACAATATTTTTACCAATATCGTGCACATCTCCTTTTACGGTTGCCATCAAAATTTTTCCATTCCCTTGTTTGTCTCCAGCTTGTTTACTTGCTTCGATAAACGGTAATAAATAGGCCACCGCTTTTTTCATTACACGAGCCGATTTTACCACCTGTGGCAAAAACATTTTACCCGAACCAAATAAATCTCCAACAACGTTCATCCCTGTCATCAGGTTAATTTCGATAACTTCGATTGGTTTTGTAGCTGCTAATCGGGCTTCTTCGACATCAATTTCTATAAAGGCATCGACTCCTTTTACAAGTGAGTGCGTAATCCGTTCTTGAACTGTTCCCGAACGCCATTCTTGTACTGCTTTTTCGTTGCTCTTTACATCGCCTTTTACATTCTCGGCAAAATCCAACAGCCTTTCGGTGGCATCATCGCGTCTATTTAGAATTACATCTTCAACATGTTCTAATAAATCTTTAGGGATTTCGTCGTAAATCGAAAGCATTTCCGGATTCACAATTCCCATCGTCATTCCGTGTTGAATGGCGTGGTACAAGAAAACCGAGTGCATCGCTTCACGAACGGTATCATTCCCTCTAAAAGAAAACGAAACGTTACTCACCCCACCGCTTATGTGTGCGTGTGGCAAATTTTCCCGAACCCATTTTGTCCCTCTAAAGAAATCCAAAGCGTTTAGGCGGTGTTCCTCCATTCCTGTGGCAACAGGAAATATATTCAAATCAAAAATAATATCCTGTGGCGCAAAACCAACTTTGTTGACCAAAATATCATACGAACGTTGGCAAATTTCTACTCTACGTTCGTAATTATCGGCCTGACCTACCTCATCAAAAGCCATAACAATTACAGCTGCTCCATATCGTTTGATGAGTTTGGCATATTTAATAAAGTTTTCTTCGCCTTCTTTTAATGAAATGGAATTTACGACACTCTTTCCCTGCACCACTTTCAATCCTGCCTCAATAATATCCCATTTTGAGCTGTCAATCATGATTGGAACTCTGGAAATATCGGGTTCGGCTGCAATCAAATTCAGGAATTTTGTCATGGCATATTCACCGTCCAACATTCCTTCATCCATATTAATATCGATGATTTGTGCGCCGCCTTCTACTTGCTCTTTGGCAATGCTTAATGCTTCTTCGTATTTTTCTTCCTTGATTAATCGAAGGAATTTTCTGGAACCCGTTACATTCGTTCGTTCCCCAATGTTTACAAATACGCTGTTTGGCGTAATGATTAAGGGTTCTAATCCCGATAATACAAGGTTTCTTCTCGTTTCTTCTTGTGACATTTTTGTTTTGAGTTACTAAGTCCCTAACTAGCTTAGATCCTGAATTCTATTTTTTATTCTTCAAAAGTTTTATTCCAAAAGTTTTTTTGCACTTATGGAACTGACTATTTTTTTACCCGTTTTTTCTTCAATTTCTTTACGGGTGTTTCCTGCAATAGTTCCACCTTGTTTCGCAATGGTTTTGTTTTGCTGGAATGTTTTCGGCTTTTTTTCTTTACTTATTTCGGTTGTCGTAGCCTCGGCTAACATATTCAAAACCAATTCTAAATTGGACATATTATCCCGAAGATTTTCTTTTTTTAAATCCTTCAAATTTTTATATTCCTTAACTGAAAGTCCGCTCCAAGCCTTCGTTATTTCATCTGTAAGAATTGCATATTCTTGTCCTTTCTTCACTCCTCGTATTTCCCATTCGTCCGTAAGGTCTTTACGAACTTCTATGCTTTTCAGTCGTTGGTTCACCCATTCTTTGGAGTATCCTTTTTTGAGATAGGTTTCCATCAATCGGTCAATTCCTTTTTCGGGATCGGCTATTTCGTCTAGTCTTTCGCTTCCTACTTTAGCCAACCAAAGTTTAAATGGCTCCGCATTTGGCGATGGTACTGATTGGATTAATCTAAAAAGTTGCTCGGTATCAGCGACATCGGTCAATCTCATTTTGCCGTCTTCGGCAACAAGTTTCAACCGGTTACAATTTGTAACCGTTTCATTTCCCTCTTTTAGAAGTCGGCTTTTAAGTACTTTCCAATAGTTTCTTGCTCCTTGATGGTCTATTTGATTTGACAATATAGCGATAACATCCACAATAGAAAAATACCATTGCTCCTCGTCATCATTCCATACAGAACGCACTTGCTTTTGCTCGAATAGTTTTAATGCGGATTCTTTGGTCATCGTTGTTGCTTTATTATTTCAAACCGTGACAATTCTTCACGGTTTTATTTTTATCAAATTTCAGTTGACTACAATTTGTAACCAACTGAATTTGTTGCCAAAATCCTCAAACAGTTTGAGCATTTTATATTTTTTTTTACGCTGTGCGAAGTCTCCCGACTTCGTACCCAATCCTATATGCCATTCCAACTTTAACAATTTATTCTATGACATCTGTTTGTTACTCATTGGAATAGCTACGAAGTCGGGAGACTTCGCAGAGCATCCGTATTTTAAAGAACTTTCATTTTTTTTAAGAACACTTTGAAGAGCTGGGGGTACTATTTTATTTTGCTTCTAAAATTATCTTTATTTTAGAGACAATTCTTTCTTCAAATTGTTTTTTTAATTTTCGGTTTTCCCAAAACCAATAGTCTTCATTAATAGTTTTCCAACCAAAACCATTCATTCCGTCTTCCCAATTTTTTAAATTCAAATTGTCATTAACCTCTACAAAAGCTAATGTTGTACCATTTTTTTTGTTAGATCTTGTCCAAGTACGTAGTACTTTATTCTCTTTTTTAAAATAGAAATATACGATGTATTTATAAGCGTCATTTCGTCCTCCTTCAATGTTAATGACGTCTTTTAAATAAGCTGGTGGTATTAAATCCGGCTGTTGCTTTTTTAACGCATTAATTGCTTTAATTACCTCTTCTTCTGATACATTTAGCTCATAAGTTTCTGCAAATGGGTCAGTACCACCATTAAAAAAAATACGTCCAAATTTATAAATTGCAAATAAGACTAAAAGAATAAGTCCTATTCGGTAAAGAGTTGAAAGTCGTTTAGTTTGCATAATTTCATTTGTCTCAGACGCGATAAATCACGTCTCTACGTTTTACATCGTTGCTGTTGACACACGTGGTTTATAATCCTTTGCAATATCAGCAATCAGCTTGATATGTCCTGGGGTTGTTCCGCAACAACCGCCTATGATATTAATTAAATTATCGTCTAAATATTCTTTGATGAATGCCTGCATTTGCTCTGGTGTTTCATCGTATTCCCCAAAGGCATTTGGTAATCCTGCATTAGGATGTGCCGAAACATTGAATGAAGTATTTTGTGATAAGGTTTGTAAATAAGGCTTCAACAAATCCGCCCCCAAAGCACAATTGAATCCTACACTCAACAACGGAATGTGCGAAACGGAAACCAAAAACGCTTCCACGGTTTGTCCCGAAAGTGTTCTTCCTGAGGCATCGGTGATCGTTCCGGAAACCATGATTGGAATATCTATTTTGCGTTCGTCTTTGACTTCTTCGATGGCAAAAAGTGCCGCCTTTGCGTTTAGCGTATCAAAGATTGTTTCTACCAAAAGCAAATCTACACCACCATCTAGCAAGGCTTCGACCTGTTGTTTGTAGGCAATGCGTAAATCATCAAAAGTTACGGCTCTGTAACCCGGATCATTTACATCTGGCGACATACTCGCCGTACGGTTTGTTGGGCCTATTGAACCCGCAACAAAACGAGGTTTGTCTGGATTTCGTGCGGTGAATTCATCGGCTACTTCACGGGCTATTTTAGCCGATTGGTAGTTCAATTCATAAACGATATCTTCGAGATGGTAATCCGCCATTCCTATGGTGGTACCCGAGAACGTATTGGTTTCTACAATATCGGCTCCCGCTTCAAAATACAAAGCATGAACTGCTTTTATCGCTTGTGGCTGGGTTATGGACAACAAATCATTATTCCCTTTTAAGGAATGGGGGAAATCTTTGAAACGTTCCCCCCTGAAATCTTCTTCGGAAAAATTGTAACGCTGTAACATGGTTCCCATTGCTCCGTCGAGTACGAGAATTCGGTTTTTTATGGCTTCTTGAATTTTTGACATATCTTATTTTTGCCGCTAAGACGCTAAGGCGCAAAGCTTTTGTTTATTTATTTGTTTTTTCCAAAAAAACACCATTCTTGGCTCTTTAGCCCTGATGGGAGCGGCATCCCACGCTTTTTTGCGTGGATATAGCGGACAGCAGGAACCCAAATTGGCTGAAAATACCTGATATTTCGCTCCTTATTATTTCACTATTTTGGAACTGCAAAGTAAAGCAATAGCCTTACCACTTGCAAGTAGTAAGGCTATTTTGGTATTGATTGTAAATTAGGTATTTTACGTTATTGCTTTTACCACGGCTTTTGGAGCCTCTTTTCGAGTTCCGTCAAAACCGTCGATACCAGAAACTGTAGTGTATTTTAGTACATATTTTTTACCCGGATTGATGATTTGGTAGGCTGCCTGACACATTAAAGTCGCTTCATGAAATCCACAAAGAATCAATTTTAATTTTCCAGGGTAGGTATTTACGTCACCTATGGCAAAAATTCCCGGAATGTTGGTTTGATAATCCAAGGCATTGTTGACTTTTATAGCATTTTTTTCGATATCCAATCCCCAATGGGCGATAGGACCTAATTTTGGAGTCAATCCAAAAAGCGGAATGAAGTAATCTGTAGGAATTGTTCTGTGCGCACCGTCTTCTTCAATATCAATCGATTCCAGATGTTCCGCTCCGTTTAATCCTATAACTTCAGCAGGCGTAATCATTTTTATTTTTCCGGAATTTTTCAATTCCTGTACTTTTTCTACGGAATCCAAGGCGCCTCTAAATTCATTTCTTCTATGAATCAAAGTCACTTCTGAAGCTACATTGGAAAGGAAAATACTCCAATCTAAAGCAGAATCTCCACCTCCTGCAATTACGACTCTTTTGTTCCTGAATTTTTCAGGGTTTTTGATGAAGTATTTTATTCCTTTATTTTCATAAAATTCGATGTCTTCAATAAGTGGTTTACGAGGTTCAAAACTTCCCAATCCACCTGCAATGGCCACAACCGAGGCATGGAATTTTGTCCCTTCGTTAGACACTACAATAAAACTCCCGTCTTCTTGTTTTTCTATGGTTTCGGCACGTTCGCCAAGGGTAAATCCAGGTTCGAATTGCTTGATTTGTTCCATTAAATTATCGACCAAATCCCCCGCCAATACTTCTGGAAATCCCGGAATATCATAGATTGGTTTTTTAGGATACAATTCGGATAGTTGTCCGCCTGCCTGTGGCAATGCGTCCAAAATATGGCATTTTAATTTTAATAATCCCGCCTCAAAAACGGCAAATAAACCAGTTGGCCCGGCTCCTATTATAAGTATGTCTGTTTTAATCATTTTTCTATTCTTTACTAAATTTATGCTTGAAAATATTGTTGTAAATTAACGATTGCTTTTTATTACTTTAAATGATAATTATCATTCGTTTATTGTGGCTGATCTATTCTTTATTTTTTAACGCTTCGGTGATTTCGTTCATTTTTTGGACTTTTTCCTCAAAATTCCCTTTCAGCGTTTTGCGATATTCGTTCAGGTTTTCGACCATTTTATTGATATCCTCCGGAATAACTTCTTCAAAAAACTCCCGTAATCTTTTGGCTGTCGTAGGCGATTTGCCGTTTGTTGAAATGGCTATTTTGACGTTTCCTTTGGTTACAATTCCACCCAAATAATAATCACATAAATCAGGCGTATCTGCAATGTTACAAATCAGATATCTTTTTCGGGACAAATCGAACACTCGTTTATTGACTTTCAAATCATCTGTACACGCTATCACCATGTGGCGTTTGCGAAGCATCTTTTTCTTGAACTTTTTTTGAATCAAGGTAACGGAAGGATGTTCTTGTACCAAAGTTTCTAATTCTGGTAAAAAATTTGGCGCCACCACCTCGACATTAGCATTTGGGCTCGATTTTAATAGGAAAGATAATTTTTCCAACGCCACATTTCCTCCACCTACAATCAACACATTCAGGTTTTGTAGTTTTAGAAAAACTGGATATAATTCGTTACGTTCCACTATACTTTTGCTAAATCTTTTGCTCTGTATTTTTCTATATTTTGAAAGAAGGCGATTCCTTCTTGAATATATTTTTGTGCAAACGCTTCAGAAGGTTCATTCGCTTTGATTTGATATACTAAATCTTTGAACGTTGAATCCAACTCGATTTTATCGCTTTCGATGAAAACGGTGTCAAACAAATCGATAATTCCTGCATGGTGATTTGTTTTTTGGTTTTCAGCAAGCAATAATGCTTTAGCACCGTTTACAAATCCGGCATACGTCAAATAAATAGCATCTGACCATTTTCCTTCTTCAAAAGCTTCTTGCGCAAAAGTCAATTTATCTTTAGCCTCAAATATCAAAGTGGCCACTAAATCAATAACTACTCCTGCACATTCTCCTACTCCAACTGCTTTTACGTAGTTATCGGCATTTCCCCAATCTACAAAATCAGCTTCGGTAAGATTAGTCAAATCAGCTAATGGTTTCAAAAATTCATAGAAATATTTCTCTCCTTTGGCATCGTAATAATCCAAGAATGATTGTCCTTTTCCATTGGCATCAAAATCATTTAAGATATAACGCAATGCATCTGGTCCTCTTCTACTTGGAATTTTGATTACTTTGTCAGAAAAACGTCCTACTCCATTTCCTAAATTTCCTCCACCTAATAATACCTGAAGTGCTGGAGCAACTAGTTTTCCTGAATTGATAGACATTCCCTGGAAACCAATTTCGGACATATTGTGTTGTCCGCAGGCATTCATACAACCGCTAATTTTTATAGCGATTTCTTGATTGTTGCTGTATTGTGGGTATTCTGTTTTTAATACTCTTTCTAATTCATCTGCAATACCAGTACTACTTGCGATACCTAAATTACAGGTATCCGTTCCCGGACAAGCCGTGATATCTCCGATAGTATCATATCCTAAAGCAACAAAATCTAATTTGGCTAATTCTTGGTAAAAAAACGCTAGATTTTCTTCTTTAATATTACGTAAAACGATGTTTTGTCTTAATGAAAAACGCAATTCATTAGCGCCATAATTTTTAATCAAATCGGCTAATAATTTTGCTTTGTCTGTATAAAAATCTCCTAAAAGTACTTTAATGCCAATAGCTACATATCCTGCTTGTTTTTGTGCAATCACATTCGATTTTTTCCAAGCTTCAAAAGCATCTACATCGTCAATTGTTACTGATGGCACAGCTAACAAAGGTTCAGCAATTGGTCCTTCAAAAGCGGTAGTATCTATTTCGTATGTATGAAACGGCAAAGCTTTTTTCTCTTCGTCAACCAAACGCAAAAACTCGTCACGCCCTAGGTCTTTGATTAAAAACTTCATACGTGCTTTCAAACGTTTTGCTCTTTCTCCGTGACGGTCAAAAACTCTAATTATACCTTCGGCAGTTGGGATAATTTGGTTAACCGGTACAAATTCTGAAAGCAATTCAGCGTGACTTGGTTGAGAGCCTAAACCACCAGCAAACATTATTTTGAAACCTTTTTCGCCATTTACAATTTTTGGAATAAATCCTAAATCGTGTAAATAACTCAACGCAGTATCTTTATCAGAAGAGGAGAATGAAATTTTGAACTTACGTCCCATTTCCTGACAAATTGGGTTACGCAATAAATATTCAAATAAACCGTGTGCATAAGGCGATACATCAAAAGGCTCATCAACATCTACACCAGCTAATTCACTTCCTGTGATATTACGCACTGTGTTTCCACAGGCTTCTCTCAAAGTGATATCATCTTTGGCCAACTCAGACCAAAGCTCAGGAGTTCTATCTAAACTCACATAGTGAATTTGAATATCCTGACGGGTAGTAATGTGTAAACGTCCCGTAGAATATTTATCAGATACTTCAGTAATTCTCTTTAATTGCTCGCTAGTCACTTTTCCGTATGGTAATTTAATACGAATCATTTGCACGCCTTCTTGACGCTGACCGTAAATACCACGTGCCAAACGAAGACTACGAAAACGCTCATCGTCAATTTGTCCACTTCGGAAAGAATGAATTTTTTTCTCTAAATCGATAATCTCTTTTTGAACAATCGGGTCTTCTATTTCGGTTCTAAAACTTTGCATCTTTTTTAGCTTTTTAGCTATTGGCTTTGGGCTTTTAGCTGTTAATCTATATCTTTTTAACTTATTTATTTTCTAGCAAAAGCTAAAATTATTTTATAAAACCAACTCCTGCTGTTGTGTTGGTTGCAGCATCTATTAAGATGAAAGCTCCGTTGGATTTATTATCCGTGTAAGCATCAAAATAAATGGCTTTGCTCAATTTAATAGTTACTTCTCCAATTTCATTTATAGCTAATTGAGTCGCTGACGTTGTTCCTGAATAATCGGTTGCGATTACGTTTTTTACACTGTCAATTTTGGCCAAAACTCTATTGGTGTTGTGCTGTACAAAATATTTTGCACCTGCCACTAATTTTTTACTGTCCATCCAACAAACGGTTGTCGTAATGTCTTTTTCAATTTTAGGAAGCTCGCTAGATTTTACAATCATATCGCCTCTTGTCACATTAATATCATTTTCTAATTCAATCGTGATTGAGGAACCTGCCGTAGCTTCGTCAAATTGCTTATCAAAAAAGTGAATATTAGTCACTTTCGATTCTGTCAAGGAAGGAAGTACGGTTACAGCATCTCCCACTTTGATATTGTTTCCATATAATTTTCCGGCATATCCTCTAAAATCGTGATACTCCTCGGTTTTTGGTCGGATTACAGTTTGAACCGGGAAACGAGCTTGCCCATTATCGTAAACATCTTTTGATTCCAACCCTTCCAAATGTTGCAGGATAGTTTGCCCAGTATACCAAGGCATTTTTCCTAATGTTTCCACCACATTATCTCCTGTTAAAGCACTCAACGGAATATAACTTACGTTTTGTTCTTTGTAGGCACTTTTTGCATTCAATGCTTGAAAATCAGCTTTGATTTTGTTGTACACTTCTTCCGAATAGTTCACTAAATCCATTTTGTTTACCGCAACAATCACATCTTTTACTCTCAATAAATTATTGATAAAAAAGTGACGGTACGTTTGCTCAATAACTCCTTTACGGGCATCAATCAAAATGATGGATACTTGTGAAGTCGAAGCTCCGGTAACCATGTTACGCGTATATTCTACGTGACCCGGAGTATCGGCAATAATGTAACTTTTCTTTGCAGTCGAAAAATAAATATGAGCCACATCAATCGTTATTCCTTGTTCTCTCTCGGCAACCAAACCATCAGTAGCCAAAGAAAAATCTAAATAATCGTATCCTTTTTGCTTGCTGCTTTTTTCTATTGCTTCTAATTTATCGGTAGTCAACGATTGTGTATCGTACAATAATCTTCCGATTAAAGTACTTTTTCCGTCATCTACACTTCCTGCTGTCGCTATTTTTAAAACTTCCATTTATTTGATTGTTTGTTGTTGATTTTCAAACTCTAAAATCAACTTTATTTATTTTTATTTTCTAAAACCTAAAAATTAACTCCTAACTGTGTAATTTTATTTTATGATAAAAAGTTATTCTAAATATGTCTCTATTATAATAATCTACTCCACTTACTCTTTGTTGGTAACTATTTAAGTAACCCGCCTCTATTGCGAAAATTTTATTAATACAATATTGCAAAGCCACATAAATTCTGTTTTGATCAAACTTGTTTTTAATTACTTCGCTTCCGGCATTAAACATTATTTCGTCTGCAAGTACTGCTTTTAGAGATTGTTTTACATTTTTCCACAAAACATAATCTCCTTGTATCCTATAACGAAATCGCAATGCAAATGTGGTTCCGCCTTTCAGCCCCTGACTATCAAAATTTCGAAAAAATCGTTCTTCTGTTTGACATCTGTGATTCAGATTTATTTTCCCTAAACTCCGTTTCAATGTTATGTCTTGAAGCGCCCTATATTCGGGTTTATTAAATCCTGAATCGACATCAGGATTTTGAGTTGCCACCGAAAAATAAGCAAAACCAGAACCTAACTCTACGGAATCAGTAATTTTATATTTTCCCTGAACTCTCGCAACAAACAAATTTTGCGCAATCGGCTCTATAAAAATCCTGTTATCAAACTCCGAATGAATAGACCATTTTTTATCTAATTCTAATAGATTGTAATATCGTGTCCAAACCAAGCTTTGATGATCTACATTCTTCTCAGCTTGAGCAAATAAAATAAAATTACTTAAAATAAGGAAAAAGAACAGCAAAATGTTTTTTATCATTATTCTAAAAATACCCTTGTTGTTTTCTTTTTTCCATAGCAGCCTCAGAACGTTTGTCATCGATTCTGGCTCCCCTTTCAGAAATGGTAGAAGAACGAATTTCCCCAACTACTTCCGCAATTGTTGCCGCATACGAATCTACCGCAGCTGTACAGCTCATATCTCCAACTGTTCTAAAACGAACAATTCTTTCTTCAATTTCTTCGTCTTCTTCTTGGTAAACAAAAGGAGAATGTGACCAAATCATTCCGTCTCTTATGAATACTTTACGTTTGTGCGAAAAGTAAATGGAGGGAATTTCGATTTGCTCTTGTTCAATATAACTCCAAACATCTAATTCTGTCCAGTTCGAAATTGGAAAAACACGTACGTTTTGACCATTTTCAATTTTTCCATTCAAAAGATCAAACAACTCAGGACGTTGGTTTTTTTCATCCCATTGACCAAAATCATCACGAACAGAGAAAATACGTTCTTTTGCTCTTGCTTTTTCCTCGTCTCTGCGAGCACCCCCAATACAAGCATCAAATTTAAATTCTTCGATAGCATCCAAAAGTGTTGTTGTTTGTAAACTGTTTCTACTTGAATATTTACCCGTTTCTTCTACTACTTTACCTTCGTCAATAGCATCTTGTACATTACGAACAATTAATTCCAATCCTAATTCAGCCACCAATCTATCTCTAAATTCAATAGTTTCAGGAAAGTTATGTCCTGTATCTACATGCAACAATGGAAAAGGAATTTTGGCAGGGAAAAATGCTTTCTGTGCTAATCTAACCAATGTGATTGAATCTTTACCGCCTGAAAAAAGCAAAACGGGTTTATCAAATTGAGAAATTACTTCCCTGAATATGTAAATTGCTTCGCTTTCTAAAGCATTTGTTTTTAATATTGTGCTCATATTGTTTATGTTTTCCCCTCCCCGACCCTCCCCAAAGGGGAGGAAGACTGGACGGAGTTTCTTTCGTTTATTTCTATTTTTAATTCTATTTCCCTACTTAGTTCCCCCTTCGGGGGCTAGGGGGCTGTGCAAACCACATTCTTTATGACTGGATTCCCAAGACCATCTTCCCGCTCTGATGTCTTCGCCTTCGGCTATAGCTCTTGTACAAGGAGCGCAACCAATGCTTACAAACCCTTTTTTGTGTAAAGCGTTTTGTGGAACATTATTATCATCAATATATTTTTGTACTTCGGTCAAAGTCCATTTCAATAATGGATTAAATTTGATAATATTAAAATGAGCATCATATTCAAAAACAGCCAAATCATTTCTGTTTTCTGATTGTTCTGCACGTAAACCGGTAATCCAAATTTCATTTCCTTTTAATGCTTTAGTCAAAGGCGCTACTTTTCGAATAAAACAACATTCTTTTCTATTCTCAACTGATTCGTAGAAACTGTTTGGGCCTTTTTTATTTAATAACTCTTCCACAGACCTAGCTTCCGGAAAATAGGTTTTAATGTCTATTTTATATTTTTTCAATGTCTTATGAAAAACATCATACGTTTCTTGAAATAATCTTCCAGTATCCAAAGTAAAAATGGTAATTGGCAAATCATTTTTGGCAATTAAAGCCGTAATCACCTGATCTTCCTGTCCAAAAGAAGTCGAAAAAACCACTTTATCCTTGTATTCATTAGCTAAAAAAGCCAAAGTCTCTTCAATCGAAAAGGTAGCTGTTTTTTCTAATAAAGTATTTACTATTTCTGCGCTCATTATAATAATTTAGATAATGTTCTTAAACTCAAAATAATAATTAATATCCCAACTGCTATCATCATCGGTTTTCTTTTGATTTTATTGACAAAATAAGCTCCTAGTGGGGCCGCAATTACTCCTCCCAAAATCAAACCGATAATTACTTGCCAGCCATGTATTCCCCCAAAAAGCATGAATGTAATTCCACTTGCAAAAGAAACGGCAAATTCTGCGGCATTTACGGATCCAATAGTGTAACGAGGATTTCTGCCGCGTCCCAATAATGTGGATGTTACAATTGGCCCCCAACCGCCACCGCCAACAGCATCCATAAATCCACCGAATGAAGCCAAAAGATCTAATCTTTTTGTTTTCTTTTTTACGATGTTCTTCACCAATGCTTTCTTGATAATAATACAAGCCAATACCATCATGTAAACTGCTATAAAAGGCTTAATCACATCTCCATCAATCACATCCGAAAGTAAATATGCCCCTGTAATTGAGCCCAAAACTCCTGGAATCAAAAGGTGTTTTACCAGTTTTTTATTGATATTCCCAAACCGATGATGTGAAATTGCCGATGCGCCCGTAGTAAACATTTCAGCAACATGAACCCCTGTACTACTAATAACTGGGGGCACTCCGTATGCCAATAAAAAAGAAGTCGATGTTGCACCATACCCCATACCTAAAGTTCCATCTACCAATTGAGCAAAAATCCCAATACAGAAAAAGATTAAAAATTCCCGATTGAATCCTGAAATAAACCCAACCCAAGTAAATTCAGCATAGTGATTGTATGCTAGAATTGAGATTAGGCCAACTAACAAAACAACAGGAATTATTACCCATAAACGTTCCTTAAAAGTAACCCTCTGTTTTATTGTATCACCATTTATTACTACTTCTTTATTCATTTTTTCTAATGCTTTTTTTATTTGTTTTAAAATCTATTACCCTATCGGCATAGTGGATTAAAGTGCAAAAATAATACTTTTTTATAAATTACAAAACTTATTTTTGAATTTATTGATTAAATGAGATGTCAGCAAGGGAATTGTTTTCTAGGATCATCAAAGTGTTGTCGCGAACTTCAGTCATCAATTTATGGACTGAACAATTTACCTCATCAACACAATCCTCACATTTTTCATAAAAGTTATGACTTACGCATGGCAAAAGCGCAATGGGACCTTCCAGAATTCGGTACACATTAGCCATATTAATGTCTTTAGGGTCCTTTATCAAATAATACCCTCCCCCTTTTCCTTTTTTGGCACCCAAAAAACCCGAATGGCGCAGGAGCAACAAAATACTTTCTAAAAACTTAATCGAAATGTTTTCACTTTTTGCAATTTCAGCAATAGCAACGGGCGTTAGATCTTCTTGGCGCGCCAAAAAGGTCAGTGCTTTGATTCCGTATTTTGTTTTCTTTGAGAGCATGACTTGATTTAATATTATATAATGACGATTAAAGTTTTTTGATGTAAAAATCAAAACACCTTGCTTTACAACAAAAATATAGTTTTTGATTTAAAAATAACAAATGAAGATTAACGATTATTGAGGCATTTTAATTCTGCCCTCAAAAATAAATAATCTAAATCAAAAATCTTTAAGAAAGTGCCTGCTCCAAATCTGCAATTAAATCTTTCACGGTTTCCAAACCTACAGAAACTCGCACCAACCCTTCAGTGATTCCAACAGATAATTTTTCTTCAACAGACAATTTACTGTGTGTTGTTGATGCTGGATGCGTAACAATAGTTCTGGTATCACCAATGTTTGCCGATAGCGTACAGAGTTTTATTCTATTCAAAAATTGTCGTCCTGCTTCGATTCCGCCTTTGATTTCAAATGCAATAATGTTGCCTCCCAAAAGCATTTGTTTTTTAGCAATTTCATACTTCGGATGCGATTTTAAAAACGGATATTTCACGCTGTTAACATTCGGATGATTTTCTAAAAATTCGGCAACTTTTAAGGCATTTTCGCAGTGTCTTTCGACACGAACGGCTAATGTTTCTAAACTTTTAGACAATACCCAAGCATTAAAAGGTGACAATGCCGGTCCTGTATTTCTGGAGAACAAGTAAATTTGACGAATCAAATCTTCGCTTCCTACGGTAACTCCGCCTAAAACTCGTCCTTGTCCGTCAATTAATTTTGTAGCAGAATGGATAACCAAATGCGCTCCCCATTTTATAGGTTGTTGAATATATGGTGTTGCAAAACAGTTGTCGATTATTAAAATCAAATTGTGCTTTTTGGCAATAGCACCAAGCAATTCCAAATCAATCACATCAACACCAGGATTCGTTGGAGATTCCGCATAGAGAATTTTAGTATTAGGCTTGATAAAACTCTCGATGGTTTCTGGTTTATTGATGTCAAAATACGAAGTTTCAATCTTCCATTTTGGGAAATACGTCATAAACAAGGCATGAGTCGAACCAAATACACTTCCCGCAGAAACAATATGATCCCCTGAACTCAACAAAGCAGCAAAAGTAGAATAGATTGCCGCCATTCCCGTTGCAAAAGCATAACCAGCTTCTGCTCCTTCCATTATGCAGATTTTATCAACAAATTCTGTCGTATTAGGGTTGCTGAAACGACTGTAAATATTGCGTTCTTTTTCTTCCGTAAAAGAAGCACGCATATCTTCGGCATCTTCAAATACAAAACTGGAGGATAAATATAAAGGCACAGAATGCTCTTGATATTGCGATCTTTCTAATTGGGTGCGTATGGCTTGGGTTTCAAAACCAAATTCTTGTTCGTTCATTGTAATTGTTTAAAAAAATTAAAGTTGATGGAATTGACTATTTACCTATTTCTTCTCCATTTAAAACCACTTTATAATGTATCGTTGCCGTTGGCTCTACTGTTTTGGCAACTGAGCAATATTTTTCAAAAGAAAGTTGGGCCGCTTTTGTGGCTTTGTCTTCTTTAATTGTACCTTCAAGGTAAAAAACCACATAAATATCTTTGAATGGTTTTGCATCACCAACTTGCATGCGTTCGCCTTCAACATTAGCTTTGAATGAGGTAATTTCTTGACGTTGTTTTTTTAAAATTGAAATCATGTCAATTCCGCTGCAACCTGCAACTCCCATCAATACTAATTCCATTGGGCTTGGCCCCATATCATTCCCTCCAAAATCAGGTCTAGCATCTACATTTACTATGTGTCCACGTTCGTTTTTTAATTCGAAGTGGAAGTTTTCGTTTACTCTATTTAGTGTTATTTTCATTTTATCCCCTCCCAAACCCTCCCCGAAGGGGAGGGAAATAAGACCGGAGGTTGTCTTTTTAAGTTAATATATTTATTTTCAACCCATTTATCCCCCATCCGTGGCGGGGTTAGGGGATTTACCCTTTCTCCGACAATCTTAAAATATCTCCAAAAACGCCTCTTGCCGTAACGGCTGATCCCGCTCCTGCTCCTTGAATAACTATGGGTCTGTCTCCATAGGATTCTGTATAAATCTCAAAGAAAGAGTCCGAACCTTTTAATCCTCCCAAAGCCGTATCTTGAGGTACAGAAACCAATTTTACATCCAAAACTCCCTTTTCCCGTTGCAAATCTCCTGATAATTCTCCAATATAGCGCAAAACGTGGTTTGGTTTTTGATTTTCTTTTATGGTAGCGTATATCGAATCTAACTCGGTTAATTGGTTTAAAAATTCGATTTTATCACCTTCTCTTAAATGCTCTGGGATCAAGTTTTGGATATTAATTTCTTCGAATTCGTTTTGCAAATCCAGTTCCCTGGCTAAAATCAATAGTTTTCTACCCACATCATTTCCACATAAATCCTCACGCGGATCGGGCTCAGTAAAACCTTTATCAATTGCTTCTTGCAATACTTCACTAAAAGGACGGTCTTCCGCAGAAAAAATATTGAACAAATAACTTAAAGTTCCTGAAAAAACGCCTTTGATTTTAGTGATGTTTTCTCCAGAATGATGTAGTAATTTGATGGTGTCAATAAGCGGTAATCCTGCACCAACGTTGGTTTCATACAAATAATTTTTTTGATTGTCTGTCAACACTTCCCTTAACTTTTTATAAAACGTATAACTTAACGTGTTCGCTACTTTATTAGAAGAAATCAAGTCAAAACTATTTTCGATCAATGCAATATAATTTTCAACAAACGATGCGCTTGCTGTATTATCAATAGCAATGAGGTTTTCCAAATGATGCTCAACTGCGTAAGCAATAACATCGTCTATGGTATATAAAACGCCATTATTTACAACCTCATTTTTCCAATTTGGAGTTACACCATTTTTGTCTAACAGCACTTTTTTAGAATTGGCAATAGCAAAAATATTTAGTTTAATGTCTTTGCGTTTTTCAATATTTTCAGCCGAAGCCAATATTTGATTAATCAACGTTCCTCCAACCAAACCATGCCCAAAAATGGCAATATTTATTTTTTTGGAGACCCCAAAAATTTCACCATGAATCACATTCAACGCTTTGTGAAGTTGTGATTTGTTGACCACCAAACTCACGTTTTTACCCGTTACCGTATTATTGAATAAAATGGGCACAATTTTATTTTTTATCAATGCCGTGTAAGGCTTATGAAAAGTACTCAAATCTTGTCCAATGATGGAAATAACGGAAACATTATCGGTCACCGATATTTTATTGACGTCTTTAGAATAAAAATCATTTTCGAATTCTTTCTCCAATTCAATCATGGCCTTCGTCGCCTTATCGGCAGCAACAACCAATCCAATTCCCCGTTCTGATGAACCTTGTGAAATGATACTTACACTAATATCATTATCGCCCATCACTCTAAAAATTCGGGCATCAACTCCCGTTTTTCCTAACAAACCTCTACCTTCAAGATTCACTAACGCTACATTTTCAAGAACAGAAAGGGTTTTAATTCCTTCCTTATTTGATTTTGAAGTAATTAACGTCCCTTGATTCTCATAATTAAACGTGTTTAAAATGCGTAACGGGATGTTTTTTTCCAATAGAGGAACGATCGTTTTAGCATGAAGAATTGTTGCCCCAAAATTGGCCAATTCATTGGCTTCGTTAAATGACAAATAATCAATTTTTTTTGCATCAGGAACCAACTCCGGATTGGCAGTATAGATTCCGTCAACGTGCGTGTAATTTTGAAGCTCTTCCGCATCGATGTAATTGGCAATCAAAGAAGCAGTATAATTGCTACCGTTTCTACCTAAAGTGGTGGTTTCATTATTGTTATTGGATCCTATAAAACCGGTGATTACGTTTACACTATCGTTATTCTTTTTAAAGTATTGAATTATATTTTTCTTTGAAACTTGTTCCAAGGGTTGTGCATCGCCAAATTTCGAATCGGTTTTTATCAATTCACGAGAATCTGCAAATTGAGCCTTTATTCCTTTTTTGTTTAAAAGGGAAGTGATTGTTTTGGCCGAAATCACCTCCCCTTGAGACAGCACTTGATCTTTTATTTTTTCGCTATAATCGCCAATCAAACTTACACCTTCAAAAAGTTTGTCTAAAGTTGCAAATTCTTCTGACAAATCAACATCCGTAAAATCGTTTAGCTGGTAGCTTTTGAAGCTTTCCAACAGCGGCTTGTAATTTCCGTTTTTTACAGCAATTGTCAAAATATCCCCTAATTCATCTGTTGCATTTCCTCTTGCCGAAACAACTATAGCGATGTTTTCGCCTTTGCTTTTTTTATCGGTAATAATATCCAATACTTTATTTATCCCTTCTCCGTTGGCTAATGATTTCCCGCCAAATTTTAATATTTTCATTTTATCTTTTTTATTTTTAAAAACAACATCCAGTAAATTGCTTAATTGATCGTATTCCATTAAAAATGCATCGTGACCGTGTTGCGAATCAATTTCGCTATAAAACACATTGTTTTTAAATTTTTTTATTTCTTGGTATGTTTCCCGATTTTCATTTGCTGTAAAAAACAAGTCTGAATTGATTCCAATAATATAGATATTAGCATCCATTTCAGAAATTATTTTTTCAAAAGAAGTTCTGTTTCTGGTAATATCGATGGTTTTCAGCAACTGATTCATCATTTTATATGCCGAAAGTTGAAAACGCTTTTGCAATTTCTCTCCGTGATGATTCAACCAACTTTCTACTTGAAATGATTCTAAAGAATCAGTTGAAGTTCGTTGAAATTTTTCTTTGAAAGATTCTGGGGTACGATAACACATCATTGCGTGAATACGAGCATCTTCAATAGGGTGTGAAGAATTATTCAGTATTTTTTCTTGCAAATAACAATTGGCGATCAACCAATCGGTCGATTTCCAATCAGAAGCGATGGGAATCAAATTACGAGTTAATTTGGGCTCTAGAGCTACCATTTCCCAAGCAACCCCTCCACCAACAGAACCTCCAATAATGGCAAATAATTGTTTAATTTTAAGGTATTTAATCCCTTCAATGAAAAGTCTGGCAATGTCTCTGGTGTTAAAGTCTAAATAATTCTCTATAATAAAATTATCGTAACCATTTCCCGGAACATTGAAAGCTAGTATTGTATAAATATTGGTATCTATTGTTTTGTTTTTACCAATTAAATCGTTCCACCAACCGTTTGTCCCAATAACTTGGGAATTTCCAGTCAGTGCGTGATTAACCAAAACAATAGGGCCGGTATTGAGGGCTGAACCAAAAACTTGGAAACTCAAATTTAGGGTTGCGTAAAATGCACCACTTTCGGTAGTAAAATTTTGTATGGTAATAGATGTTGGTTTATTTTCCAATTTCAAATCTTTTTTGATTTTTTGATTTGCGTCTGGAAATATTAAAAAGAAAAAGTTAGGGAAAACTAGAAGGATTCTTATGGTTATCTTTCCACGTTGGTCGTGGTAGAATGCAGCACCTTCTTCGATTTACCGAAGGGTTGCTAAGGCTTCATCGGGTCTAATCCCTCGTCCTTTCTTTATAACATTTCAATACGTGTCTGAACTTAAAGGCACAAATTAACTACTAATTTCTTAAACAACCAAATTTTGCATTGATTGGTTTTTGATTTTAAATCAAAATAAACAACAGTTTAGAGCCGATGAACCGACTCCAACTGTTGCCTACTTTAATTCCAATGCGTTCACACTTACTTTTTTAAATGAAAAGAAATTCATTTTCTTCAGAATACATGTGAAACAACAAAGAATTTGATGCAGGATTAGGAACTGAAGGTTGATGTAAATTGATTCCAAATCTGGTATGTGTTATTTCATAGTTGTCCTGATTTGGAACATTCCCATTTGTTCTTCTATTCAAACTTTTAAGAAACTGAATTATTTTTGATATGTATTTTAGTATTTTCATAATGTTTTATTTTAGTTGTTCATTTTATTTTAAAACATATTGAATTCAGTTTCCCTAAGTTCAAACATGTTACTTTTTATACTTTTAAATTTTCGAAAACGGACTGCAAATCGGCTTTCAAATCTTCGATGTCTTCTAATCCGACTGACAGTCTGATTAAATCTTTGGTTACTCCTGTAGCGACCTGTTCCGCATCTGACAACTGCTGGTGCGTGGTACTCGCCGGATGAATAATCAATGATTTTGTATCGCCGATATTGGCTAAAAGCGAAAATAATTTCGTTTCATCAGCTACTTTTTTTGCGGCTTCAAAACCTCCTTTTAGACCGAAAGTTAGCAACCCGTTTTGTCCTTTTGGCAAATATTGCTGACCCAAATCATAATACTTACTAGACTTTAATCCGGGATAATTTACCCAAGCTACTTGATCCTGACTTTCTAACCATTGAGCCAAAGCCAATCCGTTTTCGCTATGTTTCTGGATACGAATCGGTAAGGTTTCGAGTCCCTGAATAATTTGAAAAGCATTAAACGGGCTCAAAGCCGCTCCAAAATCCCGTAAACCTTCGATACGAACTTTGGCTATAAAGGCGGCGTTTCCTAGCGCATCGTGATAAACCAATCCGTGATATGCTGCTGATGGTTCCGTAAATTCAGGAAATCTTCCGCTACTCCAATCGAATGTTCCAGCATCAATAATGGCTCCGCCAAGTGAAGTTCCGTTTCCTGCAATGTATTTGGTCAGGGAATGAATCACAATATTTGCTCCATGTTCAATTGGATTAAGCAAATAAGGCGACGGAACGGTATTATCAACAATAAATGGAACTTTAAATGCTTTGGCTTCCGCCGAAATGGCTTTCAAATCCAACACATCTAATTTTGGGTTTCCTAAACTTTCTATAAAAAACACTTTGGTATTTTCTTGGGCCGCTTTGGTAAAATTGGCTGCATCCGATGGATCCACAAACGTGGTGGTAATTCCTAACCTTGGCAAAGTAACACTCAACAAATTATACGTTCCACCATACAAACTATTGGAAGCCACAATGTGATCGCCCGTCTTGAGCAACACCAACAGTGAAGTGGCGATGGCTGCAGTTCCCGAGGCTGTAACTACAGCTGCTATTCCACCTTCGAGAGCCGCCAATCGTTGTTCCAGAATATCATTTGTTGGATTATTTAATCTTGTATATATAAATCCCGCTTCGGCAAGGCCAAATAAATTAGCCGCATGATTCGAATTATTGAACACATAAGAACTGGTTTGATAAATGGGTACTGCTCTGGTTCCCGCCGTTTTAGTAACATCATGTCCTGCGTGTAATGCGTTTGTTGCAAATTTTTGAGTGCTCATAATTTTAATTTTTAGATTTGATTTTAGATTTTAAAACTGAATTCGTTTCAGCTTCATTTTAATTTGATTTTAGATTTTGAAATATCCCGACATTCGATTTACAAAAACAAAAAACCCTTTTAGAAGCGTATCCAAAAGGGTTTTTTAAGTTGTTTTATAACTTATACTTTCGGAATCAACAGACACAAACGCACATCATGGCTTTTGCACAAATCATCGATTTGACATTGCATGTGTTCATTTGTTTTTGTTTTAAGTTATTCATAGTTTATATTATTTTGTAATTGATATAATTCAAAAAAAAAGCCTCCCGTTTTGTGGGAGGCTTTTGCTATATCATTTTGATTTAAAATTTAAGCAATAAACGACCCACAGGATTTTTCCTGCATGGCTTTAGAAATATTGCAAACATTTAATTTCATTTTTTTCTGTTTCTTGGTACAAATTTGCAAACTATTATTTAGATAACCAAATAGTTTTAAAAAAAATTAACAGCGATGTAACAGTTATCTGAAAATAAGTAATTTATTAATGCCACCACTACTTTAATTTTTAACACCAAAAAAAGTAAAGAAAAATTTGCAATTCAATTTGGTTTCATACATTTGCAAACTATTTTAGAGGAAAATTTGAACTGATTGCAACCTCGTTAAAAAATGCTAAAGCAGAAAATCTCTCCTTTAGCTTTTTTCCCAAGCAATCCATCTTTTCTCGATTAATTTAAAAAAAAACAAATCTTATGGCTTATTTATTTACGTCAGAATCAGTGAGTGAGGGACATCCAGACAAAATAGCTGATCAAATATCAGATGCATTAATTGATAATTTCTTGGCCTTTGACCCTGAGTCAAAAGTAGCGTGTGAAACTTTGGTTACAACGGGACAGGTGATTCTTGCTGGCGAAGTAAAATCTGAAACGTACTTGGATGTTCAGACTATTGCAAGAGATGTCATCAAAAAAATTGGTTACACTAAGAGTGAGTATATGTTTGAAGCCAATTCTTGCGGCGTTCTTTCTGCCATACACGAACAATCTCAAGACATTAACCAAGGCGTTGACAGAGCTAGTAAAGAAGAGCAAGGAGCTGGTGATCAAGGAATGATGTTTGGTTACGCAACAAATGAAACAGAAAACTTTATGCCTCTGGCTTTAGATTTGTCTCATAAATTATTGCAGGAATTAGCTGTTTTACGTCGTGAAAACAACGAAATTACCTATTTGCGTCCTGATGCAAAATCACAGGTAACTTTAGAGTATGACGATAATAACAAACCAACTCGAATTGATGCTATTGTAATTTCTACACAACATGATGATTTTGACGAAGAGCAAACGATGTTGGCAAAAATAAAAAGTGATTTGGTTGGGATTTTAATTCCAAGAATTATCAAAAGTAATCCACAATATGCTCATTTATTCAATGACAAAATCACCTACCACATTAACCCAACCGGGAAATTCGTCATCGGCGGACCACATGGTGATACTGGATTAACAGGAAGAAAAATCATTGTTGATACTTATGGTGGAAAAGGGGCTCACGGTGGTGGTGCATTCTCTGGAAAAGACCCAAGTAAAGTAGACAGAAGTGCGGCCTATGCCACGCGCCATATCGCCAAAAACCTTGTTGCCGCCGGTGTTGCCGATGAAATTTTGGTTCAAGTTTCTTATGCTATCGGAGTTGCAAAACCAATGGGGATTTTTATTGACACCTATGGAACTTCAAAAGTAAATTTGACCAACGGAGAAATCGCTAAGAAAGTGGAGGCTATTTTTGACATGCGCCCTTATTTTATTGAGCAACGTTTGAAATTAAGAAATCCAATCTATAGCGAAACTGCTGCCTACGGACACATGGGGCGCAAACCCGAAACTGTTACCAAAACCTTTTATGCCCCAGGTGGAATTGAAAAAACAGTAACTGTAGAATTGTTTACTTGGGAAAAATTAGATTTCGTAGATCAGGTCAAAACGGCTTTTGGTCTATAAAATTCAACTTACAGATCTTGAGCATTTACAATAAATTCAAAGAACCATTCGTTACGGCGAATGGTTCTTTTTTTGGATCTAGATTTCAAAGCCAAAACAAAAATCAATCTTGTTGCCTTTTATCGTAATTTAGCATGTATGAAAAATCTACTCTGTTTGTTTCTTTTTTTTCAAATGGGAACCGTTTCTTGTCAGGAGAAAAAATGGCTTGCCACAAAAATAGACACCCTCCAATTTCAAGCCGATTCTTTTATTGGCTTTGATACATTTGGCGCCTACTACTACATCAAAAATAATGTTTTGATCAAAAAAAACAAAACTAAAACCTGGCAATACAAAAACCTTTCCTTGAATAAAATTTCGAAAGTCGATTTGCAAAACCCATTGAATCTTGTTGTATTCTATGAAAATTTCAATACTGTAGTATTACTCGACAATCAACTTAACGAAATTCAGAAAATTAACTTTTCCGAAAATACCATTCCAATATTAGCCACGGCAACAGGATTGGCGTTTGGAAACCGACTTTGGATATACAACAGTTTAGCACAACAAATTGGACTCTATGATTATCTGAAATCAGAATTTAAAACTATAACAGTTCCTTTTATTGGAAACATAAAACCATACGATACCAATTACAATTATTTTCAATGGATAGACGAAAATCAAAATTGGTCCCGATGCAATATTTTTGGCAAAGTTACTGTTCTCGGTAAAGTTCCCGAATTTGACCTTATCCAAGCAATTTCTGACTCAGAGATAGTTTACAAAAAAGGAGATACTTTATATTATTATACTTTGAACGGAAATAAGACTACCATAATTCATTTTAACGAAAAAACCTTTGAAAGTTTTTATTATAAAGACCAAATTTTATCTATTTTTACATTCAAAGGAATTACGAATTATAAAATCACTATACCATAATGCACATAGCAATAGCCGGAAACATTGGCGCAGGAAAAACGACCTTAACACGTTTATTGGCAAAACATTTTAAATGGGAACCTCATTTTGAAGATGTTGTTGACAATCCCTATTTGGATGATTTTTACCACCAAATGGAGCGTTGGTCTTTTAACCTGCAGATCTACTTCCTCAACAGTCGTTTTAGACAAGTGTTGCAAATTCGCGAAAGCGGAAAAAAAATCATTCAGGACAGAACCATTTATGAAGATGCTCATATTTTTGCGCCTAATCTTCATGCCATGGGATTAATGACCAATCGTGATTTCCAGAACTACTCCTTACTATTTGAATTAATGGAGGGTTTGGTTGGCGCTCCAGATTTATTGATCTATTTGAGAAGTTCCATACCTAATTTAGTAGGGCAAATTCACAAACGAGGTCGCGAATATGAAAACACAATTTCTATTGATTATTTAAGTCGTTTGAACGAACGCTACGAAGCATGGATACACACGTATGATAAAGGTAAACTTTTAATTATAGATGTTGACCAATTGAATTTTGTGGATAATCCCGAAGATTTAGGATTTATAATTAATAAAATTAATGCCGAAATAAACGGATTGTTTTAATATTTACAATTTTTATTATAACAAAAATGCCTCACTTTCATGAGGCATTTTGTTTTAAATTACTTGTGAATATTATTTGGAAGCGACTATTTTAGCTTTTACTTCATCTTCAGTTCCCTCAAATGTTTTTGTTTCAGATTTTCCGTCAACGGTAGTCACAACCGTCGCTTTTGATTTCCCATTCGTGTTGGTAATTTCTACTCTGACCTCTTTCCCGGAAGTTTCTTTTTTGGCACAACACGCTTTCTCTTCTTTGTTTATAAACTTTCCATTTGTATCGTATTGAGACATGCACATGGCTTTATCCTCTGGCGAACATCCCATTTCTTCGCACATAACAGCACATTCATCTTTGGTCATGGTTGCACATTTGCTCATGTCGCATTTGCCCATCATCATGTTCCCTTCCGAGCACTCCATTCTCATTTGCACAGTCTTATCTTCTCCCTTATTACCGTTTCCTAAAATTGGAGCAATTACCAATCCAATCAAACACGTTAATTTAATCAAAATATTCATTGATGGCCCCGAAGTATCTTTAAAAGGGTCTCCTACTGTATCTCCAGTCACCGCTGCTTTGTGTGCATCAGAACCTTTGAAAGTCATTTCTCCATTTATTAAAACCCCAGCTTCAAAAGATTTCTTGGCATTATCCCAAGCACCCCCGGCATTATTTTGGAACACAGCCCAAAGCACGCCTGAAACGGTAACCCCAGCCATATATCCTCCTAACATTTCTGCAATTAGTTGATTGTTATCTCCGTAAACCAATTTGCCTAACAATACAATTACAATTGGAAAACCAATGGTCATGATTCCAGGTAACATCATTTCACGTAACGCTGCTTTAGTAGAGATATCAACACATTTTGCATATTCTGGCTTACCTGTTCCTTCCATAATCCCCGGAATTTCCTTGAACTGACGACGCACTTCATATACCATATCCATAGCTGCTTTCCCTACGGAATTCATCGCTAGAGCGGAGAAAACCACGGGTATCATTCCACCAACGAATAACATGGCCAAAACGGGAGCTTTAAAAATATTAATCCCATCAATTCCTGTAAAAGTTACATAAGCCGCAAATAAAGCCAATGAGGTCAAAGCTGCCGAAGCAATAGCAAAACCTTTTCCCGTTGCTGCAGTGGTATTACCTACTGAATCTAAAATATCTGTTCTTGATCGAACTTCTTTAGGTAATTCGCTCATTTCGGCAATTCCACCCGCATTATCGGATATTGGTCCAAAAGCATCAATCGCCAATTGCATCGCTGTAGTAGCCATCATTGCCGAAGCAGCCAAAGCTACACCATAAAATCCAGCCAAGGCATAAGAAGACCAAATTGCAGCAGCAAACAAAAGTACGGTTGGAAAAGTAGAAATCATCCCTGTTGCCAAACCAGCAATAACGTTAGTTCCTGCTCCAGTGCTTGATTTTTGCACAATAGCCATAACTGGTTTTGTACCTAAACCCGTGTAATATTCCGTTACTGATGAAATTGTTGCTCCAACAACTAAACCTACAATTGTTGCATAAAAAACCCGCATTGATGAAATATCTTGCAACCCTTCACCAAAGAAATTCATTTTCATGGTTTCCGGCAACATAAATTTAACCAAGACAAAACAAGCAACAGCAGTTAAGGCTATTGAAACCCAGTTACCAATGTTCAAAGCCTTTTGAACTTGCGCCTCTTTTGCGTTAGCATCCGTAATTTTAACCAACATCGTTCCGATGATAGAAAATAATATTCCAAAACCAGCAATTGCCATTGGCAACAAAATTGGCCCAATGCCTCCGAAAGCATCTTCAATTTTTCCGCCCATATCCTTAATGACATAGTTCCCTAAAACCATTGCCGCTAAAACAGTTGCTACGTACGACCCAAATAAATCGGCTCCCATACCAGCAACATCACCAACGTTATCACCAACGTTATCTGCAATTGTAGCAGGGTTTCGAGGATCGTCTTCTGGAATGCCGGCTTCTACTTTACCCACTAGATCCGCTCCCACATCGGCAGCTTTAGTATAAATTCCACCTCCAACACGCGCAAACAAAGCGATTGATTCGGCTCCAAGAGAAAAACCAGCTAATGTTTCCAACACTTTGGTCATGTCTTCATTAGAAGTCCAAACCCCGTTCATGAAAAAATGGTAAAAGAAAATAAAGAAAGAAGTTAGTCCTAAAACAGCCAAACCTGCAACACCTAATCCCATTACGGTACCACCCCCAAAAGAAACCTTTAAAGCTTGCGGCAAACTCGTCCGAGCGGCTTGTGTAGTTCTCACGTTAGTTTTTGTGGCGATTTTCATCCCCATATTTCCCGCCAAGGCTGAGAAAAAAGCTCCCAAAACAAAAGCGACTACTATTAATATATGTGTAGTTGGACCTACGAATGAAATCACAGCTAAAACAATGCTTGCAATTAAAACGAACAAGGCCAGTAATCTATATTCAGCCTTAAGGAAGGCCAAAGCCCCCTCGTAGATATGATCCGAAATCTCTTTCATTTTACCATCACCGGCATCTTGTTTCAAAACCCAAGCTTTTTTGACGGCCATAAAAGCCAGTCCAATTAATGCCATAACTATTGGCACATAAATCATCAATGATTCCATATTATAATTATTGGTTATTAAATATTTGATTGTAAATGTACCAAAATGATTACAAATAAAAAAGCAATATTCTAATTAGAATATTGCTTTTTATATAATATTTATCCTAAAAAATTATTTTATACTAAATAATCCCTCTGGTTTATTCTTAATTTGATCAAAACGCTCGGTACATTCCGTAATAATCGCATGAGCTTCACTCAAGTCCCCCCAACCCTCAACATCTACTTGCTTGTGTTCCAAATCTTTGTAAACTTGGAAAAAATGTTCAATTTCTTTCAGGAGGTGTGGATTAATATCCGTCAGATTTTCTAATGAATTCCAAATCGGATCTGAAACCGGTACACAGATTATTTTTTCGTCTGGTCCTTTATCATCAGCCATGTGAAAAACCCCAATAGGCTTCACTTCCATTACGCATCCGGGGAAAGTTGGTTCATTAATTAGAACCAAAACATCTAATGGATCCCCATCTAAAGCTAATGTTTCCGGAATAAATCCGTAATCAGCAGGATACATCATAGACGAAAATAACATTCTGTCAAAACGCATTCTTTTTATTTCGAAATCATATTCGTATTTATTTCTGCTTCCTCGTGGTATTTCGATTAAAACGTCGAAAGATTTTAATTTTGCTGCGGTCATTTTATTTATTTTTTTCTATAATTACGTGTGCAAAAATAAACAAATAATACACTTTAACAATTAAAAAAGCATTATCTATTTGCTAAGTCTATATAAATACCACACTAAAACATTATGCATTAGGAGAATTTGAAAGCCAGTCATTTATTTCTAAAAAACTGTCCCTTTTGCTGAACACCTGAGTTTTTACCAAATGATTTTATTCCTTACTGATGACTAAAAATAAAACCCAAATGATCCCTTTATAGAAAATCGATTGGCATCAGGCATATTCAAATAATTGCCTCTCCAAGAAAAATCAATACGAAATGCCTTGAAAATATTCCCAATTCCGGCATTATATTCCCAATACACTTTATCAGGTGCATTGTATATTAATCCTGAGGCATTAATTAATTTATTGTTTTCTGAGACAGTTCCATATACTGACTTTATGCCTACAATCTCCCTCCAATTTAGTTTTCCCATGAATGGAATTCTGGAGAACAACCTGCCTCCAAAGTTATGATCCCATTTTAAAGTCATGTATTGATCTGCCACAAATTCGTAATACTTCAAATTGCTAAAAGTATTTGAAATTCCAAAAAGGGATTGATTCCCCGGCACGACGTTCATAAGACCTAAAGGGACGTTCCCAAAAGTTTTTCCCATTTCAACTGTCAGATTCGATCTTCCCAAAGGCCCAATTATAATGGGCTGTTTATAATATAACTGCACCTTTTTATAATTAAAATCACTAGCGAGTACATCTTTAAATCCCTGATTATAATTTATAAAAATAGTTGTAAAAGGACTGTCGGCATGATCTCTTTCCACTCCGTAACCAATTGGTTTTTTGTTTGGTAAACATTCAATCTGAAAATTAACCTCAGACTGGTTGACTTTACTTTTCGTATTAGTTTGTGACAAATCCGTATAATAATCCAAGCTAAACGTGGGAGAAGCCGATTCTAAAGTGCGATACGAAAATCCGGTTCTGAAAATCAAATTTTTTACGGGTTCTACCTCTATTTCCAGATTGGTCAAATTGACATTGGTGAGTTTTCCATTGCTTCCAAAGGTAAATAATCCTGAAGAAGCATAACTGCGGCCCAAAATATTGTTTGAGGTAGTGAGTGAAGCCCCAGTTTGTTCAATATCCCTTCGGTTACCTGCTGAAATAATGATTCTGTTTTGCTTTTCAATCATCCATTTTCCGGAAATGCCATATTTGAATTTATTATCTTTAAATCCATAAGCTGTATAGGCTTGTAAACGCCAAGGGTCACTAGCTCCAAAATAAGTCCTCATTCCTGCCCGCAAACGCAATCCTTCTACTTCATTATTCCCTATAATCGTAAAAAGAGGGCCGTAATCAAAAATCCCGTTATGAAAATAGCCACTATCAAGCATCGTAATTAAATCATATATCTGATTGAATTTTTTGACCGTTTTCAAGGTATCCAACATTTTATAAACTCCTAACTCGTCTTTAGTTAGTTTTTCAAAACGATTTTCTTTCCAATATTCCTCTGGCTTGTTATAGACTTCGTTGTCAATAAAATTGACCTCATCTTTATAAAACGAAGTTGGTTTTTTCTTGTTGAATTCGTGATTCCTGTAAAGGGAAGTCCGTTTTCCGTAAACCCCTTTAGAATTTTCTTTTTTATTTAATGCAAAGTCAGACATCATATAATCACGGGTCATAAGAAAAACGGAGTCGTTCATAACTTCAAATTCCTGCTCGATATAAATGTCCTTTATCCAGTTAATGTTGGCACTTTTTGTTACTGCCATGCTAATTTTTTTTATGGCATAAGTGGTGTCGTTTACCCAAAAATCGCCTTTGAAAGTCAATTCGTTTTTTCGTCTTGGATAAAAAACAATATTATAACACCATTTTTTATCTACAAAAGCGCTGTCTCTTAACACATAATTGTAAGTATCAATTCCCGTTTTTGACAGAGGACTGGTAAAACTTTTGTCGAAAAAGGTAAGATGGTTGCTGTAAATATCGTAATCCGAGTATAAATCTTTAACAAAAGACAGAATTTGCTGGTTGCTTTCAAAACCTGAATTCTTGTTGGCTTTCAACTTCTCCTTTACCTTCTTTAATGTATTGTCTCCATAAACATCATAAAGTGATTCATTAATAAAGATAGGCAAATATGTTTTTCCTGTGATTTCAGAAGTATCTACCTGCTTAAAAATAAACTCCATGCCTTTGAAAATCTTATTTTTCATATAAGCACTATCAATTGAATTCATATCGAACTCGACTTTTTCATATTTTTCCATTTTATATTGGTCAAACATGTTCAAGCCGTTTTTACGTTTGCGTTCCCATATTTTTCTTAAGATATCTAATGCGGGATTATTCTTTTTTGATGTTTTCCCTGCATAGATAACTACTTCTTTTAGTTGTTGCCCGTCACTTAACTGAATCTTAAAATTGTAGTTGATGGATTTTGTCAGCGGTACTTCTTTGGTTTCAAAACCTATAAAAGAAACGATTATTGAAGTATATGTTTTTGCGGACTCGAGGTAAAACCGACCATCTTCATTAGTAACTATTCCTTCATTAGAATTTTTAAAAATCACATTCGCATAAGGCACAGGATGATTTGTATTGTCTACAACAATTCCGCTAACCTTGGTTTGGGCCAAGGCAAAATTGACTATTAACAATACCAATCCTAAAAATAATTTATCTTTCATAAGCAAAAAAACTTCACCAGAATTATACTGATGAAGTTTCAAATATAGTTATTTTGATTTCTGAATCCCTAGATTTTTAGATTTTTACAACGTTAAAGTTTAAGCAAATCAAAATCCTGAAATGGAACAAATCTATTTATACATTACTTTTTTAACTGCTTTAATCACATCATTTGCGTTTGGTAACCATTCTTTCAATAAAGTTGGCGAATAAGGAGCCGGAGTGTCTGCGGTAGTGATTCTTTGAATTGGTGCATCCAGAAAATCGAAGGCACGCTCTTGAACGATATATGTAATTTCTGAAGATACACTAGCAAATGGCCAAGCTTCTTCAAGAATCACCAATCTGTTCGTTTTTCTTACCGAAGTTAAAATTGTTTCATGATCCATCGGACGAACCGTTCTTAAATCGATGATTTCACAAGATATACCTTCTTTGGCTAATTCATCGGCAGCATGGAAAGCTTCCTTGATGATTTTTCCAAAAGATACAATTGTAACATCGGTTCCTTCTCTTTTTACATCGGCAACTCCAATTGGTATGATGTATTCACCATCTGGAACTTCGCCTTTATCACCATACATTTGTTCTGACTCCATGAAGATAACTGGATCGTTATCACGAATCGCCGCTTTCAGCAATCCCTTAGCATCATAAACTGTAGACGGAACAATAACTTTTAGCCCAGGAGTATTGGCAAACCAATTTTCAAAAGCTTGGGAGTGTGTTGCGCCTAATTGTCCCGCAGAAGCAGTAGGACCACGAAAAACCATTGGCATAGGAAATTGTCCAGCAGTCATTTGCCTCATTTTTGCCGCATTGTTGATAATTTGATCGATTCCAACTAAAGCGAAGTTAAAGGTCATGTATTCTACAATTGGTCGGCAACCGTTCATCGTTGAACCTACGGCGATACCAGCAAAACCTAGTTCTGCAATGGGCGTGTCAATGATTCTTTTTGGCCCAAATTCCGCAAGCATTCCCTTTGATGCTTTGTAAGCACCATTGTATTCCGCCACTTCTTCACCCATTAAATATACGGTCTCGTCGCGACGCATTTCTTCACTCATTGCTTCGCAAATTGCCTCTCTAAATTGTATCGTTCTCATATTTTATTTATTGTATGTCTTTAATTTTCGAAAAGCAAAAATAATTATTTAAAATCACTTAAATGCATAAAATAGTTTAAATTAATATGCAACCCATTTATCCCTGCCCCATCTTCGATTTTCCAGTTGATACAGAGTCATCATATTATTGAATAATCACCATAAATAAATCGATACAACATTAAAAAATATTATGCACGCATAATATATTATTCGAATTATTATCCTATTTTTGTGTCTACTTTATTAGAAATATATAATTCTGAAAATATGAAAATATTAGTTTGCATCAGTCACGTTCCTGATACTACTTCCAAGATTAACTTCATCAATAACGACTCTCAATTTGACACTAATGGTGTACAATATGTGATAAATCCTAACGACGAATTTGGCCTAACCAGAGCCATTTGGTTTCAAGAACAACAAGGAGCCCATGTAACTGTTGTGAATGTTGGCGGTCCTGAAACCGAATCTACTCTAAGAAAAGCATTAGCAATAGGTGCAAACGAAGCCATTAGAATAAATTCAACTCCTACAGACGGTTTTTTTGTTGCCAAACAATTAGCCGAAGTCATAAAAACGGGAAGTTATGACTTAATTATAGCTGGGAAAGAATCACTGGATTATAACGGCGGAATGGTTCCAGGCATGTTAGCCGGACTTTTAGGGTATAATTTCTTGAACTCTTGTGTTGCATTGACCGTTGAAGGAACTACTGCAAAAGCGGCTCGTGAAATTGATGGCGGAAAAGAAATTGTTTCCACCACATTACCCTTAATTATTGGAGGACAAAAAGGATTGGTGGAAGAAAAAGATTTGCGAATTCCTAATATGAGAGGTATCATGACGGCAAGAACCAAAACATTAACCATTCTTGAACCCATAGCGGCTTCTTCTGAAACTAAAGTGGTGAAATTTGAAAAACCAGCCCCAAAATCGGCAGTAAAATTAGTGAGTGCCGACAATTTGGATGAATTAATTAATTTATTGCACAACGAAGCGAAGGTGATTTAATCTTCTCCTAACCCCTCTCAAAGGAGGGGAATAAAAAAAATAAAAAGCAATATGCCGAGCTTTAGTTCCTCTCCTTTGAGAGGGGTTGGGGTGAGGATAAAAATCTAAAATCATTATGTCTATATTAATATACGCAGAATCCGCAGAAGGAAAATTTAAGAAAGTCACTTATGAATTGGCTTCTTACGCAAAAAAAGTAGCCACATCATTAGGAACCACTGTTACAGCAATTACCTTCAATATTGCTGATGTTTCAGAATTATCAAAATATGGTGTTGATAAAGTTTTAAAGACAGGTGACCCCAAATTAACGGGGTTCAATGCCAAAGCCTATGCCAACGTCATCAAACAAGCTACTCAAAAAGAAAATGTAAAACTTGTTCTATTGTCTTCCACAACCGACAGTTTGTATTTAGCCCCACTAGTTGCAGTAGCACTTGAAGCGGGTTTTGCCTCAAATGTGGTAGGTTTGCCCGTGAGTACTTCCCCTTTTCAAGTAAAAAGAACCGCATTTTCCAACAAAGCGTTTAACATAACCGAAATCAGCACAGAGGTAAAAGTATTGAGTTTGTCTAAAAACTCGTATGGCATTATTGAAAATGAATCCGCAGCAACCGAAGAGGCTTTTAACCCAGCCCTTAGCGATGCCGACTTTGGAATAAAAGTGGAAACCGTAGAAAAATCATCCGGAAAAGTAACCATTGCCGATGCCGATATTGTTGTTTCTGGCGGTCGCGGATTAAAAGGCCCTGAAAACTGGGGAATGATTGAAGAATTGGCCGCTGTTTTAGGAGCAGCAACTGCCTGTTCAAAACCAGTCTCTGATTTAGGCTGGAGACCACATGGGGAACACGTAGGCCAAACAGGAAAACCGGTATCCACCAACTTATATATTGCCATTGGAATCTCTGGAGCCATACAACACATTGCTGGAATTAACGCTTCAAAAGTAAAAGTGGTAATCAACTCCGATCCAGAAGCCCCATTCTTTAAAGTGGCCGATTACGGCGTTGTTGGTGATGCGTTTGAAATCGTTCCTAAATTAATCGAAAAATTAAAAGTGTTTAAAGCAGCTAATTAATAAAATACTTTTATAGTTCTATCCAAAGGCTTTCTAAATCACAAAATTCAGAAAGCCTTTTTGATATTATTATTTGCAAAAAATTTTGTAATTTTATTTAATACAATGTACTTTTGCAACTATGAGTCTAGTAAAATTAACTATAAAAGGAATTTCATACAGTCAGACACAAAACGGTGCTTATGCCCTAATTCTGAACGAAGTGGACGGAGAGCGAAAATTACCCATTGTTATTGGGGCTTTTGAGGCGCAATCTATTGCCATTGCTTTAGAAAGAGAAATCAAGCCACCCCGACCACTTACTCACGATTTATTTAAAAATTTTGCCGACCGGTTTGATATCGTGGTAAAACAAGTCATTATTCACAAATTAGTAGATGGTGTTTTTTACTCTAGTATCATTTGCGAAAGAGATAAAATTGAAGAGATTATAGACGCACGAACTTCAGACGCCATAGCTTTGGCCCTGCGTTTTAACGCACCCATATTTACCTATAAAAACATATTAGAAAAAGCGGGAATCTACCTTAAATCAAACCCACTTGAAGCCCAAAACCCTTCGAAAGATTTAGGCGGCATACTTTCAACTCCCGAAACATTTGGCAAGGAGGAAAGCAACAAATCAGAAGGAACTTATAGTAAGCAAAGTTTATCCGAATTAATGGAACTATTGGATGGAGCCGTTCAGGACGAAGATTACGAAAAAGCCGCCAAAATTAGAGACGAAATTTCCAAAAGAGAATCATAAAAAGGCCTTTGGGATTAATAATTTACCTAAAACCCAGAACCTAGATACCCAAAAAATGAAACAATACCAAGATTTAGTACAACATGTTTTAGACCACGGAACCCCGAAAGGTGACCGAACCGGAACCGGAACAAAAAGCGTTTTTGGGTACCAGATGCGTTTTGATTTGAGCGAGGGATTCCCAATGGTTACCACAAAAAAGTTGCATTTAAAATCGATTGTATATGAATTACTTTGGTTTTTGAAAGGAGAAACCAATATTGCCTATCTTAAAGAAAACGGCGTAAAAATTTGGGACGACTGGGCAGATGAAAATGGCGAATTGGGTCCCGTTTACGGACATCAATGGCGCAATTGGAATAGCGAAGAAATTGACCAAATTACTGAATTAATTGAAACGTTAAAAACAAATCCAAACAGCAGACGCATGCTGATTTCTGCTTGGAATCCATCCGTTTTACCTGATACAACCATTTCTTTTTCAGAAAATGTGGCCAATGGAAAAGTGGCTTTACCTCCCTGCCATGCCTTTTTTCAATTTTATGTGGCTAACGGAAATTTATCCTGTCAGTTATACCAACGAAGTGCCGATATCTTCCTCGGAGTACCCTTCAACATCGCTTCTTATGCCTTGCTAACAATGATGATTGCCCAAGTATGCAATTTGGAAGTAGGTGAATTCATTCACACTTTTGGAGACGCTCACATTTACAACAATCATTTTGAACAGTTGGAACTGCAACTTTCACGCGACCCAAAACCATTGCCAAAAATGATTTTGAATCCTGCAATCAAAAATATTTTTGATTTCACTTTTGAAGATTTCACTTTAGAAGGATATGAACCCCATGCCCATATTAAGGGAACTGTTGCGGTATAATTCCGTAATAAAATTCGTTTCTTTTTATTCTTTTCAATTTTCAGAATTAATGGCTCCTCATAATGGCATTGTCAATGCTCTCTTGGAGCATGATTCTCAAAACTGTTAGATGCCCACCATTCAGGTCATGAGACAAGTCCCTTTTTTTGCGAAAAAATGCCAAATTTGGGGTTGCTGACGCCATGCGTGTCGTTATTTTGGCTTTTAGACGTAAAAAAAAATTGGGTTTAATCTAATACCTTGAAAAAATAATATCATTGTATATTAAATCTATATATATTTACATTCTAACAAGCTGGATTTAAGTTCTTCTGAAAGTTTTTTAAGGGGGCTGAAATTGTTGGCAATCCCATTACAACTGCCAGTAAACATTACGACAGACGAGCAAAAAGCAGTGCAATCAATATTATTACATAAAAACTAATCATCTTAAATTTTAAACGCATGAGAAATCTATCTATGAAAATGGCTCTTTTAGTTTTTTTTGTTTTTCCGTATTTTCTCTTCGCACAGAACTCAACTTTTGATCCGAATGAAAGTGGGGGAAGCTATCCGATTGAAAGAAATGATGCCAACAACCCTTGCATAAAGCCCGAAGAATATAAGATTATCGAAAAACAATGTGCTGATAATGTTAAATTATTGGGACTTCAAAATGCCAGACAAAAAGGCAATATAACCACCTCTTTCATATGGCCGCTTAGAACCGCTAACGGATTGAACGACTGCAGTTATTACTATATTGGCAATTATCTGGATCAGGATCCAACCAGTCCAGGCATAAGGGACTGGAATTGCGGCACGGTTACCTATGATGGTCACATGGGAACCGACATCTGTACATTCCCATATCCATTTTATAAAATGGACAACAATCAGGTGGAAGTAATTGCAGCTGCGCCGGGAACTATTGTAAACTGGGTAGATGGAAACTTTGACAAGAACTGTGATTGGAATAATGCAAATGCAAATTATATTGCAATTCAACATAAAGATGGTTCTTGTGCTTTGTACTGGCACCTGAAAAAGAATTCTCTTACTCCAAAAAAAATTGGGCAAACTGTAGTTGCCGGAGAATATTTAGGCGTAGTTGGCAGCTCAGGAGCCTCTTCAGCACCACATCTTCACTTTGAGGTTCTGAGCGGAATTACAATTAACACCATAAACGATTCTTATTCTGGCACATGCAATACCTTAAACGCCAATTCATGGTGGATAGATCAAAAACCATATACCGAACCTGCAATTATAGAGGCGTCCGTACATCCAGTTTTAGCCGTTTTTCCGACATGTCCATCAACCGAAATTCCAAACGAAGACACTTGTTTTACAGCTGGATCATCTGTTAAGTTTTATACTTTTTATAGAAATGAGACCAGCGGCTTGGTTTCAAATATGCGTATAATTAATCCTGACGGAACGACATTCACGAGCTGGACTCACAATAGTAATGTCAGCCATTTAAGTTCCTATTGGATTTCGACTAAGACATTGCCTATAATAGCAGGCACATACACTTTTGAAGCAACTTACAACAACATCATTTGTTCTAAAAGTTTTAAAATTGACTGCAATTTATCAAATGTAACGGATATAGCCAATTCATCTAAAATTCAGGTGTTTCCCAACCCTACAAGCGGCATCATAAATATTTCAGGTTCAGGGATTGTCAATGGAAATTTCAAATTTACCTTAACAAATGGAATTGGACAGCTTTTATTTAACAATAACACTCAGATTGAAAACAACGAAGTCAAAAAAGAAATCTCCATTTCAGAATTGCCAGACGGCATTTATTTTCTAACGATTGACATGGAAAAAACAAAAATCGTAAAAAAAATTATTAAACAACAATAATAACGAACTTGCAGAAGATAACGTAAATAGAAATATATACCCAAGGAAACGGTACATTTGGAAATATAAACAATACCAAGATAGACATACTCCGTTATATGAAAACTGAGTGTGTGTGTATGTCTGTATGAGTTGTGAAATTTTAAAATGAACCCATATACCTCTTACTACAAAACAAAGATGATTTCGAAAAACATTATTGACTAAATTTTTAAGTCCAGCCTTTCCAACGGATCAATCCTACTAAAAAAACAAAAAAAAAGTCTAAACTTTCGTTTAGACTTTAATGAAGAGCGAAAGACGAGGCTCGAACTCGCGACAACCAGCTTGGAAGGCTGGAGCTCTACCAACTGAGCTACTTTCGCATTAACAACGGTGCAAATATACTCAATAAGTTTACTTTTTTGCAAGTTTTTTTTAAAAAAATTAGTAAGTTTTTTTAAAACTAATTTAAACCACCTTCTTTATGAACGTAAAGTTTTTATAATTAAATTGTTAAGTATTGGGAAACATTTATTTTTAAGGAAACATTTTTTGTCCAATCGGTGGATTTACTGAGAAAATGAAATTTAGAACAACAAATTTAAATCCAGAAAAGACCATCAATATTCCATAAAAACACATGGAAGCCTTATATTATGAAACTAATTTCGAGAATTCCTTATGGTATTTCGATGGATGAAAAATAAATAAACACGATTTGTTTTTTATTGTATTGATAATTTCATTGGTAAGTTCTACAGGAATTGCTGGGCATCCTTGACTTCTTCCTAATCTTTTATTGTTTTTGATAAAGGAATTAGAAACATAATCCGCAGCATGCATAACCACACCTCTTTCTCTTGCTTTGTCGTTAATCCCTTTCTCAAGGCCGTCTAATTTCAATGAAGCTCCGTGTTTTCCCATATAAATTTCACCTGTAGCATAAAAACCTAAACTGCTTTTAAAAGAAGAAGCCTCATTAGAAAACGAAGTTGCAAATTCCTCGCCTGTATTTCGGCCGTGTGCCACAAGAGAATTATACAAAATAGTATTTGTTGTCATGTCGATAACCCAAAGTCTTTTTGAATTTGACGATAAACTAAAGTCTATTAAGGTCAAAATGTTTTTCTGTATTTTGCCTTTTTCTTTCAATAAATAAAAACCTTCTAAAGCTTCCGAGAAAACGTCGACTTTAGGCAGAGCAAGATTATTGGAATGTAAGCCATTGTATACTTCTGCAGCCTCCATTTCAAAGTTAGAAGTGGTTTTATCTGCTACTAATTTGGAATTAACGGATCGGTTTTCATTTGGCGCGAATGACATCAAGAAAAACAGCACTGCGGGAAAAATCTTATAAATCATTGATTACGTTTAAGTTATATGATAGAATTGGGATTGCGAAGATAAAAAAAAATATAATGCAACTCAAAATTATTTAAGAAAAAATTACGTTTATCGGCAAATAAAATCGACTAAATACATGTTTTCCACTACCCAAAAAACGAACCACCCCAATAGCGTGGGCGAAAAACACATTTCTACATCATAAAAACGAAAGCATCTGAAATTTATTATATAAATCCGTTAATTGTCATGAAATTCTGTGAATTTTAACTTTAAAATCAAACTATCCAAAAAAAACTCCAGTCAACAAACTTCATAAGTAAATATACAAACCCAATACTATAACACTGTCAAATGGCCTAGCCCCGATTAAAGAGAAAAGCCCGGAGACAAAAAAGCAAAAGTTTCCTGTCCTAAAAAAGCGACCAACGGAAGCTCTTTTTAGAACTTTGGAAACTTCGCTTTTATGGTGAGGACTTGAAACGGAAAGCGGGAAATTGCTCCATCCATAAAACGACTTAAAACAATGTTAATTCTTAGTCTGACATCTTGTCATATATATTGAAATTCCCTTATCTTTGTGCTTTGAAGACACATGATGGAAAAGATAATAGAAGAAAGTAAACAAGGAGAAAGTCTTGTTCTAGAACACAAACCCGAGAATACCAAAAAACTCTTTATAGAAAGCTATGGTTGTGCGATGAATTTTTCGGACAGTGAAATTGTGGCTTCCATTTTATCTGGAAATGGGTACAATACAACTCAAATTCTCGAAGAAGCCGATTTAGTTTTGGTCAACACCTGCTCCATTCGGGACAAGGCAGAGCAAACCATTCGAAAACGTTTGGAGAAATACAATGCCGTGAAACGGATTAATCCTAAAATGAAAGTGGGTGTTTTGGGTTGCATGGCGGAGCGCTTAAAAAGTCAGTTTCTGGAAGAAGAAAAAATTGTGGATCTGGTTGTAGGTCCTGATGCCTATAAAGATTTACCAAATTTACTGAGCGAAGTCGAAGAAGGCCGTGATGCTATAAACGTGATTTTATCAAAGGATGAAACTTACGGAGATATTTCACCGGTACGATTGATGAGCAACGGAATTACGGCTTTAGTTTCAATCACCCGAGGTTGTGATAACATGTGTACGTTTTGCGTGGTTCCCTTTACCCGAGGACGCGAACGCAGCCGGGAACCGCAAAGCATCATGAAGGAAATTCAGGATTTATGGGACAAGGGTTTTAAAGAAATTACGCTTTTGGGTCAGAATGTGGATAGTTATTTATGGTACGGCGGGGGTTTGAAAAAAGATTTCGAAAACGCTACCGAAATGCAAAAAGCAACAGCAGTAGATTTTGATCAGCTATTGGAAATGGTGGCTGTTGGATTTCCTAAAATGCGCATTCGGTTTTCGACTTCCAATCCGCAAGATATGCACGAAAGTATTTTACACGTTATCGCGAAACATCCTAATATTTGCAAACACATTCACTTGCCCGTGCAATCAGGAAGCAACAGAATCCTAGCAGCAATGAATCGTTTGCATACGCGCGAAGAGTACATGACCTTAATTGATAAAATCCGGTCGATAGTACCAAACAGTTCGATATCGCAAGATATGATTTCGGGTTTTCCTACTGAAACCGAAGACGAGCACCAAGACACGTTAAGTTTGATGGAATATGTGAAGTATAATTTTGGATATATGTATTCGTATTCGGAACGTCCGGGAACCTTGGCCGGAAGAAAAATGGAAGATGATGTGCCTGAAGCGACAAAATTGCGCAGGTTACAAGAAATAGTCGATTTACAACAAAAGCATGCTTGGTTGCGCTCCGAAGAATTCATTGGACAAACCGTTGAAGTATTAGTAGAGAAAGTATCCAAAAAATCGACTTCAGAGTTTTCCGGAAGGAATTCACAAAGTATCACAGTGGTATTCCCGAAAGAGCACTATAAAATTGGAGATTTTGTAAATGTAAAAATCGTGAGTTGCACGAGTGGTACTTTAAAAGGTGAAGCTGTAGGATGGAGTGATATGAATTAAAAAAGCTTGAAAAAAAATGTCGAAAAAAAACATAATAATTGGTTTAATTGCTTTTATAGTAGGATTTGGCGGTACTTTCTATATTATTAGAACTTGTTTTCCAAAACAAAAGGTTGAAAAAACAACTACTACAAAGGTTATTTCAACTAAACCATAATAGTATCTTATAATATATTTCAAAAACAAAATTTAAAAAGTTTAGGTTTAAAATCCACCCTATAACTTTAAACCATAAAAGGGGAAAAACTTTAAACATTAAAACATGGAAACAGTTCAAGCTATAAAACAACGATTTGAAATTATAGGGAATGACCCAAAACTCAATCGTGCAATAGAAAAAGCCATTCAGGTTGCCCCTACCGACATCTCGGTGTTGGTCATAGGAGAAAGTGGTGTTGGAAAAGAAAGTATTCCTAAAATCATACACACCCTTTCCCACAGGAAACACGGAAAATACATTGCCGTAAATTGCGGAGCCATTCCTGAGGGAACCATTGACAGTGAGCTTTTTGGCCACGAGAAAGGATCTTTTACCGGTGCAACCAATACCCGAGAAGGCTATTTTGAAGTGGCTGATGGCGGCACCATCTTTTTGGATGAAGTGGGCGAATTGCCTTTGACTACCCAAGTACGGTTGCTTCGCGTTCTCGAGAATGGTGAATTCATAAAAGTAGGTTCCTCTCAAGTACAGAAAACCAATGTCAGAATCGTGGCTGCCACCAATGTGAATTTGTTTGACGCTATCGAAAAAGGAAAATTCCGAGAAGATTTGTATTATAGACTGAGTACTGTAGATATTATGCTGCCGCCATTACGGGACCGAAAAGACGACATTCATTTGTTATTTCGGAAATTCGCTGCAGATTTTGCGCACAAATATAAAATGCCTCCTTTAAAATTAGACGAAAATGCTGTTCAGGTATTACAGAAATTTCGGTGGAGCGGAAATATTCGTCAGTTGCGAAATGTAGCCGAACAAATTTCGGTTTTAGAAACCAATCGAGATATTTCAGGAGCGACATTACAATCCTATTTACCAACCGAAGGCAGCAATTTACCATCAGTAATTAAAAACAAAAAAATAGAAAGTGATTTCAGCACGGAAAGGGAAATTTTATACAAAGTGCTTTTTGATATGAAAAGCGATTTGCATGATTTAAAAAAACTGACTTTGGAGTTGATGGAAAACGGCAGTTCTAAAGTGCAGGAAACCAATCCGAATTTGATTAAAAAAATATACGGGCAAAAGGAAAGTGAAATAGATTTTGAAGAAGAACCGCGAACATCCATAATTGCCACTCAGAATAATGAATCCAATTATGAAGAACAGGACGACAATTATATGTTTGCCGAAACTGTAGAAGAGGAAGAGGTACTGCGTTTAGAACAAAAGGAAGTGGAAATGATTAAAAAATCATTGGAGAAAAACAAAGGAAAACGAAAAGCAGCTGCCGATGAACTAGGGATTTCAGAAAGAACGTTGTACCGAAAAATAAAGCAATTTGACCTTTAATATAGTTATGGTTTGTAAATTATGATTTGAAAATGAATATCTTTGGCTTTTAAAATTTAAAATGAAATACTTACACTATATAATTGCGCTTACAATCCTTTTAACATTCAACAGTTGTTCCGTTTATAACTTTACAGGAACCGGAAAAATTGACGCAAAGACCTTTCAAGTTAATTATTTTCAAAATACGGCACCTTTAATTCAACCCGGAATTGAACGTACTTTTACGCAAGAATTACAAAATTTAATCCAAAATCAAACCAATTTGAATTTGGTAGGTTCCGGAGGCGATTTACTATATGAAGGCGAGATTGTCGATTATCGAATTACCCCCACTACAGCAACTGCCGACATAAAAGCGGCACAAAACCGATTGACTGTCACGGTTTTGTGCCGGTTTACCAATAAAAACAAAGAAACGGATAATTTTGAAAAACGATTTTCTTTTTTTTACGATTACAGCGGAACAGAACAATTGGTTGGTGCAAAACTGACCGAAGCCTTAAAAGAAATTTTTGAAAGGATTACCCAAGATATTTTCAATGAATCCCTTGCGAAATGGTAAATTTTAAAGTTAATTTGTTTATCAGAAAAAACTAATTTTGAACGTAACAGAATATACCTCTTTAATAAACAAACCGGATGCCATTAATGACATTCAGTGCATTTCTTTGGAAAAAATTGTTCAGGAATTCCCCTATTTCCAAAGCGCAAGAGCCTTATATTTGAAAGGGCTGTACAATCAAAATAGTTTCAAATATAATTACGCTTTAAAGATTACCGCCGCACATACCACAGACCGAAGCATTCTGTTCGATTTTATTACTTCCAGTAGTTTTACAGCCATTCAAAAAGGATTGTATGAAAAGAAAATTGCGGAATTACTTGAAATAACAGTTGTGGAAAGTGAAATCATAACTCCAGAAGAATCAAGATTGGAACCAAGAATAAATACGATTGAAGAATCGATTCTTATTTCAATTAAAAATGCATCTCCCACCTCAGAAAGTGAAATTGTTGAGGTTGCGGTTTCAATACTTGACAGTAAAACAGAATTAGAAATTCCTGAAACAGCCCAGGAACAAACAATTGAGATTGATGAGATTGTTATTGAAGCCAAAAAAACGGAAGAAATTTTTCCCAAAAAACTGGACATAGGAAAACCATTAGAATTTTCTAAATCAGAAAAGCATTCGTTTCAGGAATGGCTACAACTATCTAAATTCCAACCTATTGTTCGAGAAGAGATTACTCCGATTCAAGAACATACTTCTGAATCAGATTTAGACAAGCAAAAAAAAAGCGAATTGATTGATACGTTTATTGAAAAAAATCCTAAAATCCCACCAGTAAAAAGAGATGTTGTCCCAACTAACGTTATTTTTGAACCCAGCAAACCTGATAATTCTTACCTAATGACCGAGACTTTGGCTCGGGTTTATTTGGAGCAAAAAAAATATCAAAAAGCAATTCAAGCTTATGAGATATTAATTTTGAAATATCCAGAAAAAAGTAGTTTCTTTGCAGACCATATTCTAGACATAAAAAATTTACAACAAAATAATACATAACAATGAGCACATTTTCAATTTTCTTAGTTTTAATCACAATAGTTTGTTTTCTTTTAATCATAGTAATTATGGTTCAAAACCCTAAAGGAGGCGGATTATCTTCTTCATTGGGAGGATCGCAAATGATGGGTGGCGTACAAAAAACTACGGATTTTTTAGACAAAAGTACTTGGACATTAGCAACTGTATTAATTGCCTTAATTTTATTATCAAGCCTAAGTTTTACTGGAAGCCTAAGCGATAATGATTCTAAAATTATTGATAAAATGGATACTTCAGCTCCAAAACCAGCAACTCCAGCGGCCGCAACTAATGCTACGCCTGAAACTCCCGCTACACCAGCAGCTAAGGAGCCTGTAAAAAAATAATTTTCTTATAAATAAATCAAATGCCAGCTTGACAATGCTGGCATTTTTTTTAAGCAAAATTGTCAGTTTTATTGGGCTTGGCATAGTTTCTGAAATCAAATTTGCAACAAATAAATTATAACAAAAAAAAAATATTATTATGGCTTTAAACATCAAACCACTATCAGACCGGGTTCTTATTGAACCAGTTGCTGCTGAAACTAAAACGGCTTCGGGTATTTTCATCCCTGACACAGCAAAAGAAAAACCTCAAAAAGGAACTGTTGTTGCAGTAGGTAATGGCACAAAAGACCTTATTATGACCGTTAAAATTGGCGACACGGTTCTTTATGGAAAATATGCCGGGACAGAATTAAAACTGGGAGGAAAGGATTATTTGATAATGCGTGAAGATGATATTCTTGCAATCATCTAAATCGAATTAACGAATTAAACAAATCAACAAATTAAAATTAAGATGGCAAAAGATATAAAATTTGATATTGAAGCACGTGACGGTTTAAAACGTGGAGTTGACGCATTAGCAAATGCTGTAAAAGTAACCCTAGGGCCAAAAGGTCGTAATGTAATTATTGGGAAATCATTTGGCGGACCAACAGTTACCAAAGATGGTGTCACCGTTGCGAAAGAAATAGAATTGAAAGATCCATTAGAAAATATGGGGGCTCAAATGGTGAAGGAAGTAGCTTCTAAAACTAATGATTTGGCTGGTGATGGAACTACAACCGCTACAGTTTTGGCACAGGCCATTGTAAAAGAAGGATTGAAAAACGTTGCTGCTGGAGCAAACCCAATGGACTTGAAAAGAGGAATTGACAAAGCTGTAGAAGCTATTGTTGCTGATTTGTCTAAACAAGCAAAAGTGGTCGGTAGCGATTCGGAGAAAATAAAACAAATCGCTTCTATTTCTGCAAATAACGACGAAGTGATTGGTGAATTAATTGCTAATGCTTTCGCAAAAGTAGGTAAAGAAGGCGTGATCACTGTTGAAGAGGCCAAAGGGACGGATACCTATGTAGATGTTGTGGAAGGAATGCAATTTGACAGAGGTTATTTATCTCCTTATTTTGTGACCAATCCAGAAAAAATGGAAGCAGAATTGGAAAATCCATACATCCTTTTGTACGACAAAAAAGTATCTTCTTTAAAAGAATTACTTCCCGTTTTAGAGCCAGTAGCGCAATCCGGAAAACCATTGTTAATTATTGCTGAAGATGTTGATGGTGAGGCATTATCTACATTGGTAGTAAACAAATTACGCGGAGCTTTAAAAATTGCTGCAGTAAAAGCACCCGGTTTTGGAGACAGAAGAAAAGCAATGTTAGAGGACATTGCAATCTTAACTGGTGGAACTGTAATCTCTGAAGAAAGAGGCTATACCTTAGAAAATACAACTATCGAAATGTTGGGAACTGCTAAAAGAGTAACCATCGATAAGGACAATACCACCATTGTGAGTGGTGCTGGTGAAGCTGATTTAATTAAAAATCGTGTGAACCAAATTAAAGGTCAAATGGAAGCAACGACTTCCGACTATGATAAAGAAAAGTTGCAAGAACGTTTAGCTAAATTGGCTGGTGGAGTTGCTGTTCTTTATGTTGGAGCTGCTTCTGAAGTAGAAATGAAGGAGAAAAAAGACAGAGTAGATGATGCTTTACACGCTACTCGCGCTGCTGTTGAAGAAGGAATTGTTGCAGGTGGAGGTGTTGCCTTACTAAGAGCTAAAAGTGCTCTTGCTACTTTAAAAGCAGATAACGCTGACGAAGCTACTGGAATTCAAATTATATCCCGTGCCATTGAATCTCCGTTGAGAACTATTGTTGAAAATGCAGGTTTAGAGGGTTCAGTAGTTGTTGCAAAAGTAGCTGAAGGTTCTGGCGATTTTGGCTACAACGCTAAAACGGATGAATATGTAGATATGCTAAAAGCCGGAATTATCGATCCTAAAAAAGTGACTCGTGTCGCTTTAGAAAATGCAGCTTCAGTGGCTGGAATGATTCTGACTACAGAATGTGCTTTGGTAGATATTAAGGAAGAAAATGGCGGAGGAAACCCAATGGGTGGAGGTATGCCAGGAATGATGTAATATTAAATATTCTGAAATAAATTATAATCCGTCTCATTTTTTTTTGAGACGGATTTTTTTGTTTTAGATAAATTATACTTTGTCTGCAGGTCTTTTCTTCAACAATTTCACAAAAACGGGTACTGTTGATATTAGTATAATTCCTATTACAATTTTTTCAATATGCTCTTTTAAATCTATACCATATTCCAAAAATATTCCATACAAGTAGTGTCCCGAAAATATTAAAATAAAAGACCATAGAAAAGAACTAACAATATTAAAAAACATAAACTTCTTTTTTTCCATAGATACAATTCCCGCAATAATCGGAGCAAAAGTCCTGAAAATGGGCAAAAAACGAGCGAAGATGATTGCTTTTCCTCCATATTTTTCAAAGAAGTCTTTCGATTGCAGCAAATACTTTTTCTTGAACCAAAAACTGTCTTCCTTTTTAAATAAGTAATACCCACTTTTAGACCCAAACCAATAGCCAACCATATTTCCCAGGATTCCAGCAAGGGCTACAAAGGAAACTAAAATTAGGACATTGATGAATTCATTATTAATATGTATGAATTGATCGACCAAACCTGGATGATACACCCCATTCACTTCAGAACCAGCCGCATAAATTCCCGCTAAAAACAACAAACTATCACCTGGCAAAAAGAACCCGGCAAAAAGACCCGTCTCTGCAAAAACAATAAATAAAACAATATACAAACCAATATGAATACCGGCTATTTTTAAGGTAATATAAAACTCGGGATTCAGTAATTGTGTCCAATCAAAATTGTTCATATAACGGTATTAGGGGTTTGTTTTAAGGTTGTGAAAGTAAGTATAATTTAGCTGAACCACAATTTATTGCTATTTTTTAAAGTTTTATTAACTTCAACTGATAATGAAATCACAATTGAAAAATTAAAAAATATAGAATTAGAGGTCCAAAAATTAAGATCCTGAATTAGTTTCTTTCATACAAGCAGCAACTATGTAACTTTTCATAATCTTCATTGGTTGCTTTTACCTCATCGGTATCATGTCCTACTTTGGCTATTGCTTTTTTAACGTCTAAAACGGTGCATTTTTCTTCATTTATAACCAAACTTAATTGATGTGTTTCTATGCTCCAAAGTGCTGATTTTACTCCTGAAACGGAATACGCTGCTTTTTGAATTCGCTTTTGACATTGTTCACAATTGCCATTGACTTCAATGGTATATTTTGCATTTTTATTCTTTTTTGGGATACTATTTAAATCTTGAGCTTGAGTAGCGAATCCTAGAAAAGTCATCAGTAATGTTATAATTATATTTTTACCCAATACTTTTCTGTTATTCTTTTGAGGTTCGTGAGTTTTCAATTTCATTTTTTTTATTTTTAATTGTTTATTTAATTTTGAAACGCAATCCAGCATAATACATTTGTCCAAAAACTGGTGCATATATAATTGACGCATCAAAATTAGAACCAAATGGATTATCACTGCCAAGAATTGCTTTTTCTTGTTTGTAATTTCCAATATTTTCCCCTCCAACATACATTTCAAAAGTAGAAGAAAAAGTTCTTGTAATTTGAGCATTCATCAAAGAATAGGAAGATGAAAATTCCGGCAATCTCTCATTTATTGAATTTGATGCTGTATTGGGTAATTGTTGTTTGCCAATCCAATTGAATGTATAATCCAATTTCCATTGCTGCCCCTTATCGCTAATATGGGTTTCATATTCTAAATTCCCAAAAAATCGGTTTTTAGCCTGTAGCGGTTTTTGAAAACTACCAGAAATATAATCCGTTTTTACATCATAAAATTTATATGCAGAACGCCAGTTCAAATGTTTTACAATTTCATAATTGAATTCGATTTGCAAACTATTAGCATACGACTTCCCATTTAAGTTATAAAACAAAACTTGTTGTGGGCTTTCAATTAAATCGACAACGGCTTGGTTTTGAAAATCGGTTCGATAAAAATCAAACCCGACATCGGCATTTTTACCAAAAAACAGGAAACTTTGCGAAAAACTCAGCCCGTAATTCCAAGCAATTTCAGGGTTTAATCCGTAAATTTTTCCATTAGAATTTAAAATATCGAATAATCTTGAACTCGCAAAAAGCTGTTGGTTTTCGGCAAAAATATTTGCCGATCGTTTTCCCCGCCCTGCTGAAAATCGCAAAACCCCTTTTCCCCAAGGATTATATTTTACATGTAACCTTGGTGTAAGAAAAGTTCCTAATCGATTATGGGCATCCACTCTACCGCCAAGAATCACACTAAAATTATCGGTATTATCGTAGGTATATTCAAAAAAAGCACCCAATGAATTATCCATTCTACTATAATCATTGACATTAACAAACTCTTGGTATTTATCGTAAGTAAAATTCAAACCCGTTGCAAATTTGTTCATGGTATTATCAATAATCGAATTGAAAATTAAGTTCGAATAATAACTGCTTTGTTTGATGTTGTACTGGTTTAGTCCAAAATAAGAGTTCTGATTATGACTATTAAACGCATTTTGAAAACCAATGCTTTGAAAAGGCATCTCCGGAAAAATATAACCCACTTTAGCCGAAACGTCCATTCTCTCTGTATTGATTTCCGAACCCCAATAATTCATTGTCCCCTTATCTCTACTTGGTTTAAAATTGACTTCCCCAGTTTGTTTTTGGTCATTCATGTATCTGAAATTGATAAAACTTACCCACCCTTTTTCAGCATTGTAGTATTGGTATCTGTTGAGAATATTGATTTGTTTTGCCAATGGATTATCTAGAAATCCATCATTATTCATATCCATTTTAACATCTCGTGTATTACTGTGAAGAAACAAACTGCTGCTCCACTTGTCTGAAATTTTCTTGTTGAAATGGGTATTCAATTCAAATCGTGAATCCGAAGATCCATATGCATTTAGGAAAAACGGGATGTCATTTATTGGTTTAATCAATTCCGTATTTATTTGCCCCGAAATACTTTCGTAACCATTCACTACGCTTCCAGCACCTTTTGTAATTTGGATGCTCTCTACCCAGGTTCCTGGCGTAAAAGACAATCCATAAGCTTGAGACGCACCACGGACGGAGGGAATATTTTCTTCGGTAATCATCAAATACGGACTCGTTAATCCGAGCATTTTGATTTGTTTTGTTCCGGTTAATGCATCTGAAAAATTGACATCAATGGATGGATTGGTTTCGAAACTTTCTGCCAGATTACAACAAGCGGCTTTAAGGAGCTCTTTGCTTGTAATTATTGTTGTATTGCCTGTTATGGTGTATGATTTTTGAATTCCTTTTCGCTTATTTACTATTTTCACTTCTTCTAATTTCTCTTGTTTTTCTTGCGAAAAAACAGAGGTAGAAAGCACAAAAAGTACAAAAATCGTGATTGTTTTTTTCATGATAATAATTTTAATGTTTATCTAAAGTGTGTTCAAATCATAAAAATGATTTTACTTTTAAAAAACATTAAAATCAGGCGTAGAAAATATATTGGTTGTACAGCTTAAATAATGGCGGTGCATTTGCATCACAATAGTAAGTCGTAATTTGGGAATTTTTGAAATTGGAACCGGAAGTAAAAACAATCAGACTCCATTCTTCCATTAAAAAAGAATAATCAGCATGGATAGCAAACGCTTTTGCGATTAAATTGTCTGATTTTTGTTGAAATTGAAATACTTTATCTTTGCAACAACTGTATTTTTTTGCTGTGTTTTTTTTACAACATCCTTTTTCAGTGTTTTGTAAATAAATTTCTGTTTTTATAGAAACCGAGGCAATTACATCTCCACAATAATGCACATTAAAAGCCAATCCCACATTGGACACCAACAGGAAAAAGGCAAGAAATATACTTATATGTTTTTTAAATTTCATGCTACAAAACTACAGATTTAATCAAACTCTCAAACCAATTTCTTGTTAAAAGTTTACAATTCAAACGTCGAACCCATCAAGGGAATGATACAGTCGAATCCGTATTTTTCTATGATTTTTATCCGAAGTTCGTCTAATGGCTCGTTTTCGCCATGAACCAAGAATATTTTTTTGGGTATGTTTTCCAAATTTGAAAGCCAATTGAGCAAGTCTTTTTGGTCACCATGAGCGGACAAACTATCAATTTCCAGAATATTGGCTAGTACCTGATAGTATTTTCCGTGAATTTTTATTTCTTGGGCACCTTCCAATAATTTCCTTCCCCGAGTTCCTTCGGCCTGAAAACCAATAATTATCACAGTAGTTTCCGGCAATCCAATATACCGTTCTAAATAGCTTAAAACCCTTCCGCCGGTAACCATTCCGCTGGCAGCAATAACCACTTTTGGCTGCTTGTCATAAATTGTCGCTATTGTTTCCTGATAATCTGAAACCATGGAAAACATTTTGCACATGCCCGTATATTCTGCTTCAGACAATTTGTGCCATTTCCTATTGTTTTCAAAAATATCCAATACACTAATTCCCATTGGCGTGTCAATTATATAAGGAATGTTTGGAATTTTGCCTTCCTCTTTAAGTTGCCATAACAAATACATCAACATTTGGGCTCGCTCGACTGCAAAACTAGGTATAATGACAGTACCTCCATTTTGAATGGTATTGTTGATGTACCTTTCGAGTTCTGCTTTAGCATCAGTATCGGGATGGAGCCGATTACCATACGTACTTTCTAGAAATATATAATCGGCTTTTTTGGGTTTGGTTGGCGGATACATTAAGACATCATTATCGCGACCAATATCTCCTGAAAAAACCAAAATTTTGTTTTCGAGCTGCAGTTCAATCGTACAAGCTCCAATAATATGCCCAGCGTTGGTAAAAACCGCCTCAATTTCAGCATCTAAAGAAATGGACTCGTTAGGCTTGATTACTCTAAAAAGGGGTAATACTTTTTGGGCTTGTGCCACCGTGTATAAGGGCTCTGCAATTTCGTGTTTAGAATATCGTCCTTTATTGGCTATACTGGCCTCTTCTTCCTGAATTTTGGCACTGTCAAGCAAAATGAGCTTGGCAACGTCTTTTGTAGTACTGGTACAGTATATTTTCCCTTTAAAACCCTGATCTACTAATCTAGGTAACCAACCGCAATGATCGAGATGACCGTGGGTAAGCAAAACAAAATCTATGGTGGATGGCAAAATGGGTAACGGTTCCCAATTGAGTTCACGCAGCGGTTTAATTCCTTGAAATTGTCCGCAATCAATCAAAATTCGAATTCCATTACTTTCAATTAATGTTTTTGAGCCCGTAACAGTTCCTGCGCCACCGATGAATTTAACTTTCATGTGATTAATTTTTAATAATGGGACAAACAGTGAATGCTTAAATATAGCTGCACAACTCCGACGCTTCTTTCATTACATTTTTGATTCGACTAGGACTCAATCCGATTTTTTCCAAACATTCTGAATTGTTTATGATCTCTTTTACTAAAATCACGTCTAAGATCAACAACTTGTCTTTTTCGGCGATAGATAAAGTGGTCAAACAAGTTACCGGATAAAGGTATTCATTGTCATTTTTGGTTTTCAAATTATTGTTTTCCGGAAAATCCCAACTCAATAAATTCAATCCCGAACATTTAGCGAAAGTGATAGCATCTGTGGTAAACCGGTTATTGGTGACTATCCAACATTTTGAAATTGTTTCATTTCCCGAAAAAACAGCATGTTGTCTGACCTTCAAATCATTAAATCGGGATAAGATATACATTGGTACTTTTACATCCGATGAAGCTTCCCGTCCCGCATGAAACTTGCATTCTACCATAGCGAGAAGGTTGTTTTTTTTTACTAAAACATCCAATTCATGCAAAACGCATTTGCCTTGCAAAAACAAATTAGTTTTGGCCTCATAATTTTCAGATAAGAAGAGTCTGGCGATATATTTTTCAAAGAAAAATCCTGACGGACCCAACATCCGAATTGCCTCTCTTAAATTGTACCGTGCAGCATGGGAATTAGCCGTTTTTTTCAATAATCCAAAAGCCTTTTTGTAGATTTGCTTGGTAGAAATTCCTTCATAAATTTCACTTTGAATCGCCTGTAAAATATTCTCGACCACCAGTTTACCAGCACCCGATTTCAAGAGTGATTTTTTAAGCTTTTCAGAATTAAAATCGACGATGTCTCCAGAATGTTTTACTATTTTCATATCCTAAGCCATTAGATTGCCTTATACAAATAACCTAATAAAGGTAAGAAAAAAAGATTACTTATTTTGTTTTTGATAGAAAAAGGCAGGAACAAAAAGCAACAGGAACAATGGCTGAATAAGGAACCTTCGAATATAAAACAGAATAAAATTATTTCCCTTATCGAAAAAATGAAGTACTAAAAAAAGTGCCCCAATTAAAATCCAATAAAGAAGAAAGTATAAAATAGCAGCAAATTTGGTTCCTTTTAAATCAGAAAAAAGGATTTGAATGATTCCTAAAGAAATAATCGTGTTTAAAAAATAGCGGAAAGTTAATCCTAGAAACAATTGAAAACCATCAAATTCAGGAAAGGGTAAACTTAGATAGTCTCCCCTATAATAGGATAAAAACGGGTCATAAAAGAGTTCGTCTTCATACGCTCTAACAATTGCCAAAAGCAGCACAAGGAAAAGAACCAAAACTATCTTTAGTTTGTTATTTCGCATTTTTTTCAGCATGTAACGAAAATTTATTAACCCAAATAACCCATAACCCAAAAACAACACCGTAAATAAACAATGGAAAAACCACACCGTGTAAAAGATGTTCCTGCTCCGGATAATGCAATAATGCAAGACATAAAAGGGCTATTCGCAGAACATTCAGAACATGAATCAAGATACATCCGGCAACAACAAACAATGCCGTGTGCATCCATCTTCCTGAAAACGCAACTATAAAAGCTGTAAAAAGAATCATGACGCTTAATGCGTTGCATCCTTCGACAACACGAGCCACATAAACTTGATTCAGAAATAATTTAACCGATGCCTGATTATCATGAAGCTCTAAACTTGAATCGTAATTAAAAAAAAGCAATGTTTTTTGAACTTGGCGAGCAACCAATTGCGTAAAATCATCTACTTGAAAAAGGATAAGATTATCAAACTGGTTCAGGTAGAATTGATATAGCAATGTCAATCCAACATACACTGAAAAAAACTTGATGAGAAAAACAAAAAAAGGGCGGTATTGCTTGAAGTAGGTTTTCAATTCATTTTTTAACAAATTTATACAAATTTAAATGGTTTGCAAATACTACTTTTGTTTTAAAAATTTACTTCCATGATTTTTGAAGCATTAAAACCTAAAGTTCTGGCTATTTTACAACAAAAAACACCTTCCAGAGAAGACAAACTACTTCAAATTTGTGCACTTTTAAGGAACTCCATTGCCTATTATGACTGGGTTGGGTTTTATTTCCGAAATGGCAAAAAACAAGAACTCCTTCTTGGTCCTTATGCTGGCGAACCAACAGACCATACTGTTATTCCTTTTGGGAAAGGCATTTGCGGACAAGTGGCTGTTTCTAACAAAAATTTTGTGGTACCTGATGTTCGTGCTCAGGACAATTATATTGCGTGCAGCTTTACAGTAAAGTCAGAAATTGTTGTGCCTCTTTTTGTGAATGGCGAAAATATTGGGCAAATAGACATTGACTCCAATGTATTGAATCCATTTACGGAGTTAGACGAGCGTTTTTTAGAATTTGTGAACCAAGAGATTGCGCAATTATTTCAAAATAATCCCAACTTTTAACAAATAAAGAAGGAATCGTTTAATTCCTGTTTTTCCTTGCAAATCAAAAAATAAATAGTACTTTTGCACCCGTCTTACAATAGCTGTACGACATACATAAAAATCATTAAACCAATATTGGAATGTATTTAACTAAAGAGATTAAAGAAGAGATCTTCGCTAAACACGGAGAAAAAACAAACACAGGGAAATCAGAAAGTCAGATTGCTTTGTTCACATTTAGAATTAGCCATTTAACTGAGCACTTGAAAAAAAATCGTCATGATTACAACACAGAGCGTTCGTTAGTATTGCTTGTAGGTAAAAGAAGAGCTTTGTTAGATTACTTAAAGAAAACAGAGATTAACCGTTACCGTGAGATTATCAAAGAATTGAATATCAGAAAATAATCAATAAAAAAGGAGGTGCGAAAGTGCCTCTTTTTGTTTTTATACGTATTGCAGAAAAAAGTTTGGTTTTTCATTGGGTTTTAGGCATTAACTACGCAACAACAACACAACTAGAACCCATTGTTTAATCACAAAAACAGAATTATGATTCCAAAAGTATCAAGAGAAGTAATCGATTTAGGAGATGGAAGAAGCATCTCAATCGAGACCGGAAAATTGGCCAAACAAGCCGACGGTTCAGTAGTAGTACAAATGGGAGACGCCATGTTGCTTGCAACAGTAGTTTCTGCCCGAAAAGCAAGTCCAGGTGTTGATTTTTTACCTTTAACGGTAGATTACCGCGAAAAATTTGCGGCAGCAGGACGTTTTCCTGGTGGTTTTTTCAAAAGAGAAGCAAGACCTAGCGATAGCGAAGTTTTAACCATGAGATTGGTGGATCGAGTATTACGTCCGCTTTTCCCAAATGATTATCATGCAGAAACACAAGTAATGATTCAATTAATGTCTCATGACGAAAATGTAATGCCAGATGCATTAGCAGGTTTAGCCGCTTCGGCAGCTTTATCTTTGTCTGACCTTCCATTCTCTACATTAATTTCTGAAGTGCGTGTGGCACGTGTTGACGGTAAATTTATCATCAATCCAAGTCGTACCCAATTAGAATTATCGGATATCGACATGATGATTGGTGCTTCAAAAGATTCTATCGCCATGGTAGAAGGGGAAATGAAGGAAATCTCGGAAGCAGAAATGGTAGAGGCCATTAAATTTGCTCACGAAGCCATCAAAACTCAAATCGAAGCTCAAGAAAGATTGGTTGCTGCTTTTGGCAAAAAAGAAGTCCGCACTTACGAAGAAGAGAAAGAAGACGAAGCTGTTTACGCTAAAGTAAAAGAGGCCTCATACGATTTGTGTTATGCAATTGCGAAACAAGGAACAGCAAAACACGAAAGAACGGCTCAATTTGCGGAAGTAAAAGAAGTGGTAAAATCTTTGTTTACCGAAGAAGAATTAGCTCAAAACGGAGACTTGGTTTCTAAATATTTCTATAAAGTAAACAAAGAAGCCGTTCGAAATGTAATCCTAGATTTAGGCACGCGTCTTGACGGAAGAAAAACTACCGAAATCAGACCAATTTGGGCTGAAGTAAATTATTTGCCATCAGTTCACGGTTCTGCCTTATTTACTAGGGGAGAAACGCAAGCATTGGCTACAGCCACATTGGGAACTTCAAGAGAAGCGAACCAAATTGATTCACCATCTCAACAAGGCGAAGAAAAATTCTATTTGCACTATAACTTCCCTCCTTTCTCAACTGGCGAAGCAAAACCTCTAAGAGGAACTTCAAGAAGAGAAGTAGGCCACGGAAACTTGGCGCAAAGAGCGTTAAAAAACATGATTCCTACCGATTGTCCTTATACCATCCGTATTGTTTCAGAAGTATTGGAATCTAACGGTTCTTCTTCTATGGCGACGGTTTGTGCCGGAACATTATCTTTGATGGATGCCGGTATCCAAATGATTAAACCCGTTTCAGGAATTGCTATGGGATTGATTACTGATGGAGATCGTTTTGCTGTATTGTCTGACATTCTTGGTGATGAAGATCACTTGGGAGACATGGACTTTAAAGTAACCGGTACTGCTGACGGGATTACCGCATGTCAAATGGACATCAAAATTGAAGGATTGAAATACAACATCATGGAGGCGGCTTTGGCTCAAGCCCGTGATGGCCGTTTGCATATCCTTGGAAAAATAATTGAAACCTTAGCGGCTCCAAGACCTACAGTTAAGAAATATGCTCCAAAAATTATCAAGGTAACTATTCCTGGACAATTCATTGGTGCCTTGATTGGACCTGGTGGAAAAGTGATTCAAGAATTACAAAAATCTACCGGAACAACTATCGTTATCAACGAAGAAAACGAGCAAGGTGTTGTTGAAATTCTTGGTACAGATCCTGACGGAATTGAAGCAGTATTGCGCAAAATTGATTCCTTGACCTTTAAACCGGTTGTTGGAGATGCGTATGAAGTGAAAGTAATCAAGATGCTTGATTTTGGTGCGGTGGTAGAATACTTAGCAGCTCCAGGAAACGAAGTATTGCTTCACGTATCGGAATTGGCATGGGAACGTACCGAAAACGTTGCTGATGTGGTAAAAATGGGTGATGTTTTCCAAGTGAAATACTTAGGAATTGACCCAAAAACCAGAAAAGAAAAAGTGTCAAGAAAAGCACTTTTACCAAGACCTGCAAGAGAAGAGAATAAAATTGTCCCTAAAGGAGAATAATTCATTTTATATTTTATAGAAAACCCCAATTCAAATCAATGAATTGGGGTTTTTAGTTTTATATCGAAAAATATGAAGCTAGATTCCATGTTTTAGAAAACACTTTTACAAAGACCTGCAAGAGAAGAAAATCGTCATTAATCCCCTCATATCCCTCCGAAGGAAGAGAAATAGAAAATCCCAATTCATTGATTTGAATTGGGACTTTTTTATACTTTAATCGATTATTTATACAATTATATCGATTATCTAAATATGTGAATTGAATAGTGCCCCATTTAATTTAAATTTAATATTGATTTTCAAACCATTAACCAAAATCATTATGAAAACACTTATTATGTTGGCGCTAACGGGATTACTCTTCCTTTCGTGTTCAAACGACAATTCTTCAAGTTCTGATTTGTCAGAAACCCCGCTAGCAAAAGCAAAATTTGACAACACCAATTTCGGAATTTACAAAGGAGTCTTAGTAGGCTCTACAGGTGTTGTTATGGTCAACATTAAGAATAACAATATACTTTCGGCAACACTTATAATTGATGGAACAACCTACAATTTCACTACTGTAGAAGATGTAATAGAAAACAATGATATAGTTGGACTTACATTTACAAGTGGTAATATGTCTTTCAATTTTAATGTATCTACAAATGGAGTCAATCCATATACTAACGCCATTGTAATACCAGGACACCCTAACGTGTATATTAGCCTTATTAAAGAAAAATCAACATCTATTGTAAAATGTTATCAAGGAACTTATTTAGATAATGGTGCCAATGGGAGTACGGGCGTATTTAATTTACTGATTTCTGGAAACAATATCTATGGACTGGCAGCGTCAAATAGTGGTAACTCGACTGTACCACTTTCAGGCACGGTTAGTAACAAAATAATCACAGGTATAATTTATGGGGGAGGAAGTTTTAGCGGAAGAATCAACAAAAATAATATCAGTGGTACTTTTAAAAATGCTGATTCGTCCGAAACTGGCACTTGGTCAGGACAAAGGACACTGTAAAATTACCGAGATACCAAAAAAAGATGAAATCAATTAATTTGAAGGTATATCTAAGCATTAATGTCGATTTTTATTATTATTTTATGATTTTTTAACATTATAAAGTATTTACTCATATATTTGTTATAATCAACCAATCTAAAAATTATAACATTATGAAAAAAGTATTTTTAATTTTGATCACGGCATTGTTGTTCAATTCTTGTTCTAAAGACTCTAATTCGACATCTAGTCCTGTTTTGGCTTTATCGGATACCCCATCGGCAAAATCAGAATTTGACGGTAATAATTACGGAATTTACAAAGGTGTTTTTGTTGGTTCTTCCGGAAATGTTTTAATTAACATAAAAAATGACGGTAGTTTTTCTGCTAAATTAATTATTGACGGGATTACTTATAATTTTACAACAACAGAAAACGCAACATCAAATCAAGCAATTAGTGGTTTGACATTTACCAACGGAAGTTCTTCATTTGATTTCAACGTGGATGCTTCAGGAAGTAATCCTATTATATCAAATATTGTTATAAGTGGTCATCCAAATGCAACAATTTCTGTATTTAAAGAACTTTCCAACTTATTGGTTAAATGTTACGAAGGTACCTATTTAGGGCAAGATACTGGCGTTCTAAACGTAATAACATATAATGGAATGTTAAAAGGATTGGCGAAACCTACTGGAAGCACAAATAGCATTGAACTTAACGGAACAGTGATAAATAATTCTATTTCAGGACAATTTTCGGGAGGAACTTTTGTGGGTACCGTAAACAGCAACACTACCATTAGTGGCACATGGCAAAATTCAGAACCACAAAATGGCACTTGGTCTGGAATAAGAAAATTATAAATTCTTTTCTTATTTTAATCATTAAACCTCGAAGAATACTTCTTCAAGGTTTTTTTTTATTCTTTTTTGTAACTTTTTCACAACCCCCTACGTATAATCACTTGTACACTTAAAAATAAGGAGACAAAACTATGAGACAACTTAAAATTACCAAGCAGGTAACCAATCGTGAAACTGCATCATTAGACAAGTATTTACAAGAAATAGGTAAAGTTGACCTTATTACCGCTGACGAAGAGGTAGAATTAGCACAGAAAATTAAAGCCGGAGACCAGAAAGCCCTTGAAAAATTGACGAAAGCCAACTTGCGTTTCGTGGTTTCGGTAGCAAAACAATATCAAAATCAAGGATTAACCCTTCCCGATTTAATTAATGAAGGAAATTTAGGACTGATAAAAGCAGCACAGCGTTTTGACGAAACCCGTGGTTTCAAATTCATTTCCTATGCCGTATGGTGGATTCGTCAATCGATTCTTCAAGCATTAGCGGAACAATCCCGTATCGTTCGTTTGCCATTGAACAAGATTGGTTCCATCAATAAAATCAACAAAATGTATGCCTTGTTGGAGCAATCTAACGAGCGTCCACCATCTGCTGAAGAAATAGCAAAAGAATTGGACATGACCGTAAATGACGTGAAAGAGAGCATGAAAAACTCCGGTCGTCACTTGTCTATGGATGCGCCTTTGGTTGAAGGAGAAGATTCTAACCTATATGACGTCTTGCGTTCTGGCGAATCACCTAATCCAGACAGAGAATTAATCCACGAATCCTTGCGTACCGAAATCGAACGTTCTTTGGAAACCTTAACACCAAGAGAAGCAGACGTAGTTCGTTTGTATTTTGGTTTGGGAGATCAACACCCAATGACATTAGAAGAAATTGGAGAAACTTTTGACCTTACCCGCGAGCGTGTGCGTCAAATCAAGGAAAAAGCGATTCGCAGATTGAAACACACTTCCAGAAGTAAAATATTAAAAACCTATTTAGGATAAAACAGTCGAATGTCTTAAAGCCAAAAGTTATAAAGCCGAGCGAAATTATGACATTTGACTTTCGACTAATAAAAGTAACGACGGTCTGATTAACTGTTCGTTTTTTGATTGATGATTAAAACTCCGGCTGATTACCGGAGTTTTTCTTTTTTCAGTAAAACTCCGGTCAGTTCGCTTCGCTCGGGTATCCGGAGTTTTTCTTTTTTCAGTAAAACTCCGGTCAGTTCGCTTCGCTCGGGTATCCAAAATTATGTTTTTTTGTCATTGCAAGGAGTTGCGAGACACGAAGCAAAGCAATCTCATCATTATTTTTTGGGCGGCGTAACCCTCCGTAAAAACTTCGGGTCGGGCTTTCGGCTTTATCTCTCCGTTGCACTTCGAGGATACCGCCTCTATCCCTTACGCAATATGTGCTGACGAGTAGTCCCTTCTTCCCAAAAAAACCTTCGCCAATTGCTCAAAAAAAACTACTTTTGCACCAACAACTCAACTGTGAAGACACACTGCAGTGCGTCTCAACAAAATAACTATAGAATGAAAAACACAATAATTGCCCCCTCTGTTCTAGCAGCGGATTTTGCCAATTTGCAACGCGACATCGAAATGATAAACAACAGTGAAGCCGATTGGTTTCATATTGACATCATGGATGGCGTTTTTGTTCCGAATATTTCTTTTGGAATGCCAGTTTTAGAAGCGATAACAAAACATGCAAAAAAAACCATCGACGTCCATTTGATGATTGTGGATCCAGACCGTTACATCAAAACCTTTGCTGATTTGGGAGCCAATATCTTATCGGTACACTATGAAGCCTGCACCCATCTCCACAGAACGCTTCAAGCGATAAAAGCCGAAGGAATGAAAGCTGGGGTCGTTCTCAATCCGCATACAAGTGTTACCCTTTTAGAAGACGTGATCAACGACATTGATTTGGTTTGCATCATGAGTGTGAATCCTGGATTTGGCGGACAATCATTCATAGAAAACACCTATTCTAAAATTGAAAAATTGAAAAATTTAATAATTAAAAAAGACGCAAGTACAATCATCGAAATTGACGGAGGAGTAACTGATAAAAATGCAGTACAATTAGTAAAAGCCGGAGCCGATGTATTGGTTGCCGGAAGTTTTGTTTTTAAAGCGCAAAACCCCACCGAAACCATTGCGGCATTAAAGAAACTTACAACACTATAAAAACAGAAAAATCCCAAAAAAATTGGGATTTTTTTATTTATACTGATCTATCAGGTATCTAATTAAATCTGTAGTGGTTATAATCCCCACCAGTAAATTCCCTTCACAAACAGGCAAGGCATGAAATTCATTATGGGACAAAATTTCGGCAGCCTCCTTAATAGTTGTTTCCGGAGAAATTGTTACTACCTTTTTTGCCATCACCTGCTCCACGGTAAACATGTTATAAACGGTGGTGTCGACTATTTCAGCATCATCATCAACGGCATCCACAAAAGAGATTCGCAACAAATCTGTATAGCTTAACATTCCTATGATTATGTTGCCATTCATCACCGGAATGTGCCTGATTTTATTTTTTTTAAAAAGTTCCTCCGCTTTGGTTAAATTATCTGAAATCTTCAATTTAATGACATTTTTGGTCATTATGGCCGACACTGGGACTTTGTGTTTCATGGTATTTTGGTTTAAATTACACTCAAAATTATCGCATAAAAAAAACTAAAAACATGATGTTTATCAGTAAGTGGTAAGAAGTATTTTGCTATATTGTTTTGTTTAAACCTATAATGAATTACTTCTTAATCACTTTAAAGACTTGCTGTTTACTATCCGATTCCACTTTTATGAAATAATTCCCGGAAACCAAATAGGACAATTCCAAGTGCAACTCTAGAGTATTGCATTTTTGGCGGTACACTTCCTGCCCCAAGGTGTTGCAAACGGAAACTTTTTTAATGACATCCTCCGATTGAATATGGAGGACATCCACAATTGGATTGGGACTGTATTTTAAATCCTTGAATTTAAATTGATTGTTGCTTAATGTAACTTGAACCTTTACATCCAGTCGTGTTGGGCTTTCATACCCGTTTATAGTTTGACTGGCATAGTACGTCATGCCATTTACCAGTAATGTATTCATTGGCAAAACATTGGATGAAGCACTCCTATTCGTAGGTCCGGAATGCCATAGAATACCACTTCCCGCAACCTCCAAATTAGCTAGCGTTTGCCCAGCCGTAAAATACTGCAACCGATTACCCGATGGCGCGGGAACTGGCGATTGGCTTACGGTAAATACTAAAGAAGTTCCCATACAACCGGTAGCACTATTGGTGACATCAACTGTATAATTTCGTATTCCATTTGGGGAAAATATATTCACTAAATACGTGGCACTGTTCGCTCCTATAATTGCAGCACCATCTTCATACCATTGAAAGGAATAAATTCCTGAAAGTTGGCTGTCTAATAACAAGGGTTGAGCCACTGTGGTGTTATCTACGTAAATTTCATGCATATCATTTACGGTTGTGATTTTTGGTATTGGCAATGGAATTGCATTTACGCTAAAAGAATTTATCAAATAACAATCTGGAAATAAAGGATCATATACCTTTGCAAAAAACAACTGAATAAAACCTGTTTTCATACATATTGTATTCGGAAGAATATTACCTCCATTGGGAGAGGTGTAATACTCAACTATTAAATTCGTATTCCCTCCTGTTATTTCAGCATCTTTGGCTCTCGAATTAAAACAAACTGAACCATCATTATCATTATCACATAAAAAGTAATTGGTTAGTTTAATAAATTTTGGCTTTAAATTTACAGTAATCGTTAATGTACTTGATGTTGCACATTGCCCTGCATTTGGCGAAAAAGTATAGGTTGTTGTTGCGGTATTATTTAAAGCTGGCGTCCATGTTCCTGAAATACCATTTAATGAAGTCGTAAGCAAAGGAGCTAAAGTACCACCAGAACAAATTGGGGCAATTGGTGGAAATATTGGAGTTACATTGGTCTTACAAGGGAGACTGCAAGTTATTAAAGATGGTAAAAAACAAGGCACTCCTTCTACTGACACAATTCCAAAAGTAACATTCTGCCCCTCAGACACACCGAATACCTCATAATGAGACACTTGAGTACTACCAGTAATTGATGCTCCTCCATTAATAGAATAGGTATAATTGTATTTTATATAGCCAACAACATTACTCCAATCAAAAAAAACTGAATTTGAGGATGTAGCTAGAGTTGGATCGCAATTAAATGTAGCCATTACAGGATTAGAGCTTACAGTAATAGTTAATAAAGTTCTTGTTGCGCATTGTCCTGCATCTGGAGTAAAAGTATAGGTTGTTGTAGCTATGTTATTTAAAGATGGCGACCAAGTTCCTGAAATACCATTTGTTGAAGTCGTAGGTAAAGGAGCTAAAGTACTACCAGAACAAATTGGGGCAATTGGTGTAAATATTGGCATTTCATTTGGACGGATTGTTACTGTTACCATGGCCGTATTAGCAAGACAAGAAGAGCTCCCCGCAACTGTATAAACATATTGTCCAGCAGCATCAACTGAAGGATTAAAAATCCCCTTACCGCTAACCAAAGCTGGCGTCCATATTCCTCCAGGTTGTGCTGTCGCACCAAGAAATAAAAATAAATCTATCGGTCCTGAATTCGAACAAATACTTACTATAGCATTACTACCAGCATTTGGAGCTGAATTTACCGTAACATTTCTAGTTGAAGTAGCATCTGGACAACCACCAGTACCCGTAACAGAGTAAATCATCGTAGCAGTACCCGCTGAAACCCCTGTTATTACACCTGTTGCAGGATTTATTGTCGCCACCGCAGGACTTGATGAAATCCAAGTTCCCCCGGCTGCCGATGGTGAAAACACAGTCGTTAAACCCACGCAAATACCTTGATTTCCGCTTAAGGTTACTGCATTATTAGTTACCAGAGCAGTAACCTTAAACCGAGTTGTACTTTCACACGGCAAGCTTACGGTAGTGGCATAATAACTTTGTCCGTCTACTAATGGTGTTGTTGGTGCCAATCGAAATCCGCCGGTAGCAACCGCATACCAATTGTTATTTCCACTCGCCACCAAACTGGCCACGGTTGGCGGATTTAATGGGTCGTTACAAAACATTTGTAGCGCATTACCTGTGGGAACAGGAACTAACATAACCGTTGCCTTAACAGGACATCTAGAAGACTCGCAACCCGTATTCGGGTTGGTTTGGCTAGCCCAATATATTTTAGCATCAGTCAAAACCGTGGTTAAAGGCAAAAGTAATCCTCCACTGGAGGCATCATACCACTTTATGTTAGTTCCCACTAGAATAAAACTGGCAAGTGTTGCATCACTGGGATCCGAAACACAGGGCCCTTGAAGGGAATTTCCAGTTGGAGCCGAATAAACTGCTATGGTAACATTTCCTGATAATGCCTGACTACACCCACCACTTGAAGTAGCACTAACTAAGCTATAAGTGGTACTATCTGTTACTATTGGCGTGGTTATAGTTGCCGTTCCTCCTGTGCCTAATAATATTGTCTGGTTTGCTCCGAAATTTACTTTGTAGGTCACTGTTACATTAGGTGTTCCCGTAAATGTAACTGTACCCGTTGAGCCCGAACAAACAGTTGGTGTTGATGTTGAAATAGCAGCTACAGGCAATGGTATAACATTTATCATTGCACTTTTTGATAGTATCTTACTACAAACCGAACCACTTGAAGCTACACTGACTAAGCTATAAGTACTACTTACCGATAATGGTGAAGTCATTAAAGTTGCATTTCCCGTTGCGTCTAAAACAATGGTTTGATTTGGCCCACCATTTATAGCATAAGTTACTGTTGCATTAGGTGTTCCCGTAAAAGTAACTGTCCCTCTTGAGCCCGAACAAATAGTTGACATTCCTGATATGGATGCAATTGGAGCTTGAAAAACTGTAATATTTGTCCCATTATCCAATCCTATAGTAGCTAAACTTGAAGCTACAACCCTAATCCTGTATCCTGTTCCCGCAATTGCATTAGATGGAATTATAGCCGGAATAGTCCCGCTTACCAAGGCGGATTTTGTACCAATGTTTACCGGGCTTACAAACGAACCCGAAGCATCACTTAATTGAGCTGTGAATACATTCCCCGTATTATAGGTTCCGTTTGCTATAAATGTTAATGCAACTGAAGTTCCCTGGCAAAGTGAAGTTGAAGAAGCGGAGCATGTAATTTGGTTAACTGCAACTTCCTCTCTTAAATCGTATTTCCTATTAACAACATCTGGAACTGCATTCGCAAACAGCATATTACAGAGTAAAGCAAGCGTAATAAATAATTTTAATTTCATGGAACTATTATTTTAAGGGTTTCGATTTAAAAGACGTTTCAAATTTAGTTAAAAATTTCCTGTTAAATTTATTTATGAATTATAAAGCCAACAATAGTGATAAATGCTTCTAATATATTTGGAAACAGGGGTAAAATTATATATTAACTCTTCTTTAGAATTTACACAAAATTCCGTACAGTCTCACCGTCCTATAGTTTTAATAGGAGCTCCTACGATTTTGATGGGAGCTTAAAAACAGAAACCTTTGTCAAAGTTTGAAACTTTGACAAAGGTTTTAGAAAAATTGTGACTGCGGAGGGATTGACTCCGTCTAACCCTCAAAGCTTCGCCTTGAAAATAAAAACAAAAAAAACAGCTCAAGCGAGCTTGGCTGTTTTTCTAATGTTTCCATTTATTTGTGACCTCGGAGGGGTTCGAACCCCCAACCATCAGAGCCGAAATCTGATATTCTATCCAGTTGAACTACGAGGCCAATTAATTTTAGATTGTTGATTAACGATTTTAGATTTGTGATCTAAAACGTTAACTACAAATCTAAACTAATAATTTCTTCACTATTGATGAAATGGTTTTTCCCTCAGCGGTTCCGCCCAGTTGTGCAGCGGCCAATCCCATTACTTTACCCATGGCAGCGATTCCTGTAGCTCCCGTTTCTGCGATTATTTTTGCGATTACGGCTTCTACTTCTGCTTCGCTTAATTGCGCCGGCAAGAATTTTTCTATTACGGCAATTTGTGCCAACTCGGGTTCGGCCAAGTCCATACGGTTTTGTTCCGTGAAGATTTTAGCACTATCTTTTCTTGTTTTTACTAATTTTTGAAGCAATTTGATTTCGTCGGCAGCCGTGATTTCTTCCTTTGATCCCGTGGCGGTTTGCGCCAATAGGATTTCTGACTTGATGGCTCTTAGCGCTTCTAAGGCAACGGTATCTTTAGCTCTCATGGCGGTTTTGATATCCTCCATGATTTGTGTTGATAAACTCATTTATTGTTGATTCTTTAATTTGATTATTGTCGATTCGTTTTGAAAATCGAACATTTCCTGAATGCCCCAGATGGAAATGGAAAGCTTTTTTTAGAGAAAATGTATTTTTTCTTGAACTTAAAAAGCGACTTTAGGAGCTCTTTGAAGTTTATTAGAAAAAAGCATTTTAGAAAAAAAACTTGTAATGAACAGCTGGATTAAGGCCCGACAAATCTAATACAATTTACTGAAATTTGCAACTGATTTGTTTGTGGCAACGAGAAATAAAAAACCCGAAAACTTCTAGGAACTTTTCGGGTTATTCAGGTTTATTTGACTTGATTAGTCCACGTTGTCATGAAGGAACGAATTGTTAGACCGCAACTGGGTATCGTTATTGCTGTCTATTCCTAAAGATGTGCGAGACGTATTGTTGTTCATTTGTCGACTAGAAAGGTCAACTCCTGATCTTTTGTAAGCGGGTTCTTTCTCTAACTCATCCACTCGGGAAGGGTTGTTGTGAAATTTATAGTTGAAGTCTTTCAACTTTCTTCTTCTTTCGTCAGCTCTGAATTTTAAAGTTTCCTCGATTGACATTTCTATTGGAGAGATGTCCTCATAAGCCGATGGTGCGGCAGGAACTTCCTCTACTTTTTTCATCGTGATGTTTAATTCTGCAACCACAGGTTCTACCACTGGTATATCTGCCGGTTTAGAATTCATCAAATCGTTTTCGATTTCCATGTATTCTTCCAATGAATATTTGATGACACCGTTTTCATTTAATTCCGTCATTGGAACTACGTGAACGGGTTGGTTTACTATGATGTTTTTAGTTTCATTGGTCAATTCGAATACCAATGTATTTTCATCAATAGTTGATTCGATTTCATTGGCTATTGGCATTTCAAAAGAAAACGCAACTTGCTGTGGTTCTTTTACCAAGGTATGATCCGCCACTTTAATTTCTTTGACATCGAATATTGGGGCCGAAATAATAAAATCGGTTGGTTTCTCTGGCGAAACGATTTCGAAAGTTACGTCTAAACTCTTCATGAATTCAGAAATCACTATCAATTCGTTTTCATTGATTACAGGCTCGCTAACCGTTGGCACTTCAACATTTTGGCTATCGATTGGATTATTTTCTACCAATTCAAAAACAATTTTTTCTTCTGAAATTGAAGTTACTTGTTCATTATTGAACTGAAAAGTTTCTATTGTTTTATTGATTAATTCGCGTTCTAATTTTTGTTCCCCTTCTAAAGAATGGATTATTTTTTTAGGTTCTGTATTTACAATTTCATTTTGCTGCTCTATGTTAAAACCCGTAGCAATAATAGTTACCGCTATTGATTCACCAAGCGTTTCATCCTCACCAACTCCCATGATAATATTGGCATTGAAACCTGCTTCGGCCTGAATGTGGTCACTGATTTCTCCAATTTCATCAATGGTGATTTCATTAGACCCAGAAACGATAAGCAACAATACGTTTTTGGCTCCTGTGATTTTGTTGTCATTCAATAAAGGAGAATCTAAGGCAGAGACAATCGCTTCTTTAGCACGGTTTTCACCAATTGCAGTCGAGGATCCCATGATGGCCGTTCCGCTGTTTGACAACACAGTTTTAGCATCTTTTAAATCGATGTTTTGCGTGTAGTGGTGCGTAATTACTTCCGCAATTCCGCGAGAGGCAGTCGCCAATACTTCATCCGCTTTAGAGAAACCCGCTTTGAAACCTAGGTTCCCATAAACTTCTCTTAATTTGTTGTTGTTAATTACGATAAGCGAATCCACTTGTTTCCTTAGTCTTTCAACACCTATCAAGGCTTGTTCCGCACGTACTTTTCCTTCAAATTGGAAAGGTATGGTCACGATTCCTACTGTTAGGATGTCTCTTTCTTTAGCCAATTGAGCAATTACCGGTGCCGCACCCGTTCCAGTTCCTCCGCCCATTCCTGCGGTGATAAAAACCATTTTGGTGTTGCTGTCTAACATTTTTTCGATGTCGGAAATGCTTTCAATAGCAGATTGATGTCCTACTTCTGGATTTGCTCCAGCTCCCAATCCTTCTGTCAGGTTTACACCTAATTGGATTTTGTTTGGGACAGGACTTGTCTGTAATGCTTGAGAATCAGTATTACAAACAATAAAATCGACCCCTTTTATTCCTTGTTTAAACATGTGATTAATAGCGTTACTCCCTCCGCCACCTACTCCAATCACTTTAATTACATTCGATTGGTTTTTCGGTAAATCAAATGAAATACTTCCAAAATCTGAGTTGCTTGTCATAATATTTGGTTTTTCCTCTCTCCAACCCTCTCCAAAAGAGAAGGAACAGAGATAATGTTAATTTATATAAATTATTCTGCGTTATCTAAAAAATCTTTAATCTTGTCTACATATTTGTCAAAAAATGACCTTCTTATCTTGGTCTCCGTAGATTCCACTTTAGAAACTGTTTCCTGAACTTTCTCTACCCGCTCAAAGGACACTTCCTCCTTAAATTCAGGAACTGGCTCAACAAATCGTTCTCTTTGGGGAGTCGTTTTTTCAGGAACAACAGCCGTTTCAATCTTTACCGCACTTTGGGTTTTATTTTCAATACTGTTCATTACCAATCCTACGGCCGTAGCATATAGGGGACTCGAAATCTCTTCGTCTGAATTTCCAGCCAAATGCTCGTTTGGATATCCGATTCTTGTGTCCATCCCAGTAATGTATTCCACTAACTGTTTGATATGCTTTAATTGAGCACCGCCACCCGTCAATACTATTCCAGCTATTAATTTTCTGCGAGGATCTTCGTGTCCGTAGGCTTTTATTTCTAAAAACACCTGCTCTATGATTTCAACCACCCGAGCATGGATAATTTTTGACAAATTTTTCAAAGAAATTTCCTTTGGTTCTCTACCTCTCAATCCTGGAATTGAAACAATCTCATTGTCTTTATTTTCTCCTGGCCAAGCCGATCCGAATTTTACCTTTAACAATTCCGCTTGTTTCTCTATAATAGAGCAACCTTCTTTAATATCATCAGTAATTACGTTACCTCCATAAGGAATCACGGCAGTATGGCGAATAATTCCATCTTTAAAAATAGCCAAATCGGTTGTTCCTCCTCCAATGTCAATTAAGGCAACTCCGGCTTCTTTTTCTTCTTGACTTAAAACCGCATCTGCCGAAGCTAATGGTTCTAGAGTCAATCCTGACAATTCAATACCAGAACTTTGAATACATCTTCCAACGTTTCTGATAGAAGAGGCTTGTCCTACAACAACATGAAAACTACTTTCCAATCGTCCGCCATACATACCAATTGGTTCTTTGATGTCCGACTGTCCGTCGATTTTAAATTCCTGTGGCAAAACATGGATAATTTCTTCACCCGGAAGCATCGCTAATTTATGTACTTGATTGATTAACAAGTCGATATCCTTACCTCCAATTACTTCTTCAGGATTTTCTCTGCTAATGTAATCGCTGTGCTGAAGGCTTCGGATGTGTTGCCCAGCAATTCCAACGACCACGTCTTTAATTTTATATCCTGAATTATCCTCTGCTTCTTGGATGGCTTGCTGAATGGACTGTATGGTTTGTGTAATATTATTAACCACACCACGAGCCACACCCAAGCTTTTTGATTTACCAACACCTAAAATCTCTAGCTTTCCATACTCATTTTTCTTGCCTATCATGGCAACAATCTTTGTTGTACCAATATCTAAGCCTACTGCAATGTTCTCTTTTTCCATATTCTTTTATTTTGTACACACCACCTGCTGAGTAAACTTCAGATTTATTCTTTTATAATTGTATAACGAACTATCTAAAACTGCCTTTTGAAAAAAGGCCTTATAATTATTGAATTTTAGCTCCACATTAATAGTTCGACCAAAATCAATCTCATAATTAAAATTTCGATTCATCATCATTAGGCTTCCATTTGGCAAAACTTGAATTCCAATGATGTTTTTTTTCAAAAAATCGTCGTCATAAACAAAACGCAATAACTTGTATATTCCCGCCTTATATTCCTTGCTAATTTCACCAGAAACGATTGGAACTCTTGCTGTAAATTCTGTTGACAATGGCATTACACTTCCCTGATAGTCAATATAAAAAGAACCACTTTCATCAAACACTCGAGCTATTGGGGTCTTTTGTTTTACAACAGCATTTAAAACGCCATCAATACTCACAAAAACCTCTGATTTTTCAATCATTGCGTTTGCGTTAATGGATTTTTCTAGCTTGTCCAAAGCTAATTTATCTTTTTGAATGCTTTGCGCCTCTTTTTTATTTTCTATTAACAATTTATTAACCGTTTCACTCTTTACAAAAAGGTTGTCGGCATCCAGAAAAACCACCCTCGATTTAGTTAATTTTCTGTCATTATTCCTTATGGAAGTGAATGAAAACAGAAAAATAACCAATGCGAACATCAACACTAACCTAATATTGGTCCAATTAAATAATTTCATTTAAAGCCTCTTTAATGGGTTTCACTAATTCACCTATGTCACCGGCCCCTATAGTCACAATGATTTTAGCATTGCTTGCCAAAATTGCTGGGATCAAATCCAATTTTGACACTAATTTTTTGTTTTCATTTGTCATTTTGTCCATCAGCCATTGTGAAGTAATGCCTTCCATTGACAATTCCCGAGCAGGGTAAATGTCCAACAATAGTACTTCGCTAAAGGCAGACAAACTTTTAGCAAAATCGTCGGCAAAATCTCTGGTTCGGCTAAACAAGTGAGGCTGAAAAATGGCCAATACTTTCTGGCCAGGATACAATTCGCTAACCGCCTGATGCACCGCATTTATTTCCGTTGGATGGTGTGCATAATCATCGATATAAACCAAACCTTCTGTTTTTATCTGGTAAGAAAATCTTCTTTTTATTCCTTTAAATGAGAATAATGCACTAGCAATCGCCTCGGTCGGGATACCATACGTTTTTGCCATTGCTAAAGCCATCAATGCATTAGTTAAATTGTGTTTTCCCGGCAATCCAAAACGCAAATTTTTTATGATTTCTGTTGGAGTCTGCACGTCAAAAACATATTGACTGTTTTCTATTCTAACATTGAATGCTTTAAAATTGGCCTCTTCATTTACAGCAACCGTAATCCCTTCTAACTCCAAACCTTTTGCAACAAACATCTTGCTTTTATCGGAGACTTTATCGGCAAATTCATGGAAAGAAGCCTCAATAGCTTTTTTATCTCCGTAAATATCCAAGTGATCTGCATCTGTAGAAGTCACGCAAGCAATATTGGGATGCAAGTGCAAAAAAGAGCGATCAAATTCATCTGCTTCAACAACAGTTATTGTTTTCCCGTTTCCAATTAAATTGGAATTGTAATTTTCTACAATCCCTCCAATAAAAGCCGTTACGTCGGCTCCACTTTCATACAAAATATGTCCCAAAATACTGGAAGTCGTTGTTTTTCCGTGAGTTCCCGCTACGGCGAAACAGTATGTGTCTTTAGTAATAATCCCTAAAACTTCAGCCCTTTTTTTAACTTCATACTCTCTTTCAATGAAATAATTCCATTCCGAATGCGAAGTAGGTACGGCCGGCGTTATAATGACTAACGTATTTTCATGATAAAACTCTTTTGGAATTAAACTGATATTGTCTTCAAAATGAATCACAATACCTATGCTTTCCAATTCTTTAGTTAGTTCGGTTTGCGTTTTGTCATAGCCCGAGACGTTTTTTCCGATGGTTTTGAAATACCGCGCCAAGTTACTCATCCCGATTCCACCGATTCCGATAAAATAAACGTTATGTATTTGATTTAGATTCATTTTTTATATTGTTTTGCCACAAAGGCGCTAAGACACAAAGTTTTTTATTTAATATTTTTAAATTGACATTGCTATTTTATCAATTTTATAATTTCGTCAACGATTTCTTTTGTTGCGTTTGGCATTGCTAATTTTTTGACATTTAAAGACAGCTCTTTTTGTAGCTCTTCATTGGATAATAAAGTATTGAAAACGGTATTGAATTGTGAATCCAACTCGCTTTCCTTTATCAACAATGCTCCTTTTTTATCAACGATTGCCTTTGCGTTTTTGGTCTGATGGTCTTCGGCAACATTGGGAGACGGAATAAAAATGATCGGTTTCCCAACGAGACACAACTCCGAAACCGATGAAGCTCCGGCTCTGGAAATCACGATATCTGCGGCAGCATAAACCAAATCCATTCTGTCAATAAATGCAACTACTTGAATGTTTTTATTGTCATTAAAGCGTTTGTATTCTTCAAAATAAAACTTACCGCATTGCCAAATTACCTGCACATTTTGGGAAGCAAAATCAACAATTTCTTTTGCGATTAATTGGTTAATTCTTCTGGATCCAAGGCTTCCACCAAGCACCAAAAGAGTTTTCTTATTGGAATCCAAATTGAAATACAGAATTGCTTCTGCTCTTTTGTTGTCGATTTCAATTAAATCCTGACGAACGGGATTTCCTGTCAAAACCATTTTGGACGAAGGAAAAAAGCGCTCTAGATTCTCGTAAGCCACACAAATTTTGCTGGCTTTTTTACTCAATAATTTATTAGTAATTCCTGGATACGAATTTTGTTCTTGAATCACTGTTGGAATTCCGGCTATATTTGCCACTTGCAATAAGGGACCACTTGCAAAACCTCCGGTTCCAATAACAACATCGGGCTTAAATTCTCTTATTATGGTTCTGGACTTTAAAAGACTAGTGAATAATTTAACAGGAAAGAGGGTGTTGTCTAAAGTCAATCTTCGTTGTAAGCCCGCAATCCAAAGTCCTTTTATTGGGTAACCCGCTTGTGGCACTTTTTGCATTTCCATTTTGTCTTTGGCGCCTACAAAAAGGAACTCCGCATCAGGAAAACGCGATTTTAATTCATTTGCAATGGCAATGGCAGGATAAATATGTCCTCCAGTTCCGCCACCACTTAATATGAATTTTAATTTCTTCATTTTATTTAACAAACTAATTTTACTTTTTGTTTAAAACCGCTGCCATTGGATTGGCCGTTTTGTCCTCAATAGAATAAAGGCCTTCTTCTTCGATAGCATTTTCTTTGGCAATTTGCTCGTCAATCATCCTTTTTAACGTTTCATCCCGGCTTTCTTTTTCCGCTTTTTCTTGAGCAATTTCTTCATCTTTTTTGGTCACGCTGATAATGATTCCCAATGCGATACATGTCATCCAAATGGAACTTCCCCCACTACTGATTAAAGGTAACGGCTGCCCTGTAACGGGCAATAATTCTACCGCAACACCCATATTTACGATGGCTTGAAAAATCATTGGAAAACCCAATCCTGCCACCAATAATTTACCGAAAAGGGAATTTGCCTTGTGGGATGCAACTATAAATCTAAAAAACAACAGCAAATACATCAACAAAACACCAATACCCCCTATGAGTCCATATTCTTCTACAATGATGGCGTAAATAAAATCAGACGATGATTGAGGCAAAAAGTTCTTCTGAACACTTTTTCCTGGCCCTAATCCATAAACTCCTCCCGATGCAATGGCTATTTTTGCTTTTTCTATTTGGTAATCGTCCTCATTTGGTTTGTCACTAGTAAAACTATCTATTCTGGAAATCCAAGTATCAACCCGGTTTGGAAAAGCATCGGGAAAAGCTTTAGCAACAAAAATAAAAAAAGTCAGGCTTACAATTCCGGCACCAACGATTAGTCCTATATATTTTAAAGGATAATTACCTATAAAAGTCAGCATTAAAACCATGGTGAAAATCAATGCCGAAGTAGATAAATTCGCCGGCAAAATAAACATTAGGGTAACAAATACGGGTAACCAAAGTTCCCATAATGAAGATTTAAAAGTGACTGGTGTTTCTCTTTTTTTAGACAAATATCTTGCAACGAAAATCAATAAAACGATAGACGCCAAAGTTGATGTTTGAAAAGTAATCCCAATAAACGGAACTTGAATCCAGCGACTCGCATTTGCACCAGCGACTACAGTTCCCTTAACCAAAGTATAACCCAATAAAATCCAAACTACGGGTAATCCCACTTTAGAAATAGCTCTAAAATAATGATACGGCACTTTATGAACCCAATAGATGATTAAAAATCCGATACAAATGTGTGCTAAATGTTTGAGTAAATAACCCAACGTATTTCCAGTTCCGTGGCCAATATATGCCAAATTACTGCTCGCACTAAAAACAGGCATAAACGAAAAAAGGGCTAATAAAGCCACGAATGACCAGATTACTTTATCGCCTTGAAGACTGTTTATTAATTGCTTCATTTTATATGAGTTATTGTTTTAGTTAGTTCGATTTTAATTGAGTTTTTTATAAATTCTGAACCGCCTGTTTGAATTGTTTTCCCCTATCTTCATAATTTTCAAATAAATCAAAACTTGCACAAGCGGGTGACAACAAAACAGCATCTCCTTTTTCGGTTAAGCGCTGCGCCATTTTTACAGCATCATTCATCGAATCCACTTCAATCATGACATCAACTATATTCCCAAAGGCATCGATTATTTTTTTATTATCGACACCCAGACAGATAATTGCTTTTACTTTCTCATTCACTAATGACATCAATTCCGAATAATCGTTCCCTTTATCAACCCCTCCAACAATCCAAACTGTGGGTGTATTCATGCTGTCTAGCGCAAAATAGGTAGCATTCACATTAGTGGCTTTAGAGTCGTTAATGTATTGCACATTCTGTATCTTCAACACTTTTTCCAAACGATGTTCCACCCCTTGAAAACTGGACAAACTTTCTCGAATGGTGGCTTTCCGAATTTGCAGCAATTTAGCTACAGACGTTGCTGCCATCGCATTTTTCATGTTGTGCTTCCCTTCTAATGCAATGTATTCTGTCTCCATGATAAATTCGTCGTCGTTGATGTTTACTTCCATTTTCTTTTCTTTTATAAATGCTCCCTTTTCAAACGTTTTTGTCAATGAAAAAGGAATTAATTGGGCTTTTGTTTTATTGTTCTTGAACCATTCTGCAATCGCTTCGTCATCTGCGTCGTAGATAAGAAAATCTCCTTGCGTTTGGTTCATGGTTATTCTAAATTTAGAGGCGATATAATTTTCATATTTATACTCATATCGATCCAAATGATCGGGGCTAATATTGGTTACAATTGCAATGTGGGGCTTATAATTTACGATTCCGTCCAACTGGAAACTACTTAATTCCAACACATAATAATCATATTGTTCTTCAGCAACTTGTTGGGCAAAACTCTTTCCAATGTTTCCAGCCAAACCTACATTCAATCCCGCTGATTTTAGCAAATGATAGGTTAACATGGTTGTTGTCGTTTTTCCATTGCTTCCTGTAATTCCTATTGTTATTGCTTTGGTGAACGGGGCTGCAAATTCAATTTCAGAAATTACTGGTATTTTTTTTTCTAATAGTTTTTTAACTATCGGAGCTTTGTCTGGAATTCCGGGACTTTTCATGACGATGTCGGCATTCAAAATCTTGTTTTCCGTATGGGTTTCTTCCTCCCATTGGATTCCGTTATTGGCAAGAACTTCTTTATAATTATCTTTTATTTTTCCATAATCAGAAACAAAAACATCGTAGCCCTTTTGCTTTCCGAGTATTGCCGTCCCAACACCGCTTTCACCTCCACCAAGAATCACAAGTCTTTGCATTTATCTTAATTTTAGGGTGACTATTGATAAAATGGCCAACAAAATTCCGACAATCCAAAAACGGGTTACAATTTTACTTTCGTGATAGCCTTTCTTTTGATAATGGTGATGCAAGGGTGACATGAGGAAAATCCTTCGCCCTTCGCCAAAACGTTTTTTAGTAAATTTGAAATAACTCACTTGCAATACCACTGAAAAATTTTCAACAAGGAAAATTCCACACAACAACGGAATAAGCAATTCTTTTCGGACAGAAATGGCTAAAACGGCGATGATTCCGCCGATGGTTAAACTTCCTGTGTCTCCCATAAATACCGATGCCGGGTAGGAATTATACCAAAGAAATCCAATTAACGAACCCACAAATGCGGCAATAAAAACCGTCATTTCTCCAGAATTCGGGATGTACATGATATTAAGATAACTGGAGAAAATAATATTTCCCGAAACGAAGGTAAAAATCCCCAATGCCAGTACCGATATCGCGGATGTCCCTGCCGCGAGACCGTCTATTCCATCGGTTAAATTAGCGCCATTAGAAACCGCAGTGATAATAAAAATTACGATTGGAATAAAAACAATCCATGCCCAATTTTCATATCCATCACCCATCCATGATAACAATTCTGCATAATCAAATTCGTTATTTTTTAAAAACGGAATCGTTGTTGCCGTCGATTTTTCTTCAATTGCCGCTTGTGAAATTACATTCTCCGTTTGATTCAAAGCAATTGTTTTGGGAGTTTCTTTTCTTAGTACTACCCCAGGATGTAAATACAAAACTGAGCCCACGATTAGTCCCAATCCTACTTGACCAAACACTTTAAATATTCCTTTTAGTCCTTCTTTATCTTTCTTAAAAATTTTAATATAATCGTCAACAAACCCTATTGTCCCCATCCAAAGCGTGGTTACAATTAAAAGAATTATGTAAATATTATTCAGTTTAGTTAATAATAATACTGGAATTAAAGTCGCTAAAATGATAATTAATCCACCCATAGTAGGTGTCCCTGCTTTTTGAGCTTGACCTTTAAGACCCAACTCCCGAACGGTTTCTCCCACTTGTTGATTTGCCAGAAAAGTAATAATTCGTTTTCCAAAAACAGTCGAAATCAAGAGTGACAAAATGATTGCCAATGCTGAACGAAATGTGATGTATTGAAACACTCCAGTCCCAGGAATGTTTAATGTTTTGTCAAAGTATTCAAATAAATAATACAGCATAGATTTCTATTTATTGAGTTGGTTTAATAATTCTTTTACAATTTTCATATCATCAAAATCATGACGAACGCCTTGAATTTCCTGATATGTTTCGTGTCCTTTTCCCGCTATGAGAATGATATCATTGGGCTGGGCCAATTGGCACGCCGTTTTTATGGCTTGTTTTCTATCGGTTATGGAAATGGTCTTTTTAAAATTTTGAGGCTCCACACCTTTTTCCATTTGAGCAATAATATCCTCCGGATTTTCGGTTCTTGGATTATCCGATGTAATGATTGCTTTGTCACTTAATTCAGAGGCAATGTTTGCCATTATTGGCCGTTTTGTTTTATCTCTGTCTCCACCACATCCCAAAACTGTAATTAATTGCTCATTTTTTGTTCGGATGTCATTAATGGTTTTCAACACATTTTCTAAGGCATCCGGCGTATGGGCATAATCAACAATTGCCGTAATGTTTTGATTGGAAATAATAAATTGGAATCGTCCGGAAACACTTTCCAACTCCGACAACAGGCGTAATACTTCGAAATGTTCCAAACCTAATTCGACCGCTACTCCATAAATTGCCAATAAATTATAGGCATTAAAAGTTCCTATTAATCGAACCCAAACTTCATTATCGTTAATTTTTAATAGCAAACCCGACAATTGATTTTCTAAAATTTGAGCTTTATAATCAGCATACAATTTGAGTGCATAGGTCAATTTTCTTGCAGGAGTGTTTTGTAGCATCACCAGCCCATTTTTATCATCTATATTTGATAAGGCAAAAGCTGATTTTGGCAGATTGTCGAAAAACGATTTTTTCACATCTCTATATTCGGCAAATGTCGCGTGGTAGTCCAAATGATCGTGAGATAAATTCGTAAAAACGCCACCTTCAAAATGCAACCCTTCCGTTCTTTTTTGATGAATGCCGTGTGAACTCACTTCCATAAAACAATATTCAACGCCAACATCACTCATTTCTTTTAGATATTGATTGATGGTAAGGGAATCTGGCGTGGTATGGGTTGCTTTATATTCTTTATCATCAACAAGAATTTTCACAGTAGAAAGTAATCCCACTTTAAAACCTGCTTTTTTGAATAGTTGGTACAATAAAGACGCAATTGTTGTTTTGCCGTTTGTTCCTGTTATGCCAACTAATTTTAGATTATGTGACGGATTTCCAAAATAGTTCGTTGCCAAAAATGCTAACGCATTGTTGGTATCTTTTACTTGTATATAGGTAATGCCATGAATAATAATTTCTGGAAACGTATCGCAAACAATAGCTGTAGCGCCTAAACTTAATGCCTTTTCTATGAATTCGTGACCGTTAGAAACGGAACCTCTAATTGCTACAAAAACATCGTTCTCAGTAATTTTTCTGGAATCGAACTCAATTTTATTTACAGCAATATCCGTTGAACCTTTAACAGCTTCAATGGCCACTTTATATAATATTTCTTTTAGAATAATCACGATAATTCCAATGTTATGATAGTGTTTTTATTTGAATTTTGTCCTGGCTGAATTGATTGCATTTTCACTTTTCCTACTCCAATTATTTTTACTTTTATTCCTAAATTACCTAGTAATGCAACGGCATCCATACCCGGCATTCCTTTTAAATTAGGAATTACATTTTGATTTCCATGTCCCTTAGCGTAATAATTCGAATAATTTTGCTCTTGTTTGGCATTCTTTTTATTCAAATTTTTAATCTCATTGGTTGAAAAAGCATCGGTAAAAATCTTTTGGGCGATTCTTTTAAAAACCGGTCCGGCAACATCGGCACCGTAATAATTATTCTTGGAAGTATTTGGCTCATGAACTACAACAATACAAGAATATTTAGGGACATCAGCAGGAAAATAGCCTACAAATGATGAAATATAATGCTTTTCTGAACCTCCGTTTTTACCATAATTCGCTTGGGCGGTTCCCGTTTTTCCCGCCATAGAAAAAGCTGCTGAATACAGTTTTGAACCTGTTCCTTTTTTTACTACATTCTCTAAAACAGCTTTCAATTTCAAAACAGTTCCTTGTGAACATACTTTAGGATTCATCACTATCGTATTGTATTTCTTAATGGTTTTGTTCCATTCCTTGATTTCTGAAACAAATTGTGGCTTTACCATTACACCATCATTGGCAACCGAATTATAAAAAGTCAGCGTTTGTAATGGTGTGATAGAAACTCCATAACCAAAAGCCATCCACGGCAGTGAAATGTTAGACCAATTTTTATTACTGGGCTGAGGAATATAAGGTCTCCCTTCCCCTTGAATAGGCAGGCCTAAAGGCTTATTTAAGCCATAACGGTCAAGATGATTTACAAATTGTGCCGGATTGTTTTTGTAATTGTTATAAACCGCCTGGACCATCACTGTATTCGATGAAACTTCAAACCCTCTTGCTAAGGAAATTTTACCATAACCTCCTTCATGAGAATCGCGCACTTTTTTCCCTGAATAAATCACGGTTCCACCATGAGTATCAAAAACGGCGCTTGTATCAATTTTTTTGTCTTCTAAAAGAGTCATTAAATCGGCTAATTTATAGGTTGAACCCGGTTCATGTGATTCGGCTATCGCGTAATTGGTAGTTTCATAATAGGATCCGTCAATATCTTTCCCTAAATTAGAAATGGCTTTTATCTGACCCGTTTTAGTTTCCATTACCACAACACAACCGTGATTTGCATCAAACAATTCCAATTGTTTTAATAGCGCATGATGGGCAATATCCTGAATGTAAACATCAATTGTGGAGATTACATCATAGCCATCTTGGGGGTCTACTTCATTAACATCTCTAATGGGTTTCCATTGCCCCTTAGCGATTTTTTGTTTTAAAATTTTTCCATCTTTTCCGTTCAAATATTTTCTGAATGCCCATTCTATTCCTTTTCCATCGGGCAATCCATCTGGAGTGTTTCGCTCATAACCAATGGTTCTTTCAGCAATTTTCCCTATTGGATGTTCACGAACTGTTTTTTGTTCAGTTATAATTCCTCCTTTATTAGCACCCAAATTAAATAATGGGAAACTTTTTATTTTCATGTATTGGGTAAAACTTAAATCCCGAGCCACCAATAAATACCTGTTTTTTGTTGCTCTTCCGTGTCGCAATTCAGACTCAAAGTTACCGCTTGGTTTCCCCAACAAAACGGACAAGGAATCAGATAACGGTTTTATGAATTTCTTAAAAGCTTTATCCTTTGGCGCTACTGCATCAAATCGGATGACATAATTTGGAATAGATGTTGCCAATAAACTCCCATCGGCAGAATAGATATTCCCTTTATTAGCGGGGATGACAAAATTTCTAACCGTTCTTTCTTTAGCTAATTTTCTATAATAATCGCCTTCAACCCATTGAATATTGGTTAATTTCACAGCAATGGCAATCGCCATCAAAAAGATGGTAAAAGCCACTAGATAAATTCGGTACGCTATCTGTTTATCTTCTACTGCCATAATTTTTTAAAAAAATTTATTGAAAAAACTTTTTTCTTCTTCTTTTTTTACCTTAATTTTTGTTGGAGGAACGGCTGACGGAAAAATTTGCTTTTCCACCATTTTATCCGAAACCGTCGATTCCATTTTTAGTTTCATTAATTCAGAACGCCTGTCTACAAACTCGGAGCGCAACTCTTTCACTTCATTTGTTAAAGCGATGATTTTAAACACTTTTTGTTCATATCGCTGTGTATTTGCAATCATTATTATTGCCAGCAAAATAACAAAAACGATGAAGCGCCAGTTTTTTGCAGCGTTAGCATCTTCATTAATAAGAAATCTCGCTTTTAATATGTCGTAAACACCGTTCTTCATCTTCTATATCTTTTCAGCTATTCTCAATTTTGCGCTTCGTGCTCTATTGTTAATTTTGATTTCATTAGCATCCGGGACAATCAATTTTCCGATAGTTTTAAACGGAACTGAAAAATTTCCAAAAAAATCACGTTCCGGCTCCCCTTCAAACATGCCGTTCTTAATGAATCGTTTTACCAATCTATCTTCGAGCGAATGGTATGAAATAACACTTAAACGCCCTCCTTGTTTTAGGATTTCCAGTGATTGCTCTAAAAATTCTTTCAAAACATCAATTTCCTGATTCACTTCAATTCGTATGGCCTGGTAAATTTGAGCCAATATTTTATTCCTGATTCTTTCAGGTAAATATTTCACTAAAACCTCTTTCAATTCATCAGTGGTTTCGATTGGCCTACCTTCTCGAGCTTCTATAATTGTTCGAGCCAAAACTGGCGCATTTTTCAATTCACCGTAGTCAAGAAATACACGTCTCAAATTTGCCTCATCATATTCATTGACTACTTTATAGGCATTCAAATCACTTTTCTGACTCATTCTCATATCTAATCCAGCATCAAAACGGGTAGAAAAACCTCGTTCCGCCACATCAAATTGATGAGATGAGACCCCCAAGTCGGCCAGAATACCATCTACCGATTTCACATTATGAAATCTCAAAAATCTTTTTATGAACCGAAAATTTTCATTGATCAAAACAAACCTTTCATCCGGCAAGCCATTTGCCAAAGCATCTTCATCTTGATCGAAAGCAAATAGTTTTCCGTTTGGCCCCAATCGACTTAAAATCTCTTTGGAATGACCACCACCGCCAAAAGTAACATCAACATACACCCCGTCCGGCTTAATATTTAAACCGTCTACCGAAGCTTTTAGCAAAACCGGATTATGATATTCCATTATCGTCGTCATTTACATTTCCCATTACATCTTCTGCCAAATCTGCAAAATCGACCACCGAATCATCGATTGCTTTTTCATACAAATCCTTATCCCAAATCTCAACGATATTCACCGCTGATGACAACACTAAATCCTTAGAAATTGAGGCAAAAACCACCAAATCTTTAGGGACTAGCAATCGCCCCAAATTATCAATCTCCACCACTTTTACCCCAGCGGTAAACCGACGAATGAAATCGTTGTTTTTCTTAACAAATCGGTTGAGTTTATTGATTTTTTGCATCATCAAATTCCATTCTTGCATTGGATATAATTCCAAACACGGCTGAAAAACAGAACGCTTCAAAACAAATCCGTCCTGAAGAGAGCCCGTAAGCTGCTTTTTTAAAGGCGCAGGCAAAAGCAACCTTCCTTTGGCATCAACTTTACACTCATATGTTCCAACTATTGTATTCAAGGAAATGGCTTAATAGATTAAAGCAAAAATATAAATTAATTACCACATTTTACCACAATACACCACTTTGTTGATAAGTTTCACCACTTTAACTGATAATTCAACAAATAACCGGTCATTATCCGCAACGGCTTATTTAGCAAATTGTTAAGAACCTTTTTTTATTAAGAAAATAACAACAGAAAGAAATTTTAGTTATTTGTTGATTCACTAATTCCATTTCTATTCTTTTAAACTTCTAGATTTATAAAAAAACAAAAACAAGCCATTTCAAATATTTACTACAAACGCTCCTATTAATCTATAAAGCCTTATATTTGCCGGAATTAGAAATGCCAAAACAATAATGAAAAAAGACTTGAAAAAAGAAGGAAGATACACCTATTTTGAAGCTGGAGAAGGAACACCCATCATCATTTTACATGGATTAATGGGCGGTTTAAGCAACTTTGATGGCGTGGCAAATTATTTTCCGGAAAAAGGATATAAAATTATCATTCCAGAACTGCCTATTTATACCCAAAATATTCTAAAGACAAACGTCAAAGCTTTTGCAAAATATGTCAAAGATTTTATCACTTTTAAAGGATATGATCGCGTTATATTGCTAGGAAATTCTCTAGGAGGACACATTGGTTTGTATCATGCAAAAATGTACCCAGAAAAAATGCTAGGCTTAATCATTACCGGAAGTTCCGGATTGTACGAAAGTGCGATGGGTGACGGCTATCCCAGAAGAGGCGATTATGATTACATTCAAAAAAAAGCCGAAGATGTTTTTTATGACCCAAAAGTAGCTACCAAAGAAATTGTGGATGAAGTCTATTCTATGGCAAACGATAGAATTAAATTGATAAAAACACTGACTATTGCCAAAAGCGCCATCCGCCATAACATGGCTAAGGATTTACCGAAAATGCACATTCCAACTTGCATTATTTGGGGTAAAAACGACAAAGTGACTCCACCCGACGTGGCCGAAGAATTCCATAAATTGTTGCCCCATTCTTCATTATATTGGATTGACAAATGTGGCCATGCTGCCATGATGGAACATCCGGATGAATTTAACGAATTGATGTACGCTTGGTTAAAGAAAAGCGATTTATAATTCTCTAACACTCTTATTCAACCACTATTTTTCTGATGTAAAATCAAAAAAATAGTGGTTCTTTTTTTGACTACCTTTGCCAAAATCTTTTTTGCTATGAAAATCAACACTGCCGAATTTATAATCAGCAACTCCGAAGTAGATAAATGCCCGAAGGATTTTCTTCCGGAATATGCTTTTATTGGTCGTTCCAATGTAGGAAAGTCGTCGTTGATTAACATGATTACCAACCATAAAAACTTAGCAAAAACATCTGGAAGACCTGGAAAAACGCAACTAATTAATCATTTCAAAATTAACAACAATTGGTTTCTGGTTGATTTACCCGGATATGGCTATGCCAAAGTTTCTAAAAAAACCAAGTCCGTTTTCCAACAATTCATCACCGATTATTTTGAGAAAAGAGAGCAACTCGTCTGTGCATTTGTATTAATTGACATCCGTCATGAAGCCCAAAATATTGATTTGGAATTTATGGGGTATATGGGAGAAAGCGAAATTCCGTTTTGTATTATTTTTACCAAAGCTGACAAAATCAGCAAAGTGAAAGTAGATTCGCATATTGCGGCTTATACCAAGCAAATGTATGCCAACAACTGGGCAGAAATGCCTCCGTATTTCGTGACTTCAGCGACGGAGTTCACCGGAAAAGAAGAATTACTAACTTATATTGACGAAGTAAATCAGGAAGTTTTTAAGAATAACAGCGAGTTTTAATTTTTTTATTACATTTGAGAGTTAACCTTTTCATCCTAAGCCATGACTCCAAATAAACTATTACTCTTTTTTCTATTTCTGTTTGTCAACATCTCTTTTGGTCAGGAAAAAACCAATTCAAATATCATTAAAAAAGATATAGAAATCATTAAGGGTAATGACATTTATGATGTTCCCGTAAATATGTCATCATTCAGTACAGCATTAGCGATCAAAAAATACAATAATAAAAACCTGGTTTATTACTACGGCAAATTCTTTTCCAGCGACACTTTGAATATCATTAAAAACATCAATGATTATGAGCTCGAAATTATTAAAATCCCAGATAACTTTACAAAAGACATTCAGTCAATTATATATCTAAAAAAAGTGGTCAAATGACCACTTTTTTCTATTTCTTCAACTCCAATTTCTCTGCAAAATAATCGCAAAAATCTTTCATGGTGTCGGCCATTTTATCATCATTGGTGGCACGCAAAAAAGTTTCGGACATGGACAGTAACGTTTGATGGAAGAAGATTTTCATTTCATCTACAGGCATGTCTTTTGTCCACAAATCAATACATTTGGTGGATTTTTCATTGCTGTCCCAAACGGAAAGCATTATGGCTTTTGCTTCTTCGGAGAATACGCCTCCTTCTTGTGCGGTCCAAGTTAATTTTTCTGGAACCCTGTTTTCATCTAATCCGATGACGAATTTTATTTCGGAACTGCTTATGTTTGACATTACTTTTTAGGTTTGTATTTAGATTTTTCGAATAGTTCTTTGTTATCCATTTGTAGCATTTGCCGCAAAGATACTTCATTGTTTTCCATAAAGGAACGCACAATTTGCCATCCAATCCAAGAACCTACTCTTCCTGGAGACTCATTGTCGATTTCCAAATAGAATTTAGAAAATGGTGCCGGACTGATAAATCGCGGAATTAATTTTTGGTCGGTATCGTATAAAAATTTTTTTTCTATAAAATAGCGCCACATATACCCCTCATTTTCCTGACACCATGTAATTTGTTCCGGCTTGTATCCCATTTTATCCGCATCAGTATAGTCCGGCAACAATAAATCTTTGAGATACAATTCCTTTCCAGCATAAATCATTTGCGAGAGGAAGGCATTGTCCGTGGGTGGTGCAATTTTGTATCTGGAAAAACTGGTGACAATATCCGGCAAGATTTGATTTTGTTCGAAATTTTGCTTGAGATATTCTGGAAATTCATAAAACTTATGGTCTTTGCCAAGGTATAATTCTAATGAAATGATGAGCATGTTATTAGCATAAACCACTTTGTTCTGATAATCCATTTCTGAGATTATGGTGTATACTTTTGGCGTTTTAGTGTCCGGGAAATAATATTTAATGTGTTTAAAAAGCGCTTGTATTTTTTCTGTTTCCGGTTCGAAATTGGAATATCTTTTCTCTACCTCGGCATACAATTCATGCCATTGTGGGTTTTGCATTTTATCGATCCAGACCTTATCCTCATTTCCTGCAGGAAAGAAAAAAGGATATTGCAGTTGCAATTTTCTCAAATCTTGTGGCTTGGTCTCAAAAAATGCCTTGTCGAAGCGTTCCACTCTTATGTCTAAAGGAATTTCTTCAACTGCTTTTTCTATTTTATTTTTCTTATCGCAAGAAAATAAAAGAAAAACAAAAAGGAACGACAAAAAAAAGTGTTTTTTCATATACTATACGTATTTTAGCCCAGATAGAAGTGAAAATCCTTTTTACTCCCTTTTACCCCTATTTTTTTAGGGGTAAAAGGGAATAAAAAGATTGTAACAGATAGCTGGAAATAGCTCCTAAAACAAATTCAGGAAAAATCAAAAAAATTATTATTTTTGCAAAGATACATTTCGGTTGTTTAAATTTTTATAAAATATGCCTAAAAAAAGCACAATTCAAGTCGAAAAAGTTAACCTTCATATTGTAAACTGGTTAAAAGAGTATGCGGGGAACGCAAAAGTGAATGGTTTTGTTGTAGGGATTTCCGGCGGAGTTGATTCGGCAGTAACCTCTACTCTTTGTGCGCAAACCGGATTTAAGGTTTTGTGTGTGGAAATGCCCATTCATCAGGCCGAAAGTCATGTTACCCGTGCCCGTGAGCATATTGAGCAATTAAAGAAACGTTTTAACAATGTTAGTAGTGTGGAAGTTGATTTGACTTCGGTTTTTCAAGATTTCAAAAAGCAGGTTCCCGAAACTACAGATGAACATAAACTTCACTTGTCCTTAGCCAACTCAAGAGCTAGGCTCAGAATGACCGCATTGTATTATTTGGCGGGTATTCACTGTTTATTAGTGGCTGGTACGGGGAACAAGGTTGAAGATTTTGGGGTTGGCTTTTTTACCAAATATGGAGATGGCGGTGTGGACTTGAGTCCAATTGCAGATTTAATGAAATCAGATGTATTTGCTTTGGGTGCTTATTTAAAAGTTCCAGAATCGATTCTAAATGCAAGCCCTACTGATGGATTGTTTGGCGATGATCGATCTGATGAGGATCAATTAGGGGCCAGTTATGACGAATTGGAGTGGGCAATGCTCGAAGATGAGGCCGGAAAAGAAGCAAATGATTTTACGGGAAGAGAGAAAATAGCCTTTGAAATATACAAACGATTGAATAAAACCAACCAACATAAAATGAATCCGATACCAATTTGTTTAGTTCATCGGAATTAACGGTATTTTATCTAAAAAAATTTGAACTGTCGCTATTTTTTTACTAAATTTATAATCCCATTCTGATAAAAAATATCTCTTAAAAAATAAAGTCATGATTAAAGTCTGCCTCGCTGATAATTATCCGGTCGTACATTTTGGTGTGAAGTCTTACTTTAAAGACCACACTAATATTAGTATCGTAGCTAACGTTGGGAATTTCTCAATGGTTAAAGATGTCCTGAATACAAAGGACATAGATGTTTTAATAATTGATTTAGATTTAGAAGGACTCTCTAGCCTTTTTGAGCTTAAGGCAATCATAAAAAATTACCCAAAAACTAAAATCATCATTTTTAGCGGCCAACCTGAACAGATTTATGCGCCAAATGCTATAAAAGCCGGCATTTCAGGTTATGTTCACAAAACTGCAAAATTAGAAACATTAGGCGTTGCCATCACAAAAGTGCATTTAGGCCAAATCATCCTGAATGAAGCTGTTAAGAAAAATCTAGCCCTGATTGCCAAACAAAACAAGAGTGAACGATTGTATAGAAAATTATCCAATAGAGAAATTGAAGTGTTGCGTTATTTGAGTGGTGGTAAAAAAAATAACGAAATTTCAGCAATTCTTGGTTTGAATGAAAAAACTATTAGTACCTATAAATTGCGATTGCTGACCAAACTGAACGTGACCAATTTAGTAGATTTAGTGAATAAGGCAAAAACTCTGGAAATCGTCTAATTATATCGAGACATTACCCTGCCAAGCTTTTTAGAAAAGGAGTTAATTAATTTGTAGTAATCCATTACCATCGATAAGGGTTCTGAATTGTCAGCATCTGGTTCTAAAGAAATGGATTTTTTTAATTCCTCAATTATTGCATCAACCAAGAACCAACGCATGGTTAAAATCGTTTCAGAGACATATTGAGCAATGCTCTGGTCTTTCAGTTTAACAATAATTTGTTGCCCTTCCCAATTGTGCAATGCTTGTTGTTCTTCTATCATTAATAGACTGGTAACTTCTTGCGAAAATTTAGGCTCTAAGTGCATTAAATACTGTTCAATCTGAAAGGTTTCATTTTGATGGAAATAATTAATCAAATTATTGTAAATTTCTCTAAATAAAGGATTCGACAACTCTACCTCATCTTCTTGTAGGCTTAAATAGATTCTTTGGTAGACTTTGTATTCTTTCTTTTCGGTTATATTTTCAATCTCGCCTTCTTTGTTACTTTTCAAAAGGATATCTTCAAATTCTTCTATTTTGTTTCCATATGACAATAGAATTTCTATGATTTTTTTTTCTAACTCATAGAGAACATCAACCTTTTCTAAGGCAATCGAATCCGTGTTTTTTACTACTTCAAAGGCTTTCTGTTCCTGTTTCCCTTTTTTGACTGTTTCTGAAATGTCCTTTTGAACCAGTTGCGCCAGCGTATTCAACAAAACCTGCTCAGAGATATCCATGATTCGTGAACATTCCTGAATGTAGATTTCACGTTTAATGCGATCCGGTATTTTAGAAATACTCAGAACCATATCTCGAATTAAATCGGCTTTTTTTATCGGATCATTCTTGGCTTCATTCATTAAAAGAGACGCCTTGAACTGAATAAAGTCCTTTGCATTATTTTCGAGATATAAAACCAAATCCTCGTAAGGCGTTTTCTTGGCAAAACTATCTGGATCCTCTCCTTCTGGAAAAGTACATACTTTTACATTCATGCCTTCCTCAAGAATCAAATCGATTCCTCGAATGGAAGCACGAAGCCCTGCCGCATCGCCATCATAAAGCACGGTAATGTTTTTAGTTAACCTGTTGATTAATCTAATTTGATCGGAAGTCAAAGCCGTTCCTGAGGAAGCGACGACATTTTCTATTCCGGATTGATTGAACTGAATCACATCGGTATATCCTTCAACCAAATAACAATTGTCCTGCTTGGCGATGGCTTGTTTTGCTTGAAAAATACCATACAAAACTTTACTCTTGTGATAAATATCGCTTTCGGGTGAATTTAAATATTTTGCCGCTTTTTTATCATTACCTAAAATTCTGGCGCCAAAACCCAAGATTCGTCCCGACATACTTTGTATGGGAAACATAACTCTACCCCGAAAACGGTCGATCAGTTTTTCTTCTTTTACAATTGTTAAACCAGTACTTTCCAAGAACTCTAATTTATATCCTTTTCCTAAAGCTTCTTTGGAAAATGAATCCCAAACTTCAGGAGAATATCCAAGTGCAAATTTTTTAATGGTTTCGTTGGTAAAACCTCTTTCCCTAAAATAGGAATAACCAATGGCTTTGCCCTCTTCCGCATGCAATAAGGTTTCATGAAAATAGTTTTTGGCGAATTCCGAAACAAGATACATGCTTTCCCGAACATCGGTATTTGCTTTTTCCTCGTCAGTTTGTTCGGTTTCTTCAATTTCAATATTGTATTTTTTGGCCAAATACCGAATGGCTTCTGGATAGGTGAAATGTTCGTGCTCCATTAGAAAAGCAACAGAATTTCCTCCTTTTCCAGAACTGAAATCTTTCCAAATTTGTTTTACTGGCGAAACCATGAATGATGGCGAACGCTCGTCAGAAAAAGGGCTTAATCCTTTATAATTACTTCCTGCCCGTTTTAATACTACAAAATCGCCAATCACCTCTTCTACTCGAGCGGTTTCGAAAACGGTGTCTATAGTGGATTTTGAAATCAATTTGCTTTAGGTTCAAAGTTACAAAGCAACAAAGTTACACGTTTTTAACCAATCAAAAACCTTTCGGAGTGAAACTCTGAAAGGTTTAAAAAAAATATAAAAGAAACTCCCTAAACTTAATTGATATCAAATCGTAAACCCAACGAAACATTATTTTGATCTACTGTATTATCATTAAACAACGGACTAATGTCGTATTTTGCATACAAGCTAACTGCTTTATACCCTACATAAGCACTTGCACCATAAATAAAATCGGTGGTGTTGTAATTTCCTTTTATTCTTTGTTTAACGTCATGACCATCCGAATCTTCATAAAATAAAATCTGTTTTGATTTTAAATTTGCTCCTGCATAACCTCCCAAACCTACTCGAAAACTTTGATGGGTTTTAAAAATAGTTTTATCTCCTTTTTTATCAGTGCCAGAAAAATCAAATTCTAAATGAATCGGCGCTACTAAATACACATTGCGAAAGCGTGAATCATCGAGGTGAACTGGACTTGACTCCAAATTGGTTTGATATCCCGATTCAACAAAATACCTATTGTCAGTTGGACGTAAATTGTTATACATTACTGACATTCCATATTTTGCATGAAGCAAATTGCTGTTTTTGAAAATTCTGGTGTTAGCCGTAACGCCCCATTCATAGAAATGCGAACCCAAATATCTATAATCCGAATTGGCAACCGCCTTATTTGTAGCCAGATTGTTTAATCCTAAAGCAAAAACAAATTGGGAAGTCGTTCTACGAAAGTTCTTAATTGAATCCTGATATTTTTGATATTTATCATGGTTTTTCCCATTCGATTTACTAAAAATGAAATAATTAAAATCGTCTTTTGTAGCTATTTTACCGTCAACTTTCTCTTGTACTAAAGTCACTAATTCATTTTGAGCTTGAGAAATTCTGAATTCAATAGCTTTTGCTCTTGATTCAGCCAGTTTCAGTTTTTTTTCATCGGCTTGTTCTTTGGTAATGACACCTTTTTCTAGTTCAATATTTACGGCTTCTATTTCTTCTTTCAAGCCTGCTTTCTCTTCTTTAGTAATGTTCTCAATTTTTGTAGCAATTGTTTTTGCTCGTGATTCAAAGGTTTCTTGCGAAAAAACTTTGGACAGAAATAGGCATAGGAATCCTGTTAAGTAAATGGTAAAATTTCTCATGTTGTTTTGATTTTTAAATCCACCTAAGGCGGAAAGGTTGATGATTTGATTTATTGGTAATTGCGATTGGCTATAGCCACTTTTACAGTTTTGTAATTTTTATCGATGGTATTAATTACTTTTTCTCGAAACGAAAGCTCCAGTTCCCCATCTACTTGTGAAAGTAGATTTTGAGCATCTACTTTAATTGATGACTTCGAAGTTGCATTTTTTGAAGGAATTTCGACAGCTGTTATTCGTTCGTCAACTTTAACATTGTCTTGATTTAAAGGATTTAATTGTTCTGATTTTTGATTGATGATGTTATTAGGTGTTGGGTGTTCGTTATTCGGTGTTGAGTTTTGTGCGACTTGATTTTTAATAATTAATTCTGATTCTTTAGGATTGCTTTTTTTCTTTTTAACTTCTGAAACTTCAGCTACACTTTGAGATTGTACGCTTGGTACAATTCCCTTATTTGTTTCTTCATGGATTGTATTTGGGGAAGGTTTAACTATTTCATTAGCATCTAGAACAACATCGTTTCTTCTCGTATCCACCAGTTCTTCGGTTTGACTAAAAAACAGCGCTCCAATGCATAAAAATCCAATTATGCTTGCGGCAAGATACAACCAATCGTAACTGCGTTTTGATTTTTTTTGTTCGGCAACAGTTAGCATCGCATCCAATCTATCCCATGAATTTGTACTGGGGTTAATTTCCCGTTGATTCAATTTATTTTGGAAATCGGTTTCAAGTTTAGTTGGTTCCATTATTGTAATTTTTTAACTTAATTATTTGTTCTTGAAGCATTTTCCGGGCATGTGACAGTTGCGATTTTGAAGTGCCCTCCTTAATTCCAAGCATTGTTGCAATTTCATGATGCTTGTACCCTTCTATGGCATATAAATTAAAAATCATTTTATACCCATCAGGCAAATTATCAATCAAAAACTGAATGTCATCCACACTAAAATTGCTTTCAATGCCATTAAAACCATCTTCATTATAGTGTTCCTCTTCCAGAAAACTTACTTTTTTATGAACTCTGATATAGGAGATGCATTCGTTTACCATAATTCGCCTAATCCATCCTTCAAAACTGCCTTTGTGATCAAAATTTTTCAAATTGGTAAAAACTTTCATAAAAGCAGTAATCATTAAATCCTCGGCATGATGCAAATCTTTAATGTATTGACGGCACACACTTAACATTTTTGGAGAGAATTTCGTATAAATCACTTGCTGCGCCTGACGATTGTTTTCGACAGCCAACTGTATGATTCCAATTTCATCCTGATGTAAGTTGATTACTTTCATTAAAACAAGATAATAGACTTTTAGATAATAGATTAATACCAACTGATTCTATTAGCATAGACGAGAAAGGTTGCAAAAAGGTTGCATCAATATTAAAAAATTTAAAAATTAAATGATTTAAAAATTGTAAACCCCTGTAAATATTGGATAATTTAAGAAATTATTTTTTCCTTTCAATTACATAATTCACCATCAAAATTAAGGCTTCCTTGAATTCTGAATCGGGATAATTTTGCAGCAATTGAAGTGCTTCTTGCTGAAATTCAACCATTTTTTGTTCGGCATAAAGTAATCCATTATTGTTTTTAACAAAAGCGATGACTTCTGACACTCTTTTTTTATCTTTATTGTGATTTTTTATGGAATTGATAAGCCATGATTTTTCTTTAGGAGTACAATGATTCAAAACATGAATTAATGGCAAAGTCATTTTTTGCTCTTTTATATCAATTCCAGTTGGTTTCCCAATGGCTTCGTCAGAATAATCGAATAAATCATCCTTAATTTGAAAAGCCATCCCAATTAGTTCTCCAAATTTCCGCATATTCTCTACTTGAACATCATCTTCAATCACCGATTTTGCGCCAAGAGCACAACAGGCAGCAATTAAAGTGGCGGTTTTCTTTCGAATGATATCATAATATACTTCCTCAACAATATCCAGTCGACGGGCTTTTTCTATTTGCAATAATTCGCCTTCGCTCATTTCGCGAACGGCAACTGAAATAATCCTTAACAAATCAAAATCGCCGTTGTCTATGGAAAGCAATAGTCCTTTGGAGAGCAAATAATCACCAACCAAAACCGCAATTTTATTTTTCCAAAGTGCATTTATAGAGAAAAAACCTCTGCGTCTGTTGCTATCGTCCACAACATCATCATGTACTAAAGTAGCGGTATGAATGAGTTCGATAACACAAGCTCCGCGATACGTTCGTTCGTTTACCGTTCCGGAAGAAACCATTTTGGCCGTAAGAAAAACAAACATCGGACGCATTTGCTTCCCTTTTCTATTTACAATATAATAGGTAATCCTATTGAGGAGCGCAACTTTAGAAGTCATAGATTCATAGAACTTTTTTTCAAAAAGTTCCATTTCTATTTGTATGGGCCGTTTTATTTGAGAAGTTATATTCATTACTTTTCAAAGGTACTTATTATGTTTCAGAGTTGAAAATTTATATTTTTTTGTATTGCTATTAAAAAAATTTATACATTGGACAATTATTTAACCAAAACCATTTCCTATGAAAACAAAAAATATATTTTTCGGACTTGTCTTATCCCTTTTTCTTATAAGCTGTCACAAAGATGAAATTATCCCAACGATAGGTGAAGATGATGTTGCCACTGATATTGGGTTGCAAGAAATGTCAGAGGACGTTAATGCAGAAATAATTTCTCAAACCCAAAGAAACTTAGCTCCGTTATTATTAGGCACACCAATAACCCAGTCCTGCCCAAAAATCACAACTACTGCTACACCTATGGATGTTTTACTTTCTAAACCAATAAAAATAAAATACGATTACGGTACAGGCTGCACAAATAGTGATAACAAATATTATGAAGGTATAATTAATGTTACCCTAAGTGATTATATTTATGACGCTCTGGCTGGTACTTTTAGTAAATATACTTTGGAGTGTGAATATATAAACTTCGCCAATACAAAATACAAATTGAACGGGACTTCCAATATTGCAAATTTAAATCAAACATGGACAATCGGTTTTAACCATACCGCCATAGCACTATTAAGTAGTAAAACATACACAAGAATAGGAAGCCAAATTAGAGAATACACAAAAGGAATCACCCCAAATGAGGACAAAGTTAAAATAACTGGCAACTGGGTTACCACTACTGAAAAAGGTGCTCATAACGTGAAAATAACAACTCCATTTATTATCGATTTTTCTTGCGAATATAAAGCTAAAGAAGGCGTAATGACAATTACAAGAGCTAGTTCTACCGCAATAATTGATTATGGCTACAAAAAAGACCCACTAAAAGATTGTGACAATTGGTATCAATTAACAATAAATAAATTTAGCCCATTGTATCTTCAATTTGGCATTTAGAAAATAAATAGTCATTCCAATTTTTTTAAAAATTGATAGGCACATTAATTCTTCTCTAAGATTGAAAAAAGTTAAATATTGTAATTAAACCTTTTATAAATTTTAAAGTCATAATACAAAACCTAAAAAAAACAATTTATGAAAACAAAAATTTTAATGCTCGGAATGATTTTGTCAGTATTATCAATAAGTTGTACTAAAGACGATAATTCGCAAGTTGACACACCAATTAGTGCAACAGATATTACTGCAAATGCAAAAATAGACGATGTTTCAGACGATGTTTTGCAAGTTGTGGAATCACAGTCTAATGAAGTGGCATCAGCAGGACGAATGAGTTCCCCTTCAGAAAACGCTTTAGGCAGTGGCACAATAGAGATAACGACTGATAAAACGGGAAACACTTGGACACGAACAATAAATTTTGGAACTTCTTACACGCTCTATAACGGAAATATAGTTAGCGGTAAAATCATTGTTTCTTTTACCTATGATGGACTTAACTCCAATACAAGAACCATCAATTACAAGTTTGAAAATTTTTATCATAATAACCGACATATTGAAGGAAATAGAACCGTAGTTAAAACCACTTTGTCAAACGGTCATCCTCAAGCTACTATTGACTTGAATATGACCGTTACTACTCCAGAGGGAGGTGTTTTTACCCGTATAGGAACCAGAGTCCGAGAATTTACATCTGGATATGGTGATACAATTCTATTAAACAATGAATTTTCCATAACTGGAAATTGGACCACCACCTTACCAAGCGGGATTATTCACACAACAACCATTACTTCCGCAGTAATAGTAAAAATGAACTGTCCACATATTGTTAGCGGAATAGTTAAATTTGTAAGAACAAAATCTACAGCCGTTTTAGATTATGGCAATGGCGATTGTGATGAAAAAGCAACAATGACAATAGATGGAGTGGCTCGTAATATTACTCTAGGAAAATAAATATTTATTCAGCATAAAAAAAGCGTTCGAATTCGAACGCTTTTTTTATGCTTCTTTATTTGCTAATTGCCCGCAGGCTGCATCAATGTCTTTCCCTCTACTCCTTCTTACTTTTGCAACGATGTCATTGGCCTCTAATGCTTTGATGTAGGCATTAATAGATTGCTCAGATGCTTGCTGAAATTCGCCGTCATCAATAGGATTATATTCTATCAAATTAACTTTACAAGGTACATGTTTACAGAATTTTACCAAGGCATCAATTGATGCGGTATTGTCATTGATATCTTTCCAAACCACATATTCATAGGTGATTTTGCTTTTGGTTTTTTTGTACCAATATTCTAAAGATTCCCGCAATTCAGTTAAGGGGAAATTGGCACTAAAAGGCATGATTCGAGAACGAATTTCATCAATAGCTGAATGCAAAGAAACGGCTAATTTAAATTTCACTTCATCGTCAGCCAATTTTTTAATCATTTTTGGAACTCCAGAAGTAGAAACCGTAATCCGTTTGGGAGACATTCCCAAACCATCATTAGAGGTTATCATATCGATAGCTTTAATGACATTGTTGTAATTCATTAACGGCTCCCCCATTCCCATAAAGACAATATTCGATAACGGATGGTTGTAATACAAACGACTTTCCTTATCAATAGCAATCACTTGATCGTAAATTTCGGCGGGTTCAAGGTTCCGCATTCTTTTTAATTTTGCGGTAGCACAAAAATTACAATCCAAACTGCACCCCACTTGACTGGAAACACAGGCTGTTGTTCTGGTATTTGTTGGAATCAATACACTCTCTACCACCAAACCATCATGTAAACGAACCGCATTTTTTACAGTCCCGTCTTCACTGCGTTGCATGGTATCGACTTTGATATGATTAATCACAAAATTACCTTCAAGCATAGCACGAGTTTCCTTAGAGATATTGGTCATGTCTTCAAAATGATGTGCCCCTTTGCTCCACAACCATTCATAAACTTGGTTTCCTCGAAAAGCTTTATCATTGTTAACTACAAAGAAATCCCGCAACTGGTCTTTAGATAATGCTCGTATGTCTTTTTTTTCGGTTTGCATCCTGCAAATTTAATGACTATTTGTTGATTTATTTCATCAATTCGCATAAATGCTCGTGTGTTGATTTGATAATTTGATAACTTTGACAAAAATTAAAATAATGCACTTCATCTCCCCAGAATTAGAAGATTACATCGAGCAACATTCCCAAGACGAGCCCGAATTATTAGCGGAACTTAATAAAGAAACGTATCAAAAAATTTTATTGCCTAGAATGCTAAGCGGTCATTTCCAAGGTCGGGTTTTGAGTATGTTATCCAAATTAATTCGCCCCATAAACATTCTTGAAATAGGCACTTATACAGGCTATTCGGCTTTATGTTTATGTGAGGGAATGCAGGAAAACGGAATTTTGCATACAATTGACATCAAGGAAGAGCTTATTGATTTTCAGAAAAAATATTTTGACAAATCGCCATGGAAAAACCAAATTGTACAGCATTTAGGAGAAGCTATTGTCATTATTCCAACATTAGAACAGAAATTTGATTTGGTTTTTATTGATGCTGACAAGGAAAATTACCTTAACTATTTTGAGTTGATTCTTCCTAAAATGAATAAAGGCGGCATTATTTTATCGGATAATGTGTTATGGAGCGGGAAGGTTTTAGAACCCTTGCAACCCAATGACTTTAGTACCAAAACACTTATGGAATACAATGAATTATTAAAAAGCGACCCTCGAGTTGAAACGGTTTTATTTCCTATTCGCGATGGCTTAACGGTAAGCAGGGTTTTGTAGCCCAGATGGAAACGGCATCCTTTTTCTTAGCTTTTCAGCGTGGAAAAAGATATAGAGAACAGCTGGATTGGCTCCTGAAAATTATTGCGGAAAATATTTTATTTGTGCCGCTTGGTATATTTTGAACATCATAAACCCAGAAACCCATCCAAGTATATATCCTCCAATAATGTCTAAGGGATAATGCAATCCCAGATATATTCTACTGTACGCAAAGATTAAAGGCCATAAAAACAGAAATCCAAAATATTTGAAATGGTTCTTGAAAATAAGATATAATAAAGTGGTGATACCCATAGAATTCGTAGCATGACCGGACACAAAACTAAAGGTTGCGCTTGATTTTACTATTCGAATACTATTTTTCAAATCGGGCTCACTGCAGGGTCTCAATCGTTGAAATCCATTCTTGAAAAGATTGGCAACTTGATCTGTAAACGTTACTAAAAGCGCCACGAATAAAAGTAGAATTAAGGTTTGTTTTGCTCCAATTTTTTTAAAAATAATATATAAAATTACTATGAAAAGGGGAATCCAACTGGTTTGTTTAGTAATCATTAACCATAATCCGTCAAATGATTCTGAACCTAGTCCATTTAAGTAAACAAATAATTTTCGATCAAGGGACAAAATTTTCTCTACCATTACAATTGTCTTTTTATTGGACCTGTTACTTCTTCAATATCCTTTTTTATTTTAGTTAAGGTAGAAGTGCTATTGCCTATAAAATTTTCTTTTGCTTTGGTGATTTCTGAAGAAATATCAGAAAATGAAGAATCCTCAGTAACCCCATCGACCCCTTTTTGAATTTCACTTTTTATATCATTTGTAGCATTTTTTAGTTGCGCCATCAATTTACCCAAAGTTCGTGCTATTTCTGGGACTTTATCTGATCCAAAAAGCATCAAAACTACAAGTAGTATAAAAACTATTTCTCCTCCTCCAATACCAAACATAATTATTATTTTTTTTCCTTACAAAAGTACAAAAACTTCGGCTTTAATTATTTCTGTTCCCGTTGAATTATTTCGTTATAACCAGAGGCTAATTTCTTGACTAAAAACAAAGTCATGGTTTTATTTTTAGCTCGCAAAGCATTAGCAAAATCAGCATCTTCAATCAAATAGTATTGAAACCCCTTGATGTAATTTTTTGGAATTTTTAAAACTTCGGTATAATAGTCCTCTTCATAATATCCGTCAAGTCTCATTAATAATTTTTCGTTTTTTTCTACAATAATTTCTTTTTTAAGCATTGTTGTTCTCCCAGAAATCCAATTGATAATAGGGTCAAGAGGGACAATTCCACCTCCGGTAGTTGCGGTATAGAGTTTTCGTTCTGCTGGCGTATATTTCTTTTGCCCGTATGGAATAATCCCCAAGTTCTCGGCATTAATATTTGAATTTTGGTTGATGGTTACTTCTTTGAGTTGGTTCATTTTTGGATTCATTTTAAAAATAAGCAATTCTGAATTGAAGTCGTCTTCACTTATCGTTTTTCTTCTGGTCTCTAGGTTTACTGCAGACAATAGTAATACGTCCCCGACTTTAACAACTAAATTAAAAACTCCCTTTATATCAGAAACTGTCGCTTTTTCATTTCTAACATTGGTAATAGTAACGCCTTCTACCGCAACAGCATCAACTATGATTATACCTGTTATTTGTTTTTCACCAAGTGTTTGTCCCGAAACGAATTGAACTAGAAAAAGCAGGATAAAAGGCAGTAAATTATTTTTCAATTTCTAGTGTTGCAATAACGTGAGTTTATGAATTTTTCGGCAAATAAAAACAGAATGAGACTGTTGTTTTATTTATTAATGGCAGTGATTTTTTTGAATTCCATATTTTTCACAATTAAGAAATCCATCAATTCAAATTCGGTGGTTGATTTGGAGAACATTCTTGCTTTGGATTCATTTTCGCAATAAACGAGGAAGAGTTTGATGGCATCATCATTCAATTTTAATTTATTCGTAAAAAAAGAATAGCCAATCTTTTTCATGACAATTTCCGTAAAATCGGTTTGCGTTGTAAAATCTGTTTTTTTAGGATACTTTTTCTTGAGTATTTTGAAAACATCCTTATACATCCTGACAAAGTCCATGGGATTTTCAACACCTCCCACCTGCATCATGGTCCGGTTTTTTGAGGACGATTTTTCATCATCAAAATACTTCTTGTCCACAATGGACTGTGAACCTTGTATGGGTTTTATATTGTTTTTGTTAGAAACGACAACTTCCGATAATTGGTGCGTAAAAATTTCCAGTTTTATTTTTAAATCAATTCCTTTTATGTCCGAATAAACATATTTTTTAGATTTGAATTGTAAACCCGAAAAAACTAAAGTATCGTTTTCCCTTACATTGATGCTAAAAAAACCTTGAGAACTCGTTACCGTTCCTGTTTTGGAATTAGCATTAAAAACAACAACATTTTCAACATTTATGGAATCATTAACCACTTGCCCATGAATTAACTTTCTTGTCAATAATTGACTAAAGCAAACTTGGCTTAACAATAACAAAGCTAGTATTCCTATTTTATTTTTCATTTGCAATAATATCAATATATTTCAATGCCAGTTCACCCATTAAAAAAGTTGCCATTGCTTTATTATTAGCATTCAGTGTACTAACAAAGCTAGTGTTTTCTACGATATAATATTGAAATCCCTTGATATATTCTTCAGGAATTTTTAATTTATTTCTGTAGAAATCGTTGTCAAACATATCCCCTATTCGCTTTAATAAATATTCTTTCCGCTCCACTTGAACATTTTTCAACAATTCAGCCGTTCTCCCTGAAAGCAAGTTGAATAGCGGATCAATGGAAAGCGACGTATTTAATCCTATTCGAGCATCTAAACCTGTTGCTGCTTTCAATCTTCGCTCCGCAGGCGTATAGCTTATTTGTCCTTTTGGAATAATCCCCAAAACTACCGCGTTAATGTTTTTATATTGATAAATCATGACTTCTTTCAGTTGCGTCATTAAAGGCATCATTTTTACAAAAAACAATTCTTTGCAAAAATCATCCTCAGACAAAGCAATTTTAACGCCTTTAAATTGAATAGAGGACAACACTAAAGTATCTCCAACAGTAGCGGGAATCGAAAAATAACCTCCTTCATTTGTGATAGTACTCTTTTCTGTTTTAAGATTGATAACATAAATCCCTTCCATATTATGAACATCGGCAGAGACCTTCCCTCTCAGAATCCTATGAATAGGTGTTTGACCAACCATTTTATTGGGTAATATCGTAAGTACAATAAAAGCAATTAAGATTTTATCCATAATTATTAAACCTAAAAATACACTGTATTATTTTGTAAATGTATTTTAAGGTACTCCCAATAAATTACTAACGGGATACTAATTTTAAGTTAATTTAAAACAGTGACAAAACTCCTTATATTTTTTACCTTTATACGAAAATCTTTTAATACTAAAAATGAAGAATCTAATTATCGCCAGTACTTCCACGCTTCATGGCGAAACTTATTTGGAATACTTATTACCCCATTTGGCTTTACATTTCAAGAATTGCAAAACCATACTGTTTATTCCCTACGCGAGACCCGGCGGGATTTCCCATGAAGAATACACCCATATTGTACATCTGGCTTTCGCCAAAATAAATATTAAAGTAAAAGGAATTCATGAATTTGAAGACCCTAAAGATGCCATTGAAAACGCCGAAGGAATTTTTACTGGTGGTGGCAATACGTTTGTATTGGTATATCAATTATATAGAAATAATATAATGAAAAATTTGGCAGAAACCTTAGAGAAAGGAACGCCTTACTTGGGTACAAGTGCCGGAAGTAATATTTGCGGACAAACCATGCAAACCACGAACGACATGCCCATAATTTATCCCCCCAGTTTTGAAACCTTGGGTTTGCTTCCGTTTAATTTGAATCCACACTATCTCGATTCCGATTTGGATTCGAAACACATGGGCGAAACACGCGAAGCTCGAATTTTAGAATTCCACCAGTTCAACTCAACTCCTATTTTAGGATTACGCGAAGGAAGTTGGCTTGACATAAAAGGAGAGCAAATAACTCTTAAAGGAGGTCTTTCTGCTCGACTTTTTATACAAAACCAAACTCCTAAAGAATTACAATCCGAAAGTGACTTGAATTTCTTAGTAAGACTTTAAACCGATTTCGTGTCTTAATTATTATGGAAATAGAACAAAAAAGTCGCTCAAACGAGCGACTTTTTATTTTGATGTTATACTTCTAAAACACCATTTTCTGTTCCGGCAAATTCATTCCAAATAAAATAATCCGCTTCTTGATCATTAACATATACACCGTCAACAACATACTTGAATTCATAAGTTGCATCTTTGTTTATATCGAAAACTCCTTTGAAAGTTCCGTTTTTTAATTTGCTTAATTCGCCTTCGCTTGGACTCCAATTATTGAAATCACCTACTACAGAAGCCGTATTTGCATCTTTAGCATCAACTGTAAAAGTTACTTTGCAAACTGGCTTAGTTTTTATAAATTGTTTCTTGATAGACATAACAGATTCATTTTTAGAATTATGAGACAAAGAAAGGAAATTCATCTGAACAAACCATATCGATATTAAAGAATTAGGATAATAATAGAAAGTATCAGAAAAAACGACTATATTCTTACTTATTAATGGCTTAAATTACTAATATTTAAAATGAAAACGTTTTTCCAATACATAATTAATACCCTAAAATAGGCCATTTAACAATCAACATTTAGCATTCATCCCCAACATAAGTCTGATTTAATGAATTAAGATCCCAATTTCTCCATTTTTGTATGTTAGTAATGCATCAAAATCTACTGGGGTTTGTTATTTAGACGAATGGCGCATTCCATTCGGGATATTTATTGAACCTTTTAAAGCCATATAAAGATAATGTGCGCAAGAAGAAATTTTATCAATTCCAAATGGAATGGCCTATCTGGTTGCCCAAAAACATTTTCATCCTAATTGCTAATTCTTACCTGCACTTTTTTTCACAGAGTGATACAAACACAAAAACCAAGCAGCTATTAAAAAAGCTCCCCCAATGGGAGTTACAAATCCAATTATTCTAAAGTCAAAAGTGGTCAGGTCATCTGTTGCCAATAGATAGATTGAACCTGAGAAAAAAAGTACCCCTATTACAACGAGGTTTAGAATAGCTCTTTTCGCATTTTCAGAAATAAGGTGAGACGTTCCAGTAAACAATAAAAACAGGGCGTGATACATTTGATATTTTACTCCCGTTTCAAAAATATTTAACTGTTCCAAACTTAATACTTTTTTTAAAGCATGCGCACCAAAAGCGCCAAGGATGATAGCGACCATACCTAATAGTGCCGCTATTGAAATCATTTTTTTCTCCATTTCTTTACATATATAATAATTAGCGAAATTATTAGTTATTAGTGGAAACCGAAAAGTTTTTAAGCTTTTTTAATGATGAAAAAAGCTTAATGAAAAAATTATTATATTTGCACCTTCTAAAATTAGAAACTTAATGAGAAAATTACTATTTATTCTAACAATTTTATTGGCAATCAACGCAGCATTTGCTCAAGAAAACAAAGCGGTAAAACCTGGCGAAAAATTTATTTATGCCGCTTCCTATAATATGAGTGGCCTAATGACACAGCTCGCCCAAGTGACGATGGAAACCGAAACTGTAAAAACGTCAAAAAACACCTTGCTGCATTTGAGTTGTCAAGCAACCACTTTCAGCAAATGGGATACTTTTTTCAAGATTAGAGATATTTATGAATCGTATGTAAACCCAATTACTTTAAAACCTAGTTTATACAAAAGAGATATTTTTGAAGGAAGCTACTTCAAAAAAGAAAAATATATTTTCAAAAATGGCGGAAGTACAATTGAAAGTACCATGAATAAAAAACACACTGAAACTAAAAAAACATTTTCCGTTGGCGGTACAACCCAAGACGTAGTTTCTATTCTATACAAATTAAGAACCGTTGACTTTAACACTTTTAAACCGGGTCAAATTAAATCTTTTGTTGTTGTTTTTGATGAAAAAGAAATGGCCGTTTCTGCAAAATTCATGGGAAAAGAAACGGTATCTGCCGGAAATCTAGGCAAAAAAGAATGCTATAAAATTTCAATTGGCGCAAAAACAAAAGCCCTTAAAGGAACGGACAAAAACATTATTTGGCTTACCGCCGATGCTGCAAAAGTACCTGCTTTAATCAAATTCAGCATTCCTGTGGGAACAGGACAACTAACTTTATCTAACGCATCAGGATTATAAAATTATGAGAAAATTATTTATTGTTTTAGCCGTTATATTTGCAATTCTAGGAATTGTTTTTGCCGTTTTACCATTGGGTACTTTGGCACTTTTGCCTATTGGATTAGGTTTCATTTTTGGTTTCATCGCCTTAATAAAATCGGACATCAATCAAAAAAATATACCTAAATGGATTCTTATAGTTTCTGGGTTAACTTTGATTGTTGTTATTGGGAAACAAACCCTTATCAAAGATGAAGTGGCAAAAGATGTCCAATTTGAACAGAAAAAGATAGAATCCAAAAAAGAAGACATGAAAGATCTAGAAGGTCTCGAATAATATTTTTTGAAACAAAATGCAAAGCTCACTTTAATCGTGAGCTTTTTTTATTTAAAATAAAAATATAAAAAATCAAGTAGAAAATCTTTCTCAACTATAACGTTTGCGAATCAGCCCTATTTCATACCTTTGTACACATTTATAAAACACTATGAGAAACATTCTAATTATTGGAGCTGGTCGTTCGGCTTCTTCACTAATACAATATCTTCTAAACAAATCCGATCAGGAAAATTTACATCTTACCATTGGAGATTTATCCTTTGAATTGGCCCAAAGAAAAACCAACAATCATAAAAACGCTACGGCAATCGCTATAGACATTTTTGATGCAAATCAAAGAAAAACCGAAATTAAAAAAGCGGATATCATAATCTCTATGTTACCAGCTCACCTGCATATTGAAATCGCCAGAGACTGCATCCTATATAAAAAACACATGGTTACCGCTTCTTATGTCAGCGACGCCATGCAAGAATTGGATGCTGCCGCAAAAGAAAACAACCTGATTTTCATGAATGAAATTGGGCTTGATCCCGGAATTGATCACATGAGTGCCATGAAAATCATTAATGAAATTAGGGAAAAAGGTGGAAAAGTAATTCTGTTTGAATCCTTCTGCGGTGGATTGGTCGCCCCAGAATCGGACAACAATTTATGGAATTATAAATTCACTTGGGCCCCAAGAAATGTGGTTTTGGCAGGACAAGGTGGCGCTGCCAAGTTCATACAGGAAGGGACTTACAAATACATTCCGTACCACAAATTATTCCGCAGAACCGAGTTCATGGAAGTGGAAGGCTATGGAAGATTTGAATGTTATGCCAACCGAGATTCACTAAAATACCGAAGCGTTTATGGACTTGATAACGCATTGACCTTATATCGAGGAACCATTCGCAGGGTGGGTTTTTCTAAAGCTTGGAACATGTTTGTGCAACTGGGTATGACTGACGACACCTATGTTATAGACAATTCTGAAACCATAAGCTATAGAGAATTCACCAATTTATTCTTGCCATATCACCCTACAGATTCAGTAGAAATCAAATTGCGATTGAGTCTTGGCATCGAACAAGATGACATTATGTGGGACAAATTATTAGAATTAGATATTTTGAATTCAAAAAAAATTGTTGCCCTTAAAAATGCAACTCCCGCACAAATTCTCGAAAAAATCTTAACCGACAGTTGGACTTTGCAACCCAATGACAAAGACATGATCGTGATGTATCATAAATTTGGCTACGAACTAAATGGAGTGCAAAAACAAATCGATTCCAAAATGGTTTGCATCGGCGAAGACCAAACCTATACTGCAATGGCCAAAACAGTAGGATTACCGGTGGCCATGGCGACTTTGCAAATCCTGAACGGCAACATTACAACTCCCGGTGTTCAGTTGCCTATTAACAAAGAAGTGTATTTGCCCATTTTGAAAGAACTGGAAGAATATGGCGTAATTTTTAACGAAAAAGAAATGCCATATTTAGGCTACAACCCGGATAAAGTTAGCGGTTAAAATTTTATGGAGCTATTTACTTCGTCAGTTCGCTCCGCTTGTGTCCTGCTATCCATTTTATCCACGCCCAAAAGCGTGGGATGTCGTTGCTATCAGGGCTATAAATTTAAAATTTAATTCAAATTCACGGTTATTTTATACATTTGCTTTTCAAATAAAATCAAATAACTATTTTTTGATTACATTCAACAACCAATGAAAATAAATCTTCAACAAGTAGAAATTGACGGAATCGACAAAGAAATTCTTCGGTTCCTGATGGATGATGCCAGAAAACCCATATTACAAATCGCCAACAAAATCGGGATTTCTGGTGCGGCCATTCATCAACGACTGAAAAAACTGGAACAATCCGGGGTGATTTCGGGATCGAAATTTATCGTGAACACCAAAGTTTTGGGCTATAGCACCATGGCTTTCGTAGGAATTTATCTAGACAAAGCGGCACGGAATCCAGAAGCCGTAAGAGAACTAAAAAAAATCCCCGAAGTACTGGAATGCCATTACACCACAGGAAATTGGTCCATTTTAATTAAAATTATTTGTCGGGACAACGAACACTTGATGAATTTACTCAATTCGAAAATTCAGGCCATCGAAGGTGTTTCGAGAACAGAAACTTTCATTTCATTAGACCAGCAAATTGACAGACAAATTCAATTGTAGACCAATCAGTTATTGAATCTATTTTTCCCATAAAAAAATCCGCTCTTTCAAAACGGATTTTGTGTTTTATCTAAATCTTTATTTATCTTCTATTGTTAAAAATCGAAATATAGTATAATAGCGTTGCAATAGAGCCAATGGCAGCAACTACATACGTTCTGGCAGCCCATTTCAAAGCATCTTTTGCGCCTGCTTGCTCTTTTTGGCTCAGCATATTTTTGTTTTCCAACCAAGCCAAAGCCCTGTTACTTGCATCATATTCCACCGGCAAAGTGATAATCGAAAATACCGTAGTTGCGGCAAAAATCACGATTCCTACCAATAGCAATTGCGGAAAAGTGCGCAGCATTAATATACCCGCTATTAAAATCCATTGCATATAGGTCGAAGCTACGCTAACAACAGGCACTAATTGCGAACGCAAAGTGAGCCAACTATAGGCTGTGGCATGTTGTACCGCGTGACCGCATTCGTGCGCGGCAACGGCCGCAGCAGCTGCGTTTCTTTGGTTATAAACCGCCTCACTCAAGTTCACGGTTTTGTCTGCAGGATTGTAATGGTCGGTAAGTTGGCCTTCTGTAGAGATTACTTTAACATCTGTAATTCCGTGGTCAGCAAGCATTTTTTCAGCGATTTCCCTTCCGGACATTCCGTTTTGCAGTTGGAGTTTAGAATACAATTCGAATTTACTTTTCAATCGACTGCTGACCAACCAACTGAATAACATAATTAAACCTGCTAATATCAAATACATATTTCTTTGTTTTTAGAATTTAGAAATATCTCATCAAATTATGAACCAATTTTTAAAAATGTCAATTTGGCATTTTTAATTTCAGTAATCAATTAAAAACATCAGTAATTAATTTTAAATTTTACCCCACCAGATTAATCACTTTTCCAGGAACGATGATTACCTTTTTAGGAACATTTCCGCCCAATTGTTTGATGGTTCTTTCGTCCTTCATGATGATTTCCTCGATTTGTGCTGGCGTTAAATCTAAGGGCAATTCTATCTTGAACCGCATTTTTCCGTTGAAAGAAACCGGATATTCCTTATTGCTTTCCACTAAATGTTTTTCGTCCAATGTTGGAAAATCTACTGTCGAAATCGAACCAGAATGTCCCAATTGACTCCATAATTCCTCAGCAATATGTGGCGCATAAGACGAAATCAAAATCGCCAATGGTTCTAAAATAGCACGGGAATGACAATTTTGAGTTGACAATTCATTCACGCAAATCATAAACTGCGAAACCGAAGTGTTAAAAGAAAATCCTTCAATATCTTCTGCTACTTTTTTAATGGTTTTGTGTAAAATTTTTAGATTTTCTTTAGTCGGTTCGTCATTGGTAACACAAAACGTGTTCTGTTCTCCCCCTTCGGGGGAGTTAGAGGGGGATTCAAAATACAAACGCCATAACTTTTTCAAGAAACCAAAAACTCCCGAAATTCCGGCCGTGTTCCAAGGTTTCGCTTGTTCTAACGGACCGAGAAACATTTCATACAAACGCAAAGTATCGGCTCCGTATTCATTGCAAATATCATCTGGAGTTACGACATTGTATTTCGATTTCGACATTTTTTCGATTTCGCGACCGACTATGTATTTACCATTTTCTTCGGTAATAAATATTGCACCTTTATATTCTTCTCTCCAAGACTTGAATTTTTCAACATCCAATTCATCAGAAGTGCTTACCATTGAAACATCAACGTGTAAAGGATTTGCATTTCCAAATTTTGATAATTTTATTGATGCTGATTTTTTTATTTCCAAATCCAACAGAGAAGTTAAATAAGTTTCAACCTCTTCAATTTTTTTAACTGTTTTTATTTTTAAAGCTATGTCTTTTTCTTCAAGAGCAGAATCCTCTTTTGAAATCAATTCTTTAACATTTTTGGAAATAAAAACTTGAGGCAAACCATTTGTACTCCAATTATTTTCTCCAATATTTCCGAAAAGATGTGGAGTAATTCGATAAACAAATGCACTCATTCCCAAAATCATTCCTTGATTAATCAATTTTTTGAATGGTTCTTCGGTTGGCGCAAAACCTTTGTCTTTTAGGAATTTATTCCAAAAACGGGAATACAATAAGTGACCGGTTGCGTGTTCGCTTCCGCCAATATATAAATCCACGCTTTCCCAATATTTTAAAGCTTCTTCGCTTGCAAATTCTCCTTCGTTTTTGGCATCCATATAACGCATCCAATACCACGAACTTCCCGCCCAACCCGGCATAGTATTCAATTCCAAAGAAAAAATAGTTACGTTGTCAACCAAATTCGTGTCAACTACTTTATTATTTACGCTGTCCCAAGCCCAAACAGAAGCATTTCCTAACGGTGGCAAACCGTCTTCGGTTGGCAAATATTTCTCTACTTCCGGCAATACGATTGGCAAATGTTTCGCATCAATCATTTGTGGCAAGCCATTCACATAATATACCGGAAACGGTTCGCCCCAATAGCGTTGACGAGAGAAAACAGCATCACGCAAACGGTAATTGATTTTCCCCTTTCCTTGGTTTATCTTTTCTAATTCAGCGATTACTTTCTTGGTCGCTTCTTTGTAACCCAATCCGTTTAAGAAATCAGAATCTACCAATTGAAAACCTTCTTTCGCACCAAAAGCCGCTTCGGAAATGTCTTTATCAAAAATGTTTTTGATTGGTTGCATTCCATTTTGCCCTTTAAAGAAATTTGCGAAAGCATAATCTCTTTCATCGCCACAAGGAACCGCCATCACAGCGCCTGTTCCGTAACCTGCCAAAACATAATCACCAATCCAAACCGGAATCGGTTCTTTAGTAAACAGATGCTCGGCATACGCTCCCGTGAAAACGCCCGAAATGGTTTTTACATCCGCCATACGCTCTCTTTCGGAACGTTTGGATGATGCAAAAATATAATCATTTACTCTATCTAAATTCTCAGAAGTTGTTATTTCTTGAACCAAAGGATGTTCAGGCGCCAAAGTCATAAACGTAACTCCGAAAATCGTGTCGGGTCTTGTAGTAAACACATCTATATATTGTTGCTCACTTTCAACCTTCGACTTTTGACTTTCGACTTTAAATGAAACCATCGCTCCAACCGATTTTCCAATCCAATTTCTTTGTGATTCTTTTATTGATTCGCTCCAATCAATATCATTCAAACCTTGAAGTAGACGTTCCGCATAAGCAGAAATTCGCATACTCCATTGGGTCATTTTCTTGCGGATAACCGGAAATCCTCCACGTTCCGAAACGCCGTTTACGATTTCATCATTGGCTAAAACCGTTCCCAATCCCGGACACCAATTGACTTCGGTTTCGGCTAAATAAGTCAATCGGTATTGTAATAGTATTTTTTGTTGCTCATCTGATGTAAATGCGTTCCATTCGCTTGACGAAAAACCAACAATATTGTCGTCGCAAACTGCATTTACATTCGCATTTCCTTCTGTTGCAAAAATGGAAACCAAAGTCGAAATATCCTCAGCTTTGTCTGTATCTTTATTGTACCAGGAATTGAATAATTGAATAAAAATCCACTGCGTATGTTTGTAATAATCAGGATTCGAAGTACGTACTTCACGACTCCAATCGAATGAAAATCCAATTTTATCCAATTGTTTACGGTAACCCGCAATTTTGTTTCCTTCTTTATCCACGCCTCCGTCAATATTTACCGAAGTCGTGTCTTCCGGACGCTGACCGGTTTGTATCGCATATTGCTCAGCCGGCAATCCAAAACTATCGTAGCCCATTGGGTGCAAAACATTGAATCCGCGATGTCTTTTATATCTCGAATACACATCCGAAGCGATGTAACCCAGTGGATGACCCACGTGCAATCCCGCTCCAGACGGATAAGGAAACATATCCAAAACATAATATTTTGGTTTTTCGGAGTTATTTTCAGCTGCAAAAGTTTGATTGTCTGCCCAATGTTTTTGCCATTTGGCTTCTATTTCGTTCGGATTGTATTTCATTCTCTTTTTTATTGTTTTTTAACGGAGTCATGCTTTCGCACACTCAAGTCATTCTGCTTTTAAAATTTGCCGCAAAGGCGCTAAGACACTAATTTATAATTTATTTTGTCATTTGGATTAAAATATTTTTTCTTTGAGACTTCGTGACTTTGTGGCAAAAAGTACAAACTAAAAACTCCAAGTCTTTGTATTAGGTAATTTGAATGGCAAATTTACGTTTATTGTGCATTGTGCCAAAGTAATTTAGTAAACAAAAAAATAAATCATAAATTGGATTCAAAATAAGTAAAAATACGTATGTTTGCAGTATGTTTTTAAAAACATAACTCTATGCCAGAAAACAAAAAATACGATATTAAAGTCAGACTTTGGATTGAAGAAGCCGAAGGGCCGTTTTTGGGTATTGGAAAAATTTGGTTGTTGGAAAATATTCAAAAAACAGGTTCTATCACCAATGCTGCCAAAGAAATGAAAATGGCATACCGTCAGGCCTGGCAATTAGTGGAAGAAATGAATAAACGTGCCGAAACTCCTTTAGTTGAAAAATTGCTTGGAGGAAAAGGCGGCGGAGGTGCAAGATTGACCGAAGCAGGAGAAAGAGCAATCACTCTTTTTTATGAAATCGAAAAACGTATCAAAGATTTTATTGAAAAAGAAACTCAAAATCTGAAATTCTAAAAAAATTCACCACCACTATTCATTTATAAACACACTGATATTCACTAAACACAAAACAACTTAAACTAAATTGTTAATCATCAGTATTCCTTTTCAAACATACTGAAAATTTATCACACTATGAAGTTAAAATTACCTTTCATTCTAATATTAATAAGCACAAGGATTCTTGCGCAAGCACCATCGGAAGACTCCAAAAAACAACAAGATACAATCAAAAGAGAAATTCTCCAAGAAGTAGTGGTAACAGCTTCCCGCACCCAAGAAACTATTTTGCGTTCGCCCATCAGTATTGAACAATTAAAAGCTGCCGATGCCAAAAACATGGGTTCACAATCCAATTTTGATGCATTGGAAAACCTGAAAGGTGTACAAATCATTACTCCAAGTTTAGGTTTCAAAGTCATCAATACCAGAGGATTTGCCAACACCACCAATGTTCGATTTGCGCAATTAATCGACGGCATAGACAATCAGGCTCCTCATTTGGGTACACCTATTGCCAATGCCCTTGGAGCCAATGATCTTGATATCGATAAAATTGAGGTTATTCCTGGTGCAGCTTCAGCCTTATACGGTATGAATGCAATTAATGGATTAGCAAATATACAAACCAAAAACCCGTTTGAATATCAAGGGATGAGCATTCAACAATTAACAGGTGTGAATCATACTGGAAATATGGATCGTTTTTCCCCCCAACTTTTCTCCACAACTAATTTGCGTTACGCCCAAGCAATCAACTCAAAAATAGCGTTCAAAATAAATGGTTCTGTCACAAATGGAACGGATTGGATTGCCGACAACCGAACTGATTTGGCTCCAACTCTCAATTCTTCAACTAATTTATACGGAGCTGACAATCCTGCTTATGATGAAGTAAATGGATATGGAAACGAATCAGCTAATAGAAAAACGCTGACTTTAAACGGTAAAAAATATGTAGTTTCCAGAACAGGTTATAGAGAAACTGATATTGCCGATTATGGTATTGAAAATTACAAATGGGATGGAGGTTTGTATTTCCGTCCAAAAAAAGGGCACGAATTAGCAGTAACTTACAAAGGAGCTTTAATCAACACGGTTTATCAACGTTCAAATCGTTTTAGATTAGATGATTACAAACTAAGCCAGTATGCAATTGATTATCATACCGATATTTTTATGATTCGTGGGTATTTGACACAAGAAAACACGGGCAAGTCATACAATATGCGCTCATTGGCGGAGAATATGGATCGTGCTTTCAAATCAGACGACAAATGGTTTGCCGATTATACCACAGCCTATAACAATGCGGTTACCAATGGATCTACAGTTGCCGATGCCCATAAAATAGCCAGAACAGCTTCTGATGCAGGAAGATTCATTCCGGGTACAGATGCTTACGAGCAAAAGAAAGAGGAACTGGTCAACATTAACAATTGGGATTATGGCGCAGCACTTCGCGTAAAATCAAGCCTCGTTCATTCTGAAGGTTTGTTGAACTGGGACAAAGCTTTTGCAGAATTTTTCAAAAAAATGGGCACACAGCTTTTAAGCGGTTTTGATTACAGAACCTATATTATTGTTCCCGATGGGAATTATTTTATCAATCCGGAGAATAATGGCAAAAACTTGAAATACGGAAAAACAGGCGGATTTACCCAGTTAAGCAAAGATTTGTTCGACAAAAAATTACGACTAAGCGCAGCCATTCGCGCTGACAAAGCCGATTATTTTGACGTGAAGTTTACACCCAGAGTTACGGCGGTATATTCTCCTAAAGAAACAATTAATTTCCGTGCTTCTTACCAAAGCGGTTACCGATTCCCGAGTATTTTCGAGGGTTTTTCCAATGTAAACAGTGGTGGCGTAAAACGAGTGGGGGGATTGCGAATTATGTCAGACGGAATTTTCGAAAACTCTTTTACCAAAGTTTCCATCGACAAATTTCAGGCTCAGGTAACCAGTGACATCAACACACTTGGTCTAACACAAGCACAAGCTATTGACAAAAACAAAGGCATAATTCAAAAAAATCCTTATACTTATTTGGAACCTGAATTTGTTCGTTCTTTTGAATTTGGATTCAGGGGTGTTGCCTTAAAAAAGAGTTTGTTTATCGATGCCGATTTTTATTACAATCGTTACGAAAACTTCATTGCCCAGGTAGAAGCCAGTATTGCCAACACGACCGACCCAGCACAAATACCGACTGCTCTCTATTCGAAAGCTACACAAAGCCGCTACCGTTTGTGGACCAATTCCAAAAGTAAAATATACAATTACGGAAGCAGTTTAGGATTGAAATACCGATTCAACGAAATGTTTTCGGCTTTAGGAAATGTGACTTATTCCAAATTAGACCGAACTGATGACAAAGACGGATTGGAAGATGGTTTCAACACTCCAGAATATGTCGCAAATGGAACCGTCGTAGCCGAAAATGTATGGAAAAATCTTGGAGCAAGTGTTACCTATCGCCAACAAAGCAAATACGATTATGTTTCATTTCTGGTTAGTGGTAAAGTGCCTGCTTATTGGTCAATGGACGCCCAAATCAATTATAATTTCGAAAAACCAGGCATAGTTGCCAAAGTTGGAGGAACTAATTTTCTAAACAAATCGTATTATTCCATATTAGGAGGCCCTCAAATTGGAGCGTTTTATTACTTGTCATTAACTTGGAACATTGGAAAAATCTAAAAAAAGCCAATGTGAAGATTAGTTTAATTTTGAAATTTATTTTATATTGTACCAATGACAAAATTTTAAACGTTATAAACTATGATTAAAGAAATTGTTTAATTATTTTTACCCCATAATTTAATCATATATGAGCTCCTCTTACGAAAAATTTCAAAAACGCAGACTAATTTCCTCTTATTTTTCGGTAGTATTAAGTGTATTTCTAGTACTATTCCTGTTAGGTCTTCTGGGGTTATTTGTAATTAATTCTAAAAATTTGTCCGACGATTTTAAGGAAGAAATCGTAATGACCGTTTTTTTTAAAAATGAGGCTACCGATAGTGTTATGAATGCTTTTGGTGCTGAACTTAAAATGTCAAAGTTTGTAAAATCAAGTGTTTACGTTTCGAAAGAACAAGCGGCAAAAGAGCATACGGACATTATAGGTGAGGATTTTATGACGTTTTTAGGAACTAATCCTTTGCAAAATTCTTTTGACATCCACCTGAAAGCCAATTATATTGATACGGAAAATATTAGAAAAATTGAAAGTCGTTTCAGGGCTAACGAAATGGTGACAGATGTTGTTTATGACAAGCAATTGGTTAGTTTGGTGAACGACAATATCAATAAAGTAAGTGTTTGGATTTTAATTATTAGCGGAATTTTAACTTTGGTGGCGATGATTTTAATCAACAGTTCGATGAGATTGTCTATTTATTCGCATCGTTTCATTATCAAAACAATGCAAATGGTTGGCGCTACGAAATCGTTTATTAGAAAACCTTTTATCTTGAGAAGTATTCAACTGGGATTGATTGGCTCTGTTTTAGCCGTTTTAGCTTTGATAGGCACATTGATTTATCTTGATTCCAGCTATCCAAATTTAGGCATATTAAGAGATCAATTAATGATTGGTGCAATATTGCTGGGGGTTCTTTTAGTTGGGATTTTAATCACATGGGTTAGTACGTTTTTTGCAACCCAACGTTATTTGAATTTGAGAACAGACGACCTGTATTAATACACAATTGGGGATAACATTTAGAATACTATAAAAATGGACGAAAAACAACAACCACAAGAATTTCTTTTTGACAAAATAAACTACAAAATCCTTTTAATAGGTATTTTGATAATCACCATTGGTTTTTTGCTCATGTCAGGAGGTGGAAGCAATGACCCGAAGGTCTTTAATGAAGAAATTTTTAATTTCAGAAGAATTCGTCTCGCTCCTACAATGGTTTTAATTGGTTTTGGAATTACGATTTACTCCATATTGAAAAAAAACAAGAGTTAGATTGTCATAATTTTTTGAAACACTTAAAAATACTACAACCCAAAATCTAATTAAATGAATACTTTACAAGCCATAATCCTTGCTATCATTGAAGGAATTACAGAATTTTTGCCCGTTTCCTCAACTGGCCACATGATTCTAGCAAGTACTTATTTCGGAATTGAACATGATGATTTTACCAAACTTTTCACCATCGTTATTCAATTAGGCGCCATCCTTTCTGTAGTGGTTTTATATTTCAAACGTTTTTTTCAGACATTCGATTTTTACTTAAAAATACTGGTTGCATTTATTCCCGCTGTAGTTTTGGGATTGTTGTTTTCCAAAAAAATTGACGCTCTATTAGAAAATCCTGTTACTGTTGCAGTTTCTCTTTTGATTGGAGGAATCCTATTATTAAAAGTGGATGATTGGTTTGCGAATTCCACAAATACTGAAATCACGTATTCAAAAGCATTCAAAATCGGTTTATTTCAATGCATAGCAATGATTCCCGGCGTTTCAAGAAGTGGCGCTAGTATTGTAGGTGGGATGTCACAAAAACTATCCCGTTCTTCAGCAGCGGAATTCTCATTCTTTTTGGCAGTTCCAACAATGCTTGGAGCTACCTTAAAAAAGAGTTACGATTATTACAAAGATGGTTTTGTTTTAACCCACGACCAAATTAATTTTTTAATTATAGGCAATGTAATTGCCTTTATTGTAGCGCTTATAGCCATTAAAAGTTTCATAGGATTTTTAAGCAAACACGGCTTCAAATCATTTGGGTATTATCGAATTATTGCAGGAATTACACTGCTGGCTATCCACTTTTTCATTCATCCACTGAGCATTATTTAATGAATACCGAAGATTTCCTAAACGGACAAATTTTACTCATCGACAAACCTTTGCATTGGACTTCTTTTCAGGCGGTAAATAAAATGAAGTATGCCCTAATTAACAAAATGGGGCTTCCAAAAAAATTCAAGATTGGTCATGCCGGAACATTAGACCCCTTAGCTTCCGGGTTATTGTTAGTTTGTACAGGAAAATTTACCAAAAGGATTACTGAACTTCAAGGTCAAGCCAAAGAATATACTGGGACTTTTTACATTGGCGCCACCACTCCATCCTATGATTTGGAAACCGAAATTGATGCAACTTTCGCAACTTCACACATCAATGAAGCTTTCATTCACGAAACGGTAAAACAATTTCTTGGAGAAATAGATCAAAAACCCCCCATCTATTCGGCCATAAAAAAAGACGGAGTTCGTTTGTACGAACACGCCAGAGCTGGGGAATCCGTAGAAATAGCCTCTAGAAAAACGACCATTCACGAATTTGAAATTACCCGAATCGCACTTCCTGAAATTGACTTTAGAATCGTTTGCAGCAAAGGGACATACATTCGTTCGTTAGCTTTTGATTTTGGGAAAGCAATGGATTCTGGCTCATATTTAACGGCTTTACGTCGAACAAAAATTGGCGATTATGATGTGAAAAATGCCTTGGATCTCACCTTATTTGAGAATTCTATTGTTCCTGATTCAGCATCAAATCTATAACTTCATTTTGGGTTGAAATTCCTTTGTCATGCAAATACCACATTTGCAAATCAGCCTTTGCTATTTCGTCAACAATTCCAAATTTTTCTTTGTAGTTTTTGATTAAATCGATGGCCCCTTTTGGTCTTGGTCCCCAACTCCCACAAACATTCCCTGTTTCCTTATCTATAATGACCAATTTAGGAATGGCTTTGCTATTGTTGGTCAAAAACTGGTTCATAAAATCTTCATTTTCGTCTCGCAAAACAATTTTCAACTCAATTTTATCCGATTCATTTACCATTTTATTAAAAACAGGGATTAATTGTGCTCCGTCGGCGCACCAGCCTTCAGCAAGAACTAACCAAATATATTCCTTTTTTAACGATTGCAACTTCAGGATGTTTTCGCCAGAAATTTTCATCGTTTTATCCAAACGATTCATTCTGGTTTCATTCAAGGTGGTATAATGAAGCATATTTTCGGATTGTTCATTATCTGTGGATTTCCCTTCAAACAATAAATCTGAAACCAACTTTCTGTATTCTGGATAGGAATGGCTATTAAACAAAGCTTTGGCTACTGAATTCTTCATGATTTATATCTTTAAATTACGCGAATTTACTCCATTAAGAAAGAATATTGAGTAACATTTATTACATATAAAAAAGAAATACAATAGCCTTTGCAAATATTGCGAATCTCTGTTAGTATTTTTTCGAAAACAGTATTTCATAAAATTAGAATATGAGTATATTTGCACGACTAAACGAAAACAAAACACTGACTTGATTCTGCGAAAGCATGACTCTAAAAAAACATAACCAGAATGAAATACAAAAGAATTCTTCTAAAATTAAGTGGCGAAGCGTTAATGGGCGATAGACAATACGGTATCGACCCTGTAAGATTAGCCGAATATGCTGATGAAATTAAGCAAATTCATGACAAAGGCATTGAGATAGCCATAGTGATTGGCGGAGGAAATATCTTCAGAGGTGTTGCTGGCGCAAGCAACGGAATGGATCGCGTTCAGGGCGATTATATGGGAATGCTGGCCACCATAATTAACGGGATGGCACTACAAGGTGCATTAGAAGATAAAGGCATGCTAACTCGTTTGCAAACTGCCTTAAAAATAGAAGCTATTGCCGAACCATACATCAAACGTAGAGCGGTTCGTCATCTTGAAAAAGGGAGAATCGTAATTTTTGGAGCCGGAACGGGGAATCCCTATTTCACAACGGACACTGCAGCAGTTTTAAGAGGAGTGGAAATTCACGCTGACGTTATTCTAAAAGGAACACGTGTTGACGGAATATACACTTCAGACCCTGAAAAAGACCCGACAGCAACAAAATTCGATTACATTTCGTTTGAAGATGTTCTTAAAAAAGGTTTGAATGTAATGGACACAACCGCATTTACCTTAAGCCAAGAAAACAAATTGCCCATTCTTGTTTTTGACATGAATAAAAGAGGAAATCTTATAAAAATCTGTGAAGGACAAAATATAGGAACAGTAGTAAACATATAAAGAGACACTTTAGATTTTTAGGAAGTCTAAAAATCTAATGATCTAAGAAGTCTAAAAATCAAGATTATGACCGAAGAAATTGAATTTATATTAGATAGTACGCAAGAATCTATGACGGGAACCATTGCCCATTTAGAAAAAGCATTCTTGAACATTCGTGCCGGAAAAGCTTCCCCTCAAATGCTTGGAAGCGTTTTTGTAGATTATTATGGATCTCAAACGCCACTTTCTCAAATCTCGAACGTTAACGTTCCTGATGCCAGAACAATTACGATTCAGCCTTTTGAAAAAAAAATGTTGCAAACCATAGAAAAAGCAATCATGATTGCCAATCTTGGCTTTAACCCCATGAATAACGGAGACATCATTATCATTAGCGTTCCTCCGTTAACAGAAGAACGTCGTCGTGATTTGACAAAACAAGCCAAATCGGAAGCTGAAGATGCCAAAATTGGGATTCGAAACGTCAGAAAAGAAGCCAATTCCGACATTAAAAAACTTGAGAAAGAAGGCACTTCAGAAGATACTTGTAAAAGTGCCGAAGAAGAAGTTCAAACTTTGACCAACAGTTTCATCAAAAAAATAGACGAACTTTTAGCTAATAAAGAAATCGAAATCATGAAAGTGTAATTTCATTTAAAAATACAACTATCCCGTCTCGTATCGTTTTTTTGACGAAACAGGACGGTTTTTTTATTACTGATTTTAGGTTAAAAATTATTTTTGGAACCATTTTTGTGATAAACTCACGCAATGAGACAATTTACCCTATTGTTTTTCTTTTTCTCGTTTGTAAGTCATGCGCAATTCCGCCTAAACGGAATTGCGACTGATGCTTTAACTAAGAAACCACTTCCATTTGCAAGCATTTCTACAGAAAATAACACTATCGGCATTTCGGATATTGACGGTAAATTCTCCTTGGAATTAAAAGAAATACCTTCAGTTTTTTGGGTTTCTTACATAGATTACAACAAAACAGAAATTGCTGTCAATCCCAATAAAAAATTCTATTTGATTGCGCTATCACCAAGAACAAATCTTATAAATCAAGTTAATATTGTCCCTAAAGAAAATCCGGCTTTGGCAATTATGCGAAACGTGATTGAAAATAAAAATAAAAATAATCCTCAAAAAAAAGGAAGCAGTTTTCAGTTTAATGCCTATAACAAAATCATTATTACGGCTAATCCCGATTCCATAAAAGGAAGTATTGATTCTGTTTTTATCAGAAAAAAATCTAAAATAAAATTTTCTAAAATTGATTCGTCCGATTATAAATTTAAAAAAATAATTCGCAAGCAACACCTCTTTCAAATTGAAAAAGTTTCGCAGTATCAATTCAACAATCGAGGATTAAAAGAAACCATTCTAGGAACAAAAATGTCAGGATTCAAACAACCTATTTATGAAATTTTGGGTTTGAGCTTGCAATCATTTTCAGTTTACGACAATAGATATGAACTTTTTGAAACCAAATATAGAAGTCCAATCAGCAACAATTCGTTGACCGATTATGACTATAAATTACTAGATAGCACCAACATACAAAACCGAAAGATGTATGTCATCTATTTTAAAAACAACCTTAAAGCTACCGGATTAGCTGGATTACTGTTTATTGACCAAAATAATTTTGCCGTTGCAAAAGCTATCATGAGAGCCAAGGGGGTTTTGGATATAACCGGAATACATGAATTTGATTATTTGGAAAAAGAAAAACTTTGGTTTCCAAAGCGAAAAATTTTTAAAATCGCCAAAGGTAAAAGTAACGAAGATATTAGGATTCTGGGGGAAACTTTCAAATTTGATGCCGATGAAAATGACAACTCTGCATCGAGAAAAAAAGGAGCTTCCGATTACACCTACTTATTGTCGGAGACTAATTTTTCGGAGCTATCCTATAATATTCCCGTAAAGATTAAACATCATTCCGTTGCAATAGAAATAAAAGAAGATGCCATCATAAAAAAAGAATCCTTTTGGGAGAAATACCGAAAAGACACTTTAGACATCAGAAGCCCCAAAACATATAGCGTTCTTGATAGTATTATGTCAAAAAAAAGAATTGAGAAAAAACTGTTTATTGGCAGAAAAATTCTAACAGGATATATACCATTAGGGCCAATAGATATTGATTCTCGTTATTTTTTAAGCTACAATAATTACGAGGGATTTCGATTGGGATTAGGAGGAAAAACAAGCGAAAAATTCTCCAAAATTTTTAAAATCGAAGGCTATTCTGCCTATGGTACGAAAGATGGTACCTTTAAATATAATTTAGGATTTGCAACAAGAATCGGAAAATTCTCAGATTCCTGGATTGGAAGTTCCTATACTGATGATGTTCGAGAGATTGCAAGTACATCATTTGCTATTGACAAACGTGTATTTAAACTTTATGACCCAAGGCCCATTAACGTTAGTACTTTTTATAATTATCAAAATTGGCGGGGATATATTGAGACTAAAATCATTCCAAAAACCGAAAGTATTTGGCAATTGACCCACAGTAATATTGAACCAAAATTTAATTATGTCTATAATTTGAATGATCAATTATATACTATTTACAGTATAACAACCGCCATGGTCTCTCTACAATGGAATCCATTTAGTGAATATATGCAAACCCCGAATGGTCGCCTTGAAGTTGAAAAACGGTTCCCTAAATTTACTATTCAGTATACCAAAACGTTGCCAAAATTTATAGACAATGACTTTGCATTTGGGAAAATCGATTTTAGGGCTGAATATGAAAAAAAACACCTAAATGGCCAAAAAACAGCTCTCCTATTATCTACTGGTTATGCTTATGGGGATATTCCGGTGACACATTTGTACAATACCTCCCCAAACAACCTGACTAAAGACAGGGTTATGCAACGAATTACTTTGGGTGGAAATAACAGCTTTGAAACCATGTATTTCAATGAATTTTTCTCTAGTGAATATCTTTCTCTCCAAATCAAACATGGTTTTAAAAGAGTTGTTTTATTAAAAAAAATCAAACCCTCACTGGTACTCGTTTCCAGAATGGCTTGGGGAAATCTACAAAAACCTGAACAACATGTTGGCATAGATTATAAAACTTTAGACAAAGGCTATATTGAATCCGGAATAGAACTCAATCAGATCTTTAACGGCCTGGGACTTTCTGGTTTTTATAGGTACGGTCCCAATCAGTTAAAACGATTTGAAGACAATCTCGCCATAAAATTGACTTTTGTGCTTAATTTGGGAATTTAAACGAGACTCCGCAGATTTCTAAAAAGAGTAGGACTCTATTAGTTTAAATTGAACTAATCCTTTGGCTTAACGATCAATACGGACGGTGTGTTGTTTAGCCAAATACTTTGGGAATCAATTAGTTTTTTCCAACTTTCTAAGCTAATAATCATCAGATCCTGCAGCTCTAAAAACTCTTTTTTAATCGTTCTTTCCTGCATCATCATAATGTGATTAGGTGCTATTTGTTCTATGGAACGAATTCCTTCTTGGATTTTTCGATTGTTTCTAATGTGCCCAACGGCATCCAAAACCGTAATTTGAGAACCGTTATTGTGAATCAATTTTTGGGCAAATTCAATTAAAAAAGCATCCTCATCACTAAAAATAGGCATAAAAACCTGATTGATTTCGTCTAATTCTTTATCTACAAGAATTCCAACTGACATTTTGCTTTTAGCAATAATTTGTCTTGTTCTTTCATCAAAAGGAGAATTTTCAAACAAACCTTCTTTCCCTGTAAATTTATCAATCAAGCGATCCGGATTGATAATTCTTGTTGTAAAACCAAGCACTTTCCCTAGCAGTGTTCCTTCAAAAATAGATTGTCCTAAACCCACCAATAACAAGTCATAATCGCCATGATTCGCCGTATCCGTTATATCCGAATCAATGTCATTTGATGCCTTGAAAAGGGTAATTATTTTTTGATTTAGATTTTCCGATTCCGAAATAACTGGTGAAAACATTTCTCGCTCATAATCTTTCACATCAAAGGAATGCAACTCTGAACTTAATGATAAATGCATTGCGGTAACAATCGTATTCCCGCTTTGTTTTTTGACCAAACTATTGGCTACTTTCAACAATGTTTTCCCTTTTTCGGGTGTGGCAAAAGAAATCAGAACTTTGTATTTACTTTTATTGCTGATTTCTTCTGGCACGATGCTGCTTTTGGTTTTAAAAATATAATTAATTAAATCCAAAGCCGGACCGGTCATAAAAGTGGTTGCCAGTGCCATAATGACCATCATCGTGAAAATTTGAGTGGACAAAACGCCTAAATCATACCCAATATTCAGCACTACCAATTCCATCAAACCTCTTGTATTCATCAAGGTACCTATCGATAGACTGTCTTTCCAATTGTGCCCTACAAACTTTGCCGCAAGGGCACTCCCAAAAAACTTACCCACCACTGCCACTAAAATAATCAAGCCTGTAATTTTCCATAAATACGGATCGTCAATTAATCCTATTTGGGTTCGCAAACCTGTAAAAACAAAGAATAGAGGAAGTAAGATTACAACAGAAACATCTTCTACTTTTTCGATAAAAATAGTACGGAATTTATTGTTTTCCGGCATGATTGCCCCAGCCAAAAAGGCTCCAAACAAAGCGTGAATCCCTATCAACTCAGACGCATAAGAAGACAATAATAAGGTCAAAAAGAAAATAGCCACAACGGGTTTATTCAGACTTTCTCTGGTAGAATTCAAATCACCGACTCTTTTCAGGAAAGGCCGAACCACTTTTAGCATCACAATTACGTATAGTATAGCCAGCGCAATAACATACAAAGAACTGATAAAAGAGCCTGCTTTTACAATGGCAATTACGGCTGCCAAAATGCACCATGCTGTGATATCATCGGCAGCGGCACAGGTAATTACAATTGCCCCTAATTTAGTTTTATGAATTCCGCGTTCCCGAACAATCCCTGCCAAAACCGGAAATGCAGTAATGCTCATGGCAATTCCTAAGAATAAACCAAAAGAAAGGAATTCAACACCGGGAGGTGCAAAAGAATGATATATAAAATAAGCAAGTCCCAACCCTAAAGTAAACGGAATAATGATACTGGCATGACTAATAACAACAGCATCATGCGCTTTATTTTTAAGTACTTTTAAATCTAATTCCATCCCGATAACAAACATGAAAAGGATTAATCCAATTTGGCTCAAAAACTGCAGGTTTCCTAGCGAATCTTTTGGGAACAACATTGCAGAAAATTCAGGAAAATACATCCCGATTAAAGAAGGGCCCAAAACAATTCCTGCTATCATCTCCCCTATTACTGTTGGCTGACCTATCCTCCTGCATACCCATCCAAAAAATCGAGCTACCAAAATAATAGTGACGATTTGCGCCAGAAGAATGGCTAGAGGATGTTGCAAATTGTGGTTCATCGATGTTAAAAAATCATTCCAATGTCCGTTTTCTATTTGGTGACGAACAATATTCTGTCCTATTTCCAATGTTTTCCCTTTTAGCACAATCCAATACATCAAGGCAGAAAATCCGCCTATAATTATCAAATAAAAAAACGAATTTTTAAAACTTCTCATGCAACCTGTTTTTTAAATTATCAATGTTTTGCGATGCAAATATGGGAAGTGATTTTTGAGAAATAAAGGGAAACATAAGGTAATTTCAATCAAATGTAACAAGAGTGGAAAACTTTGTAACAAGTTAGATTTTGACTTTTATTAAAAAATCAGAACGATAGGTTTCGCTCAAAATTAATGTGGTGAATTTTCCATTTTGTTCTTGATGGCTCAGCGTAATTTCATTGTGATTGAAAAATTTCACCGCTGTCATTGCAATAATTTCTTTTTTATTCACTCTACAAAAATCGGCTTCTGGAAGTTGGCTTAAAAGAGAATCAAAATTAATGTTTTTTAAAATCAAAGAACTGCCGTCTAAGAGCAACACTTCCTTGTCCCTGCTGTCGGTTACGGCTGTTTTGATGTATTGAATTTGAGAAAAATACAAGAGTGACTTCCCTTTATCAGTATTCAAATGAATGAATTTTTTAGTAAACGCAGGTTTATGGAATCGCTCTAAAGCCTTTGCAACTGCTTTTTGCAAACGCTCTTTTATAACCGGTTTTGTGATGTAATCAACCGCATCGATATTAAATGCTTCAGCGGCGTAATCTTTATAGGCAGTAGTAAAAATAACCAGTTTATCTTCGAGTAAATTGGCCAAACTCAAACCGTCCATTCCTGGCATTTCAATATCTGAAATACACAAATCGAAGTCGAGTTCTGTAATTTCTGCCAGTAATTTTTCCGGATTATTGAATGCTTTTATGATTTCTAATTCTGGAATTTGCTCACAAAGTATTTTCAGGTACGTCAATCCCGGTAATTCATCGTCCAGCAGCAAGCATTTGAGTTTTGTATTCAAGAAGATTGATTTTTAAGTGGGCAATATAAATGTCATTTTCGACAAATTTATCCAGTTTGAACTGATTTTTGTATATAATTTTCAATCGTTGTTCTAATGTAGTGGCTCCAATACCGCTTCGTTCTTTTTTCAATGTCTTTTTATCTGAAATTTTATTCGAAACTGTCAAACAGAAACAATTGTCTTTGAATTCAAACAACACCGAGATAAAAGCATCCGCGCTTTGCAAATCAGCATGTTTAAACGCATTTTCTATTAAATCTATCGAAATTAAAGGTGCTAAAAGACGTTGCTCATAGAGCATTTCACCTTCATTAATTTTGGTTTTTACTTTTAACTCAAAAAGCGGACTGACTTTAATTTTATTGATTTCTATCAGATTCAATGCAAACTCGATTTCTTCTTTTGGAGAAACGAACTTTTTTTGGCTTTCATATAAAATGTAATCCAGCACATTCGCTAATTTATCCAACGCAAAATAGGTTTGATACGCATGCGACTGAATTGAATTGAGAATGTTTTTAAAAAGATGTGGATTAAGTTTAGACTCCAATGTTTCCAACTGTAAAGTATTGACTTTCATTTCCAGCAGATGAAATTTCTCTTCCACACTATCTTTTGCTTTTCCTGATTGAATCAGTCTATTAATGAGGTAGCAGAGCGCAATTATTAGTATCAGAATAATTACAAGCAATATATAAATCATGCCATTGTTTTCTTGAATTTGATTCATATTCTATATTTAAAATACTTTAGAAAGTAAAATCATTTTTGTCTAATGACTCGAAACGAATTTCAGCCCAATAATGGAAGCTATTAAAGTAGTAATGAAGAAAACTCTCCAGAAGTCAGCCGGTTCTTTAAAAATAAAAATCCCTACCAAAACTGTTCCTACTGCTCCAATTCCAGTCCAAACCGCATAAGCAGTTCCTATAGGCAATGTCTGCGTGGCTTTATAAAGTAACACCATACTGATGATCAAACAAACTAAAAATCCACCCAGCCAAATTGTTGCGGTTATACCTGAACTTTCTTTGGCCTTGCCTAAACAAGTAGCGAAACCCACTTCAAAAAGGCCACCAATAATCAATAAAATCCAGTTCATTCTAAGGTTTAATAATTAAAATAGAAGGGATATTGCTTAGCCAGATACTTTGTGAATCAACCAGTTTTTTCCAACTCTCAAGACTTACAATCATTAAATCTTGCTTTGACAGAAACTCTTTTTTTATCGCTTTTTCATTCATTAAAGAAATATTGGCTGGATATTTTTTTTCCAATGTCCCTATGGTGCTTTCCATAATAAAACTATTCTCAAATATATTATTGATGTCCAAAACAGAAATATTCGAGTTGTTATTGTAAATTAATTTTTGTGCATAATCCAATAAATGAGAATCATCAGAACTAAAAATAGGAATAAAAACCTGATTTACATTTTTTAAATTTTTATCTACTAAAATCCCTAACGGCATTTTAGTTTTAGAAATAATTTGTCGGGTTCTTTCATCAAATGGCGAGTTTTCAAACAAACCCTCCTTTCCGGTAAACTTATCAATTAAACGATCGGGATTGATGATTCGAGTTGTAAACCCGAGTACTTTACCCAATAAAGTGCCTTCAAAAATTGATTTTCCCAAGCCCACTAATAATAAGTCATATTCTCCATGATTGGCAATGTCAGCAATGTCAGTTTCAATGTCAACCGTAGCTTTAAAAATAGTTGTAATCTCTTGTTTTAGTACTTTAGATTCTTCTAAAATGGGATGAAATCTCCTCTTTTCTTGTTCTTCCAAATCATAGGAATGCATCTCGTCGCTTAATGATAAATGCATTGCCGTAATTGTTGAGGACTCTTTTTGCCTTTTGATTAAGCTATTGGCCAATCTTAAAAGAGATCTGGCCTTCTCATTATTACCAAAGGAAATTAATATTTTGTATTTACTTCCATTCCCTGTTGCATCCAAAATAAATTCATCTTTGCTTTTAAAAATGAAATTAATTAAATCCAATGCAGGCCCGGTCATAATCGTTGTCACCAATGCCATGATGACCATCATCGTAAAGATTTCAGATGTTAAAACCCCTAAATCATACCCAATGTTCAAAACGACCAATTCCATCAAGCCCCTTGTGTTCATTAGAGCTCCAATAGTTAAACTATCCCGCCAACTTTGCCCGACAAATTTTGCCGCCAATGCGCTCCCCAAAAATTTTCCGACAACGGCAACAAGAATAATAAATCCAGTGACTTTCCATAAATAGGGATCGTTTATCAAACCAATTTGTGTGCGCAAACCTGTAAACACAAAAAATAGTGGCAGTAATAATATTACGGAAACATCTTCAACTTTATCTATAAAAATAGCTCTAAATTTAGCAATATCGGGCATGATTGCCCCAGTCATAAAAGCACCGAAAAGAGCATGAATACCAATTATCTCACTAGTATAAGATGAAAGTATTAGCGTTAAAAAAAAAATGGCCACTACCGGTTTATTCAGTTTATTTTTGGTTCGATACAAATCTCCAATTCTTTTTAGAAATGGTTTTACTACAATAAGCATCAACACAACATAAATTAAGGCCAAACCAATCACATACAAAGAACTAACAAATGAACCTGCTTTAACAATGGCAATCACAGCGGCCAACAAACACCAAGCTGTAATATCGTCTGTTGCGGCACACGTAATTACAATCGTTCCCAGTCGGGTTTTGTGAATGCCTCGCTCTTGAACAATCCGGGCTAAAACTGGAAAAGCAGTTATGCTCATGGCAATCCCCATAAATAAACTGAAAGATAAAAATTCGACACCTTGTGGGGCAAATCTGTAATATATGAAATAGGCCAACCCAATTCCGAGTGAAAAAGGGATTACAATGCTTGCGTGGCTAATAACGACAGCATCATTTGCTTTGTTCTTTAGCACTTTCAAATCGAGTTCCATTCCTATCACAAACATAAAAAGAATCAACCCTATTTGACTTAAGAATTGTAGATTTCCCAATGAAGCAACCGGAAATAACGCGGAAGAAAATTCCGGAAAATACATCCCCACCAGTGAAGGCCCAAGAAAAATTCCAGCAATAATTTCCCCAATAACCGAAGGTTGCCCAATTTTCCTGAACATCCAACCAAAAAATCGAGCAACAAAAATTATTGTGATAATTTGTGCCAAAAGTATGGCTAACGGATGTTGCAAATTATGATTTATCGAAACTAAAAATTCCGACCATTGGTTTTCTTTAACTTTTACCTGCATTACGTTTCTTCCAACTTCTAAAAATTTCCCCTGAGAGAGAATCCAATAGATTAAGAAGGAAAACCCTCCGGTAACAGCTACATAAAAGATAGAATTTTTATAATTTCTCATATAAATCTTGAAAAAAACTTTATTGCGATAATTTTATACAAATATGCGAATTCAAATATATAAATTATACCATCTAAAAAATTATTAATATAAATTTAATCTTATTAATAAAATAAAAAATATCTTAACAAAAAGTAAAGATATAAATTATTAAATATTCTTGGTTTTATTTACCTTCGCACCGATTTAACAGAATATGAAAAAGAAATTAAAAGTAGGTTTTTGGGAATGGATTGCCAGAATTATACTCAAAAATAGGATTACTATACTTGCCGTTATTGTTGTTATAACTGTTTTTCTTGGTCTTCAATGGAAAAACTTAGGAATGACCTACACCGAAGCCAATTTGCTTCCTAAAAAACATATCGTAAATCAACAATACCAAGATTTCCTAAATAAATTTGGTGAAGAGGGCAATTTAATTGTAATTGGCTTCAAGGACAAAACATTTTTTACCCCGAAAGCATACGTCGCTTGGAACGAATTAATGACGGGGTTGAAAAATTCAAAAGAAGTGGAACTCGTTGTTTCTTTGAATGATTTAAAAAAATTACAGAAAGACACCATTGCCCAAAAATTTAAACTGACACCGCTTGTCGATCAAAAACAAACTACAAATGGAGCCTATTTAGAGAAAATAAAATTCGAACTTTTCAATAATTTACCTTTTTATGAAGGGTTGTTGTTCAATAAAGAAACCGGAAGCATTCGGTCGGCAGTATATTTAAACAAGAAAATTGTAAATACCGCTTCTCGCAAAACGTTTATTATAGAGAATCTGGTTCCTAAAATCGAAAAATTCGAAAAAACTACCGGTATAGATCTTCGCGTTTCTGGAATGCCATACATTAGAACCATCAATGCCGAAAACATGAAAGGCGAGATTGGGCTCTTTATTGGAGCGGCACTATTCATCACTTCCCTAATTTTCTTTTTGTTCTTTCGCTCTCACAGAGCCACTTTTATTTCTATTTGTATTCTTCTTTTTGGTGTCATGTGGTCTTTTGGGACACTTGGGCTATTTCACTATAAAATCACGATTTTAACCGCTATTATTCCGCCATTAATTATCGTTATCGGAATTACGAATTGCATTTTCCTGATTAATAAATACCAGCAGGAAATAAAAATCCATCGGAACCAAGCCAAAGCATTGCAACGTGTGATTTCTAAAATTGGAGTTTCCACATTAATGACCAATTTGACCACCGCAGCTGGTTTTGCTACTTTCATGATTACTGGAAATGATTTGCTTTTTGAGTTTGGATTAGTAACCGCAATCAACGTTGTTACCGTTTATCTCCTTACGTTAGTTGTGGTGCCCATTGTGTATAGTTTTATGCCTTTGCCAAAGGAAAAACACTTATATCACTTGAGCAAAAATTACATTTCTTCCTTCTTGGATTGGGTCGAAACTATTGTTAAAAATAAACGATCGATCATTTATACCATTTACGGATTACTATTGATTTTCAGTATCATTGGTGTTTCACAAATGAAAGTGTCCGGAAGTTTGATTGGCGAAATGCCAAAAAGCGCTTCGTTTTTTAAAGACATCGTCTTTTTTGAAAAAGAATTCAACGGGGTTATGCCATTGGAGATTATGATTAACACCAAAAGAAAAAAAGGGGTTATGAAGTTGTCCACCATGAAAAAAATGGACGAGTTGCAAGAAACAATTGCACAAATTCCAGAATTATCGAAACCCGTTTCTATCGTAAATTTAGTAAAATATTCCAAACAGGCTTTTTATAACGGAAATCCCGAATATTACGAATTGCCGACTTCACAAGAGCAGGTATTTATCCTATCCTACGCTAAAAATGCGACAAAAAACAGCAAGGACAATTTGATGAAAAGTTATGTGGATTCTACGGGACAGTATGCCCGAATCACGACGTTCATGAAAGACATTGGCACCCAAGAAATGGCGAAAATTGAAGGGAAATTGCATCAAAAAATTGATGAAATATTTCCTAAAGACCACTATGAAGTTACCCTGACTGGGAAAGCATTGGTTTTCCAAAAAGGTACTTCTTACCTTATTGACAACCTCATCGAATCGCTCATTTTTGCCATATTGCTTATTGCGGGATTAATGGCTTATTTGTTTCGGTCTTCTAAAATGGTACTGGCATCGGTCATCACAAACGTATTGCCACTTTGCATCACCTCGGGATTAATGGGCTATTTTGGGATTCCGCTCAAACCGTCAACCATTTTGGTTTTCAGTATCGCCTTTGGAATTTCTGTGGATAATGCCATTCAGTTTATGGCCAAGTACCGACATGATTTAATTCAGAATAACGGGAAAGTCAAAAAATCAGTGTTTAGCGCTTTGAGGGAAACGGGAATAAGCACGTTTTATACTTCAATCGTGTTGATTTTCGGGTTCGCCATTTTCACGCTTTCCAGCTTTAGCGGCACCATCGCCTTGGGCGGATTAATCTCGTGCACTTTGCTATTTGCCATGTTTGCTAACCTATTGGTTTTACCGGCACTGGTCTTGACGTTTGAGAAAAAACAGACTACTAAAGAAGAGTTGGCTGAAGAATAATTTTTTTCAGTGGCTCTGTATTTACTTTGTTGAATGGAGCTATTCCCGCTGTCATCCCAATCTTTTTCTAAATGTTGTCAGGATTTTATTCCTGACAACATTTAGAAAAAGGATTTTCCCTTCCATCAGGGCTAAAAAAATCACAAGAAATCAATTATATTTGCAATTCTATAAAACACGATTTTTCAATATCTATTCTATATAAAATGAAACATACAAAAGTTAAAGACCTATTAAACAGTACAACAACACTTCATGAAGTAAATGCAAAAGGCTGGGTAAGAACTTTTAGAAACAATCAATTTATTGCATTGAATGACGGTTCGACCATAAACAACATACAATGTGTGGTTGATTTTGAAAATACGCCCGACGAAACTTTAAAAAGAATCACCACAGGTGCGGCGGTTTCAGTAACCGGAACTTTAGTGGAAAGCAAAGGCGCTGGTCAAAAATATGAGATTCAAGTGGCGGAACTGGAAATACTGGGCGATTCGGATGCAGAGAAATTCCCGATGCAACCTAAAAAACATTCTTTGGAATTCTTGCGTGAAAATGCACATTTAAGAGTTCGAACCAATGCTTTTAGCGCCATCATGAGGGTGCGTTCTGTATTGTCGTTTGCGGTACACAGTTATTTTCAGGAAAAAGGATTTGTATATGTAAACACGCCAATTATTACGGGTTCGGATGCGGAAGGCGCCGGAGAAATGTTTAAAGTTACCGCTTTACCATTTGACAACACGCCAAGAACCGAAGAAGGAAAAGTAAACTACAAGGAAGATTTTTTTGGTAAAGAAACCAACTTAACGGTTTCTGGTCAATTGGAAGGAGAAACTTTTGCAATGGCTTTGGGACAGATTTACACTTTTGGACCCACATTCAGGGCTGAAAACTCGAACACGTCTCGCCATTTGGCTGAATTCTGGATGATTGAACCCGAAGTGGCTTTTAATGATTTGAATGACAATATGGATTTGGCCGAAGATTTTATCCAATACGTAATCAAATATGTTTTGGATAAATGTCCGGAAGATTTGAAATTTTTGGAAGGTCGTTTGATTGAAGAAGAGAAAGTAAAACCGCAAGCCGAAAGAAGTGAAATGGCATTGTTGGAAAAACTAAATTTTGTTTTAGAAAACAATTTCAAACGCGTTTCCTATACTGAAGCGATTGACATTTTGAGAGATTCTACTCCAAATAAAAAGAAAAAATTCAATTATATCATCAATGAATGGGGTGCTGATTTACAAAGTGAACACGAGCGTTACTTGGTAGAAAAACACTTTAAATGTCCTGTAATTTTGTTTGATTATCCTGCAAACATCAAGGCATTTTACATGCGCCTGAACGAAGACGGAAAAACCGTTCGTGCCATGGATATTCTTTTCCCTGGAATTGGAGAAATCGTTGGCGGTTCCCAAAGAGAGGAACGTTACGAAGTTCTAGTCGAAAAAATGAAAGCTTTAGGAATTGACGAAGAAGAATTGTGGTGGTATTTAGATACCCGAAGATTTGGAAGTGCCGTTCACTCTGGTTTTGGACTTGGGTTTGAAAGATTGGTGCTTTTTGTAACGGGAATGACAAACATACGTGATGTAATTCCTTTCCCTAGGACACCGATGAATGCAGAGTTTTAAAAATTTGTTTCAAGTTTAAAGTTTAAGGTTGTTGAAAGTTCTACAACCTTAAACTTTTGACCTTAAACTTTTAAACAATAAAAATGCTAAAGCAATTCTTAAATTTAAAATTATCACAGAAATTATCTCCGCAACAAATCCAGTTGATGAAGTTAATTCAGTTGCCTACGCAAGCTTTTGAACAACGTTTAAAAGAAGAAATGAATGAAAACCCGGCTCTTGAAGCGGGAAAAGAGGAGGAAGAATTATACGAAAAAGACGAGTTTGATAACAATGAGGAGTTTGATGATTATGATGATAATGAAAGCATCAGTACCGAAGATATCAACATCGATGAGTATCTGAGCAACGACGACACTCCAGATTATAAAACACAAGCCAATAATTACAGTGACGATGATGAAGAACGAGAATCACCGTTGGCAGCACCTGTGAGCTTTCATCAGGATTTAATCAATCAGTTGAATACTTTTATCCTGAATGAGGAAGAGCGGGAAATCGCGGAATTTCTGGTGGGAAGTGTCGATGACATGGGATACATCAGAAGAAGCATCGCTGATATTGTTGACGATATGGCATTTACCCAGGGAATTTATACCGATGAGAAAAAAGTCGAAAAAATACTGCACATCATTCATGAACTGGAACCTTCTGGTGTTGGCGCTCGCGATTTACAGGAATGCCTATTGCTGCAACTAAAACATAAAACGCCTACTGAATATATAGCATTAGCGACGGACATCATTGAAAATCAGTTTGATGCTTTTACCAAAAAACATTACGACAAATTATTACAAAAATACAATGTTTCGAATGAGCAACTCAAAAAAGCCATTCATGAAATTGAAAAACTCAACCCGAAACCAGGAGGGTCATTTACCGGAAACAACAAGGTTACCGAAAATGTGGTGCCCGATTTTGCCATTCGGATTGTAGATGGTGAACTGGAATTGACCTTAAATGGAAGAAATGCCCCTTCCTTGCACGTGTCCAAAGATTATCAGGAAATGATGCAAACCTACAAGGATTCTCGTGATAAATCGAACGCCCAAAAAGATGCCGTTCAGTTTATCAAGCAAAAATTGGATTCGGCCAAATGGTTTATTGATGCCATAAGACAGCGTCAGGAAACGCTATTTGTGACCATGAACGCCATTATGCACTTTCAAGAGGAATTTTTTCTTGACGGAGATGAAACCAAGATGAAACCGATGATTCTTAAAGACATTGCCGACAGGGTTGGTTTGGACATTTCTACGGTTTCCCGTGTGGCAAACAGTAAGTATGTGGAAACACCTTACGGAACGAAATTAATCAAGGAATTTTTCTCAGAAGCCATGAAAAACGACCAAGGCGAAGATGTTTCTACACTAGAAATTAAGAAAATTCTTAAGAACACCATTGAGGATGAGGACAAACACAAACCGCTTCCCGACGACCAATTGGCTGAAATATTAAAAGAAAAAGGGTATCCTATTGCCAGAAGAACTATTGCGAAATACAGGGAACAGTTGGATATTCCAGTGGCTAGGATGCGGAAGAAAATGTAATATTTATACTAGTGTAGCGGTTTTATTGATTCGCATTTAATTCTTTAACAAAATCATCTCCTTGAAAAAAATCCTACCCGTTTTTTCCTATCTATTCCATCCCATATTCATTCCTGTTTTTGGAACGCTATTCTTTCTTTTTTTTACTCCTAATTATTTCGAGGTATATCAAAAATATTTGATTCTGCTCCAAGTTTCCCTCATTACCATTCTAATTCCCGTCTCGTTTTTTTATCTTCTGCGAACATTGGGAAAAGTAGATTCTGTAATGGTTTCCGAATTATCACAACGGAAAATTCCTTTAATCATCCAGGCTGTATTAATTATTATTCTAATTCAAAAAAGCATTACTATAGATGCAATTCCAGAATTGTTTTTCTTCTTCTTTGGCGGATTAATTAGCACGGTTTTGGCTTTAGTGTTTCTATTTGCAAAAATAAAAGCGAGTATTCACATGATTGGTATCAGTAACCTGACCGCTTTTGCAATTGGGATTAGTATTCACTATCAAATTAATACATTAGTATTCATTGCCTTTTTAATCCTGATGAACGGAATCATCGCTGCTTCCCGACTAGAAATGAAAGCGCATACCAATAAAGAATTGGCAATTGGATTTTTAATTGGGTTACTTTCACAAATACTTTTTTGGTGTTTTTGGTTATAAAATGTAAAACATTAAACCTAAATTTAATGTGTTAAATCCAACAGATTCTTTATTTATTTTTGCCGAGGATTTAAAGAGAGGTGTCAATCCATAGTAGGCATAAAAATTCCAAGTATTATATCCTAATGTCAGATAAGTGCCCATTTGCAATTTATTAAAATCGCTAGCTAAATTTATTTTATAATCCGATTCGGCATCTACATGCGTGTACTTATTCCAAATGATGTAACTGAATTTAAAACCGGAATAAATTCTCCAAAATTTGTGACTTTCTGGTGTAGAAGTCCTCCATCTAATCTCTATTGGGACATCCACATAAAATTGATCGAGTTTGTTTTTTCTAAAACTTTTATCCGAAGGAACCGCCGAATATTCATTTGTTTGATTGGTTCTTGAAACCAGTAAATCCTGAAAATACTTGTTATAGGAAAGCCCAAAACCTGGGGCAATAGCTAGGGTTCTGTCATTATTTATTGGTATGTCCCGTAAAAAACCACCTGCAAAACCTGATGAAAACTTACTTTGTGAAATTCCACTTGGTCTATTTAACAAACTATTATAGGTAAATGTTAAATAAAACTGATCTTCCCTATACAGTGAATCAACAGCAATTATGGGAGACAAATCCCTCGTGCTTTGCGCAATGCTATTTAACACAGTAAAAAACAGGAACACATTTAAGAAAAATTTCATAGCGGTTATTTTGTGGCTTAAAATTACAAAAAAACACTTATAAAAGTGAGCTATGAAAATGTTTAGATATTAAAATGTAAATTTGTTCAACTATAATCTTCCGTTTAAGTGCCTTCAAAAACTAAAATAGCACATGGAGAATATAAGGAAAGTAGAATTACTATCTTACCCAAATTAAAATAAAGACGAATGGTTATACTTATCGCGGCTGCTGGAAAAAATAATGCTTTAGGAAAAAACAACGAATTGGTTTGGCATTTGCCTGACGATTTCAAAAGATTTAAGGCACTTACATCAGGACATCATATCGTTATGGGACGAAAAACATTTGAAAGTTTCCCAAGACCACTTCCAAACAGAACCCACATTATTATTACTCGCCAGAAAGATTATAATCCAGAAGGTTGCATTATTGTTGACAGTATGGAAAAGGCCCTGGAAATTTCACCCATAAATGAAGACGTTTATATTATTGGAGGTGGCGAAATTTATCAATTAGGACTGCCTTTTTCTGACAAGATAGAACTTACACGAGTATTTGAAACTTTTGATGCCGATGTGTTTTTTCCGGAGATAAATTTAGACGATTGGGATCTTCAACAGGAGGAATTTCATTCTAAAGATGAAAAACACAATTATAATTTTAGTTATCAAACGTATATTAGGAAATAGAAAACCACACGGGTATGGGATATTTGCAACTCACTAATACAACAAAAGTCGACATTAAAAAAGCGAATAGACTAATACAAAAAAGCCAACACCAAAATTAATTCTCTCGAAAAAATAAAGATGTCGGCATATTTGTGAGAATAATTCTCAAATGCCTCTAATACCAAATACCACAAAGGTACTAAAGGCGGAAAAATACTAAAATTTCCAAAAACAAATTTAAACCAAAGAACGTATTTTGCATTTCGTAATTAACATCTTCATGGATAGAGATGTCTATATTGTTTGATAGAACATGTTTCGATAATGAACGCAACCACTATTATATAATTCCGACTATGAAAAATTATTAAAATATGTTGCTTTTTGTATTACCTAATTATAGTGTAAAAATCAGAAATAAAAATAGTTGCCACAATACCTACATTTGATGATTTTGCCCTCACCAAAATTAGTGAGGATGAAATTTTGTTCTAATAAAACCATTAAATTAAATGGGGAACGTTATAATATATTTCAAAGTTTCTCGTTGTACATTTATATATAAAATAAACCAAGGAGAATTAGTTTCTAATACAAAATTTGATATGCTAAAATAAATATAACCAACATCAAAATTAATCCTGTCGAAAAAATAATGACGTTGGCATATTTGCGAGAATAATTCTCAAAAAAACCTTTAATACCAAATACCACAAAGGTAATAGAGGCGAAAAAAACTAAAATTTCCAAAAACAAATTTAAACCAAAGAACGTATTTTTAATTTCATAACTGAAATCTATAGGAATTGCGATGAATATGATTTTCACAAAAACATATCCAAAAATGAGTGCTAGCACAAACCATATAATTTCGGCTATGGAAAATCTTGAGAACATATCGATTATTTTTACTGTCTAATTAAAGTATAAAATTCAACTAATAAAAGAACAGCCACAATACCTAGGTTTAATGATTTTTCTGTCACCAAAATTAATGAGCCTATAAAAAGTTATCTGAATTCAAATAACAAATTAGGAAATAATCATAATTATTGGGGAGACTAAATGCTATCGACTTATATATAGGATGATAACTCCTCAAGTCATGAAACATGTTATTGGGGCAATTCAGAAAAATATTCTGCGGTTTTTTATTTATATTTAGGGGTACTAAATGAAGTAGTCTGTTTCCTTGAACAAAATCTGTTAAGTAAATATAACCAACACCAAAATTAATTCTGTCAAAAAAATAATGATGATGTTGGCATATATATGAGAATAATTCTCAAAACCCTTCAATACCAAATACCACAAAGATATTAAAGGTGGAAAAACTAAAATTTCCAAAAACAAATTTAACCAAAGAACATATTTTGCATTCTACAATTAACAGCTATAGGGGTTTAGATGTTAATCATGCTAACAAGAACCTACATGATAATGAATGCAAGTATTACCAGTAATATTTCGGCTATGAAAAATCTTGAAAGCATGTATTTACTAATTAAAGTGCAAAACTCAACAATAAAAACAAGTATCACAATACCCATATTTAGTGTTTTTTACCTCACCAAAATTAGTGAAAAGAAAAATCTTACAAAAAAAATGTGACCGCATTTACATAGAAAACGGAATTTTTTATTCAAGTAAAACTCACTTATAAAGTTTATTTATAATTTTAAAACTCATTTAGAGATTGTTCCGTTTGTATTATATTTGCAGAAAACAGAAATGTCAAAAAACATCACTCCTTATAAAGAATCTTCGTTAAGCAAAAAAGAACAAGTTGCCCAAATGTTTGATACCATTTCAGGGAATTATGACGGACTAAATCGTGTGATTTCTTTTGGAATCGACGTTAAATGGCGAAAAAAAGTACTCCAACTGGTCTCAGACACTAACCCAAAAACGATACTAGATATTGCCACCGGAACGGGAGATTTAGCCATATTAATGGCAAATACAAATGCCGAAAAAATCATCGGATTAGACATCTCAGTTGGAATGCTTGAAGTGGGTAAGAAAAAGATTGCCGAAAAAGGTCTTTCTGATAAAATAGAAATGCAATTTGGGGATTCAGAAAACATGCCCTTTGAAGACAATACTTTTGACGCAATTACCGTAGCTTTTGGAGTTAGAAACTTTGAAAATCTTGAAAAAGGATTGGGCGAAATTAAACGGGTATTAAAACCTAACGGAATTTTTGTCATATTAGAAACTTCAAATCCCACAAAATCACCTTATAAACAAGGCTATGTTTTTTACACTAAAAATATCCTTCCATTAATTGGAAAATTGTTTTCAAATGACAATGCCGCTTATGGTTATTTATCTGAATCGGCATCAGTTTTCCCATATGGAGAAGCGTTAAACAATATTTTGAGAAAAATTGGGTTTATAAATGTTGTAGATAGACCCCAGACTTTTGGTGTGGCGACCATTTATTCCGCTTCAAAAAAATGATACTGAAAATTATTCAGCATAAACATGAAAAAAACACTTGCTTTCGTTCTATTTCTCTCAATTTATAACGGACACGCCCAGTTTCCAGGAGGTACCTTTAGTAAAGACCCCATTTTAAACAATGAAAATTTTGATAAGCAAAGAGTCTATTGGGGTTATTTTTTAGGATTTAATTCTTATGATTTCAAATTTGAGTATAAAAATGTTGCCCCAGACATACAAGTAAAAACCACAACTGGATTTAACGTAGGTCTTGTTGGAGATTTGAAGCTGCACGACTACGTAAATTTAAGATTTGAACCCGGTTTATATTACACGAAAAGAAACCTTGAGTATGCCAACCAAACACGAAAAATTGATGCTACACGGGAAGTTGGTGCAACCAATATTCATTTCCCCTTGTTGCTTAAATTTTCTTCGATGCGAACAGGAAATGTAAGACCTTACCTTTTGGGAGGTCTGTCAACAACGTTAAATTTATCAAGCAATTCAAAATCAATAGATGATAATTTACAGCAACGATTTAGAGTAAAACCTTGGACTAAAAATTATGAAATTGGTTTTGGAGTCGATTTATATTTAGAATACTTCAAATTCTCTCCTTCTATACGAGGTGTTTTTGGAATAGGTGATGAATTGATTCGCGACAATGACCCAAATAGTCCGTGGACAGGAAATGTTGAATCAATGAAAACCCGTGCGGTCTTAGTCAATTTTACTTTTCATTAAAAAGATATACCTAGCCCTTTTGTCCCAAACAATTATAAGGAATTAAGTCTTCTAAACTCACTCAAGACAATTGCGGTTGCTGTAGCGACATTTAAACTCTCGGTCCGCTTCAAAATTCCGAATCTTGGTATTGTTAATCGTTTTGCGACCAACCGTTCGATACTTTGTGAAATTCCGTTGGCTTCATTGCCCATCACAATAATTCCTTGTTTAGGAAGTTCTTCTTTATAGATATTTTTTCCATCCATAAAAGTGCCAAAAATGGGCAATTCAGTAGTTTCTAAAAACGAATTCAAATCGACGTAATTTACATTTACTCTAGAAATGGAACCCATAGTTGCTTGAACTACTTTTGGACTGTATAGATCGGCCGTGGATGCAGAACAAACCAATTCTTCCACTCCAAACCAATCACACAATCGAAGTATTGTTCCCAGATTTCCCGGATCTCGAATATCATCTAAAGCTATTATCAATCCTTTTTGCTCTATATTTTTTTGTTTTGGAATTTTAAAAATGGCCAAACAACTATTGGCAGAAGTCAACGCACTAATTTTTTTTAAATCGCTTTCGGAAATAATTGTTTTTTTAGAAACTAAAACCTCATTAAAATCCTGTTGTGTCGTATATAAATGCACCAGTTCAAAATCGGATTGCAACAATTCTTGAATTACTTTTACCCCCTCGGCAAAAAATAATTGTTCGACAACTCGATATTTTTTTTGTTGTAAACTCGTTATTAATTTTATTTGGTTTTTACTAACCATGGAAATAATGTACTTTTGAATTAAATATTTCACAACCTTTGAGAAACGCCTTTACAAAAATATCATTATTTATTCTAATAGGAATACTTATATCCGCTTGCGTCTCGGAAAAAAGAGTCCCACAGGGCAAAAAACTTCTGGTAAAGAATGAAATTTCTGTAAATTCTAAGAAAGAAAAACGAGAAGCTGTGCACAATCAATTGTATCAAAAACCCAATACTGATCTTTTAGGTTACCACCTTCGACTAAATCTATATAATCTCGCAAATATAAAACACGATTCCACTTACAAAGCCAAGTTCATTGCCAATCCAGAAAAATACAAAAGGCTCTCCAAATGGCTTTCTGCCAAACAAGTAAACCGTTTAGGAGAATCTTTTTGGTATGCCGGAATACATGATTTCTTATCAAAATCAGGAGAACCTCCTGTAATTATTGACAAGAAAAGCGCTGATAAATCTTCCATCAGATTAAAATCCTATTATTTTAATGACGGCTATTTTAACACAAAAGCAAGTTATGAGGTTGATTCTATAAGTGCAAAAAAAGCAAAAATTAAATACACTATTACCACCGGAAATGCTTTTTTTATTGATTCGCTAAAAACAACCATCCTTTCCCCTATTTTAGACTCTTTATACGAATCCAAAAAAATAAATTCCACAATTAAAATCGGAAATCGATACCAAACAGAAGATTTTAAAACTGAAATAAACCGTATTACCACTAATTTTAGAAACAATGGGGCCTACCTTTTTCAACAAAATTATATCAATTTTGATATAGACACCATCAATAAAAAAAACAAAGTCAACATTAATTTAAAAATCAATAATTATTCCTACAGAGAAGGTGATTCTACAAAGACACAGTCTTTTAAAATCTATAAAATTAGTGATGTTAACATTTACACTGATTATTCCCCCAACAAAACCATATCAAAAGATAAAGACAGTACGAGTGTCACATTCAACAACTTTAATTTTTTTAGTAACGGTAAACTAAAATACAGGCCAAAAGCTATTGCTAATGCTGTTTTTATAACAAAAGGAGGGCTCTTTGCCGATTATAAAACCACATTAACATCGAGATACCTGAGCAATCTTAAAGTTTTTAATTACCCAACGATTCAGTATAATTTTGACGCTAGAGACAGTACAGGCAACTCCCTGATAGCCAATATTTATTTAACCCCAAGAAAAAAATTCAGCTTTGGAACCTCATTGGATTTAACCCATTCAAATATTCAAGATTTCGGAATTGTAGGAACCACGACACTCTCAATCAGAAATATATTTAATGGTGCCGAAACTTTCGAAGTTGCCGCTAGAGGAAATATAGGCTCATCAAAAGACCTAGCCAATCCGAACGATACTTTTTTTAATGTATCCGAATATGGAGTGGATATGAAATTAAATTTTCCGGGGATCTTTATGTTTTTTAATACCAATAAAATCATCCCAAAAAGCATGATTCCCTCAACCACATTAAGTATTGGATATGCAAAACAACAGAATATCGGATTGGATAAAGAAAATTTCACTAGCGCTTTTACTTACAATTGGACACCTAAAAGAAATAGCTTTTCCCGTTTGGATATCCTCAATATTCAATTTGTCAAAAACATTAATTTGAGTAATTATTTTAAAGTTTATGGATCTTCCTATAAAACATTAAACAAAATTGCCCAGTCCTATCCTACTGACCCTTCTTATTTTGACGACAAAAACAACTTAATTATAGAAAGTGGTACAAATGGGTTTTTAAGTAGTGCTTTAGATTCCAACCCAACAGTCCTATTAAATGAAATCGACAAGAAAAATGTGAATAGCATTAATGAACGAAAAACGAGATTAACCGAAAATAATTTAATTTTTGCTTCTAATTTTACATTCTCAAAAACAACAAAAACGGATATTAACGATGAGAATTTTTACATCTTTAAATCAAAAACAGAATCTGCCGGTAATTTATTGTCCCTTATTGCAAGTGCCTCAAAGCAACTCAAGAATCAGGGCGGAAACAACACTTTCTTAGAAGTAGAATATTCACAATACATCAAAACAGAGTTAGAATACATTAAGCACTGGGATTTAAGCCGAAAAAAGGTACTTGCCTTTAGAAGTTTCGCAGGAATTGCCATCCCTTATGGGAACTCTAATAGTGTTCCGTTTTCCCGAAGTTATTTTGCCGGAGGATCGAACGACAATAGAGCATGGCAACCTTATGCTTTAGGTCCGGGGAGAAGTGGAACCATTAATGACTTTAATGAAGCCAATTTAAAAATTGCAATAAGCACCGAATTTAGATTTAACTTTTTTGGGCAGTTTAACGGCGCTTTATTTGTTGATGCAGGTAACATCTGGAATGTAATGGATAATATCACCGATGAAAAAGCCGTATTTAGTGGTATAAAATCATTGAAAGATACCGCAATAGGCTCTGGATTCGGATTCCGATATGATTTTAGCTTTTTTGTTGTTCGACTCGATTTAGGATTTAAAACCTACAATCCTTCCAATGAAATAAACAAAAAATGGTTCCGGGATTATAATTTTAGCAACTCTATACTAAATATTGGAATAAATTATCCTTTCTAAATTTATAAATTATTATTTTTGTGAACTTTAATTTTTTAAACCTAAAAACAAACACAATGGCTCATAACATTAAACCTGGAGTTGCAACTGGTGACCAAGTTCAAGAAATTTTCAACTATGCAAAAGAAAAAGGATTTGCCTTACCTGCGGTAAACGTAATAGGTTCAAGTACTATTAACGGTGTTCTTGAAACAGCTGCTAAATTAAATGCCCCTGTTATCATTCAGTTTTCAAATGGCGGAGCTGTTTTTAATGCTGGAAAAGGATTGTCAAATACCAACGAAAAAGCGGCCATTGCTGGTGGAATTGCTGGTGCAAAACATGTTCATACTCTTGCAGAAGCTTACGGAGCAACTGTTATTTTACATACGGATCACTGTGCGAAAAAATTATTGCCTTGGATTGACGGATTGTTAGATGCAAGCGAAAAACACTTTGCAGAAACTGGAAAACCATTATTTAGCTCTCACATGATTGATTTGTCTGAAGAGCCAATCGAAGAAAACATCGAAATTTGTAAAGGATATTTAGCTCGAATGAGCAAAATGGGAATGACATTAGAAATCGAACTTGGAATTACAGGTGGAGAAGAAGATGGCGTTGACAATTCTGACGTTGACAGTTCAAAATTATATACACAACCCGCAGAAGTTTCCTATGCTTACGAAGAACTTTCAAAAGTAAGTCCTCGTTTTACAATTGCCGCATCTTTTGGAAACGTACACGGGGTTTACAAACCCGGAAATGTAAAATTGACTCCAAAAATATTGAAAAATTCCCAAGATTATGTTCAAAATAAATTCAACACAGGAAACAATCCAGTTGATTTTGTTTTTCACGGTGGTTCTGGCTCTACACTTGAAGAAATTAGAGAAGGAATTAGCTACGGTGTTATTAAAATGAACATTGATACTGATTTGCAATTTGCCTATACCGAAGGAATTCGTGATTATATGGTTAACAATGTTGAGTATTTAAAAACTCAAATTGGAAATCCTGACGGAGCTGATTCACCAAACAAAAAACATTATGACCCAAGAAAATGGATCCGTGAAGGGGAATTAACTTTCATCAAAAGGTTAGAAGAGGCTTTCGCCGACTTGAACAATGTAAACACCCTATAAATTATTAAGTTAAAAGTTATGGATTATGAGTTTTGTTTTAATTCATAATTTTATAATAGAATTTATAATTTTGAGCTTAACTCATAATTCATAATTCATAATTCACAAATTAATTATGGCTTGGTTTAAAAGAACAGAAAAAGGAATCACTACCGCAACCGAGGATAAAAAAGATGTCCCTAAAGGGTTGTGGTATAAATCCCCTACGGGGAAAATAATCGATGCCGAAGAATTGGCGCGTAATCTTTGGGTTAGCCCAGAAGACGATTTTCATGTAAGAATAGGTAGTGCCGAATATTTTGAAATTTTATTTGACAATAACGAATTTCAAGAATTAGACAAGAACTTGGTTTCCAAAGATCCATTGCATTTTGTGGATACAAAAAAGTATTCTGATCGATTGAAAGACGCCATGGAAAAAACCAAACTTAAGGATGCCGTCCGAACTGGAGTTGGAAAGTCTAAAGGTAAAGATTTAGTAATTTGCTGTATGGATTTTGCCTTTATTGGAGGTTCCGTAGGTGCAGTAGTGGGAGAAAAAATTTCTCGTGGAATTGATTATTCCATAAAAAACAATGTTCCTTTTTTAATGATTTCAAAATCAGGTGGAGCAAGAATGATGGAAGCTGCCTATTCCTTGATGCAATTGGCAAAAACTTCAGCTAAACTAGCTCAATTAGCCGATGCGAAAATTCCGTATATCTCATTGTGTACAGATCCAACAACTGGAGGAACAACGGCTTCTTATGCGATGCTTGGTGACGTAAATATTTCTGAACCCGGAGCCTTAATTGGCTTTGCAGGCCCTCGAGTTGTAAAAGACACCACTGGGAAAGATTTGCCAGATGGTTTCCAAACTGCTGAATTTGTATTAGAACACGGTTTCTTAGATTTTATAACTCCACGAAAAGAGTTGAAAGACAAAATCAATTTGTACATTGATTTGATTCAGAACAACACTATTAGATAAATTAAAATCCTAAAAATTAAATACCCCAAAAAGTCATACACTATTTGGGGTATTTTTTTGAAAAGAAAAGTCTAAGTACAATTATGAATTTAAACTTTGCAGTATAGAAGATGTTTAAAGACATAAGCCGAATCTAAAAGGAATGAGCCCGATACAATACCGAGCTCATTATTATCAATTTAATTGTAAATTTACCCTACCTTTTGGTTGCAGTCCAAGAAGAACATTTGGAATTTTATTTACTAAAACTAACCTCTAATCTTCTGTTCCCATTTCCAAGCGCTTGCTATTGCTTGTTCGAGTGTAGATTGCGCTTTCCATCCTAAACCATTATTTGCTTTATCGGTATTTGCATAGGCAGAAGTAACATCCCCATCCCTACGATCAACGATTTTATAGGGTAATTTTTGTCCGCTTACTTTTTCGAAAGCTTTAATTACTTCCAGCACAGAACTTCCTGTTCCGGTACCCAGATTAAAGGTTTCTACTTTTGCTACATTCTTTTTGTTAATCAAGCGTTGCAAAGCAATAACGTGCGCTCTCGCCAAATCAACTACATGAATATAATCACGCACTGCGGTTCCGTCTGGAGTTGGATAATCATCTCCGTAAACAGACAATTCTTTTCTTAGCCCGATTCCGGTTTGTGTAATAAACGGAACTAAATTCTGTGGAACGCCAATAGGCAATTCTCCTATTTCAGCCGATGGATGCGCCCCAATCGGGTTGAAGTAACGTAACAAAATTGCATTAATATTGGTTACTTTAGTAACGTCGGTAATAATTTCTTCACCTATTTGCTTGGTGTTTCCGTATGGTGACATCGCTACTTGAATAGAAGCATCCTCAGTAATGGGCATTCTTTCGGCTTGACCGTAAACCGTGCACGAAGAGCTAAAAATAAAATTAGCTTCTGGTTTTTGTTGCAGTTCCTGCAAAATATAAACTAGTGTATTGATGTTGTTTTCATAATACAACAACGGGTTTTCTACACTTTCTCCCACCGCTTTAGATGCCGCAAAATGGATTACTCCGGCAACGTCATGGTGTTTATTGAAGAAACTTTGTACCGATGCTTTTTCCCTTAAATCCATTTTTTCAAAAATGGGAGCTTTACCAGAAATGGCTACAATTCCTTTTAAAACTTCTTCTGATGAATTAGAAAGATTATCAATAATAACGACATCATAGCCTTCATTTTGCAATTCGACTACGGTGTGTGAACCGATGAAACCTAAACCTCCTGTTACTAATATTTTCATTGAATATTGATTTTTAATTTGTTAAGTCGGTTAAACGAATTATCTCGATTAGCCAATAATAAACCTTTTATCTATTTTAAAAACTCTAAAACGCTTTCTGTTATAAATTGAATTTGTTCGTCATCTAATTCGGTGTGCATTGGTAAAGAAAGTACTTCTTCTACCAATTGATTCGTTACCGGAAAATCACTTTCTTTGTAACGGGCATCCAAATAGGCTTTTTGTGAATGCAGCGGAATTGGATAATAAATCGCGCAAGGAATGCCTTTATCCAACAAATGTTGCATCAATCCATCTCTGTCGGCATCGATAATTCGCAACGTATATTGATGAAAAACATGATCGTCTCCGTTTAAATCAAAATCTGGAATTACAATTTTTGAATGTCCGTTAAAAGCAGCATTGTATTTTTTTGCTGCTTCACGACGGGCATGGTTGTATTCATCTAATAAAGGCAATTTGGCATTTAAAACTGCCGCCTGAATGCTATCCAACCGAGAATTCACGCCCACCACATCATGATGATATCTCACATACATGCCGTGATTGACTATTCCACGAAGTTTATGGGCCAAATCGTTATCATTAGTAAAAATAGCACCGCCATCCCCATAACATCCTAAATTTTTAGAAGGGAAAAAAGAGGTGGCTCCAACATGACCAATGGTTCCTGCTTTCTTTTTGCTTCCGTCCGAAAATTTGCAATAGGCTCCGATTGCTTGTGCATTGTCTTCAATAACGTATAGATTATATTCTTTCGCCAATTGCATAATCGCTTCCATATTTGCGGCACGCCCAAATAAATGAACAGGAACAATCGCTCTGGTTTTTGGGGTAATTGCTTTTTTAATTCCTTCAATCGAAATGTTCATATTGACCAAATCTACATCCACCAAAACAGGAGTCAGTTGTAATAAGGCAATCACTTCAACGGTTGCAGCAAAGGTAAAATCGGCAGTAATCACTTCGTCACCTGGCTTTAAATCCAATCCCATCATCGCAATTTGCAAGGCATCAGTTCCGTTTGCGCAAGGAATAACATGTTTCACATCGAGATATTCTTCCAGATTTTTTTGAAATTGATGAACATGCGGCCCGTTAATATACGTGTTAGTTTCTAAAACTTCTTGAATAGAGGCATTTACGGTGTCTTTTATTTTATCATATTGACTTTTGAGGTCAACCATCTGAATTTTTTTCATCTGCTTATAAATTATATGCTAGCAAAATTACTAATTTAATGACGGACAACAATGGAAATTCTGCAAAGTGATGTATTTTAGCAGCACAATTTACAAACTATGTTTTTTCTATACAATTTATTGCTGATTTTTGCTGGTTTTTTAATAAAAATCATAGCGTTATTCAGTCCAAAAGTAAAGCTTTTTGTTGATGGTCGAAAAACGGTTTTTAGCACTTTGTCCGACAAAATTAAAGCTTCTGACAAAACGATTTGGTTTCACGCTGCTTCTTTAGGCGAATACGAACAAGGCTTGCCTGTTCTGGAAAAAATGAAAAGTCAATTTCCAAATCATAAAATCGTATTGACTTTCTTCTCGCCTTCGGGCTATGAAGTACGAAAAAACAATGCCATTGCAGATGTTACGGTTTATTTGCCTTTGGACTCCAAAAGCAATGTTCGGCAATTCATGAAAATCGTTCGTCCTGATATGGCTTTCTTCATTAAATATGAATATTGGCCGAATTATCTGAATGAGTTAAAAAAGCACCAAATCCCAACCTACTTGATTTCGGGCATTTTCAGAGAGAATCAGTTATTCTTTAAATGGTATGGCAGTTTTTACAGAAAGGCATTGAATACTTTCGAACATTTCTTTGTTCAAAATTCAAAATCAAAAGAACTTTTATTGCAATTAGGCAAAACGAATGTCTCGGTTTCTGGCGATACCCGTTTTGATCGTGTGGCAGCCATTTTACAAAAAGACAATTCTTTGGATTTTATTTCGGATTTCAAAAATAATCAATTGACTGTTGTCGTGGGAAGTTCGTGGCCAAAAGACGAACATTTATTAGTCGATTTTATCAATTCGACCAAACATCCTGTAAAATTTATAATTGCACCCCACAATATCAAATCGGAGCAAATTCAAGAATTAAAAAACAACATTTCTAAAAAGACGGTTCTGTTTTCTGAAAAAGAAAACAAAAATTTATCGGATTTTGATGTTTTTATCATCGACACTGTTGGGATTTTGACTAAAATTTACAGCTATGCTGACATCGCTTATGTTGGCGGAGGTTTTGGGAATCCGGGCGTTCATAATATTTTAGAGCCGGCCACTTTTGGCGTTCCAATTGTTATTGGCCCGAATTTCTCGCATTTTGCAGAAGCGACTGCATTAGTAAATATGGAAGGCTGTGTTTCCGTTTCGAATCAAAATGAATTGAACGACACTTTTGAAAACCTAATTGCAAATGAGGACATTCGTCACGAAAAAGGACATATTTGTAGCACTTTTGTGGAAATGAATAAGGGGGCTACTGATGTTATTTTAAGACATATACTTAACGAAAACTTAAATTGATTTCAAAAAATCAAAAATCTTACATTGCACAATCAATAAAATACCACCTATGAAATTTTTAAAAATATTCTTATTCCTATTTATCATTCAGACCCAAGCCCAGCAAGGCGGCATGTGGATTCCATCGCTTTTGCAAGGAATGAACGAAAAAGAAATGAAAAGTCTGGGCATGAAAATGTCGGCTTCAGACATTTATGATGTAAACAAATCCAGTTTGAAAGATGCAGTTCCCCATTTTAATGGCGGTTGTACCTCGGAAGTGATTTCCCCAAAAGGACTATTATTGACCAATCATCATTGCGGTTTTGATGCCATTCAAACGCATTCATCTGTTGAACATGATTACCTGACCAATGGTTTTTGGGCCTATAAAATGGAGGACGAATTGCCAAATGAAGACCTAGAAGTCACCTTTATTGTAAAAATTGAAGATGTAACGGCTAAGGTTTTAGATGGTGTTGCAGCTTTAGGTACTGAGGTTGAAAAACAGAATAAAATTCAAGAAAATATTTCAATTTTAGGCACTTCTATACCGAAAGAAAGCGGGCAAGAGAATAAAATTAAAACTTTTTATGAAGGCAACCAGTACATGCTTTTTGTGACGGAAACGTTTAAGGATGTGCGTTTGGTGGGTACACCGCCTAGTTCCATTGGAAAATTTGGTTCGGATACTGACAATTGGGTTTGGCCACGCCATACTGGAGATTTTTCGTTGTTTCGGATTTACGCCGATAGGAATAATCGCCCCGCAACCTATTCAAAAGATAACGTTCCTTATACCCCAAAACATTTTTTACCAATTTCGTTAGACGGAGTTCAGGAAGATGATTTTACCTTAGTATTTGGATATCCGGGAAAGACAACCGAATATTTACCTGCCGTTGCCATTGAACAAATTATTAATGAATTGAATCCCGCCAAAATTGAAATTCGGGAAAAAGCTTTAAAAGTTGCTGATGGTTTTATGAGAAAGGACAATGCTGTGAAAATTCAATATGCTTCAAAATATGCGGGAATTGCCAATTATTGGAAAAAATGGATTGGCGAAACGCAAGGATTAAAAAAATCGGATGCGGTTGCCATCAAAAGAAAACAGGAAATTGCATTCCAAGAAAAAGTAATCAAAGCCGGAAAACAGGCAGAATACGGCACTTTACTTGCCGATTTTGAAAAAAATTATGCTGAAATCTCCCCTTATGCTTCAAGTAGGGATTATTTTATTGAAACCGTGTTGCGAAATACGGAACTGCTGAGCGTTACCTATAAAATGTACCAATTGGAACAAATTTACAACACTAAAGGAGAACAGGCCTTTACAGACAGGAAAAACAATTTAAGCAATGGTTTGGGAGAATTCTACAAGGATTTCAACAAAAACGTCGATGAAAAAGTGTTTGAACAATTATTGGAATTGTATGCAACCAAATCGCCGAAACAATTTTTACCGACTCATTTAATAAATATCAATGTCCAAAACTTGACAGCAGAAATTTACGGACAATCCAAATTAATAGATTACAATGGCGCTAAAGAATTACTGACAGGCGATTCTAAAACGGTTTTAGCCAATTTGAATACCGATAAAGCTTTTCAATTAGTAAAAGAAATGGCCGACAAATACCTGAAAGAAGTCGCTCCGAAATATGAGAAAATCAATTTGAAAATCACGGATTTGCAGCGAACCTACATGAAAGCACAGCTGGAATTGAACAAAAACTCCAGAATTTTCCCCGATGCTAATGGAACTTTAAGGGTCACTTACGGAAAAGTGAAAGGATACGAGCCAAAAGACGCTATCACATATAAGCCAATGACCTATTTAGACGGCGTTTTAGAGAAATACATTCCCGGCGACTATGAATTTGACGTCCCCTCTAAATTGATCGATCTATACCGTACCAAGGAATATGGACCATATGGAAAAAACGGAAAAATGCCCGTTTGCTTTATTGGAACCAATCATACTACAGGAGGAAATTCCGGAAGCCCGGCAATCGATGCAAAAGGAAACTTGATTGGGTTAAATTTCGACAGAGTTTGGGAAGGAACAATGAGCGATATTTACTATGACCCATCGATTTGCAGGAATGTAATGGTAGATATTCGTTATGTATTATTTATTATGGATAAATATGCGGGTGCAAAAAATTTAATAAATGAGTTAAAATTGGTACACCCTAAGGAGACAAATAAAAAGTAACATGTTGAATAATACCGTTTTCAATAAAAAATTCGAGCTTTTTATTGATTTATGCAGAAAAATAACGGTTTGTTCACCCACAGCCAGACTTTGGCACAGTAATTGTAAATAGTTTTGACGTTGCAACAGAATATTTTTTTGAAAAAAAATTGAAAAAAAAATTTACATAATAAAAAATTTATATCTTTGCCTCGAATTAATAATTAACCTTTTATAATTAAATTAAGATGAAAAAAGTATTTTTAAGTTTAGCCGTAATCGCTGCATTAACTGTAGTATCTTGTAAACAAGCTGAAGCTCCTGCTGCTGAAGAAGCTGTTGTAACTGAAGCTGCTGCTGTAGTTGATTCTGCTGCTGTTGTAGTTGATTCTGCTGCTGCTGTTGCTACTGATGCTGCTGCTGCTGCAACTGATGCTGCTGCTGCTTCAACTGAAGCTGCTGCAACTGCTAAAGAAGCTGCAAAAAAATAATTAGAAATTTATTTCTAAAGATTTTAAAACCCCGCTTTGCGGGGTTTTTTATTTGCCTATTTTAAAAACCAAAGAAAATCATGTTTTTCTCGTTGTTTCCTTTCTATATTTCACGCTCTATAATATCCAAATCAGAAAAAATGAAATCATCCGAGGAGAAATCTAACGTTTCGGCCTTTGAGGCGTATTGAACGATTTCATTGATTCCCTTCTGCAATCGCAATTCGGTGGTATATTTTCTGCTGGAAGCCAGTTCAATCTCATCAATTACAAGTTTAAAAAAATATTTCCCGTTAGACGATTTAAATTTTAGATACGTACTCTTTTCTATGGTTCCCTTTATTAACTCAATAGCCGCTTCGCATTTTTCTTGTGTAGCATAACTTAAGCTTGTAAATATGGTTTTCCCCTTTCTGGAGGTAAAAACAAACTTAAATTCCCCATTAAATCTTTTACTGATTACAAAAGCACCCATATTTATCTTTTTTTTGCGTAAATATAACTAAACTCAAGGTGGTGATTAAAACAATTACCAATTATAATTCTATAACTTATCCCAAAAACAAATGATTATGTAAAAAAATGCGCATGAAAAGGAATTGTCTCTAACTTTGGAAAATAAATATAGAGGTCAACCAAATAAATTTATATCGTGTTAATCCCACTTCAGCCAACCCGTAACACTCATGCGGCGTTCCTGAGTAACTAACACCTCATGCTCTAATTCGTTGCTTTTAAAGAAAATCGTTTTGCCCTGAGTGGGAGAAATTTTCTGGTCATACCCTGCTTGATGAACCAACAATTCACCTCCGTCCCTCTCTGTCCAGTTGGAGTTTAAATAGCTTATCATGGAAAATTGTCTACTGGAATTATCTTGAAACTGATTGAGATGATTTTTATAAAAACTGCCGCTTTCATATAACGAATAATGAAACTCATAGCCCGTTATTCCGGCATAGCAACTGCTGTTCAAATAGGCAATAAAAGATTCTATCTGCACAAAAAATTCATTTTCATATGGATTGTTATGCTTTTTGTCAAGCCAATAAATAGCATCGCTCCGCACTTTATCATTGTGAATCAGTTTATCGGCATTACCCGTTCCTGCGGCAACCAACAAATTGTTGTGGATAAGAGCCCGTAAATTTTCTTTCAAATGGCCAGCCAAAATATCACTTAAAAAACATTCCGAGATACCCACTTTATTTTCGATGTAAGATGCAATTAAAACTTCAAAATTGTTTTTCCTTGGGACACATTATTGCTTAATTAGAAAAACAATGGCACAAGGTAGTCTAAACAAAATGGCAGTCCCAAAAAACTAGAACATTATAATTAACAGCAAATCCATCCATGCTCTATTGCTCATAAATATAAGCCGCCAAGCGTTCATCACGATGGTACACATCATCATAGAAATAAATTGACCCTGCTTTATCAACCCAAGCGGTAAAATACCCTATATATACTGGAATCTTATTTTTGAGGGTATACCACGATTCGACCCCTCTGTTCATGGCTGCATCAATCTTTTCAGGAGTCCAGTTCTTATCATCTTTCAAAATAAGATTAGCCAATTCTCTAGGTTTCTCTATACGAATGCAGCCATGGCTGAAAGCTCTTTTTTCTTCGTTGAATAAATTTTTAGAAGGCGTGTCGTGCAAATAAATAGAATTGGTATTTGGGAACAAAAACTTAACCAGTCCAAGCGAATTTTTCGGCCCCGGTCTTTGTCTAATATTACCTCCGTTCCACTCCATATCATGTTGGGCAAGGTAATTTTTATTTTTGACCATGGCGGGCAATAGCTCTTTTTTAATAATACTATTTGGCACATTCCAATACGGACTGAACACTATATACTTCATATCTGCACTAAAAACAACAGTCTTATTCATGGCTTTGCCAACCACCACCTTCGATATTAATTCCGGTTTATTGTCCTTAAAATAGGTTAGACGATAGGACGGAATATTAATAAAAATGTATTCTTTCGATTTTTTGATACCGCTTGGAATCCATCGGCACCTTTCCATATTGACTATAATGGTTTTAATGCGTTCCTCCACTGATACATTCATGTTTGCAATATGTTTGGACGTAATAAGTGCATCAAGAGTATAACCATTTCCTTTTTTATACTTCAAAATCCCAGTCCTTAATTCCTCATCATACAAAGCACTTTTGGAATCTACTGAAACATCGCCAATAATAAATAACCGTTGCCTAATTTGGGCAATTGTTCCAGAACTATCCCCTGGTTTTAACGGCTCCATTTTCGGATCAAGGTCAATGGTGTTCCACCCTCCTTTTTTCTCCAATTCACGGTATTGTTGTAGCACTTCTCTAAGTCTATAATATTCCCCCAATACTTCTTTCTCGTCTTTGTTTATTAATGAAGGGTTAACTAATAAAGAGTCTAAATAATTGACATAGGATTGTTTTTTTCGAGGTAAATACCATCCCAGTTCTTGCGTTTTTTTTTCATCCAATCCACGATACACTTTATCGGCGTAAAAAAAATACAGTGACGACAACAATAACTCAGTGGTAACATCTGGTTTTTGCATATTGGCTGCATTTTGGAAAATTTCATCTAGTTTATATTTATACGGAACAACCGCTTCAATTCCTTCCGCTTCTATATTGTTAATCTTGCCGTACAACAAACCTCCCACCTCATTAATTCCTTTTTTGTCAAACCAAACATAATGATACTGATGTTTTTTATATAAGGCTTCCACATCAGATTGATAGCTTTTCAACTTTGGATGATTCACGAAAAATGGCGCCACTAATGTACTGTCAAAGTTTGCCTCATCATCCTCTTTTAAGTTTTTTTGAGCAAAAATCGACTTTACCCTCGATACTATTGCCTGATTTTCATTCTTTTTACAAGAACTATTGGCAAATGAAAAACCAAAAGCAACAATAACCATAGGCAAAATAAACTTTCTCATACTTTGAAACATATTTACGTAAGCGTTTATAAAAATACAAAAACTCAAATTAGCATATCCAATAAATGTTGCTTAATTCCTTGATATAAAACAAAAAACTAGGCATTAAATTGACCCCCAATTATCTTCCAGAACCAAAATAACTATTGAAACCCTATCGATTGAAAAGTTTAAAACTAGATAAAATTTGGATGGTTTTTCAAATTCTCCAACATGGCAAGTGTTGTGTTGACCAAATCAAATTCAGGTTCCCAACCCCAATCCTTTCTGGCCTCGCTGTCATCAATACTCGCTGGCCAACTGTCTGCAATCTGCTGACGAGAGTCTGGATTATAAGTTATCTCAAAATCTGGAAGATGTTTTCTAATTTCAGAAGCAAGCTCAGATGGTGTAAAACTCATAGCGGCCAAATTATAAGAAGAACGAATCTTAATGAGTTCCGCCTCTGACTGCATAATTTTGATAGTAGCCTGGATTGCGTCATCCATATACATCATCGGCATTTTAGTTTTCGAAGCAAGAAAACAGTCATATTTTCCGTTTGACAATGCTTTATGAAAAATATCCACTGCATAATCTGTAGTACCACCACCAGGGGGAGAAGACCAACTTATCAATCCCGGATACCGAACACTTCGCACATCCACACCAAAAACATGATGGTAATATTCACACCACCGCTCCCCGGATTGTTTGCTGATCCCATACACTGTTGTGGGTTCCATAATCGTATATTGAGGCGTGTGTTCTTTAGGTGTGGTAGGGCCAAAAACAGCAATACTCGAAGGCCAAAATACCTTTTTAATTTTCTTGGCTTTGGCCAAATTCAACACGTGAAAAAGGGAATTCATATTTAAATCCCATGCAAATGCAGGATTTTTTTCGGCTGTGGCTGACAATAGAGCGGCCATTAAATAGACATCCGTAATATTATGAATCTCTACTAAATGCTGAATCTGATTGTAATCTAATGCGTTGACCACTTCAAAAGGACCAGAATTTACTACATCGGTATTCATTTTCCGGATATCGGAAGCGACAACATTATTTGTACCATAAATCTGTCGAAGTTTTTGGGTTAATTCGGTACCTATTTGCCCACAAGCCCCAATAATTAGAATTTTGGTTTCCATTTTTATAGCATTTTAAAATGTAAATATAACGATTTCGTAAAGTATACGTATCCCATTTCGTTCCAATTTATTTTAACAAAATTAAAGCTAACAATAGGCCAACTGTTTTAACTTTCCTTTTACCTTTGTAACTTTGCAATCAAAACCAAGACGAATGAAATTCAATTGTTCCCGTATTCTTTTTTTATTCCTTTCCCTTGTTTGCTTCTCTACTTCGCTGACATTCGTTTCGTGCAATGACAATGCGGAAAAACGAGATGCAGAGAACATGAAGGATGCTAAGAAAAAAGAAATCATTTTTGAGAACATCAATAAAGGATGGAATTTTTCTAATCCTAGATTAGTTCCCGCCTCCCAATCCATAGTAAATAAGTGGAACGAATGGCGGCAGTTTGTAGAGGAATTAAATCTAAAACCTAAAAGTTCTATAGGTGCTTTCCAGAAAAAAGCTAAAACCTTATCTAAAAAGGTATCGGATTTAAACAATACCATTCCGGCTCCATTCAATAAGCCGGAAATAAAAAGCAGAATTTCGGTGCTGACTACTAAAATCAACGCCATCAATTTGTTCATCAATTTAGACGACATTCCAGATCAAAAAGTGGTGACTTTAGTTTCAGAAATCAATCAGGAAATGCTTTCATTGACCCAACAAATGGACGAAATTATCAGAAAAAATGCCATTCCTAAAGAAGAAGGCGAATCAGACATGATACGGATGTTAGACACCTCTCGTGCGATTCCGTCAGTTAAAAAAGATAAAATTTTACCGTAAATTGAGTAAAGCTAATTTATTAAACACCTACGCCAATTCGCCAAAAGTCAAGCAAATTATAGATTGTTTGCAAACACCCGAACAAAAAATTCACCTTAATGGATTGATTGGTTCATCACTTTCGTTTGTGATTCAGTCCCTTTTCACGAAAACTGAAAAACCTTTTTTGGTTTTACTCAACGACAAAGAAGAAGCTGCCTATTATTTGAACGATTTAGAACAACTCATAGGGGAGCAAGATGTATTATTTTACCCAGGTTCTTATCGTCGTCCCTATCAAATAGAAGATACCGATAATGCCAATGTTTTGCTTCGAGCCGAAGTATTGAACCGCATTAATTCCCGCAAAAAACCAGCCGTAATTGTCTCCTATCCCGAAGCCCTTTTTGAAAAAGTGGTAACCAAAAAAGAGCTGGACAAAAATACCTTAAAAGTAGCCGTTGGCGACAAGATTTCTATTGAATTCATCAATGAAGTGTTGTTTGAATATGAATTCAAGCGCGTTGATTTCATCACTGAACCCGGAGAATTTTCCGTTCGTGGTGGTATTATTGACGTTTTTTCTTTTTCGAATGACAATCCATACCGAATTGAATTTTTTGGAAACGAAGTCGACAGCATTCGAAGTTTTGACGTAGAAACACAACTCTCTATCGAAAAGCAAAATAAAATCACGATTATTCCCAATGTCGAGAATAAATTCTTTCAGGAAAACAGAGAAAGTTTTCTGGAATATATCAGCAACAAAACCATCCTTTGCATCCAGAATACAGAGTTGCTTTTGTCCAAATTAGACAAATTATTTGGCAAAGCCGATGAAATTTTTAAAAACCTGAATGCTACTGTAAGCCATGTAGAACCGGGACAGTTGTTCGTAAACCAAACGGAATTCGTCAAGAAAAGTTTGGATTTTTCAATCCTTGAATTAAGTTCTAAACCCATTTACAGAATCCAGAAAACATTCGAATTTCATATTCAACCTCAACCTTCGTTCAACAAACAATTCGATTTGCTGTTAAACAATTTGAACGACAACCATTTTAATGGGTATAAAAACTATCTTTTTTGTTCCAATGATGCCCAGGCTAAAAGGTTCCATGATATTTTTGAAACCCTAGATGAAGCCAATCATGAAAGCATTCGCAAGCAGTACAACACCATCACTTTGCCCTTATATCAAGGTTTTATAGATGAGGAAAACCAAATTGCCTGTTATACCGACCATCAAATTTTTGAACGCTATCACAAATTCAGCATCAAAAATAATTATTCGAAAAAGCAAACCATCACCTTAAAGGAGCTCACCACGCTTTCTGTTGGCGATTACGTCACGCACATCGATCACGGAATTGGTAGGTTTGGTGGTTTGCAAAAAATTCAGGTCGAAGGCAAAACCCAGGAAGCTATCAAACTCGTTTATGCCGATAATGACATCGTGTACGTGAGCATCCATTCGTTGTATAAGATTTCGAAATACAACGGCAAGGACGGCACACCTCCTAAAATTTATAAACTCGGCTCGAATGCTTGGAAAGTTTTAAAACAAAAAACCAAAGCCCGAGTAAAACATATCGCGTTCAACCTGATTCAATTGTACGCCAAGCGAAGATTGGAAAAAGGGTTTCGGTACGCTCCCGACAGTTATTTGCAGGCCGAACTGGAAAGCTCGTTCATCTATGAAGATACACCCGACCAAACCAAATCGACAGCAGAAGTCAAATCCGATATGGAAAGTGATCGCCCTATGGATCGTTTGGTTTGCGGTGACGTAGGTTTCGGGAAAACCGAAGTCGCAATTCGTGCGGCTTTTAAAGCCGTCGATAACGGAAAACAAGTAGCCGTTTTGGTTCCCACAACCATTTTGGCCTACCAACATTTCAGGACTTTTACCGAACGATTAAAGGAAATGCCCGTTTCTGTGGGATATTTGAATCGGTTTAGAACCGCCAAGCAAAAAGCAGAAACACTCAAACAATTAGCTGAAGGCAAACTCGACATTGTCATAGGAACGCATCAATTAGTCAATAAAAATGTGGTTTTTAAAGATTTGGGATTGCTGATTGTCGATGAAGAACAAAAATTTGGCGTCAACGTCAAAGACAAATTAAAAACCATTGCCGCCAATGTGGATACGCTAACATTAACCGCAACGCCTATCCCAAGAACCTTACAGTTTTCATTGATGGCTGCAAGGGATTTATCGGTTATAACCACGCCTCCACCCAATCGTTATCCGATAGAAACCAATGTGGTTGGTTTTAGCGAAGAGTTGATTCGGGATGCAATTTCGTATGAAATTCAGCGCAACGGACAGGTTTTTTTCATTAACAACAGAATTGAAAACATCAAGGAAGTGGCTGGAATGATTCAGCGTTTGGTTCCGGATGCCCGAGTAGGAATTGGTCACGGCCAAATGGAAGGCAGCAAACTCGAGGAATTGATGTTGGCTTTTATGAATGGTGAATTCGATGTTTTAGTGGCTACCACAATTATCGAAAGCGGATTGGATGTGCCGAATGCCAACACGATTTTCATTAACAATGCCAATAATTTTGGTCTATCCGATTTGCATCAAATGCGGGGTCGTGTGGGACGTAGCAACAAAAAAGCGTTTTGCTATTTCATTTGTCCGCCGTATTCAGCCATGACGGATGATGCCCGAAAACGAATTCAAGCATTAGAACAATTTAGTGAACTCGGCAGCGGATTTAACATTGCCATGAAGGATTTAGAAATTCGTGGTGCCGGCGATTTATTGGGTGGTGAACAAAGCGGATTCATTAATGAAATAGGTTTTGACACCTATCAAAAAATAATGAATGAAGCCATTGAAGAACTCAAGGAAAACGAATTTAAAGAGTTGTATGCAGATGAAGAAAAACCCGAAAAAGAATACGTGAAAGACCTACAGATTGACACTGATTTTGAGTTGTTGTTTCCAGACGAATACATCAATAACATAACTGAACGACTGAATTTGTACAACGAGCTGAGCTTAATTAAAGACGAGGAAACGTTGTTGGCTTATGAAACCAAACTCATTGACCGTTTTGGTCTCTTGCCAAAGCAGGCTATTTCGCTACTGAACAGTATTAAAATAAAATGGATTGCCACTAAACTTGGCGTCGAAAAACTGGTGATGAAACAAGGCAAGATGATTTACTATTTCGTTTCCGACCAGCAAAGCAATTATTATACTTCGCCACAATTTCACAAAGTGTTGCAGTTTGTGCAAAAACAACCGCAATTGTGCAAAATGAAAGAGAAACAGACACCGAATGGCTTAAGATTACTATTGACTTTTGAGCATGTAAAAAGCATTCGGAAAGCGCTGGAGTTGATGGAGTTAATGCAAGGATGATAAGATAATAGCTCCCTTTCTTTAGTAATTATAAGTTGCATTTAAGATGAAATATCTTGGAATTAAATTAGTTTGAAATAGGGTCTTTGAATAATCATTAGTTTGAATTTGAGTGAAATTGTTATTGTTTAAAAGATTTTTTACAACAAAACTAAAATCAAAAAATTTAGCTTTTGGAGTAAATCTTATACTACCATCCAAAAATAAGTAATTGGTTTTCAATTTTGTATTTGGCAAATAATAATCTGAAGAAAACGAAACAAACCATTTCTTATTCGGCTTTATTATTATCTTGAAAGTATCATTTAAAGAAGAATTAATAAATTTATTTTCTTCACTCTGTGATTTATTATAACAATATTGAACAACATTTTCAAAATTTATTTTTATGTCAAATACCGTTCTAATAAACACTTCAGAATTAACATATTGATTTGTATTGTTTCTTAAATCAGAATTATTGATAATATTTTTATAATCAGAATAATTATAATTCGATTTTAACCGAATTGTACTCTCAAAAACTGGAATGTATTTTTCTATTAAAAAATTTAAATTTAGATTTTTATAATTTTCAGGTAAATAAAAATATTCTATCTGTGTATTATTTTCCTTTACATTTATATTTGAAAAAAAATCACCTCTATTTTGCGAAAAATTTACACCTAAATTTAATTGAAATTGTTTATACAAATCATTTACAGTATAATAAGTCGCAAAAGTGAGTGCTTTTTGTATTGCTAAATTTTGGATATTTGATTCTGAAATTCTATTACTAACCAAAATCGAATTACTGAACAAATGCTCTTCTGCAATTGATTTTTCATTATAACCTATTTTTCCTGTAATATTTGAAACTTCATTGATTCCATATTTAACAGTTATGTTCGGCTCAAAAATAATATGATTATTGTTTTTGGTTGTATTTTCTAAACTGTTTTCTAAATTTTGGTTTAAATACTTTAATGAATACGAAGGTGAAATTTTTAATTTTTTGTAAATAAAATTATAAGAACCTAATGTATATAAAGAAGATTTTTTATATACTAAATCATTTTGAAAATCCGCAACTGGTATTTCAGAAGTGTCATTACTGCTTCTTAAACCTGAATTAAAGGGATTTTCGACTAAAAAACCACCAACTGTAAAAGTATATTTTGCAGTATTTGCTCTGCCTAATAATACAGATTCAAAACCTAAATAATTTTTCTTGCTATTGCTATATTGATTATCTTTTGTATAATTTGGAGAATAATAAATAGATGGAGCTATTCTAAAGTTTTGAGGGATATAATTAGTAGAATGATTTACAGAGATTTGTAATGCTTTTTTATCCGAAAATTTTTGAGTGAAAAGTAATGCTTGTTTGAGATAAAAATTTTCGGACTTCAGATTAGTTTCATAGTTAGAATTATTATTCTGAACTACATTCGACAGTGTTACTATATTTTCCTGACTTATTTTAAATTTGTATTCCAATAAAGATTTTTTAGAAGTATTTGCTTTAATATCTACATTTCCACGATATTGGGTTGGTTTTTTCTCAATAAAGTAACTGTCTGATGTTATAAATGATTCATTATTAATAGTGTTATTGCTTTCAGAAAGTTGGTTTGTAGAAATTTTATCGTTTACATAATATAGATTTGATTTAATGCTTATCCTTTTGCCTATTTTAAAAATAGTGTTATAATTGCTAAATAATGTATTATTTATATTCGCACGGCTTTCATCCAAAGCACATGAAAAAGCAATTTCTGGAATATATTTTTTTGCCGTAATATCATTTTCTTTTATCTGTTCTATATTTTCGTTAAAAGAAAAATAATCAAAAGGAGTATCATTCTTACCTATGTTATTATAAGAAATCATTCCAAATGATTTGAAATTTTTAGTAGTTTCCATAATACTTGCACTTTCATCATACGCACCTTTACCATCTTGTTTAATTCCATTGGCGACATCAATGCTACCAGAAAAATCCACTTTTCCTTTTTTAAGTTTCAAATTTAAGGATACTTTATCTCCGTTTTCAATTCCTTTAAGTAGTGGGTTGTCAGAATAGTTTTGTATGGCCTGTACTTGTTCCACCATATCTACATTGATGTTCTTTGTACCAATCGAATAATTAGAGCCAAACAAATTATCGCCTTCAAGCGTAACAGTTTCAATTGATTTCCCTTTATAAGTAATCTCTCCTGATTTGTCGTTTATTTCCACGCCAGGGAGTTTTTTTATAACGTCCTCAATTCTTCTTTCGCTACCATCCATATAAGCTGAAACATTATATTTTATAGTGTCTTTAGTTATAACAAACGGTTTTTTTTCATTTTTTATTACCACTTCTTTCAATTGATTTACTGCATCATCTTGTAATACAAAATCATGAGTATAGCTTCCTTCTTTTTTAGGATTTTCAATACTATAGGTTTCCGGAAAATAACCGTTTACTGTAACTTGAATTATAATTTTTGGATAGGTATTTTTTAATACCAGTTTATAATCTCCTGTTTTTTTGGTGATAACATATTCAATTATAAGAGTAGGGGTTTTAGCGTCTTTTATCATTACATTAGCAAAAGGCAATGGATTGCCTAGTGTGTTTTGTATTTTACCAACTATAGTTTGAGAAACTATAAATTGACTCATAAATAAAAAAAGTAAAAGGATACATTTTTTGAACATAAATAAATAATTAAAAACCTGTTTAAATTATTTTAAAATTTAAACAGGTTTAAAATGTAATACAAAATTAGACTATTTAAATTCTATCAATGGAAATTGTAAATCGTCTATAGATATTTGAAAATCACTATCTGGAGATTGTGATTTTTTATATTTAAATATTTTTTCAACTTGCCCTACTATGCTTTTTTTATAATTTTCAAAAGTAATTATTTCCATTTTAGGCATTACAGAGAAAGCCTCGTTAAATTCTTTGTAATCTATTTTTTTAAGCTCAGTAACTTCATACTTTTTATTGCCATCAAACGTTGAAACTTCCAATATCAAACCTGGCAAACCTGAAAACTTCCATGGGCCTGAACTTACAGGTATCTGGTTGGTAAACCAAACAAAAAAATCTCTGCCATTATAATTTGTTGTAGCTTTTTGACATTTAAGTTCACTGATAGTTTTATATTCATTAACTATTTTCCAATCTAACTTTTCGTTCTTTTCCTTTATTAGAAAATATTTGTTTTTATCATTTAAAAATACTCGAGAAAAAGTAGAATCTGTTTCGAAATTATTCATTACGTTCGAACCAATGCCATCGCCTCTTTGATTTTCATTTCTATCATTACTGCTTTTTTCAATATCTTTATTAGAGTGAACCGTTACTTCTTCATATTTGCCATTTAATACCCTTGAGAAAATATATTTAGACTTTACTTCATTTGTATATAAATAACCTTTTGATACCGATTTGGATTCTCCAAAAGAATCATAGGATTTCATTATAAAATTATAATTAACCAAATATTGGGATTTTGCAGATAATTGCAATAACACAAGAAAAACAAAAAATATTTTTTTCATATTTAAATATATAAGAAAAACAAACCTATTTAGTTTATCTGAAACAAAATAGGTTCGTTTTATTAAAATTCTATTTTAATGATTTTTAAGGTTTATAAATAATTTAAAACAACTCTAAATTTTATCTTTATTAATTACCATGCGCATTGACGTTAACAATAAAGTAAGATTTTTTTCGTTATTATCAAAAGTAGATAAACGGCATGGGACTGACAATTCATATAATAAATAAAATTTAGTGTTTGTGTAAATAAATATTCAAAATATGACTGCAATTGGAGCAAGAATAAGAAAATTACGAGAAAAGAAAAATATTTCCCAAGAAAATATGGCTCTAGAGTTAAATATTACACAAAGCAATTATGGCCGTTTAGAAAAGGATGATAAAAGATTAACGGCAACCAAACTGCTTAAAATATCAGAAATTTTAGAGGTTTCCGTTTCTTTTCTTTTTAATGAACAAGTTCAAGAAGTTATTTATCAGCCTAATGATGAACTCCTAAGTTCTTATAACGCTGAAAAACACTTTCAAACCAATAAAGAAGTTATGACTAAACTCATTGAACAATACGAGCTTCGTCTAAAAGAGAAAGATCAAATTATTTTATTACTCAAACAAAAATGAAAGAGAAACAAACACCGAATGGATTGCCCTTATTATTGACTTTTGAACACGTAAAATCAATTAGGAAAGCATTGGAACTGATGGAGAAATAATAGTCTCAATCCTAAAAATAAAACCCCGATTGGCAAATTCATGCCATCGGGGTTTCTTTCTAAAAAGAATTAAATTCTATTACATTTTCAATATTTTAAAATTCACTTCTTTTTCGTCGAACTTCAATTTGAAGAAATAGGTTCCGGTTGCAAAAGAAGAAATGTCCGCTTTAGTGTTCATACCATCGATTATAGTATGATATAAAAGCTGCCCTTCGGGATTATAAACAAACAGTTCTTTCATTATTGTTTTTGAAGTTATGGTTACCGAACCATTACTGGGGTTTGGAAAATATGTAAAATCAATGTTGGGTATGAATTCTGAATTTCCAAGTGTCGCAACACAATCAATATTAGCCACATAACCTGGCGCTACGACCCCAGAATCCGAATAAAACTTAAAGGTTAGAGATCCATCGGCAGCGGTAGATTCAAATGGCCCAGGAATAATTGTTCCGGTAAATCCTTCTGGTTTTAAATCGGTTGCAGAAGTAGAATTTCCATCGTAAACATATAAATAATCAAAATCTTGCTCTAAATCAAAACTGGAAAAAGTCAGTTTTATTTTTCGATTAGGTATATTAGGAATGATCGTTCTTACATAGGTTTCCGAATCGGTATACTCACCTGTTGCGCCACCCGTATCCGTTACCACAATGCCGTTACAATAGTCGCTATTTGTAACCAAAACCAATTGCCTGTCCGGTGGGGTTAGTCCAAAATCACATGTGGAATGAACTTTAACGGTGTAATAGGTATTTGGCAACAAATCCAGTGCGGCATAGCTATTGTCAAAAACGGAAATCCATTTGGGAGTTTTGGTTGTAAAAGGCGTTACCGCAATTTCCCAAGAAGTGGCATTCGCAACTTCTGTCCAAGATATCATTGCAGAAGTGTTTGTGACATTAGCAAGCGTGAGTTCTGATACAGTGTTGATACAGGTATGGATACAATCCGTACTCAAACAAGTACTACTATTCACCAAAGACAGAATAGCCGCGGCTGGTTGAGGACCAAATCCATTGGCTAAATTAATACCAATACTTGGAAGCAAATGGCAATAACTCATGATGGTACCGCCATCTCCTGCCGCGGGAACTGTTGCGATGGCACAATTCCCTTCTTTATATTCAATTTTTGCAGTTGGTCCGCAACCATCAATCGCGGTGTTATTTCCGTTCCATACGCAAGCGTGAGTATGAGCTGAACCGAGTAAGTGTCCCATTTCATGGGCAATAACTTGAACCGTCCAAGAAAAAGTGGGTACCGTATTGTAACTAAAATTTGCATCAGCATAACTATAATTATAATCCGTACATAATCCGCCAATTGTTCTGGCAAGTCCACCCATACTTCCGGCATCTTCTCCTACTAATTGACCCACATCTCCATCAAATACAGGTCGAACCGCATTAAATTTATTTAAATAATCAATTGATTTAGTTCCTACGCCTTCATAAGGATCCGGTGTCGTCCATATATATAATGATTTTAGTGAAATACTAATTCCATCATTTGAATAAAGTGTTTGCACATTGTTAAAAACCGAAGACATCCAGTTTGATGTTGTTGTTGTATTACTGCCGTTATCTAGAAATAAATTATTATCAATTTCAAAATACATGGTCGCGCATCTTGCACTTGCCCTTTGTGTAGTTCTTTGTACGTTACTGGACTGAGGTATTGCTTCGTCTTTTGTATGGCATTCTATATTATTTAAAACCTTTAGGTCGTCATCAGAATAAATAATATAATCGGTAAGATTATCTTTTTTATCCATTTTACCAATGACTAAATTCTTCAAGAATCCATTGGAAATGATCCCGTTCATCTCATTTTTAAAAAAATTGAAAGATGCAGTCGAACTGGAATCCCCTTTTACGATTCCTCTGTAATAAACGCCCTGTTCATAAGGAATAGACTTTGCTTTATCGGTATCGATATGAAAGCCTTCCGCAAACAAATTGACTTTATACAACTGAACAGTAATAATTTTACCTTGGTATGGAATTTGAACTTCTATATATTCCTGTTTACTTGCCACTAAATCCGCTAATGATTGCATCTTAATTTGGGCTACCGTTGATTTTTTCAAGGCTTTATTTAGATCTCCACTTGTAATTTGATCCAATGCAGATAAAACGGAATACGGTTTAAAAACAACATTTTGAGCGATTAATCCATTAACTTTTTTGGGCACCTCCTTTTGTGAATAAGCCCCGAAACCAATTAATAAGGTAACAATTGCAATAATTTTTTTCATATGTGTTATTGTTATTCTAATACGTCTCCAAATGTAATCATTATTTAATTTCAATGAATGAATTATTGTGAAACTCTAGATTCAAAAAATGTTAATTTTTATTTACAAATAACTGACTTACAACCTATAGCGATTTCAAATCCTTAATTACTCTAAATGCGACATCCACAACCTCTTCACTCACTAAAATGGTAAATTCATTGGATGTAGAAATAACTTCATTGATAATAATTCCTTCCCAGGCCAATCGCTGAAAAATAAAATAATAAATACCCGGAATTACCACGTTGTCATTGGGTAATTTCACGGTAATAGAAGCTAAATTATCCAATTTTTGAATCAATTTTTCATTTGCGAAATATTTATCAACCAGATGGCCAACACTTTCACTAACGATGATATTGGTTTCGCTCACGCCACGCGAGGAAGTATAAAAAATTTCAGAATAATTATTGATTTCAGAAATCAACTCCACTTGATTGTTAAAAATAGTGTCAGAAACCGCAAACGCATAGTCACTTAAAGAGGAACGCACGGTAATCTCCCCTAAATTTTTTAAAACCTTTACAATTTTATGATTTAACCTAAAATCTAAATCTACGGATAATCGTTTTAAGGCCATTACAATAGCGCCCTGCTTTACCTCTTTCCCAAATTCGCTGTCCAATTCAATCATCATATTTCTAGACAAAGAGGTCAAATTGATGATTCCCTGAGATAAAGCACTTAACAAAAAAGGTTTGGTTTTGATGTAATTTTCTACAATAGAGGAAACTGTTTTCATATGGAGTTGTGTTTGTTGTGGTTTTTTTTAGTAGGTATAAGTAATAGTATTAACTGAAATTCATCACTATTGTCGTCGAATTTCGGCTATGCTAATTTTATTATTGTTCAAAATATTCTGCAAATATAACATTAAAAACAATTTGTTACAAATACAACATTTTAAAAATAATAGAAAGCATCCTCTAAATGCTCTAATTTGAATTTTTTCCCCTCTTTATGGAGTGCAATAATATCAAAACGGACTTCCAACTCTAAATCATTTGAAATGACATATTCGTTTACGGCCTTCACTAAAAGTTGGATTTTCTTGGGCTTTACAAAATCTTGGGGCAAACCAAAATCGATACTAGAACGGGTTTTCACTTCAACAATGGCGAGAATATTTTCTTTTTGGGCTATGATGTCAATCTCCGCTTTTTGAAAAGTCCAATTGGTTTCTAAGATAGCATAGCCGTTTTTTTGCAGAAATTCCACAGCGAGTTCTTCTCCGAGTTTGCCTAATTCGTTGTGTTCGGCCATGAAATTTTAGAGTTAAGAGTTTTGATTTTTGATTGCAGATTTTAATAACAAAAGCCTTTAAAAATCAAAAATTGTTAATTGACAATCGTCATTCAAAAATCACTTTGCTGTCTTTATCACCTACTTCTAAAATAACTTTCTTTCCAAAAATCAACGTATTATTCTCGTGTATGTGCCCTGCCGGAAAATTATAAATCACTGGAAAATTATACTGTTTGGTAATATCGGCAATGATTTGATAAGCAGTTTTTCCCCATGGTATTTCGTTGTCGTGCATTTTTATAAAACTACCCACAACCAAACCTTTTAAACCCTCAAAACAACCGCAACGTCTTAAACTCAACATCATTCGGTCTATATGATACAAATATTCGTCCAGATCCTCCAGAAAAAGGATTTTCCCCTTACAATCCACTTGGGATTTCGATCCCATTAAGCTATATAAAATAGAAAGATTTCCCCCTACCAATTCGCCTTCTGCATTTCCGGATTTATTCTCATTTTCGCACGGAACCACATAACTTAATGATTCGCCAAACAACGATTTTCGCAACGTTTCCTCCACTTCCGGCGATGCTTTTTCTACATTTACGGGCATGATTCCGTGTATGGTTGCAAACCCAAGATTACTTAAATGACTGTGCAAAACGGTCACGTCGCTAAAACCAACAATCCATTTTGGGTTGTGTTTGAATTTAGAGAAATCGACTAAATCGATCATCCTTGCCGTTCCGTAACCTCCACGAACGCACCAAATCGCGTGAATATTGGGATTGTCCATCATGGTTTGAAAATCGGAAGCGCGTTGCTCATCGGTTCCTGCCAACTGATTGTCATCTAACCCAATCGATTTTCCTATAACAACTTCCAATCCCCAACTTTTAGCCAAGTCAATTGCCGGTTTCAAATTGTCGTCAATGTTTTTTCTGGCTGTTGCCACTATGGCAATGGTATCTCCTTTTTTTAAATTGGGCGGTGTTATCATATTGTGTTGTGCTTGACTGTTTGATACCAAAAAAATCAGAAATAATAAAAGGCCAATTCTTTTTGGATTTTTCATGCGATTTTTGAAAATAATATTCACAAATATATAAAAAGTAAGCGAAAAAATGCTTCTAATAAAAACGGCAAAACTCTCAATTCTATTGCTTATTTTTGCAACAAATTAAACTTAATTATGTTACAGAATCCTAAAAGATATACCATTACGGCGGCGTTACCCTATACAAACGGACCCATTCACATAGGCCATTTGGCGGGTGTTTACGTGCCTTCGGATATCTATTCCAGATATTTACGCTTGCAGGGAAGAGACGTTTTGTTTGTTTGCGGAAGCGACGAACACGGCGTGGCGATTTCGATGAAAGCCAAAAAGGAAGGCATTACACCACAGCAAGTAATTGATAAATATGACGGAATTATCCGAAAATCGTTCTTGGATTTTGGAATTTCGTTTGACAATTATTCCAGAACTTCGGCCAAGATTCATCACGAAACTGCTTCGGAATTTTTCAAAGCATTATACGACAAGGGCGATTTTATCGAGGAAGTGACCGAACAATTATATGATGCGAAAGCTGACCAATTCTTGGCAGACCGTTTTGTGGTGGGAACTTGCCCAAAATGTGGCAATGAAGAAGCGTATGGCGACCAATGCGAAAAATGTGGTTCGACTTTAAACGCTACAGATTTGATTAATCCAAAATCGACCATTACGGGAGAAACTCCGGTTTTGAAATCGACGAAACACTGGTTTTTGCCTTTGGATCGCTATGAAGAATTTTTGAAAGAATGGATTCTTGTCGGACATAAAAATGACTGGAAACCGAATGTTTACGGACAGGTGAAATCCTGGATTGATGGCGGATTGGAACCTCGCGCCGTAACCCGTGACCTCGATTGGGGAATTGACGTTCCGGTTGAAGGTGCCGAAGGAAAAAAATTATATGTTTGGTTTGATGCGCCGATTGGCTACATTTCTTCTACCAAAGAATGGGCTCAAAGAGAAGGAAAAGACTGGGAGCCTTACTGGAAAGATCAAGATACAAAACTGGTACACTTTATTGGGAAAGATAATATTGTTTTCCATTGTATCATTTTCCCTGCGATGCTGAAAGCGGAAGGAAGTTATATTCTACCGGACAATGTTCCTGCAAACGAGTTCCTGAATTTGGAAGGAAATAAACTATCGACTTCCAAAAACTGGGCAGTTTGGTTGCACGAATATTTGGAAGAATTTCCAAATCAGCAGGATGTTTTGCGTTATGCATTGACATCGAATGCGCCGGAAACCAAGGACAATGATTTTACCTGGAAAGATTTTCAGGCAAGAAATAACAACGAATTGGTAGCAATTTTTGGAAATTTCATTAACCGTGTCGTGGTTTTAACCAACAAATATTACAACGGAATTGTTCCTGAACCAAATAAACTTTCCGAAGTGGACGAACAAACTTTGACCGAATTAAAAGCCTATCCAGCGGTGATTTCAAGTTCATTGGAACGTTATAGATTTAGAGAGGCTTTGGGCGAATTGATGAATGTGGCCCGATTGGGAAATAAATATCTTGCCGACGAAGAGCCTTGGAAAATGATAAAAACCGATCCAGAACGTGTTCAAACACAAATGTATGTTGCCTTGCAAATTGCAGCTGCTCTGCAGGTTTTATGTGAACCTTTCTTGCCGTTTACCGCTACAAAATTGGTAAAGACGTTGCAATGCAACGTCTCTATAAAAAAAATGACTTGGAATGATGTTGCAACAAATTCCGATTTATTACCCGCTGGACACCAAATTGGCGAAGCTGAATTACTTTTTGCCAAAATTGAAGATGAGGAAATCCAAAAACAAATCGACAAGCTAGAAGCTACAAAAACAGCCAACAAAGCCGAAAATAAAATGGTCGAGCCACAAAAAGACTTAATTCAGTTTGATGATTTTGCCAAAATGGATTTGCGCGTGGGAACGATTCTGGATGCCGAAAAAATGCCAAAAGCCAATAAACTATTGATTTTGAAAGTCGATACCGGAATTGACGTTCGCACGATTGTTTCGGGAATTGCCGAGAGTTTTAAACCAGAAGATATTATTGGAAAACGCGTAACTGTTTTAGTGAATTTGGCACCAAGAAATCTCCGTGGTGTGGAAAGTCAAGGAATGATTTTGATGACTACTAATGCCGAAGGGAAACTGGTATTTGTCAATCCTGATGCCGATAGTGTTGGGAATGGAACGTTGATTTCGTAAAAAAAATGACAAACAAATTCCAAAATAAATACCGAATACCCTCATCCCGATTGAAAAATTGGGATTATGGAAATAATGGTGCTTATTTCATTACAATTTGTACCCGAAACCGAGACCATTTTTTTGGAGAAATTGTATCCGTTGCAAAAGAAAATAAAATGGAATTAAACGAAATTGGCAGATTGGCATATCAATTTTGGGCAGAAATCCCAAAACATTTCCCATCTGTGGAATTAGGAAATTACGTTGTTATGCCCAATCACGTTCACGGAATATTGATAATTGACAAAAAAAATGTTGTTGATGACCTTGTTGCAGAGACGTTGCAATGCAACGTCTCTGCCCATAATGGAACAACAAACGAACAAATGTCAAAAATTTCGCCCAAATCAGGAACGATTTCCACCATCATTCGTTCCTATAAATCGGCAGTGACAAAAAATGGACATTTCATTCACGCCGATTTTGAATGGCAATCTCGTTTTCACGACCACATCATTCGAAATTCAGAATCATTTGAAAGAATACAAAATTACATTGAAACCAATCCAAAGAATTGGAAAGAAGATAAATTTTGCAATTAATTTTGTTGTTAATTTATTTTTCAAAGTATATTTGATTAAATTTCCTCAAAATAATTCATTATCATGAACATAAAAGTAATCGCCTTCGACGCCGACGACACCCTATTCATCAACGAACCTTATTTTGAGGAAGCCGAAAAGAAATTTTGCGTCCTTCTCCAAGATTATCTTTCCCATCATGGCGTGTCGCAAGAATTATTTCGAACGCAAATCAACAACCTGCCTTTGTATGGCTATGGCATAAAGGGATACATCCTTTCGATGATTGAAGCGGCAATAGTCGTTTCAAATGGGACGATTAGCGTTGATTTCATCAAAAAAATAACAGAATTCGGCAAAGAATTAATCGAGAAACCTATTGAATTGCTGGACGGCGTGGAAGAAACCCTGCAAGCACTTCACGGAAAATACAAGTTGGTTGTGGCCACTAAGGGTGATTTAAAAGACCAACATCGGAAACTGCATAAATCAGGTTTGGGACATTATTTTCACCACATCGAAGTGATGTCCGACAAAGAGGAAATTGATTACCAGAAATTAGTGAAACGTTTGGATATACAATCATCGGAATTTTTAATGATTGGAAATTCCTTGAAATCCGATGTTTTGCCCGTATTAGGAATTGGGGGTCATGCCATCCACATTCCGTTTCACACAACTTGGGAACATGAAAAAATCGATTTTAAAATCGAACATGAAAATTTTAAGGATTATAAAAAAATCACGGACGTATTAACGCTGTTTCAATAATGAAAACCCTTTTAGACATAGAAACTTGGAATAGGAAGGAGCATTATTTATTTTTCAAGCAATTTGAAGAGCCCTTTTTCGGAATCACAACCACTATTGATTGCACAAAAGCATACCAAAAAGCCAAACAACTGGGGACTTCCTTTTTTGTGTATTATTTACACAAATGTATTCTTGCTGTTAATGCCATTGAGTCCTTCAGGTACCGAATCATAGAAGACGAAATTTATATTTTTGATACCATTGATGCCTCCACCACTATTTTGCGGGAGGATTTAACCTTCGGATTTTCATTGATTCAATTTTCTCCGGATTTTGATACTTTTTCAGAAAAAACGTATGAGGAAATAAAAAGGGTAAAAAACAACACCACTGGAATTTTCACAAGAGATTTCACAAGGAAAAACATCATTCATACCTCTTCACTTCCGTGGATTAATTTTAGTTCCATTTCGCATGCCCGAAGTTTTACTTTTCCGGACAGTTGCCCGAAAATTTCCTTTGGTAAAATGAAACTTAAAAAAAGCGGAAAAAGATTGATGCCTGTTTCAGTTCACGTGCATCACGGATTAGTGGACGGGTACCATCTGGGTCAATTTGTGAATTATTTTCAGGAATTGATGAATGAGTAAGTAAATTATTCCATAAAAATATTATGACTATCCGCTACTAATATAAAGAGTCTATAATATGAATAGTAAAATGTAGCTATTTTGTCATTTCGACGAAGGAGAAATCGCATTAGAAGATCTCATCATGTGATTTCTCCTTCGTCGAAATGACAAAATCATACCGATTGATACAAGTAACGAAGAGTCATATAAAATAATCAGTAGCAGTTTACAGACACTTAGCCCGCAAACTGCTACCGAATAGCCATTTCTTGCCTATTTACCCAGCATCAATAATTCGCTGACAACCACTTCCGTAACATAGCGTTTTTCGCCGTTTTTGTCGTCATAACTTCTGTGGGACAATTTCCCTTCTATGGCAACCTGAATGCCTTTGGTCACGTATTTCTCGATGATTTCGGCAGTTTTTCCCCAGGCCACCACTCGGTGCCATTCGGTTTGATCCACTTTTTCGCCTTTGTCATTTTTGTAACTGTCTTTCGTGGCGATGGTTAGATTGGCGAGTTTTTTTCCTCCGTCTAAGTTTTTGATTTCAGGATCGTTACCTACGTTTCCTATTAACTGTACTCTGTTTTTCATTGCATTCATGGCGTGTAAAATTTAATTGTTTATAAAATGATTTGTGTTCGTGTCGATGATTGTTTGATTTCGACAAGGCAAAGATGCGACGGCTTGCAAAATTTATTCGGTTGCTAACTGTTTACTTTCGGTTGTAACTATTTGTAACCGTTTGTAAATGGAAAAATTTGTATATATTTGATTGGTTTTAAAAGACTTTGCGTTTGTGAAGGCATAGAAAACCGACTGATTATTTGAGTAACCTAGTATTTTAAACTGTAAGCAAATGAATGAATTACGCATAATGATACAATCACAACTATGAAGAAAATAATCTTATTATTTCTAATTTTTATGTCATGTAAATCTGAAAGGGATTTTAACTTTGAAATTGAACAATTAAGCGAAAAGCATCAGAAATGCCTTGATAGTGGAAAGAATATGATGAATTGCTCTAGACAATTTCATTTTGAAATGAATCATATGCTAAAGATTGTGTTAAAAGAATGTAGAATTTCACTTAACAAAACCGAACAAGAAAGCCTAGAAAGAGAACAGCTTTTGTGGTCAAAGAAAAGAGAACAATATATTACAGAGCAGAATCAAGAATTTAATGATAAAATTAAATCTGAAGAATGGGGACAAGATATGTATATGGCAGTATATCAGAACGATGCCGATTTCGTGAAAGCAAGAGTATTAGAATTAATTAAAAGGATGAAAAAATAAGTGTTGCCATAACCGCAGTTTGGAAAAATGAACAACATAAAAACAAATTAAACAATAATATTATTAGTTTTAATAGACGAAGAATAGATCCCCCCTGCTGGTGCGAGCATGTCGCTAGCGCGAGCTTCAAGCTCGTGCCACAATAGAAATAGTAGAAAAAGCATGAGTACAAAATATAAATTTGGAGAGAAATCTGGAGCTTATTTTATAAGTTTCGCAACAATTAATTGGATTGACGTTTTTACAAGAGATGTTTATTTTTCGAGCATAACAGAATCGTTAGACCATTGTAGAAGAAACAAAGGAATGGAAATATATGGTTATTGCATTATGCACAGCCATGTTCATTTAATATTCCGTTCGGGATTAAATGATCCTTCGGGATTAATTCGTGATTTTAAAGGTTTTACTTCAAGAAAATTATTAAAATTGATAGAAGAGAACCCGCAAGAAAGCAGGAAAGAATGGATGTTGTGGATGTATGAAAGAGCTGGGAAGAAAAACAGTAATGTGAAGTTTAGACAGTTTTGGCAACAAGATAACCATGCAATAGAAATTTGGTCCTTGAAAGTTTTTGAGCAAAAATTAGATTATATACATAACAACCCAGTCGAAGCAGGTTTTGTGACAGACCCAATAGATTGGAAATATAGTAGTGCAAGAAATTATGGCAATAATGACCAAACGGTTTTGGAAATAGATTTGAATTGATTTTGTTTGTGGTCACGAGCTAGAAGCTCGCGCCAGCCTGGGGCTAATTCTCATGGCTAGTATTTCGGTAAATTGTTGGTTCCCAAACACAAAACACAAATCCTCCCTAGCCCTGATAGAGCCGGTATCCTCGTAACGCAGTGGAGAGATAAAGGCGAAAGCAGGAAAATGATTGATATAAATGCCCGAGCTTTTCGCTCCTAAAAAAATAAAGCCCATGACTAAAACCTGTCTGGAATGCAACGAAAAAATAGTAGGTCGCGAGGATAAGAAATTCTGCAGCGACGGTTGCCGCAACGCCTACAACAATAAAATTAACAAGGACAGCACGAACTTTATGCGCAACGTAAACAATAAATTGCGCAAGAATTACCGGATTCTGTCGGAACTCAATGTGGAAGGAAAATCGAAAACCACTCGGGCCAAATTACTGAGCAAAGGTTTCGATTTTGAATTTTTTACGAATATTTTACAAACCAAAACAGGAAATACCTATTATTTTTTATACGACCAAGGCTACATGCTCTTGGACAATGATTTTTACATGTTAGTCAAGAAAGATATATAATACCACAACTCCAATCTATCTAACCAAAAATGAAAAAGAACTATTCCTCCATTATAGCCGCGGGATTTATCCTGGGAATCCTAGGATTGATTTATGCCACCATGATGCCACAATGGGTTTCTAATGACGAATCCTTGTCGGAATTCTCGACGCACAGGGCTTTGAACCAAATCAAAATCCTTTCGGAAAAACCGCATTATGTGGGTTCTGAAAATCACGACGTTGTGGCCCATTATCTGGAAAAGCAATTGCAAAAACTGGGATTGGAAACCAAAATTCAGGAAGGAACCACACTTTCGGATTGGGGAAATCTGGTGAAATCTAAAAATATTCTGGCCCGAATTAAAGGAACTGATAATAGTAAAGCGTTGTTGTTGCTTTCCCATTATGACAGTGCGCCCCATTCATTTTCGCATGGCGCCAGTGATGATGCCTCTGGAATTGCAACCATTCTGGAAGGATTGCGCGCTTTTTTGCACAATAAAACGCCTCATAAAAATGACATTATTGTGCTTTTTTCGGATGCCGAAGAATTGGGTTTGAATGGTGCAGCTCTTTTTGTTACACAAAGTGATTGGACAAAAGATATTGGTTTGGCATTGAATTTTGAAGCCCGTGGCACTTCCGGACCCAGTTATATGTTGATGGAAGTCAATCAGGGAAATGCCGCATTAGTGCAAGGATTTACGAAGGCGAACCCAAAATATCCCGTTTCCAATTCCCTGATGTACAGTATTTACAAGATGTTACCCAACGATACCGATTTGACGGTTTTTAGGGAACAGGGGAAAATTCAGGGATTTAATTTTGCCTTTATCGACAATCATTTTAATTATCATACGGTACAGGATGATTATTCGCATGTAAAACCAACCACAGTAGCCCATCAGGGAACGTATTTGATGCCGTTACTGAACTATTTTTCGAATGCCGATTTGACAACCATGGATGCTACGGAAGATTACGTGTATTTCAACACGCCTTTTTGTTTTGTAAGCTACCCGTTTGCTTGGATTTTGCCACTTTGCTATGGTGCTTTGGCGTTATTTCTGCTCTTGGTATTTATTGGCTTGGCCAAAAGGATTTTGATTCCGTCAGAAATCGGAAAAGGTTTTTTACTGTTGTTTGGGGCAGTATTGGTTTCAGGCGCAGTCACTTTTGTCGGTTGGAAAATTGCGCTTTCCGTCTATCCTCAATACAATGATATCCTTCAGGGATTTACCTATAACGGACACGCGTATATTGCGGCATTTATTTGTTTGAGTTTAGCAATTGCCTTTTTGTTTTACACGAAATCAAAAACAGAGCAATTAACCTTTAATCATGCCTTAGCTCCTTTATTTCTTTGGATTGCTATCAATTTTGGAATTGCGATCTATTTGCCTGGAGCGGGATTTTTTATCATTCCTGTTTTCTTTGGATTATTGATGTTGGCGTATTTTGTGCTAACCCAAAAAACAAATAAATTCCTGAATCTCTTTTTAAGTGTTCCTGCTCTCCTCCTTTTTATTCCTTTCCTAGTCATGTTTCCTATAGGTTTGGGATTAAAAATTTTAGCTGGAAGTGCCGTATTGACTATTTTAGTTTTCGGATTGTTATTGCCCGTTTTCGGAACGTTTCCCAAGAAAGGCATTTGGGCTGCTCTACTGTTTGCACTAGCTATAGGATGTTTTACGTATGCGCACTTGAATTCCAATTATGAAGTTGGAAAGGCCAAACCCAATAGCCTGCTCTATGTTGTTGATGGAGACCAAAACAAAGCTTACTGGACTACTTATGACACCAATTTAGACCAATGGACAAAAATATATTTAGGCGAAAATCCGAAAAATGCCCTTGCTTTAAAAACGACTCCTTTGTTTAGCAAGTACAATTCTCAGTTTACTTTTATGGCTGAGGCTCCAATGAAAAAATTAGCAAAACCAACTATTGAATTTTTGACGGATTCCATTGCCGGAGCGCAAAGGTATTTAAAAATTAAAATTTCGCCCAACAGAAAAGTAAATCGCTATGATATTTTTGCCAATGAGAATATGGTTTTTTACAATTTGAAGGGGAATAACGCCGAAACTTTGGGGCAGAAAGACAGTTTATACCAACGAAACGGAAAAAAAATAATGAGTTATTATGTGGTTGATAATAAGCCTTTGGAGTTGGAATTCAGCATTTCTAAAAACACGTCTTTCGATATGGATGTAATGGAAAGTTCTTTTGATTTGATGACCAACCCATTGTTTACCATGGAAAAACGCACCTCTTGGATGATGCCTACTCCATTTGTCTTGAATGATGCAGTGGTCATTAAGCAAAAAATAAAACCAACTGCAGTGGCTGTAAAGAAAACTGTTTTAAAAAACATCCCTAAATTTGTGGTCAAAAAAGACAGTTTAATTGTTGTTACCGATACTTTGAAAATACAATAGCCATAAATTATTTTCGTATTCAAAATTCAAAAAATAAAAATGACTAAAATTAGTATTCTGGGTTGTGGCTGGTTGGGATTGCCATTGGCGAAAGCATTGATAGGAACTGGTTTCTCTATAAAAGGTTCTACGACTTCCATTGAGAAACTTCCTATATTGGAATTTGCGGGAATTGAGCCTTTTTTGATTTCGCTACATGCCAATGAAATTGAGGGGAACATCGTTCCTTTTTTAGAAAATTCAGAAATTCTTATTATTGATATTCCTCTCAAATTAAGAGGAAATAGCAACGACCCTTCGGCAACGCACAGGGCGGAATTTGTTGGAAAAATCAGAACCCTGATTCCTTACATCGAAAATTCATCAATTGAAAATGTTCTTTTTATCAGTTCAACATCGGTTTATGGAGAAGCAAATACAATTATAACTGAAGAAACAACACCTAATCCCGACACGGAAAGCGGCAAACAATTGTTTCAAGCAGAGCAACTTTTGCAAAATAATCGTGATTTTAAAACTACGATTGTACGGTTTGGCGGTTTGATTGGGGAAGATAGGCATCCCATTCGGTTTTTGTCAGGTAGAGACAATATTGACAATCCTGAAGCGCCTATAAATTTTATTCATCAAGACGATTGTATTGGTATCATTCAAAAAATAATTGAAACGAACTGTTGGGGAGAAACCTTCAATGCCGTTTCGCCTTTTCATCCGTCGCGTGAAACGTATTACACGCAAAAAGCTATAGGATTGAATTTGGCTTTGCCTAAATTTAGCCATGCCAAACCCTCTGTAGGGAAAACCATTTTGAGCGATAAAGTGGAAACCGTTTTAAAATATAAATTTACAAGAACGACCCTTTAAGTGTTAAACAAAAGTAAAATTCATACCGCTTTTTCTACTAAAATAAACACCATCGGATTACCCGTAATTGCCTTGTGCTGGGTAAGTTTTTTTTGGGGAACTACTTGGATTGCCTCTAAACAAGGCGTAAAACACATGCCCGCATTACAACTTGTTGCCCTTAGACAATTTATTGGCGGTTTTCTTTATGTTTCCTTTTTTTTGCTTAAAAAAGCACCTTGGCCAAAAGGGAAACAATGGAAAACAATTCTTATCCTGTGCGTTCTTAATTTTGTATTCAGTAATGCGCTAAGTACTTGGGGAGTAAAATACATTAGCAGTGGATTAGGCGCCATCATTGGAGCCATAGTTCCTTTATGGATTGTAATTATTACTTTTTTCAGAGGAGAGCGCCTGTCTAGGTTGACTGTTGTTGGCTTAATTGTCAGTTTTTGTGGCGTCTGTGTCATTTTCTACGACCATTTAAAAGATTTTCTACAACCCGATTTTAGATTTGGCATTTTTTTATCTATAACCGCAACAATAACGTGGGCATTCGGAACCCTATATACAAAAAAGAAAGCGGCCAGTTTTAACCCTTATTTTAGTTTGGGCTTACAGATGATCATCTCCAGTATTTTGATTTTTGCTGTTACTGGAGCTACAGGAACCTCGGTGAGCTTGGGTTCTATTCCTGCAGTTTCTTGGTGGGCCATCGCCTACTTGGTTATTTTTGGTGCCATTTTTACTTTCATCGCCTTTATTTATATGCTGCAACATTTACCAGCAGAAATTAGCAGTATTTATGCCTATATAAATCCTATTGTGGCAGTAATTCTAGGATCTTTGTTTTTAGGAGAATCCTTCAATACGGCCATTGCAATTGGCGGTTTCATTACTTTAAGCGGATTGTATATGGTAAATTATGCCCTTAAAAAAGCACGCCGATAAACTATTTATGAACTTTCAGTAGTTTAAATCCAAAAGCGAAACCTTTTAAAAATTGCTTTTTTGTATTTTTGCAACAAATTATAATTATGGCCTCTCTATTTTATAAATATCGAAAATTCTTAGGATTCTTTCTGGTTTTTTCAATAATAACCATTTCCTTATTTTATTCGGCTTTAAAGCCTGAAAAATCATTACCTATCTTTAATCCCGCTGACGTTAACCCTGAATTGGTGGATAGTACGATGCAATATAAAAGCAAATACCACACCATTGCCGATTTTTCGTTTACCAATCAAAACGGGAAAATTGTTACCCAAAAGGATTATGAAGGAAAAATATATGTGGCCGATTTTTTTTTCACAACCTGTGGTTCTATTTGCCCAAAAATGACGACCAATCTAGTGGAAGTCCAAAAAGCATTCCTTAACAACCCAAAGGTGATGTTGCTTTCCCATTCCGTTTTGCCAAATGTTGATGATGTTGCCAAGCTAAAGGAATACGCCATAAAAAATAAGGTAAATGACACCAAATGGAACTTGGTTACTGGGGATAAAAAGGAAATTTATCGAATGGCCCGAAAATCCTATTTGGCGGTAAAACAAGGCAGCCCAAATGAACTTTATGATATGGTACATACTGAAAATTTTGTTTTGGTCGATACCAAAAGACGGGTTCGCGGTTTTTATGACGGAACCAAAAAAGAAGAAATTCAACGATTGATTGTAGATATAAATTGGCTTTGTGAAGATAAAAAATAAAGACTGTTCAATAAGCGAACCAACTGAAAAAATGGTACGCAGATGACACAGATTGAGTGGATTTTCGCTGATTATTAAATAATAAATCCGTTTTGATTGGCTTAAATCCGTGCCATCTGTGTTCCAATTTTTATTTTGGCAGAGGTAACGGATAGTCATAAAAAAATGAGTAAACCTGATAAATATCATTCAAAATTCTTTTTTTATCTGTACTTTTGTAATCTTAATTCAATCTAAATAAGATTTGCAAACAACTATAGCCAACCTGAAAAAAGGCGAAAGAGCCATCATCACCAATTTTGATGTCGAAGCTATACCATTGAAGCTTTTGGAAATGGGTTGTTTGCCAGGAAATATGGTTGAACTCATTCAAATTGCTCCGTTTGGAGACCCTTTATATTTGAATGTTAATGGTTCACATCTTGCCATTCGTATGGAAACTGCTCGCGAAATTGAAGTTGAAATTATTGACCCAAGGACATAGAACGAACCGGTGGAAGAAAAAAGGTGAAATGACTAAAAAAAATATAAATATTGCATTAATTGGAAATCCAAATGTAGGGAAAACTTCGGTTTTCAATCAACTAACGGGTTTGAACCAACAGGTGGGTAATTATCCCGGCATTACCGTTGAAAAAAAGATTGGTTTTTGCAAACTTCCCAATAACATCAAAGCCAATGTGCTGGACTTACCCGGCACTTACAGTTTGAATGCCAGCTCTGTCGATGAAAATGTAGTCATTGAGCTGTTGCTGAATAAAAACGACAAACTCTATCCTGATGTCATTCTTTTAGTAACCGAAATCGAAAATCTGAAGCGAAATTTATTGCTTTTCACTCAAATAAAAGATTTAGAAATTCCAACCATTCTGGTAATCAACATGATTGACCGAATGAAATACAAAGGCATTACACTGGATATTCCATATTTGGAAAATCAGTTAAAAACCAAAATAGCTTTAGTCAGTTCCCGAAAAGGAATAGGGATTGAAGAGTTAAAAAACGTAATTACAACTTACAAAACCATTTCTACAGAACCGTGTTTAAATGCTTCGTCTATTGATGAAGTCTATTTTAATAATCTCCAAAAAACGTTCCCGAATCAGTCCCTATATAAGCTTTGGCTTGTTGTTACCCAAGATGTGAATTTTGTGAATTTGAACAGAACCATTCTGAAAAACAATTCGTTTACAAAAACCAATTCGGAATTAAAAAGATTGCAACAAAAAGAAACCATCAAAAGGTATCAATTTATTAATGAAACACTAAAGATTGGCCAAAAAATTGATGCTTCATCAGCTACCGATTTCAGAAGTAAACTGGACAGCCTTCTCACCCATAAGGTGTTTGGATACGTAATCTTTTTTTTCATATTGTTCGTTATTTTTCAGTCTATTTTTGAATGGTCAAAAACACCGATGGATTTTATTGATCGAACTTTTGCTGCTTTAAGTTCAACATCCAGCGAAAAACTTCCCCCTGGTGCCTTTACCAATTTGATTTCACAAGGTATTATTCCGGGAATTGGCGGAATTCTTATATTTATTCCACAAATTGCCTTTTTGTTCCTATTCATTTCAGTACTGGAAGAAAGTGGCTATATGAGCCGGGTAGTTTTTTTGATGGACAAAATCATGCGTAAATTTGGACTTTCGGGTAAAAGCATTGTCCCATTAATTTCCGGAACTGCATGTGCCATTCCCGCCATTATGGCCACACGAAATATTGAAAACTGGAAGGAACGATTGATCACCATTTTGGTAACGCCGTTTACAACCTGCTCCGCAAGATTGCCTGTTTACGCCATAATAATTGGACTTGTAATTCCAGATAAACGAATTTTTGGTATTATAAACATGCAGGGATTGACATTAATGCTTTTGTACCTCATCGGTTTTGGTATGGCAATACTTTCAGCATTTGTTTTAAACAAAGTATTGAGATTAAATTGCAAAACATTCTTTGTGGTTGAAATGCCCAACTACAAATTGCCGATGTTTAAAAACGTAGCCATCAATGTGGTGGAAAAAACAAAAGCTTTCGTTTTTGGAGCAGGGAAAATCATTTTGGCCATATCAGTTGTCTTATGGTTTATGGCTTCTTATGGTCCAGGAGAAAAATTCAATAACGCCGAGTCTATTCTACTTTCAAAAACAGAAAATAGTACTTTATCCAAATTTGATTTCAAGAACAAAGTGGCTTCTTACAAATTAGAAAATTCCTACATTGGCATTATGGGAAAAACCATTGAACCTGTCATTTCGCCTTTAGGATATGATTGGAAAATTGGCATTGCCATCATCAGTTCCTTTGCTGCAAGAGAAGTTTTTGTGGGAACATTGGCCACGATTTATAGTGTTGGAGGTAGCGAAAATGACACGACCATAAAAAACAAAATGGCTGCAGAAATAAATCCTGATACCGGAAAAAAAATATTCAATTTTGCATCCGGGATTTCATTGCTTTTATTTTATGCTTTCGCCATGCAATGTGCCAGTACTTTGGCAATTACCAAAAAAGAAACTAACTCTTGGAAATGGCCTTTGGGACAACTTGTTTTCATGAGCAGTTTTGCCTATGTTGTTGCCTTTATCGCCTATCAAATTTTAAAATAAACAGTTATGATTCAGGAAATTTTAGCCTTTGTAACTTTAGGAATTGCACTTGCTTTTTTGTTCAAAAAATTCTTTTTTAAAAAGAAAAAAACGGATAAAAATTGCGGTAGCGACGATTGTGCCTGCCATTAAATCACTTTAACAAAAAGGTTGCTCGCAATTTTATTCGAAATAGTTAATTCTTTGTTTTCGACTTTTATTTTCAAGGATAAATCAAAATCTTCTTTAGTAAGAATTTGTATTTTAGAACCCAAGGCAATTCCATTTTTATCTAAATATTTCAAAAACTCGGCTGAGGAATCTTTCACGCCAACACAAATCCCGGGTTGATTATGTGACAATTCAGACAGCAATAATTTTTCAATTTTCAATATTTTGCCATTGGCATCCGGGATTGGGTCACCGTGAGGATCTTCAGTTGGATTTCCCAAAAAATCATCCAGTTTATTGATAAGTTGCTCCGATTTTATATGTTCTAATTGTTCAGCAATGTCATGTACTTCATCCCAAGAAAAATCGAGTTTATCGACAAGGAAAACTTCCCATAAACGATGCTTTCTCACGATCATTTTTGCCGATAAGTTTCCCTTCTCGGTGAGTGAAACGCCTTGGTATTTTTTATAATTCACCAAATCCTTTTCTGCCAGTTTCTTGAGCATGTCGGTTACCGAAGAGGCCTTGGTTTCTATCATCTCGGCAATGGCATTGGTACTGACTTCTGTATCGGAAAGCGTAGTAAGATGGTATATAGTTTTGAGATAGTTCTCTTCTGAAAAAGTCATCATGATATCTGTTTTTAGCCCCAATTACTTCACTTAATTTCCATTTGCAGTGGAGTTCAGTGAACTTCGTTTGCAGTGGAAATCCCATACGCTGCGGCGAATGGATTAGAACGAATAACGGGATTAGCTCCTGAAAAATTAAATTTTTACAATAAGTAACGGTATAGAAATTTTGTGGCGCAGGTTATCTACGGTTGTCCCGAAAATTAAATCTTTAAAACCCGTATGCCCATGCGTCCCCATTACAAGAATGTCAAAGCTACCTTCATTAATGATTTTCGGAATTACTTTCGTTGGTTTTCCAAATCCTAATTGAGTTTCTACTTTATATCCTTTTTCAGAAAGCATGTCTTTGTATTCATCTAATAATTTTTCGTCTATTAAAGTTTCATGATCATCTATATTTTCGCCATAAACTATGGCTCCAACGGTTTCTACAATGTGAATCAGGGTATATTTCGCTTCTATTCCACCCAATTCGAAGGCACTATTTAATGCCACTTCATCTGAGTTTGAAAAATCTACCGTAACAGCAACATTCTTTTTGGCATAACTTCCCATTTTAGAGAATCGAAGTTTTAAATTATGTGGAGAATGATTATGAATATCAATTTTCGATTTAGAAATAAAAGGCTTGAAAATGATATACAGCAACAAAAGAAGGAAACCTGCCGCTAAAGGAACAACTGTTAACCATAATACAACCGGATTCTCGGAAGTTTCGAGCCATCCATTTATTTCATCAAAAACCAATTTGGCATTGAGTGAAACAATAATCAATGCTACTATCCAGCCAGCTATTTGTGTTATTATACTAATATGAAACCCTTTCATTTTCGATTTATCACTGACAAAATGAATCAACGGAATAATGGCAAAACCTAATTGTAAACTCAAAATAACCTGACTCAAAATCAATAATTTCCCTGTGACACCTTCACCAAAAATCGTAATTACAATGACTGCTGGAACAATAGCCAGTAATCTCGTGATGATTCTTCGAACCCAAGGCTGAATTCGTAGATTCAAATAACCTTCCATGATAATTTGTCCAGCCAGTGTACCGGTAATGGTCGAACTTTGCCCAGCAGCAATCAAGGCCACTGCAAATAGTATTGGAGCCCATTTTGTACCCAATAACGGTTGTAAAAATTGATGTGCATCCTGAATTTCTGCCACATTGAACATCCCATTTTTATAAAATGTAGCTGCTGCCAAAATCAAAATAGCGGCATTTACAAAAAAAGCTAAGTTTAACGCAATGGTCGAATCGATAAAATTGTATTTCAGTGCCTGCTTAATTCCAGCAGCGCTTCTATCAAATTTTCTGGTTTGCACCAGAGAAGAATGCAGATATAAGTTATGAGGCATTACCGTGGCGCCAATAATCCCGATTGCAATATATAGTGCCGCTTCATTTGGCATAGAAGGGATAAGTCCATAAATCACTTTTCCAACTTCGGGTTGTGCAAAAATCATTTCAAAAATAAAAGAAATTCCAATAATCATTACCAGTGCGATAATAAAAGCTTCTATTTTTCGGATTCCCTTGTTAATTAAAAACAACAATAAAAAAGTATCTAAAACGGTTATTAATACCCCTTGAACCAATGGAATATCAAATAATAAGTTAATCCCGATTGCCATTCCGAGTACTTCGGCCAAATCACAAGCAGCAATCGCTATTTCCGCTAAAAAATAAAGGATATAGTTGACAAACTTAGAATAGGTTTCACGTGAAGCTTGGGCTAAATCACGTTGCGTTACAATCCCTAACCGGGCACTAAAACTTTGCAATAGCAACGCCATAATATTACTCATTAATAAAACCCAAAGCAATGCGTATCCAAACTGACTTCCGCCTGCGATATCGGTTGCCCAGTTCCCTGGATCCATATACCCCACACTAACCAAATAGGCCGGACCAAAAAATGCTAATATCTTCCTGAACACCGAAGTTTTGTTCTGTGTCAATACCGATTGATTCACCTCTTCTAAAGATTTCCCCATAAATAAATTAAATTATTGATACAAATGTAATTAAAAAATTTGCTGCGTAAAATATAATTTTTAGTTTTGTCTAAAAATTATATTTTACAAATGAAAAATATCCGTCTCTTTTTTGGAGTAATACCAATACTCTTAATTATATTATTTACATCATGTGATGAAAACTATACTAAAACACCTTTTAAAGATGAAGTTTTAGACGGACCATTAGATGGACTTTCTCATGAAGAGTCAGCGCGCTTCTTAAGTGGAGATGCCGCATTCAATCAAGTATTTACCCGCGAAACAGGACTTGGACCAACATTTGTCTCAACAAGCTGTATCAGTTGTCATGCCGGAAATGGCAAAGGACATCCCTCAACTGCACTTACCCGTTTTGGACAAATTGACGAAAGAGGAAACTTATTCCTAAATCTGGGTGGCCCCATATTACAAAATAGAGCGTTACCCGGATTTTTACCCGAACAAATCCCATTTGGAGCTACTTCTGCCAGATTTATACCATCGGTAAATACAGGTTTAGGATTTTTAGAGTCTGTCACAGATGCAGATATCTTGGCAATGGCGGATCCTAATGACAGTGATGGCGATGGGATATCAGGTGTTCCAAACTGGATAAACATTCCAGATTTTGTAATACCTTCTTCAAGTGCCATTTCCCAAGACGGAAAATACATTGGCCGCTTTGGCAAAAAAGCAGCCACTCGCAGTTTATTGCAACAAACGGTAAACGCATTAAATGAAGATATAGGGATAACATCTATATTCAATCCTGTAGACACTCATACTCATCTGGAAATAGATCCTGAAATTGCCACTAGCACCGTAAACGACATTGTTTCTTACCTACAAACGTTAAAAGCGCCTATACAACGCAATCAAAATGATGCAAGTGTCATTAAAGGAGCAGCCATCTTTGAACAAATCAAATGTACGGGGTGCCATAAACCCGAATTAAGGACAGGTTACTCACCTATAAGTGCACTTTCTAACAAAACATTTGCCCCTTATACTGATTTATTATTGCATGATATGGGAAGCGGATTAGACGATGGTTATACCGAAGGAAGTGCTAAAACGCAGGAATGGAGAACTCCTCCGTTATGGGGAATAGGACTTTCCGAAAGTTCCCAAGGAGGAAGCTTTTATCTTTTGCATGACGGAAGAGCAAGAAGTATTGAAGAGGCCATTTTAAAGCATGGAGGCGAAGCCAAAAGCAGGAAAGTCAGCTACATAAACCTTTCACAACCCGATAAAGAAGCGCTACTAACTTTTATTAAATCATTGTAATTATGAACAGAAAAGAATTTCTAAAAACATGTGGTTTTGGATGCTTGGCAGGGCTCTCAGCTCTTACCTTTTTACAAAGTTGTGGTTCATCTCAAATATTGGAAAAAGAGATAATTGGTTCTGATATTTTAGTCCTATTAACTGATTTTGAAATCAAAAAAGGGGAAACAATCAAATATAAGAAATACGTAATCATAGCGAACAAAAAACTAAAGTATCCCATTTGCGTGTATCGTTTTAACGCAGATAATTACAGTGCCTTATTAATGCAATGTACCCATCAAGACGCCGAATTACAGGTTTTTGGAGACAAATTACATTGCTCTGCCCATGGAAGCGAGTTTAATAATAGAGGAACCGTAAAAAGTGGACCAGCAGATAGAAATTTACGAAGCTTTCCAATCATCATAGATAACAATACACTTAAAATATCATTAAAATGAAATTAATATACCTTTATATAGCATTTTTCATTTCCTTAAATTCCTATGCACAAATAGACTCAAGCTTACTAAAAAGAACCCAAAAAGACAGCATAAAACAGGCATTGAATATGGATGCAGTTTACAATCGTCCTTCGTTAAATATTGAAAAAACACCCGTAACCGTTGGAGGTTACCTTGAAGTCAATTGGCAACGTCTTTCCACTGATGGCGTTTCGGAAGGACATCAATTTCAAGCCAGAAGATTGTCCATATTTATGTCATCGGCAATCAGTAAAAGGGTTAAATTTTTGACCGAAATCGAATTTGAAGACGGCGGGAAAGAAATTGCCATAGAATTCGCTTCCGTCGATGTCGAATTTCATCCTTTGGTAAATTTTAGAGCTGGAATAATCGTAAACCCGATTGGTTCTTTTAATCAAAATCACGACGGTCCCAAATGGGAATTTACCGACAGACCCATTTCGGCAACACAAATGTTACCGGGAACTTTTAGCAATGCCGGAGCTGGTTTTTTTGGAAAAAAATACAACAATGATTGGATGATTGGATATGAAGCTTATTTTTCAGGAAGTTTTGATAATTCAATAATTGAGAATACAGAGAACAAAACTTTCTTGGCGGCTGCCAAAAATAATCCAGAGCGTTTTGGTGAAATAAATAGTGGAACACCTTTATTTACAGGTAAAATTGCTATTCGAAACAGTAAAATAGGAGAATTGGGATTCTCCTATATGGGTGGCATTTACAATAAATATCAGGAAGACGGAATAATTATAGACACAAAACGCCGTGTTGGCATTTTTGCATTAGATTTTAACACAACTCTTCCCAAAATAGAAACTTTTATAACTTCTGAATGGGCATGGGTTAAAGTAGATGTTCCAAGCACTTACGGCCAACAATTTGGCAACAAACAATTTGGCGGATTTGTAGATATCGTTCAACCCATATTGAAAAAAAATATTTTGGGTTGGGAAAAAGCGGTATTAAATATCGCCTGTCGATTGGAATATGTTGATTGGAATGTTGGGACATTTAATGAAACTGGCGAAAATATTGGAGAAGATATTTGGAGTGCAATGCCTGCGCTAAGTTTTCGTCCTACATCGCAAACTGTTTTTAGGTTAAATTACCGTTTTCAAAAACAACATGATATATTAGGAAATCCGCCAGCTACTACCGCTGGATTTAACATTGGGATTTCTACTTATTTTTAATGTTTTGTTTGGTGTACCTTTATGGCTTATTTTCAATAAAAACCATCTGAATTTTACATGAAACATTTCGATTACATTTTTACCGGTTCAGGACTATCGGCTTTGATGGTTGTTTATAAAATGGTGCAATCCGGAAAATTTGCAGACAAAACGATACTACTTCTGGACGAAAACACCAAGAACACGAATGATCGAACCTGGTGTTTTTGGGAAAAGCAAAACGTGGTTTGGGAAGAGAGCATTTCTAAAAAATGGAACTTCGCATTGTTTTCTGATAAAAATTTAAAACGTAATTTAGAGTTAAGCCCATATCAATACAATAGGATACGGGGCTTGGATTTTTACAATCAGGTATTCGACCTGATTTCAAAACAAGAAAATATTACTTTTTCGAATCAGAAAATTATTGAAATTGAAGAGGATGAAAATATAATTACTGTAAAAACAGAAAACGAAAATTATACTGGAGGCCAACTTTTTAATAGCATTTACGATAAAAATAAAGTTGAAAACCAAACCAAATACCCTTTGTTGAAACAACATTTCATCGGTTGGTTTATAAAAAGTGAGCAAGCGGTATTCGATCCTGAGCAGGCTACTTTCATGGATTTTTCAGTGAAACAGAAAGGAAATACGCGATTTATGTATGTTTTGCCAACTTCCAGAAACGAAGCTTTAATAGAATACACCCTATTTTCTCACCAACATTTAGAAAAATCGGAATATGAAGCTGAAATTGTAAAATACGTTCAAAAACTTGGCATTACCAATTATGAAATAACTGAAAAAGAACAGGGAAGTATCCCAATGACTTGCTATCCCTTTTGGAAAAACAATACTAAAAACGTAATTAACATTGGGACATCCGGAGGTTGGACCAAAGCAAGTACAGGATATACGTTTAAAAATGCTGATAAAAAATCGACCGAATTGGTGGCTTTTCTTCAAAAAGAAAATGACTTTCGGAAATTTCACAAAAAGACTAAATTCTGGTTTTATGACTTGTTGTTGTTGGATATTTTAGACCGACGAAACGAGTTGGGTTCCCGTATTTTTTCTTCGCTTTTCAGAAAAGGAAACCCAACACAAATCTTTAAATTTTTAGACGAAGAGACTTCTTTTTTGGAAGATTTACAAGTGATTTGGAAATGTCCGAAAGGACTTTTTATTACAGCATTATTTCGTGTGATGTTCAATCCTGATAAATAACAATCAAACTATAACAAAACTTTATAATCCAAAGATATATCTTGCTTTTAAACTTTGTAACTTTGCAAATCAAACTTTTAAATTTAAAATAAAAAATATGTATCCAGAAGAAATGGTAAAACCGATGCGTACTGAATTAACAGATGCTGGTTTTCAAGAATTACATACCGCTGAAGCAGTTGAAAGCGCAATAAAACAAGATGGGACAACTCTAGTAGTTGTGAATTCCGTTTGTGGTTGTGCAGCAAGAAATGCACGTCCAGGAGCCAAAATGAGTTTGGACAATTCCAAAAAACCCACTCATTTGGTAACAGTTTTTGCAGGGGTAGACAAAGCCGCAGTAGATGCTGCTAGAGGATTTATGTTTCCTTTTCCTCCATCATCACCAAGCATAGCCTTGTTTAAAGACGGAGAATTGGTTCACATGTTAGAGCGTCACCACATTGAAGGTCGACCAGCAGAATTGATTGCAGAGAACCTAAAAGATGCTTTTAACGAATATTGTTAATCAAATTCGGAAAACAATAAAAAACCACGAATAATCGTGGTTTTTTTATTTAAAATTCAATAGTAAGACATCAAACTTGTTTGTTTTCCCCTGATTTAAATCCTATTAACTGTCTGTACTTAGATTCCGTTTCTTTTAATTCTTCCTCCAATTGTTTGTATTTGCTAATGTCTTTTATGGTGACCACTGCCGCAACCACTTTTTCATTCTGGTCGATTAAAGGCCTTCCACTGATGAGAACCCGTTTTTTTTCTTTGGCTACTGGATTCCAAAGTACAAGATCAACATCATCAGTAGTTTCACCGTTAAGTGCACGCTCCATTGGTAAGTTTTGAGAAGGAAAAACAGTTCTTTCGTCAGGAAAATACAACTCAAAGTGATCTGATAAACTGGCAGCTATCTGATTATCCTCTTCAATTCCATAAATTTCATTCGCCATGTTATTGGCCATCACTACCTTTTTATCAGAATTTGCCACAAGAACGCCCTCACCAATATTCTCAATAATTAACCGTAAAGTTTCTTCATTCTCGTACAATTCATCAACAGCCTTTTTACTTTCTGTAATGTCCCTGACGAAGCCAATAAATATATAGTGTCCGTCCATTTTTACAGGTGAGATACTTAACGAAACGGGAAATTCAATTCCCTTTTTATTGACAGCTTCAATCTCCATAGATTTATTTAGAATAGGTCCGATTCCAGTTGTCAAAAAATGTTGCATTCCATTTTTATGAGGCTCTCTATATCTTTCAGGAACTATAAAATCAAACAGATGCTTTCCAACAACCTCATCCTTATTCCATCCGAAAACAGTTTCTGCCCTTGGATTCCATCTTTGGATAACACTCTCCGAATCAATTACAATAACGGGCTCAGGGGCTCCATCCAAGATGGTTTGTACTTGTTGATCATTTTCTTGCAGTTTTTGGGTATACAAATTTAACTTTTCTTCATCAGCCTTCAATTGGGTAATATCTCGGGCAACCCCATACATTAACCCAGTTTTCAAATCTACCGTAGCATTCCAATTTACCCATTTGTAGGAGCCGTCTTTACATATCACATAATCGGTAAAATTCACCAATGGTTCTCCTTTTGCTAATTTGCCCACAGCCTCTTTTGCTCGTTCCGGATCTGAAGACAGGGAAAAAATCGATATGGAATCTATTTCCTTTTGGGTGTAACCAAACGTTTTTGTGTAGGCCGGATTAACTTTAATGAAGCGGTCTCCCTTGCCAACAACAAGTATATCAAAGGACATGTTGTAAAAGTTATTGGCCATTTTTACGGACTCTTCGCTTTCTACTAATAGGGTTACATCACGAGCCGCAGCATACACAATTCCTGTTGGAATATCAATAGTGTTTGTCCAATCCAGCCATTTATATGACCCGTCTTTACAATGCGCCCGAGCTCTATAATTGACAACTGTTTCTCCCTCTTGTAATTTTTTTACCGTGTCCGAAAAAATATGAATTTCATCAGGATGCGCAAATGACATCAATGTCTTGTCATTTATTTCCTCTTGCTTATAACCCAAAATTCTAGTGAAAGCAGGATTTATTTTTGAAAAATATCCCAGTTTAATAACCCCGAACAAATCATTGGACATGGCAAAAAATTTCTCTGCAACAGCCAACGTTTTTTGAATTTCCTTTTGTTCCGTAACATCGCGGGCGACTCCGTATAGAAATCCTGTTGAAATATCGGCGGCAGAAGACCATGAAAGCCATTTAATAGACTTGTCTTTACACACCCACCTGATTTCAAATTGGATCGTTATGGCTCCCATCTGAAGTTTAGCAACTTCTTTTTTGGTTATTTCATAATCATCTGGATAAATGAAACTAAAAAAAGGCTGGCTTAATAATTCTTCTTCGGTATAACCCAATATTTTACTCATCGATGGGTTAACCTTTATAAACCGATCCCCGGAAGCAATAACCATAATATCCAAGGACATCTTAAAGAGTCTGCTAATTCCCACCAGTGATTCTTCCAGTTTTTTCCTTTCGGTGATGTCTGTGGAAATACCACCAATGGCATAAATTCTGCCTTCAAAGTCATACAAAGGAAATTTAACTGCAATATAAGTATGTGAGCCGTCAGACTCTTGGATAATTTCTTCGGTTTTTAATTCTTTCAATGCTTTTACCACTTCAAGATCCGAATCCCGGTAAGCGTCTGCAATTTCTTTTGGCAGAAAATCATGATCCGTTTTTCCAATTATTTCTTCATTAGATATATGAAACAAAGACTCATATTTTTTATTTATCAGTAAATATTCCCCATTTATTTCTTTGATGAAGATTGGGTTTGAGGTATTGTCAATAATAGATTGGAGCAGTCGTTTATTTTCAGAAAGCAAGTTTTGGGAAATATTTTTGGCTCGCAATTGCGAACGAATGATAAAATAAACGATAAATAACAAAACGATGGAAAGCCCAAACATAGAGAGCTCTATCCAATTCAATTTTGAATTTAACTTTTGATCATTTTGACTGTCAAGTAGTGAAATAAAAATCCAACCCGAGGCAATGACAACCAATAAATTAATAATAAACCCCAAAAATATTTTCGTTTCAAAAGAAATTTTCATGACTTTACAGTATTAAATTCAACTTATGTCAACTAAAAAAATCTTACATACCTTAAAGTTAAGGATTTACATCTAAACAGCAAATAAAACAAGAAGGTTTTTATTATATGGAAAAATAAAAAATTAACTATTCTATTTGGAGCTGATTCCTGCTGTTTGTTATATCCACGCAAAAAAGCGTGGGATGCCACTTCCATCAGGGCTAGGCTTTAAGATTTACAAGATTGTTCTGTTTCCAAATTTATCCTTACTTTTGCACCAGATTCTTAAAAAGAACAAATAAATTTCTCAACTTAAACGTTTATAGCATGCAACTGTACAACACTTTAAGCGCAGAAGAAAGAGCCATCATGATTGATGACGCAGGGAAACAACGACTTACGTTGTCTTTCTATGCTTATGCGCAATTACCAAATCCCACACAATTTAGAAACGAATTATTTCTGGCTTGGAATCCGCTCGGGGTTCTTGGGCGAATTTACGTTGCCCAAGAAGGAATTAATGCTCAATTATCGCTTCCTGCCGATAGTTTTTATGCTTTTAAAGACACTATTGAAGCGTATGATTTTATGAAAGGTATCCGCCTAAATGTTGCCGTAGAACACGACGATCATTCCTTCTTAAAACTCACCATAAAAGTTCGTGACAAAATTGTTGCCGATGGTTTACAAGACGAAACTTTTGATGTAACCAATATCGGAATTCACCTCAAAGCCAAGGAATTCAATGATTTACTAGAAGACCCCAACACAATTGTTGTGGATATGAGAAATCATTATGAATCAGAAATCGGACATTTTACCAACGCTATAAAACCCGATGTAGATACTTTTCGCGAAAGTTTGCCAATCATAGAAGAACAACTTTCAGAACATAAACAGGATAAAAAATTATTGATGTATTGCACGGGCGGTATTCGATGCGAAAAAGCCAGTGCTTATTTTAAACACAAAGGTTTCGAGAATGTCTATCAATTAGAAGGCGGAATCATAGAATATACACGCCAAGTAAAAGCCGAAGGTTTAGAAAGTAAATTCATTGGGAAAAACTTTGTGTTTGACCATCGCTTGGGCGAAAGAATCACGGACGATATCGTTTCCCAATGCCATCAATGCGGTGCTCCTTGCGACGTACACACCAATTGTGCAAATGAAGGTTGCCACTTGCTTTTTATTCAATGCGAATCGTGCAAATCTAAAATGGAAGGCTGCTGTTCTTCAGAATGCGTGTCAGTAATTCACCTCCCTGAGGAGGAGCAAAAAGCAGTTAGAAGAGGAATTAAAAACGGAAATAAAATATTCAAAAAAGGAAAATCGGAAGTTTTGACTTTCAAAAACAACTCGGAAAGCCACAGTATTTTTGTAGACGATGAGCCAAAAAAAATTGTTCTGAAAGAACCTAAAGTTAAAAAAATCTATATCGGAAAAGGAACTCACTTTTTCCCAAAGGCGAATATTGGTCAGTTCCTGATTGAAGAAAATGAAATCAATATTGGTGATACCATACTCATCAAAGGTGCCACAACCGGAGAACAACAAATGGTAATTGAAGATATGTTTGTGAATGAAATTGCTGCCAAAAAAGCCGTTTCGGGAGACACGTGTACTTTCAAAATCCCATTCCGAATTCGATTGTCTGATAAATTATATAAAATCATAGAATAGCCATGACTCTTACTAATAAAATAGAATTAATGGCTCCCGCAGGAAACTTTGAATCGTTGCAAGCCGCACTGGACAATGGTGCCGATTCAGTTTATTTTGGGGTAGAACAACTCAATATGCGTGCCCGGGCTTCTGTAAATTTTACCATGGACGATTTGCAAGAAATTGCTCGCCGTTGCGAAAGCATAAACGTTCGAAGCTATTTAACGTTAAACACCATCATTTACGACCACGATTTATCAGTTGTAAAAACATTGTTAAACAAAGCCAAAGAAGCAAACATTACGGCAGTAATAGCTTCCGACCAAGCGGTAATCTCAATGGCTAGAGGCATTGGCATTGAAGTTCATATTTCTACCCAATTGAATGTTACGAACATCGAAACCATAAAATTTTATAGTTTGTTTGCCGATACGATGGTTTTAAGTCGGGAATTGAGTTTGCGTCAGGTGAAAAAAATAACGGAGCAAATAGAAAAAGAACAAATTAAAGGACCTAATGGCAAATTAGTAGAAATTGAGATTTTTGGTCACGGAGCTTTATGCATGGCTGTTTCGGGGAAATGTTATTTGAGTTTGCATTCTAATAATTCATCCGCAAATAGAGGAGCTTGCAAACAAAATTGCCGTAAAAAATATACGGTAATAGACCAAGAAACAGGTTACGAATTAGAACTTGACAATGAATATATCATGTCTCCAAAAGATTTATGTACCATTGATTTTCTTGATCAAGTGATTGATTCCGGTGTTCAAGTCTTAAAAATTGAAGGTCGCGGTCGCGCTCCAGAATATGTGGCAACGGTCATCAAAACCTATCGTGAAGCTATTGATAGCTATTATGAAGGTACTTTTTCTAAAGAAAAAACAAGCCTTTGGATGGAAGCCTTAAATACGGTTTACAATCGCGGATTTTGGTCTGGGTATTATTTAGGTCAAGAACTCGGCGAATGGAGCGACGTCTCAGGATCAATGGCTACACAAAAGAAAGTCTATGTTGGAAAAGGAACGCATTATTTCCCAAAAGCCAGTATCGGAGAATTTAAAATTGAAGCTTACGACATTAAAGCAGGGGATAAAATCCTAATAACAGGACCCAACACGGGCGCTCAAGAAATGGTAATAGAAGAAATGTACATTAATGACACCGTTGCTAACAAAGCCACAAAAGGCGACAATTGTACGTTTAAATTGCCGTTCCGTATTCGATTATCCGATAAATTATATAAAATAGTGGAAGCCTAATGGTTATTGTAACATTGCAAAGAGACAAGTGCATTGGCTGTAATTATTGTGTGGAAATGGCGCCATTCCAGTTTCAAATGTCCAAAAAAGACGGGAAATCGGTATTGATTCATTCTCAAAATGCCAAGGGATTTTTTACTTTAAAATCCTATGACCATACTATTATTGAAGCGTGTGAACTGGCGGTAAAAGCGTGTCCGGTAAAAATAATTTCGGTTAAGGTAACCTAAATTTAATGGAAATCTATTTGCGCGAAAATGAAAACCTTACGGATAAAGATTTTTAAGCAGGCTATACGTAGATTCCCTATATTTGGAATAAATTATTATTCCATGAAAAAATTACTGCTTATACTCTGTTTGTCATCCTTTTCTATTATTTACAGTCAAGAGAAAGAGATCCCAAAAGAAAAATCACTTTCAGACAAAAAAAACGAGGTAAAAGTGGGAGGCATTAAACTTTTGGCCGGACCAATATTGGAAGGGACTTACGAATATATTTATTCCAAGGATTTCACTTTTGGGAGTTCGATATTGGTTAACCTACAAAGAGACAACGGTTATCCCGAGGATTTTTCAGTAACGCCATTTGCGCGTTTCTATTTTCAAGAATCTAAGGAATATGGTGCCCAAGGATTTTTTGTGGAAGGGTTTGCAAAATATTATTCCGGAAAGTATGCCAAAATCTATCCTTACACTGAAAATGACAGAAAAAAATTCAGTGCTCCCGCATTGGGTTTGTCTTTGGGAAAAAAATGGGTGAACAACTCTGGCTTTGTATTTGAAATATTAGTTGGCGTAGGAAGAACCCTTGGCAATTCAACTGTTGCGCCAGATGCCGTTTTCAGGGGAGATTTGAATATTGGGTATCGGTTTTAATAAAACAAAAAAATGCTTCTCAATCCGAGAAGCATTTTTGATATAAAAGAATATAAACGAATTAAATCTTCGCTTTCATCAGCCAGTTTTTCATGGAAACCTCGTTTTCTATAATCGATTTCAAGTCTGTGATATTCACGCGATCCTGTTTCATCGAATCTCTATGGCGAATGGTAACCGTTTCGTCTTCTAAAGTCTGATGATCCACAGTAATGCAAAATGGAGTACCCAATGCGTCTTGTCTTCTGTAACGACGACCAACAGCATCTTTTTCGTCATACGCCACATTGAAATCCCATTTCAATTCTTCGATGATTTTTCGAGCCACATCCGGCAAACCGTCTTTTTTTACCAATGGTAAAACCGCCGCTTTTGTTGGCGCTAAAACCGAAGGCAATTGCAAAACGGTTCTGGTTGATCCATCCTCTAAAGCCTCTTCTTTTAATGACGTTGCAAAAACTGACAAGAACATTCTGTCTAATCCTACGGAAGTTTCTACCACATAAGGCGTGTAATTGGCATTGGTTTCTGTGTCGAAATACTGCATTTTTTTGCCTGAAAACTTTTCGTGCGCTTTCAAATCGAAATCGGTTCTAGAGTGAATCCCTTCCAATTCTTTGAATCCGAATGGGAAATTAAACTCGATATCGGCAGCGGCATTGGCATAATGAGCTAATTTTTCATGATCGTGAAAACGATAATTTTCTCTTCCTAAACCAAGTGATAAATGCCAGTTTAAACGGGTGTTTTTCCAATATTCGTACCATTTCATTTCTTCACCTGGCTTTACAAAAAATTGCATTTCCATTTGTTCAAATTCACGCATACGGAAAATGAATTGACGCGCCACAATTTCATTACGAAAAGCTTTTCCGGTTTGTGCAATTCCAAACGGAATTTTCATTCTGCCTGATTTTTGCACGTTTAAGAAATTGACAAATATCCCTTGAGCCGTTTCAGGACGAAGGTATAAATCCATTGCAGAATCGGCAGAAGCACCTAATTTAGTCCCGAACATCAAGTTGAATTGCTTTACCTCCGTCCAGTTTCTAGAGCCCGATTCAGGACATGCAATTTCTAATTCTTCGATTAAGGCTTTTACATCTTCTAGGTTTTCATCGCCAAGGGATTTGGCCATTCTCGCCAGAATTTCATTCTTTTTTGAAAGATATTCTACCACACGTGTATTCGTAGTGATAAATTCTTCCCGATTGAAGGCTTCCCCAAAGCGCACGGCGGCTTTTTCGATTTCTTTTTCCGCTTTCTGGTTTAATTTTTCGGCATAATCCTCAATTAAAACATCCGCTCGGTATCTTTTTTTAGAATCTTTGTTATCAATTAATGGGTCGTTGAAGGCATCCACGTGACCCGAAGCCTTCCAAGTGGTTGGATGCATCAATATTGCAGCATCAAGGCCCACAATATTTTCGTGCATTTGCACCATTGATTTCCACCAATATTCTCTGATATTTTTCTTTAGTTCTACCCCATTTTGAGCATAATCATACACTGCGCTCAAACCATCGTAAATTTCGCTTGACGGAAAAATAAATCCGTACTCCTTTGCGTGCGAAACCACATTCTTAAATAAATCGTCTTGTTTTGCCATAGTGGTGCAAAAATATAAAAAGTGTATTTAAATCACGATTGTATTCAACGATTTTCTTATTTTTATGAACAAATATTTGTATTCAATGTTCGAAAACCTGATAAATGTGCTTTTCCCTAAGGTTTGTGTGGGTTGCAACACCTTTTTATTGTCTAATGAAAAGGTGATTTGTACCGTTTGCCGACATGAAATTCCGCTTACCAATCATCATTTGAACCCAGAAAACGAAGCTTTCAAGAAATTTTACGGGAAAATCCCCGTCGAATTCACTTCAACATTGGTTTATTATCACAAAAAAGGCATTGTTCAGGAAATGATTCACAGTTTAAAATATCGGGGTCACGAGGAAATTGGCACCATTCTGGGCGATTGGCATGCCGAAGATTTGAAGAGATTGCCCGTCACAAGTACTTTTGACGCCATTATTCCTGTTCCTCTTCATAAAAAACGACTGAAGGAAAGAGGGTATAATCAGGTGACTACTTTTGGCTTGGCCTTGTCCGATAATTTAAACATCACCTACGACACCTCAATTTTACGAAGGAATATCTATTCTAAAACCCAAGTAAAAAAAAATCTTTTAAAACGTACCGAAGTTGTAGGAAATATTTTTGAGGTCGAATTTACCGATAAAGACCACAACAAACATTTTCTCTTAATTGACGATGTCTTGACCACAGGATCCACGCTAGAAGCCTGTGGCAGGGCTTTGCTGAAAATTCCGGGGGCGAAAATCAGCATTGTTTGCATGGCGATGTCGCATTCTTGAGTTATTTTTTTGCTTTAGAAACGTAGGTTTTAAAATACCCGCATTCTGCAATTACTTCTTGGTAAAATTTTGTTTTTGAATAGTTGTTTTTTAAATTTTTGAAGCCATTCCATGCTAAAAAATTAACCTTAGAATTTTCGACAGCTGTTTCATTTTCCCAACTGTCTTTTTTTGGATCATATTGTTGGTTGTAATATTCGTTACGTCCGCATTTTGCTAACATAAACTGACATTTTGCTTTTTGCTCATCCGTTATTGCAGCTTCAAATGCTTTTTCATAATACATTTTAGGAATTGAACAATTGGTAATCATTTCTCTAGTTTTATTCTTAAAACCATAAGGACTCGAACCAGCACCTATAATATTTCCTTCATAAAATATTCTAGCGTTGCCAAAATAAGTAATGTTGTAAAAAGCATTTGCTAACAAGATACAATTAGTATAAACATCCTTGTTTTTAGTAACTTTATCTTGCATTTCTTTAACTGTTGTTAAAAATTCTATTTGAGAATATTTTCTTTTTTGATAAGCTACAAAATCGCAGTCGTGGCAATCTTTTACATTTCCGTTAAAAGGATTTCCTTGAAATTTTTCAAGCTGTAATCTATCTGTTTGTTGCATGTAAGCAATGGCATCGGGAATTTTATTTTGGAAAGCAGCGGCTACCGATTGATATTCATTGATATCAAACAAAGTAACATTATAAATTTTTTGAGCAATTTTTTCTAAAACCGTTTTATTCTCTTTTGCTAAAAAAGTTTTCATTGCATGCAAATCATTTTCATTGTCGTAAAAATTAGAATTTCTCACGAACAACTCTGCCATGACATTGTTGTTTTGGGATTTATACAAATTTGACAAATAAATTTTACTCCAATTAGAAGCATTCTGATAACGAAAATTTGAAAGTTCTTGTTTAGGCAATTCTTCATACAGCCATTGCAAATCTTGCAGAATCGTCTTCTGATTTTCAGAATTTATATTTTTTATTTTGCTTAAATTATTAACAAATTGAAGCAATCGCAATTGATTAATAGCTAAAGGTGTTTTAGGCATTTTGGCTTCTGCTTTATCAAAATACTTGTCGGCTTGAAGATAATTTCCGCCGAGTGTTTCTAAATATCCAGCGGCAATATCCCACAAATGAGGTTTTGACGTGTTTTCTGCCAAAGCAATTCTGTTAACAAGAGCATTGTTTATTATTGACAAACTATCATTTGATTTTTTAAACTTATCAATCGTCTTTTGATCTGGATTGTATTCGTTTAATTTTTTCTCTTGATTATTTACCAATCTTGTCAGCAAATAATCTAAATGTTCGCTTTTGGGCTGCAATTCATAAATTTTTTCAATGGCTTTTTGTTCATCTCCATAATACCCTTGTATTGCCCAAAGTGCTGCTTTTTCTTCATTGCTTTTTGCCATTGCTAAAGATTGATTCCAATCTAAATTTTCTTGTGGTCGAAAGCAATATGCTGCAACAACGCGCATTGCAGGGCATTTATCAAAAACTTGACTGTACTGATAATTAGACAAAGCATAATTTTTATTTTTAAAATTTATCCCTGCTATATATGCCAAAGCACGATAATAAAGTGTATTTTTTAGAACTGTATTTTCGGTTTTTTGAAAAAAGGAAATTGTGCTTTGCTTATCGCCACTATAAAAATAAGCCTTTACAGTTTGAAACCAATAGCGGTTTTTTAAAAACGCATCCGAAACGGTATTGTATCTTTTTTCTATTGCTTTTATAAGCTTTATGTCATTAAACTTTTTTTGTGCAACGGGTTCATACGACCAATTATTAGCGTCACCAACAGAGGCGGTTTCAATTTGTTTTGAAAGGGCTAAAAAGGTGATAAAACTGCTTATTTTTCGATCATTCAAATCTATTTTTTTAGACCATTTATCGGAAATAGGATTGTTTTTTTGAGAAATATAGAAACTCTGCAATTTTGCAACATCAACAGCTCTAGAATCTATAAGAAAAAATTTTACCGTTTTATCATCCATTTTTCCTTTTAGAAAATCTGACCAATCTTGAACAATTTCGTCATTAAATCTAGAATTATGAATATCATCAAATCCTATCCCATAAAAAAACAAATCAGTCGAAAGAAATAATGGGGTGTATGATTTATCGACAAAAGTTTCAGGAGTAAAATTAGTATCAAATTCAATTCCCCAATCGTCCCCTCCTGCACAAGCATAAATGGCCCCGTAAACAAAAATCGCAATTGCACTAAAACCTATTAATAACTTGTGTAAAAATGTCTTTTTCATATTGTTCTGTATTGAGTTCGTCTAAATCGTAAAAAATAATTTCATCTGGAATATTGGCTATATTTTCATGTAAATCTTCAGCCATTTCAAGCAAATCAATGTTCGAAACCGATTCTATTTTTAATAAATCATTGGCTTTATAAAAAGTACCATTCTTATAGTTGTTGTTTTTAACTCGGAAACTATTCTGTGTTATTCCGACAAAATTAGAGTCTCTCTTGAGATTTGAAATAGCTATTTTACTTTTTAAACCTATTACTTTGTTCTCTCGAATATGAATTGCCCAAGAGTAAATTGGCAGAGCAATATTAAGTGACAGAGGATATTTTTTAATGCTTTTTAAATACCTATCCGCAATACTTTCATCGTAAATAGAATTGAGCGAATCTGGCGCAATTTTTCCCATGTTGTAATACATAAGAACCCCTTTATCTACATTAGGAATTGCAGTTTTTTTGAAATATTTTATCTGATGTAATCTAATTGTTGCCGAAAGTTTTTTGCCCGATATTTTCTTAAAACATGTTATAAATTTCAAGTAATTATCTTTACTAGTCAAAGTCCAATCGCAATCTATTTGAATTTCCCGACAGGAAAGCTGATTTTTCGTATTGATTTGTTGAATAAAATCATTGGTTTTTTTAGCCAAATTTTCAACGTTGATGCTTTTAGAAAGTAGCACTTTATTTTTAATGTAAATTACCGGAACTATTGTAAAATCAATAGATTTTTCTTTAAAACATATAGGAGATTGAGGGTAGGGTTGTTCTGATTTTGAACTTAAATCGATATCGAAATACCGAAGATATAGTTTTTTGACTTTATTTTCTTTTAAAGTATTTTTCTCAGATGATGTAAGGCTGAAAATTGTTTTCCAATAATAAAATGCTATTGCAGGCGTTTTCTGTTCCTTGCAAGCAGTAAGCAAAAGCATTAATATTAGGGAAACGACTGTTTTTTTCAAGTAAATTAAGAGGTTACATTTTGATTCAAAAGTAAGATATTCTTATGAAAGTTAGTATGTTTTAACTTTGATTACTTGGCTTAATTTTGACGACCATAGGAGTTCTGTTAACTGCGTTTGTAGCGACATCCCGCGTTTTTGGCTTGGAGATAGTGAATAGCGGGAAAAAGCTCCTAATAATAACGTAAAAGATTTCGATTCCATAAAATATAATTGTTATTTTGTGGCCTCTAATTTTTGATTCATTATGTTGAAAAACAATTACAAATACATCCTGTTTTTACTCACATTGGCTGTTCTGAGTTGTGCCAAAAGAGGAACCATTGATGGCGGCCTGAAAGATACGATTGCTCCGGTTCTCAAGATGAGTTTCCCGGCCAATTACAGCACGAACTTTAAAGGGAATACTATTAAGCTCAATTTTGACGAATACGTAAAACTAAAAGACGTCAGCAAACAATTGATTATTTCGCCTCCTATGGCAAAAGCTCCCGAAATTTCACCGCAAACAGCGAGTAAAACCATTACTATAAAATTCAATGATTCGTTACAAGCAAATACAACCTATAGCCTTAATTTTGGCCAAAGTATTGAAGACAATAACGAAGGGAATCCCCTGAGCCAATTAAAATACATTTTCTCAACGGGTACTTACATTGATTCTTTAGCACTAAGCGGAACTATAAAAGATGCCCACGATAAAAAAGCGGATAAATTTGTATCGGTCATGCTTTATGAAGTGAATGCCAAGTTTAAAGATTCGGTAGTTTATAAAGACAATCCTCGTTACATTACCAACACTTTAGACAGTGCCAAAACATTTAAGCTGGAAAATCTAAAAGCCGGAAAATACCTTCTTGTGGCCTTAAAAGATGAAAACAACAACAATAAATTCAATTCAAAAAGAGAGAAAATTGGTTTTCACAAAGCGTACATTACCATTCCCAACGACACTATTTTTGAGGTGAAATTATTTAAAGAAGTCAGTCCGTTTAAGGCATTTAGGCCAAGCCAATCTTCAGGAAACAGATTGACGATGGGCTATGAGGGAAATCCAAAAAACTTGAAAATTACGTTAAAAAATAAAAACGAGACCATTCCCGTAATCATAACCAAAGTGCCTGAAAAGGATTCGGTTCAGATATGGTACAAGCCCGTAAAATTGGATTCGTTGCATATTGCAGTAACCAAAGATAAATACGCGCAAGATTTTGTTTCGCGCATCAAAAATCAGAAAAATGACACTTTGAGCATCAGTCCGAAACAAAATAAAATTGTGCCGCTCCGAGAAAATTTAACATTAAAAAGCAGCATTCCTTTAGTACATTTCGATAACACGAAAATGCAGCTGACCAACAAAGACTCTGTCGCTGTGGAATTTAAAACGGAATATGACGAATGGAAACAGGAACTTAAATTTATTTTCAAGAAGGAACCGCTAGAAAAATACAAAATAAAACTTTTGCCGGGTGCTTTGATTGATTTTATGGAACGGAAAAATGATTCCCTGACTTTTGTTTTCAACACCATTAACACTTCTGATTATGGAAACCTGCGGGTAAAACTGGAGAATGTGAAACAATTTCCTGTTATTGTAGAACTTACTAATGCAAAAGGAACTGTAATTGCATCTGAGTATTCGGAATCCAACACAGCAATTGATTTTAACCTGCTGGAACCGGACTTGTTTACGCTAAGAGTTATCTATGATGAGAACAAAAACAAGGTTTGGGATTCTGGTAATTATCTAGAAAAACGTCAAGCCGAGGAAGTAATTTATTTCCCCAAAGAAATTGATGTTCGCGCCAATTGGGATGTGGAGCAAACTTTTAATCTAAAACTGTAATTTGTAATTAGACTTATAGTGCCAAATCAAACTACTTTAGAATGGTAAAAAATAATTGAAATGCGAATAATATTCAGATTCAAATCGTAAAATTAAGCCTAATTTTTCGATTTGAATCTAAATATTGAGCCTATAAAATGTTTTTGGGTTAAAAAGCAAAGGAATAAGTTTAAAATTTCAACATTCGTTTTTATTTATAAATTAGAAAAAAGGTTGAATATTGAATAATGGATTTTGAATGCTGCAATCCTCAACCTTAAAGAACTTTCCTTTGCACCAATTTGGATGTGGAGCAAACTTTTAATCTAAAACCTTAGAAGTATCAAACCCTTCTGAAAAGAAATCCTCCAGTGAAATTTTAAAAATTTTGCAAATTCTTACAAGACTTGTAAATCTAATATCTTCCCCTTTTTCATATCTTCCCCACTGACTTCTAGTTATGTTATTGTCATAAGCAAAAATCTCATAGCTTGTATAACCAGCCTGTTTTCGTAGGCTTTTTATTCTTTCAGCCAGAAGCAAAACCTCTTTTGATTTCTCTTTTTTCTCTTTGACCATATTGAATATATATCATTCAATATTAGGATAAAGCCTTTATTTAATTAACCTTTAAAATAAGCCCCTTTATTTAAAGGTTTTTATTTATATTTGTAAAACATTAACAAATAAATATTTAATAAAATGAAAAAAATTAATTTTATTCTTCTGGTTATTATATCACAATTAATGGTGAATTGTAGTAATAACAATGATCCAAATCCAGTTACCCCACCACCAAACAATCCAACTCTTTCAATGAAGATAGACGACGTGGAATATAAAGGAGAAGGAGCTGTGTCTTTAAATTGGAAAAAAAAAACTAAAGATGATGGAACTCATTATTACGTTATTTCTATATTTTATAATAAGGTGATTGGAGCTCCAAATGGATATACAGATCTTGGTGGCTTTAATATTAAAACTGAAAATATTGAGGCAAATCAAGTATTTCAATTAAGTTCAGCAAATATTCTAAACGTTACTTTTTCAAGACCAGAAGGACTATCGAATACAATTAGTTTGTATGCAAACGATCTAGCCTCAACAGGTCAACTGAAAATAACTTCATTTGATGGAAGTAAAATGAGTGGAGAGTTTTCATTTAACAACCTAAGATACTTGTTCTCAACAAGTACTAGAATAAATGTTACAAATGGAGTCTTTACTAATATACCTATTTCACAATACTAATATTTCATTTCTAAAACGCTAAAAAATGAAGCATTTATTTATAATATTAACCCGTTGGGTGTAATTGATGAAAATTTAAATTATAGAATAAATAAAAAATTGAACCACATAGAGACATAGAAAAAAGAGTTGGATAGCCCAATACTTGGGTTCACATGGCTATGTTTTACTCAAATAAAGTGAAACGCCTTTCAAAATTCATAAAATCTATGTTTCTATGTGGCTAAAAATTAAACAATTTTGAATTACACCCAACGGGTTAATATTATTTTTGATAACATACTTGAGTATAAATTCGCAAACATTGGGAAATGGAGTAACTGATATTGAAGGAACTTTTTATAATACAGTAATTATTGGTACTCAAGAATGGACAAAACAAAATTTAAATACTTCTCATTATAGAAATGGAGATATTATTCCGCAAGTTACCGACTTAAAACAATGGTCAAATCTCACAACAGGAGCTTGGTGTTATTATAATAATGACACACAAAATGGGACAGTTTACGGAAAATTATACAATTGGTATGCAGTAAATGACCCTAGAGGTCTCGCTCCCAAAAATTGGAGTATTCCAAGTCAAACAGATTGGGTTGGATTAGACAGCTACTTGGGAGGTTTTGAAGCTGGGAATAAAATGAAAGAAGAAGGAGTGTCTCACTGGTCTAAATCAGGAGGAAACAATGAAAGTGGATTTACAGGAATTCCAGGAGGTAGGATTAGTATAAATCAAAGTGAAACATCAATTATATTTCACGATATTAATGAGTATGGTGTTTGGTGGAGTACTACATCTAACCCTTCAAATAATTATCCATATTATATTTTTCTTCTAAGTTGTTGCCCCAGCACTATTATTACCACAGGGTATAAAAACTATGGATTCTCCGTAAGATGCTTAAAAAATCGAGTAGACGGGTCCGCCAGAAACTGACGGACTGCGCCTCTCACACCACCGTACGTACGGGTCTCGTATACGGCGGTTCGCAAAGTGATGGGTTGAGTTCCATGTAAATTTCCAACATCGATTGATAGCCTTTCTTCTTGAGCCGCAGTA
>NZ_QCZI01000004.1 GCF_003097635.1 Flavobacterium psychrotolerans
GCTTGCGCTGGTTCTTATTCTGTAACCAGAACTTGGATCGCTAAAGACTCTTGCAACAATTCGTCTACTGCTTCGCAAACTATAAACGTTCAAGATATAACGGCTCCCATAATTGCTGCTTTACCTGATGTTTCAACAATCAATTGTCCTGCAATACCTCTGTTTGCTCAGGCATCAGCAACAGATGAGTGTAATTCGGCTTTTGAATTGACTTTCGAAGACGTAAAAACCGATGGGGCTTGCGCTGGTTCTTATTCTGTAACCAGAACTTGGATCGCTAAAGACTCTTGCAACAATTCGTCTACTGCTTCGCAAACTATAAACGTTCAAGATATAACGGCTCCCGTAATTGCTGCTTTGCCTGATGTTTCAACAATCAATTGTCCTGCAATGCCCGTGTTTGCTCAGGCATCTGCAACGGATGAGTGTAATTCGGCTTTTGAATTGACTTTCGAAGACGTAAAAACCGATGGAGCTTGCGCTGGTTCTTATTCTGTAACCAGAACTTGGATCGCTAAAGACTCTTGCAACAATTCGTCTACTGCTTCGCAAACTATAAACGTTCAAGATATAACGGCTCCCGTAATTGCTGCTTTGCCTGATGTTTCAACAATCAATTGTCCTGCAATGCCCGTGTTTGCTCAGGCATCTGCAACGGATGAGTGTAATTCGGCTTTTGAATTGACTTTTGAAGACGTAAAAACCGATGGAGCTTGCGCTGGTTCTTATTCTGTTACCAGAACTTGGACGGCTAAAGATGGGTGTAACAATTCGTCTACTGCTTCGCAAACTATAAACGTTCAAGACATAACGGCTCCCGTAATTACAGCCCAAGCTTCAAATATTACTGTTGAGTGTGATGGCTTGGGGAATGAAACTGCCATGACTGATTGGTTAGCTTCTAATGGTGGCGCGACTGCAACTGATACCTGTTCTAATGTAACTTGGTCTAATAACTTTGATATTCTTTCTAATGATTGTTCTGCCGCAGTAACCGTACAATTTACTGCAAAAGATGCTTGTGGAAATACATCAAATACATCGGCCACTTTTAATGTAAAAGATAGTACTGCCCCATTAGCTCCTGATGCTCCTATCAATCTAACAGTGGCTTGTGCCGGCGAAGTTCCTCCTGCAGGTTCTCTCACCGCAACTGACAACTGTAATGGTACTATCACAGCTCAAGGATTGGATGCTATTGCGCCAGGAAATTGTCCTAACTCGTTCATCATAACCAGAACTTGGACTTTCACTGATGCTTGCAATAACTCATCTTCAACTACTCAAATTATTAACGTAATTGATAATGTTGCTCCAGTTGCTCCAGTTGCTCCAGCTAACCTTACGGTAACTTGTCCTTCTGAGGTACCTCCGGCAAATTCTCTTACAGCAACTGATAACTGTGAAGATCAAATCACTGTTCAAGGTGAAGATGCCATCACTCCGGGAAATTGTCCAAATTCGTTCATTATAACTAGAACTTGGATCTTTAGTGATGCTTGCGGTAATACTTCATCTACTGTTCAGACTATTAATGTAATTGATACTATGGCTCCCGTATTTGCAGAATTACCAGCACCGATAACGATTTCTTGTCCTGCAAAACCCGAATTCACACAAGCTTCTGCTATTGATAATTGTGGTGGTGGTTTCACATTAACCTTCGCAGATGTGAAAACTCTTGGAGCTAATTCAAGTACCTTTTCAGTAGTAAGAACTTGGACGGCAATCGACACTTGTGGAAATATATCAACTACAACACAAACTATTAATGTTGAAGATAAAACCGCTCCGATTGCCCCAATATTATCGACTATAACAGAACAATGTTCCGCTACAATTATAGCTCCAATTGCAATAGATGGTTGTGTTGGTAATGTTATAGGAACAACTTCTGACCCATTAACCTATACTTCCCAAGGTACATTTATCATTCATTGGACTTTTAATGACGGTAATGGCAATAATTTTTCTGCAAATCAGACAGTAATAATAGACGATACCATCGCTCCGATTATTCCCGAATTAGCTGATGTTACTGGTCTATGTTCGGCTACGGCACCTACTCCAACAACTACAGATAATTGCTCTGGAACTATAACAGCAACAACAAATGATCCGTTGACATACAATCTTGAAGGAACACATAGTATCATTTGGACTTTTAATGATGGAAATGGAAATACATCCACGGCAATACAAAAGGTAATAGTTTCTTCATCAAATGATACAACTCAAGGTACTCCTGGTTATGTAAAATGTAATAGTGATGTTGACTTAAAAATAAATCTTACCGAATTATTGCCTCAAGGTACTCCTACAGGCGGAACTTGGTCTGATGAAATAAATCAAAATTCAATAAAAAATAATCAGTATATTCCCAACGGAATTGAAGTGGGAGATTACACATTAAAATATGTTGTTGAAGTTGGAAATTGTTCTAAAACTGTTGCCGTTGTCATGACTGTTGATAATGATTGTGTTGTTGAACCCGCCTGTTCATTTTTGGTTCATAATGCTTTCTCTCCAAACAATGATAATATCAATGAATTATTTATAATTGAAAACATTGATCAAATAGCGTGTTTCCCAACAAACACAGTAACAATTTACAACCGTTGGGGAATTTTAGTATTCGAAACCGAACAATATGATAATAGTACTAAGGTCTTCAGAGGTTTTTCTGAAGGAAGAGTAACTATTGACAAGTCGTCTGAATTGCCAGCTGGAACCTACTTCTATATTATTAAATATTTTGATGCTAATAAAGGCGTTGAAGAACATAAAGAAGGATATTTATACCTAACAAGATAACCGAACTCAAATCTAACACTTGAAGGTTTATTGCCTTCAGTTTAAAACTGAAATCTAATGAAATCAAAAATATTAATTTTCGTTTTGATGTTTACAGCAGTAGTATGTCATGCACAACAAGATGCACAATATACACAATACATGTACAACACAATCAATGTCAACCCTGCTTATGCTGGATCGAGAGGAGTTATGAGCATATTTGGACTACACCGTACTCAATGGGTGGGATTAGACGGGGCTCCAGTTACTAATGCCTTATCATTAAACACTCCCATAAATGATAGCAATTTAGGAATAGGTATTTCTTTTGTAAATGATAGAATTGGACCTACAGTTGAAAACGTAATATCTGCAGATGTATCTTATACTATCCAAACCTCTGAAGCCTATAAATTATCATTTGGAGTGAAAGCTACGGGTAACTTTTTTAATTTAGATGTATCCAAATTAAATCCAGCTGAACAAGGTGATCCTCAATTTCAAAATTTAAATAAATTTTCGCCAAATATTGGAGCTGGTGTTTACTTACATTCCGATAAAAGTTACATCGGAATTTCTGTACCTAATTTTATCGAATCAAAACGTTACAACAATAATGATGTGGCTATCTTTAAAGAAAAAATTAGTTATTATTTAATTGCAGGGTATGTTTTTGATTTAAGTAGTGACATAAAATTCAAACCCTCAGTAATAACAAAATTGGTTCAAGGAGCTCCACTTCAAGTAGATCTTTCGGCAAACTTTATGTTCAATGAAAAATTTGTCCTCGGCGCAGCCTACCGCTGGGATTCTGCCATAAGTGCGATGGCTGGTTTTCAAGTAAATGATGGTCTATTCATTGGTTATGGATATGATATGGAAACCACAAAATTGAGACATTATAATTCTGGTTCACACGAGATATTTCTGCGTTATGAACTATTCAACAATTTTAACAAAATCATTTCCCCACGATTCTTCTAAAACTGCAACATCATGAAAAATAAAACAATCATTTATATAACATTTTTAAGTATTTTAGCTACTGCTAGTTATGCTCAAAAAAAAATTGTTAAAAAAGGAAATAAAGAATACGAAAAGTATGCCTATGTTGATGCTACAAAAACCTATGAGCGAGTAGCTGATAAAGGATACAAATCGGCAGATTTGTTCCAAAAATTAGGAAACGCTTATTATTTTAATGCCAATTTAGAAAAATCGGCAAAATGGTATGGAGAATTATTTGCGATGAACGAAGAAGTAGCTCCCGAATACTACTATCGATATTCCCAATCTTTAAAATCGATTGGCCAATATGCCAAAGCAGATGAAATGATGATACTTTTCAATAAAAAATCAAGTGAGGATACAAGAGGCAAAATCTTTAATGACAAACAAAATTACCTAGATATCATTAAGGCTAATTCTGGAAGATACAACATTGAAGATGCTGGTATCAACTCTGAATATTCTGATTACGGAAGTGCATTTTCTGGCAATACGTTAGTTTTTACTTCTTCAAGAGACACTGGGAATTTTGCAAAAAGAAAACACAAATGGAACAACCAGTATTTTACCACTATGTATTCTGCTAATATAATTTCTGTCGATACCACTTCAGGAAAAAGTCTCGCTTCCCCAGTAAAATTTGCTAAAAAGGTGAACTCAATATTTCACGAAGCCACTCCGGTTTTCACTAAAGATGGGAAAACTATGTATTTTACCAGAAATAATTTCAATAATGGCAAAACAGGAAAAGATGCTAATCGAATTACATTACTTAAAATTTACAAAGCCACTGTAATTGACAGCCAATGGGTAAAAGCTACAGAATTGCCCTTTAATAGTGATAGTTATAGTGTTGCCCACCCTACCCTAAGTTCTGATGAAAAAACAATGTATTTTGCTTCTGATATGCCTGGAACCCATGGGCAATCAGACTTATGGAAAGTAGCAATTAATGAAGATGGAAGTTTTGGGATTCCAGAGAATTTAGGGTCAAAAATAAATACTGAAGGAAAAGAATCTTTTCCAATAATCACTGATGAAAACGAATTGTACTTTGCTACAGATGGGCATCCAGGTCTTGGAGGTTTGGATATTTTCATGTCAAGAATAAATGCTGATGGAACATTTAACGAACCCATAAATATTGGCGCACCAGCAAACTCTCCTCAAGATGATTTCGCCTATTTAATTGACACTAAAACTAGAACCGGATTTCTATCTTCAAATAGAACTGGAGGAAAAGGATACGATGATATTTATAAATTTCTGGAAACCAAAAAATTAATCTGCGAACAAGTATTATCTGGAATTGTAACCGATTTAGAAACCAGTGAAATTCTGGCTGATACCAAAGTGACGTTATTTGATGATAAATTCAATAAAATCATGGAAGTTCAATCGGATGATAAAGGGTTTTATACTTTTGACGTAGAATGCGGAAAATCCTATTTTATTAGAGCCGAAAAAGAATTGTATGAAACTAAAGAACAAAAAATCACTATTTCTAAAAATACTGGTAAAACCGATTTTCCTATTCAATTAGAGAAAAAAGTAAAACCCGTTACTGTTAGTGATGATTTAGCCAAAACATTTGGGATTAAAATTATCTATTTTGATTTAGACAAATGGAATATCAGACTAGATGCCGCTCTAGAATTAGAGAAAATATTAGACGTAATGACCCAAAATCCAACCATGAAAATCGATATTCGCTCCCATACAGATAGCCGCCAAACATTCAAATACAACGAAAGACTGTCTGACAGAAGAGCAAAATCTACGATGGCATGGTTGATTAAAAATGGTATTAACGCCAACAGATTAACCGGAAAAGGTTATGGAGAAACACAATTAGTGAATAAATGTGCCGATAACGTTAAGTGTACCGAAGAAGAACATCAAGCCAACAGACGCAGTGAATTTATTATTACGGCACTGTAAAATTAGCTACAACCCTAGAAATTTAAAGCATCTCTTGTTGAGATGCTTTTTTTGTTATGGATTCATTTTTTAAATAAAGAATGCTCTAACTAAGATGTGATGATCCGCATTTCACTAAAGCAAACTCTTCCTAAAATAAAACAGCAATCCAATCAAATAGATAAAATAATTGATTGCATGAGCCATAACAACTCCTTCTATTTGATAAATCCCAATTAAATAGTTACTCAAAAAAAACATAATCACCAATGAAATTGTTTCAGATATTATAAAAGCGATAGTAAGCTTCTTTGCGAAAAATTGATACCCCAAAACAAGTGAGGCCGCTTTAAATGTGTCCCCTAAAAGTTGCCAAAAAAACAACCCCGTAACTGGAAGGAAAACATTTGTAAAAAGTAACTTCACAATAAAAAAACGTAAAAAATAAAGGATTACCATACCAACTATAAAAAGGGGTAAAATTCCTTTATAATAACTCAAAAATACATTTTTAGTCGCTTTTTTTGTTGTGGCAAAAGCCAATTTCGGAAAAAAATAAACCGTAAGAATCGAAGAAATAAACATAAAATAGTAGGTCGATATTCTGCTAATGGCTTCCCAATATCCAGCGGACTCTATACCTAATTTTTCGATGATATTATTTCTGATGGCCAGAAAAACTAATGGTCCAAAAACGGAAGATACTAATGCCATCAAAGAATAAGATGACAAATTTTTTAATACCTGAAAATCAAAAAAACGAGTTGAAATACTGTTTATAAAATGAATCTCTTTATTGATGAAATAAAATGCCACAAAAAATAATAACGAAGGCGGAATAATAATGGAAAGTAATGCTCCGAAAGTTCTAAACTGCCAAATCATAAAAACAGAAAAAATCAAGCCTATACTATTTCCTATAATATTAATGTAAATTACATTCTTAAATTTCCCCAATCCGTTGATTATTGCCAATAAAAAAACAGTCACTACATACCAGGGCAAAACGAGTGCAAGAATTTTAAAAATACTGGCATATTCTAAAGTATTGCCAAAAATATAATCATTCCAATAAGAGGAGAAAAAAAATAATACAATGCTTGAGAGTAATGTTACCGTTATAAGACTTAAAAAAACCGTGGAAATAATTTTCTTAAGTTCTTCCTCTTTATCTTTATTTTTTACAATATATTTTACGATACCATTTTGAAATCCAAGAGTAGCAATACTTTCTGTAGAGGTTAGGAAATTTCTTAAATTTCCCGATAAAGCCATACCGCTTGGTCCTATAAAAATGGCTAAAATTTTTGAAGTAATTAATCCAATCCCTATTTTTAATAAAATACTGATACTATTTAATGAAGTAATTTTAAATAAAGGCGTTCTAGCTATAGTTTTAATAAAATTCAATTCTCATTCATTTAAATTTATACTCCGAAATATCTATATTCTATAATATTAGAAAAAAATCCGCTAATTGATTTTAATAAAAAATACATCCACAAAAACTATGAATTCACTCCCTTCATCCCTAAATCAAACTAACATTCTCAATACTTTAGTAGATTATTTAAATAATTCTTATCAAAATACTTTTTAATTCTAAAATTACTCATCCATTTTTAAATAAAATTAGTAATTTTAGGCAATATAAGACTTTCTGTTGTGAAATTAAAACTACCTGATTGCTTTTTTATTGTAATTTATATGGTTTCCTATTCATTTTATGGACAGGATATTTCTCTATACAAACAATACAACGGGCGATATGATTTCATTTTTATAGGAAATACTTTAAATACAATAGAAAACAACAGTATACCTGGACTTCCAAGTCCTCCATGTACAATCCTAACCAGTTCCTCGGCTACATTAAATCTAAATCCAATGGATGTGATAGAGAGCGCCTATTTGTATTGGGCGGGCTCCGGAACTGGCGATTTTGATGTGAAACTTAATGGATTGAATATTAGTGCTCAACGCAAATTTAGCATTCAAAACGCTACAGGATACCCTTTTTTTAGTGCTTTTGCCGATGTAACTTCTGCAATTAAATCAACCGGAAATGGCACTTATAATTTTTCTGAACTGGATTTGACTAACGTCATTTCTAATTATTGCTTTTTTGGAGGAAACTTTGGTGGATGGGCACTTGTAATTGTATATAAAAATAACACTTTACCCTTAAATCAACTTAACATTTATGATGGCATGCAATCCGTCCCAAATGAAATAGACATAACACTAAATAGTTTAAATGTAATTGACAATCAGGATGCCAAAATTGGTTTTGTAGCTTGGGAAGGTGACAAGAATATAAGTAAGGATGAGTCGCTTCGAATTAATGGAAACCTAATCGGAAACCCTCCATTAAACCCCACAAACAATGCCTTTAACGGCACAAACAGCTTTACTGGCACATCAAATTTATACAATATGGATTTGGATGTGTATAGCATTCAAAACAACATCAATATTGGAGATACAACCGCACAAATCCAACTCACTTCGGGTCAGGATTTTGTAATGATAAATGCTATCGTTACCAAGTTAAACAGTCAATTGCCAGATGCAACCCTAGCGATTACAACAATTGATAAAGCCTGTAATTCTAAAAAAATAACTGTAAATTATACGGTTTCAAATTTGAATTGCACAAATTCCCTCCCTGCCTTAACCCCAATAGCAATTTATATCAATGATGTTTTACTTCAAAATACCGAAACAAAGGCAATAATTCCTATTGATGGAAGCGAAAGCGCTGCAATTACACTTACCATCCCCGATTCTATTCCTAACAATTTCATATTAAAATTTGTTGTGGATGACGGAGGAGCCGGACAAGGGAAAGTAACGGAACTAAACGAAAGCAACAATATTTTTTCAGAAGATGTGACATTATTTATTTCTGATGTTTTAAAAACTTTAGAAAACCTCGATTCCTGCAATATCGGACTTGGCAAAGGCATTTTCAATTTTTCAAACTACGAAGATTCAATCAAGACCAATACAACTGATATAGTCACATTTTATCCTACATTGACGGATTTAGAAAATGAAACTCATGCTATTTCAGGCATTTCTGATTATGCAATTTCATCGTCACCAACAACAATTTTTGTCAAGGTAGATAATGGGAATTGTTTTAGCACGACTTCTTTTTTATTATCAACAAAAAACTGTCCGCCAACCGTTCACAATTTTGTATCTGCCAATAATGACAAAACAAATGATACTTTCCTAATTGATGGATTGAGAGATGTTTACTTGAAATTTAAATTATCCATTTACAATCGTTGGGGAGCCTTAATCTGGACAGGAAATAATGACCAACCGGATTGGGATGGCTATGCAAACCAGGGGCTTTTATTGAACCATTATGAAATTCCTGAAGGCACTTATTTCTATATCCTAGATTTGAATGATCCCAATTATCAGCAACCTCTTGCGGGTTATTTGTTTTTAACGAGATAAAATGACAGCCAAAAACTCCTTACAGCCATAATAATTTATAATCTTTTGAAATTGGTTTCCAGAAAACCTTTGTAACTTTGACGCTTTGCCACTTTTGCACCCCTAAAATGAAACAAATTACTTCCGTCCAAAATCCGTTTATAAAATCATTAGTGCTCTTGCAAGAAAAAGCAAAGGCCAGGAAGCAATCGGGAACCTTTTTAATTGAAGGGCAACGCGAAATTGCTTTAGCCATCAAAGGCGGTTATAAAATTGAAACCATTTTATTTTCACCGGAATTGATTCCGGAAGTCCAAATAACCAAATTAACGAATCCACAAGTTGACTTAATTGAAATTTCAAAAGACGTTTATCAAAAACTCGCCTATCGCGACACTACGGAGGGCATTTTGGCCATTGCCAAATCCAAATCCATGCAATTATCAGATTTGAAATTATCTAAAAACCCGCTAATACTTATTGCCGAATCACCTGAAAAACCAGGAAATATTGGCGCTTTACTGCGCACAGCCGATGCTGCCAATCTTGACGCGGTAATTATTGCAAATCCAAAAAGCGATTTGTACAATCCAAACATAGTACGTTCAAGCGTTGGCGGATTGTTTACCAACCAAATTGCCACTGGAACCACTTCAGAAATTATTACTTTCCTAAAAGAACAAAAAATTAATTTCTATTGTGCAACCTTACAAAACTCCATAGGCTATTATACCCAAGATTATACCACTCCAACTGCATTAGTAGTGGGAACTGAAGCTACTGGCTTGACAGAAGAATGGCGAAAGGAAGCCACACAAAACATTATAATTCCGATGCAAGGCGAAATAGACAGTATGAACGTTTCGGTAGCTGCAGCAATATTAATTTTTGAAGCAAAAAGACAGCGAGGATTCACTTCTTAGAAATTCGAATAAAAACTTCTTCTTGCATATTTCAAATCTTATTTCTATTTTTAAAAATTAGAATTACAAAAACTATGGTTGAGATTGATATAGAAAAGGAAAATAAAGCAATTGCAAAGGAATACAAGGAATTGCTTCGCATTAGTTATCAGACTTTAACAGATGAAGATAAGAAACTCATTCGTAAAGCATTTGATGTATCCGTTGATGCCCACAAAGACCAGCGCCGCAAATCAGGTGAAGCTTATATTTTCCATCCTATTGCTGTAGCTAAAATTGTTGCTTCAGAAATTGGCCTAGGAGCCAATTCAATTGCTGCAGCTTTGTTGCATGACGTTGTAGAAGACACTCCTGTAACAATTCAGGATATTGAACGCTTATTTAACCCTAAGGTTGCGCAACTGGTTGAAGGTTTAACAAAAATATCATTAGTCCAAAAGGATCTAAATGTATCAATGCAAGCCGAGAATTTTCGCAAAATGATTCTTACCCTCAATGATGATGTTCGTGTAATCCTTATAAAACTGGCCGATCGTTTGCACAACATGCAAACCATGGAATCGATGCAGGAAGACAAACAAACCAAAATTGCTTCCGAAACCTTATATATATATGCCCCTCTCGCCCACCGTTTGGGTTTATACAACATCAAAACAAAACTGGAAGATTTAGGTTTAAAATATACCGAACCAAAGGTTTATAACGATATTGTAAGTAAAATTAAAGAAACTAAAGAAGAACAAGATGCCTATATAAAAGACATTTCTGATGTCCTCAAAAAATCACTTGATGAAGAAGAAATTGATTATATTCTAAAGGGAAGACCAAAATCAATCTATTCTATCTACAGAAAAATGAAGGCACAAAACGTGAGCTTTGATGAGGTATATGATAAATTTGCTCTTCGCATCGTATATAAATCTACCCCTCACGAAGAAAAATTTCTGGCTTGGAAAATATATTCTATCGTAACCGATCATTACAGACCAAGTCCTAGCCGCTTGCGAGATTGGATTTCATCACCAAAATCTACAGGCTATGAAGCTTTGCATATCACCGTAATGGGACCTAAAGGAAGATGGGTAGAAGTCCAAGTTCGAAGTGAACGCATGGATGAAATTGCAGAAAAAGGGTATGCGGCACATTACAAATATAAAAATGGAGGCACTGAAGAAAGTGGCTTAGATGTGTGGCTCAATTTATTGAAAGAAGCTTTAGAGAGTTCTGAAACCAATGCGGTTGATTTTGTAGAAGATTTCAAAATGAATCTTTACTCAAAAGAGATCTTTGTATTTACTCCAAAAGGCGAAATAAAATCCTTACCAAAAGGTGCGACATCACTCGATTTTGCCTTTAGTATCCATTCCGAAATAGGAATTAAAACCCGAGGAACTCGTGTAAACGGAAAATTAGTACCACTCAACACGGAACTAAAAAGTGGAGATCAAATTGAAATTATCACCTCTCAAAATCAAAAACCAACCGTCCATTGGTTGGATTATGTGACTACTTCCAGAGCGAAAAATAAAATCAGAAATGTTCTCAATGAGAATACTAAGAAAATAGCCGAAGAAGGAAAAGAAATATTAACCCGAAAATTGAGGCATCTTAAAATTACGGTTAACGAGCAGGTAATTAATGAATTGGTTAACTTTTTTAGTTTAAAAACAAGCTTGGATTTATTTTACCGAACAGGAATTGGTTCTATTGAAAATCAGCAACTCAAGGAATATGCAGCTCAAAAAAGCAATTCGTTGATGAATTTCTTCAAAAGCAAAATTAAGCGTTCTCCAACAAGTACGGCTGATGCAGACATTCATAGACAGGTCATCAACAAAAATTATGACATGTTGGTTTTTGGAGCAGAACAAGACAAATTAGATTACAAACTGTCTTCCTGCTGCAATCCAATTCCCGGTGATGACGTATTTGGATTTATTACTATTAATGAAGGCATAAAAGTGCATAAAAAAGATTGTCCCAATGCCATAAGCATGCAATCCAACTATGCATATCGCATTATTTTAGCCAAATGGATTGATTCTACACAACAGGAATTTAAAGCCATATTGAACATTACAGGTATGGACACTATTGGTCTTACAAACAAGTTAACCAAGGTGATTTCGAATAATATGAACGTAAATATTCAAAGTATTTTCTTGAGCGGTGAAGCTGGTATTTTTAAAGGTAAGGTTGTCGTGGTAGTGCAAAACAATTCTATATTGAATAAAATGATAGAAAACATAAAAAAAATTGATGGTGTTGATAAAGTAACAAGAGTATATAAAAATTAGAAGTTTCGAACTTTAAACTTTAAACGTTTAAACTTATAAAATAAAAAATTATCTTTGCCACATGACACTAATATCTGTTGATAACAGCAAAAACCAAGAAATTGTAAAAAATGTTTTTACATTGTATCTTGAAAATAAAGGACATAGAAAAACTCCTGAACGCTATGCTATTCTTCAGGAAATTTATGACAACGAAGAACATTTTGATATTGAAAATCTCTACATCAAAATGAAGAACAAAAACTATCGCGTAAGCAGGGCAACCCTCTACAATACCATTGAATTGCTGTTAGATTGCGCTTTAGTTCGTAAACATCAGTTCGGGCAAAATCAAGCCCATTACGAAAAATCATACTTCGACAAACAACACGATCACATTATCATGACCGATACTGGCGAAGTAATCGAATTTTGCGATCCCCGAATCCAAATGATAAAAAAAACTATCGAAGAAATTTTTGATATCGATATTCATAATCACTCCCTCTACTTTTACGGAAGCAAGAAACAGAAAAAAAATAATCATTCGGACGACTCAGAAGTTGTCCCTTCAATAGAAACAAATTAACTACAAACAACACACAGAATGACCGTAGATTTATTACTAGGATTGCAATGGGGAGACGAAGGCAAAGGGAAAATTGTTGACGTTTTAACCTCAAATTATGATATTATCGCTCGTTTTCAAGGTGGCCCAAATGCTGGTCACACTTTAGAATTTGACGGAATCAAACACGTTTTAAGAACGATTCCATCCGGGATTTTCCACAAAAAATCAATCAACATTATTGGAAACGGAGTGGTCATTGACCCTGTAGTTTTCAAAAGTGAAATTGATGGTCTTGCCAAATTCAATCTGGACATCAAAAACAAGCTGATTATTTCCAGAAAAGCACATTTAATTTTGCCAACGCATCGCCTGCTTGATGCGGCTTCTGAAGCTTCTAAAGGTAAAGCCAAAATTGGTTCTACCCTTAAAGGAATTGGTCCAACGTATATGGACAAAACCGGAAGAAACGGAATACGCATTGGTGATATTGAATTAGAGGATTTTGCAGCACGTTACCGAGCATTGGCCGACAAGCACGAAGCCATGATTGCTTTTTATAACGTAGATATTCAGTACGACCTGCCGGAATTAGAAAAAGAGTTTTTCGAAGCCGTTGAAGAATTGAAAAAACTAACTTTTATTGACAGTGAAGAATATTTACATCAGGCACAAAAATCAGGAAAATCTATTTTATGCGAAGGAGCTCAAGGATCTTTATTGGATGTTGATTTCGGAACATATCCGTTTGTGACTTCCTCAAACACCACTGCGGCTGGTGCTTGTACCGGTTTAGGAATTGCCCCAAATAAAATCAAAGAAGTTTATGGAATTTTCAAGGCCTACACTACACGTGTGGGAAGCGGACCATTTCCTACTGAAGATTTTGAAGATGCAGGTGATACTATGGCAAGTGTTGGAAACGAATTTGGCTCTGTTACAGGAAGAAAAAGACGTTGCGGTTGGCTGGATTTAGTAGCCTTGAAATATGCTGTTCAAATCAATGGAGTAACGCAATTGATGATGATGAAAGGTGATGTTTTATCTGGGTTTGAAACCTTAAAAATATGTACTTCATACAATTATAAAGGAGAAATTATTGACCATTTGCCTTACAACATCGAGCCGGAAAATGTAACGCCAATATACAAAGAATTCAAGGGTTGGAAAGCCGATTTAACCGGTATGACTACTTACGACGAATTGCCAATTGAGCTAAAACAATACATTGAATTCATAGAAACAGAAGTTGAAGTTCCAATAAAAATTATTTCTGTCGGACCAGATCGGAAGCAAACTATTACAAAATAAACGAAAAACGCTTTGAGAAATCAAAGCGTTTTTTTTAACCAAGGGCATATTAAAAATGAAAAGTACCAAACTATTTACCAAATTTTTCGAGAGCGAAAAAGCAGGCGGAATCCTTTTAGTTTTCATTACCATCATTTCACTATTGCTTGCCAATTCGGTATGGCAAAAGGAATATATTGAGTTTTGGCATCAACCTGTTGGTTCACATAGTTTGGTCGATTGGATCAATGATGGTTTGATGGCGATTTTCTTTTTGCTCATTGGTTTAGAATTAGAACGCGAAGTCTATCTTGGGGAACTTTCCAGTATTAAAAATGCAGCATTGCCCGTCATTGCCGCATTTGGGGGAATGTTGATTCCTGCAGGAATTTTTCTTTGGCTTAATTTTGGAACTGCCACCCAATCGGGAGCCGGAATACCAATGGCAACCGATATTGCTTTTGCCATAGGCATATTATCACTTTTGGGGAGTCGCGTGCCCACTTCCTTAAAAGTTTTTTTAACAGCCTTAGCGGTAATCGACGATTTAGGGGCTATCGTCGTGATTGCTATTTTTTACACCAAGACCATTGCGTTCACCAATGTACTGATTGCACTGGGAATTTGGGTGATTTTACTACTTTTGAACCGAATGAAAGTACGCAATTTAATTCCCTATTTAGTTGGTGGAGTTGCCATGTGGTATTTTATGCTGAATTCCGGTATTCACGCTACAATTACAGGTGTTTTAGTAGCCTTTGCAATTCCTTTTGGCAATGGGAACAAAAAATCGACCTCTTATATTTTACAGAACATTTTGCACATTCCAGTAGCTTTTTTCATTCTGCCCTTATTCGCATTGGCAAATACGTGCATTCCTATTGGAGCTCACTTAGGAAATGGTTTAACTCATGTGAATAGCCTAGGAATTATTCTGGGTTTGGTTTTTGGAAAACCCTTAGGAATTTGGCTTTTTTCCTTTATTGGTGTGGGTTTGGGACTTTGTACTTTACCCAATGATCTGAAATGGAAAAACATCATCGGTGCGGGATTTTTAGGTGGCATTGGGTTCACCATGTCCATTTTCATTACGTTATTGGCTTTTGAGAATCATGAAGTAATTAACAATTCTAAAATTGCAATTTTAGTGGCTTCCCTAATTGCTGGAAGTATCGGTTTTGTGGTATTGAAGCAGAGTTTTAAGAAATAAATTTTTAAAATCCCGCCACGGCGAGACGATTGATAATTCTTAACTCAAGCACCTTTAAGTATTTAATAGTTTGTATAAATTCCTTATCATTGATTTCCCACAGTGTCTAATCTGGCTACACCAGCTTATAATCTAATTTAGATTATAAGTAATAATTAACTACTTTTGAATTCTGCACCAGAACAATAATTCAATACTAAAAGTCCAAATAATATGCGTTTTACCTCTAAAACATTAATGATTCTGATATTATTTAGTGCCATTTCCTATGCGCAACAAATTAATCCTTACAAAGCGCCGCTCTATTGGAACCCTTATGAATACCACATTATTAGGGAACAAAATGGGATTCCTAATAATTATATTCCAGAAAATGAATTATTGGCTAACATCAATTGGGTAGATAGCCATTTGAAATCACACGGTTTTAACATGATTTGTACCGATGGATGGGGCGATACGTCCCAACTAAATGTAAACGGATATAGAAAAAGCCATTCCGTAAATTGGGTTCATGATTTTGCCTGGTGGTCGGCCGAGTTGCAATCCAGAGGAATGACCTTAGGAATTTATCACAATCCGCTTTGGATAAATGTAGATAAAAACGACACCTCGACTCTGATTACGGGAACAAACATACCCGTATCAAGTCTTATGGATTCTAATGAAAATGCCTTATGGTTCAAATGGGTGCATGTGGACAGACCCGGCGCTGAAGCCTATGTAAAAGGATGTGTTCAATATTATGCCGACATGGGTGTGAAATATTTACGGGTTGATTTCCTTTCATGGTTTGAAACAGGATATGACCGCAACATGGGAACCGTTGGTCCATCAAGACCTCATTCAGAATACGTGACTGCGCTAAAATGGATGCGAGAAGCCTGTGATGCCAATGGCGTTTATTTGAGTTTGGTCATGCCCAGTTTGAACAACAATGCCGAAGAGGAAAAAATATATGGACATCTCTTTCGAATTAACGGAGACGCTGGTTCGGGTTCTTGGTACAAATTTAGTGATGAGGACAGAGGAATTCATTATACAACGTGGTCACAGTATGCCACAGCCTTTGACGGATTTGTCTATTGGTCTCAAATGTCAGGAAAAAACTTAGTCCAATTAGATGGCGATTTTATCCGACTAAACACTTTTGCCAATGATGACGAGAAACGCAGTATCGTTTCGCTAAACTTACTTGCCGGAGGTCCCGTTGCCATTGCAGATCAATATTCAAGTATAGGAAATGACCTTTGGTTGTACCAAAATGATGAAATGCTGGCTTTAAATACCGATAAATTTGTGGCACATCCCCTTAGCAACGATCCTCTGAATGATTTGAGCCAGACTTGGAAAGGTCAATTAAGCAATGGCGACTGGGTTATTGGATTCTTTAACAGGGAAACAACTTCAGTAACGCGTTCCATGAATTTTTCAAGCCTCGGCATTACGGGAAATGTAAACGTTCATGACCTTTGGCAACACACCGAAATGGGTGGCATGAGTAGCATAAGTGTAACCGTTCCCCCACACGGTTGCGCCATTTATAAGCTGGCCGCCGGAGCAACCAATTGCACCGCTCAAAGTATTACGTTCAATGTCGTGGCCAACCAAGTGTATGGTGGGACTGATTTTTCGCCATCGACTACAGCCTCATCTGGTTTGCCGATTGCTTTTGAAGTCGCTTCGGGACCAGCAACCATCGTAAACAATCAAATTCACCTCACGGGTTTAAACGGAACCGTTTATGTCCAGGCCAAACAAGCGGGAGATGCAACCTATTGTGCTGCCATTCCTGCGATACAGTCATTTCAAGTTTCGGGCGGACATCAAACAGTCATGTACACGGCAGGAACATTTGATGGTTGGTCTTTAAAACCCATGACTTTTGTAAATGACGAATGGGTAATAGAAAACGTTGCTATAACCGCTGGAGCGCATCAGCTTAAATTTGCCAACACGGGCAATTGGACTGGTATCGATTGGGGAATTGGTATTGGGCTAACGGGAACGGCAGCGGTAAGCACTGGTGGTGCGGCAAACATTTCGTTTACAGCAACTACTTCAGGAACCTATTCCATTCATTTTAATGACATTACCTTACAGTATTCCATTGTTTATACCGTGAATCACCAAACGGAAATGTATGCCGCTGGTACTTTCAGCAATTGGGGCCTTGCCCCAATGACGCTTGTTAATGGCGTTTGGGAGCTACAAAACGTGGCATTGGCAGCGGGAACCTATGAATTGAAATTTGCCAACACCAATAATTTTACCGGAATTGATTGGGGCAACAACGTTGGGCTTGTTGGAACGGCACAAGTAACCACGGGAGGAAGTGCCAACATCTCTTTTACAATACCCTCGGCAGGAACTTACAGCATCACTTTCAATGATATTAATTTGGACTATGCCCTAACCTCAACGCTTGGCGTTACTGGGGAAACACTTGAAGGCTTCAACCTCTACCCTAACCCTGCCAAAAGCAGCATCACATTACATGCCTCCCAAACCATCCAGAAAGCAGTCATTACTGATATGACCGGTAGGAAAATAACAGAACAGGCATTAAATTGCACCGATTGCAGTGTTGATGTTTCCTTCTTGCCAAATGGCATCTATGTGATTACGGCAATTAGCGGGGAAGCCGTGGCTAAAGAAAAATTGATTGTGGAAAGGAAGTAAAAAAAAAGGAAACATTTAACGCTTCGTTACTACCCTGCGATATTTTATATCTTCATTGTTTCTCAAAGTCAAGAGATTTTGAGAAACAATATAATTTACCTATCTCTAAAGTTCAATATTGGTTTCTCATAATATTTATAAAGTACGGATGAACCTACTAGTACAAAAAACCAAAATAATAGGTATTTGACAATGCCATCAATTTCATTCGTTGGTGCAAAGTTATCCCGAACTACTTCTGCTATTAAGGCTAAATTTAAAAGATACATTGAATATGATATTTTACTAACATGAGTTATTATCCCAACAAACACCCCTTTATGCATCTTTATACTTTCGGCAAAAGGCAATAAAAACATAGCTGAAATAGGTCCTAGAGCAAAATAAATCACTTGTTTATATAGAGTATTGTATTCTGCTTCATAATTTAACACGAAAACAATTAAACCAATACCTATTATAAAACTGCTGGTTTTAAACTTCACCCAATAATTATTGAAATAATAATAAACCCAAGAAGCTAATAATCCGTAGGCTATACTATCCAATCTTGTCATAACAATTTTTCTAAATGTAATATCATACAAATAAAAATCATTAATGGAATAATTCATTATCCCAATTCGATACAAAAAAGGAAAGACAATCATTAATACCGTCACTAAAATAAATGATTTTTTGGGCGTTAAAAATTTTAAAAACAGAATTAAAAATATTGGAACAGAAATGTAAAACCACTCTTCAATTGTCAAACTCCAAGACTCCCAAAAAAAACCATGAAAAGGTGATGAAAAATTTTGGAGAAAGAAAAAAAACTTCCAATTGAACTGTTGAATATCTTCCTGAATTATTCCAAAATAAATTATCAAATAATTTGCAAATAGAATTAAATAATAATTTGGTAATGTCCTTAACCACCTTCTTCTCCAAAATCTGATCAATTCTCGAATTCCAAATTTTTCTCCTGAATTAATTTCTTTTAGTAATATACTTCCAATTAAATACCCGCTTAATACAAAAAACAAGTCAACACCGTCAATCATTTTGATACTCGGAAGGCTATCTAAGACGGTATTTTTTAATAAAAAACTCCCATGCTCTTTAACAACTAAAATTATGGCAATTGCCCTAAATATATCAAGACCAAAAATTCGGTCAGTATGACAATTATCACTATAGTCCTTTTGTATACTCATTAAATCAATTATTCTTCTAATATTTCTATACACTCAACTTAGTTGAGTTTTTATTTATTCCAAAAGCACCCTTTGTCCTTACAAACCAAGCAATAAAATAACTTGCCAAAAAACGTCAAATTTGACGTTGATCCGCAATTCACTTATGTTGCTTTAAAATTGTGTCATGATATACCAAACAAGAATCTCTTTCAGAATTAAACTCATAAAAGGAATTAAAGAACGGGACAACAGTTTGAAAAATCAGGAAAGTCTATACCTTAATGATTTATTTACAATTCCTTAGTATATACTCCCTTTTTAACTTCCTTAAACCCAAGTTTTTTAAGGTATTTGAAATAATTCAAATTATTGCCTTCTGCTATGACACTGGTATATCCTGCATCTATAAATTTTTGTCTCAGCTTAAAATAAACGTATTTGCCATTCTTAAAGTCCTTATATTCCGGAAGAACAAAATCTAAACCAACATGAAGAACTGTTCCGTCCTCTCGGTGCGCTAAAAACAATCCCGCAACCGACATATTTCTCAATATAAAAAAACTAACGGTATTCATATCCGGATTATAGGCAAAACCAGGGAGAATTTTTTGAATTCTATCGTTGTGAAAACTTAAAAATCGTTTTAAATATTCACTTTCTGCATTAATTTCGAGTATTTCGAAGGTTTCCTTTTTAGAATAAATATTCACTAAATAATAAATATCTACCAAAACAATAATTCCATTGAGAATCCCAACAGGAAAAGCATGAATCAGGAAACCATATGTAGAAAAAAGTATAGCTCCTGTAATATTAATCCATCTAAACTTGATGATGGAACTCATTGTCATTGATAATGCTATAATCACCGAAGCGGCATATCCTATCCATGGTAAATAATCTGTATTCATAAAAATTATAATTTATTGCATTCCGTTATTGAATTGCTATTCCGTTTAAACATATCTGTATCATTATGTTTTCCGTTTAAAAAAGATTAGAAATTTGTAAAACAGAAAACATTTGAAATACTAATTGTTCCCGTTTTTAAAAACCGACAATACAAAAAACACAAAGTGCTTTTCATGTTGTCGGTTCTATTTATTGATTCTCAATATACGTCTTTTCCTCTATAACTGATAAATAAACGATTGTAAAGGAGCAATACTAATATGCACTTTCCCTTCCCCATTTACCACATGAAGTTGTGATGTACTTTTTCCATACAATTGGTCTTTAACCGGGTAGATTCCGTCTTTTAATTTCCAAGCCTTAATGATATCCGCAGGAACTTTTAATTCAAAATGACTGGTGTGTTCCGATGAAAAGTTAACAATCACAACTAGTTTTTGAGTATTAGACCAACGCACATAGGAATACACTTCCGGAAAATATCCTTCGGTAGCATAACGGTTCAAACTGTGAATTTCTTGGTATTTCCCCATCAAGGCAGAACTGTTTATGGTAAAATTCAACAATCTTTTGTAAAAATCACGTAGGTCTTTTTCGGGTTGCGACAATTGTCCACCATCAAATTTCCCGCCATTCATCCAGCGTTGGTGATTGGGAACACCCACATAATCAAAAATAGAAGTTCTGGAATGCGTACCGAAACCGCCGTTTTCGTTTCCAGCCTCTCCCACTTCCTGACCAAAATAAACCATCGTTGGCGAAGTACTAATGGTAGTAGAAACCACCATTAAAGGCTTTCCTTTTTCAGGAGATCCCGCAAATTCAGGGCTTGCCAAACGTTGCTCATCGTGATTATCCAAGAAATGCAGCATGTGATGCTCGATATCGGCCATACTGTTTTGAATATCAGAAATTCCATCGGTATTACTTTTTCCTTGAACGATTTCTTTCATTTTATCGTAAAATGCTACCTTATCGTACAAATAATCCATTTTTCCTAAGTTGATGTAATTTCTGGATTCATGGGGATTATAAACTTCCGCAATTAAAAAGGCGTTTGGATTTTTCGTTTTGATTGCCGAATTCATATAACTCCAAAATTCGTAAGGCACCATTTCGGCCATGTCATAACGGAAACCATCCACCCCTTTTGCCGTCCAGTACAAGGCAATGTCACGGAATTTTATCCAGGAACTTGGCACCGATTTGTCTTTCCAAAAAGCAAAATGTTCCTTGTATGATTTTTTATCGTATCCTGCTGGCAGTTCCGGAAAATCTTTGGATCCGTCCGGACGAATCCCATAATTTATTTTTACAGTTTCATACCAATCATTGATATCTGGTTTAGCCAAACGAGAACCATTCCCAGTCCATTTTGCTGGATTTTCATCAAATTTCCCGTCAATTAAAGGATTTTTTTCGCCATTCAAAGGTTTGTAATTGTCCGATGTTGGAACTTGAAAATGTTGACCTGGAATGTAATAAAAGTTATTGTCTCTGGCATATTCTATCGAAGTATTATCATCTGCACCAAAATCACGAACACCTTTCGGATTCGTTTTTCCTTCGTATTTTCTGGCAATGTGATTCGGAACGATATCAATGATAACTTTCAATCCGCTTTTGTGGGTGCGGGCAATCAAAGATTCAAATTCTTCCAATCTTTTAGCAGGATTTACCGCCAAATCGGGATTAACATTATAGTAATCTTTCACGGCATACGGTGAACCTGCACGACCTTTTACTACTTCAGGATCGTCATTTGAAATTCCGATAGCCGTATAATCGTGAACCAAGGCATGATGAGGAACTCCACAATACCAAATATGGGTAACCCCTAATTTTTTAATTTCTGTTAAAGCTTTATCCGTAAAATCGTTGAACTTCCCTACCCCATTTTCTTCTATGGTTCCCCAAGGCTTATTAGTAGTGTTTTTATTTCCAAATAATCGGGTAAAAACTTGATAAACAACTGCTTTTTTCTCGGTAACCTCTTCTTTTTTATTCTTAACCATAGACTTACTTTTTTTGTTTTGGGCATTCGCAGATAGCGTTAAACCTATCAATGCGAACAGAATTAGTTTTTTCATACGTATTTAATATTTTTTATTAGTAATATGGAATTCGCAAAACTTCACTTATTTATTCTAATTGAATGTCCGTTTTGCTCCTTTCAATATTTCTTTATTTTGTTAGGAAAAGCATACAAATATAAAAATTTGTACTGCACTTTCAAGCAACTAATAAATAATTCTTAATAACCTTTTTCCTAGTTCCCTTTTTCATAAATTTGGCAAAAATTATATCCCTTGAATAAAATACATTTTTTACTGTTTTTAAGTTTCTTTTTGGCAGGAATCCATACGCTTTTGGCACAAGCCCCAAAGAAAATCAATATAGAATTTTCTGATTTTGCCGATGTCAACCAAACTGAAATTCCCGATGCTCTTTTGCTCACCGGAAACGTGCGCATCAACCACGACGGAGCCATTTTAACCTGCAATAAAGCCTATTATTTTCAAAAAGAAAACTACATTAAGGCCTTTGGAAACGTCCAAATCGTTCAAGGCGACACTCTTTTCATGAATAGTAAATATGCCGAATACAACGGAAATATCAAGCAAGCTTATGCCACCGGAAATGTGGTGATGCGTTCTCCGGAAATGACTTTATCAACAGACACTTTAAATTTTGATCGAAAAATACAACAAGCTTTTTACAATTCTAACGGGACAATAACCAATAAGGACAATACCCTAAAAAGCAAATCGGGACGTTATTATGCCAATGAAAAAAAGTTCCAATTCCTTACTGCCGTAACAATCACCAACCCAAAATATGTAGTAAAATCGAATCATTTGGATTATTATAATAATTCCGGACATTCCTATCTTTTTGGTCCATCAACAATTACCAGCGATCAGAATTTTATTTATACCGAAAAAGGATTTTATGACAGTAAGAAAAATGTGGGGCATTTTCTTCGAAAATCGTACATCAAATACAAGGATCGTTTGATAGAAGGCGACAGTTTGTATTACAATAGGAATATCGAATTTGCATCGGCAACCAATAATGTCAAGATTACAGACTCGATAAACAAAGGAATCATCAAAGGCCATTATGCCGAAATGTACAAACAAAAAGATTCCATGTTCGTGACCAAAAGAGCCGTTGCCATCAATTTAGTCGACAAAGATTCCGTTTACATTCACGGAAAAAGGCTCTTGGTAACTGGCAAGCCTGATAACCGAATTGTTAGGGCTTTTGATAATGCCCGCATTTTTAAAACCGATATGAGCGGCAAATGCGATTCCATTCATTCCAGCCAAAAAACGAATCTGACGCAACTCATAGGCAAACCCATCCTTTGGAATTTTGACAACCAAATGACTGGCGATGTGATGCATTTGATAGGCAACGACAACACGCAAAAACTCGATTCACTCAAAGTGCTTAACAATGCGTTTCTGGTCTCGAAAGACACTTTAGGAACAGGATATAACCAGGTAAAAGGGCTCAATCTTTTCGGGAAATTTAGGGATAATAAGCTCTATGAAGCCGACATTGTCCAGAACACCGAAGTTATTTATTACATGCGAAATGACGCTCACGAACTCATAGGCATCAATAAAAATGTGAGCAGTAAAATTAATTTGACCTTAGACGGCAACACGATTGACACCATGACTTTTTTCACTAACGTGGATGGCGATATTTATCCCGAAAAAGACTTGCCTGAAAATGCCAGAAAACTTCGTGGCTTTATTTGGCGTGGCGACGAGCGGATGAAAACCAAAGACGATATTTTTCCGCCAGAAGAAAATGAACTCAACGACAAAATCATAAAAGCAAGCAAAGACGAATTGGCAAAGGAAAATATACCTATGAAAATTCGGAAAGAGACCTTGAATTATGATAAGAAGAAAAAGAAATAGGATTTTTGATTTTAGATTAACGATTTTAGATTGCAGGTGTAAATGACATCCGATTTCCCATTCATAATACCCATTTTTTTGAATTGTCGTTGGCTTTAGCCACAAAAAAGACATCAATAAATTTCCAAATCCACAAACAAACGTGAATCCAGATTTCCTCAAATACCAAGCACAAACCTCTCTCTATCCTTTAGGAATGGAAATTTCTCATGCAATGGGTTCTTATATTTACGACACCAATAACAAAAAATATTTGGATTTTGTTGCCGGAGTTTCCGCTTGCACATTGGGACACCAAAACAAACGGGTGAATGATGCCATTAAAAACCAGTTGGACAAATATTCGCACGTGATGGTCTATGGAGAATATTCTCAAAGTCCCTCGGTGGAATACTGCAAATTACTGGCCTCGCTCCTACCTCAACCTTTAGAAAAAACCTATTTGGTCAATTCCGGTACCGAAGCAACCGAAGGCGCCTTAAAACTCGCCCGACGTGTTACCGGCCGAAGCCAACTGATTTCTTGCCATAATGCCTATCACGGGAATACGATGGGTTCGATGAGCGTTATGGGATTTGAAGAACGCAAAAGAATCTTTCGCCCGTTGATACCTGATGTAGATTTCATCACGTTCAATAATGAAGCCGATTTACAAAAAATAACCACAAAAACCGCAGGAATAATTCTAGAAAGTATTCAAGGTGGCGCCGGATTTATACAACCTGAAAATGATTTTTTATTAAAAGTTAGGCAACGATGCGACGAAGTGGGTGCATTAATGCTTATCGATGAAATTCAACCTGGTTTTGGAAGAACGGGAAAATTATTCGGTTTCCAAAACTACAATGTGGTTCCTGACGTAGTCATTTTAGGAAAGGGAATGGGAGGCGGAATGCCGGTTGGTGCATTTACCGCATCGACAGCTCACATGGATCTCTTGAGTGATAATCCAAAACTGGGGCATATTACAACTTTTGGCGGACATCCTGTCATTGCGGCAGCATGTTTAGCGACTTTGCAAGAAATTACCGAAACAAACTTAATGCATGAAGCTTTAGAAAAAGAAACAGTATTTCGTTCACTTTTGGTACACCCTTTGATAGTATCTATTCGAGGAAAAGGATTGATGCTGGCGGCATTGACTACAAGTCCAGAAATCACTAACGAAGTGATTTTAAAATGTCAAGACAAAGGGTTGATATTGTTCTGGTTACTTTTTGAAGGTTGCGCCATCCGAATTACACCGCCATTAACGATATCTGAAGAAGAAATCCGAGAGGGATGTGCTATAATTCTGGAAGTGATGAACGAAATTCAGTTGAGAAAGAACAATTGTTAACTATCAATCATCAAATTGTTTTCTGTTAATTAAATTGTTCACAACAATTCTCCATTCTGACAGGATTACAATATAAATCCTTACTTTTATTTAGGATAACTTTAAAGAAAAAAGCCATGCAATTAAGCGAAGAAGACGAAGACGACTATAACTTATCCTTATCAAAATTTGAATCAATGTTGAAAACCAACAAAGTTCTCTTTTTTGATTCCGAGGAGTTTGAAGAAATCATTCTTCATTATCTCGATATGGGTAAAGCCTCTTTAGCAAAAAAAGCCTTAAAATTAGCATTGGAACAACATCCCAAATCAACTGGTTTAAAACTAGTTCAGGTAGAAATGTTGGTCTATGATGACAAACTCGACATTGCCGAAAAAATGCTCAACGAGTTATTTGCTATCGAACCGCACAACGAAGAAATTTACATCCAGAAAGCCAATATCTATTCCAAAAGAGATAATCATGAGAAGGCGGTTGAATTATTAAAAATGGCATTGAAATATACTGACGATTATGCCGATGTATATAATCTCATGGGAATGGAATATCTTTTTATGGATAATTTGGAACTGGCAAAAGAAAGTTTTATTAAATGCCTTGAGGAAGATTTAGAAGACCAATCTGCATTGTATAATGTAGTGTATTGTTTTGAGTTTTTAGACCAAAACGAAGAGGCTATTGAATACCTAAACAAGTATATCGACAAAAATCCGTATAGTGAAATCGCCTGGCATCAAGTAGGCCGATTGAATTATGGATTAAAAAAATACGAGGAAGCCTTACGTGCTTTTGATTACTCCACTTTGATAGACGATGAGTTTTTGGGTGCTTTTATGGAAAAAGCAAAAACTCTAGAAAGACTAAAACGCTATGAGGAAGCAATAGAAAGCTACAATAGGACGATTGAATTGGACGACCCCACTTCATATGCCTTGCTTCGAATAGGGAAATGTCACGAAAAGCTGGGAAACAAAGCGTTAGCTTTAAAATTCTTTAACAAAACTGTACATGAAGATCCATTGTTAGACAAAGGCTGGATTGCGATTACCGATTTCTATGTTCGTCAAAAAAACTATAAAAAAGCGCTGTTCTATGTGAACAAAGCGTTGAGCATTGACAATCAAAACCGTTTTTACTGGAAACGTTTTGCGACAATCAACAAGGAAATGAACCTATTTGAAGAAGCGGAATTTGGCTACAGGAAAGCAGTTGAATATGGAGATTACCAATTGGATACTTGGTTATTTTGGGTCGATATCTTACAATTTCAGGGAGAATTTGAAAGTGCCATTCAAACCTTATTACAAGCTTCTGAATATTTCCCGGAAGAATACGAAGTGGAATACCGATTGGCCGGTTTGTATTTTATGATTCATAACGATAAAAAAGGAAAATTCCATTTGAGTAACGGATTGCGTTTGAATTTCAAGAACCACACTCTTTTGGAAGAATTATTTCCTGCGGTATGGCTAAGGAGAATGGTTCAAAATGCGATAAAAAAGGATAAAAAATAACATTTATTCACGTCTCTTATGAGACAAAAACCATCACGAATTTCACGAATTTAAACAAAATAATTCGTGAAATTTGTATTTAAAAAAAGAACTCCATGTTAAAAAAATGCTTTGGTTTACTGGGACGCAACATCCATTATTCGTTTTCAAAAGGCTACTTTACCGAAAAATTTAATACTGAAAACCTCGTAGGCTGTTCCTATGAAAATTTCGATATTCAAGACATCAATGAATTCCCGGAAATGATAAAAATCAATCCTGATTTGGTGGGCTTGAATGTGACGATACCCTATAAAGAAACCGTAATTCCCTTCTTGGACGAATTGTCTGAAAATGCTGCTGAAATTGAAGCGGTAAACGTGATAAAAATTACCAATGAAGGCAAACTGAAAGGCTACAATTCCGATTACTACGGATTTAAAAAAGCATTAGAACCGCTACTTCAACTACATCATAAAAAAGCTTTAATTCTAGGAACCGGAGGCGCTTCAAAAGGTGTTGCCTTTGCCTTAAAAGAGCTAAACATTCAGTACACTTTCGTTTCAAGAAAAGCATCAGAAAACGCTATTGGTTACGACCAAATTGATGCTGCCATTTTTAATAATTATCACATCATTATCAACAGTACTCCTCTGGGGACAAGCCCCAATACGGCTGAATTCCCTCCTATTCCCTACCAATTTTTTACTCAAAAACATATCGCATTCGATTTAATTTACAATCCAGCAGAAACCAAATTCCTAAAAAAGGCCAAAGAAAAAGGAGCCGTTATTAAAAATGGCTTGGAAATGCTGGTTTTTCAGGCAGAGAAAGCTTGGGAGATTTGGAATGAATAAAAAATAAATTCTTCAAGAATATCTAAATATCTTGTTCTAAAAAAGTGTACTTCATTTGTAGCTCTTTTAGAACAGGATTTTTTTCATAAAAAAAGCGACCCTTTTGAGACCGCTTTGAATGTTTTCACAACGGAATAATCCTTATTGTGAATTGCTTCAAAATTGTAGTACAATAATACAACAAAAGTTTTAATATTTGAATGTGATTTTCTGTAAAGGAGTAACTATTTTATTCGTAAGTTTCAAGCTACTAAAAAAGAGCAGAAATGAAGAAAATATTGGGGTTAGATTTAGGGACAAATAGTATTGGGTGGGCGTTAACAAATAATGACTTCGATAATAAACTTGGAAATATTGAAGGATTAGGAAGCCGAATAATCCCTATGAGTCAAGATGTTCTTGGTAAATTTGATAGTGGAGTGTCTATTTCTCAAACTGCTGAAAGAACAAAATATCGTGGGACAAGAAGATTAGTACAACGATTTTTATTAAGAAGAGAACGACTTCATCGAGTTTTAAATATCCTTGATTTTTTACCTAAACATTATTCCGAAGCAATCGATTTTGATAAAAAATTTGGACAATTTAAGCCCGAAAGAGAAGAAAAATTATCTTTTTACAAAAATGAAAGTGGTAAAAACCAATTTTTATTTTTGGAAAGTCACCAAGAAATGCTTTCTGAATTCAAATTAATATATCCTGATTTAAAAAAAGTTCCATACGATTGGACTATTTATTATTTGAGAAAAAAAGCTTTGACAGAAAAAATCACTAAAGAAGAACTTGCCTGGATATTACTGAATTTCAATCAAAAAAGAGGGTATTACCAATTGCGTGGAGAGGAACAAGAAGAGAACAAAAATAAATTAGAGGAGTTTCATACCCTTACAGTTATTAATGTAATTGAAAGAGAAAAAGGAAAATCAGGTATTTGGTATAATGTAATTCTTGAAAACGGCTGGATTTATAAACGTGAAAGCAAAATCGCATTATTTGACTGGGTTGGTAAACAAAAAGATTTTATCGTGACTACCGAATTAAATGATGACGGAACTATAAAACTCAATAAAGACAACGAAGAAAAAAGAAGTTTTAGATCTCCAAAGGAAGACGATTGGGGATTAGTAAAAATCAGAACAGAACAAACTATTAACCAAAGTGGTAAATCTTTAGGTTCTTTTATTTATGATAATTTACTTAAAAACCCTAATCAAAAAATAAAAGGAGAATTAGTTCGAACAATCGAAAGAAAGTTCTATAAAGATGAAATATCAAAAATTCTTAAAACTCAGATAGAATTTCATAAAAACATTTTAACAGATAAAAATCTTTATAAAAAATGTATTGATGAATTGTACAGACACAATGACTCTCATAAAAACAACATTAAAGAAAGAGGTTTTGAGTACTTGTTCTTAGATGACATTATCTTTTACCAACGCCCACTTAAAAGTAAAACTTCATTGATTAGTGATTGTAGTTTAGAACACAGACCTATTAAAGATAAAAAAGGTATTTTAGTAAAAGATAGTAGTGGAAAGCAAATTTTAAAACCTCTAAAATGTATCGCAAAATCAAATCCTATTTTTCAAGAATTCCGATTATTACAATTTGTCAAAAACCTTAAAATTTTTAAAAAAGAAATCATAGACGATATTGATGTAACTATTGATTATTTAAAAACGGAAGAGGATTTAGTAGAATTATTCCATTGGCTAAATGACAAAGCAGAAATCAGTCAAAAACAATTTTTAGCTTACCCAAAATTCAAATTAAAAGAAGATAAATTCAGATGGAATTTTGTAGAAGACAAAATCTATCCTTGTAACGAAACTAGAAATCAATTTTTGAATGCAATTTCAAAAATTGATGTAGATAAATCTTTTTTTGATACCAAAAACACCCAAGATTTATGGCATATTTTATATTCGGTTACCGATAAAATTGAAATCACAAAAGCAATTACAACTTTTGCCAAACGACATAATTTACCTGATGAATTTATAGCCAATTTTTCAAAATTAAAACCTTATAAAAACGATTATGGTTCTTATTCTGAAAAAGCGATAAAGAAATTATTAACGTTAATGCGTTTTGGAAGTTTTTGGAATGAAAATAATATTGATTCCAATGCATTGAGTAGAATTGACAAAATACAAACAGGAGAATTTGATGAAAACATTAGAACTCGTGTTCGAGAAAAAGCAATTCATTTAAGTGTACTTTCAGATTTCAAAGGCTTACCTTTATGGTTAGCATCCTATATTATTTACGATCGACACAGCGAAGCTAGTGATATTTCAAAATGGAAAACCCCTGCAGATATTGAGCACTTTTTAAAACACGATTTCAAACAACATTCTCTTCGAAATCCAATTGTAGAACAAGTTATTACAGAAACTTTGCGAGTTGTAAAAGATATTTGGCAACATTATGGAGAAGGAAAAGAAAACTTCTTTAATGAAATTCATATTGAGTTAGGTCGTGAGATGAAGAACGACAAAGCAACTCGAGAAAGAATGACCAAACAGATTTCTCAAAACGAAAACACAAATTTGCGAATCAAAGCCATTTTGATGGAATTGAAAAATGACGGGATTAATGAGGTTCGTCCATATTCGCCAAGTCAGCAAGAGATTTTAAAAATATATGAAGAAGGAGTTTATAGTAGTGAAAATAGAAAAGAAAGACTAGAAGATATTGATAAAATCAGAAAAAATGCGAAACCAACCACTTCTGAAATTATCAAATACAAACTTTGGTTGGAACAAGGTTATATTTCCCCTTATACGGGGAATATCATACCATTAAGTGAACTATTTTCAACCAAATATCAAATTGAGCATATTATTCCGCAATCAAGATTTTTTGATGATTCTTTATCAAACAAAGTCATCTGTGAATCTATTGTAAATGCAAGACCTTACAAAGACAATCAAACGGCTATGGAATTTATAAATAATCAAGGTGGTCGAATTGTTACCGAGTTATCTACTAATTCGAGAACAGTGAAAATCTTAACCAAAGAAGATTACGTTCAACACATAAATACCTATTACGGCAAAAACAAAAACAAACAAAAACGATTGTTAAGTGAAGAAATTCCTGAAAAGTTTATAGAAAGACAATTAAACGACACAAAATACATCAGTAAAATTGTGAAGAATCTTTTAAGCAAAATAGTTAGAGAAGACGACGAACAAGAAGTAACTTCAAAACACATTGTTTCATTGAATGGCTCAATCACATCAAGAATGAAACAAGATTGGGGCTTAAATGATGTTTGGAACAACATAATTACACCACGTTTTGAACGCTTGAATGCAATTACTAACTCTAGTGATTTTGGTAAAATAGAACTTAAAGCAGATGAATTTGGAAATAGAGGCAAACAAGTTTTTCAAACCACAGTACCCGATGCAATTGCAAAAGGATTTACTAAAAAAAGAATTGATCATCGCCATCACGCTTTAGACGCTTTGGTAATTGCTTGTGTTAATAGAACACACATCAACTATTTAAATAATCTAAATGCTAAAGATGATAATGACAAATCAGTCAAACACGAATTAAAAAATAAACTTTGTTTTAAAACCAAACCTGATGCCAACGGAAATTACAAATGGGAATTTTACAAACCTTGGGAGAATTTTACAAAAAAAGCAGAAGACGAACTGAATCAAACTATCATTAGTTTCAAACAAAATACCCGAGTTATTAATAAAACGGTGAACAAATATCAAGTTTGGAAAGAAGAAGATGGTGCAATGAAAAAAGTTACCGTTAAACAAACTAAAGGAGACAATTGGGCAATTAGAAAACCAATGCACGCAGAAACGGTAAGTGGAAAAGTATTTTTAAAGCGAATTAAACAAAGTCATATTACTATTACAAATGCTATTGAACAAATAGAATTAATTGTTGACAAGGAAGTTAAAAAACAATTGGCAGCAAAAATCAAGTCATATCCAAATAATCCTAATGGTTTAAAAAAGCACCTCAAAGTTTTTCCTGTAATGATTGATGGAAAAGTTATTGATAAAGTACAGATTTATGAAAAAACAGAAGCCACAGCAACAAGAAAAACACTTGACATTACTTTTGATGAAAAGAAAATTGAAAAAATAACCGATACTGGTATTCAAAAAATTCTATTAAACCATCTTCGACAAGAAATTTATCAAAATGCTATTGATGAAGATGGTAAAAAAATCCCAGCTCACGAAGTTGCTTTTTCTGAAAATGGTTTAGATGATTTAAACAAAAACATTACAGCATTAAATAATGGCAAAAAACACCAACCTATTAATAAAGTTAGAGTTTTTGAGGAAAGTGGAAGGTTCTTTCTTGGAGATGCAGGAAATAAAAAAGACAAATTTGTAGAAACTGCATCAGGAACTAATCTATTCTTTGCAATTTACAAAGACAATAATGGTAAAAGAAATTATAAAACGATTCCTTTAAATGAAGTCATTGAAAGTCAAAAATTAGGTGCTTTTGAAAAAATAAAATCATACGAATGTTCTGTCCCAAATACTTATATAGATGAAAAAACTCAAGAATTATCTTCTCTTCTGTTTTATATAAACCCTAATGATTTAGTATTTGTCCCTACAATTGAAGAAATTGAAAATCCTAACAGTGTCAATATTCAAAACTTCTCAAAAGAGCAAGCTCAAAGAATATATAAATTTACCGATAGTAGCGATACAACTTGTAATTTCATACCTGCAAGCTCTTCAAGTTTAATATTCAGTATAACAAAAAAAGATCAAGAAAAAATTGGATTAAACTTTCCTATACAAAATGAATATGGCTTAGGAAGCCCTCAATCAAAAAATCAAAATTCTTTAAACGGAATTCAAATTAAATCTGTTTGTTGGAAACTAGAAGTTGATAGACTTGGAAAAATTAAAAGAATCATCCGATGATAAAACGAACCCTATTCTTCGGCAATCCCGCTTATTTAAGCACCAAAAACGAGCAAATTGTTATCTCTTATCCCGACAAGGAACAAGAAACAAAAACCGTGGCTATTGAAGACATAGGGGTCATTGTTTTGGAAAACCAACAAATCACAATTACCAACGGTTTGCTGGAGAAACTGATTCATAACAATGTGGCGTTGATAAATTGCGACCAACAGCATTTGCCTATTGGCTTATTGATGCCTTTGAACGGACATACCGAACAATCGGAACGGTTCAAAAACCAAATCAATGCTTCTGCCCCACTCAAAAAGAATTTGTGGCAACAAACCATTAGTTCTAAAATTACGAATCAGGCGGGACTACTAAAAGAAAAGGGAATTCCGATGCGCAAAATGGAACTTTGGGCAAAGGAAGTCACTTCGGGCGATGCACTCAACCACGAATCGAGAGCGGCGGTGTATTATTGGCAAAACCTCGTCCAAGTTGAAAATTTTACCCGTGGACAAAAAGGAATCGCACCCAACAATCTGTTGAATTATGGATACGCCATTCTGCGAGCCATTACGGCTCGAGCGCTTGTCAGTTCCGGAATGCTCCCAACTTTGGGCATTTTCCATCGTAACAAATACAATGCCTATTGCCTTGCCGATGACATTATGGAACCTTACCGCCCATACGTGGATTTGATTGTTTGCCATATCATGGAAACGGAAGATTCGTATGAGGAGCTGACTATTGACCTCAAAAAACAATTGTTAAACATTGCCAGTATGGATGTTTGTATCGATGGAAAAAATAGTCCACTGCTAGTAGCCATGAGCCGAACAACGCATTCCTTACATGAGTGTTTTGAAGGAACCGCCAGAAAGATTTTATATCCCGTATATTCGTAGATACAACGGTTTAACCTTTTTGGAACTTTTGACATTAGATTTTAAGACATTCGGACTATTATGTATGATGCACATTACACCCGTTTAAATCAATATAGAAGTTTGTGGATATTAGTATTTTTTGATCTGCCCACTGAAACCCGCAAGGAACGTAAAATTGCGAGTGACTTCCGCAAGAAATTGTTGGATGATGGTTTTTCTATGTTTCAATTTTCAATCTACATGCGGTTTTGTGCCAGCAGGGAAAATGCTGAAGTACACTCCAAAAGAATAAAAAACAACCTACCCGAACACGGCAAAATTGGAGTCATGCAAATAACCGATAAACAATTTGGGATGATGGAACTTTTTTATGGAAAAAAACAAGTAGAAACTGACAAGCCTTCACAACAATTAGAGTTGTTCTAATTTTATAGGATTAAAAAAGTGCATAACTACCTGAACAACAACATCTAAAACCCTCTTCTTTTTTATTTTAAAATAAACTCATAACTACCAACATATCAAACGATTGCATCGCGGTATGTTGGGAATTATAAGCTAAAATACAATTTTGAAAGCAATTCACAACTTAATGCCAGAAGATTGCATTAAAAAATTTGTTGGGAATTATAAGCTAAAATACAATTTTGAAAGCAATTCACAACAGATGGGAGCAACAACAAACGAAGGTTCAAGTTGGGAATTATAAGCTAAAATACAATTTTGAAAGCAATTCACAACGGCATTGTCTTTGGAATTTCACATACCCATGTTGGGAATTATAAGCTAAAATACAATTTTGAAAGCAATTCACAACTGAATCTTGTTAATAATACTTAATTTAACTGTTGGGAATTATAAGCTAAAATACAATTTTGAAAGCAATTCACAACGCAGGGCGATTGATAACCTTGAACTTCTTTGTTGGGAATTATAAGCTAAAATACAATTTTGAAAGCAATTCACAACGGAATCACACCCCCGATTAGTTGAAATTTTGTTGGGAATTATAAGCTAAAATACAATTTTGAAAGCAATTCACAACGTAAATTACAAAGTGTGAGAGATAGGCTTGGTTGGGAATTATAAGCTAAAATACAATTTTGAAAGCAATTCACAACTAGAAGTAGATTCTTTAAACTTCAACGTGTGTTGGGAATTATAAGCTAAAATACAATTTTGAAAGCAATTCACAACAGATAACCAGTATAAATAGTCTTATTACCAGTTGGGAATTATAAGCTAAAATACAATTTTGAAAGCAATTCACAACGAAAGCGCGATTCTAAAAGTCTGAGACCCCGTTGGGAATTATAAGCTAAAATACAATTTTGAAAGCAATTCACAACCTATTGTTGTTTTATTATTTATTATTATATGTTGGGAATTATAAGCTAAAATACAATTTTGAAAGCAATTCACAACTATGCTCGTAGTCGTAACCGTAATCTTTAAGTTGGGAATTATAAGCTAAAATACAATTTTGAAAGCAATTCACAACAACAAAGAAGCGTTTAATGTCGTCAATGAAGTTGGGAATTATAAGCTAAAATACAATTTTGAAAGCAATTCACAACATTGAAACAAAATGTAAATAGAATAAGAATGTTGGGAATTATAAGCTAAAATACAATTTTGAAAGCAATTCACAACGAATTGTCAGCAATTGCAAGGCATTCGTCAGTTGGGAATTATAAGCTAAAATACAATTTTGAAAGCAATTCACAACTTCAAAATATTTTTATCTTTTAGCCAAACAGTTGGGAATTATAAGCTAAAATACAATTTTGAAAGCAATTCACAACAAGGTATCGAGGTGGTTTATAACGAACTCGGTTGGGAATTATAAGCTAAAATACAATTTTGAAAGCAATTCACAACCTGGCACACTTCAAAGAAAAAGATAGCCCAGTTGGGAATTATAAGCTAAAATACAATTTTGAAAGCAATTCACAACGCAACCTAAACGCTACTATCTTACTTCCTGTTGGGAATTATAAGCTAAAATACAATTTTGAAAGCAATTCACAACGATGCTACCGATACTATTCAACATAAGTTTGTTGGGAATTATAAGCTAAAATACAATTTTGAAAGCAATTCACAACGAACCAATATAGCAAAACTCATCATTTAATGTTGGGAATTATAAGCTAAAATACAATTTTGAAAGCAATTCACAACCCACTAGCAGAAGGTATTTCTTCATCTAAAGTTGGGAATTATAAGCTAAAATACAATTTTGAAAGCAATTCACAACTTGAAATCGTTATAAAGGCATAACAGCTCTGTTGGGAATTATAAGCTAAAATACAATTTTGAAAGCAATTCACAACAGAAATACAGCTAAAATAAATTTAGGGCAAGTTGGGAATTATAAGCTAAAATACAATTTTGAAAGCAATTCACAACTAAAATTCTCCGAAGGCATGAAGGGAATGTGTTGGGAATTATAAGCTAAAATACAATTTTGAAAGCAATTCACAACTTGATTGTCTTTGCATTGTTGTATTTCTTTGTTGGGAATTATAAGCTAAAATACAATTTTGAAAGCAATTCACAACCTTCTTCTGGTTGTAGTACTATTGTTTTAGTTGGGAATTATAAGCTAAAATACAATTTTGAAAGCAATTCACAACCTAAACGTTTCTTTTGTGTTTCTTCTTCATGTTGGGAATTATAAGCTAAAATACAATTTTGAAAGCAATTCACAACGACAAATGAGACTTATGCGGGGGAATATTTGTTGGGAATTATAAGCTAAAATACAATTTTGAAAGCAATTCACAACCAATGTCCGCAATGGATCTTCCTTGGTATAGTTGGGAATTATAAGCTAAAATACAATTTTGAAAGCAATTCACAACTACATCTGGATTTATAAACGAGAGCTTAAAGTTGGGAATTATAAGCTAAAATACAATTTTGAAAGCAATTCACAACCGCACATAGCTTTTTGTTTTAACGACCCAGTTGGGAATTATAAGCTAAAATACAATTTTGAAAGCAATTCACAACTATAGTCAAGCTAGAAACATAAAGAATTTTGTTGGGAATTATAAGCTAAAATACAATTTTGAAAGCAATTCACAACATGTTGCTCTTTCCTGTAGGATTGGTCATTGTTGGGAATTATAAGCTAAAATACAATTTTGAAAGCAATTCACAACACACACGGCATTCTTTTACACGCTCAATCAGTTGGGAATTATAAGCTAAAATACAATTTTGAAAGCAATTCACAACAAGTGTTCCCATAATTGTTCCTCATTTAGTGTTGGGAATTATAAGCTAAAATACAATTTTGAAAGCAATTCACAACTGAGTGTCTAAATGTTGTAGTATTTCTTGTGTTGGGAATTATAAGCTAAAATACAATTTTGAAAGCAATTCACAACATGGTTTAAGTTTTTCTTCAATCCTTGTAAGTTGGGAATTATAAGCTAAAATACAATTTTGAAAGCAATTCACAACAATTTTGCATCGGAACCAAATGGGTAAAAAGTTGGGAATTATAAGCTAAAATACAATTTTGAAAGCAATTCACAACCAAAAATCCGTATTGAATTATGATAAAATGTTGGGAATTATAAGCTAAAATACAATTTTGAAAGCAATTCACAACTGTCCTCACCCACATAAATACCTACATGGGTTGGGAATTATAAGCTAAAATACAATTTTGAAAGCAATTCACAACGGCCATTCTGACATTAAACAAACAATGATAGTTGGGAATTATAAGCTAAAATACAATTTTGAAAGCAATTCACAACAAGAAATTGATTGTTGCTAATCCTTTAGTTGTTGGGAATTATAAGCTAAAATACAATTTTGAAAGCAATTCACAACTTAAAGATAACTATTTTACTGTTAATCAAAGTTGGGAATTATAAGCTAAAATACAATTTTGAAAGCAATTCACAACCAGGAGCAACAAATGGTTGAAGACCCAAAAGTTGGGAATTATAAGCTAAAATACAATTTTGAAAGCAATTCACAACCTTGCGCCGACATCAATACTAAGTCACCTTGTTGGGAATTATAAGCTAAAATACAATTTTGAAAGCAATTCACAACACAAAATAAAGAGTTTTACCAAAATGGAAAGTTGGGAATTATAAGCTAAAATACAATTTTGAAAGCAATTCACAACAGGCCAGTAGAAGAAACCAATACTAATGAAGTTGGGAATTATAAGCTAAAATACAATTTTGAAAGCAATTCACAACACCCCATTACATACGGCGTTCATTCCGTTTGTTGGGAATTATAAGCTAAAATACAATTTTGAAAGCAATTCACAACTGGTGTTCTTTACGTCGAAACGTGCTATTTGTTGGGAATTATAAGCTAAAATACAATTTTGAAAGCAATTCACAACAGGCACTTTTTTAAGTAAATAAAAAAATGGTTGGGAATTATAAGCTAAAATACAATTTTGAAAGCAATTCACAACCAAAAATCGGTATTAAATTATGATAAAATTGTTGGGAATTATAAGCTAAAATACAATTTTGAAAGCAATTCACAACCAAAAATCAGATTGTATCTTAATCCGCAATGTTGGGAATTATAAGCTAAAATACAATTTTGAAAGCAATTCACAACCTTGTGCCGACATCAATACTAAGTCACCTTGTTGGGAATTATAAGCTAAAATACAATTTTGAAAGCAATTCACAACTCTGCGTACCCAAGGAGCATTTTATTAACGGTTGGGAATTATAAGCTAAAATACAATTTTGAAAGCAATTCACAACCATTTGTTCATGATTAATCCCAAATCCTGAGTTGGGAATTATAAGCTAAAATACAATTTTGAAAGCAATTCACAACTTATCTTTGGTTCAATAAAAAGTAACTGGCATGCGACTTCGACCCAATTGGCACAAGAACCATTTGCCATAAATACTACGCAAAGGCACAATCTTAAAAAAGCATTGCTCCTTTTTTATCAGCAGTTTGCTTGAGCACCTCTATTAATATTTCCAGTTTAATAGGTTTTGATATATATTCATTCATCCCTGCTTCCAAACAGACGACACGGTCTTCGGGGAATGAATTGGCTGTCATGGCAACAATTTGTGGCTGAAAACTCATGGTACTTCTTATTACCTTTGTTGCTTGTAAACCATCCATCTCTGGCATCAGGATATCCATCAGGATCATGTCAAATGATTTAGCTGCCTGCATATCTACCGCTTCTTTTCCGTTATTGGCTACTTGCGGTTCATAACCTAATCGATTCAAAACCCGAATGATCAACATCTGGTTGATTAAATTATCTTCAACAATTAAAATATTAAGCGGATAATTTTTGGCAAAATCTTCGGATAGTTCCGTTTGTTTGCTCTTTCCTCTATGTACCTGCTCCCCGTTAGGTCTAAACTCGTGCTGAATCTGTTCATATAATTGCGCTTGCTTTATGGGTTTGGTGAGTACCGAATGGAACAAATGCGGGTATTTTAATTTGCTTTCATTTCCCACTGTACTCAACAGAATAATGGGTATTTGTGGTTGTTGGGCTTTGATTTCCCTAGCAAGCATCACCCCATCCATTTCGGGCATTTGCATATCAGTAATGATAAGATGGAAGACCTCTCCTTGTTCCAAAATTTCGAGTGCCTGTTTTCCAGATGATGCCGTTGTTGGGTTCAGTTTCCAAGTCTCTAATTGCATTTTTAGGATGCTTAAATTGGTGGCATTATCATCTACCAGCAACACCTTTTTATCCCCATTCCAGTCTATCTTAAAGTCATCATCCTGATGTAAGTGTTTTTTAGTTATTTTACTTTTGATGTAAAAACTAAAAGTAGTACCGACCCCTTCTTTACTGCTAACACTAATCGCTCCCCCCATCAGTTTTACTAAACGTTCGCTGATTACCAAACCCAATCCAGTACCTCCATATTTACGGGTGGTGGAAGAATCAATCTGTGAAAAATCTTTAAATAAGCGGGACAATTTATCTTTAGGGATACCAATACCCGAATCTTTCACTTCGAAATAAATCCGAAAGTCGTCTCCAACGCTTTTTTTCGGGTATATGTTTACAAATACTTCGCCTTTATGGGTAAACTTTATAGAATTACTAATCAAATTCATTAACACCTGCCGCAATCGAAGACTATCTCCTATAATCGTGGCTGGCAGTGATGGATCTATCTGACAAACCAATTCTAAATCCATTTGGGCAGCTTTTATGGCAAATACATCCAGCACATTTTCAACGCATTGGTGAAGGTCAAAATCATGTTGCTCTATTTCCATGCTACCACTTTCGATTTTGGTGAAATCCAAAATGTCATTGATAATTCCTAATAAGGCATCACCGCTCGTTTTGATAACATTGACATAATCTTCCTGCTCATAATTTAAACTGGTACTTGCCAGTAGGGATGCCATGCCTAGTACTCCGTTCATTGGTGTACGAATCTCATGGCTCATGGAAGCCAAAAATGCACTTTTAGCTTGATTGGCCCGTTCGGCATCCAACTTTGCGACTTCTGCTTCTTTACTCTTTTCATTTAGATTTTCATTTAGCATTTGTAAATTCTCAGATTGGGAATATAATACTTTTGATTGTGATTGAAGTTCGTTATTTGCATACTGAAGAGCTTCGGTTTGAACACGTAACTCTTCGGCCTGAACTTCTAATTCTTTCGATTTACGCACTACTTCTTCCGTACGATTTTTTACTTGTTTTTCGAGCTCTTCCTTTTTGGCTTTTATATTGGCCATTCTATATTTGGTTTTTATATTGGCCACTTTAAATTTAAAAAATTCATAAACCGCTCCAAAAATTAATGAAAAAACAATAATTCTAAACCACCAAGTGGCCCAGAAAGGTTTAGTGATTTTTATTTTTAGCGTGGCTCCTTTTTCATTCCAAACTCCATCATTATTAGACGCTTTAACATGAAATATATAATTCCCCGGGTTAAGGTTGGTATATGTGGCTTTCCTTTGATCTTCTAAATAATTCCAATTTTTATCAAAACCCTCTAACATATAAGCAAACTGATTCTTTTCTGGATGGATATAATTAAGAGCTGAAAATTCTATCGTAAATACTGATTCTTTATAGGAAAGAACTATTTCTTTAGTCTCACTGATATCCTTTTTCAATGGTGAATTATTACTTCCCACCACTTGATCCTTATTAAATATTTGAAAATTAGTGAATACTACTTCCGGCACAAGGAGGTTATCTTTTATTTTATCAGGATAAAATGCATTAAGCCCTTTAGCACCGCCAAAAAACATTTCACCATCCACAGCATTATAACACGCATTACGACCAAATTCTTTTCCCTGAATACCATCAGATATCCCATAATTCCTGAATCTTTTACTTTCAGGATTAAACTTTGAAATTCCTTTATTGGTACCGAGCCATAAGTTTCCTTTATCGTCTTCCAAAATACCAGCAATAATATTTCCGGAGAGACCGTCCTTTTCTGTATATACCGTAAATGTATTAGTCATTTTGTCGAATCGATTTAAGCCTCCTCGAGTACCAACCCATACATTTCCCTTTTTATCTGAAAAAATATGATCCACATAATTGTCTGAAAGGCTATTCTTGTTCTTACGGTTATTCCTATATTGGGTAAAGCGCTGGCTGGATGCGTCAAACCTGCAAAGCCCATCTTCTCCACCAAACCACATAGCTCCATCTCCATCTTGACAAATGGAATTAATCACATTTCCTACAAGGGAGTTCTTGTCATAAGGATCATTTACAAAATGTGTGAATTTCTTGGTTTTAATATTATAACAATTTAATCCACGATTTGACAAACCAAGCCAAAGATTCCCATTATTGTCTTTATAGGAATACAGAATTGTTGAACTTGCCAAACTATTGGGATTAATTGTATCTGCAAGGTGATGCGTGAATTTTCCAGTCTTTTTATTGTACAAATCAAAACCCTCATTTAGAAAGGTAATTGCAAGGATATCTCGATTAATTTCTGCTATAGAAAGTATATAATCACTATTAATACTATTCTTATCCCGTTCGCTTTTAAAAACTTTAAACGTTTTTTTCTCCCTATCAAAAAAATTCAATCCTCCCCCATCAGTTCCTATCCAAATTTTCCCCTCACTGTCTCCAGCAATGCACAGAATATTACTACTGCTAAGAGAGTTAGTAGTATTCGGTTTTTCTTTATAGAGGTCTATCTTGTCCCGATATTTAGGTAAGAAGTTTATTCCACCAGCATAGGTTCCAACCCACATATTGCCTGAATGATCTTGATATAAACTATGGATCGAGGTATTATTAAGGCTACGCGGGTCGTTAGGATCATTTGTTAAATTATAGAAATTGTCTTTATCGCTATTATAAATGCTGATACCTCCATTTTCAGAGCCAAACCAGAGCTTACCGTCAGCATCTTCAGCAATGGATATGATCTTATCTAAACATAAGCTTTTGGGGTCGTTAGGATTATGTTTGTATCTCTTAAATGAATCTTCTTTCTTATTGTATATGCATATACCATCCCCATAAGTTCCCATCCAAATATTGCCTGCCTTATCTGCATAAATGACTCTTACGTCATTCCCAGAAATGCTTTTTGAATTTCTAGAATTAGTAAGATAATGAACTATTCTATTTGTTTTATAGGTAAACTTGATAAGTCCATGCTGTGTAGCCAGCCACAAATTTCCTTCTTTATCTTCAATAATTTTTTTTACTTCACAACCTCCAAATCTAACTTTTTTTTCTCTTTCAAAAAATTTACATTTTCCGATTTTCGTATTCAATAAACCAAATCCATTAGAAGTCCCCAACCAAATATTTCCGACCCTATCCTGAAAAATGGTATTAATGATAGACCCTTCTAAATCTAAATTATAATGCGTAAATTTATTTGTATCTCTATTAAATTTATCTAAACCTAATCTGTTGGATATTAATATGTTTCCATATTTATCTTCTGAAATATCAGTAACATAATTATTACTGAGAGTTAAGGGATTATCAGGATCATTTTTAAAAACCTTAAAGTCGTATCCATCATATCTGTTTAAGCCATCCTGTGTACCAAACCACATAAATCCTTTACTATCCTGTAATATTGATTTGATATTACTTTGAGAGAGCCCTTCATCAGTTGATATTTGTTTAAAAAAAAAGTGATTGTTTTGAGCAAGGGCAATATTCGCCCCTATGAAAATCAGAAACAAAAATAATAAGTAATGACATTTCATCTAAATAATTTATTAAATTCATAAATCAAATTATTATAAACCTTTATTCACAATTATAAAATAAATCACAACCTAATTAAATACACATGCCTATCCCTAATATAAAGTTACGGATTATAGACTAAAATTACAATTTTGAAATCAATTGACAACCAACATCTTCCATAATTATTTTTTCAATTGTTGGGAGATATAAGTTAAAACATCTTTTTTAAATAAAAATTATTGAACTCCTTTTATAAATCAAAATGAACGGGAGATAAAGCAATTCATAATAAAGCTAAATATTTTTGCATAAAATATTCGCAAGAAATTATTGTTCATTAGAGTTCGATGAACACTTTACTTTTGAAGAAAAAATTCATTTTTACGCATAATTTTCATACAATTTAGTAGCCCCAAAATTGAAACATCATAACTATCTAAATGTTTAAATTAATTCTCATTACTAAAATAAATTCGCTGCTATTAAAAAATTCCGAGTATTTAATCGCTTTAAATTACGGTTTTTACTTTGAATTTTAACGCACCTTTAGTACCTTTCGCCCTCAAAGAAATAGGAACCTTATACATTTTATAAAATGTTAGAAGAAAAGAATGATAACCTGACTCAACATAATATCGAGGCAGATGGAAATTTAGAAAACTCGACACTCGAAATACAACCCACGAAAATCGAAAAAGCATCAGCTTCAGGTGATCTTCCTCAAGAAATTGCCGACGATACAGCTACAGGAAAAGTCATTGCAAATAATGAAAGTACTCCTATAATTGAGCTCACGCCTGAGGAGTTGGCAAACGATGAATTAGTCTATGAGCATGGCACCAATGATGTTATAAATGCTATTGCCAATGTAAATGCTGCCGAAAGTGAAGACGAAACTGTGCGCCATGAAATACCAATGTTGGATTATGACACGTTGTCTATGGAAGCATTAGTGACTGAATTAGAGCAGCTAGTTGCCACTGAAAAAGTAATGGCTGTTAAAGATCATGTGGAAGAAATCAAGAAAGCATTCCTGACTAAGTACCATCATTTTATTGAAGAAAAAAAGGATGAGTTTCATGCTGAAAATCCAGATTCTACAGAGGATTTTCACTACCATTTCCCTTTAAAAACAAAATTTGACCAATTATATTCTCAATACAGAGATAGAAAAAATACGCATTTCAAAAGTTTACAAACAAATTTAAAATCAAATCTAGAAATACGTTTGGCCATTGTTGAAGAACTGAAAAACCTTATTAATCCGCAAGAAAACATCAAAGACACATTGAAGCAATTCAATGAACTGAGAGAACGTTGGAAAAATGCAGGATCTATTCCAAAAGACAAATACAACCATGTTTGGAATAATTTTCATTTTCACGTGGAGAATTTCTATGATTATTTGCACTTGGACAGAGAAGCCCGTGATATTGATTTTAAACACAATTTAGATCAAAAACAAAAAATAATTGCCCGGGTGGAAGAATTGGTAAACGAAACTGACATTAATAAGGCGTTTAGAGAATTACAGGATTTGCATAAAATCTGGAAAGAAGATATTGGTCCGGTTTCAAGAGAACATCGTGAAGAAATTTGGAACAAGTTCAGCGATTTGACCAAACAAATGCATGACAAAAGAGAGTTACTTTTTGAAAAATTAAGAGGGACGGAACTTGAAAACCTGGATGCCAAAAAAGAAATTATTGCTAAAATAGAAGTTTTAGCACAAGAAAAAGTGAATTCCCATGCCGCTTGGTTGGCTCAGGTCGAAAAAGTGGAAGCTTTGCGAAATGAATTCTTTGCAGCTGGTAAAGTGCCGAGTGATTTGAATGAAGAAACCTGGGCAAGCTTTAAAAATGCCGTAAGGAGTTTTAATGTTCTTAAAAACTCGTTCTATAAAGACATCAAAAAAGACCAAAACGACAATTTGAGCAAAAAGCAAGCCTTAGTAGCTAAAGCTAAGGAATTACAGGAAAGCACTGATTTTGTTGCCACTACTCCAATCATGAAACAAATTCAGGAAGATTGGAAGCAAATTGGTCATGTTCCCAGAAAATTTTCAGACAAATTGTGGGGAGAATTTAGAGGGGCTTGCAACAGTTATTTTGAAAAATTAAAAGAACAAAAAACAGATGAAAACTCAGAGGAGATAGAAGCTTTTGAAAAGAAGAAATCCTATTTGGAAACCTTAAAAAGTTTTGATCTTAGTGGGGAGCACAAGCCAGATCTCGATGCCATAAAACTACACATTGAGACATGGAAAAGTTTCGGAAAAGTACCTTTTCCAAGAAGACATATTGAGGGAAAATTCAATAAAATTTTGGATGCGTTGTTTGAAAAATTGAGTTTGAGTAAAAAAGATACTGAAATGATGCGTTTTTCAAACCGGATGGATCATTTATCTGATAGTAATGATTCTCGAAAATTAGATAACGAAAAGATTTTCTTGATGCGTAAGATTGAAGAAGTTCAAAATGAAATTTTTCAATTGGAAAACAACATTCAGTTTTTCACCAATACCCGAAATGCAAAAAAAGAAAATTCTATTGTACTGGAAGTTCGCAAAAATATAGCCATTCACAAAGAAAGCCTTGAAGTTTGGAAAGAAAAACTAAAACAATTGAGAAATCTAAAACAGGAATAGATTAAAAAAATGATGAAATTTAAAACCTCGTTCTACTTGTAGTTCGAGTTTTTTTTTAAGAAAACGCAATTGAATTTAACTTTCATTTATTAAATATTATTAGTAAACCCTTAATAAAACAATTAATTTTGCCAAATGGTTTATACAAGGAAAATAGTGGGTATTATTGGACTATGGTTGATGCTTTTATTAGCTTTCAATGTAAACCGTGTTGTAGATGTTAAAATTCAACAACTACATTCAAGTTCTCTATATACTGAAGATCAGATTGGTTCATCAGCTTTTATGCAGCCGCAAGCAAATCCTTCAATAATATTAATCAATAAAGTCAACGACTATATTTGTATAAAATGGTTGGGGGAATTTTTGGACAAAATCCAAAATACCAACCAATTAAATCCTTATAAATCGCATGCAAGCCAGGACATCAATCGATGTGAAATGGTTTCATTACTACTCTTTCCCTTTCATATTTTTTGGTAATTTACAGTCTTTTTTTTTTATTTAACAAGATTCATCTTGTTATGTGAATTGATACGTTTTTGTTTCAATTCATAATTTCGTGCTATATAAATAACTTTAAAAAAAATTAAAATGGATACATCCGTAACAATAATCGGCATCATAATTATCATTATCATTGGAATTCCTCTCTATTTTGTGTTCCGATCAAATGTCGTAAACAGAAAAAAAATCAACCAATTATTTGAACAATACAGTCAGAATAATTATTATAATTTTAGTCAACATGAGATTCAAAATAAAAAAATATTGGCTATTGATGAGATAAAAAAAGGATTGCTTTTAATTGATCTAAACGAAACAAATGAGAACGTATTATTTTTAGACTTAAAAAAAGTAACAAACTGTAAGCTACTGTTTACGAAAACAAATACCAATGATACCATAGAAAAAATTGAATTCCAATTTCAATTTAAGGAATCTGACAAAAAAAAATGTTTTGCATTTTATAGAATTGAAAAAGATCAAATCGGGCAAGTTTGTTTATATGAAGACCATCAACTTGCAAAAAAATGGGAAACTATAATTCAAAATTGTATTTCAAGATAATTCAATCATTTGTAATTAAAGCGGTTCATTTGAATCGCTTTTTTTATATAAAATTTCAAGCATGATAATTATCATTTTAATTTTTGCTAAGTCGTATTACTTTTGATTATTGAAAACACTTTTGCGATGAAAAATTTACTGATTCAGAAATATAATGTTCCCGGTCCTAGATATACTAGTTATCCTACAGTACCTTATTGGGATGAAACTAATTTCACCTATCAAAATTGGGTAGATACATTAAAAAAAACCTTTACAGAAAGCAATCATTCCGAAGGCATCAGCTTATATATACACTTGCCTTTTTGCGAAAGTTTGTGTACTTTTTGTGGATGCAACAAACGCATTACCAAAAATCATAATGTAGAACACCCTTATATTGATGCCGTTCTGAAAGAATGGACTTTATATTGTAAAATTCTTGGCGAAAAACCGCTAATAAAGGAAATTCATTTGGGTGGTGGAACCCCTACTTTTTTTTCAGCTAAAAATTTGGAGGATTTAATTAACGGTCTTTTTAGTCATGCCAATAAGGCGAAAGATTACGAATTCAGTTTTGAAGGTCATCCCAACAATACTTCTCGGGAACATTTACAAAAATTGTATGATTTGGGTTTTCGAAGAGTGAGTTTTGGCGTCCAGGATTACTCTGAAAAAGTGCAAAAAGCAATTCACCGCATACAACCTTTTCATAACGTGGCCAAAGTTACCTTTTGGGCTAGAGAAATTGGCTATACTTCTATTGGTCACGACATCATTTTTGGGTTGCCTTTTCAAGAATTAGACGATGTCATAGACACAATTGAAAAAACAAAATCACTACAACCTGACCGACTGGCTTTTTACAGTTATGCGCATGTGCCCTGGATTAAAGGGAACGGACAACGCGGTTTTAGAGATGAAGATGTTCCTAAAGACGAAGAGAAAAGAAAATTGTATGAAGTTGGCAAACTGCTATTATATGAAAATGATTATCTGGAAATTGGAATGGATCATTTTGCACTAAAAACAGACAGTTTATATAAGTCATTCGAAAACGGAAAACTACATCGCAATTTTATGGGATATAGCTCTTCAAAAACACAACTGATGATTGGCTTGGGCGTATCTTCCATTGGGGACAGTTGGTACAGTTTTGCCCAAAACGTGAAGAATCTTGAAGATTATTATCAGATATTAGAATGGGATAAACTGCCTTTTTTAAGAGGCCATTTATTGACTGAAGAAGACCTTGTTATCAGAAAACACATTCTGAATTTAATGTGCCAATTTGAAACTTCTTGGAAGGAAAAATCCAATTATTTTGATGAAATTCCTGACGTCTTGGTTCAATTAAAAGAAATGGAAAACGACGGACTGATAATTATTCAAAACGATGGAATTTTAGTTACTGAAGCCGGAAAACCTTTTGTTCGAAATATTTGCATGGCATTTGATTTGCGATTGAAAAGAAAAGCCCCAGAAACGCAGTTGTTTTCAATGACAATTTAGTTTTTTGATTAAAAGTAAATTTATTAGATACTGTACTTTCCTATTGTTATAATACTATTTTAATAGTGTTGCATTTCTGAATTTAAATTCATAATTTAGTGTGCCTAAAATCTTCATTTTAAGAACTTAACATAAATATGACTTTTGCATTTTGTAGTTAATTTTTATATTAAGTTTAAATAAATGAAAAAAACATTCCTTTTAATCTTATTCATTTTAAAGTCCACTTTAATCTTTGCCGTAAATTATTATGTAGACAAAGTAAAAGGGAATGACGCCAACAATGGCCTTACGTTGTCAACCCCATGGAAAACAATACAAAAAGCAGCTTTAACGGCACAAGCAGGAAGCACCATTTTTATAAAAGCGGGTACATACAATGAAAACATTATTGTAACCAATTCTGGAACCGCAGGAAATCCAATCGTATTTCGGAATTTCAATACGGATTTGGTTTACATTGACGGAACAGGAACCTCCAAAGCTGATGGAACCGCATTGATAAAAGTATACGATGCCAGTTATTTGGAATTTAGAAATTTAATCCTTCAAAATTTACTGTGTCCAAATGCAACAGGCTTTATCGTCCTTAATTCTCCCTCTATTGGAATTACGGATATTAAAGTTGTAAACCTAACCATCCATGACATCAAATGGACTCCATTATCTACTACTCAGCCAACTTCTTCATTGGAGAATGCACACCCGTTTGTAGTTAATGGTTCAGGGACAACGCAAGAAACAGCAATTACAAATATTACAGTGGAGGAATGCAAAATTTATAACAATGTGACCGGTTACAGTGAAAGCTTGACTCATAATGGCAATGTTGACGGTTTTTCAGTAATTAATAATAGTGTTAGGGACAATAGTAACATTGGTATTGATGTGGCTGGAAATTATGGACAATCTGCTGTTCCAAGTTTAGATCATGCCCGAAATGGAATCATAAAAAACAATAAAATATATAACAATATAAACCCCAACTCTTCGTCCGCAGGAATTTATATTGATGGGGGTTGGAATATTACTGTCGAAAAAAATGAAAGTTTCAACAATTCGTTGGGGATTGAAATTGGTTGTGAGAAGAACGGCACAACAGAGAATATTGTCGTTAAAAACAACATTTTTTATAACAATTTAAATTGCGGAATTTACCTTGGAGGATATAATTTAAACACCACGGGTCAAGTTAAAAATGCTACCATTCGCAACAATTCTTTTTTTCAGAATGACACCAACAATGGCGGAAATGGCGAAATTCAAATTACCAAAGCAACAAATTGCAAAATTGAAAACAACATTTTTTATGCAACCAATCAAAAAATTATTTTAAGTTACGCTAAGGGTTTAAATCCAAATCCCAGCAATACGTTTGACTATAACTGTTGGTTTACACCTAACAATGACAGCAACGACCTTAAAATTGTTGTTCCACCTAATACCATTTATACGAATTTCTTCTCCTATGTTTCAGCAACTAAACAAGATGTTCATTCGTTTTACTCCAGTCCGAATATAGCAAACAATATTTTAACATCCCTAAATATGAGTTTGAATTCAAAAAGTCCGTGCATCAATTCCGGAAACAAATCTACAGCTATAAGTCCCAACGAAACTGATTTTTTGGGTTCAAATAGAATCCTTGGCTCTATAGATATAGGCGCAATAGAATCCCAAATTCCTCTAGGAATAGCACCATTTTATAATGAAAATGAAACGCAACTATTTCCAAATCCTGTTTCCGATTTTTTTCATATTGAATCCAAAAAAGGAATTCAGAATATACGCGTTTATAGCGAAATGGGTGTTTTAGTACTAAACATTGACCATCCTTTGACCATTGAAACATTGGACGTTTCCAATTTAAGTTCAGGTGTTTATATTTTAAAAGTAAATTATGAAGATGAAATTTCTTCCAACCATAAAATCATAAAAAATTAAGCAAATCCGGCATGAATCCTAATTTCAGCCGAAAATTGGAATCGGACACGAACGATTGCGAATTGTCAAAGTAATGACAAAACGTGCGTACTAAGCCTGTTTATCAAGTACGTTTATCATCTCGACAAAGGAAACCCAAACGAAGAGCACAGGCGAAGCAATGACAAAATCACACAGAATTATAGCAATACTTTTAATGATTAATGATATAAATAACGAATGTTGGCAATTGAATGTTGAACAACGAACCGGAGAAGTGCCTTACCTATCCTTTCAGGGTCTTAACCAAAATAGCTACTTCGGCTTTGAGAATTGTGTTTTCTAATTCCAGTTCCTTAATTCGGTCGTCTTTAGTAGTATCTGGTTTTACATTGTTGCTGTAATGTTCGGGAAAAGAAGCAGCATATCGGCAAAAAAATTATGTTTCAAGGCGTGGCTTATTTCCCAAAGCACGGTAGTTTGGATGGTATTATTTTTAGTGAAACTAACCAGCGTGCTTGGGGATTTTTTCAGCATTCGCGCCAAAGCACTTTTTCGGATGCGTTTTTCTTTAAAATAGGAAATTAATAGCGCTCCCGTATTTGGAGCTGCATCTGGAATATTCATGGCATTCTCTGGAGTAGTCTTCATTTTTTCATATTTTTAAAAAACAAATATCGTCTATTTTATCTAAAAAGATCATTTTTATGCTGTTTATGTAGTATAAAGCACTACTTTTTCATCATTTTTATGTAGTTTATATAGTATAAAGTACTACTTATTCATCATTTTTATGTAGTTTATGTAGCATAAAGTACTACTTAATCATCATTTTTATGTAGTTTATATAGTATAAAGCACTACTTATTCATTACTTTTATGTAGTTTATATAGTATAAAGTACTACTTATTCATTATTTTTATGTATTTTATGTAGTATAAAGTACTACTTAATATCATTTTATGGTGTTTAAATAGTATCTCGCACAAATTAATCATCCTTTTTTTTTTGGGGGGGGTTATGTAGAATAAGACTACTGAAATTTATAATCACGTTGGCATGAAAAGGGTACTCTAAATAAAAAGTCCTTTTGATTATTTGTAATAAAATATACATACATTAGCAAATGAAAAAAGATGACGCTTGTCAGACCTATCTACCCAAATTAAGGGTGATAAGTCTGATTTTGTCAGACCTATATGAAAGTTAGCCGTCAGTTTACCACAACCACAGAGAAATCGAGAACTAAAAGTCAAAATAAATATGAGTGAAAATATTAACGTTAGTCTTTCAACATTTGACAGAAGTGTAAGTGTAATAAATACATATAACACATACAAGAATAGAAAAATTAGTGAACAAATATTAGTTCAACAAAGAAAAAGCAATGCTCATTTAATTGATATGAAAAATCAGCTAAAAGTTGCAAATGAAACTAATCGCAAAATTTTAGAAAATCAAATTCGTCAAGAAGAATTAAAAGATGAACAAAAATTCTACAAAGCTTTATCTTATAATTCAAATGAAATAATTGAACAATTGGAAAAAATTAATGACCCAATGGTTTTAAATTATTTAATAAATGGATTTTATGAAAAAACTAAAGTCTCATTATTAAAAGCTAATGACACTTTGGAAGAAATAAATGACAAATTGTTTAGCAAACAAATTATTGAAAAACTAAACGAAATAAAAGAAAAAGCAGAAATAAACGCAAGCGTTTATTCTGCTAATGTTTTAAATACTATTGACAATTTACTACTTGATTTAAAACAAAAAGAAAACGAAATATCTAACATAAAAAAAGCTGATATTAAACAAGCTAAAATTAGAGACAAATGGAAGACAAATCCTTTTAGAATTCTTGGAATTGCAATTTTTAGTTTTTTATCTTTAATTATGTTTATTAGTATTTTCTTGCCTAACCCTACAGAAAATGCTTTTGTAATGGAGATAGTTGTATTCTTTATTTTTGCAACTCCCCTTTTCTTCTTAATCAAAAAGGAAAGAAAATGGAGAAAGGAATTTTCAGAATACAAAATATTGCAAAATCAAAAAAGAGAAACTGAAAAAAATAAAGTAATAGAAGCTGAACAAGAATATCAACGAGAAATACAGAAATATCAAGAAATGTTAATGCAACATCCTGCATTTATTGCGATGCAAGAAATCAATTTAAAACATCCAACATTTGAAACAACTACAACTAAAATTTCAGAAATTGAAAAATCATTTTTAACCAAATGGGGTATTTCTTTTGAAAATAGAAATGATGGAGAAGTAAGTGAAAAAGTTCTGAATTATATACGAAAAGGCGAAAAGTTAAACGCAATGAAAGCATATAAAGATGAAAATAATGTTTCGTTAAATGTTGCTCGAAATTATATTGATAAAATATCGAAAGATTATAAATACAAACTATAAAAAACCGAACGGCTAATCGAGTAGACGGGTCCGCCAGAGACTGACGGACTGCGCCTCTCATACCATCCCGCCCATAGCGGGACGGTTCGCAAAGTGTTGGGTTGAGTTCCTTGTAAATTCTTAATTAACAAAAAATAGTTCGTTTAGAGGTTTTTAGACGAACTGACTTTATGGGCTATGGCATTGCATCACATTAAAAATCAACCTTTAATAAAAAAGCAAAAATAAAAGTTGTACTTTTGTACAACATTTGTAATTATAAAGATGTGGAAGAAAAAATAAAAACTAGAACAATCACATTTTACAAAGATTACTTTGAAGAATTCTTTGTGAAGCAAAGGGAAAAAGTAAGAGCCAAAATAATTTGGACTTTTGACTTGATAGAAGAAGTTGATAAAGTACCTGAATCATTTCTTAAACATATTGAAAACACGGACGGGCTTTATGAAATTAGAATTCAACAATCGAGCGATATTTTTAGAATATTTTGCTTTTTTGATAAAGGAAAAATTGTGGTATTAGCAAATGGTTTTCAAAAAAAAACGCAAAAGACCCCGAAAAAAGAAATTGAAAAGGCACTTAAAATAATGGAGGAATATAAAAATGAACTTAGCGAAGCAATATCAAGAATACCAAAAAAGAAAGAAATAAAATGAGTAAAAATAACAACATAAAAACGCTATCAGAGTTTAAGGATAAACACTATGGCAAACTAGGAACCGCAGAACGTGACCAATTAGATGCGGGTTATGAACAGTTTAAACTTGGTGTTTTAATACACGAAGCACGACTTGAAAAAGGAATGACACAAGAACAACTTGCTATTAAATGCGGTACTACTAAGTCCTATATTTCAAGAATTGAAAACAATGTAAAAGAGGTGCGTTTATCAACATTGCAAAAAATTGTTGAACTGGGATTGGGTGGACATTTGGAACTTTCAATAAAACTTTAAAAAGCCACTGCCCATACTATAGTAGAAGGTTGCTCCAAAAACTATACGAAGTCGGGACTTCGCGAAGTAAATCTTTATTTAAAAACTCAATGGCAATTGGGTTGCTCTTGTACAAACAAACTCATGTTGGAGGGGGAAACATAAGGAATCCCCAATCCTAAGCCCCTTAAAATAAATAATATTCCAATACCTATTGCCACATAGGGAATCGCTTTTTGAATTTTATTCCGAAAAGAAATGGATAAAAAGGAGTTGAGATACACCACACTACTCATCATAGGAACCGTACCCAGCCCAAACAAAATCATGTATAAAATCCCAAAAGTAGCGCTTTGCATGGCGATGGCTCCAAACAGTGCCACATAGACCATTCCGCAAGGCAAAAAACCGTTTAGCAAACCAATGGTGAATAGGGATTTGTAACTTTTATTTTTGAATTGGCTGCCTAAGGCCATTTTTATTTTTGAAATCAATTTAAAAACAGGCTTGGAAAAATTGTATTTCGCAAAAATTTTCTCTGGAATCAAAATTACCGCAATCATGGCAATCCCAATAAATATAGACAATTGCTGCTGAATTCCAGCCATAAAAAATCCCTTGCCCAGTAATCCAAAAACGAGCCCTATAGTAGCATAGGCAGACAATCGTCCCAAATGATAGGTTAATACTTGAATGGTTTTCTTTATTGGATTATCTCTGTCAACAGGCAACATCATGGCTATAGGACCGCACATACCAATGCAATGCAAGCTACTGATTAAGCCAAAGATGAAGGCAGAATATAACATTTGGATTGCGGGTTTTGAGTTATGGGATTTGGGTTTAAAACAAAAGCTATCCTCTTTTATTTTTATTTTATATAAATCACTTCCTTGGTCAAGTAGGATTTCCCTTCATATTGCCATTCCATATTAATGTCCCATCGACCGCCTACCAAACTTATTTTAGGTATGAGCAAAGTTGGACTAGATAACGAAATCGGAACCTCGAAATCTAATTTTTTGTTAGACGGTCTGTAAAGGGACACTTTTCCTTTAATATTTTTTGGGGAAAATACATCTGGAAAACTAATGGTAATTCCTTCAGAAGTTACTGCAATTACTGGCTTTTGTGCTAAATCATGGGCATTTTGAATTCTAGTCATTTCATCACCAAAATGAATGTCGTGTTTGTAATACTCTTCAACTACCAATTCGTTATCATATTTTGAATTGGTTTGTACTCTTATAATAAAATATAAAATAAAAGTAATAAAAAGCGCAAATGCTATGACTATAGATGTTCCCCAGTTGATCCCCCTAGCCCCCGAAGGGGGAACTGCTGTTGGAGTATTTAAATCTTTTAAATTATTATTTTCCATTTTTTTACAAATTAAAATTCTATTCTCATTGAGTTCCCCATTCGGGGGTTAGGGGGATTTAATCAAAACTTCGTGGACTCAAGAAACTCGTTGTAGTGGTTTCAATTTTTTTATTCCCATTATAAACTTCAATTGTTATCTCTGTTTTGTCGTGTTCCAATAAATATTGATGGATTTGAATAAACAAAGTTCCTCCACTCATTCCTTGCTTTTTTACTTTAAATTCTTGTTGACCTACAACGTTTATTATTCCTTTTATATCTTTTAATTTAAAATGTATATCATCTAAATCCGTGTTGGTTTTATTGATGATTTTAAAGGTGAAAATATTACTAATATCGTCCCCCTTATGTTCATACAATTGGCCTGGCAATCTCAAAATAGTAGTTTCTACTTCAGTACGCAAAAATAATAAACCTGTCAAAATCCCAACAAGAATAAATAAAACGGCCGAATACCCTTTCATTCGCGTAGTGAATTTGAATTTGGATTTTTTCTCAATTTCATCTTCAGAGGCATATCGAATTAAACCTTTTGGCAAACCGACTCCTTCCATGATTGTATCGCATTCATCAATACAAGCGGTACAATTTATACACTCCAATTGAGTCCCATTCCTGATATCAATCCCTGTAGGACAAACGTGTACACACTGTTTACAATCGATGCAGTCTCCTTTTCCAGATGCTGCCCTATCCTCTTGTTTATTGAATTTTGCTCTGCCGACTTCTTTTTCTCCACGAACAAAATCATAGGACACATTAATGGATTTATCGTCCAATAAAACACCTTGTAACCTTCCGTATGGACAAGCAATGATACAAACCTGTTCTCGGAACCAAGCAAAAATAAAATAGAAAATACCCGTAAAAATGAATAATGCAATCAAGGTACTCATATGATTTTCAGGTCCTTCCTCAATCATTTTAAATAACTCATCGCTACTGATTAGATAAGCCAGGAATACGTTGGCAATAAAAAAAGAGATTATCAAGAAAATGAACCACTTAATCCCTTTCTTTCTTATTTTTTCGGTATTCCATTCCTGTTTAGACAATCGAATTTGAGCACCCCGATCCCCTTCTATCCAATACTCTATCCTGCGAAAAACCATTTCTAAAAATATCGTTTGGGGACAAATCCATCCACAAAATATACGCCCAAAAATCACCGTAAATAGAATGACAAAAACAACTCCAACAATCATAAAAAGAACGAACAAATAAAAATCTTGTGGCCAAAATGGAAACCCAAAAATATTAAATCTCCTTTCTAATACATTAAACATCATGAACTGATTGCCATTGATCTTTATAAAAGGATTGGCAATAAGAACCAATAACAAAAAATAACTAACCCACTTTCTGTATTCATAAAACTTACCAGACGGTTTTTTAGGAAAAATAAACTTTCTATGTCCCTCATCATCAATCGTTCCGATGGTATCTCTAAAGGCTTCGTCTGGTAATTTTGACATTTTATTTATTTTTTAACTTGAGTACTATCTGTATTTGTAATTACAGCAGCAGCATTTGTTGTAGGTGTACCTCCCTCAACCCAAATTTCACCATCTGGTGCCTTTGGATCTTTTGGATTACTTCCTTGTAAAGATAGAACATAACTGGCTACATGCTGAATATCTTTTGGTTTAAGCGTGGCTTTCCAAGCAATCATTCCCTTTCCATCTCGACCTCCATTTGCAATTGTATGAAATACATTTTTAATTCCGCCACCTAAAACCCAATGGTCATCTGTTAAATTTGGTCCAATTTGTCCACCTGCATCCGCTCTGTGACAAGCAACACAATTAGTTGTGAAAATTTCTTTACCAATTGACAAATCAGCTGGATCCGTCAATAGGGTTACCGTTTTCTCGTCCATCATATCGGGAGCGGTCTTCATATAGGCAGCCACTTCAATTTTGGCTTGAGCCATTTCATTTTTGAGTTCCGTTTCCTGATTGTCACCACCCATAATCTCAAATCGAACTAAATAAACTGCTGAAAAAACAATACAACCATAGAATAAATATACCCACCATGGCGGTAAATTATTGTCTAACTCCTTGATACCATCATAATCGTGATGTAACAGTAACTGGGATTCGTTTTCAATAGACTCGGATTGAGTAAGTCCTTTTATTAGGTTTTTAAACCATTTGCTGTCCTTAAAGCTTAAACTGTTTGCTTCATCTAATTTTGCTTTCTGTTCTTCAGTAAGTAATTGATAGGTAATCGTATCAACCGCATTTAGCGTAATTTCAATTGCTATTAAAAGGAAAAGAAATACCAATAAGAAGACAGAAACCATTGGGAATTTTATAAAAGCTGGTTTATCACCAGAATCTATGAAATATTCCATTGCACCAAAAATAATAAAGAAAATTAGTGGTACTCTTAAATATGCTGGGATTAATTTTTTCATTTTTTTATATTTAAAGCTTCTCCCTCCCATTCCCATCCGAAGGAAAGGGGGTCGAAACTGGAATGATTATTATTTGATTTTCTAAAAATTTATATTCTTGTTAAACTAATTCATGACAACATACATTTGAAATTAATTTTCTAATGGAATTTGGCTCATCTCTTTAATTTTTTCTTTTTTGTATGATGAAACCCAAATGCCCAACCCAACAAAAAAGGCAAAGAAAATCAGCAGCGACACTATTGGGTATATGGCAACTCCTTCGATAGTTTCCATATTATGTTTTATTTGTTCGAACATGACTTTATTATTTAGAATTATCTTTCACTTTAATATCAGTGCCAAGTCTTTGAATGTATGCTATCAAGGCTACAATTTCTCTTTCATTCATAGGAACGAATTTTTCACCTTTGGCTTCCGCTTTTTTCTTGCTGTCGTCATAACTTTTTACAAAATCAGGATCATTTTTAAGACTCTCTTCAATTTGTATGGCTTGCGTTCTTAAGTCTTTTAATCCATTAGCGATTTGGGCATCTGTATAAGGAACACCAAGCGTAACCATAGCTTTCATTTTCTTTTCGGTCAATGAAATATCTAGTGGCTTGTTGTCAAATAGCCATTTATAGGCAGGCATTATGGAACCAGTCGAAATACTTTGTGGACTCCAAAAGTGATTAAAATGCCAATTGTCATTGTATTTCCCTCCTTCTCTTAACAAATCCGGACCAGTACGTTTTGATCCCCATAAAAATGGATGGTCGTATACAAATTCTCCAGCTTTAGATTGTGGTCCATAACGTTCCACTTCGCTACGGAAAGGGCGAACGGATTGAGAGTGACAACCAACACAACCTTCACGAATGTATAAATCACGACCCTCTAGTTCTAATGGAGAATACGGTTTTACACTAGCAATGGTTGGAATATTAGATTTTACCATAATGGTAGGAACAATTTGAACAACTCCTCCAATTAGAATGGCAATTACAGCAAAAATGGTTAATTGTATTGGTTTTCTTTCTAACCAAGCATGGTATTTTTCCCCTTTGATTCTTCCTGTGGAAATTTTTTGTAATTCGGGAGCTTCGGCTAATTCGTCTTCAATTGTAGCTCCTGACCTTACTGTTTGAATGATATTGTAAACCAAGGTCAACATTCCAATTAAATAAAGACAACCACCAATGGCTCTCATCCAATACATTGGCATGATTTGAGTAACTGTTTCAAGGAAATTACCATAGGTTAGGGTTCCGTCTGGATTGAATTGTTTCCACATAGAAGCCTGAGTAAATCCTGCTACATACATTGGAAGTGTATAAAGTATAATTCCCAAGGTTCCAATCCAAAAATGGAAATTGGCCAATTTAGTCGAATACAATGTACTTTTAGACATTCTAGGAATTAACCAATAAATAATACCAAAAGCCATAAATCCGTTCCAAGCTAATGCACCTACGTGAACGTGAGCAATAATCCAATCGGTATAATGTGCAATCGCATTTACATTTTTAAGAGACAACATAGGTCCTTCAAAAGTTGCCATTCCATATCCTGTAATCGCCACGACAAAGAATTTCAAAACAGGCTCCACACGTACTTTATCCCAAACCCCTCTTAGAGTTAAAAGTCCGTTTATCATACCTCCCCAAGATGGAGCAATTAACATGATAGAAAATACAACCCCTAAATTCTGTGCCCAGTTTGGTAATGCTGAATATAACAAGTGGTGCGGTCCAGCCCAGATATACAAAAATATTAATGACCAGAAATGTACAATTGATAATCGGTACGAATATACTGGACGATTAGCCACTTTCGGCACAAAGTAATACATCAATCCTAAGAATGGTGTTGTCAAGAAAAAAGCTACTGCATTATGACCGTACCACCATTGTACCAAAGCATCTTGAACTCCGGCATAAACAGAATAACTTTTTAGTGCAGAGACGGGTAATTCTAAACTATTGAAAATATGCAAAACCGCAACAGTAACAAAAGTGGCAATGTAAAACCAAATGGCTACATACAAATGGCGCTCCCTTCTTTTTAAAATTGTACCAATCATGTTGATTCCAAAAGCAACCCAAATTAAAGCAATAGCAATATCTATTGGCCATTCTAATTCCGCATATTCTTTTGACGTGCTATACCCCAATGGCAAAGAAATGGCAGCTGCAACAATAATTAATTGCCAACCCCAAAAGTGAAGGTTACTCAATAAATCACTGAACATCCTTGCTTTCAACAAACGCTGTAAAGAGTAATAAATTCCTGCAAACATGGCATTTCCCACAAAGGCAAAAATAACTGCATTAGTATGTAAAGGTCTCAATCGTCCAAAACTTAACCAAGATATACCGTCAGTCAGGTTTGGAAAAAGAAACATAAAGGCCAATATTAGCCCAACTAACATCCCCACTACACCAAAGAGGATGGTAGCATAAATGAATTTCTTTACAATTTTGTTGTCGTAATAAAATTGTTGCATTTCCATAAATTAAAAAGATTTAAAAATTGAATAATTAAAAGGTTGAAAGAGTATTGATTGGTCAAATGTCATAAAGTCGTTGAATTTTCGACTTTGGACTTTTCAACTTTGGACTGAATGATTTCATCGTCAAAAAGCATTCTGACCGATGGAGTATAATCGTCATCATATTGACCCGTTTTTACTGCCCTTATAAAGGCAATAAAAAACCCAATTGCAACTAATATACTAATGGAGATTAATAAATAAATGACGCTCATGCTTTAAATTTGTTTTTTCAAAATTACTGTTCCTATTTTTTAAAAAATATGACATTTGTCATACTTACAACTTTGTGTTAAATTTAAGTGAAAAAATTTGATTATAAACGCTTTATAATTGAATTTTATTTGTTATTCGCATAATAATTACTCATTAACGTTACAAAACTCACTATCGTGATGGTACTTAACGGCATGATAATAGCTGCAACCAAAGGCAACAGATTTCCAGTTATGGCAAATGACAACCCTACTAAATTATACAAAAGCGAAAGTGCAAAGCTCATTTTGATGGTTGTAATGGCATTTTTAGACAATTTTAAGAATGAGTTTAACTTCTGAAATTCACTTGCGTCTAAAATTGCATCACAGGCGGGGGAAAAAACATTCACATTTTCTGAGATTGAAATTCCCACGTTACTTTGTGCCAATGCACCTGCATCATTCAGTCCATCCCCTACCATCATGACATTTTTGCCTTGCTCTTGTAATTTTTTTATAAATTCTAATTTTTGCTCAGGTTTTTGATTGAAAATTAATTCAGTTCCCTTAGGCAAAATAGTCGATAAATGAGTCCGCTCCCCTTCATTATCTCCCGATAATACTTTGATTTGATAATTCTCACTTAAATTCTTAAAAAGTTCCTCTAAACCTTCTCTATACTGATTATTGAATACGTATTTCCCATAATAATCTTCATTTATATTGATATGTACCGCTGTATTCCCTTCCCCAATACTCCCCGGAGTGGTGGGAGACGAAACGGATATAGATAGCGAACAAAATTCTGCGGAACCTATTTTAATACTTTTATCTCCTATAATTGCCCGAATGCCTTTTCCTGTGATCTCTTCTAAATCGTCTAATTTTAATCTTTTCATTTCAGGTAAAAAGTCATACAACATTCTGCTTAAAGGGTGGTTCGAAGCTCGAAGCACATTTTTAACCATTAATACGTTTTCTTCTGAAAGCACTTTTCCAGCATAAGAAATATTCGATTTTTTATTTGTGGTAATTGTTCCCGTTTTATCAAAAACAATGGTGTCAACTTTGGCCAACTGTTCTATAACCAAGGCATTTTTAAGATAGAATTTCCGTTTGCCTAAAATCCGTAAAATATTTCCAAAAGTAAATGGTGCCGTTAATGCCAATGCACACGGGCAGGCAACGATAAGCACGGCCGTGAAAACATTGAAAGCAATATTCGCATCAATGAAAATCCAATACCCAAATCCCGAAAAGGCAATTAATAGTAATATTGGCGTAAAATAATGACTGATTTTGTCCGTGATGGATTTGTATTTTTGTTCTACATTTTTTTGAAAAACATCATTGCTCCATAATTGTGTCAAATAACTTTGAGAAACAGAATGTAACACGTCCATTTCAATGACTTTCCCAATTTGTTTTCCTCCAGCAAATACTTTATCTCCAGATTTTTTAGTGATCGGAATAGCTTCGCCAGTCACAAAACTATAATCAATTTCAGCTTTTTCAGAAATTAAAATCCCGTCAACGGGAATCAACTCTTGGTTCCGAATCAACAATCTATCGCCTTTTTGAACATCATAGACCGGAACACTTTCTTCTGAGGTATCCAAATTAATTCGTGTAATTGCAATGGGAAAATAGGATTTAAAATCCCTTTCAAAACTCAAAAAACTGTACGTTTTAATTTGGAACATTTTTCCTAAAAGCATGAAAAAAATCAAACCCGTGAGACTGTCAAAAAATCCCGAGCCATAATCCATGACTATATCAAAAGTACTTCTGATAAAAAAAATGACAATACCCAAAGCAATTGGGATGTCAATGTTAAGCATCTTAGATTTGATACTTTTATAAGCAGAAACATAATATCCGCTGGCAGAATAGAAAAAACTTGGTAAGGACAATGCAAATATTAACCATCTAAAAAAACCACGGTATTGGTCTAACCAAAACTCTTTTACCTCAAAATATTCTGGAAACGAAAGCAACATGATATTGCCGAAACAAAAGAAGGCTATTCCTAGCTTATAAGTTAAACTTCTATCGACATTATTCTTTCCCGTTTCATAATTTTCCAGACTAATATAAGGTTCGTAGCCAATGGAACTTAATAAATAAACAATTGTTTTTAACGAAACGATTTCGGGATTATAGGAAATCCTGACTTTTTTTTCAGGAAAATTAACCTGCGAAGTGCTTATTCCTTTTTGAAGACGCTGTAAATTTTCCAAAATCCAAATACACGAACTGCAATGAATATGAGGAATGTTAAGTGAAACAATTGCGGTTGTATCCTCCTGGAATTCCAAAAGTTTTGAAACGATACTTTCATTGTCTAAAAAATCAAATTTACCATTAATATCTAAAGGGGTTGCTCCAGGCGATTTTTCAAAATCGTAATAACAAGTCATATCATTGAGACTAAAAATTTCATAGACCGTTTTGCAACCGTTACAACAAAATTCTTTTTCGTCAAAAATAATCTCTTCTGTTTTTACTATATCTAAACCGCAATGGAAACAGTTTTGTGTGTCCATAACTATGCTCATTTTACCTGATACAAAGATTGCAAATTGAATGACCTAAAAATATGATAATTATCATATAAATGATTAACTTTGCCTTACCAAAAACCTTTTTTAATATGAGCAAGTGTGACCAATGTATTGTGAGAGAATTTAGCTCTTTAAAAGCGCTTAATAAAGATGAACTTCTGAAGCTTTCTGATTGTAAAACATCTCATACCATAAAAAAAGGTGAAGTCATTTTTGAAGAAGGCGAAAACATAAATGGTATTTATTGTGTAAAAGATGGCATTTGTAAACTCACAAAACTGAGTCCAAATGGTAAGGATCATATTGTCAAGTTAATTAAAAAGGGAGAATTGCTTGGGCAACGCTCGATGATTAGTGATGAACCCGTAAATTTGAGTGCGGTAGCCCTTGAAGATATGGAAGTTTGTTTCATACCAAAATCTGAAGTAATGGGTTTCTTTGATAAAAACAACCAGTTTTCTATGAATGTGATGAAAACCATTTGTAGCGATTTGAAAGACTCTGATGACCACATGGTTTCAATGGCTCAAAAAAGTGTAAAAGAACGGTTAGCCGAAACCTTAATTTACCTAGAAGAAACTTTTGGCAAGAATGTGGACGGATCATTAGTTATACAGCTTTCTAGAGAAGAATTATCCGGAATGATAGGAACCGCAACAGAAAGTTGTATTCGGCTATTATCCGATTTTAACAAATTAGGTTTGATTGAATTGTCTGGTAAAAAGATTGTATTAAAAGACATCAACAAGCTTAAAAAAATAGCGGAATAAGCAATTCGCTTTTAGCTTAACCCTAAAATTTCAGGCCTTAATAAATTCAAATATTTTCCTCTTTATTTGGAAGACGCTTCGCCTCTTCCCAAATTTTTAGTTATTTAAAATCAAAGATTTCCTATTCCTGTTTATTTGAAAGACGCTTCGCCTCTTCCCAATTTTTAAATATTTGAAAATCTTTGATTTCCCTATTCCTGTTTATTTGGAAGACGCTTCGCTTCCTCCCAAATTTTTTGGATATTTGAAAATCAAAAATTTCCTATTACTGTTTATTTGGAAGACGCTTCGCCTCTTCCCAAAAAACATCCATTTCTGCCAAAGTCATGTCCATTAAAGGTTTGCCCAATTCTCCAGCCTTACTTTCTAAATATTGGAACCGTTTGATGAATTTTTTATTAGTCCGTTCCAAAGCATCTTCTGGATTAACATCTAAAAACCGGGCATAATTAATCATGGAAAATAATACGTCTCCAAACTCTGCTTCTATTTTATCCTGATCCCCTGCTTCAACCTCAACTTGCAGTTCCGTCAACTCTTCCTGAACTTTGTCCCAAACTTGATGCGACTCTTCCCAATCAAAACCAACTCCTTTTACTTTATCCTGAATTCGGCTTGCTTTAACCAATGCCGGTAAACTTTTGGGAACGCCTTCCAAAACTGATTTTTTTCCTTCTTTGAGTTTTAATTTTTCCCAATTTTGCTTTACTTCTTCCTCATCTTTTACAATCACATCACTGTAAATATGTGGGTGACGGTGAATTAACTTTTCGCAAATTTCATTACAAACATCCGCTATGTCAAAATCATTGGTTTCGCTACCTATTTTTGCATAAAAAACAATGTGCAATAATACATCCCCTAATTCTTTTTTGACTTCATTCAAATCATTGTCCAAAATAGCATCTCCCAATTCATAGGTTTCTTCTATCGTTAGATGTCTCAAACTCTGCAAGGTTTGCTTTTTGTCCCAGGGACATTTTTCTCGCAAATCATCCATAATGTTTAATAGTCTTTCGAAAGCTTGTAGTTGATGTTGTCTGGAATTCATTGGAAATGATTTTTTCTAAAAATAAGAAACCCTGTCAGTAAATAGAACTTGACAGGATTAATTTATTGAAAGTGGATTTAAAATTTATTCTTCGGAAGTAGCAACTTCCTCTTTAACAGAGGCTTCTTCTTTAACGGGTACTTCTTTTGAAACTAGCCCTTTTGCTTGCAACATATTGTACCAATTTAAAACCTTTTTTATATCTGATGGATATACTCTTTCGCTATCATAATCAGGTAGAATTTCTTTAAAATAAGCGACTAATTTGTCATTGTCTTCCTTATGAGAGATGGCTGGACCATTATCTTCTTTAATAGCTATGTTACGCATCACTTCTGCCAATGGTTTCTCAGCATTGTGCGTGTACATTGAGATTTCTGACAATAAACTCACATTGCTTCTCATTCCAACAGTAATTTTTTTCCCGTCAAGCAAAGATTCTGCTACAAATCCTGAACGGGTTTGAACTTTTAATGCAAATAATCCTGGTTTTCCTGAAATAGATAATATTTTTTCTAAATTCATTTTTTAATATTGTAAATTTTATTGTTATTTTCTATACGATAAATTCATAATTGTCAATTTATCTATTTCTTTTTACATTAAAAATATTCATTTTATAGTCTGGACGAACTTTGCCTTCCATAATATTTTTAAGTTTCTTTTTAATCAATTGCTTTTTTAATGATGAAATCAAATCGGTAAATAAAACCCCTTCAATGTGGTCGTATTCATGTTGTATTACTCTTGCTACCAAACCATCGAATACTTCTGTTCTTTTGTTGAAATCTTCATCATAGTATTCAATCGTGATTTTTTCTTTTCTAAAAACGTCTTCACGAACTTCTGGAATACTAAGACAACCTTCATTGAAACCCCATTCTTCACCTTCTTCCATTAGGATTTTGGCATTAATGAACGTTCTTTTAAAATTCTTTAATTCATCTTGCTCCTCATTGGACAAATCTTCGTCTTCTCCAAAGGGGGTTGTATCGATAACAAATAGACGAATAGATAAAGCTACTTGTGGGGCGGCGAGCCCAACTCCATAGGCATTGTACATCGTTTCGTACATGTTTGCAATTGTTTCTTTCAAATTTGGATATTCGGCAGTGATTTCCTCACCTACTTTTCTCAAGACAGGATCTCCATATCCTACTATTGGTAATATCATTTTTGTTATTTTAAGATTATGGTATTAACGCTTACAAACATACCTTATAATTTCAGCAAAAATAGTAAAAAAATAAATATTGATTTGGTTGAAATTTAAGAATTAGCATTTATTTATAATATTATCATAAATGGATCTCGTATACTACCAAATAAAACATACAAAGTTTATCTTTGTTCCAACACTTTAGGAATGATTCGTCATATAAAAAAATTTACAGATAGCACTAATTTTACCAATGCTTTAAAAGTTACAATTGCTGCAGTTGTTCCGGTTCTGGTGTTTTCTTATTTCGGTAATTTTCAAATAGGATTTACCATTGCTCTTGGTGCTTTTTTAACGTATCCAAGTGATATTCCCAGCAATTTGAAACACAAAATAAATGGTGTTCTTGTTGCCGCCTTAATGATTGCCAGCGCTAATTTATTAATCAATCTACTATATCCGATTCCTTACATTTTTTATCCTTTTCTGGCTCTATTGTTGTTTTTTTCTTCATTGATTTCGGTTTATGGACAACGCGCCACAATGGTTTCTTTTTCAGTTTTGCTATCCATCTCTCTAAGTTTTGCTCATTTGCATACTGGTATTGAAGTGATGAAACATTCAGGATTAATTCTTTTTGGCGGACTGTTTTATTTATTGATTGCGCTTGTATCCCATTACATAAGACCCTATCGCTATGTGGAATTACAAATTGCCGAATGCATCAAATTAACTTCAAAATATTTGAAATTAAGGGGCGATTTGTGGAATATTGATGCCGATAGAAAAACCATAATTGAAAAGCAATTGCATCTGCAAGTGGAACTCAACATAATTCATGAAAATTTAAGGGAAATCATCATAAGAAACCATTCCAGTTCGGGAAGTTCCAATCAAAATAGAAAGATGCTTATTGTATTTATCTCTTTATTAGATATTCTAGAATTGGCATTATCCACATCTTTTGACCATAGTAAATTACATGAAAAATTTAATATGAATCCTAAAGTTTTGGTTACCTATCAAAACCTAGCCTACAATCTTGCTAAAACTTTAAAATTTCTTTCCAAATCTTTAGAAAGCAAAACTAAATATGTTTCGCAACACTCCTTATTTCAAGATTTGGAAGCTTTAGAAAATGGCATTTTAGAATATGAAAAAGAATTAGGAAAGAAAGCTGCTTCAGAAGGCGTGTTGATGTTAAGCAATATGCATCATTATGCCGAAAAACAAGTTGAGAAAATAAAGATTGTAGAACGCGCTTTCAGGCTTGCCGTAAAACCTAAGGATTTAAAAGGGGCAGAAAAAGATTTAGAAAAATTCCTTACCCCCCAATATTATCCCCTTTCAACTTTATTAGAAAATTTGAGTTTTCATTCCACCCTTTTCAGACATTCACTCCGATTAACCCTAACCATATTAATTGGTTTCTTGATAGGAAAAATACTTCCTTTTCAAAATGTGTATTGGATTTTGTTGACCATTGTTGTAATCATGCGTCCTGGTTATGGCTTGACTAAACAAAGATCTTTCGAAAGAATTTTTGGGACTATTGTGGGTGGCTTAATCGCTTTTGGAATACTTTCATTTGTCCATAATGAATTTTTTACTAGCTTATTTGCCATACTTTCTATGCTGTTGGGATTTTCATTTACCAAGGTCAATTATAAAATAGGTGCAACATTTGTAACCATGTACGTTGTTTTTATTTATGGCATGCTAACGCCAAATATTGAAGATGTAATACAGTACCGAATTTTGGATACCTTGGTTGGTGCTGCACTGGCATTTGCTGCCAATTATTTCCTTTGGCCTTCTTGGGAATTTTTAAATATTAGGTTGTTTTTGAAGAAATCCATAAAAGCAAATCGCAATTATTTAAAAGAAATTTCTGTTTTCTATAATAAAAAAGGAGAAGTTACCACCTCCTATAAATTGAGCAGAAAACAGGCTTTTATAGAAATTGGCAATTTAATGACTTCCTTTCAAAGGATGACTCAGGAACCCAAATCGAAACAAAAACAATTACCGTTGATTTATAAATTAGTGGAACTGAATCACACGTTGCTTACTGCATCGGCTTCATTAGGTACTTATGTAAAAACACATCAAACGACCAAAGCTTCAGAAGCCTTTAATGTAGTGGTTGATTCGGTAATAAAAAAACTGAATTACGCTATTGAAATGTTACAGTCTAAAGACGGAGATATTTTAATCTATGAAACACAAAAAACAGATTTAAATTTACGTTTCACAGAATTAAAAAACATTCGAGCCAGAGAATTAAAAGAATCCGGAACACTTAATGAATCCGAATTTCAGTCAAAAATTGAAGAAGCGCAATTGGTAATCGAACAATTAATTTGGCTGACCAGTTTGTCAGAAAACATTGTGAAGGAAATTGAAAATTTGAATAAATCTTGAAAAAATAAATTAAATTACCTTTCTGGTTAAGTAATCCTGCAACATGATTGTGGCGGAAATTTCGTCAATTAAACCTTTATTTTGACGTTGTTTCTTTTTCAATCCACTATCAATCATCGTTTGGAAAGCCATTTTAGAAGTAAAACGTTCGTCAACGCGAATAACTTTCATTTCAGGAAATGATTTAGTGAATTTGGACACGAAAGCTTCAATTATCTCTGCGCTTTGAGAAGGTTCACCATTCATTTGTTTAGGTTCACCAATGAGTACTTCCGCTACATTTTCTTTATTGAAATAATCTTTGAGAAATGCGATTGCCGTTTCTGAAGAAATTGTTGTTAGCCCAGAAGCAATAATTTGCAATTCATCTGTTATTGCAATTCCAGTGCGTTTTTGTCCGTAGTCTATGGCGAGAATTCTTGGCATCTTTTTTATTCAAAGATAGAAAGGAAGATTTGTATATACTAATCTTTATATTTTTCTCAACCTAAAATGATAATTTTTAATTCTAATTATGATTTTAGGTTAAATTATTTTGACTTTGGGATGTGCTGTATTGCATTTTAAAATCAAAGTCAAACTATCCAAAAAATAATCTTCTTATTTGGTATTCATTATGAGATAAAAATATAACTCTAAAAATTATCAAATATTTTCCCTTGAAAACTCCATTTTAAAAAAATATATTTACCTTTTCACTTTTGCCACTTACCTAAATAAATTACATTTGCTAAAAATCAAAATTTTATGAAAGCTTTACAAGCAATTATAGAACAAGCTTGGGAAAACCGCGCTTTGTTACAAGAAGAAACTACAACAACAGCTATTAGAGAAGTTATTAATTTACTTGACACCGGCACTTTGCGCGTTGCAGAACCTAAAGATGACGGAAGCTGGCAAGTGAACGAATGGGTAAAAAAAGCGGTCGTTCTTTATTTTCCAATTCAAAAAATGGAAACCTTTGAGGTTGGTATTTTTGAATATCATGATAAAATTCCTTTGAAACGTGGTTATGCCGAAAAAGGAATTCGCGTAGTACCTCATGCTGTGGCTAGACATGGTGCCTATCTTTCTAAAGGAGTTATTTTGATGCCAAGTTATGTAAATATAGGAGCTTATGTTGATGAAGGAACCATGGTGGATACTTGGGCAACGGTAGGAAGTTGTGCCCAAATTGGCAAAAACGTTCATTTGAGCGGAGGCGTAGGAATTGGCGGGGTACTTGAACCCTTGCAAGCAGCTCCCGTAATTATAGAAGACGGTGCATTTATAGGCTCTCGTTGTATTGTTGTAGAAGGTGTTCATGTAGGAAAAGAAGCTGTTCTTGGCGCTAATGTTTGCCTTACTGCATCAACCAAAATTATTGATGTTACAGGAGAAACTCCAATTGAAAGAAAAGGGTTTGTGCCTGCTCGTTCAGTTGTAATTCCAGGAAGTTATACCAAAAAATTTGCCGCTGGAGAATTCCAAGTGCCTTGCGCTCTAATCATCGGTACTCGTAAACCATCGACTGATTTAAAAACGTCCTTGAACAATGCCTTGAGAGAATATGATGTAGCGGTTTAAATTATATAAAAAAAACATATTGGATATTTCAATTGTCATTGTTAATTACCGGGGTTGGAAAGCTTTAGAGAAATGCTTAGATTCATTAGACAATATTGTTTCCCAAGCTTTTTCTTTTGAGGTTGTTGTTGTTGATAATTATTCCAATGACGGGCAATTTCTTGTTTTTGAAAAAAAATACAAAGATTTTTTCTTCATTGAAAACTCCGGAAATAACGGTTTTTCTAATGGATGCAATAGAGGAGCCACTGTAGCCAAAGGAGAATATCTATTTTTTCTAAATCCCGATACCAAAATTAGCCTTAACGCTTTAGAAACGCTTTTGCAAACGGCTATTTCACATCTGGAAATTGGAATCCTTTCCTGTCTACAAATTGACGAGAAGGATGATTATTACAAACAAAATCTTTTATTTCCTGCTTTTGGACGGTTTTTCGGGATTTCCAGATCATTTTATAGAACTGTTAACAAAGAGAAGTTAGAGCAACGCTTCACGACAACAAACGATTTGTTTTATCCAGATTGGGTTAGCGGTGCCGTGATATTCATCAGTCGGAACTGGTTTGACAAAATTAAGGGATGGAACGAAGATTATTGGCTCTATTTTGAAGATGTGGATATTTGCAAAAAAATTGCAGCAATAGGCGGAAAAGTTGCCGTTACCCAAAAAGCCACTATTTTCCATCAACATGGAGGTGCATCCCGTATTAATGTTAAGACTAAAGCACTCACCAAAACAGAGGTTATCATTTCCAAACACGTTTACATCAGCAATCATTTTTCAGTAGTAAAAAGTTTTTTTTTACATGTTTTATTAGTTATGGGTACGCTGTCCGTTAAATCCATTTTGGCATTTTTAGGAATGTTTTTATTTTTTATTCCAAAATTAAAAGTGAATCGGCTAATGCTTAAAAATATCTCGATTTATTATTTTAATGCCATCATAAAGCAAACATGGATTAGTCCTAGAGCCATGAATTATTTAAAAACCAAAGCCTAATCATTTCAATATGAAAATACTGGTAATTCAGCAAAAGATGATTGGGGATGTTTTGGTAAGCTCTATTTTGTGCGATAATTTGCGTAAGGCCTACCCAAAGGCGCAAATTGATTATATGGTTTATGAATCGACCATTGCCGTTTTAGAAGGAAATACAAATTTTGATCATTTAATTCTTTTTAAGGAAAAACATCGCCAAAGTAAATGGGAATATTTCAAATTGATAAAATCGATACGAAAAGAGAAATATGATGTGGTAATCGATGCGTATTCCAAATTAGAAAGCTGGTTGATTGTTTTATTTTCTGGAGCAAAACAAAAAATCTCCTATTGGAAAAAAGGACGAAGCTTCCTTTATACAGATACCGTCAAAAGAATTCAATCTTCTAAAACTAATTTGGGTTTAATAATTGATCAACGTTTGGCATTATTGAATCCTTTGCATTTGAATATTGAATTAGAAACCTTCCCGAAAATTTATGTGAACCTGAAAGAACAGGATTTTGCAATTTCGTTATTTAAATCAAAAGGTATCGATTCATCGAAGAAAACCATCATGTTGAGCATTATTGGCAGCGGATTGGATAAAACCTACCCCCTAGAATATATGTCGCAATTAATTGATTTTATTGCAGATAAAGGCGATGTGAATTTGCTGCTGAATTATATCCCCAAACAAATTGACGAAGCCACACAGATTTACAACGGCTGTAAAGAAAGCACGAAACAGAAAATATATTTTTCGGTTCTAGGAAAAAACATCCGAGAGTTTATCGCGATAATGAATCAATGTGATTTAATTATTGGAAACGACGGTGGCGCAATAAATATGGCAAAAGCACTGAAAAAACCATCCTACATAATTTTTTCTCCATGGATTGACAAAAAAGGATGGGCAACATTTGAAGACGGAATCAATCATGTTTCGGTTCATTTAAAGGAGTTCAAGCCTGAGATTTTTGAGCATAAAACAGACAAAATCATAAAAAAAGAAACCTTTTCACTTTATAAAGAATTTCATCCTGAGCTCATAATACCCTCTTTAGACACTTTTTTAGAAAGACATTTGAAATAGACGAACTTAAAAACAATAAAAAACAGCAACATTTTTTTTTGAATAATTTATATTTGTAAAATATTATAGAATTAATGAAATACAATAACAATACAAACCTATCGGTATTAATTATTACACTAAATGAAGAAGCTCAAATGAATGGGCTTTTAGCTGATTTGGATTTTGCCGACGAGATACTTATTGTAGATTCTTTTAGTACGGACAATACCGAAAGCATTTCTAAGTCGTTTAAGAATGTGAAATTCATTCAGAATAAATTTGAAAACTTTACTACCCAAAGAAATTTTGCTATTGCACAAGCAAAAAATGACTGGATTTTATTTCTGGATGCCGATGAAAGACTTACGGCAGAATTGAAGAATGAAATTCTGGATACCATAAAAACCAATGAAACCTATACTGCATTCTTATTTTATAGAACATTCATGTTCAAGAAAACAATTTTACGTTTTAGTGGCTCTCAAACTGATAAAATTTTCCGGCTTTTTCACAAGAATTTTGCCAAATATACTACGGAACGACTTGTTCATGAGAAACTAGAAGTAGAAGGGAAAATAGGAATCCTCAAAAACAAATTGATTCATTACTCTTATTCCGATTTTGATTCCTACAAAGCTAAAATGATTATCTATGGAAAATTTAAAGCCCAAGAAAAGTTTATTAAAAATCTGAAACCCTCTTTGTTACTCCAATTATTTCATCCCATGTATACCTTTTTGTATAATTACATTATAAGGTTGGGGGTTTTTGACGGAAAAAAAGGCATAACCATTTGTTACCTCAATGCCTATAGCGTGTATGTTAGGTATCAGGAATTAGGCAACCTTTGGAATAAAAAATAGCCATTATTTCCAGAAAAATAATTTCTTTTTCAATCTTATTTTTCGGAGATGTTTTTCCTGAAATTCGTTAGTATGAAACCACATTTTTTCAAAAACTTCATCCACTGATTTGTGGTATAATTTTGCGTATTCCTCGCTCATTATCGCAATCATTACTTTTTTAGGTGTCAATCGGGAAAGATTTTTCATCCGCATATCAAAGGTCATCTCGTCATGGAAATTCATTCTGTTCAAATCGACTAAAAAGAATTCATATTGATTTTCGATTCTTTTTTTTATCAAAGTATTTCCCGGAGAATGATCTAAAAACTCCACTCCTTTTTCATGCAAATGAAACGAAAACTGTACAAATTGCCTTAAAATGCAATCGTGATTTGGATAATCCGGAATTTCCACTAATTCACGAAAAGTCAAATCACAGTCAAGGTGTTCGCTGAGATAATAGCTTTCATTTAGCCCAATAAGATTAGAATTTTCAAAATAGGCAATAGGCTGCGGTGTTCCAATATTATTTTTTAATAATATATTCGCAAATTCAAACGAGCGTTGGGCTTTTGATTTTCTTAGATATCTATAAGCAATTTTATTAATGAAATTGGGAACTTTAAATGATTTAATATTTATCGTTTTCCCATCTAAATTAAAGAGTTTGATTTTATTCCTTTTTCCATCACCAAAAAGTAGTCCTGTTGAATCGAAATTCTCAATAAAGTTCAACAAATTCGATTTGTAATTCTGAAATTGGGGATGAATATTGAGTTGCATTACTATTATTTATATAAAATCAAAAGTAGGTATTGTTTTTTATTTATCCAATTTAAGAAAGCGATTCCATCAAAATTAATATCACCTATAAAAATGTTTTTTTCTATAAAAAATTAATGCAATATCAAGGCATTCATTTCAAATATTGGTCTACTCCATTCATTATCCAAACTGTTTTCTTAAGGATGGTTTCATTTTGCCTTTTATCGTTCAATTCAAAATTATCTTTAGAACTAGTTTTGTGATGTATATGGTATACGATTCCGGCATAGCGCAGTCTTTTAGCTTTAATGCCATTATTACCCATGCGGATAACTAAATCAGAGTCTTCCCTACCCCAACCTTCATAATCTTCATTGTAGCCGTTAATGGCAATAAAATCTTTTCGCCAAAAGGAAACGTTACATCCTCTAAATTTTTTAGAAATACCAAAGTGAGATTTATACAATTGGGATAAAAAAGGAATATGTATGGCTCTGGTTTTGTTTTTAATTTCTTTAGAAAAAACAGAAAATGTAATTATATTTTTAGCAAAAACTTCTTCAATTGCGTTTGGTAAAATATTCACTCGAGAGCCATATAGATAAAGCCCCTTCTCAGCAGCATTTACATGGTCTTCAATAAATTTAGGATGCAGAATGCAATCTCCGTCCACCTGAATAATATAGTCGGCAGTGGCACCTGCAATTGCTTTATTTAATATTTTTGATTTCCTAAAACCTTTATCTTCCTGCCAAAAATGTTTAATTGGGATATCATATTTTTTTTGATATTCTTCAATCAATATTATTGTGGTTTGGTTTGAACCATCATCTGCAATCAGGATTTCATCAGGCAAACGAGTTTGTAACAACGCACTTTTAAGTACCAAATTTAGCGATTCAGGCCAGTTATAGGTTGAAATTAATAATCCTACTTTCATGGCTTATTTAAATAAATGTTTAAACCATTGACCGAAATTTTTCTTCCAGATAAAAAATTTAGAAGGTCTCATCATAGTTAAATGTTCTAAATTCTTACATATTTCAGTTAAAGAATTTCCTTTTACAAATTCCAGTGATTTCCATTTATGGGGTTCTAAATAAAAAAAGTCATTCATATTTTTATAATTATTTTCATTTACCCTTTCCCATTTACTTATGAAACTATCTACATTAATATCTACATCATGTCCCCAATTACTAAACTTCATCAATAACTCTTCCTTCGTTCTCGAAAGGCATTCATGCAGAATTAGTGAGTCTTGGTAAATTATTCGCTTTTTGGTATTTCTACCCAATTTGTAATCTGGGAAATTCGTCACCGCCATGATTTTCGTTGCTTGGTCAACATATAGAAATCCTCCCTCAACTCGTTTGTATAGATTAATTAGAAAGGGAGAAATTTGCACAGGTGTTTTCTCTGGATTATCCAACAAATGATTTTTCGATTTAAGAAACGCAACAAACGACTTGAAATCTAAAAAATATTCATCTGCATCCAATTGAACAAGCCAGTTGCCGATACCCATTTTTTCTGCGAGCATCTTGCGTTCTCTGACTTCACATTGCATAGCTGTCAATTCTGGACAATAAAAATTATCCTCATAAATTTCAATTTTGGCATCAACATCGAAAGTTTTTATCCATTGAAAAAAATCCTCTTTAATTTGAAAAGAGGCTCCATTCCACGTTTTTCTTTCCTTATCAACTGCCAGAAAAATGGCATCCGATTCTTTATATATTTGAGGGATGGCATTTTTAAGCAATTCATAATCGTATGAAACTAAAAAGCCCACTTGAATTTTTTTCATTTGTCTTTATTTACACGGCAAATATAACAATATTGATTTTATTAAAATATTAATATTAATTTTGCGGTTAAGAAATAGATTTGATTTAAAATCTATATACTGTTTCACTCAAAAACAAAAATTAAGCATCATGTTAATCCCAGAAATCTCAGTTATAATGCCAGCTTATAACGCAGAAAATCATTTAAGTGAGGCTATAGAAAGTATTATAAATCAAACATATAAACATTTTGAATTAATTATTCTTAATGATAAATCTACAGACAACAGCTTAGCGATTATCCGAAAATATCTGGCGAAAGATCCCAGAATTATCCTAGTAGACAAGCTCCAAAATAGTGGTCCTGCAAACCTAAGAAACGAAGGCTTTATTATGGCAAAAGGAGAATTTATTGCCCTTATGGATGCTGATGATATTGCTTTGCCAACCCGTTTTGAAAAACAAGTTACCATCCTTAAAAACAATCCAGAAATTGGAGTTTGCGGAACATGGTTTACCTTTTTCGGGGCAAAAAAAAACAAGGTTATTCGACACAGTGAACATCATGATGACATAAAAATTTCTTTCTTGCACAGTTGCGGTATAGGAAATCCAACCGTTATGCTTAGAAAAGAAGCTTTACAGGGATTGCAATTTAATGACGACTATGTTCCCGTAGAAGATTACGATTTGTGGAGTAGGTTATTGCCTAAAACTAAATTCTACAACATTCAAGAATCATTGTTAAACTACAGACAACACGGAACTAACATTAGCAAAACAAAAATTGAAAATGTAAATCGCTCTGTCCGAAAAGTGAAAATAAACCAAATGAGTGCATTTGGAATTGAACCTACGGACAGTAAAATTGATTCCTATTTGAATGTCGTATCTGTAAAAAAAGGACTCCGTACAGAAGAAATTATTAAAGCAATTGAATCCTCAAAATTTTTACTTTCCCAAAACAAAAAATTAGGGAATTTTAATCCCGAACGAATAGAAAAACAGATAACAAAGAATTTAATTCGAACGATTAGAAACGCCAAAAACAATAACTTTTCTTTTTATAAGTATTTGAAAAATAATGAACCAGAATTGTTTCAAAAAATAAGCAACTTGGACAAAACAATACTTTTTTTAAAATCGGTTATCGGGTAAATAAATTATTGTTTACTGTTTCCTCTTTTTTCCAGAAACCTTCTCAATTCCCGAAGTATGAAATTGGCTTTAATTTGTTTTCCTTTATACTTTCCTTTACCCAAATGTATTGGCTTATAATACTTGTTTTCAATTCCAAAACTTTCATTCCAATACCCGTATTTTAATGGTCCTTCAGGATTAATTGTTGGGAATTCATATTGGTCATCCGTCAAAATTTGAATTAACTCTTCGTGATTTTTAGGTATGACGACACAATTCAAATTCTCATACGCAGCACGACCCAATAAAATTACATTTTTGTTTGCAAAAGCGGCTTCTGCTCCAACAGTTGAACCAAAGACAATCACAATGTCACTTTTATGAATTAAAGCATACGTATCGACACTGTCTTCAGCCGGAATAATTTCAATTGATGTGAATTTTGAAATTTTCTCTTTCAAGAATTTATTTTGGCTATTATCCAACCCTTTCAGATTGGGATGTACTCTTAAATACAATTTAATGTTTGAATAGCTTTCTAGACTCTCGCAAATTTGTTTTATACCTTCATTGTCATTTGGATAAAAGAAGGGACCAAAACCTTCCAATCCTTCATATTCATCAAGGGATGAATTGAAAATTGTAATTACTTTTTTATCTTCGTTTGCATTAAAACTCTCAGGCAATCGTCCTTCTTGTTGTTCTTTAGTAAAAGAATACCAAGCATCTTCTACCCTCTTTATCCTATTGGTATAAAACAGTTTACCTATTTGGTTTCGGTCATTTTTTGCATTCTCCCATAAATGTTCCATTTCATTGCTTATGGTTTCTATAGAATGGGGTATAGAATTGATTCTAAAGAGGAAATTATTGATTTTACCGCCACGTTCGTGAGTTGCATAATTCACTTTTCGTTCTTGACAAACACGAAGTAGAGGTCGGTTTTCAATGAATCTTCCATTAAACAAAACCACCAAATCGGGTTTAATTTTATCTAAAATTAATTGAAATGTTTCATATAAATATGCTCCCGTTAAAAGTCCTCTGTAAATAAAATCTCTATGATTTTCTACTTGTGGCTCATGATTTCTGGTAAAGGAAACAAGAGATGAAGCGGTTGCCATTCCTGAATCATAGGATTTATAATGAATTGTTTTCAAGTCATTTACAGTAGAGCAACTAAATTCTTTCTTGAAATTATTTTTTTTAAAATCATCCAATTTCAAAAACTGGTTGTACTGCAACACATGAAGGTTTTTATGATTTTCTATTCCGTTTTTAAGAGCATTCAGTCCGTTATTTACTCTAGAAAAACACACTTTACAATCCATTACTTTATGCTCCGGATTATTGAAACAATTTTTGAAGTCACTTTTACAAATAATCCAATAGACGGTATTTCCTTGTGCTAACAATCGTTCCATGATTTCCATTTCTATTTCAAGATGTGGTGCAGGATGATAGGTGGTTTGCACTAGAATAGTTTGGTTTGCAATGGAATCTAAATGGGTCATAAATTTGAAATTTGTTTATTGTTCTTTTAAAAAATCCAATCGCAAGGGAGTCCCTTTAGTGATATCTTCCGAAGCTTTTTTTCCTAAAATATCGTAATAATATTTAGGATGCAGTCCAAAACCAGGACGCACCGAACGAAGATTGATTTCGGTAAAAACATCTCCTGCTTTGATGTCTTCGGCAACATACAAAGAACGACTGAAATCCCTTCCTTTAGCCTGTTTTTCGGTCAACGTATAATCTACTGTTCCAATTGCTTTTTCAGCTTCTCGAACCGCTTTTACCATTTGAGCAAACTCTTCTTCATTCATCGAAAAAGAAGCGTCAGGCCCTCCAATAGCTCTATCTACAATGAAATGTTTTTCGATTATTTTAGCGCCAAAAACGGTTGCCACAACAGGTGCTGTGCTTCCCATGGTATGGTCTGAAAGTCCAGAAATGACGTTATATCTTTCGGCCAAATCTTTAACCATACACATATTGGCTTCCTCAATGGGTGCCGGATAACTCGAGGTACATTTCAACAAAGCAACATCATAGTTCCCCATTCTATGACAGGCATCAAGAGCCAATTCGATGTCTTCTAATTCGGCAATTCCTGTAGAAATGATTACAGGTTTCATCTTGGAAGCTACATACTCTATTAAGGGAATATCAGTAATTTCAAAGGAAGCAATTTTGTATGCTGGAGAATTTAAACTTTCCAATAAATCGACTGCCGTATTATCAAATGGAGAAGAGAAACAAATCAAGCCCTCTTCCTTTGCTACTCTATATAATTCCTCATGCCACTCCCAAGGCGTGTAGGCCTCTTGATATAAAGTATGCAATTTTTTTCCGTCCCAAATGGTTCCTTTTATGACAAAATCATCTTTGTCGGAGTCTAAAGTAATCGTATCGGCGGTATAGGTTTGCAATTTAATACAATCCGCACCGGTACGTTTTGCTGCACGAATGGTTTCGATTGCCGTTTGTATACTGCCGTTATGATTGGCCGAAAGTTCGGCAATGATAAAAACCGGACTGTTTTTGTCTATATTAAAATCTCCTATTTTCATATATGTAAAAGTTGTTTTTTAGCGGTCATATATGGTATCGCCTTTTTATTTATTGGTGTTTGCTTGGGCAAACTTGTTGTTAGTGGCGATTTCATATTTTTTTGATATAACGATAGCTTGGAATGGAATCATATTCCAAAACGACATTTAATTCGTAACCTGCTTTTTCAAATACTTTTTTGGATGCTCTATTCTCTAATTTGATGTAGGCACTGATTTGCATCTGAGGATTCTCTTTTAAAAACTCATTCGATGCCATTCGAATCATCTCGCTCGCATACCCTTTTCCTCTATGATTGACATCATTTGATATCCCGATAACAGCCGTTGTTTCATCTTGTTTTTGAATACGAACCTGACCGATTGGAATTCCGATATGGTTTTCAAAAACCACCATAAAACAACTGGAATCCTTAATTTTATTCAAAAACCAATTTTTATGATTCTCCAAAGAAATGGGTTCCGATTGATAGGAATTCTCTCTTACAGATGCATCACTTGTCCATTCAAAATAGAGCATCATATCTTTTTCATTAGCCTTCCTAAAAGCAATTCCTCGGTTCATTTTACAGTGATAAACCACATCCAAAAATTGTCCGCCAAAAAAGCAATGCTCCTTTAAACGAGCTTCTTCTTTGAATCCACAAGAAGTTAAAACTTCATATAGATGCGGTCTCAAATCAAAGGCGTACGTAAATATTTTATGAAAATTCAATTCTTGAAAAGCCATTTTATCTAATAACGAGAGATAATTTTTCCAGAAATATTCGAAATTTTCTTTCTCCAATTCCGTTTTCATTATAAACGAAATCTCTGCATTTTTATCGATCCAATTGATGTGAACCAAACCGCCATAACCTACAAATTCATCATTTTTCAGAAATGAAAAAAGCAATTGATTGGGTTTTTCCACTTCGAATAATTTTGAAACTACATTTTCAAAATAATCCTCTTGATCCTTTACCGTTAATGGCTTTGCTTGTCGCAAATGGTACATTTGTTCGTTTCTCATTTCCAAAATTGCATATTTATCTTCATCCCGAATTGGAACTAAAGAAAATGTGTTTCCTTGAAAAGTTGAGTTAACCAAACATGTATAATTTCTCATAGCTCTAATTCAATCTTTTAAATCCGCCATGACAAACGGGACCTTTTAGCAAATTTTCTATCTTTAGATTTCCCTTTTCACAGTTGGCTATTAATTGATAAACTTCATCTAATGCATTAAAATACAGTTCTAAATTAGCGTCGTTATGAGCTGTAGCTGCATAAAAATTGGTACTGGCTAAAAATCCTTTTTCTAGCATTTCTTGTGTAATCAGGGTTTTATACCCCATGGCATCCGGGCAGTTGAAACTATAAGTACTTAATGCCGGTATCCCAGAAATGGAAATATTCAAATCGTGTGCATCAGCTAGTTTTTGCCATCCGTTTCGCATTTTGTTTCCCATTTCAGTAATGGTTTCCCATGATTTTACCCGCTCCATTACTTTTAAGGTGGCTAAAGCTGCGGTAGGCCCAATTCTTTCTGTCCAAAAAGTACTGCTGATAAAGGTAGTTTGTGCTGCTTCCATTACCGCTCTGGTTCCAACTACGGCAGTTAATGCGTAGCCGTTACCTATTGTTTTTCCGTACATTGCCATGTCTGGTTGCACACCAAATTTTTTGTAAATTCCCCCAAAGGTTTCTCTAAAGCCCGAAGTACATTCGTCGAAAATTAAAACTATATTTTTAGCCGTGGCCAATGCTCTTACTTTTTGCAAAAAATTGTCTTCTGGCCCAAAATTCCGAACCACTTCCATTTTGATAACTCCAATATCATTATTTTCAACAATAGACAACAACTCTTCATAATTGTTGTAGTTGAAAGGAAAAACGGTGTCTTTTAAATTCTTTGGAACTCCATTTGGACTTAATCCCGGCAATAAATGCCCTGACAATTCATCGCCATCATTATGATTGGCAGATAAATACCAATCATGCCATCCATGATACCCACAAATGGCTACTTTATCCTTTCCTGATGCAGCACGAGCTATTCTGATAGCAATAGAATTGGCTTCCCCACCACTTCGGGCAAATCGAACCATGTCTGCCCATGGATTTATTTCTATTAATTTTTCAGCAAGATAGACTTCCTCAGGACAGCTTAATGTGCTCATGTTACCGTTTTTGACCGTTTCCATAACGGCAGCATCAACCTCATCATTACCATATCCGAGCGTGTTGGTGCCAATTCCCATGATACTCATGTCTAGATACTCTTTACCGTCCAAATCCCAAACTTTACAGCCTTTGGATTTAGAAAAATAAGAAGGCCATTGATCTGGCAAAAACATTTCCGGTCTTTTAGAGAGCAACATCGTCCCTCCTGGAATGAGTGTTTTGGCTTTTTTATATAATTCTTGTCCTTTTCCCATGATTAGTCGTTTTTTAAGGACTTGATTAATCCTTCGTTTCTTATAATTTGGTCGTTTACCTTGGCCAAATCATTTTCAATAATGAAATTAGTGTAGGTTAACCACGATTTATCTGTTCCTAATTGATGTATTAAAATTTCCATTAAATCAAAATCTCTCTGTTCATCCACGGTCATTCTTATTTTAGAAAAATCTAAATCACAAGGAAAATTCATGGCTTTAAATAAATTCCCATCATTAAAATCGGAATTGTTTCTGATAAATGGCGTAACGTGTTCCCTTTCTGATTTTAAAACCGCATTTTCCCAAGCTGATTTCAAAGCTGAAAACTTAAAAACCTCAACATCCTGACCGTCTGGGTAATTCTCTACAAGTCCATTGGAACCATAGTCACAATTGTTTTCCTGAACAAAAGTTACTATTTCATCTACCAATTCCGGATCAATCAAAGGACAATCAGAGGTAACTCTAACAATCCAATCCGCATTTTTATCTTTTACGGATTGATAAAACCGATCTAAAACATCAGCCTCTGAACCTCTAAAAGAACTAAAACCCCATTCTAAAGCTTTGTCGTAAATGATTGTATCTTCATCGTTTATTGTAGTTGCTACAATAATTTCTGAAATTTTGGAACATTTTTTTAATCTTTCCAAATGAATTTGAAGCAACGATTTTCCGGAAATTTCTTTAAGAACTTTACCCGGCAATCTGGTGCTTCCGGTTCGGGCTTGCGTTATAAGTATTGTTTTTAGTTCCATAATGATGGATTTAATAAATCTGAATTCTCGACTTTTATAGCGTTTATTTTATTTACAACTTCCTGATTAAGTATACAATTAGATGATTTCACGTTATCCAATAATTGAAGTATGGAGTCTACTCCGATTAGGACTTGATCTATATTTTTTTGACGCAAGCAATACCCTAATGCCAAATCTGAGATGCTTAAGTTTTCGCCTTTTGCTATGCTTTTGATTTCAATTAATTCCGACAATAACTCTTGACAAACCGCATTCGCATCTGAACTTTCTTTAAAAAACAATCCTTGTAAAAATGCCGATCTTGTATGAACAATTTTACCCTTATCTTTTAATTCCTGCATTAGTTCCCCTCTAACAGATTCATTGTCTAATAAATTAAAAGGCATTTGAACAACAGAAATAGCATCATCCAATAACAATGCTTCAATTTGTTCATTCGTATAAATTGAAACCCCAATATTTTTGATTAATCCTTGACTTTTAATGCTTTTTAACCTTTCGATAATCTGATGGTTATTTTTATAAGAATCGAAGGAATGAAACATAAGAACCTCCAAACAGTCCACATTCATGTCTTTGATATAGGTTTTGACCCTTTCCTCAATTTTATTGATATCAACATCATGCGGGATTTTTGTGATGATGTTAAATTTTATGTTGGGATTTAATTTATGAAATTCGCCAATAACCTGATGTGCATTTCCATAAGCTTCAGCAGTATCAAGTGTCGAAATCCCTAATTCAAACGCCTTTGATAAAATTTCGCAACTGTTTTCAAAAGATATTTTCCCTGTAGAATTATTAATTCCATAAGCCAAACCCATTTGAACCGTCCCTAAAATAAGTTTATTTTTCAAAATTATTTATTTTAAAAAGGACAATACTTTTTCAATCACAAAATCCTGTTCCTCCTCTGTTAACGTTGGAAACATCGGCAAACTGATGCAATTTTTATAATAGTTTTCAGAAATGAGCATGTCGCCTACTTTCCAACCAAATTCTTGATAATACGGCATCAAGTGACAGGGAATATAATGTATTTGAGCGAAAATTTGATGTTCCCGTAAATAATTATACAAACCCAATCGGTCTTCGATTTCTATTACGTATAAATGATAGGCGTGTCCATCAATTACTCCTGACTGTCCTATTATTTTTGAGTTTTTGGAGAAAACATCAAAGTATTTTTTTGCTATCGCCCTTCTTCTTTCAAGACCTTTATCCGCACGTGACAATTGACTGATTCCGAGTGCTGCCTGAAAATCGGTAAAGCGATAATTATAACCCAAGGTTTGCATTTCCATATACCAAGCAGGGTAAGAACTGCTTTCAGGAACTTCCTGACCTGCCGCAAATGATTTCGAATTTTTAAAAACACTCGCATCCCTAGTGATTCCGTGTGTTCTTAGCTCCAGTAATTTTTTATATAATTCTTCATTATTTGTGGTAACCATCCCTCCTTCACCAGTAGCAATATGCTTCACGGGATGGAAAGAAAAAATGGCCAATTCTGCAAAATTACCGTTCCCACAATTTTGCTGTTTTCCAGTGCTATCCACAAAATAACCTCCTGGAGAATGGCAAGAATCTTCAAGAATCCACAAATCGTATTCATTTGCTAATTTTCTAAAGGCCTCTAAATTTACAGCCCGTCCTGCAAAATCAACAGGAACAATTCCTTTGTACGTCCCTTTAGGGGATGCTTTTAACAAAGCTTCCACCTTTTCAATATCCAGTAAATAGGTTTCGGGATCAATGTCGGAAAAAACAACTTCACCACCACAATAGCGAATGCAATTTGCAGATGCAGCAAAAGTTATTGGAGTGGTAATCACTTTATCGCCTTCTTGAACTCCTAATGCTAAAGTGGACAAATGTAAAGCCGCAGTTCCGTTAGACACTGCGACGGCAAATTTACTGCCAATATAATTAGCGAATAATTTCTCGAATTCTAAAATTTTTGGTCCTTGAGTAAGAAAATCGGCTTTAAGCGCTTCTGAAACTACTTTTATATCTTCCTCGGTAATATTTTGTTTTCCGTAAGGTATCATATATTATACTGTGAAATCTGAATACAAATGTTCTTTTATCAATGTTCTTAAGGAGTCAACAGTTTCCCATTCTGTATTTTCCCCAGAAGTGTAGTTAAACCCTTGGGGAACTAATTTGGCGTTGAACGTTTTAATGTATTCTTTCATGTCCCAATTGGTTACTTGAGGCAGAATCACATAGTATTTCCCTAGATCATAAGTAGTAAAGGAATCAGATGATGTGATCATTTCCTCGTGAATTTTTTCGCCTGGACGAATGCCACAAATTTTATGCTCACACTCCGGACCGATAGCCTGAGCTACATCCAAAATTCTATATGACGGGATTTTCGGGACAAACAGTTCGCCTCCCCAAGCAGCATCCAAAGCGTGTAAAACCATGTCAACCCCGCCTTGAAGCGAAATGTTAAAACGGGTCATGTTAGCATCAGTAATTGGCAAAACACCTTCCGCTCTTTTATTCATAAAAAACGGAATTACAGAACCATTTGACCCCATAACATTGCCGTAACGAACCACAGAAAATTTAATATCCTGATTGCCTTTTATATTATTTGCTGCTATAAATAGTTTATCCGAGGTTAGTTTCGTTGCTCCATATAAATTAATTGGCGCACAGGCCTTGTCAGTAGAAAGGGCTACCACTTTTGAAACATTGGATGAAAGACTTGCCTTAATAACATTATCAGCCCCACCTATATTGGTTTTCACACACTCATCCGGATTATATTCGGCAATGTGAACGTGTTTCATTGCTGCGGCATGAATGACATAATCTATACCGTTAAAAGCTCTTTTCATCCGTTCCAAATCCCTTACATCTCCAATAAAATAACGTATTGCAGGAAATTGGGACTCTGGAAATTCTTGAGCCATCTGATATTGCTTTTGCTCATCTCTGGAATAAATAACCAATCTTTTTATATTTGGCCATTTCTTTAAAATAGTCTTTGTTAATTCTTTTCCTAAAGAACCTGTACCTCCTGTAATTAAAATCGATTTGTTATCCAACATTTTGTGTTTAATTTAAAAAAGCAAATATACTGAAATAGTACTATTAGTTTATGATTTTCCCAAATGACTATTTATATTGTATCAAATAAATATCTTTGCATCAAAGAACTCAAAAAAATGGACATCAACCAAGAAATCCAAAAAGCTTACGAAGTCATAAAAAACGGTGGCATCATCCTTTACCCGACCGATACCGTTTGGGGTATTGGCTGTGATGCCACTAATCCAGAAGCCGTAGCTAAAATATTTAAACTAAAACAACGAGCAGAAACACAAAGCATGATTGTTTTGATGAATGGCGAAAAAATGATGTATAATGTTTTTAAAGACATCCCAGAAGTAGCTTGGCAAATCATCGATTTATCCGAAAAACCGACTACCATAATTCTGGACAAACCTAGAAATGTAGCTCCAAACCTCATTGCTTCCGATAATACCTTGGGAATTCGAATTGTAAAAGAGCCTTTTTGTTTCAAATTAATGGAAAAAATGAAAAAACCACTGGTTTCCACCTCCGCAAATATATCTGGTCAACCCACGCCCATTGCTTTCAAAGATATTAGCCCAGAAATTATAAAAGGTGTGGACTATGTTGTAAATTTGCACCACGATAAAATTGCAGGAAAGTCCTCTACAATTATTAAATTGACCAACGATTCGCAAGTAAAAGTGATTCGAAAATAATTTGATGCATTCAGTTTACGGTTTACGGTTCAGCACCTTTAAAACTTTAAACTTTAAACAAAGAAAATGAATTATACTAAAGCATTAAATAATAAAATATTTGAAATCATATCAAAAGCTTCCCTAGAACTCAAAATTGAAAGTTATGTGATTGGTGGCTTTGTGAGAGATTTAATCCTTGAAAGAGATTTCAAAAAAGACATTGATATTGTGGCTGTAGGCAATGGAATTGAATTAGCTATAAAAGTTTCGGAATTACTTCCCAGAAAACCAAAAGTTCAGGTTTTCAAAAATTACGGAACTGCAATGTTGCGATTTGAAGAAATTGACATTGAATTTGTTGGTGCCCGTAAAGAAAGTTATCATTTTGAAAGCCGTAATCCAGTTGTAGAAAACGGAACCCTCGAAGACGATCAAAACCGTCGTGATTTCACTATAAACGCCTTAGCACTATCATTGAATGTATCCAATTACGGGGAACTTTCAGATCCTTTTGATGGATTAAGCGATTTGAAAAATAAAATTATCAAAACACCTTTAAATCCGGATATTACTTTTTCTGACGACCCCCTGCGAATGCTACGCGCCATACGGTTTGCCAATCAATTGGATTTTGAAATCGATGCCGATTCCCTGAATTCTATTACTAAAAATGCCGAAAGAATCAAGATTATTTCTGGCGAAAGAATCGTTGATGAATTAAACAAAATTCTTTTGACTGATAAACCTTCCATTGGGTTCTTGTTATTATTCAAAACCGGCCTTTTAGATCTAATTTTACCTGAATTGACTGCATTAAATCAAGTGGAAGAAATTGAAGGCCATACGCATAAAAACAATTTTTACCATACACTGGAAGTAGTTGATAACATTTGTCCAAATACCGACGATGTCTGGTTGCGGTGGTCGGCTTTATTACATGACATTGGCAAGGCGCCTACTAAAAGGTTCAACAAAAAACAAGGTTGGACGTTTCACGGACATGAATTTCTTGGCGGAAAAATGGCTAAGAAAATCTTTGAACGTCTGCGCATGCCTTTGAATCACAAAATGAAATTTGTGCAAAAAATGGTAATGATGAGTTCTCGCCCCATCGTATTATCACAAGAAACCGTTACTGATTCTGCTGTTCGCCGTCTGGTTTTTGATGCTGGTGAAGATGTAGAAAATCTAATGACCTTATGTGAAGCAGACATTACCACCAAAAATCCTAATAAATTTAAAAAATACCATCAAAATTTTGAAATCGTTCGCAAGAAAATTGTGGAAGTGGAAGAACGAGATAGCATTCGTAATTTTCAACCACCAATTACGGGTGAAGAAATTATGGAAATCTTTAATTTGAAACCTTCCCGTGAAATCGGAATACTGAAAGAAGCCATAAAAGAAGCCATTCTTGAAGGAGAAATTCCTAATAATTATGATGCTGCTTATGAGTTTATGCTAAAAAAAGCGTTTAAATTAGGCTTAAATATTAACACTTGTTGAATTTAAAATAACGTTATAAAAATACCCTCTTTTAACAAAAAGGGATTAAATAAATTAGTTTAAAATGGAAAAAGAAAACAAATCCGTAATTATTTGGTTACTATCTGGATGTATTCTAATTTTTTTAATGGTTGTTGTTGGCGGAATTACTCGACTGACAAATTCTGGACTATCAATGACCGATTGGCATTTGGTGACAGATACTTTCCCACCACTAACCGAAGCCAAATGGCAGCAAGCTTTCGAGCAATACAAGCAATTTCCAGAATATCAAAAAATTAATATTCATAATGATTTTACGATTTCAGACTATAAATTCATTTATTTTTGGGAATGGTTCCACCGATTGATTGGACGTGTTATTGGTATGGTTTTTATCATCCCATTTATTTATTTTTTGATTAAGAAAAAACTAGATAGCTCAACAATTAGAAAATGCGTCATTCTTTTAGGCTTGGGCGGATTACAAGGTTTTTTTGGTTGGTTCATGGTGAGAAGTGGATTAATTGACAATCCAGATGTAAGCCATTTTAGATTGGCGTTGCACTTAACGACTGCTTTTATCACTTTTGCTTATACATTTTGGGTAGTTTTAGATTTAATTTATCCTGAAAGAACCACTATCGAAAAATCGTTACGAACAATTGCCCGTTATGCCCTTGTTTTTTTAGTGTTACAAATTATTTACGGCGGTTTTGTTGCTGGTTTAAATGCCGGTTTAATCCACAATCACTGGCCTTTGATGAGTGATGGGCAATTTATGCACGAAAGTGTAATTTTAGAAAAAGACACTTGGTTTCAAAGACTCACCGAAGGTAAAAGTGGCGTTCAATTTGTACACAGAACATTAGCTTACATTGTTGTTGGGCTAATTGTTTTGCTTTATTTCAAAAGCAAAAAATTTACTTTAGACACAAAACAAACTGACAGCATTAAATTACTACTGTTATTGGTTTTTGTTCAGTTTATTTTAGGCGTTTTTACTTTGCTCTATGGCGTTCCGTTATGGCTGGGTCTGACACACCAAATAAGTGCTTTTTTCTTGCTTTCGGCAATGACTTATGCCTTGCATCGATTATCAAAATAATAATTCCTTTACCCCTGACTATATTGTCGCATTTCTTTGTTCAACATTCCTAAATGTCTAAACTTGCAACACAAGATCAATTTCTTGATTTATCCGATTACGGAAGACCCCTGGCAAGACTGTTTGCCAATCAATTAAAAAACACTCGATTTACACCCATTCACGTTACGTTGCTTTTTGGTATTTCCGGTTTGATTGCCATTTATTGTATTTTACAAAATCATTATTTTTATGCCGGATTTTTTATCATTCTAAAATCGGTAATTGATGCTGCCGATGGAGAACTTGCCAGAATAAAAAACACGCCTTCTTATACCGGAAGATATTTAGATAGCGTATTTGATATCATTCTTAATTTTATATTTTTAATGGCCATTTGCCATGTTTCAAAAACGTCAATTTGGTTTACAATAGTGGCCTTTATTGCTATTCAATTACAAGGAACTTTATATAATTATTACTATGTAATTTTAAGGAACAAATCGGCTGGAGGAGACACAACAAGTAAAATTTTCGAATACAAATCCCCACGAGCTTTACCAGGGGAAACTCAAAAAAATGTCGATATTTTGTTTGGAATTTATACCATCGTTTATGGAGTCTTTGATAAGGTCATCCACTTTTTAGACCAAGACGCTTATAAAGTAAAAACGTTCCCAAATTGGTTTATGACGTTTGTTTCCATCTATGGTTTGGGTTTTCAATTGCTGCTTATTGCCATCATGTTGCCTATGAATTGGATAGAATATATCATTCCTTTTTTTATTGTTTACACCCTGTTTATTTTTGTATTGATAGGAATTCGGAAACTATTTTTAAGTGCTTAAAAAACATTATAGACATAACCTATACTAATGTGCTTAACTAAACATTATTAATAACTTAAGTTAAATTACCTATTATTGTAATTTAATACAATCGTGCGCAATTAGTGTGCTTTTTCGTTAAACAAAACACACCAAATTCTGAAATTATACAACTTAAACCTCGAAATTTGTACATATAAAGTAATCATTTAATACAATTGTCTTTGATTTTTTTTAGGTAAAATCACCCTATCCAATTTTTAAAATCAGATACTTTTTCTCGACTTACAATCACTTCTTCCGCTTTATAAGATGGTAAAATTACCCTTAATCTCGAATTAGAATACACAACAATTTCTTTTATTGAAGAAAGTGGAATGATGAATTTCCGGCTAATTCTGAAGAAGTCTTTTGAGTCTAATTCTTGTTCTAATACTTCTAAAGTGGTCTCAATAAGATAATCACGATTGTCAAAAGTATGAATATAAGAACCTTTATTTTCGCTATAAAAACATTCAATTTCTTCTGTCGAAATGACTTTTAAATGTTGCCCGATTTTAACCGTAAATCTTTTTTTATAATTTTTTTCAAATGGATTTGATAGCATTTTTTTTATCTGATTGAAATCCAATTGTACCGTTTCATGTTTTGGAAAATGAGCTTTAAATTTAGAAATAGCAGCTTCTAAATCATCTTCATCAATTGGTTTTAAAAGGTAGTCAATCGAATTTAATTTGAATGCTCTTAAAGCATATTCATCATAAGCCGTTGTGAAAATAATTGCACTTTTTATGGTTACTTTTTCAAAAATTTCAAATGACAATCCATCGGATAATTGAATATCTAAAAATATCAAATCAGGATGCTCATTTTTAGAAAACCAATCGATAGCTTCCTCAACAGAATGCAACATTACCCCTACTCCTATATTTAACTTTTCGAGCTTTCGATGCAGTAATCTAGCTGCTGGTTTTTCGTCTTCAATAATTATTGTTGTCATTTTGTATTAAACATTAATTTAATTAATTGGGTACCTAAAAAGAATTAAAAATGAATTATTCCCATTTTTCAGTTTTTTCCTTTTCCATAAACTCCCTGATTTTACGTTCCTCCCATTGGCTTCCAAAAAATATATTTCTGCTAAAAACAGACAAACCGTGAGCCATTAAACCTATTCCCCAAAACAATGCCGTTGAAAAAGTATTCCAGCTCCAAAAAACTTCTGTTCCTGAGAAGTATTCGTTTGTATTTGCAATAATAATAAATACGTTTACAAGAATATAAACCAGTAAATGGATATAAAACCCTTTTATTTTTTTTACTCTTTTTTGTGCTAATAAATAGCGCTCTTCTTTTTGATATGTATTTTCCATCTTTTTAATTTTTAATCTGTTGAAATTTAACAATAAAGTATTATTCCCAAGTTTGTTTGCTATTTTCTTTGCTTAAAATCTCTTTTATTTTTCGTTCTTCCCAATTAGAGCTGTAGCCAAAAACCTTTAAAGCATGCATTGTTAATCCAAATCCCCAACCGACAGCCGAAAACCAAAACCATTGAAATTGCGGCGAATACATTAAATTAATAACAACTAAAAATGGAACAACAACACAATATGACATTAAATTTCCATAAAACCCTTTGAGTTCTTCTACTCGTTTTTTAGCCTTATAATAGGCTGTTTTTTCATTATAATTTGGAGCTATTTCCATGATTGAAATTTGTTTAGTAAGTATTGGAATCTTAACCGTAAATGTATTCGCGTTTTGTGCTATCAATACTTTTCGATGTGTAATAATTCCGTAACGATCGATAATATTTTGTAGACCTACGCCTTGCCTGTCTTGTAAAACTTCTTTCTTTTGGTAGTCATTTTGAATAACCAAATAATCTTTCTCCATAAAAATATGAATATGCAATGGTCTTTTATCGCTAACTACGTTATGTTTTACCGTATTTTCCAGCAATAGTTGTAAAGAAAGTGGCACAACCTTAGCCTCTGGATTTATTTTCCCTTCAGGCAGTTCATAAAACAAACTGTTTTCGAATCGCATTTTAAGTAAATTCATATACGTTTTGGCAAAAGCCAATTCTTCATCAACAGAAATTAATTCTTTGTCTTTTTGCTCTAATATATAGCGATAAATTTTGGACAGCGAAGTCGTGAATCGCTGCGCATTTTCTGGATTTTCTTCAATCAAAGAGCTTAAAACATTCAGGCTATTAAATAAAAAATGTGGGTCTATTTGATTTTTTAAGGTTTCAAATTTTGCCGAAGCCGTTCCTGCAATAATTTTTTGCTCTTTGACTTTATTTTCCTGATATGATTTATAAAAATAAAAAGAATAAAAAGACAGTATAATAAAAAACGTAATGACAATAGCAAAAATATAATCAGCCACATTTTCATTTGTCAAAAATGATTCAAGAGAAACTTTATTGATAAATACACCTTCAAAAACTCGAAGCGAGAAAATAATTGTCAACGACACCACAAAGGAGCTCAAAAACCCAATCACAATACGCTTTACCGAGAATCTATTATTAATAAATACTTTGTCTAAAAAAACAAAAAGCGCTTTATTAGCAAACCCAATTGAAAAAGAATATAGCAAAACATATAAAAACCGAATTACTAATTTGCCATTAATCGGAATTTCATTTCCTAAAGAAACATTGACTAAAAGCAATACAATAAAGACAATACAGCTTATTATGAGCATTCTCGATATTTCTTTAATAGATAAATTCATGTTATTTTTTTTGAGATTCATCTGAAATCCTATATCACGATTACTTACAGTTTTTCAATGCTTCTGTAGCTCTATCTAAACCCCATTTTGGAGAAAAAGCGGATTCTGGTTTAAAAGTAGCAAAAAGTCCGATTGCTTTTTCAATTTGAGCACATAATGGTTTGGTATCAATTCCAGTCCACTTTGCACCATTAATTTGAAATTCAGCTTTAGAAAAAACAACTCTTGGGTTTTCTGGAGCAATTGCTTCGGCTTTAGCATACAATTCCATATTTTTTGGAGACAATTTCATTCCATTGGTCATAGGATCATAAACAATCCAGGCAGTATTAATCATTGCCTGCATTACATAAAGCTCTGCATTATTTTGATATTTTGCCATTTCAACATCTAAAGCATTTTGGGCTTTAGTAAGCAATAAATTTATTTTCTCTTTATCTTTTGTACCAAATGCAGTCGTTGTATTTACAAGCGCTACATAATAATTAGGCAACCAATTCAATTTTTCTGCCGAAGCAATTCTTTCGAATAAATCAGATGCTTCTGCATTTTTCCCTTCTTTCCATAATCCGAAAGCTTTTCCCATTCCTTGTTCATATTGCCCTTGGGCAGATAAAAAACTACTGATAAATAATGCGATTGTGATAATAATTTTAGCCATGATTTTTCTGTTTGAAATTAGTTTTATGTTTTGTTTATATTAAATTCTTGAACAAATTTATAGCGATTGTTCCAGTATTAAAACTTATTGATACCGAAATGTCATTTTTAATGGATGAATTGTCTCTTAAAGATTCTTCAATTGATTATCTTTTTTGTTTTGGCTTATTGTCCAAAAAAATCCCACAAAGAAAAATCGGTCTGCTGTAGGCGTAATTTCTTTTCTATTATAATAACCTGTCTCATCTGGATTTTTAGCATAATCGTACCCAAAAACATTTTGAGTACCAAGAATATTAGAAACCGAGAAGTACAAAATCTTTTGCGTTGTTAGTAAATACGCCCAATTAAAACTTAAATTAGAATAGGACTTTGTTTTCCCGTTCATGAAAGTCACTTCATTTGGGTTGTTATAAGGTCGTCCCGAGCTATAGGAATTTGTAAATCCAATTTGAGATTTCCAATCTGAAATCCAATATTTTGTTACAACCGACAAGTTATTATTTGCAACAAAATTTGGCGTGGCTTGAGTGGGGAAATTTTTGTAGTCTCTTTTTGTATCTATATAAGAATAAGAAATCCAATATTCTAGATTTTTAATTGATTTTCCATCCCTCCAAAATAGGTCTAATCCTTTAGCATATCCCAAACCATTGTTATTGTAAACTGAATTGTATTGCGCTATTTGGGTGTCATATTTTACTAAATTACTATAGTCTTTATAATACGCTTCAGCTCTAAATGTTTTTCCTTCCTTATTGTATTGAAAATTCAGAATGTAATGAGATGCTTTTTCACTTTCGAATTGATGAAATTTAGAATATTTAATATAATCTACATTTGGCGTTTGAGTAAAATCGCCATAAGCCAATGAAAACTGACTGTTTTTTACTATTTTGTAGGCAAGCGAAATTCTTGGAGATAGTGTATTTTCTTTCAACAAATCATTATTAGAAGCTCTAAAGCCTGCTTTTACAGCTAGTTTTTTAGAGAAGAAAATATCCATTTCAGTATAAACCGCAGCAATATTAGAATTATAACCGCTTGTATTTGTTGTTCCTAAATATTCATTATAGTTTTCGTCAAATTGAGTCGCAAAATAATCTGCACCAAACGACAACTTTAACCGTTCTGAAAAACTTTTCTTTAATTTCAATTTTAAATGAGCCGCATTTTCGGTATTTTTCACATCATTTAAATCAATCCCAATCTTATTTTGGCTGTTTCCATAACTCAAACCCGAGGTAAGTTGCCAATTATTTCCAAAGTTTCCTTTGTAAGACGTATTCATATAAAAATTAGTATTGTTTAAATTTACCCTCGTTTTGGCTAAAGAGTTAAAATTTTCCTGGTTAATATCAAATTTAGAAGAATCAAAAGCGGCATAAAACTTTAATATCCCAGTATTGAAATTGTATCGATATACCGATTCTCCCGACAAAGATTGAAAAGGACTATTCCAATCTACATTTTGCGGAATTACTGCCTGATAAGGAGCCAAATTAATGTAATTAGCGTTGACACTCAACGAACTTTTATTCCATTTTTGAGTGTTTCCAATACCTAACCCAACAGTCATTAAAGCGATATCGGTTTTATTTTGATCGGGTTCGTCTTGCGTATTTAAAATCAAGACACTCGATAATGCTTCTCCATATTCTGCCGAATAACCACCAGTAGAAAATGAAATTCCGCTAAACAAAAAAGGAGAAAATCGACCTCGAGTTGGTAAATTTTGAGTTGATGCTCCATAAGGTTGTGCCACGCGAATTCCGTCAACAAAAGTCTGCGTTTCATTGGCCTCGCCACCGCGAACAAATAGTCTACCGTCCTCTCCTACACTTTGTGTTCCTGGCAATGTTTGTAATGCCGCAATTATATTCCCTGCTGAACCTGCCGTTGTTACAATATCTAATGGTTTTAATACCGAAACTCTAGATTTGTCGCCAGCTTCAAGCGTACCTGCAGTAACAACAACCGCATCTAAAGAAGTAACATTTTCTCTTAATTTTATGGTTTTGTTTTTAAAATCAGTAACATCTATTACCGTTTTTAAAGTTTCAAATATCAAAAAACTCACTACCAAAATTTGTTTTCCAGAAGTTGTAGTAGTAAAATTAAATTCACCGTTCTCCGTACTAGAAGTGCCGTCATAGGTTCCTTCAATAAAAACATTTGCTCCAGTAACTGGATTCCCTTTTTCATCAACTATGGTACCAGACAAACTATTTTGAGAAAATATAGTTGTTGTAAAAAGAAGAATTATTAACGTAAAAATAGATTTCATCGTTTTTATTTTTGTTAGGGCAAATATAATTCGACCTTTAAAACTATGAAAAAGTAATGAACTGAACTGTCAAATATTTGGGATGAGATGTGAATCTTACATTTAAAACCATTTCTTCTTTTTAAAATAATATACCATTCCTAATGCAATAAAAAACATAATTACAATGATTGTATAGTAGCCATAAGATAATTCTAATTCCGGCATGTATTTAAAATTCATTCCATAAACTCCCACAACAAAAGTCAAAGGCATAAAAATTACTGAGACCACGGTTAGAATCTTCATGATTTCATTCATTCTATGGCTTTGGGAAGAAAAATAAAAACTCGAAGCACTGTCTAAAGTATTCATATCATACTCTATTTGCTCTAAAATCTCCAATGCTTTTTGATGCAAACGGGCAAAAAAACTATAATTCGCTTTTTCTATTCCGTCATAATCCTCTTCATCATGCTCACTTTTTAGATTAAACAAAGCATCCCGAAGTGGTAAAATAGAACGTTTTAAAAAATTTAGGTGCTCTCTGTTTCGCTCAATTCGCACCAATACCTCTGGATTATCACTCGATTTAGCCTCAAGCATTAAATCCTCTATTTGGTCTTCAAAAAACTCGATTGTAATATAGAAATTTTCCATGACGGCCTCTAGAAGCAAATACAGCAGATAATCATTTTTCTTTTTGCGAACAATTCCACTATGGGTTTTAATCCGTTCCCGAATATGCGTGAAAAAATCGCTCTTCTTTTCCTGAAAAGAAACCAGCAAATTGTCTTTTAATAAAAAACTGATTTGCTCCACGCTCACCATATCATAATCATCATCGGGCAAAATTGATTTGATGCTAAAAAAAAGTACATTGTCCAGCTCCTCCATTTTGCTCCTTCTATTGATATTGAGGACATCGCTAATGATAAATGGTTCAATTGACAACATTTCACCAACTTGCTTAATCAATTCCACATCATGCAAACCGTGAACATTAAACCATTTTACATCCTGTATTTGAAGTTCATCTTCTATTTCTTTCTTTACTTTTTGCAAGGAAATTTTTTTATATTCCTCATAACCAGCATCATCATATACAAACAATTGCATCTCTACAGGATCAGTTTTATGAATTCCTGTATACTCAAAATAATTAGGTTGAACTTTTCTGACTTTCTTATATTTTATTCTTTTCACTTCTTAATAATTTGTCATAAAGATAGGAGTTTTTAAAATTCCAATTTACATTTACAAAAAAATCTCCTATGCAAACGCTTATCATCAATATTAAAGAATTATTGCAAGTAAGGGAAAACCAAATCGATAAAGTTTCAGGGGCTGAAATGGCAATCCTTCCAACCATGAAAAATGGGTATTTATTGATTGAAAATGATTTCATTCTTGATTTTGGATTGATGGAAAATTGTCCAAAAATAAATCCTGTCACAACTATCGATGCTACTGGAAAAATGGTCTTACCCTCTTGGTGCGACAGTCACACTCACATTGTTTATGCTGGCAATCGCGAACAGGAATTTGTAGACAGAATTAATGGATTATCGTATGAAGAAATTGCCAATCGTGGGGGTGGAATTCTTAATTCAGCTAAAAAACTGCACGAAACTTCTGAAGATGAAATCTACAATCAATCTAAGGTTCGCTTAGAAGAAATTATGTATCTGGGAACTGGTGCTGTTGAAATAAAATCAGGTTATGGACTTACTGTTGAAGACGAACTGAAAATGCTTCGTGTCATTAAGCGCTTAAAAGAAAATCACCCTGTCACAATAAAAGCTACCTTTCTTGGAGCTCATGCTTTTCCTAAAGAATACAAAGAAAATCATCAGGGGTATATTGATTTAATTATCAATGAAATGATCCCTAAAATAACTCAGGAAAATCTTGCGGAATATATTGATGTATTTTGTGAAATGGGCTATTTCTCTGTTAAAGAAACGGAAAGCATAATGAAAGCAGGATTAGCATACGGATTGATTCCGAAAATTCATGTTAATCAATTCCACTCTATTGGCGGAGTTCAAGCTGGGGTAAAATACAAAGCCTTATCAGTTGATCATCTTGAAATCCTGAATCCTGAAGATATTCAAGCACTAAAAAATTCAGAGACCATGCCCGTAGCATTGCCTTCCTGTTCCTATTTCCTAAGCATTCCTTACACTCCGGCTAGGAATATAATAGATGCTGGTTTGCCAATTGCTTTAGCTACTGATTTTAATCCGGGTTCAACGCCGTCAGGAAATATGAATTTTGTAGTTGCCACTGCCTGCATCAAAATGAAAATGACTCCGGAAGAAGCCATAAATGCAGCAACTATAAATGGAGCCTATGCTATGGGGATTTCACAAACTCACGGCAGTATAACCAAAGGAAAGAAAGCCAATCTTATTATTACAAAACAGTTATCTTCTTTTTATCAATTGCCTTATGCATTTGGTAGCAATTTAATTGACCAAGTGCTCCTTAATGGAAAAATTTTGACATAAAAAAAGGAACCCGTAATTGTGGGTTCCTTTTCAATTTTGTTTATAAATTTATTATCTTAAACTGAAACTTGATTTAGAAACCAATTCTCCGTTATCGAAAACATTCACGAAATAAGTTCCTTTTTCGAAGTTTTTCCCTGGTAAATCTTGAGTAACGTCAACCGTTTTATTCTCAAATTTTACAGTTGTCAAGAAACTATACACTAAAGAATTATCTCCAAAAGAAGCTGTTTTCTTTTCTCCCAACACATTATTTTTACTGTCAATCACTTGAACATAATAGGTTTTATCTTCTGATTTGGCCACTTTATTCTCAGCAATGGTAAAACTAATTTTCAAAACATCCACTCTACCCGCTTTCTCTGTTTCAATTTGTTTTCCTGAGCTTCTTAGCTTGTATGCTGCTGTTTTCAAGTTCAACACGGTCAATTTAGAAGCTATCTCAACGGTTTTAGTCAATTCCTCATTTTTTCCTACAAGAACTTCATTGTATTTTTTAGATTCTCCTAAAACTGTTATTGTACTGTCTCTTTGTGTTGTAAGGATTGTTTTGTCCTTTTTCAAACCTTCAATTTCCTGGGTCATCCCTTTTAATTTGGTTTGTAATGCAAAAAATTGGCTTTTGTATTTAGCCATTGAAGCGGCATCTCCTTTAGATTTTTCCAAATCTGACATCAAGTTAACCACTTTTTCTCTTTCTGCAATTAGCTCTCCAGACATTGAGGTGTTTTCAGCAATTGCCGCATCATAAGTAGCTTTCAATGCTTCTAAATCTTTCATTACAGTCGCTTTCTCTGTATTGGTAGTAGTTAATACCGTTAGCTGTTCTTTAGCATCAGAGGTCATTTTAAAAATATACACTAAACTTCCAACGAGAAGAACAGCTAATATTGCTACGACCGCTTTTAAATTTGAGTTACTTTTTTGATTTTCCATATTTTTTTTTATATTGTTTTAACAAAAATAATAATATTTGAGCTAATAACGTAAGTTTGTATAAAGTTTTATTTTTAGAATGTTAAAAAAAAAATATGGAAAAGTTAATTCCGTTTTATGCGAGTGATCTTATTAAAATCACAAACTATCGAAATGGTGAAATAAAGTTTGGAGAAAAAATTTTAACAGTTCCAAAAGATACTGATATTAAACTGTTTATAAAAAATTGTCCTGCAAAATATGTTCTGTTAGGAATCCCAGAAGATATTGGAGTTCGGGCTAATTTTGGAAGGCCTGGTACCGCTTCAGCATGGGAAAATACTTTAAAAAGTATTGCTAATATCCAACACAACCGCTTTTGCAAAGGAGAGGAATTACTTATTTTAGGCCAGATAAATGTTTCTGAAGAAATGAAAGCCGTTGAAAATTTAAATTTTCACGATATAACTGATCGAAAAAAACTAAGTGATCTGGTTGTTTCCATTGATAAAGAAGTAGCCCATATCATCTCTACAGTAGTAAAATCAGGAAAAAAACCTATTATAATAGGTGGCGGACATAACAATTCCTATGGCAATATTAAGGGGACGGCACTTGCAAAAGGAAGACCTATTAATGCCATCAACTTTGATGCGCATTCTGATTTTAGAATTCTAGAAGGAAGACACAGCGGAAACGGTTTTTCGTATGCGTATGAAGAAGGTTTTTTGAAAAAATATTTCATTTTTGGGTTACATGAAAATTATACTTCGAAGAAAGTATTGAGCAATATCAGGAAAATTGAAGATCGTGTTCGGTTCAATACCTATGACGAAATTGCCATTAGAAAACAAAAAAATTTTGAGAAGGAATTGTCTCAAGCCTATGAATTTATAAGAAATGATTATTATGGAATTGAAATTGACTTAGATGCCATTCCTAATATTGCCAGTAGTGCCATGACTATTAGTGGATTTTCTGTGGAACGGTTAAGACAATTTATCCATTTTTTTGGAAAAGGACAAAATGCTGCTTATTTGCATATCTGCGAAGGCGCACCTGATTTGTGTGAGGAAAGTGGCAATCACCTTATTGGGAAATTAATTGGTTATTTAGTTACTGATTTTATGAAGGCAAATAATCCATCCGAAGGAATTATAAATGGCATTGAGGTTAAATTGTAGTGTCCAAAATCCAAATAAATTAAATAAACTATCTTTGCCGCGAATCATATCACTTTTGCTTGATTCTTAATACACAAAAATATGTTATTTGAAGATTTATCACTTTCCAAAAGTATCCAAAAAGCCGTTTTCGAAGAAGGCTATATTGAAGCAACACCTATTCAAGAACAATCCATTCCAATCGTTTTATCTGGAAAAGATTTAATAGGGTGCGCACAAACGGGGACAGGAAAAACAGCCGCTTTTGCCATTCCCATCATTCACCAATTGCACCGTATTGTTGGTTCGTCTAAAAAGGCCAAACCTATTCGTGCACTGGTCATTACTCCTACAAGAGAATTGGCCGTCCAAATTGGTCAAAATTTTGACCGATACGGAAAATATACCAATTTGACACAACTCACCATTTTTGGGGGCGTTTCACAAATTCCACAAGTGGACGCTTTAAGAAAAGGTATTGATATTTTAGTGGCCACACCTGGGAGACTGCTCGATTTACACAAACAAGGATTTATAGATTTAGACGAATTACACACATTAGTACTTGATGAAGCCGATCAGATGCTGGACATGGGTTTTGTGAATGACGTGAAGAAAATTGTAAAATTGACGCCAAAAAACAGACAAACACTTTTGTTTTCGGCAACCATGCCCATTGCTATTAGAGAATTAGCGGAAATGTTCCTTAAAGACCCTGCTACAGTTACAGTTTCTCCTGTTTCATCCACTGCTGAAAAGGTAGAACAACACGTTTATTTTGTTGATAAAACTGAAAAAAGAAATTTACTCTATCATTTAATCCGAAATGAAAAACTGTCGGATGTTTTGGTATTTTCCAGAACCAAACATGGTGCCGATAATGTGGTAAAAGCCTTGCGCAAACATGGTGTTGCAGCCGAGGCTATTCATGGAGACAAATCGCAAAATGCCAGACAACGCGTGCTTGATGCGTTCAAGAATAAAGAAGTGGGTGTTCTTGTAGCAACTGATATTGCTGCGCGCGGAATTGATATTGACCAATTGCCTTATGTTATCAATTTTGATTTGCCCAACATTCCAGAAACCTACGTTCACCGAATAGGAAGAACGGGGCGCGCGGGAAACGGGGGAATAGCCATATCCTTTTGCAGCAAGGACGAAGAACCGTACTGGAAGGATATTCAGAAATTGATAAAAGTGGATGTGAAAACCATTTCAGATCATCCATATCCTTGGCATTCTGGTAGTCCAGAAGCGGAAGTTGCCGCTCCCCAAAAAAATTCCAATCGAAGTGGAGGAGCACATAAATCAAGGAAATCGGACGCTTCAAAACAAAATAAAAAACGCTGGTATTAATTTGACCTTTTTGACTAATTTTTCACCTGTAAGAATACCTTTTAGAAAAAACTAAAAGGTATTTTTTTTATAATAAGTTTCTTACTATCAGTCATTTACAAGTTATTTTTTGTTTTTTATCTTTGATAAACAATTCATTTTCGTTAAATTTGATTAGGTTTTTAATAACAATTTAATTTTATAAAATCATGGAAACATTAGTTAAAAGAAACAGTTTATTCCCAGTCGTGAATACCCTTTCGGGAGTGAATACCCTCTTGGATGATTTTTTTACAAGGGATATTTTTGATTGGACAGATCGAAATTTTACTGCTATGGGTAGTAATTTGCCTTCTGTGAATTTAAAGGAAACCGATAAACAATTAGAAGTGGAACTAGCCGCTCCTGGATTGAAAAAAGAAGATTTCAAAATCGAAGTCGATAATAACATGCTTTCGATTTCTTCTGAAAAAAAAGAAGAAAAAGAAGAATCCAGCAAAAAAGACAACTACGTTAGAAAAGAGTTTAGCTATCAATCTTTTTTCAGATCCTTCTATCTTCCAGAATATGCCGATGACAGCAAAATTGAGGCTAGCTATAAAGACGGTATTCTTCATGTTGCAATTCCTATAAAAGAAGGCAACAAGAAAAAAATTACAAAATCTATTGCTATTAAATAAAGTAGCTGTTTATTAATCTTTTCTGTCCTTTTAATTTTAACAATCGTAAAGCCATTTAAAACAGGAAACTATTTTGAATGGTTTTATGATTATTTTATTCTTTCCTATTCATTTATCCAGACAATTTTAAAGAATTATTCCATACCCTTCTGGTATTTATTCATCCCTTTTATAAACAATAATTGCTCCCTCTTTTGACTACAATAACATACTGTATAACTGAATGTTGCTAGTTAATTGTTTGTTATATCTTTATTTATAAAAAAATATTTTGATTAAATTTAATGTGTCAATTAATTAACAATTTAACAATTCTAATTATGGAAACACTGATTAAGAAAAACGGTTCGATTCCAACAATTAAAACAATTTTCGATGACTTTTTTTCAAAAAATATTTTTGATTGGACCGATAGAAATTTCACTGCATTAGGTGGTAATTTGCCTTCTGTGAACTTAAAGGAAACCGAAACTCAATTAGAGGTTGAATTGGCAGTTCCCGGAATGAAAAAAAAAAGATTTCAAGATTGAAATTGAGGATAGTATCCTTAAAATTTCTTCTGAAAAAGAAGAACATGAGGAGTCCAAAAAAAATGATGACTATATCCGAAAAGAGTTTAGTTATCATTCCTTTTTCAGATCATTTTACCTGCCTGATTCAGTTGATGAAAGCAAAATAGTAGCCAACTATAAAGACGGAATTCTTCATGTTACTATCTATAAAAAAGGAGGCAACAAGAAAAAACCGCCAAAAAGAATCGAGATTAAATAGACAAGGACATTATTGCAATTCTATATGGTGGTAAAGAATAATAAAAACGTTGGAATACAATAATAGTTTTAGATGTTTTTATGATTTGTTTTGTTCGCTTTAAATCAGGAATTTGAATTTGTTTTTTACAAATTAAAAATTGCTGAAATTGGGCTATGCTTTTGTTTTATAAACCTGGCTATTAATAATTTGAAACAATTTTATAGGTTCGAATGGTTTGCTAACAATGTCATTCATTCCTGATGAAAATGCCTCTTCTGCTATCTCTTCTTTAACAAAAGCAGTTAGAGCCACTATGGGCGTAGTAATTCCCTTTTTTCTGATGCGTCTCGTAGTTTCAAATCCACTGATAATGGGCATGTTGATATCCATTAAAATCACGTCATACGTTTCTGTTTCAAGCTTCTTAATAGCAAGAAGACCGTCATTGACTACATCACATTTATAATTATTTTTTTCAATAATCTTTTTAGTGACTATCTGGTTGATTTTATTGTCTTCAACAACGAGAACTTTTATAGTATTATTCGTGGTCATATCTACTTCAATACTATTGATAATTTCTTCAGTTTTGATAGAATCAACTTCAAAAGCGATGGTAAATCTAAATGTTGTTCCTTTATTTATTTGACTTGCTAAATGAATTTCACTATTGAATAAGCCTATCAATCTTTTTACTATGGATAAGCCCAAACCTGTACCATGATAATCTTCTTCTTTTCGGCCTACTTGAACAAATTTATCATAAATTTTATCTTGGTCTGATTTTGCTATTCCTACCCCGTTATCTCTTATTTGAAACTCTAGGTAATGTAATTTATCGACAACATTCTTTAAATGAACACTAACATTGACTTCTCCATTTTTGGTAAACTTCAAAGCATTGCTAACTAAATTCATGAGGATTTGAGAAAGGCGCAATTTATCGCCAATTAAATTTTCAGGAATTGCGGGATCGACATCAATGAAAATGGAATTCTCGTTTTTATTTGCAATATATTGCAAACAATTAGAAACGATATCCAATTCTTCCGAAATATTAAAAGTAAGCCTATCCAGAATTACATGTTTATCATCAATTTTGTTGATTTGAAAAATATCATTTACTAACGACAATAGATATCGGGCAGAAAATTTTAGCGAATTTAAGTGACTATTATCTCGTCCCTTATTTTCATCCAGAAGCATATTTGCAATGCCAATAATTCCATATAAAGGAGTACGCAATTCATGGCTTATTGTAGATACAAATTGTGTTTTGAGTAAAGAAGCCTCCTCTGCTTTTTCTTTAGCAATCTTTAGATCCGCATTAACCTTTAATAACTCATCGTTAGTTTTCTTTTTAAAATTTATATTCCTGAAAAGCGTAAAAAGGAGTAGTATGAAAATAATGAAAATGGCAAAAAATAATCCAACCACAATTTTGGATTTTCTTAGAGATCTTCTTTGTAATTCTTTTTCAAATTTTATCTTATAAATTTGCCTTTTATAATCGTCATTTTTAATTTGAGTACCTATTAATTTTGCCTTTCTAAGATTTTCTTGTTCATTATATCTATCACTCAAGTCATTTCTTAATTTAAGGAATAACAGCGCATTTTTATAATCTCCCTTTTTCTTATAAATATTTGAAAGTTCTTTGTATGATAAAATAATTTCGTTTTTAATAAATCTTTCATCTTTAGTAAACTTTCCGTACTCAATAGCTTTTTCATAAGAAGCTAATGCTAAATCAATCTTGTTGAAATGATTATAATAAGTCCCATATAAAAAATTAGAACTAATTTTAGATTCAAAATCTCCTTTATTGATTATGAAATTATTTACAGAATTTAAATAGTGAATTCCTCCAGTATAGTCTTTTTTCTTGAAATAGGCTTTTGTAAGATCAAGTTGAGTATGCGCAATTGCAATGGAGTCACCAATTTGTTTTGCAATAAAAAGCGCTTTTTTGTAATACAGAATTCCTTTATCTAAATCTGTTTTTTCACTGATGTAGAGGTCTCCTATATTATTATTTATCCTATTCTTAAGGATATCATTAGATGTTAAATCGGCATAATGAAGTGCCTTATTATAAAATTGGATTGATTTATTAAAATCGGAATTCTCCCTCAAACTCAACCCTATTTGATTGCAGGCTTTGGCTATTAACACATTATTTCCAGTTTTAAGAGCCTGGGCAAGCACTTTTTCAGAAGTCGCCAGTGATTTATCATACTCCAATTTATGCAAATAATTATCCGCATCAACGAGCATCTCCTCAAGCTGCTTATTGGGTATCCGTTCTGTCTGGGAATAAGTAGCAATTTGGAAAAAAAATAAAAAAAATAGTTGGGCAATTATTTTAGTACGTGGCATTAAATAACTGTTGTTTACTCAAATGTACATAAAAATTAATTTTAAAATTAACTTCTAATCAATTTTCTGTATTTTAAACGTTTAGGGGTCAAGTCACCACCCAAACGTTTCTTTTTGTTTTCTTCATAATCAGAGAAGCCACCTTCAAAATAATATACCTCGGAGTTGCCTTCAAAGGCTAAAATATGGGTGCAAATTCTATCTAGAAACCATCTGTCGTGAGAAATTACCACAGCACATCCTGCAAAGTTTTCCAATCCTTCTTCTAAGGCACGGAGTGTGTTGATATCCAAATCATTTGTTGGCTCATCCAACAAAAGGACGTTCCCTTCTTCTTTTAACGTCATGGCTAGGTGCAATCTATTACGTTCTCCCCCTGAAAGCATGGAAACTTTTTTGTTTTGATCGCTACCTCCAAAGTTAAAACGAGATAAATAGGCTCTCGAGTTCACTTGTCTCCCACCCATCATAATTAATTCTTGTCCATCACAAAAATTCTCCCAAATGGATTTATCTGGATTAATATTGGAATGTGCCTGATCAACATAGGCAATTTTAACGGTATCCCCTATAATAAATTCACCTGCATCGGGTTTTTCTTCCCCCATAATCATTCTAAAAATAGTAGATTTACCCGCTCCATTTGGCCCAATAATTCCAACAATTCCAGCTTGTGGCAAAGTAAAATTTAAATTATCATAAAGCAATTTATCTCCAAATGCCTTTGCAACGCCTTTTGCCTCAATAACATTGGTTCCTAAACGTGGCCCATTGGGAATATAAATTTCTAATTTTTCATCCAGTTGTTTTTGGTCTTCATTCAAAAGTTTATCATAATTCTGCAAACGCGCTTTTTGTTTCGTCTGACGCCCTTTGGCACCTTGACGAACCCAATCCAACTCGCGTTCCAAGGTCTTTCTGCGCTTAGAAGCTACTTTTTCTTCTAGAGCCATACGTCCTGATTTTTGCTCCAACCAAGAGGAATAGTTCCCTTTCCAAGGAATACCTTCCCCCCTATCCAACTCTAAAATCCAACCGGCAACGTTATCCAGAAAATACCTGTCGTGCGTTACAGCAATTACAGTTCCAGCGTATTGTGCCAAATGTTGCTCTAACCAAAGAACACTTTCGGCGTCCAAGTGATTCGTAGGTTCATCCAATAGCAAAACGTCTGGCTGCTGCAACAACAATCGGCATAAGGCAACACGACGACGCTCTCCTCCCGATAAATTTTTAATAAGCATGTCCGGATCCGGAGTACGCAGTGCATCCATGGCAATTTCTAGTTTGGTATCGATTTCCCAAGCGCCAAGGGCATCTATTTTATCTTGCAAAGTGGCTTGACGATCCATCAATTTATCCATTTTATCCGCATCCTCATAATTCTCTGGGAGTCCAAACAAATCATTTATTTGATTGTATTCCTCAAGCACTTTCATCGTTTCTGCCACGCCTTCTTTTACAATTTCGATAACCGTTTTCGAATCATCCAAAATTGGATCCTGTTCTAAATAACCTACGGTATGCCCCGGTTGAAAAACAACATCACCTTGATAGTTCTTATCCACTCCGGCTATGATCTTTAATAATGAAGATTTTCCGGAACCATTTAGACCTAAAATTCCAATTTTAGCTCCGTAAAAAAAACTCAAATAAATATTTTTCAATACCGGTTTATCACTTCCAGGATAGGTTTTACTCAATTTTTGCATTGAGAATATTACTTTCTTATCGTCTGCCATTTTACTGTTATTTATTTTATTTTTTGAATGATTTTTCTTGACTGATTCAATTAAAACAGAATCCAATAATGCCTCATTAGGCCTTTGAAAAACCGATTTTAAACTTTTTATCATGCAAATATATTACATTATAATAACAAAAAAAGTTTTAACCAATAAAGAATAAATTAGGAGAATACTTAAAAATCCATTTTCAAAATTTAATTCCCAATCAAGATGTTTCAAACCTTTTTAAAGTAAAGCCTATAGGTGTGAATAATGTAACTTTTACCATAAATTAAACAACAATTTAAGACAAAATGACCACCACCTTTGCTAAGTGAAAATAATTTCACCTTTAAATATAAAAAAAATGAAAACAAGACTACTTAGTGCAATAATGGTGCTTTCACTATTATTCATGCAAAATTTAAGTTTTGGGCAAGCCCCAAAACTAGGAACTTCAGCCAATTTTGTGCTATTTTCTTCAGTTGGAGCGGTTAGAAATACTGGGATTACCCACCTTACAGGAAACGTAGGAACAAATAGCGGTTCCAGTACCGGTTTTGGTAACGTAGATGGGGTAATGCACGACGGAGACGGAACGAGTGCCCAATGTGGTGCCGATTTATTAATTGCATATAATCTATTAAATAGTGCTATACCCAATTATTTCCCTGCTCCTTTGTTAGGTAACGGACAAATTTTGGTCCCTGGAATATATTCAATTCCAAGTGTGGCTTCCTTAGACCATGTTTTGAATTTAGACGCAAAAGGAAATCCTAATGCCATTTTTATCTTTCAAATTGATGGTGCTTTCGCAACAACATCTAATTCTGAAGTAAAATTATTGAACGGGGCAAAAGCCTGTAATGTTTTTTGGAAAATAGAAGGATTGGTAAGTTTGGCTACCGGAACCATCATGAAAGGAACCGTTATTGCTAATAATGCTGCAATAATCATGAATACTGGTGTTTCATTAGAAGGAAGAGCGCTTTCTACAACCGGATCAATTGATGTTGATGGCATTTTATCCTACATTCCAATTGGATGTGGAAGTCCTATTCTTAACGGACCTAGTGCCCCTGCTTTAAAATCAACCGAATGTTATGCCATCTTTTCTGCTGGAGGCTCTGTTTCGAACGCAGGTGTATCAACAGTTACCGGTGATATTGGTACAAATGTAGGTTTAACAACTGGTTTTGATGCCATGTATGTAAAAGGAGAAATACATCCAAAACCCGATACTTCTACTGCGCAAGCTGCTGCAGACTTGAATGATGTTTATAATTATTTAAACGTGCTTCCTTATGATATCGAATTATTATATCCTGCAGAATTAGGTAATGACCTTGTTCTAACACCACACACCTATTTGTTAAATGCAGCAACTGTATTGACAAATACGGTTTACTTGAATGCGCAGGGCAATGCCAATGCGGTATTTATTATTAAAATTAATGGAGCACTTTCTACCAGTACTTATGCTAAAGTACTATTGATTAACGGAGCTCAAGCTAAAAACGTATACTGGAAAATTGATGGTGCGGTATTAATTAGCGACTATTCCGAAATTAAAGGTACAGTAGTTGCTAACAACGGTGCTGTTGATTTAACAACTGGCGTGGTACTTAACGGTAGAGCTTTTACAACAACAGGTGCATTAAGTACTGCTGCAGTATCAGTGGTTATGCCTGTAGGATGTCCTACAATGGGAACACATTCATTTAATGAGGTTCAAAAAGTGACAATTTATCCAAACCCTTTTCATTCTACTCTTACAATTGAGATTAAAGATGCGTATGAAATGAACAATGCTCAAATCGTCTTATATGATGTATTTGGTAGAGAAGTGAAAAAAGCTGCGGTTACCGAAAAAATAACCACTTTAGAAATGGGTGATCTTACTTCTGGTTTCTATTTATATAAAATAATTAGCAATAAAAAAGTCGTTCAATCTGGAAAATTGATGGCAAAATAACTGTCAATTGCTTAATACTTAAAAATCCATCCCAGTCTAAGATCGGGATGGATTTTTTTTACAAAAACATAATTCCTATATTCCTTATACTCTTCCTTTTAAAGAGCTGAACACCCAGGCAATGGCTAAGAACCCAACTCCTGTAGCGGCAAAACCCCAACCTGAAATATCTCTGTATCTAAAAGCGCCAAGTCCTATTAAAAGGAATCCCATCACGATCATTAATAAAGTGGCCCACCCCAAAATAGTATTTTTATTCATCCCCATAATTGTGGCATTTTACGTTTTTATAAGGTGTAAATATCGGAAAAATTGACCCAAATTTTATCATTCAATTAAAATATTTTGCCCAAAAAACCTGAATTCATTTGTACTGTAATAGGTATACCTTTTCATGACTTGTTTTGCATTGCTCTCGTTTGTGGGCGCAGTATGCAATTCTGCGCTATTCAACACAAATAAATTTAGGGCATATCCTAACTATTGGATTAACTTTTTCGAGAATTGTTTTAGATATAAATTTTCTAAAATCACGAAGTTAATTTTAAAGTTCGTCTTTGTCAGATTGTACAATCATGTCTATCTAGTTGAGTCCATGAGCCCGAAATGGAAAGCATTAATAAAAATACAGTTAATTTTGTTTCCATAGTGGCATACCATTAAAATTTTCAGATTTATACTTTTTAATATTCATATAATTTATGCAAAATGTATGTTTTTAAATGCATTAACATTTCATTAAGGAATATCGTCATAAAATGAATTTTTATTTTCTATTTTTGATGTGAAACAACCGAATTATGAACATATTTGTTGGTAAGAAATTAAAAAAATTACGTAAATCAAGAAATTATAGATTTGGAGGAAAAAGCAAGGAACTAGTCTTGTTTTATTAAAAAACACCAAAAAATTCTCAAAACGGGAACTGTGACTTAGTTTAGAAAAAACAAAAATACCAAATGGTTTGATTTTTTTGAAAAAAAAGAGATTATCATTAATTAAACTCAAAGAATAATAAACTCAAAAAATAATGCCGATAGCACCAAATTTCACCTCTATTTTAAGCAAAGACTGGGAAATCAATTTCACGCAATGTGCGCCAAACGGGTATTTGAAATATACCGATTTGTGTAATCTTTTGCAACTGACAGCAGCCTTCCATTCAGAAATTGGGGGGATTAGTTTTTCGGATATGCAGGAATTTAATCAGGCTTGGGTGTTGAGCCGGATGCGTGTTGAAATTAAGGAATTACCCAAATGGAAAGATATTGTAACGGTAAAAACATGGATCAATTCGCTAGAAAACTCCCGTTCTGTTCGTGCTTTAGAAATGTATGTTAATAATAAAAAGATTGTGGGTTCCGAGACGTATTGGGCTGTATTTAACACTAAAACCCGCAGACCTGAAGCTCTGGCATTACCATTTGAACATTTTAAATTGTATCCGGAAAAAAAAGCTACTAAAAAAACTTTTTCTAAAATTAATATTACAAATGAAAAGGAAATCGTTTTTGAAAGAACCGTTTCTTTATCTGATTTAGATATTGTAAATCATGTAAATAACGTGAAATATTTAGAATGGTGTCTGGATTTAGTACCTGAGAATTTAATTCTAAATCAAAAAATTGAAAGTTTCGAAATGAATTTTATGAAGGAATTATCACTAAAGGACAATGTTATTTTACATGAATGTCTAACAAAAGAGACTGCTGTTTTCAGTATTACAAAAGAAGACAAAACCTCTTTCGCTTTGCAATTGAATTGGAAAGATTAATCAAAAAAAACACCCCCAAATAGCTTCTAACTTTTTGAGGGCATTTCATTTATTGAAGCCTAATTTATGATTATACTGCGACTTTATTTTTAACCACTAATCTAAATCCTTCACCATGGATATTTAGAATTTCAACATTATCATCTGGCTTAAGGTATTTTCTTAATTTGGCAATATAAACGTCCATACTTCTGGAAGTAAAGTAGTTGTCATCTCTCCATATTTTGGTAAGAGCCATTTCTCTAGGCATTAAATCATCTTCATAAACTGCTAACATTTTTAACAATTCATTTTCTTTTGGAGATAATTTTATTGGCTCTTCATCCTTAAACGTTAAAAAACGAAGTTTAGAATTAAGATGAAAGTTTCCTATTTGAAATTCAAATTTAACGTGATCGCTTTTTACATCAACCGTTTTTCTTTGAATAATGGCTTTTATTTTCATCAACAACACCTCTGAATCGAAAGGTTTATTCAAATAATCATCGGCACCAACTTTATATCCTTTAAGCACATCTTCTTTCATAGATTTTGCTGTCAAGAAAATAATAGGCACTTCTTTATTTTTCTCCCTGATTTCCTTGGCTAATGTATACCCATCTTTGTATGGCATCATAACGTCAAGTATACATAAATCATAGGTATCTTTTTTGAATTTCTCAAATCCTTCCATACCGTTTTTTGCCAACGTGACGTCAAAGTCATTTAGCATTAAGTAATCTTTTAATATCGCACCAAAATTTTGATCGTCTTCTACTAAAAGAATTTTTTTATTTTCTGTTTCCATATTTTTGTTTATTTGTGGTATTTAAATTTTAATTAATTAGTGGTATTTTTATAATAAATGTGCTCCCTTTCCCTTTTTCGCTTTCCACGAAAATTTCACCATTATGGTCTTCTATGATTCTTTTAACATATGCAAGACCCAACCCATGCCCCTTTACATTATGCAAATCACCCGTATGTTCCCTGTAGAATTTTTCAAAAATTCTTTTTTGTGCCACTTTACTCATCCCAGAACCTTGATCTTTTATTTTAATGATAACAAAATCTTTTACATTTTCTGTATAAACATCAATTTTTGGTTCTTCCGGTGAATATTTAATCGCATTGTCTAAAACATTTACAATCACATTTGTAAAATGGACATCGTTAAGTAAAACCGTAGTCCTATTGGCAGCAAAATGAGTTGTAATTGTTCCTTGTCTATCCTCAATAATTAAATTAACATGTTCTATTGCCTCTTCAATTATTTCGTGAATATTATTTGATTCCTTATTAATCTCTAATTCCTTTTTTTCTAATTTCGAAATTCTAAGCACATTTTCTACCTGTGCATGCATTCGTTTATTTTCGTCCCTAATCATTTGCAAATACCTGCTTACTTTTTCTTTATCGTCAATCACTTTTGGATTTTTTATCGCATCAAGTGCCAAATTTATTGTTGCAATTGGGGTTTTAAACTCATGAGTCATATTGTTGATGAAATCCGTTTTAATTTCAGAAATCTGACGCTGTCTAATTAATTGATTCAAGGCACTGGAATATGCAATGACTATTATCAGAGTAAAAATGATAGATAATAATGTAATTCCAACTAATTCTGAAAACAAAAACTTTTCTTTATGAGGAAAACTTACTAATAATTGATATTTGTTATTCCCCTCATTATCAGTAAATATTGGAATGGAATAGGTAGAATTTTTATCGAACCTAAATTTATCCGACTTAACTTTTGTAGCTAAACCATTACTGTAAATTCCAAACTCAAAAGGTGTTTTTACCTCATACTCTTTTAATTCCGTTTCGAGCAATTTATGGAGCTTTTCCTTAGAAACTCTCTCTTGCAATGATTTTGCAGCAGCAATATCTTTAAAGAAAATTTCAAACTGGGCATTTTCGAGAACATCAAGTTTTCCTTTTTTTTGAATTTTAATATCAGGGGTCACTTTTTGTTGAACATCTGAATTATCAATTTCACCATTATTGTAAACTTCAGTCACTCTTTTTGATGAAAAGTTTTTAAGCTTTTTTATACTGTCGGTTTTTTTATCAAAGAACGAAGAAGAAACATTAAAATCTTCTGATATTATATTATTTGAATAAATGATAGTTTCATTTGTACGAGAATCTCTTTGATAATATCCAAACTCAAGAAAATCGCTCTTTTCGGGCTCTTTACCTATACTGTCCTTTAATTTTTTATACTTGTCAATAAAACTATATGCCTCCTCTTTTTGCAACTTATCAGCCACATTACCAATTACTTGGGTAACATGATACCTGAATTGTTCATCATTATTTTTGAAGGAAGTATTAAACCAATAAACCTGAACCAGTATTATTCCAATTAAGGATAAACTCATCAAAACTACCAGCAACCTAAAAAACAATTTATTCATCGTAACAAAGTTAGACAATTTAACATTTATACTGTAAATATATTAACCAAAGATTAACAAAAGTTAATAATTTTATTGAAATGTAATTTTTTTAAGAATTTCATTTGCCTGAGCTTTTGCTTGATCAATAGCTACATTCTCAATTACATATTGGCTTTTTCCTATGCGCTTTTCGTCTGTCCATTGATTTTCTATACGCTTTATCACCTCTTCCCGAGTAACTTTATCTCTTTTGATAACTCTTTGGATTCTAGTTTCTAATGGAGCAATCACCGTAATTACAAAATCACAATCCTTATAACTGCCACTTTCAAATAATATTGCCGCCTCTTTAATTACAAAAGGGAAATTTGAATGCTGCAAAACCCAATTTTCAAAATGCTTTTTTACTGCTGGATGAATAACCGCGTTTAGTTGTTGCAATTTCTCAGGGTTATTAAAAACAATCTCAGAGACTTTTACCCTATCTAATTTTTCATTATTAATAACGCCATCTCCAAAAATGGTCTTTAGAGATTGGATAATTTCTGGAGTTTCCGATATTTTTCTGGCTTCATCATCAGCAATATAAACAGGAATTCCCAGTGCCTTAAAATAGTTAGCTATGGTCGTTTTTCCGCTCCCAATTCCGCCGGTTAATCCTATAATCTTTGTCATAATTTAAAGAATAATTCAGGAAAAGCTTCTTGTGGTTTTTGCTTTAAAAGTATAATTTTCAGGTACGATTCCATGAAACCCAGGCCATACCCAAAAAACTGTTTCCAAACTGCAACTACTGATAAATAACCTATTTTCAAGCTTTTATTTTGAAAGGAGGAAACAATAAATACCATTAGAAAATATAAAAAATAAAGTTCTAAGAGGACATCCTTCCCAAAAACATAAAACACTATTGAGAAACAAAAACCAAGTATGAAAAACGACGGAAAAAAATACGTGAATTTACTATATTGCGGATACCAACTATTTAAAATGGGTCTTGCTTTACCAAATTTATTAACCTGGATAGAAAACTTATTCCAATCGATTCTTCGTTTATGATACACAAATGCTTTCGGAAATAATTTAGTTTCGAAACCTAAATTCCATAATCGGATGGATAAATCCGGATCCTCTCCTGGATGAATGTTTCCAAAACCACCTGAAATTTCAAAAGCTTTTTTGGACAATCCCATGTTAAAACTTCTGGGCTGAAATTTATCTATTTTTTCAGAACCACCTCGTATTCCTCCAGTAGTCAGAAATGATGTCATGGCAAAATTGATGGCTTTTTGAATATCCGAAAATGAATCCAATGCTTTATCTGGACCTCCAAAACAATCTACATAATTATTTTGCAAACCAATAGACACTTCCGACAGGTATTGTTTTGGAATGATACAATCAGAATCAAAAATAAGAAAATAATCTCCTTTGGCATTTTTCATTCCAAAATTTCTAGAATCCCCCGGCCCGGAGTTCTCTTTATAATAGTAGGAAATATTTAATTTATTTTGAAATTTCTCCACATTATTTTTACATGATACGGTCGATCCATCCTCTACAATTACCACTTCAAAAACTGCATTATAATCTGCTAGTGACAAACTTTCCAAAAGCTCCTCAACTTCTTCTGGACGATTGTAAACAGGAATTATTAAGGAGAAAAACATACAAATAATTTTTTTTAACAAATATAAACTATATAAAAAACAAAAACCACCTTTAAGGTGGCTTTTGAAATGAAAATTCAAGAATTGATTATCCTTTGATAACTTTGATTGTTTTTACTTGATTATCGGAAGTAACTTTTACCATATAGGTTCCGTTTGACAAATGTGACATATCCACTTGGGATTGATTTTGTTTCACTGATTTTGTCATTACTTCTTGACCTAACAAGTTAAATACTGCAACATTAGAAATGTTTTTATCGTAGGATATATTCAAAATATCTTTCACTGGGTTAGGAAATGTATGAAAGCTGGCACTGTTAAAAGTATCTGTTGCCAAGAGAGGGTCAGAAATTACTGTTCTAGGTCTTTCAATATTTTCTTCTCCACATTGATCATCAACATGAGAATAAAATCTGATAACTCCAGAAATATCGGATACCCAAGTAAGAGGTGATGCACCAGCAATAAGAGAGGTATCTCCTGCTTCATTACCTATAGTAATAAAATCTGTCGTTCCACTAGTAAAAGTATAAGTTTGCCCTGACAAAACATTTACAACTGAATATTCTCCCGCAAAACCATCTGACACAATAATATTCTCAGTTACACCATCCAAAATTTCTGGAGTATAAGCATCCGCAGGGTATTGACCTCCGGAAGCCGCCAAACAATAACCAGGAGGTGATTGTGTAGTAAAACTCCACACAGCGCAATCTGTAGCCGAACCAACTAAATTTACAGCAACAACTTTCCAATAAAATGTTGTACTAAAATCGGCCAAGGACAAATCAACGGATGGCGTTGTTGTGCTAGTAATAAAATCGGTTACTGCATCTGAAGTCGCTCCAGAATAAATATTATACAATGTAACTGGCCCTCCTGTTGTTGGAGCTGTCCATGAAAAAGTTGTGGCACCAATCGGAACCTCTAATGCCGCATCAGCCGGTGAAGGATTTGAAACGCAACCTGGAGCAATAACAGTATTACTAATAAAGTCAATTCCATCAATAGCCCAAGCATCACCCTCATTATTTTCTAATACAAAAGCTATATAAATTGTTTGTCCTGCATAAGCACTCAAATCAACCGTTCTTGTAGTCATTTCTATAGTAAAATCTGACTCTGTTTGGGTGTCCACAATTGTGAAAGAATTAATATCTATCTGAGAAGTAGTAGAAACTCTAATCGTATAAGTCGAACCATAATCCGTCGGATCGTCTTGTCCCTGATAAAATGCCATCAACGTGTTAGGTGCCGTAACAGTATAAGCAGGTGAAACCAACCAATCTTCAGCTAATTCACCAGCGGTCACAGCCTCGTAGTCTACATAAGCGGCTTGAAGTCCTGTTGCAACTCCTACTGTAGTTGCTGTCCAATCACTTTCTATTCCTAAATCATTTGCACCTCGATAAACAGCCCATCCTGTTGGAGGAAATGTCCCTTCAAAATCTTGAGGAAATTGAGCAAAAGCTGAAAATCCGATGAACAACATAAATAATAAGGTAATTTTTTTCATTTAGTTTTATTTGTTTATTTATTTGGCAAAAGTAAAAAAAAACTAAATAATAACATCATAAAAACGGTTTATTTGATATTAATACAATCATTTTGTGGAATTCTATGCAAATTGCTAACTCACGCTCATTTTTAAATGTTTATATAAAGTCTTTTTATGGGATGAAAATTCATTTTTACTTCCAAACGGCAATTGCTCTAGGACTACTAATTTAAAAGTAATTTTTTGTTTTGTCACGATCATTTTTATTCATTTGGCAAAGTCCTTTTAGGAGAAAAAAGATCATTAATAAAAAAGCCCCTAATTTTTAAAAGGTTTAAAACCAATAAAATTTTAGGGGCATTAAGAAAATATAATTTCAATAAATTTTGAAACTATTATTAAACTATACTAGAAATATTCACGAGTTCATTAGTATCTTCTTTGTAATTTACACCTTCAAATTCAAAACCAAAAAGATTGTGAAAATCTTTTCTGTAGCCTTTCAAATCCCCTATTTCGGACAAATTTTCGGTAGTGGCTTTTGTCCACAAATCAGCAATTTGTTGCTGAACATCATCTCGCATTTCTAAATCATCAATCCTAATTCTTCCTTTTTCATCGGTTAACATTGCTGCTCCCGTGAATAATCTTTCTTGATACAAACGTTGAATTTGTTCAATACATCCTTCATGAATTCCTTTTGCTTTCATTATTTTATACAATAACGAAATGTACAAAGGAATAACAGGAATGGCAGAACTGGCTTGGGTAACCAATGCTTTATTAACAGAAACATAGGCTTTCCCATTTAGAGAAGCTAATGTATCGGTAATGGCAAAAGCCGTGGCTTCAAGGTGATCCTTTGCGCGTCCAATAGTCCCTTTGCGGTAAACCGCTTCAGTCAATGATGGTCCAATATAGGAATAAGCAACTGTTGTAGCTCCGTCTGCCAACAAATTTTCTGCTTTTAGCGCCTCAATCCACATGGCCCAATCTTCTCCCCCCATAACGGCAACTGTATTTTCAATATCCTCCTCATTACATGGTTCAATAGAGATTTCTGAAACAATTCCAGTATGAAAATCAACCGTTTTATTCGTGAAGGTAGTTCCAATTGGTTTCAAGACAGAGCGATGCAACACACCCGTTTTTGGATGAACGCGAACTGGCGACGCCAAACTGTAAATGATCAAATCTATTTGTCCTAAATCTTTTTTAATAAGATCTAGAGTTTGTTTTTTTATTTCATCAGAAAAAGCATCACCATTAATACTTTTAGCATACAGTCCAGCCTTATGCGCTTCATTTTCAAAAGCCGCAGAATTGTACCAGCCTGGTGAAGCCGTTTTTCCTTCCAATGGTGGTTTTTCAAAAAACACGCCAATTGTAGCGGCATCCGATCCAAAAGCACTTGTAATCCTAGAAGATAAACCAAATCCTGTTGAAGCACCAATTACCAATACTTTTTTGGCTCCGGCAATAGCACCTTTTGATTTTATATATTCAATTTGATTTTTAACATTTTGCTCGCATCCTTTAGGGTGGGCTGTTAAACAAATAAATCCTCTCATTCTAGGTTCTATGATCATAATTGTAAAGGTTACTCCGTTATTCTTTGAATCGTTTTTTTTAGTTGGCAAATATAAGGCATTTTTTTAGTCCAACAAGGCTTTTGCATGATTTAGAGCCGAATCCGAAACTACTGTTCCCGATAACATTTGCGCTATTTCAAGTATTCGCTCCTCGCCGGATAATAATTTTAATTCTGAATGGGTTTGTTCCCCAATTATAGTTTTAAAAACCTTAAAATGAGCATTTCCTTTTGCGGCAATTTGGGGCAAATGGGTTATGGCAAAAACCTGCATGGTTTCGCTCATTCCTTTCATGATATCTCCCATTTTTATAGCAATTTCACCGGAAACTCCAGTGTCAATCTCATCAAAAATTATAGTGGGTAATTTTGAATATTGCGCCAAAATTGCTTTCACGGCAAGCATAATCCGAGACATTTCTCCTCCCGAGGCCACTTTTTTCAGCAATCCGAAATCGGAACCTTTGTTTGCCGAAAACAAAAATTGTAATTCATCTTTTCCGTTCTGTAAATAATTGGAAGTAGCATTAATTTCAATATTAAAACGGACATTAGGCATGCCCAATTGCTCTAAAATTCCAACTAACTTTTGTGATAATATTGGAATTGCTTTTGTGCGATTATCATGTATGGAATGAGCTAGTTTGTCCAGCTCCAATTCAGAATGCTGAATTTTTTCTTCTAAGATTTTTATTTCGTTTTCCAAATTGCTTACAGAAATCACTTTATTGTCTAAATCATTCTGAATTTGAAGCAATTCTGAAATACTTAAAACCTGGTGTTTCTTTTGAAGATTATAAATCAATTGCAACTTCTGATTCACAAGTTCTAATTGTTCGGGATCGTTAACGAGATTTTCAGCAACTCCATTTAACTCGTCCACAATATCATCTAACTCAATAGAAACACTATTTAATCTCTCAAATAAAAACTGATATTCCGATGAAAAACTGGATGCTTTCTGCAAAGCAACCTTCATTTCTTTTAAATTATGTAAAACACCAAATTGCTCTTCCGATGCAATTGCAAAAGATTTTTCTAAATTTTCTTTAATCGCCTCGACATTGGTCAATTTTTCAAATATTGATTCCAACTCTAATTGATCACACGATTCTAATTTGGCTTCCAGCAATTCTTCCAACAAAAAAGTATTGTAATCTTGTTCCTTTAATGCTTGTTGAATTTGAGTATTCAGTTGCAATAAATCGGTTTTTTGCTTTTTATAGGATTTCAAAACAAGAATATATTCCGAAATAACCCCTTGATTCCCTGCGATTGAATCGATAATTTCAAATTGAAAATTTTCCTCCGATAATTCTTGGGTTTGATGCTGGGAATGAATGTCTATTAAATACAAACTCAAATCCTGCAATTCCTGAAGATTTACCGGCGTATCATTTATAAAAGCTCTTGATTTTCCCGAAGGCAATATTTCTCGTCTAATGATTGTTTCGGCTTCATAATCCAAATCATTCGTGGCAAAAAAAGATTGTAAATTGTAATTTGAAATTTGAAAATGCGCTTCAATAATACATTTTTCACTTTTGTTTTTGAGAGAAGTCAAATCAGCTCTTTTTCCTAAAACCAATCCTAAAGCGCCCAGCAGAATTGATTTTCCAGCTCCGGTCTCCCCTGTTATTATTGAAAATCCAGAAGAAAAATCAATTGATAATTTTTCAATTAAAGCAAAATTCTCAATAGAAAGTGAAGTAATCATGTGCAGTTGATATTCAGAATTTTTAATTAATTAGCCCATCGCAATTTATATAATTAGATATTACTATCTAATCTCTGCCCATTTAGTTGAGTTCAAGGGCGAAATATTATTTAAAATATAGACTAAATCGTCTATGGAAATGCTTGGACCACCTGTAAAAATAGAAACAATTTCATCTGATTTTGCATCAAAAAATATTCGTGTTAAAAAAGCATTAGGCCTTACGGAGTGTAGTTTCCCGAGGGTAGAAATTGCTGATTTTATTTTTAATTTAGCTGTTTTCAAATCGCTATTCATTACATCCAAGCCTTCTAAATGATATTGAGCCATGGCTTCTCTAAAAGGACTGTAAGTACCTGATAAAATATTATTCACTAAATGATACCTGTTTTGATTGCCGTCTCCTTGACTCCATCCTTTATAACCTCCTGCTTGCGCCACGTTAGCTATTTCTTGTGCAGTTTCAAAACTTGAAGTCCCACCATTTAGAGAGAAAGTATCGGCATCCATACCAATAATTATATAACTGTAAAAAGCCATCACAGAAACCAAATTAGAATCAAAACTATTAGGATTGAAAGTTAAGTTTTGAAATTCAGTATACTTAAAATTGAAATCTTTGTCGTTATAATTGAAAACAGAAGATGAATATGTAGAATTAAAAACAGGTCTGGAAGATTGTACTTGTATTGTCGCCGTAAAATTATCCGATTCATAAGCACTTATGTTTATGACCATCGAACAATTTATTTTTTCATTGGGTTTGTAAACTTGTCCCGTCCAATCGGTTTTATTTACAAAATCAGTCAACGATTTTTCTAAGGTTTTATAAACTTGCGTATTAGTCCCTCCTATTTTTTCGGCATTCACTTTTATGATACAATTGAGTTCTTGAGCCTGAACAAAACTCAATGAAAGCAACAGAAAAAAACTAAATATCTTATTCATAATGCGCTATAATTTTGTTTACAATATCCTCAGCAACGGCCTCTTTTGATTTCAACGACATCCGTTCAATAGAATAAAAATGGTCAATAAAGGTAACTTTATTTGTTGGTTTTCCAAAACCTGCTCCTTCATCCTGCAATGAATTCAGAACAATCAAATCTAGGTTTTTTTTCTGAATTTTCAACTTTGCATTTTCAATTTCATTTTCTGTTTCTAATGCAAATCCTATTAAGAACTGTTTTTTCTTTATTTTGCCTAATGATTCCAGAATATCTTTCGTTTTTTCTAGTTCAATCGTGAAATTTTCGCCTGCTTTTTTTATCTTTTGTTGGGCAACATATTTAGGTCTATAATCCGCAACGGCTGCAGCAGCAATGACAGCGTCAACTTCATCAAAATAAACATGGCAGGCATCATACATTTGTTGGGCAGATGTGACGGGAATCACTTTTATATTTGAATGTTCCACTTTAAAATGTGTAGGCCCAGAAACTAAAATAACTTCAGCCCCAAGATTTGCTGCTCTTTTAGCAATATCAAATCCCATTTTACCGGAAGAATGATTTCCTATAAAACGCACAGGATCGATTGCTTCGTATGTGGGACCGGCAGTAATGAGTATTTTTTTTCCTTTTAAGGGCAATTTACTTTCTAAATCGGCTTCAAGAAAAGTTAGGATGTTCTCCGGTTCGGCCATTCTCCCTTCTCCAGAAAGTCCACTGGCGAGTTCACCATTTTCAGCCGGAATCATCGTATTTCCAAAGGCTGTTAAAGCGCCAAAACTTGCAATTGTGGAAGGATGTTTGTACATGTCCAAATCCATTGCCGGAGCAAAATAAACGGGACATTTAGCTGATAAATAGGTTGCAATCAAAAGATTATCGCAATTACCATTTACCATTTTAGATAGTGTATTTGCAGTGGCCGGAGCAATAACCATCAAATCGGCCCAAAGTCCTAGATCGACATGACTATTCCATTGTGCATTGTCATCCTCTTCGTTGTAAAAACTGGAATGTACGGGGTTTTTAGAAAGTGTGGATAAAGTAAGCGGGGTTACAAAATCCTTAGAAGCAGGTGTCATAATCACTTGGACCTGTGCACCTGCTTTTATGAAAAGTCTAACTAATGTAGCTGTTTTATATGCGGCAATTCCGCCAGAAATACCCAGCACTATTTTTTTACCGCTTAAAACTGACATTGTCTTATTTGTTTGCGTCTCTGTAGTAAATTTTATCGTCAAGCCATTCTTGAACTGCTAATGCGTGTGCTTTAGGCAATTTTTCGTAGAATTTAGAAACCTCGATTTGTTCTTTGTTTTCAAAAACTTCCTCCAAACTGTCATTGTAAGTAGCAAACTCTTCTAACTTTTCTGTCAATTCTTTTTTAATTTCAGAGTTGATTTGGTTTGCTCTTTTAGCCATAATTGTTATCGCTTCATACACATTTCCAGTTGGTTCCTCAATTACACTTTTGTTATAAGTGATTGTATTTACTGGAGCATTCGTCTTTTTTAAATCCATGACTTTAATTTATTTAGAAAATTGTTGTAAATCTTTTTCAATTTTAGCTAACATTTCGTCAGCTTTTTCTTTGTGTGATGTATTGCTGTTGAATCGTATTAAATTCCCATGAGCTACTTTGGCCACATTCAATCGTTCTTCCATTTTTGCGGGAACACTGTTAATTGCCAGTTTGTAAGCGGAATCGAATTTGTAAAACAACGCTTCTTCTTTATATTTTGTTCCAGGATAATCTGCAATAAAATTATCAAGTGCTACGATTGCCGATTTATAATCTGAAATCGTATTGTACTGTTTGGAATTTTCAAAAACCTTTTTCTCTATTTTATCCGTTAAAACTTTTAAGGCGGTATTCGCTTCTGCAAGGTAAGCAGAATTAGGATAGGTATCTATAAATTCCTGCAACTTATTGATTGCCTTTGTCGTATCTGTTTGATCTAAACTATATGCAGGTGACAACATGGAGTAACTTTTGGCTCCTAAAAAAGAAGCTTCTTCCACTTTTTCGCTTTTTGGGTAGCTGGAAGCAAAGCTTTCAAATTGATAACCCGCCAAATAATACTGTTTTGATTTGAAATAGGACTGGGAAAACATGTAAAACATTTTTTCCGCTTGTGGTTTTCCTCTATAAGCTGGCGAAATTTCTTCAAAAAGGCGAATCGCTTTAGCGTATTTTCCAGTTTCATAGAGTTTGGTTGCCATCTCAAATTTAACTGCAACATCCTCTGATTTTAATGCTTTTTGGTATTCGCTACAAGAGCAAAAAAAGGCAACAACAAGCAATAAATATAAAATTTTCTTCATTTTTCTTAGGAGGTTCCTTTGATTTGCAACTATTTTACCGTTTTCAAAAACCAACTGCAAATTTAGTGATTAATTTATGTAATGCAAATATTTATTTTATTAAAAAAATCTTAATAAAACCTCAGAAGAACACTAATTTTGGGTAGAATCTGATTTTTTATTGAGATAACGTGATTTTTGATTCTTTGTTATATAATTAGGATATTTTATAGTGATTAGGATATTTTTTTAATTAAAGTTAAATATTATTTGAGAACAGCTTTCTTATATCATTTGCCAATTATTATCTATCCAAAACATAAATAAAATAAAAAAACCACCCAAAAAGAGTGGTTCTTAAAGATATTGCAAAAAAATTTATACTTTAATAGCATTTATTTTCTTCTCCACTTCACACAATCTGTTTGCCAAATCCTCGTCGACATTGACCAATGGCAACCGCACCGTATTTTCAGACAAACCCAATGATTTAAAGACTTCTTTTATTCCTGCAGGATTTCCCTGTTCAAAAATCATGTTGATGCTGTCCGCCAAAAGATAGTGTAATTGGTAGGCCTCGTCCACTTTTCGTTGCAATCCTAAGCGTACCATTTGGGAAGTCAGTTTCGGAAAACCTTCACCAATTACTGATATTACTCCGCTCCCACCGGCCAAAATAATAGGCAAAGTCACCATGTCGTCCCCAGAAATCACTAGAAAATCTTTTGGTTTATCCTGAATTATTTTCATTGCCTGAACGATATCACCCGCTGCTTCCTTGATGGCAACTATGTTTTTAAAATCGTTAGCCAGACGGATTACCGTTGACGGTAACATATTACTGGATGTCCTTCCCGGAACGTTATATAAAATCACGGGAATGGGTGATGCCTCTGCAATTGCTTTGAAGTGCTGGTAAATTCCCTCTTGTGTTGGTTTGTTATAATAAGGGGAAACGGATAGTATGGCCACAAATTTTGATAAATCACGAGTTTGCAATTCGGAAACCACATTGCGCGTGTCATTCCCGCCAACACCCAAAACCAAGGGTAATCTTCCTTGATTGGCATCGATAACAGTTTGGATAACCACTTCTTTTTCTTCGCTATCTAAAGTAGCATTTTCGGCAGTAGTTCCTAGAATTACAAGATAATCGATTCCATTATCGACTTGATAATGAACAATTTTTTTTAAGGCTTCGACATCTACCGAAAAGTCTTTTTTAAATGGTGTAACTAGTGCAACTCCAGTTCCTATCAATGATTGCATATTATATTTTGTTTAATATTTTTAGATATTTGAATAATTCTTCTATGAATACCTTGTAATTTTCGGCATTCGTGTTAATCATAAAATGATTCAGTTTGTTGTCTATCGATGAAAATCCCACTTTAAAACTCGCTTTAGATTGATTGGAAACCAGTAATAAGGCTGACTTTTCGGTATCGTAATAATTAATCAACAAATCAAATTTTTGAGCAATGAAATGGTTCACCTCCGATTTATTAAATGTTGCCGTCCAACTCAAATCTTTATGACTAAAGGTTGGATAATCAAACATTTCGTTTTTTTTAATTTTATCTTTAAAAACTAATACCTGAATAGTATTAGCAGAAATCCCATTAAACACCAGTTCCTGAATCAAGGCTTCTCTTTCATAAAAATAGGTTTCGTCAAAAACAATTCCAACGGTTTTGATCTGATTAATTGTCAAACTGTGCCCGACATTTGACAGCGTATTTTTAACTATTTTTTTTGTGAAAAAATTCTTCAGGTAATTTAAAAACATACTACTTTTACTTGGATTACAAAATTAATTAAATTAGTATCATATCAGATGGTAAATCTAAAAAACTATAACGCATTTTTACAACGTTTTGTTATATTCTTAACATTCGCTTTATTAGTCTCCTGCGGTGGGCAACAAATGTATGTCACCAAAATTGAAGGTAAAGATATTGGAATTACTGACAAAAATAAAGAAGTCATTGCCATTGAAGAATTTATAAAACCGTATCGTGCCACTATTGATAAAGACTTAAATACCGTTTTGGCTTATTCCCCACAGACATTGGATAAAAGCGGTCAATGGCAAACCCCGATGGGAAATTTGCTTGCAGACATCACCTTGCAAAGAAGCAATTTGATATTTAATGCCCGAGAAAAAAAAACTATTGCTATTTGTTTGCTTAATCATGGTGGGATTCGGTCTATTATTCCAAAAGGGAATGTCACTACTAGAACTGCTTTTGAGATTCAACCTTTTGAAAACACAACCCAAGTAATTGGACTAAAGGGAGAGCAAATTTTGGAAATCACTCAATACATTATTAAAGAAAAAAAACCGCATCCGTTATCCGGAATGACTTTTACGATTGATAAAGACAATGTTGCCCAAAACATTTTGGTTCAAGGAAAACCATTAGAAAACGACAAAATCTACTATGTAGTCACTTCTGACTATTTGGTAAATGGCGGTGATAACATGCTTTTTTTTAAAAAAGGAGTCGAAAAATATGATTTGGATTATAAATTAAGAAATATCATCATTGATTATTTCAAAGAAGTTGACACCATTCCTTTAATTACCGACAAAAGAATTAGCGTCGATTAAATACAAAAACCGAATTAAAAAACGTAGACCCTAGCCCCGATTGAGCTGATATCCTTTGAGAGGAACGAACAAAGATAAAGGCGAAAGCGGGAAATAGCTTCAAAAAAAAAATAAAAACAGAATATTATCTACATATGAAAAGAAGAGATTTTATACAAAAAACAGCCGCAAGTACAGCATTAGTTGGACTAGGGTTGTCGTTTAGCAGTTTTGAATCGGCTAAAACTAGCCATTTAACAGTGCTTCATACCAATGACGTTCACAGTTATATAGATCCGTTTCCTCCTAATCATCCGAAAAATCCCAATATGGGCGGTGTGGCCAGAAGAGCGGCTTTGATTGACAGCATTCGACAGGAAAACTCAAATGTTTTATTGCTAGACGCTGGCGATATTTTTCAGGGAACTCCCTACTTTAATTATTATGGTGGAGAATTAGAACTAAAGCTGATGAGTATGATGAAATATGACTTGGCAACACTAGGCAACCACGATTTTGACAATGGGATTGACGGATTTTATTCGCAAATGCACAATGCCAATTTCGATTTTGTCTCTGCCAATTATAATTTTGACAATACCGTCCTCCATGGAATTGTAAAACCATATAAAATATTTTACAAAAATGGAATTAAAATCGGTGTTTTTGGTCTTGGCGTGGAATTAGCCGGATTGGTGGACAAGAAAAATTACAAAGAAACGGTATATTCAAATCCAGTGGAAGCTTCCCAGGACATGGTTCGGATTTTAAAACAAGAACAGAAATGCGATTTGATTATTTGCTTATCCCACATTGGCTACCAATATAAAAATGAGCCCGATAAAATTTGCGATTTGAAATTGGCAGCACTTACCAAAGACATTGATTTAATCATTGGCGGACACACGCATACTTTTTTAGACAAACCAACTATTGTAAAAAATGCTGACGGCAAAGATGTTTTGGTAAATCAGGCGGGATGTTATGGTGTTAATTTAGGGAGAATCGATTTTTATTTTGACAATGATAAATCGAAAATCGCTAACGGGAAATCAATTATTGTTTAATTTTCATTAATCATTTTTATAAAATCATCCTCAGATATAATCGCCACTTTCAATTGGTTCGCTTTTTCTAATTTGGCGGGTCCCATGTTTTCTCCGGCAACCACATAATCGGTTTTAGCAGAAATGGAACTTCCCACTTTTCCGCCATTGTCTTCTATGGCTTTTTTTAAATCGTCTCGGGAAAATTTTGAAAAAACGCCAGAAACCACAAAGGTTTTTCCAGAAAGTTTATCGGTAGCATTTGGATTTATTTTTTCTGAAATTTCAAATTGAACTCCGTAACTTTTCAATCTTTCAACAATAATTCTGTTCTCCTGATTCTCAAAAAAATCAATCACGCTTTGCGCAATTCGTTCGCCAATTTCATCTACTAAAATCAAATCCATCATAGTGGCTTTACTCAAAGCATCTATGTTTTTGTAATGTTTGGCTAATTTCTTAGCGACGGTTTCTCCAACAAACCGAATTCCCAAAGCAAACAACAAGTTTTCAAAAGGAATACTTTTAGATTTTTCTACACCTTTCACTAAATTTTCCGCCGATTTCTGTGCCATTCTCTCCAAAGGCAAAATCTGTTCGACCGTCAATTCATACAAATCGGCATAATTACGAACCAATCCATTATTATAGAGTAAGGCAACCGTTTCTCCGCCAAGTCCTTCAATATCCATGGCTTTTCTGGAAATGAAATGCTGGATTCGTCCAATGATTTGTGGTGGACAACCGTAAAAATTCGGGCAATAATGATTGGCTTCCCCTTCAGAGCGCACCAATTCGGCTTGACATTCGGGGCAATGTGTAATGTATTTTGTAGGCTCCGTATTTTCGGGGCGTTTGCTCAAGTCAACCTCAATAATTTTAGGAATAATTTCACCGCCTTTTTCCACAAAAACGGTATCGCCAATACGAATATCCAGTTTCTCGATTTGATCGGCATTGTGCAAAGAAGCACGTTTAACAACTGTTCCTGCTAATTGCACCGGCTCTAAATTAGCAACAGGCGTAATGGCGCCGGTTCTTCCGACTTGATAGGAAATCGAAACGAGTTTGGTGGAAACCTGTTCCGATTTGAATTTGTACGCTATCGCCCAACGTGGTGATTTGGCCGTAAAACCCAATTCATCCTGATAATGGAAAGAATTTACTTTCACCACCACACCATCGGTTTCGTAAGGCAAGGTGTGTCTGTGTGTATCCCAATAATCAATATATTGAAAAACTTCATCCAAATTATGGGCAAGTTTTGCTTCTTTAGGTGCTTTAAAACCCCATTTTCTGGCTGTTTCCAATCCTTCAAATTGGGTATTGAAAGACAAATTGTTTCCAATCAAAAAATACAACAAACAGTCTAAAGGTCTCTTGGCGACTTCGGCACTATCCTGTAATTTTAAACTTCCAGAAGCAGTATTTCTGGGATTGGAATACGGTATTTCGCCAATTTCAATCAATTCCTGGTTCATTTTTTCGAAACCTGCAAAAGGCAAAATGATTTCCCCCCGAATATCAAATTTTTCAGGATAATCTTTTCCGTTCAATTGTAAAGGGATTGATTTTATGGTCTTGATGTTGTTGGTCACGTCATCTCCCTGAAAACCATCGCCACGGGTTACAGCACGTTTCAGCTTTCCGTTTTCGTATGTGATACTTATGGACGCACCGTCATACTTCAATTCGCAGGTATATTCTAAGGGAACATTCCCGAGAACTTTCTGAATTCGGTTTTCCCAATCGATTAAATCTTCCTTAGAATAGGAATTATCCAAAGAATACATTCTATGTTGATGAGGAACAGTTTGGAAATTTTTTGTTATCGTTCCCCCTACTCGTTGTGTAGGTGAATTTTCATCGAAATATTCGGGATATTTTTTTTCTAAGTCTTCAAGTTGTTTTAGTTTTTGGTCAAATTCATAATCAGAAATTGTCGGCGTATCCAACACATAATAATTGTGATTGTGAACATTGAGTTCTTCTCTTAATTTTTGGATGGTTTGTTGAATATCCATAGAAAATAAAATTGGCTATTTTAGATTTTAAAAAAAGTACTAAAATAACCAATTTAATGAAATTAAAGTTATAATTACAATCAATTTTAAGCTTTTACCTAAATAATATAGAAGAGTAATCCTTATAAATCATGCAGGGATTTTAGTTTTTTGGGGCATTTCAAATGCCCGTTAGTGTCATAAATTATTTCTTTCCTATTAATTTATGATACCATTTTAATTTCCTAAGCCTCTCTATTTCTTTTTTATTCCTGTTTTCTGTTTCTTCCAATTCAGCAATTTTAAAACTTTGTTCTTCTGCTGTCTTTATATAATCAATGATTAACTTATCAACTTTTAGATTGTCATCAATAAGAGTTACGATTCTAGTTCTATGATTTTCGTTGGACGTTTCGAGTTTCTTATTATTGCTAAGCAAAACTTTAAATTCGCTATTCTGTTGACTATTCTTTATTTGTTCTAGGAGTAATTTTGTTTCTAATTCTACATTTATATATTCCAGTTCTTCATATTTTTTAATATAGGAAACAAGTTTGGAAGCTGTGATTATAAAATACTTCTTGAACGTTTCTGTTTCAATATCATTTCTAAATTTTAGTACTTTGACAAAATTGCTATATGCTTCACTAAAATTGAACGTTTTTATATCTTCACGAATTCTTCTATAAAAATAATCAGCTTTACCAGAATTTAATTCTTGAACTATTAGAGTACTTGGCGTTTCTGATTTGGCAAATTCAAGTACTTTATTATTTGTACTTATTTTATTTCTTGGAATTTGTGATTTCAATACGAGTCCACTAAATGAAGTACAACGACTTAAAGCAACATAAACTTGACCATCTTCAAATGCAGAACCTAAATCAGCGTAAACTCGTTCAAATGTCAAGCCTTGACTTTTATGTACAGTTATAGCCCAAGCTAATCTTAATGGATATTGTGTGAAAGTTCCAATTGTTGTTTCTTCGATTTTACGCTTTTCTTTATTCCAAATATATTGTATATTATTCCAAGATGTTTTTTCTATTTGAACTTTGTTTTCGTCCGAAAATTCTACAATTATTTTGTTGTCTTCAAGTGATGAAATTTTTCCAATTTTCCCATTGAAATATCTTTTAATTCCGCCTGAATCATTTTTCAAAATCATTACTTGTGCACCGATTTTCAAATGTAAATTCTGTTCAGTTGGTAACACAAAAGTTCCTTTACTATCTTTTGGAAATATTCCTGTAACTTCTCCTTCAAAAATCTTAGTTTCACTTTTTAATTCATCTAATTTTGTCGCATTCGTTTGGTTTACTTGAGCGTTTGTTGTTGAAAGAATTATATGATTATCAATTCCATTAGATGAAAAAGTTGGATTATATTTTTTATTTAAATCGTTAAGTTCTATTTCATTTATTTGATTTACCCTTATTTTGTTTAATAAATCAATAAACTCTTGTTCTTTTTGTCTGTATATTTTTTTAAGTTCAATATAAATTGGTTTATTTTCAGCAACAATCTTTGAGCTAAAAAAGAATGGACTTTCATAATAATTTTTTAGAATTTCCCATTGAGCAAAATCTGCAATAGGAGGAAGCTGAAAAGTATCTCCAATTAAAATAACTTGTACGCCACCAAATGGTAAAAATGGTTTTTTTCTAAAGACTCTTAATATTTTATCAATAACATCAAGTGTATCGCATCTTACCATTGAAATTTCATCAATAATTAGAAGTTCGAGTTGTTCGATAATTATCTTCTTGTCATCTTTGTATTTAAAAGTGCTGTAAATTGTTGTATTGTCTAAATCTCCAAGTTCTTTACTTGTTCTTAATCTTTTGTCATTTACTACAAATGGACCAAAAGGTAAATGAAAAAAGGAATGAATTGTTTGTCCACCAGCATTTATTGCAGCGACTCCAGTTGGAGCTAATATCACAGTGTTTTTAGATGTATTGCTTTTTAATGACTTTAAAAAAGTTGTTTTTCCAGTTCCTGCTTTTCCAGTTAAATAAACGAGTTTATCAGTATGCTTTACAAATTCAGAAGCATAATTAAATTCTACATTATTTTCGTCTAATTCTATATTGTCGATTGTTGTCATTTTCTTGTTTTTCAGGATTTTCTAGATGCTTACCAATAACTTGTTTTTAAAATTATTTAAATTATACAATCAAGCATAATTTTCATTCAATGCTTTACAAATTTTATCTAAAGTCTTATCCGAAGCATTGGTAACTGGCATTGCAGGCATATCTAAATCAACATTTGAAGCAATTTTTTTCCAAATTCCACCAACTGCATCTTTAAGGATAATTATTTGTGTCAAATGGTCTGAATAAAAAGAGTTTAAATTTAATGGATTGGTAATGTCTTGAAATGGTTGTTTTAAAAAAAATCCTCCTTGTATAAATTTTCTTTTATAATACGTTGATTCAATATAAGGCGTAAATTGAATAATTGAAGGCGTTGTAATTTGATTGAAATTAATTGTTTTTTCTGGTATACTAATTTGTTTAATTTTTGATTTGTTTAGAATCCAAATAGTCGTGTAATCTATATTTTTAGCTTCAAAATCATAAATTGCAAATTCAATTGCAATATCCAAAGAATTAGACCAATCCATCAAACTACTTGCTAACCCATGCTCACGAGCAGCAATTCTAATTTCCCATTCTAAATTATCGCCTTCTTTAAATTTATATTTTAAATGTGAATATTTTTTAAAGCCCTCCAATAACAAATATTCTTTTACAACTAAATCTTCATAAGTACTATAAGAACATTTTTGAACAATTGAAGGAATTAAATCGTTAGTAGTTCCTCTATATAAAATTTCATCATTAAAATTACACTTCAAATCAAACGTGATTTTTGTTATTTCATCATAGCTAGAGGCACAATATACTTTCATAATTTAAATATTTTAAAATCAGTTTGGCAACTAAAATTAGTCAAATGTAATCCCTAAAAAATTGATTTACAACAAAAAGAAACTACTCTTCAAGAATTTTATTTATAATATAGCATTAACGCATTTAGAATAAAAAAACAGGCAATTTGCCTGTTTAGTTTATAAAATCATTTCAATATTAGGGGTTAAAAATTCCAAAAGAAGAATAACCAATTTAAAAGAAATAATAATAGAATTACGATTCAATAATTGAATTTATTTGTTGGTACAATTGTCCGTCACTCAAAAAAGAGCCTTGTTGTATCAATCCAAAAATGGACGAATTGCGCTCTTCGGTAAATTCTTTTTTGCCCACTTTCATTTCTATGCTATCGGTAAACATGTTGTCGCTCAACCATTGCAAGCCTTCCTTGGTCAGAAAATCGGTTTCGGGAACCAATGATTTCAATACAATCGATTTTACATGCGAATCAAAACACTGAAAAAGGAAAATATGGTTTTTAGAAAAATGCTCTAAATATTCGGCTCTGTCCAAAACGCCTTCCCAAATCAAATCGGAAAAAACATCCAATTCTTGCTCAGCGACTTCTGGTTTTTCTGTTTTTATTTTGTCCCATTCCGCCTTATCTATGGCTTGAGTCGATAGAAAATTGATGAATTCTGGGTGCAATTCTTCAAATTGCTCTTTGGTTAGTCTGGAGTATTTCATTATAGATAATTAGATTTTTAGACTGTTAGATTTTTACTCCCTCTCCTTTGGAGAGGGTTGGGGTGAGGATAAACAAAAAAATCCCGACTTTCATCGGGATTTAAATATTTAAATTTAGAAATTATGCTTTTTCAGCAACAATTTCATACGCTAATTCAATAACCACATCTCTGTGTAATCTCACGTTGGCAGTATATTTACCGGTACGTTTTACGATTCCGCTTGTGATAAATTTTCTGTCAATCACTTGACCACCTTTAGCTAAAGCTTCAGCAATGTCAATATTAGTGATAGAACCGAATAATTTTTCACCACCTGCTTTTGCAGAGATTTTAATTTCAATAGCTTTTAAAGTTTCAGCCAATGCTTTTGCATCGTTTACCACTTTTGCTTCTTTGTGCGCTCTTTGTTTAAGATTTTCAGCTAAAACTTTTTTTGCAGAAGGTGTAGCCAATTGAGCATGCCCTTGAGGAATTAAAAAGTTACGACCGTAACCTGCTTTCACAGATACCACATCGTCTTTGAAGCCTACATTTTGTACGTCTTTTTTTAATATAATTTCCATAGTTGCTTCTTTATTATTTTAGTAAATCAGCCACATATGGCATTAACGCTAAATGTCTCGCTCTTTTCACGGCAACGGACACTTTTCTTTGGTATTTCAATGAAGTTCCAGTTAAACGACGTGGTAAAATTTTACCTTGTTCGTTTACGAATTTCAATAAGAAGTCTGCATCTTTGTAATCAATATATTTGATTCCAGATTTTTTGAAACGACAATACTTTTTAGTTTTGTTGGTTTCGATGTTCAAAGGAGTAAGATATCTGATATCTCCGTCTTTTTTTCCTGAAGCGGATTGTTGTAGAGTTGCCATAATGATTACGCTTTTGCTGCTTTTAATTTAGTTCTTCTTCTTTCTGCCCAAGAAATAGCGTGTTTATCTAAACTTACAGTCAAGAAACGCATTACTCTTTCGTCACGTCTAAATTCAGTTTCAAAAGCAATAAGAACTTCTCCTGCTACTTTGAATTCGAACAAATGGTAAAAACCACTTTTCTTGTTTTGGATTTCGTAAGCCATTTTTTTAAGACCCCAATCCTCTTTTGATACCATTTCTGCTCCTCTGGACGTAAGAAATTCTTCGAATTTGCTCACTGTTTCCTTTACCTGAACTTCAGATAAAACGGGATTTAAAATGAAAACAGTTTCATAATGATTCATAAATATTATATTTATTTGTTATTTTTTGCAAAATTAGATATTTTTTTAAAACAAACAAGTAAAAAATACCTTTATTCGTTGTACAGCAAAAAAAATCGATAAAGTTTAGTTTTTTTTGAAAAAAAAACCTATTTTCGTGTGACCAAATCTAAAAAATTAATTATTATGAAACTAAATTGTGTTGTTGTTGATGACAGTTCCATTCAGAGGATGACCATCACAAAACTAGTGAATAATCATGCGAATTTACATTTAATTGGTGATTTTTCTAATGCAATTGAAGCAAAAAATTGCATGAAGGTTCATGACGTAGACCTGATATTTCTAGATGTTGAAATGCCTGTCATTAGCGGTTTTGAGTTTTTAGATGGTTTAAAAGTAAAGCCTCAAATTATTTTCATAACATCTAAATCAGAATACGCTTTAAAAGCATTTGATTATGACGCAACAGACTACCTACAAAAACCGATTACTCTTGATCGTTTTAATGCTTCCGTAAAACGTGCCATTGATTTTCATTTACTTAAAAAAGAAAATCAAGAAGAAGATGGTGAACATATATTTATTAAGAGCAATCTTAAAAAACTAAAAGTATTTACTTCTAAAATAAAATGGATTGAAGCGTTTGGCGATTACGTTAAAGTTGTTACCGAAGAAGACAGCAACTTGGTACTCTCCACGATGAAATCTTTTGAGAATGATTTGTCGAAAGATAAATTCATTAGAGTGCACAAGTCCTACATTATCAATATTGACAAAGTAGAACGGTTCAACAGTAAATTTGCAGAAATTGGAATAACCAAAATACCTTTAAGCAGAAATAAGAAAGAAGACCTTATTCGCGCTCTTGCAATTAATTAATAAAAATCTACATTCACGGCGACCTTTATGACCCTGAATTGGGATACAGAATCAAAACTGTCCAGCATTTTTCGGATGGTTTTTTTTGTGCCCTGCAACGAGTGATTTTGAGGGATTTTTACCATTATCGTTCGAATATATTCATTTCTAATACGGCTGATTGATGGCTCTTCCGGACCCAAAACCGGTAAGTTCAAATTTTGTTGCATTACTTGATACAACCACATCGCACCTTCCTTAAGTTTCTCAAAATCACGATGTTTCAAAGTGAGTTTCACTAATCTGAAATAAGGTGGATATTTGTAAATTTGCCGTTCGTATAATTGTTCCTTATACATCCCTACATAATCATTATTGGTAACTTGCTGGATCGTGTTGTGATTCGGGTTATAAGTCTGAATAATCACTTTTCCTCGTTTTTCTGAACGTCCCGAGCGTCCGGAAACTTGGGTCATCATTTGGAAACTTCTTTCAAAAGCCCGAAAATCAGGATGATATAACATATTGTCGGCATTCATAATTCCGACTAGGCTAACGTTATCAAAATCCAACCCTTTGGCGAGCATCTGTGTCCCAACCAAAACATCAATTTCCCTATTTTTGAAACTATCAATGATTTTCTCGAATCCAAATTTGCCTCTCGTGGTGTCCTGATCCATTCTTCCGATTTTAGTATCCGGAAAAAGAGCAACCAATTCTTGCTGAATTTGTTCCGTACCGAAACCTTTGGTCGTAAGGTGTGGACTGGAACAGGCATGACAGCTCGTTGGATTTGCCATCGAATAGCCACAATAGTGACAACGCAATTGGTTTTTGTGCTTGTGGTACGTCAAACTCACGTCGCATTGCTGGCATTGTGGCACATGCCCACAAGTCATACATTCTACTACGGGCGAAAAACCCCTACGGTTTTGAAATAGAATTACTTGTTCCCCTAAGGATAAGGCAGTGGTAATTTCTTCAATTAATGTATCACTGAAATGACCTGACATTTTCTTGCGGAAATATTTGTCTTTCAAATCAACTAATTCAATATCGGGCATCATTACGTTTCCAAATCGTTCCGAAATTTCCACCAAGCCATATTTCCCAGATTGGGCATTGAAATACGTTTCAATACTTGGCGTTGCTGATCCCAAAAGTACCTTGGCTTTATGAGAATTCGCTAAAACTATCGCCGCATCACGGGCATGGTATCTTGGTGAAGGATCTTGTTGCTTAAATGTTTGTTCGTGTTCTTCGTCAACAATGATTAACCCTAAATTAGAAAAAGGCAAAAATAAAGCCGACCTTGCCCCAATCACAATTTGACTTTTTTCGGAATTTTCCATGACCTGCTTCCAGACCTCCACCCGTTCGTTATTATTGAACTTTGAGTGAAAAACCGCCACTTTATTTCCGAAATATTCTCGCAATCTTTCAACTAATTGTGTTGTGAGTGCAATTTCCGGCAGTAAATACAAAACTTGTTTTCCTATTGCTATATAGTCCTCAATGAGTTTGATGTAAATTTCCGTTTTTCCGCTAGATGTAACTCCATGCAACAGGCAGACTTCTTTACTATCAAAATTGTTTTTAATCTCCTCAAAAGCATTTCCCTGCGCTTCACTTAATTTCAAGGATTCTTCTTTCATTTTTCCCTGAAAATTGATACGGTCTTCCTGAATATAATATTCCTCAAAAATTTCTTTATCAATCAAGGCTTTTACTATTGCCATGGTAGATTCAGCTGCTTCTATCAGTTTTTTTACCGCAATGGGTTTAGCTCCGCTACGTTCGGCTTCGCCTCGGGTCTTATTGGAGGCAATTAATTGGAAATACCTTAATATGATTTCTTTTTGTTTATTGGCACTTTTTAGCGTTTCGAGTAATTCGCTTAATCCCTGATTGGATTCATATTTGGAGTGCAAGCGGATGTAACGAATTAATTTTGGTTTATAGGTTTCTAAGATTTCTTCTTGCAAAACCAATATATTTTTGTCTATTAGTTTTTGAACAACGGGGAAAATATTTTTTTTATTGAGAATGGACATAATATCCTGAACTTTCAAAGATGATTGTTGCAACAATGCCTGGTAAATCAAAAACTCATCATCAGAAAGTTTGCTTTCATCAATAAACTCATTTGTTTTTTTGGAAATGATAGTTTCACTTTCCAGAAGCAAAGCACTTGGCATAGCTCCACGATACACATCACCAATCGCACACATATAATAGGATGCAATCCATTGCCAGTGCGCAATTTGAATTTCGTTTACAACGGGTATTTCATCGAGAATTTGATGTATTTCTTTGGCATCGTATAATGTAGGTTGGTTTTGATGTGTTTGAATTGCTAATGCCGTGTAGATTTTACTTTTACCAAAAGGCACTGCCAATCGCATTCCAATCTTAATATAATGGAATTCGGTTTCCGAAATACTATAGGTAAAGGTTTTAGCAAGTGAGAGCGGTAAAATTACTTCAACAAAATACATTTTAGATTTAGGAATTTAGGTTTACGAATTAGATTCTTTATGTAATTTTCTTTTTGCAGTAAACTAAATCCCTTAGTTCTGATTGTTTTTGACTCTTTGCCAATATTGAGTTCTTCCAAAAAAAGAAATCCCGAGGTATCCCCTAACCTTTATATTATCCTGATCTATTAAAGTAATATCACAATTATATAACCTTCCACTTTCTGGATCCAAAATATCGCCATCGGAATACTGGTTTTCGTTTTTTTGTAATCCTTTAATGACTACCAAGCCAAGAAAGGGCTTGTTTTTGTCTTCACCAGAACAGTTTTCGCACAAAAGACTGCGGCTTTTAGGGTTAGAAATCTCACAGACTTTTCCGTAGATTTTATTGTTTTCTTCATAAATTTCCACAACAGAAATGATTTTCCCCGTTTCTTCGTGAATACTATTCCATTTTCCAATAATAGTCTTATTTTGCGCATAAAAAACCATCGAAAACAATGACACTAAAATACATAAGATACGATTTTTCATAGTTTAAATTTTAAAGATCTAGACCTTAGTTTTATACCAATATTGCGTTCTTCCAAACAATGAAATTCCAATATAACCACGAACTTTTAATTTGCCACTTCCTTCAAGAGTAATGAAACATTTGTATAATTTTCCGTTTTTAGGGTCTAAAATTTTTCCGGAATTGTATTGGTTTCCGTCTTTTGAAAGCCCTTTTATGATTGTCATCCCAAGGATGGGTTTGTTTTTATCATCTCCGGAGCAATTGCTGCAAACGCTATTTTTATGCTTAACATCTAAAATCTCGATTACTTTTCCATAAATTTTTCCTGATTTCTCATATATTTCTACGACTGATTTAGCTTGGCCAGTTTCATCATCAATAGTCTTCCATTTCCCTATGACACCTTGCCCTTGTATCTGGAAAATTGTTAAAATCAATAGCAATATTGTAAATATATTTTTCATGCTTGCATATTTTTGAGCCCCGATTGCTTTATTTGACTTTATTGGAAAGAAGTTAAATAAATTATATTTTAGTCAATTAACTTATATAGTATGAACAAAGATAGAGCAAAAAGCGTGACTATTGACAACCAAATTCTCCTAACCGCTCCATGACTTGCCATAGCATTAAACCGAATTTTTCATTTTTAATTTATTAATGGACGCATTCAATTCGAATCCTAAAAGTAAAATCATACAGTTTATCCAAATGTAAAACATCATGATTAACAAAGTCCCTATTGATCCATAAAGCTCATTGTATTTAGAGAATCGAATAACCCAAATCCCGAAAATATAGGATGATAAAATGATGAGAATAGTTGTAAATACGGATCCTATTGATATGAATGCCCTATTTTTGTCATGTTTAGTCCCAAATTTGAAAAGAATGGATGTCGTAGTGAGAATCATTAAAATTACAAACACATATCGCCCTAAAATAATGAGCGGAATTCGATCACTTAGTACATCCTGAATAATTGTTTTCTGGATAAAAACTTCAAAAACAACAATTATGGCCACCGTTAACAATAACAGCACTGACAGTAATAATGACATCCCGAGAGCGACTAAGTATTGATGTAAAAACCCTCTTTTAACAAGTACATGGCGGGAAGATTCAAAGCCTCCTAGAATTCCGTTCAATCCATTTGCCATCAGGAAAATAGATAATAAAAAACCCGTAGATAGCAATCCGGAATGACTATTATTAAGAATGTCATTTATGATTTTATAGATTGCATCATAAGTATTTGGGGGAACTCCTTCTTTTACAAACTGTAAAAAATCCAACTGAAATCCTTCTATAGGAATATAGGGAATTAGATTTAAAATGAATAACGCAAAAGGGAATAATGCCATGAAAAAACTAAATGCAACGGCACTGGCATGATACGTCAAAGCATTTTCTATAATTCCGAAAATATATAACTCTAATAAATCATAGAGAGATAGTCCCTGCAGCCACGGCAATTTTATCCGTTTTAGAACACGGGCAAGATTCCTTAGTATTGGAATTTTTTCTATTCTATTTTCTATCTCTATTGACATTATTTTATTTTATCGTTTAGGGATTATCGTTTTTATTACTAAATCAAATTGCTTTTAAACTTAAATCCATGTTGTAAATTGAATGTGTCAAAGCTCCTGAAGAAATGTAATTGACCCCGCATTCTGCATAAAGCCGAATGGTATCTTCATTAATATTCCCTGATGATTCTGTCTGGCACTTATTACCAATTAGCGTTACTGCTTGTCGCGTATCTTCATAATTGAAATTGTCAATTAAAATTCTATAAATCCCTTCACTTTGCAAGATTTCTTTAATTTCGTCCAGATTTCTTGCTTCAACAATAATTTTCAAATCGAGGTTATTTTCTTTTAAAAATGCTTTAGATTTGGCTATTGCCAATGTAATACCACCAGAAAAATCGATATGATTGTCCTTAAGCATAATCATATCATACAATGCAAAACGGTGATTTTCGCCACCTCCAATTTTGACTGCCCATTTTTCGCAGGCACGAAATCCCGGGGTAGTTTTTCTAGTATCCAATATTTTGGTTGTAGTGCCTTCAAGAAATTTGACATAACCGTTCGTTTTGGTTGCTATTGCAGACATGCGTTGCATGGAATTAAGTACCAATCGTTCTGCTTTAAGGATAGATTGAGAACTTCCCGAGACGTTAAAAACAACGTCTCCATATTTTACTGGAGTACCATCATTTATGAAGGTTTCTATTAATAGATTTGCATCTACTTCATGGAAAATCATTTTGGCAAATTCGACTCCTGCAATGATGCCTTCATCTTTAACCAACAGTTTTGCCTTTCCTTTTGCCGAACTAGGAATACAGGCTAATGAACTGTAATCTCCGGCTCCTACATCTTCTCGGATAGCATTTTGAATAATGATTTGTAACTCGTTTTGAAACTGTGCTTCGGTAATCATTTTTTATGGGAATTTATGAAATGCTAAAGTAAGATTTATTTCTAGGATTTAAAAATTTGAGCGTTTGTTAATTTGGCACTGTGCCCATTGATTTCATGGCGGTATATTTCAAAAAAAAAAAGGAACTGAATTAGCTTCAGTTCCTTTTTTGCAATAATTCCAAAAAACTTTTATTCTTTTATGAATTGTAAAGTTTTAGATGAATTTCCTTTTACTATTTTAATGAAATAAATTCCTTTGCTATATGAGGTGGTGTTCACATTTAAATCGGTAATTGAACCTATTTTTTTGTTTCCAACCATTTGCCCCAAACTGTTGTACACCGTAAACCCATCTGGCAATTCCGATTGTGAAACAGCAATATTTAATATATTCTTAGCAGGATTTGGATACAATTGAATTTTATTCAAAAATTCATATTTATCAGTTGCCAATGGAGCCAAACAAGCGTCAGACGTTTTCAAATCTTTTCTTCTAGGAGAATTATTCATTACCGCAGTAATCCTGTCTTTTTGATTTAAAGTAAAAATATTCATGCAAGCATCCGGAGAATAATCCATGTAATTTTCTGGCATATCATTTCCAGGTTTAGATGTACACGTATTAAAAGTACCACAATCATAATGTTCCCAACCTGCTTGAGGAGTATCTGCGCAGTAATCTGTTGCAGTACAATCAGGAGAATTACTTGCTTCGTTACCATTTCCGTCCCCCCAAATGTGCAATAACCCGAAGCAATGTCCAATTTCATGACTAGCGGTTCTTCCTTTATCATAAGGCTCATTTACAGCAAAAGCGGGAACAATATCTGATGTGCCAAAAGCCCTATAATCAATAACCAATCCATCGGTATTTGCAGCTTCTCCGTCTAATCCTGACAATCCCGTTAGACCTGAAGTTGCGGGAAATTGAGCGTATCCTAAAGTACCATTCATTTCTGCGCTTGAAGTATCCGAAAAATATACCGTCCAAATATTAAAATATTTAGTTGGATCCCATTGCGTGGCCGCTTTCATGGCTTCAGTAGAAGTCATAGTGGCATATTGGGCCGTAGTCTTTTTTACACGATCAATTCCATTAGTTGCAGTTCCGTCCGGCTTTCTTTGTGCCATACAGAATTCTATTCCTAAGTCGGCGCCAACCGGGTTTGAATTTTCACCTGGGGTACCAGCCATCTTCCTAAAATCTTGGTTTAGTACCGTAATTTGTGACAATGCCTGCTCGTCCGAAATATTTTCATTTTTACCAATTGCGTCACCATTATGAATGATGTGTATAACAATTGGGATGGTAATTACGGTAGCTGCTCTTTGAACTGATTGCTGATTTTTAAGCTCTTGAATTTTTGGGGCAATCCAATTTTCAAACTCCTCTTTTGTAGCTCTCTTGGGATTGTTGGCTCTTAAGTATTGTTCATATTCTGTCGATGCACAACGCACTTTCCCGGATGGAGTTCTTTTAGTTAAACTAATGCTATTTTGGCTGATAGCAGAACTGGCTATGCTCAATAACAACATTAAAAGCAACCTTTTTAAAGTAATGTTTTTTTTCATGATTGGTTTTTCAAAATTTGTTTAATCTGGAATGATTCGTTTTTTTTTATAGAGAAATGGAATCGTTTTAAATATCATTTACATAAACCCTTCTTCCATAAAAAAATCAGGCTACAAAAATAATACTATTTTTATCATTTTTTCATATATATTGAAAATTTAATAAAATAAAAGCATAAAAATCGTACAATTAATTTTTAATTTTGTAATATTGATTTCAATTAATTGATAATCATCATGCATCGAATTATATATTTAAGCTCTGCCATAAAACCCCTTTCTGCGGAAAAAATTGATTCCCTTTTAAAACAAGCTCGGAAATTTAATTTAGAAAACAACATTACAGGTGTCTTATTGTATCTCGAAGGAAATTTTCTTCAGGTGATAGAAGGTCCATCAAAATCAATAATCAGTCTTTTTGAAAGGATAAAAAAAGACAAGCGACACACGGGAATATTAACTGTTTGTAATGACGTGATTTACGAAAAACAATTTCCCGATTGGTCTATGGGATTTAGCCCTATAGTATATAAAAAATTACAAAAAACTATTGGCCTTGAAACCTTCAACAGAAAAGAGTTAATTAACTTAGCTGATAATACTGCAATAGGATTCATAAACACATTTATAAATTCACATCGGGATAAAATTATGTTTGTTTAATCTATTAAAAACTGCTTTTATTTTCAGAACTTTAAAAAGAAGCTGTCTTTAAGAGTACATTTTCACTCTCAAATCCTGCACTTTTTCATCATCTAAATAATCATCAAAAGTCATGTATCGATCGATTGCCCCTTTTGGAGTTAATTCAATTACTCTATTACCAACCGTTTGTGCAAACTCATGATCGTGGGTCGTAAAAATCACCGATCCTTTAAAATTTTTCAGTGAATTGTTGAAAGCCGTAATCGATTCCAGATCCAAGTGATTTGTTGGTTCATCCAACATCAATATATTAGCGCGCTCCATCATCATTCTAGACAACATACATCGTACTTTTTCCCCACCAGATAAAACTCGACTGGTTTTCAATGCTTCTTCACCAGAGAAAATCATTTTCCCTAAGAACCCACGGATAAAAACTTCTTCCCGTTCTTCTTCTGTTTTTGACCATTGACGTAACCAATCTACTAATGAATAATCATTTTCAAAAAAGGAATGATTATCAACTGGTAAATACGCTTGATTTGTGGTAATTCCCCAATCATAAGTACCCGAATCTGGTTTTTGGTTACCGTTTAAAATCTCATAAAAAGCGGTAGTTGCACGAGAATCTTTAGAGAAAAGTACAATTTTATCGCCTTTGGCCATGTTCAAATCGACATTGGTAAACAAGGTTTCCCCTTCAGTAGAAGCACTTAAATTTTGCACATTCAATATTTGGTCACCTGCCTCGCGTTCCTGATCAAAAATAATCGCAGGATAACGGCGGCTTGATGGCTTAATTTCTGAAATATTCAATCTACTAATCATCTTTTTTCGAGAAGTAGCTTGCTTAGATTTGGCCACATTTGCACTAAAACGACGAATAAATTCTTCCAATTCCTGTTTCTTTTCCTCCGCTTTTTTGTTTTGTTGTGCACGTTGTTTTGCCGCCAACTGACTGGATTCATACCAGAAAGTATAGTTTCCGGAATAATGATTTATTTTTCCAAAATCGATATCTGAAATATGGGTACAAACGGCATCTAAAAAGTGACGGTCGTGTGAAACCACAATAACTGTATTTTCATAATTGGCAAGGAAATTTTCTAACCAGGCAATGGTTTCAAAATCCAAATCATTGGTAGGCTCATCCATTATCAACAAATCGGGGTTGCCAAAAAGTGCTTGAGCCAAGAGTACGCGAACTTTTAGTTTCCCGTCCAAATCACCCATTAAGGTGTAATGATTGTCTTCGGTAATTCCTAAATTAGAGAGCAAAGCCGCGGCGTTAGAATCGGCATTCCAGCCATTCATCTCTTCAAATTGTACTTGCAACTCCCCAATTCTATCCGCATTCTCATCTGTATAATCTAAATAGAGCGCATCCATTTCCGTTTTAACGGAAAACAATACTTTATTTCCCATCATAACGGTTTCTAAAACCGTATACTCATCAAATATGTTGTGATTTTGATTTAAAACGGACATTCTTTTTCCAGGCTCCAAATGTATGTGTCCTGAAGTTGGGTCAATATCTCCGGCTATTATCTTTAAAAAAGTAGATTTTCCAGCTCCGTTAGCTCCAATAACTCCGTAAATATTTCCATGCGTGAAGGTTGTGTTTACTTCGTCGAATAATATTCTTTTGCCAAACTGAACCGATAAATTATTTACTGTTAACATGAATTCCTGATTTTATAAAATTTTTGCAAAAGTAGCAAAAATACTGCACTTATTGCCCTGATTATACCACAATTTAAGAGCGATTTATTTAACTATGCATTAACAGTAATATCCAAACCAACTAAATATTTTTGTGAACAAGCTATCTTCACAATGCATATTCCAAAACAAATTTATTTTTTAATGTTTGCATCTGCAGCAATCGTACTATTTAGTTCTTGTAATAAAGAATTTAAAAGTGATGATTATACAGCCTATTTTGGTGGAGAAGTTACAAATCCCACAAGCCCTTATGTCTTGTTTTGCAGGGATTCAGAAATCATTGACACTATAAAAATAGACCGAAATAATCGTTTTTTTATTACTTTCGATTCACTTACCCCAGGCTTATATACTTTTAAAAACGAACCTGAATATCAATATGTTTATTTTGATAAAAATGACAGTATCATGGTTCACATCAATTCAAAAGATTTTGATGAATCTATTATTTTTTGTGGAAGAGGTGATGAAAAGAACAATTTTTTGATGGATTTATACCTCAAAAATGAAAAGGATAAAAGCAATTTGTTTGATGTTTTTGATTATGATATCCCAAAATTCAACAAAAATATAGACTCCATTTATGCAAAGACCAAAAAATTCTATCAGATTAAAAAAGAAGAAATAAAGTGGAGTGATGAATTTGATGTGTTTGCTAAAAGCGCTTTAGATTTTCATTATTATTCCAAAAAAGAACTCTATCCTATTGTTCATAAAATTCGTACTGGAAAGGATGTTTTTGACGATTTACCCCCAAATTATTATGATTTCAGAAAAACAATAGATTTCAACAGCACAATACTAGCTAGTTTTTCTCCCTATATTATGTATTTATCTCACATGCTTGACAATACGGGTGCAATCACTTATCACAATCATTTTTCAGATATTGACCTTGCTTTAAAAACCAATGTCAACAAGCTAAACATAGCGGACACGTTGATTAAAAACAAAAAAGTAAAAAATATTATTCTCAACAATATTGCCTTTACCTATTTGCTTGAAGATCAAAATATGGTAAACAATCAAAAATTTCTTGAAATTTATCATCAATATTCCACTGATAGTAGTAAGAAAAATGAAATCCTAAAAATTGGAAATGCAATTCAGTTGTTGAAAATTGGAAAACCACTACCCGAAGTAACTTTAATAGATCAACATAAGAATGTAATCTCCTCGAATACCTTCGCAAAAAAGAAAACAGTCATCTTTTTTTGGACAAAAAATTTAACCTCACATTTGATTGCAGCCCATAAAAAAATCGTGTATTTAAAATCGAAGTATCCCGACTACCAATTCATAGGCATCAACCTAGACAAAGATCAGGCAGAATGGAATATGACTTTATCAAAATATAAATTTGACGGCGTTATGGAGCTCCGCAGTGCTGATTTTGAAGATTTAAAAGCCAAATGGGCTATTATGAAAGTCCACCGATCTGTAATTCTTAATAAAGACGCTACAATCAAAACTGCATTTACCAATATTTTCGATTCCCATTTTGAAGACAATTTGAAATAAATTCTTTAAAGCTATTGGCTTTCGGAATTTTAGAAATAAAAAAAGGCGATTTTCAAAACATGAAAATCGCCTTTTTAATTATAGTTATTGCAAATTAACTGCAACTGTTCTTTTCTATTTATTCCCTTTCTCGAAATCTGCAACAAACTGTGCCAATCCAATATCAGTCAATGGGTGTTTCAACAATCCATAAATTGCAGATAAAGGTCCCGTCATGACATCAGCACCAATTTTAGCGCAATTTACAATGTGCATTGTGTGACGTACTGAAGCGGCAAGGATTTGCGTTTCGTAACCATAATTATCATAAATTAATCTGATTTCCTCTATAAGAGCCAAACCATCCGTAGAAACGTCATCAAGACGACCAATAAAAGGAGAAACATAAGTTGCACCCGCTTTGGCGGCCAATAAAGCCTGTCCCGCAGAAAAAACTAATGTTACGTTTGTCTTAATTCCTTTGTCCGAAAAATATTTTGCAGCCATAACACCTTCTTTGGTCATTGGCAATTTTACTACAATTTGTTCGTGCAAATCGGCCAATTCCTCACCTTCCTTGATCATTCCGTCATAATCTAATGCGTTTACTTCGGCGCTTACATCACCATGCACATGATTGCAAATGTCAACATAATGTTTCAAAATGTTGTTTTTTCCGGTAATTCCTTCTTTCGCCATCAAACTTGGGTTGGTCGTTACTCCGTCCAAAACGCCTAAGGCTTGTGCTTCTTTAATTTGAGCTAAATTAGCTGTGTCTATAAAAAATTTCATATTTTTTTGGTTTAATTTTTATTTTATTTTGGGCGTAACACTCAGATGCTTCGTTCCTTCTCAACTTCAAGTCAGACTTTCCGCTACAATCCACGTCTAAATGCGTGGGGTTTTCACTAAAATTCTTTACGCGGGTGCAAAATTACAATTTATAATGATTCAAAAGCATTTTTTCATACAATTTATCAGGTAATATTCTTTTTAAAACAATAGAAAATTTTTGCATGAAAATGCCCACTTTATAATGAATCTTGGGGTTTGGGTTTTGAATAATGGCATATACCGCTTCGGCCATATCCTTTGGATTACTACCACTGTCCACATGTTCATCCATCATTTTTAGCGTATTGCCATACGAAATTTCATAAGCAGACCCTTTTATTAAAGGAGCATGAAAGCGACCCGAAGCAATATTGGTGGCAAAATCCCCCGGTGCTACATTCGTAATATGAATACCAAATGATTTGACTTCCATTCTTAGGGATTCAGTTATTAACTCCAACGCGCCTTTTGATGCCGAATAAATGCTGCGATACGGTAAACCCATATAGCCTGCTATGGAGGTAATATTAATAATTAACCCCGATTTTTGCAAACGCAACTGAGGCAAAACGGCTTTCATCACTTCAATTGGCCCGAAGAAATTGGTCTCAAAATTATTCTTGATTTCTTCCGCTGGAATCTCTTCTAAAGGACCTGTAATCCCTACTCCCGCATTATTAATGACAACATCTAATCTTCCTGAAATGGAAATGACTTTGGCAACTGCCAATTTAATACTTTCGATATTTCTTACGTCTAAAGCAATTAAAGGAAAAACTGAGTTGGTATTTTTTTCTGGATTGCGGCTGGTTCCGTAAACACTATAACCTTTGTGATGCAACAACTCTCCTATGGATTTTCCAATTCCTGAGGAACCGCCTGTAATGAGAATAACTTTAGACATTTGGATTTATTCAATTGTTCAGACACAAATATAGAATCCGAAATAATATTCTGTTTTATTACTTTTTATATTTATTTTTTACGCTCGTAATAATAAACTTCTTGCTTGTCGTCAGCACCTTTCTTACTCGCACGAATAGTATAATAGCGGTCACCAATTGGTTTTACTTCATACTCCCAATCGGCAGATAGGTTTGGATTTTTGCTTTTGTCGAATCTGTTCATATCAAAGCACAATTTACGTGCAGGAGGAACAGTAATGATCTCGTTAGAACCTTTTCCGGTAACCACAAATTTAAGATTATATTGACCGCATGGTGCTGGTTTTATGGTACTGTTTTCTGAGGAAACTTCAGGATTCGTTCGGTAGGTTTCAAATTCCTGTTCAAAGGATTTGTATGAAGTTTTCACATCCGTTTGTGAAAAAGAAAAAGTTGAGACGAACAACAATGCGATTAAAATTGATTTCATGGTTTTGGTTTTTTAATTAAGTTTTGTTGATTAGGATGGTAAATATACTATTTTACACAAAGCAATTTCACTGATTAAATTAGAAATCCATTTTATTTTGTCTCCGGAGAGCAGTTACGGGGATTTTTCAAAACAAAAGATTGCAACGCAAAGCAGGATTACCTTCAAAAAAAAATCTTCCAAATAAGGAAGATTAAAAAAGGCAAGCGACCTACATCGCACCGCTCAACCACATACCTTTGCTATGTTCCCATCCTGGAGGAGTCTGCAGGAGCTGGTCGTGTAGGACTTGCCGATGCAAATATACAATCTTTTTGTATTTTTGCAAAAGGAATTGAACTTATAAATTACTATTGTATATTGCAGTTTTAAAATCATAAAAATGAAAAATCACAACTTCCTGTCAATCATTTTATTATACTTCTTCTTAGTCTCCTGTGGACATTCAGAAAAAGATGCGGCATCTTATTTTAGCTTTAATACTTCAAGTTTTAAGGAGCAATATCGACCAAGTGACACCCTTACTCTAGAAATTTTGAATGCTCAAAATAAGAAAATTGACAGTGTCATATATTATATGAATGACGTGAAAATTGGTTCAAAAAAAGGATTGGAAAAAGTATCACTGGATTTTTCATCCAAAAAATTGGGATATCAAAATTTGAAGTCATTGGTCTATTTTGAAGGAGAAAACGTTGAAACTACGGCAAGAGTAGAATTGGTTTCGGATGTTGAACCTAAATTATTGACATATAAAATCATAAATACTTTTCCACATGACACTACTTCCTATACTGAGGGACTAGAATTTTACAGAGATACCTTGTATGAAAGTGGCGGGCAATACAATAGATCAAAACTTTATAAATCGGATTACAGAACGGGAAAAGTCTATAAAAACATAAATTTGGACGGAAAGTATTTTGGTGAGGGCATTACAATCTTAAACAACAAAATTTTTCAGTTAACCTGGAAAGAACTAACTGGCTTTGTTTACAATTCAGATACTTGGAAAGTAGAAAAAACATTCACTTTTGATAAAAAAATTGAGGGTTGGGGAATGACAAATGACGGCAAAAATTTGTATCAATCAGATGGAACGGAGAAAATTTGGAGAATGAATCCGGAAACGCAAAAAATGGTGGATTATATTAATGTTTACACCAATAATAGTAAAATTAAAAGCGTGAACGAGTTGGAATGGATCAACGGGAAAATCTACTGTAACATTTATCAAAAAGATGCCATAGCCATTGTTAACCCTTTGAATGGTGCTGTAGAGGCTATATTAAACATGACTGATTTGAGAAAACAGTTAAAATATCCAAAATCTGAAGTATTAAACGGAATTGCCTATAATGCTAAAACACAAACCCTTTTTATTACCGGTAAATATTGGGATAAAATGTTTGAAATTAAGGTTGTAGAATAAAAAAACGCGACAGGTTTTTAAAAACCTGTCGCGTTAGAATTATACAAATCGCATTATTTAGGAGGCTATAGCCGTAAATTCGATTTCCACAAGGTATTCCGGAGCGACCAATTTGCTCACTTCATAGAAACCAGTAGCAGGTTTTATATCTTTAAAAAAAGTGGCATGTGCTTTTGCAACGGCCTCGAAAGATGAAATATCGGTAGTAAATATACGCGTACGGATTACGTCTTTCATTCCTACATTTAAATCTTCCAACACTTTTTCTATTCTTTCCAAAATATTCAATGTTTGTGCGTAGGCATCGTCTGCTTTCACTTTTTCACCATCAACTATGGCTACCGTGCCTGAAACTTCTATAACATTACCAATTCGAACCGCACGACAATATCCCATTTTGTCTTCCCATGGTGAGCCTGTCAAAATATTTTCTCTTTTCATTTTTTGTTTGTTAACTGATTTATAATGCTTTGTGTTTCTATTCTTAATCTTCGTCGCGCAATTTATGAAAAAATAACGCAATCTGAATTACTGATTTTTATAAAAAATCTATACTTTTTTTAATGCTTACTTTTTAACTCAAAAGCAATTCATAAACCTGATTGGCAATTTCAATTTCTTCATTGGTAGGAATGACCAAAATTTTGGTTTTGGATTCTGGTGAATTGATTTCCCTGATTTCCTTGGAACGCATTTCATTTTTAGCATCGTCTAATTCCATTCCGAAATACTCCATATCGGTGCAAACCAATTTTCGTATATAAGAGGAATTTTCTCCAATTCCAGCCGTAAATACAATCGCATCCAAGCCATTGAGCGCTGCTGTGTAGGAACCAATATATTTTTTTATTCGGTAGGCATTCATTGCCAAAGCCAATTGACAATCCTTGTTTCCTTGTTCAGCATTTGATTCAATATCTCTCAAATCACTAAAACCGGTAAGTCCGAGCATTCCACTTTGTTTTTGCAACATCGTTTCCACTTCTTCAAGCGAATACCCTAAAGATTTAACCAAATAAAATATTACGGATTGGTCTATATCACCACTTCGGGTACCCATAATCAAACCATTCATAGGGCCAAAACCAAGCGTATGATCGATACTTTTTCCTTCTTTAATAGCCGTCATACTGCATCCATTTCCTAAATGGATGGTAATAATGTTAGAACCTTTATTAACTGAATTTGATTTTAAATACTGGATTGCATTTTCTGAAACATACTTATGACTTGTACCGTGAAATCCATATACTCGAATTTTATTTTCTGTCAACAGCGAATTAGGTACTGCATATTTGTGTGCCACAACCGGAATGGTTTGATGAAAGGCTGTGTCAAAAACAGCCACCTGTTTGGCATGTCCAAAAATGGCTTCAGCAACAGCTATTCCTTCAAGATTGGCAGGATTGTGTAGAGGAGCCAAACCAAAAAGTTGTTTGATTTTTATTTTCACCTCTTCGTCAATAATTACAGTGTTAGAAAAACTGCTTCCACCGTGAACAACTCGATGACCAACCGCGTCAATCTCTGATGTGCTTTTGATTACTCCTACTGTGACGTCCATCAGGAATTGAGCGATTTTTTCCAAACCAATTTTATGATTGGCAATTGGTAAAACCTCTTCAATTCTATGATTTTTGGTAATATAACTAAGATTTGACGTGTCCAATCCAATTCTATCAATCATACCGGAACAAATGACTTCGTTGTCCGGCATATTGATTAATTGGTATTTAATGGAAGAACTTCCTGAATTAATAATTACTATATTCATGTATTTATTTTATAATCCTTGTGCTTGTATTGCTGTAATTACAACGGTATTTATTATATCGTCAACTGTACAACCTCTGCTTAAATCATTTACTGGCTTATTTAAGCCTTGCAACATTGGTCCAATGGCTAGTGCGCCCGTTTCTCTTTGAACTGCTTTATAGGTATTGTTCCCCGTGTTTAAATCAGGAAAAATTAAAACGCTAGCATGTCCTGCCACTTCTGAATTGGGCATTTTACTTTGTCCTACTTCTAAGTCAACTGCTGCATCGTATTGAATTGGCCCTTCTATTTTTAAATCAGGCCGTTTTTTTCTAACTATTTCTGTCGCCGTTCTTACTTTGTCCACCTCATCCCCTTTTCCTGAAGAACCGGAGGAATAGGAAAGCATGGCAATTTTGGGCTCAATTCCGAAAGCCAAACTCGAATCGGCTGAGGAAATTGCTATTTCAGCTAACTGTTCTGCGGTAGGGTTAGGATTGATGGCGCAATCTCCAAAAACAGAAACCCGGTCTTCCAAACACATAAAAAACACGGAGGATACAACGGATGAATTTGGTTTGGTTTTAATGAATTGTAAAGCGGGTAAAATGGTGTGTTGCGTTGTATGGGTTGCACCAGAAACCATTCCGTCAGCGTGACCTTTATAAACCATCATAGTACCAAAATATGAAACGTCTTCCATTAAATCTTTGGACATTTCCAGAGTCACGTTCTTTGCTTTTCGCAATTCGCAATAGGTATTTACATAATCGTCATAGTATTCGGATTCTATTGGATTGATTATGGCTACTTTTGAGAAATCAAAATCTATACCCAGTTCGGAAACTTTATTTTCGATTTGTTTTTTGTTTCCAATCAAAGAAATGTCAACTACGTCCATATCCAATAACCGAGAAGCGGCCATGATAATCCTTTCATCATTTCCTTCCGGCAACACAATATGTTTTCGATTTTTTTTGGCTCTTTTTACTAAATTGTACTGAAACATTTTTGGAGTCATTCCCTCAGCCTCAAAAGTGATTAATTTCTGGGTCAAATTATCCAAATCAACATACTTTTCGAAAGTGTGAATTGAGGTTTCAATTTTTTGTTTATTATTGGAATAAATTTTAGCCTTAATATCCCCAATTTTATTGACTATTTGATAGGTACCATCTCGAACTGTAATAATAGGCACAATTGTTGAAAGTCCCTCTATTAATTTTAAAATGCTCGTTTCCGGTAAAATATTCCCGGTTAAAACGATTCCTGATACTGTTGGATAATTTACCGATTCATTGGCTTGCAATGCCCCTAAAATGATATCGGCTCTGTCTCCTGGAGTTATTACTAGGCAATCCTCTTTTAGGTGCATTAAATAATTACTCAACTGCATGGCTCCAACGCTAAAATTACTTGTTTGGTTGTTGAGATATTCCTTGCCAAACAAAACTTTTGCACCCAATTCGTTTACAATTTCTTGAATTGTTGGATTATTTAGACTTGAAATTATAGGAATTGAATTAATTAAAATGGTATTAGGTAAATTTTTTCTCAATCCGGCAGTGACCAAGTCAATATTATCTGGTTTGACTTTATTCGCAAAAACAGCCAATACTTCAACCTCTTTTAGACGGAATGAATCGTAAGCCAAATGAAGATTGTCTATTAATTCTTCTAACGTTTTATCGACTCCTGAACCCACGATGATTACCGGTATTCCTAAATTTTTAGCAATTAGAACGTTCAAATCAAGCTCGATTGCCGTTCCTTCACCAGTAAAACTAGTTCCTTCGACCAAAACAAAATCAAATCGCTCTTCTAATTTTTTATACTTATCGATAATTAAATCAATAACTTCTCCTAATTTCCCCGAGTTCTTCTTTTTTATTAACTTACTCTTTGTTATGGCAAATGCATCCTGAAATTGAATATCCAATCCGAAATGGGTTAGCACCGTTTCTATGTGATTATCAAATTTCCCTTCTTCAAAGTCCTCCACAATTGGTCTAAAATAGCCTACTTTGGCCGTTTTACCTAGAAGCATACTCATTAAACCCAAGGTGATGATAGACTTACCACTATTTTCTTTGGTGGTTGCTATATAAATAGCTTTGTTCATTATTTTTATTTATAAATTGATATCCGGAAAATTCTAATTTGGCATTTTCACAAAGGTACTAAAAATGATTTTTTCTTCTTATACATTGGCATAAAAAAACCGAGCTATTTCTAGCTCGGTTTTACTTTTATAAATCCCGCAAAAAAGCGGAATAAGCGATTTACATAATTTTGTTACACAAAATGGTTCTCTGCTTATTTTACTTCTTCAAATTCAACGTCTTCCACATTGTCACCTTGAGCTTCCCCTTTTGGTTGTGCTTCTTGTGCTTGACCTTGTTCTCCTTGAGCATACATAGCTTCTGTAGCTGTTTTCCATGCTGCATTGATATTGTCAAGGGCTGTTTGAATTGCTGGAATATCTTGAGATTGGTGTGCCATTCTCAATTCAGTCAAAGCATATTCGATTGCTACTTTGTGATCATCAGATATTTTGCTACCCAATTCTTTCAATTGACTTTCAGTTTGGAAGATCATTCCGTCAGCTTCGTTCAATTTCTCCACTCTTTCTTTAGCAATTTTATCTGCTCCAGCATTTGCTTCGGCATCTTTCTTCATTCTTTCGATTTCTTCAGCAGTTAAACCTGAAGAAGCTTCGATACGAATATCATGAGATTTACCAGTTCCTTTGTCAGTTGCAGAAACTTTGATGATACCATTGGCATCAATGTCAAAAGTTACTTCAATTTGTGGAACACCTCTTGGTGCTGGTGGAATACCATCTAAATGGAAACGACCAATTGTTTTGTTATCCACAGCCATTGTTCTTTCTCCTTGAAGAACATGGATTTCAACTGTTGGTTGAGAATCTGCAGCGGTAGAGAACACTTGTGATTTTCTTGTTGGAATAGTTGTGTTAGACTCAATTAATTTTGTCAAAACACCACCCATAGTTTCGATACCTAAAGACAAAGGTGTAACATCAAGTAACAATACATCTTTTACATCTCCAGAAAGAACTCCTCCTTGAATAGCTGCTCCAATGGCAACAACTTCGTCTGGGTTAACTCCTTTAGATGCTTTTTTACCGAAGAATTTTTCAACTTCTTCAGCAATTCTTGGCATACGAGTAGAACCTCCTACAAGAATAACTTCGTCAATATCAGAAACAGATAAACCTGCATCTTTAAGCGCTTTAGCAACTGGTGCCATAGAACGTTTAACTAGTGAATCAGTCAATTGCTCGAATTTAGCTCTAGTTAATTTTTTAACTAAGTGTTTTGGTCCTGAAGCCGTAGCCGTAACGTAAGGCAAATTGATTTCAGTTTCAGCAGAAGATGACAATTCAATTTTTGCTTTTTCAGCAGCTTCTTTCAAACGTTGCAAAGACATTGGATCTAAACGTAAATCAATACCTTCTTCAGTCAAAAATTCAGCAGCTAACCAGTCAATAATTTCGTGGTCAAAATCATCCCCACCTAAGTGAGTATCTCCGTTTGTAGAAAGAACTTCAAAAACTCCGTCTCCTAATTCAAGAACAGAAATATCAAAAGTACCTCCACCTAAATCGTAAACAGCAATTTTTTGATCTTTACCTTTTTTATCCAAACCGTAAGCTAAAGCAGCGGCCGTAGGTTCGTTGATAATACGCATAACTTTAAGACCTGCAATTTCACCAGCTTCTTTCGTAGCTTGACGTTGTGCGTCATTAAAGTAAGCAGGAACAGTGATAACTGCTTCAGTAACAGTTTGACCTAAATAGTCTTCAGCAGTTTTTTTCATTTTTTGAAGTGTCATAGCTGACAATTCTTGAGCAGAATACAGACGACCATCAATATCCACACGTGGTGTATTGTTGTCCCCTTTTACTACTTTGTAAGAAACTCTTTTTGCTTCATTTGTAATCTCAGCGAAAGAATGCCCCATAAAACGCTTGATAGAAGCAATCGTTTTTGTTGGATTAGTTACCGCTTGTCTTTTAGCAGGGTCACCTACTTTAATCTCGCCACCTTCAACAAAAGCGATGATAGATGGTGTTGTTCTTTTTCCCTCTGCATTAGGAATTACTACTGCTTCATTACCTTCCATTACAGAAACACAAGAGTTTGTTGTACCTAAATCAATTCCGATTATTTTACCCATTTTATTTATATTTAATTTTATTATATACTTATTTTAACAACTCGAAGTCGGTAAGTCAATGATTATGCCAATGCAATAAGTTCTATTAAATTGTCAGTTTTTGTTAAAATCGGCAAAAAACAGGCTGACAAGATGACATTTTAAACTTATTAATTGGTGGGACAAAGCCATAAAAAATGAGGATACCGCTTCTTTCAGCAAGTAATAATTCCATTTTTGTCATAAAACAACTTCTCCAACAAAATATGCAATTAAAGTGCTTAAAAAAAGGTATATTGCAAAACATAAAACTCCCAGAATTTTTAAATTTTGTGTCGTTTTTAGAATCTTTAACTATGAGACCTAATTTCATCCTAAATGCATAATAAAAATCAAAAAACAGACTCTAAACTTCTTAAAAAACAGTACGTTCCCACTGCCGAATTTTATAGTCAGCTAATAGATAGCCTTCAGGATTATTCGATTTTTACAATGGATAATGAATTAGTCATCAACAGTTGGAGTTCTGGGTCGACAAAAATATTTGGTTATGAAACAGAGGAAATTATTGGCAAACATTTTGACCTTATTTTTATTGATGAAGATAAAAAAAAAGGCATTCCTCAGGAGGAAATTGATACCGCATTAAAAGAAGGAAGATCCACAGATAACAGGTGGCACGTTTGCAAAGATGGTAAAAAATTCTATGCCTATGGTTTAGTTTTTCCGCTTACCGGTAAAGAAGGAGAAATGTTAGGATATGTCAAAATTCTTCGAGACTTGACGGAAAGAAAAAAATCCGAAGATGCTATACAGAAATATGTAAAAGAAATGGAAGAGCTCGTTATCCATAAAGACAACATCCTATCTATACTTTCACACGACTTGAGAAGTCCATTAACCGGAATTATTGGGACAGCTAAATATTTAAAAACAAATTTTAGCCGAATGAAACCTTCTGAGATTGAAGAGATGCTCGACCTACTTTATAAAACATCGAAAGATGAATTAAATATGTTGGACTACTTAGTGGAATGGGCAAGAATAAAATATGCATCTGAAGCCTTTTCCCCCACAAAAATTGAACTCTCTCAATATGTGAAGAAAGTTTTTGACACTTTAAATGAAACCGCTACCCTAAATACCATAAATCTCCATAATGAAGTTGAAGAAAACACGAATGTTTTTGCCGATAAAAAAATGTTGCTTTCCATACTTCAAAACATAGTTTCAAATGCGATAAAACATTCCTACCCTGGAGGAAAAATTACAGTTACAGCAAAAAGTAAAGAAGAAAAGATTATCGTGGAAATAAAGGATACCGGAATTGGAATGTCTAAAGAAATAAGAGAAAAATTATTTAGCCCGCAAATGGATGATTTATTAACAGCGAGGAAAGCGACGAAAGGAGCAGGTATAGGATTATTATTAGTTAAGGGGTTTTTAGAAACTAGTGGTGGTGAAATTTGGGTCGAAAGTGTGGAAGGTGAGGGCTCGTCCTTTTATTTCACACTACCGACAGAGGAGCCTACAGCTAAAATAAATAGCTCAGACGAAATTGTGTTTGGTGAGAACAATTAAATAGTAGCACAAAACTGTCAACTCAGACAATTGAATCTCATTAAGAAGCTTACAAAAATCGAAATATCCTTAATTAAAAAAGGGTTTGTGCTCTATTGCACAAACCCTTTTTAATTTTGTTATATTCTAAAATTAATGTCCTCCACTAACTTTTTTATCAAAATTAATCCCTTGGGTCTTCAAAATTCCGCTTACTTTCCAAGCATAGAAAGCCAAATAAGCAAAACATAAAACACCAACAATGTAACTATTTTGGATCCCTATACTTTCAGAAACTTGTCCTTGTAAAAAACTTATAATTCCTCCACCCATAATCATCATAATCAAGAAACTACTCCCTTGACTGGTGTGTTTTCCTAAACCACTTACAGCCAAAGTAAAGATACAAGGCCAAAGAGTACTGCAAAACAATCCGACACTTGTAAACGCATAAACACTTACCATTCCGCTAGTTGAAATCCCTATCAATAAAGCGAAAATCCCCAAAGTAGCGAAAATAAGGAGCATTCTCGCAGGATTTCCTTTACTGGCTACATCAGCAGCAATCAACACTAAAATAATTAATCCGTAAATATAAAATGGTGTTAAATCATGTTTTGCCAATGCATTAACGAGTAAGAAAACACCAAATGCCAAATAAGGCGCTACAAACCGAAGTATTTTTTGTGTATTCATGTTGTCAGTAAAAGCTTCAACCGCTCCTGTCCAACGGCCAATCATTAAACTCGCCCAATACAATGAAATGTATGGGGCAATATCGCCTAATGCAAAACCTAATTTACTTTCCATATAAGCTGGTAAATTACTTGCCGTAGAAACTTCTACACCGACATATAAAAAAATCGCAATCATCCCTAAAACCAATTGCGGATATTTTAAAGCTGAACTTTTTGATGAAGTGACATCATTTTTAACTTCAACAATTGTTGCAGGTCTTTCAGGTAATGAAGAAAATTTCAATAAAATAGCCACAAGTAAAAAAGCCAGCCCCAATACCAGATAAGGAATTTTCACACTTTCAATACTCATTTCAGTATTTGCACTTGTACTGGAACCAAAAATGGCGAAACTCACAATTAGTGGTCCAATTGTAGTTCCAAGGTTATTTATTCCGCCAGCCAACGTTAATCGTTGAGATCCCGTTGTGATAGGACCTAATGCAATCGCTAATGGATTCGCAACCGTTTGTTGCAAAGAAAATCCTAATGCCACAATAAACAAACCCGATAACATTAATGGAAATGAACCCATATTTGCTGCTGGATAGAACAGTAAAGTCCCTAAAGCTGAAATGGTTAAACCCAATGCCAATCCGTTTTTATATCCAATTTTATTGACAATATCCTCTTTCATTAAATAGGAAATTCCCATATATATTAAGGAACCCACAGTATAAGCAATATAAAATGCCAAAGAAACTAACTGGCTTTGCCCTTGCGTTAAATCAAAAGCTTTTTTGAATACCGGAATTAAAATATCATTACTGGCGGCAACAAATCCCCAAAAAAAGAAAACAATTACTAAGGGAATAAATTGCCCCCATTTGGTTTGAACATTTTCTGAACTCATGTAAATTTAATTAAAAAGGTTAATTTAATATATGGATTAATTTTAGTATATGCTTAATTTTTAGCATAAAAAATAGAAATGTGGTATAAAACAATTCAAATTTATGATAAAAATACATTTATTTAAAAAAGCGGTATGAAAAGAAAAAAATAGTTATTAACTAAATCGATTTCTTTGATGTTATCCAATAAAAATACAACGTTTACGTGATTAAAAGTTCTGCCAAAATAATCCACTTGTATTATTCGGATTTTTTGATTTCACGTCTTATTCGAATACTATTATCTTTGAAAGCTTCAATTTGGAAATAATAAAAATCTGATTTATCCAAGCCATTAAAATAATATTCGTTTTTGCCATAGACAATAATGGAACCCTAATAATTTATCCGGTGATTTTCCGAAGTAGATTAGATAACCGTAATGTTTTAAAACATTGTTGACGGTATTTTCCAAGCCTTTGGACTGAAAAGTTTTACGCCATATAATCCACACAAATTACTGGAGACATAATATAGGATCTTTTTTCCTTAGGAGTAAAACCAAACAATTAATAAAGTTCTATTTACGAAAGTCAATGAAGAATCCTGTTTTTAATTTATTGGAACAAAGCTAACAGCTGTCCCTCCACCAGCGGCTAAAACTAATTTCAGTTTGGACTTTGAGGTTACTTGCATAGTTTTAATTTCATAATTGATCGGATTATTTTTCCAATCTGCTGTTTTTCCATCCTGATAAATGATTGCTTTGTATTTTTTATTTGGCATTAAGAAGTCTAATTTTATTTCTGTTTTTCTTGGATTTTCATCCGTAATTGCACCTAAAAACCAACTTTCTTTTCCTTTAGTTTTTCTGGCAACGGTTAGATAATCCCCTGGTTCCGCTTCCAGATATTTACTTTCATCCCAATCAGCGGCAACGTCTTTAATAAACTGAAAAGCATCTGCATATTTTTCATAATTTTCAGGTAAATCGGCAGCCATTTGTAGTGGAGAATACATGGTTACGTAAAGTGCTAATTGCTTGGCCAAAGTTGTGTGTACTTGTTCTTTTTTTGAAACATCATAATGGCTCATCTTGATCTCAAAGATTCCGGGGGTGTAATCCATTGGTCCTCCCAACAATCGAGTAAAAGGCAAAATCGTTTCGTGCATTGGTGGATTTCCATTACTCCAAGCATTGAACTCGGTTCCGCGAGCGGCTTCAGCTGCAATGTAATTGGGATACGTTCTACTGTAACCTGTTGGGCGGGAACTTTCATGTGAATTAACCATTAATTTATAATCGGCAGCACGTCTGGCAACAAAATTGAAATGGTTGACCATCGTTTGTCCGTCATGAAATTCTCCACGAGGAATAATTCTTCCTACATAACCCGTTTTAACCGCTGGATAATCGTATTTTTTCATGTTTTCGAAAGAACGGTCTAAATGCCTTTCAAGATTAGCTACCGAACCTGAGGTTTCGCTATGCATAATCATCTTTACTCCTTTTGATTTTGCATAAGCCGAAACCTCAGCAATATTAAAATCAGGATAGGGAGTTACAAAATCAAAAACTTCTTCTTTCCAATTGCCAAACCAATCTTCCCAACCTACATTCCAACCTTCTACAAGAACGCCATCAAATCCATTTTTTGCGGCAAAATCAATATATCGTTTCGTGTTTGCGGTCGTTGCACCATGTTTTCCTGTTGGTTTCATATCATTTACTGAAGTGTTTTGTGCGTTTTGGGAACCAGCATAGTCCCAAGTGGCTTTGCCAACGTGCATTTCCCACCAAACGCCTACATATTTCATTGGTTTTATCCATGAAGTATCATCAATTTTTGATGGGTCGTTAAGATTTAAAATCATTTTGGAACTTACAATATCACGCGCATCATCACTCACCATAATCGTTCGCCAAGGCGAAACACAAGGGGCCTGCAAATAAGCTTTATCTCCAATAGCATTAGGCACCAAATGTGATTTTAATTTAAAATTAGTGACATCGGCATCTAAATGCATTACAGGATAATTGACAACCGCAGCCTCAAATATGTTAAGATATAAATTATTCGCAGATTTCATCATTAAAGGTGACTGAACGGTATATTTTCCTGAAATTGATTTCACTCCGATGCCATTGTTTAAGTCAATTTTTTCGGTATTGATATTTGAAAAAAGAGTTTCATTATAAGCATATTCGTTACTATCAAAATCTCCGGGAATCCAAAAGACTTTGTTATCTCCGGCTAAATTAAACTCAGAAACTTCATCCGAAATAATGAAATAATTGAGATTCTGTTGTTTTGGAAAATCGTATCTGAACGCAACGCCTTCGTCAAAAATCCTGAAAACAATATTCATTTTAATATTAACTTTTGTTTGAGAAAGAGAAATTGTAAGTTCATTATAATGATTCACAATGTTGGCTTGTTCCCCTAAAACAGGCTGCCAAGTTTCGTTAAAAGTACTTTTTTTTGTGTCTTCAATTTTAAAATTGGAAGCCAAATCAATCCCTCCTTTTAATTTAATTCCAAGAAAACTTTCTAAAATTACAGGTTTATTTTTATAAGTAACAGTGTAATTGGGCTTACCATTTTGCGAAAGTTTAAAATCTAGCGTAATTGATTTGGATGGAGATTGGATACTTTGCGCTTGGATTGTACCAATTGAAATGAACAGTAAAATGTAATGTAATTTTTTCATTTTTGAATATTTAAATATTTTTTAAAAGTAAAAAAAAAATTACTTATAAGGCTATGAATTATGCAAACAACTTCGATTTTGGTTTAGACAACACTTTAAATGTTTACCAGTTACAAAATCCTTTAAAATATTAAAACTTTTCATAAGTTTACCCATTTCTATTATTTGGTTCAATATTTATTATTTTCCATCAACAAAATCCTGTAAATATTTAAATTTTTCCGTGAGTTTACCGTTTTCGGTCATTTTGGCTCGTTGCAAAATACCATCAGCATCACCATTAAAAAAAGCGGGAATTACATGTTGCATAAACATTTCTCCAAAACCTTCACTAGCATCCTTGGGCAATTCACAAGGCAAATTATCGACAGCCATGACCACAATTGCGGCTGGATGCGTGAACGGAACTTCCTTATTTTCAATTGGCAAATAACCATATAGAGGCTCCGCAATGGTAGAGGATCTTAGGGTACATGCAATAGGCCCGTTAACATCGCAAGAAATATCAGCCACCACTTTTATTTTACAATCTTTAGCCAAGAGCATTTCACGAGTCAAAATAACTGGGGCATTATTCCCATGAAAATGTGCCGCTAAATAAATATCAGATACTTTTGTGAAACGTTCAAAATCAGAAGTATACTCTGTTGGGTTCTTATAAAAATCGCTATTCCCAAGAATCTGTCCGTCTTTTCTTTTATTGTAATCCAACACATCAATTTGTGTGTAAACGGGTTCTGAATAAATTTTAGTCAAATAATTTTCAATAGATACTTTTTTAATCTTAATAGCATCCAGCGTTTCTTTTACACCCATCCCTGCTTTTCCGCAACCGGTAATCACAATTTTTATGGGGGGCAAAATTTGTCTTTTAAGTTTTTCTGTCAAAGCATCTTTTCCTGAAAGCATTTCTGCTTTTGGAAGATGGAACAGCTCGAATTTGATTCCAAATGCGCGTATTCCGTTATAAACGCCTACAATCCCTGCATATCTCCCAAAACCAATCAAACGATTGTTATTGGCATCCACAATAGTTTCGTGGTCGTACAATTCGATATTTTTTTCGAGAATTGCCTGTAATAATTTCCTGTTATGTGGTTGTTTTTTTATTGTATGTGAAAAAAAGAAATATTTTTTATTGGGAAGCAACGCTTCTATTGGAACTTCTTTCACTCCAAAAAAAACATCACTATCCGAAATGTCAACTGCGACTTCAATACCCAATTCCGAATATTGTTGATCGCTAAAAACTCGAATATCTGAACTTTCTACTTTTATTTCCACTTCAGGGTATTCTTTCTTTAATCGAACCAATTCTTCAGGAGTGAAGACTACTCTCCTATCAGGTGGATTCTTTCTTTCATTAATGATTCCGAACTTCATCTTTGTAAGTACATTTATATTTTGGTTTCAAATGTACTGCTTTACGATAACGTTTTCAAAAAATTTAATCCTTAAAAAAACTAGATTTAAATACTGAAAACCAATGAATTGATAAAAATAGTTAACAAATTAAAATAAATAGTTAATAAAATGCGCATTAGATAATTTGAGATTTTGGCTATATTTGCTTTCAAAGTTTTATTTATGACATCAAAAATCTCGTTTTTATATATCAATCTGTTCTTACTGATAATTCTATTTTTAGCTTGTTCCAACCACAAAAAAACGGATGGCAGCGATTCCAATGATTATGAACTTTCGGAAAATTCATTACCAATGATGAAGCCGTCTAATTTAGATTATCCAAGACTTGATGCTAATTTTATAAATGCGAAACGGGCTTCTATAGATCGTTTTTGTCAAAAATATTGGAAAAATGAAGCTAATAATTTAAGCTTTCTAGTAGCAAAAAATGGCGAAATTATTTATGAAAGATATCAGGGCATTGCCAATAGAAGAAAAAACATTTCTATAGAAAAAGACACTCCCATGCATATTGCCTCAGTCAGTAAAGTATTAACAGCAACTGCAATTTTACTATTAATTGATAACGGAAAAATTGATTTGGATCAAAAAGTAAACACCATTCTAAAAGGCTTTCCTTATCCGAAAATCACCGTTAAAAATTTATTGAGTCATCGTAGTGGCTTACGCAATTATGCCTATTTCACCGAAGATAAAGGCGTTTGGGATCGTAAAAAGACACTCACCAACCAAGATATTTTGAATCTTTTTACTCAAAAAAACATTAAATTAGAATCTCCAACTGACACCCGATTTTGCTATTGCAATACCAATTATGCCATGTTGGCTTTAGTTATCGAAAAAATAACTGGATTAAATTATCGTGAAGCCATGCAACAAATGATTTTTAAACCATTGGGAATGAATAATACTTATGTTTTTGACCTTGAAAAAGATAGAAAAACAGCAACTCCATCCTATAAGGCAAGTAATATGGAATTGGCATTGGATTATTTAGATGCCGTTTATGGGGACAAAAACATCTATTCTACACCGAGAGACTTATTAAAATTTGATTTGGCAAGAAATGCACCTACTTTTTTAAACCCTAAATTAAGAAGTCAAGTCTATCAAGGCTACAGTAATGAGCGCAAGGGCACCAAAAATTATGGTTTGGGAATTCGCATGGTTGAATGGGAAACAGGACAAAAATTTTATTTCCACAACGGCTGGTGGCACGGAAATACTTCGTCTTATATTCCTTTGTCCAAAGATAATGTCACCATTATTGCTTTGTCCAATAAATTTAATAAGAACATCTATGCCTTTAAGAAATTAGCTCCACTTTTCGGAGATTATCCTTTTAAATTAGAAGCTGGCGAAAAAGAGGAATGATTTTTGATAGTTGTTACAAGAAGCAGGTAAAAGCTCAAGGCCAACCAAATCGGATAATCGTATTTGTTTAAAAAATTGACTATATTTGCATTCCATTTTAAGAATTCGAGTTTAAAATTTCGAATACATAAATTATAAAACGGGGTCGACTGGTTTTGACAGCAAGTCGAATTGAAAAGTAAGCACGTCGAGAACTGGGACAATTCTCGTTAATAAAAGGTTTCAAAACACTTACACGGCGAAGGAAACTACGCTCTTGCTGCATAATCTGAATTATAGTAAGATTAGCCTCGTCCTACCAGGTAGGAAAGCAGGATTCATCTCGAAAGCTTTGGTTTATAGCGGTCGATAAAGATGAATCGTAAATTTAAACCTAAGAACAGTGTAGCTTCGGAACTGTTACAAAAATTAAAGAAGATAAGTGTTGTGTGGCTGTTTCTGGCCAAGCACGACGACGAAAATTCAATCAGGAAATAAGCGTGTAGAAAGTTTTTTAGTTGCTTGTTTGGACCCGGGTTCGATTCCCGGCGATTCCACCAATCTAAATTCAATTAGAACTAAATGCCCGTAAATCTTAGGATTTACGGGCATTTTTGTTTTTCACTACTTTCAAAATTTAGGGTCAATAATTTTCGCTTTTTTTAAGAACACAGGCTAGTGACTCTATTCTGGATAAATTTCCTAAAAATCATTAGGTTTGTAATCCTTAAACTCAACAACCAATGCACCCCAATCACCACTACAAACTGACGCTAAAATGGACAGGAAACAAAGGAACCGGAACTTCCTCTTACCGAACTTATGACCGAAACCACGAAATACTGATTGAAGGAAAAACGACTTTATTGGGTTCTGCCGACCCTAGTTTTCACGGAGACAAGACGGTTCACAATCCCGAAGATTTATTGCTGGCTTCGCTTTCGGCCTGCCATATGATGTCGTATTTGCACGTTTGTGTCAAAGCCGGAATCGTGGTCACCGATTATGTCGACAATGCCACGGGAATTATGGTCGTAAACAATGACGGCTCCGGACAATTTATTGAAGTAACTCTAAACCCCATTGTAACCATCACTGACGAATCGCAGTTGGCCAAAGCCAATGAATTGCACGCAGCAGCCAATAAATTGTGTTTTATTGCCAATTCCGTGAATTTTCCGGTGAAGCATAATGCGGAGAGCAAGGTTTGATTTATTGAGTTACAAAATACTTATTTCCTTTGTTTCTTCTCTTTTGATGTACTCACTTCACTAAGCCATTTTACCTGTGCTCTTGCTTCTTCTAAAGTAACTGGTTTTTGCTTGGCTAGCATCTCCATACCAATCTTTGCTCTTTCCTCAAATGATATTTTACAGTTCATGTTTCATAAAATTTTACAAAACAAATCTAAAGATTTAATTGGTATAATATTTTGATTCAATAATACACCGTTTTACCACTATATTTTATTGCTTACTCTCGTTTGTGGGCACGGTTTGCTTAGTCAGTTTGAACAAGGGATAACGCAGATTTGCACACGAGCGATAGCGAACTGACGAAGTAATCTGTGCCCATTCCAATAAGCAACTAAAATAAGTCCAACAAAATCACTTCTAAATCATTATCTAATCCAGCGTAATTTCTAGCTGAACTGAAATAATAATCTTCAGCGAGAGTAACAATTTTATCTTTTACAGGGTTATTATGGATATAGTTCATTTTTTGTTTAATAAACCAATTTGTTTCTACAATTTCTGCGTGATAGCCATCTTGCCAAACTTTAAACTCTTGTTCTCTTTTTAAATGTTCACAAGATTTTTTAAAATAATCCAACATCCATTCTCTTCTACTTTCAGGCTCGTCTTGAATAGTTTGTATGATTTTTTTTGAAGTAAATTTTTTAAAATCTCGCATAATATCCGCCAAAATAAAACCATCTGTTCCTTTACAAAGCAAATGAATATGACTCGACATAATACAATACCCATATATTTCTAATCCTTTATTTTTTTGACAATATTGCAATGCATTAATTATATTGTATTTCTGATTTAATCTTGTAAAAACATCTACCCAGCCTACTGCTGTTATAGTTATAAAATAGGCTTGGTCTGTAGTGATAGCTTTATATTTTGTCGACATTTTTTTGTTTTAAATATACACAAAAAAGCCACAACATTTATTATTGTAGCTTTTGGAACTTTTATTGCTTTCTCTCGTTTGTGGGCACGGCTTACTTCGTAGTTCGAACAAGGGATAGCACAGATTTGCAATCTGTGCCGGTTCCAATAGGCAACTAAAACAAGTCTAAAAATTATTGCTTGCTCTCGTTTGTGGGCACGGTTTACAAAACCGCGCTATCCGTTTACGAAATATTTAGTGTATATCCGAGCGGTCGGGTTTACTTCGTCAGTTCGAACAAGGATAGCGCAGATTTGCAATCTGTGCCGGTTCCAATAGGCAACTAAAACAAGTTTGTGGGCACGGTTTGCAAAACCGCGCTATCCGTTTACGAGATATTTAGTGTATATCCGAGCGGTCGGGTTTACTTCGTCAGTTCGAACAAGGATAGCGCAGATTTGCAATCTGTGCCGGTTCCAATAGGCAGCTAAAACAAGTTTGTGGGCACGGTTTGCAAAACCGCGCTATCCGTTTACGAGGTGTTTGGTGTGTGTCCGAGCGGTCGGAGTTACTTCGTCAGTTCGCTATAGCTCGTGTGCAAAACCGCGCTATCCGTTGAACGAGATATTTTGTTGCATCCGAGCGATCGGGATTGCTAGTAACAGAATCATCATCACATTTAATTATTTTATTTGCGATATAATCAATCGATGCTTCAGCTCTAATTTTAAAAGCTAACTGAAGATATTCTTCATCAAAAGAACTAATCCAAGAAATATTTGAAAGAGATTCGAATACCTGCTTTAACGTCAAAGTAATATCATAAGGATGTATCCTAATAAAAGTAATATGTGTATCAATTTTTTGAATATCTATTATGTCATATCCTTTCATATTTTTTATTTTATTATTGCCATTAAAACGATATCTAACTCTTTATGATTTTATACAACCCAACATTATACAACCACTTAACAAACTTTTTCAAATATAATTATAATAATTTTCTTAAAATTATATCAATCTATAAAAAACTAATAAATTCATTAATTGGTCAAAATTAAAATCCAAAAAAAAACCCAAGAACTAAATCTTGGGCTTCTTCACTTTTTATTTTTTTCCGGATTTCAACTTCCAGAGGGTTTCTATAAAAACATCCACATCCTGGGTGGTGTTGTAAAAGGCCAAAGAAGGCCTCACACAGGTTTCTACGCCCATTCTTCTCAAAATAGGTTGGGCACAATGGTGTCCGGTTCTCACGGCAACACCTTCTTTATTCAATGCCTGTCCTACTTCGTCATTGGTAAAACCCTGCAGGTTAAAAGAAAGCACACTCGCTTTATGAGCAGCAGTTCCTATCAATCGAACGCCTAGAATTTGTTTCAGCAAATGGGTCGCATATTCCAATAAATAATGCTCGTATTGCCCGATTACTTCTATTCCTATTTTAGAAACATAATCAATCGCAGCACCAAGGCCAATGGCATCGGCAATATTTCCTGTTCCTGCTTCAAAACGATTCGGTGCTTTGTGGTATTTAATTTCCTCGAAAGTCACGTCCTGAATCATGTTTCCGCCAGATTGGTACGGCTGGGTTTCGTTCAGCAAATCTTCCTTGCCATACAAAGCGCCAATTCCCGTTGGTCCAAATAATTTATGACCGGAGAAAACCAACCAATCGGCATTCAGATACTGAACATCCACTTTCATGTGCGAAACAGATTGTGCTCCATCCAACAATACTTTGGCACCAACAGCATGCGCCATTTCCACCATTTGCTTGGCCGGAGTTACCGTTCCCAACGCATTTGAAACTTGGGTAAAAGCCACTAATTTTGTTTTGGAATTCAGCAACTTGGCATATTCGTCCAACAGAATTTGTCCGCTATCGTCAACTGGAATCACTCTCAACTTCAAGCCTTTTTTATCGGCTAGACGTTTCCAAGGCACAATATTAGCGTGATGCTCCAAATTACTCACCACAATTTCGTCACCGGCAACCAAATTCTGGTCACCCCAACTTTGAGCCACCAAATTGATTCCTTCGGTCGCGCCACGAACAAAAACAATTTCGTTTACGGATTTGGCATTCAGGAATACTTTCACTTTTTCACGAGCGGCTTCATACGCATCAGAAGCTCTGGCTGCCAATTCGTGAGCGGCACGATGAATGTTGGAATTTTCGTGCTCATAAAAATAAGCAATACGATCAATCACGGATTGTGGTTTTTGGGTGGTCGCTGCATTGTCAAACCAAATCAACGGTTTGCCATTCACCGTTTCTCTCAAAATTGGAAAATCCTTCTTGATGCTATGTGCATTGAAATTCGTTCCTCCAAATCCTTCCAATTCGTGGTGACTTACGGGAGAAATATCCGCTTTTTTGGAATCAAAGCCAAAAGGGTTTTCATTCAAAAAATAATAAGAACCCGGACTGTCAATAATTTCTGGAGTTGTTACCAAAGATGGAATTCCAAAACTGGAATTTAGCGCTTCCAATGCCGTTTTCAATTCCGCTTCAAAAGAAGAATGTTCCAATTCGAATGGCAAATAATTTTGATTCAGATTCGACGATGAAGACGAATTACCGCCATTATTTTTCAGATTGGGATCATTGAAACTCGTTTGCGGATCCTCGGCATTGATATTATTGCCGTTATTCACGGCATAAGGATCAGCTCCACTTCCCGAAACGGGAGCAGATGCAAATCCTTGATTGACATCCAAGTTCAAATCGCCTAATTGCGAAATATTTTCAATAGTGGGATCGGAGAAAGCATTGGGATTCGCTGCAAAAATTCCTAAATTTCCGTATTGGGCAACCGAAGGCGATCCACCAAAACCACCAAAAGATGGCGGTGTTTGCAGTGAACTCAGCGGATTGCTTGGCACGGTTGGCGTTGCCAATGGTGCATAACCTGTCTGCGCCAATAGGGTATCGTGATTACTCACGGGAAATACCGCATCGACTCCTCCTAAATTCCCTGCAGCAAGCAGTGTTTCTGCAATTTTGGTAGCACGAGGATGGTCACTGGCGTTTGGACTCAAGGAAATCTCTTTTGGAAATTCATTGGGCAAGGCACTGAACAACTCATTGGCTAATTTTTGCAAATCATCTGTACTTGGCAAGCCTGTGTTGTTAGTATTTATACTCATGATACTTGCCTATTTCTACGTCTTCCAATACCGCAATGGCATCATCAACGGTAACTGCCAAGGAACAATACAACGATACCAAATAAGAAGCAATGGCTTTTTCATTAATCCCCATAAAACGCACGGACAATCCTGGAGATTGTTCGCCTTGCAAGCCTGGTTGAATCAATCCGATTACGCCTTGACGGCTTTCGCCCGTGCGCAACAAAATAATTTTGGATTTTCCGTTCTTGATAGGCAATTTATCCGAAGGAATTAGCGGAATTCCTCTCCAAGTCAAGAATTGGGAACCGAACAAAGAAGTGGTTGGAGGCGGCACGCCACGACGGGTACACTCACGACCAAAAGCTGCGATTGCCAATGGATGCAACAAGAAAAATCCCGGTTCTTTCCAAACTTTGGTCAACAATTCGTCCAAATCGTCCGGTGTTGGTGCTCCAGTTCTGGTTTTAATAATTTGGGAAGGCGCCACGCTATTCAACAAACCGTAATCCTTGTTGTTGATTAATTCGCTTTCTTGACGCTCTTTGATGGTTTCGATGGCCAAACGCAATTGTTCCGAAATTTGGTTGTATGGTTTGCTGTACAAATCCGAAACACGGGTGTGAACATCAACGATAGTTTGAACTGCCGCCAAGTTGTATTCCCTTGGATTTTCCACATAATCCACAAAAGTATTGGGTAATGTACGCTCATCTCTTGCCGAACAATCTACTTCGATATGACTCGCATCTTTTACTTTATTCAAACGATATACCCCTGATTCCACTGGAACCCAATGCAAAAGGTGTGTAAGCCATCTTGGAGATGTTGCCATTGTAGGCACCGAACGTGTCGCGATTGCTAATTGTCTTGCGGCTACGTCGCCTAATGCGGTCTGCTGTTTTTTTTCTTCTGCCATTTTTTTAGTTTTAAATGTTTATAATGTATTCTTGAAACTCTATTTTACGCAATAACGCTATGCTAATTTAATGAATTACAAATAATTAAAATTAATACCCGTTTATTATTTCATTAAATTCTTCAACTCCCTAAACGGCATCAAACAACTCGTCTACAGAAAGGTATCTTTCTCCCGTGTCGTAATTAAAGGTTAGGATTACGGCGTCTTGCGGTATTTCGTTTATTTTTTTGGAAACTGCCGTCAAGGCCGCTCCGGTTGAAATCCCCGAAAAAATGCCCTCTTCTCTAGTCAATCTTTTGGAAAAAGCAAAAGCATCATCTTTTTCGACAGGAATGATTTCATCGATGTATTCCCTGTTGAAAACACCCGGCACAAATCCGGCTCCAATGCCCTGAATAGGATGTGGTGAAGGCAATCCACCGCTTAAAACCGGTGACAAGGCCGGTTCCACGGCAAAGGTTTTCAGATTCGGAAAGTGTTGTTTCAAAATTTTGGAAACACCCGTGATGTGCCCGCCGGTTCCCACTCCCGTAATCAAGTAATCAATCCCATCAGGGAAATCTTTTAAAATTTCCAAAGCAGTCGTTCTTTCGTGAACTTCCACATTCGCGGGATTGTCAAATTGCAGGGGCAAGAAAGAATTAGGAATGGACTCGGCTAATTCTTTTGCTTTTTCCACCGCACCAGCCGTTCCTTTTTCTCTTGGCGTCAAGACAAATTCGGCTCCGTAGGCATTCATAATTTTCCGTCTTTCGATACTCATCGATTCCGGCATTACCAAAATAACCTTGTAACCTTTGACCGCCGCCACCAACGAAAGCCCAATTCCAGTGTTTCCGGAAGTAGGTTCTATGATGACAGAATCTGGGTTCAAAAGTCCTTTTTTCTCGGCATCTTCAATCATCGCCAAAGCGATTCTGTCCTTGATGCTGGCTCCCGGATTTGTTTTTTCCAGTTTAATCCAAACTTTGTTGTTTGGAAACAATTTGTTCAACTTTACGTGAGGGGTGTTCCCTATCGTTTCTAAAATGTTTTCGAATTTCATAATGATATTTATTTAGTTGTTTTGCTGCAAAGGCGCTAAGTCACGAAGTAAAATTGTTGTTTAATATTACTCTAAAGCCTTTGTGGCTTTGTGCCTTCGTGGCACTATTGTTTGTTTTCTTGGTAGTGAAATTAAATCGAGTAAAAAATAGGTTCCGGAAAAGGATTGTTGTCCTTAATCTTGATTTCGTTTTTGTGATACACCACCGAATTGGACGGAATCGTGTAAGTCAACCAAACGTTCCCACCGATGATGGAATCCCGTCCCACCGTGGTTTGTCCGCCAAGAATGGTGCTGTTGGCATAAATAATGACGTTGTTTTCAATCGTTGGATGCCTTTTGATGAAGGCTTCTTCTTTTTTTACACTCAAAGCGCCAAGAGTCACTCCTTGATAAATTTGAACATTATCACCAATAACGGCGGTTTCTCCAATCACGATTCCCGTTCCGTGGTCAATGGCAAAATCATCGCCAATTTGTGCCCCGGGATGTATTTCGATGCTGGTTTTGCTGTGGGCATATTCCGAAATGGTTCGTGCCAACAATTTTAAATCCTGCCTCCAAATTTGGTTTGAAAACCGATAAATCGCTATGGCAAAAAATCCGGGATAGGAATACAAAACTTCTTCCAAGGATTTGGCGGCCGGGTCTTTGGCAAAAATAGTCTTGGCATCGTTCAATGCCTTTCGATGCAAATTGGGCAAGGCCGAAAAAAACGTTTTGGTTTGCTCCAAACTTTTGTCGTTTTTAGGTTCAAAATCCAAAACTAATTCATTGAACTGTATTTCCAATTCGACAAATTTATTTTCGATAATATTCAAATCAGACAATGATCTGGAGGTGTTGGAAAACAAAACCGTAAACAATTCGTCGATGAATTGATGGATCGTTTTTTTCTTTGGAAGCACCAAAAAGTTTTGATGTTGTCTCGCTATTTCTTTATAAAATGGGTTCATAATTGTGTGTTTTTAAATTAGTGCCAAATCATTTTCCGAACAGTAAAAAGGCGATTATGAGCGTAATAACCACATTGAACGACTGCGCTATCAAGAAGGCGTACAACGGTTTTTTGCTGTTGTTGGAGAACAAATCCTTGAAGTTGGTTTCCAATCCAATACTGGTGAAAGCCAAAGCAAACCAAAGCCCTTGCAAATTCTTCAAACTGTCTTTCACTCCATCCCTGACTTCTGGAGCAATCAAGAAAGAGAAAATCAAGGAAGCAGCAATAAAACCAATGACAAACTTGGGGAAACGCTCCCAAATCACCTTCAAAGTAGGTTTGGATTCCACAGCTTCCGCCGATTTATTTTGGGTATAAGTCCAATAAACCGAAATGGCAAAAGCGGCAATTCCCAACAATACATTTTGAGAGAATTTCACGATTGTGCTAATTTTCAAGGCGGTTTCGCCCACCAATGAACCCGAAGCCACAACTGCTCCCGTGGTATCGATACTACCGCCTAACCAAGCACCAGTCACTTCTTCGGAAAAGTGGAAATATTTGGCAATAATGGGCATAAAAATCATCATCGGAATGGCCGTTACCAACACCATCGAAATGACGTAAGACAATTTTTTGGAATCACCTTTAATGGCACCCGAAGTCGCAATCGCAGCCGAAACGCCACAAATGGAAACCGCACTGGAAATCATCAACGCCAGTTCGTCATCGACTTTCAGTTTTTTACACAACCAAAAAGCAAAATACCAAACCGACAAAACCACCACCAAAGCTTGTATCAATCCCAAAGAACCCGCTTTCAAGATGTCCGAAAAAATGACGCTGGTTCCCAACAATACCAGCCCTATTTTTACAAAAATCTCGGTGGAAAGTGCTGTCTTAAACCATTCGGGAAGCTTGAAAAAATTACCAATGAACAAACCGATTATCAAACTAAAAATCACGGCCTCCAAATTGAGTCCTTTCACGAAAGTGTTTCCGGCAAGAATCAAAGCGACAACGGTCAACAGATAAACTGCTGGAAATCCCAACAAAAAGTTTTTGACCGATTTCCCCACCAGAAAAATACCAATGCTCCCGATGGAAATAAAATAGACAAATTGAACGAGCAAGGTTTTCAAATTCTCGAAAGCCAGCACATCACCCACTAAATCTGCTCCGTTGGACCATTTGAATACGGGAACCGTTGGAAGATAAAGAAAAAGAGAAATTCCGATAACCAGGAAACCCAGAATGACTACCGTCCAATCTTCGTGAATGCTGAATTGTTTCGTTTTTTGTGACATTATTTTTAAATTAAAAGATTAAAAAATTGAACGATTAAATGATTGTGTTTAAAAAAGTCTGACTGTTGTTTTACCTCCAATAGTTAAATTTTCAATCTTTCACGCATCTAAATCCCAAATGACTGCAGGCACTTGTCGTTTCTCCTTTGCCGCGACTTCCTGCCACGTAGCGAATGCAATATTGGTCGCTGCACAAATAGGAACCACCTCTTTGAACGTGTTTTTCCACTCCCGGTTCTTCGGGATCCTTGCTGGTTGAAGGACCTGCTGGATTATCACTAGTACTATCTTTATAATAATCGTCTCGGTATAAATCGCTGCACCATTCCCATACATTGCCTTCCAAATCATAGATTCCAAAAGGGTTTTTCGGAAAAGATTTGACTGGAGCTGCGGCTGCAAAACCGTCTTCGGCCGTGTTGTTGTTTGGGAAAGTTCCTTGAAAAATATTCGCCACCCATTTACCGTTGGGTTTCAATTCCGTTCCCCAATAATATTTGGTATGCGGTCTTCCCGCTCTGGCGGCAAACTCCCACTCCGCCTCGGTTGGCAATCGTTTTCCTGCCCATTCGGCATAAGCCTTGGCATCCAAATAACTAACTTGCACAACAGGATTATTTTCGAGTCCCACAATACTACTTTCCGGTCCTGACGGATGTTGCCAACTCGCTCCCGGAACGTATTGCCACCATTGCTGGATGTTGTCCAATGCCACTTTCTCTGTTGGCGGCACAAATACTGCCGAACCCGGCACAAGATTTTCCAGCGGAACACCCGGATAATCCTTTGCATCCAATGGTCTTTCAGCGATGGTTATATAATTGGTTGCCTTCACAAAAGCGGCAAACTGGGCATTTGTTACCTCGTGTTCGTCCATCCAATAGCCTTTGACACTCACTTTGTGAACGGGTTTTGCATCGGGATAATCGTTGGTTCCCATACTAAACTCCCCTCCCGAAATCCAAACCATTTCATTGTTTGAAGTAGTCGAATTTTCTTTGGATTTTTTCCCAATGGATTGCAACAACAAGGCTTTTTTGGAAGTATTAGCCTTGCACATCGCTTCACAGCTGGTTGTAGTAGCAGCAACTAAAACCTTTTTTTCCTGACCAAAAGCGGAATATAAACTAGACAAAATAAAGGCAACAATTAAACTAATTATTTTTAGGTTCATTTATTCAAGTATTGATTTTAATCTCCTTTAACGGGATTAATGTTTTAAAATTCAATGCAAAAAAGGAAAGCTTTAGACATTTTTAAACTTATTAACTCTATTAATTTTATAGAACAAATATATGTTAAAAATACGAACTACCAAATTTTGGTTTCTGTTTTTTTAATTCCATATAGAAATCAAAATCATTACACCATTTAAAAAACTAAAATACAATGAATTAACACCACTATTTTTTTTAAAAAAAATATACAACTGTCACATTTAAAAACAGACATAAAATAAAAAAGGGACTCCATATCACCACAATATGAAATCCCTTTTCGGGCAAAAAACTATAAAAGACTCTGGCAATTAAAGTATTATTTTGGGACTAAAGCCAAATCAACGTCTTTATTCAAATCTCCCAAACCGTCTTTTTTGAAAGCAATTTTACCTTTTTGGTATAAAATCAAGGTAGGGAATACATTAACTGTTTTCAAATCGGCTATCACCTGCGGACTTTCTTCCAAATCAATTTCCACTATTTTTAAATTGATTCCATATTGAGCCCTGATGGTTTCCAAAACAGGTTTCACTTTTTTACAAGCCCCACAATAGCGAGAACCTATATCGACCAAAACAATGTTGTTGTCAGCTATGATTTTTTGGTATTCCTCTAAGGATAATTTGCTTTTCAAATTGGTGTAAAAAGGCTTTCCTCCCCCTATCCAAGCGGCAATCCCTCCTTCTAAATCGTGTACATTCGAAAAACCGTTTTTCAACAATTCTTTGGCTAATTCACCACTTCTTCCTGCTCCAATCGAATAAATAAATACTGGTTTTGATTGGTCCAATGCCGCTACATATTTGGCATAATTCTCCGTTTGTAAGTAAAAATTAAGTGCTCCATCAATATGGTTCAACGCAAACTCTTCGGGGCTTCGAGCATCAATAATCTGTGGATTTTTTTGGCTTTTTATTTTGGCATAAAAAGCATCCAAGTGCAATGTGAATGCATTTGGGGTTTGGGCAAAAGCGCCAACTGTTATAAACAAGGCTAGCATTGCGATACTATTTTTTAGAAAATTTTTCATCTTTTATGATTTAAAAAGTTAGGTTGTTATGGAGACTCTACCCAATACTCCATTATCTTCTAGCCAATGGACTTCCTTCCTTGCTGGATTTGAATATTGGCCAAAGCAATTGAGCATACCATTCTTCTTGTTTGTATGATTTTGATCCGTAAGTTTTTGGAAATTGACGTGTAATTATTCCAGTATGAAATATAATGTCCCAGATAAAAAACATGTTTCCAAAATTTCCTTTGTAATTCCCTACTCCATCTCCAGTTGTGTCTGCATGATGCGCATGGTGTGTGGCTGGTGTCGAAATTACTCTCTCTAAAACCCAAGCAACTGGATGCAAAACTTTGTATTTGTAAAATGGTTTGTCCCAAGCTATGCTCGAATGTGCCGATAAAGTGATAATGCTTTTTAAAACAGTCACAAATAAAGCCGGCAATCCCAAGCCAAAATAAGCCAACGTAGCCGTTAGATAAATCTGGGAAAATAATACTGTATATATAAAATTTTGGCGAGAAGCCATCGCCATCCCCATATATGGAGCTGAATGATGAGTTCTATGAAACAACCATAAAAAAGGAAGTTGGTGATGCAAACGGTGGTACCAATATTGGGTCAAATCATCGGCAATGGCAATTAGAAAAAAGCCTCCCCAAAAAGGAACCCATGAAAGTGCGTTTTCAAAATTGGGAACAACTAAAGGCAATATTTTCAAACTAAAGAAGGCAATTATGGGTGGTAAAAGTAATTTGGGGGCCAAAAAACAAACAATGTCGACTTTACGCTCGCTAGATGTCCATTTGTTATCATAAAGACCAAAGATGAATTCAATTACACCTAAACCTAGTAAAACGGCTGTTAATCCCCAGGTTTTAAGATGCTCAAAAGCCGGTTGTACAATTTTTAAGAAAGGTGGCAAACTTACATGACTTTCTAACAATGCCCCATCATTGAACTTAAAATAGAGGTAAATGGCCAATACTGGCAAGGAATAAATTAAAAGACTCACGCTGATATCTTTTATTATTTTAATTTTTAAACTTGGATCTATTTGCATAATTTCTTATCTTAAAATTTGATTTACTAATGTTAAACTTCCTGCCAAAATGATTAGCGGAACCAAAAAAATGATTATCCCAACGACAATTTTTTTTCCTATTATTTGAAAATCTATTAGTTTCATATATATTATATTTTAAAAGAATCAGGTCTTTTATGTTAAAAAAAAGACCTGAATTCTAAATTTTCATTAATGAGTTTCTCCAGGTTTTGTTACTTGTTGAATCAGATCTTGAAGGTTTTTACCTTTATTTGTTGCGGTGTTGTGAATTCTTCTGCCATACACATCTTGCCAATCGATTAAGGGATAAAGATTGTTCTCTTTGGCTTGTTCGTCAAACAATTTTTTAAGTTCTTCCAATTTTTCAGGATACTTTTTAGCCAAGTTATTGCGCTCGTTAAAATCTTCGTTCAAGTTGTACAATTCCCAAACATCTTTGTCAAAATTACTAGCCACTGGCACTTCGTTCTTGCCTAATGATTTTTTTACAGCAAAAGAATCCGGAAGATGCGCCGCAGCAGCTTTCCAACCATCTTTGTAAATGGCTCTGTTTCCGAAAATATAATAGTATTGTACTTTGTGCAATGATTCGGCTTTGGCATCATTTAGCGAAGCATACAAAGAAGAGCCTTGAATTTTATCTTGTTTGATTTCACGAATAAATTCTGGGGCTTTGATTCCTGCTATTTCCAATGTGGTAGGAAGAATGTCCGTCACGTGACTGTATTGGTTTCTAATCCCTCCTTTTTCCTTGATCCCTTTTGGATAATGAATAATCAATGGATTGCGCGTTCCTCCCTCTGAATGTGCATCTTGTTTCCAATTTTTGAAAGGGGCATTGGTGGCTTGTGCCCAACCTAAAGGAAAATTAGTATTTAGGCCTTTGGCTGTACCAATTTCTCCTATTTTACTCAAATTATCCTGAAGATTTTGCTCATCAGACACGCCTTGGGCAAAAAGATTTTGGCTAATTGTACCTTGCAAAGTTCCTTCTTTGCTGGCTCCATTATCACCAATGGCAACAAAAATCAAGGTGTTGTCCAATTGATTGGTCTCTTTCAAATAATTCACGACTCTTCCGATGGCGTGATCCGTATAAGTCAGGTATCCCGCATACACTTCCATGAATCTAGCATACACTTTCTTTTGGTCTGGTGTTAGTTTTTTCCATTCCGTAATGAGCGGATTGCGTTCCGGCAATATCGCATTAGCAGGAATTACTCCCAATTTCTTTTGGTTGGCCAATACTTTTTCGCGGTATACATCCCAGCCCTCATCAAATTTTCCTTTGTACTGGTCACTCCACTCTTGTGCTACTTGATGTGGTGCGTGAACAGCTCCCGGTGCATAATACAAAAAGAATGGTTTTCCTGGTGCTGCCTTTTGTTGTTTGGTAATATAACCAATAGCTTTATCGGTAATTTGATCGGTTAAATGGCGTCCGTCTGGTTTTACGTGGGCTTGGTCTTCTATCAAATCTGGATTGTATTGATCGGTTTGCGATCCCAAGAAACCAAAGAAATGATCGAATCCTTTTCCGGTTGGCCAACGGTCAAATGGTCCAGCATCGGTGGCGTCTTCATCGGGAGTTACTCCATATTTACCCACGGCAAAAGTATTATATCCGTTGTCTCTCAAGATTTCGGCAACAGTTCCTTTGTCCGATGGAATTCTTCCATCCCAACCCGGGAAACCTGCCGATAAAATAGTATGCGAAAAACCACTAACGTGTACTTTTCCTGAATTCCTTCCCGTCAATAATGCGGCTCGAGTTGGTGCACAAATGGCTGTGGTGTGAAAATTGGTGTATCGCAACCCATTATTGGCCAAAGCGTCAAAAGTTGGGGTTTGTATCAAGCCACCAAAAGCACTACTAGCCCCGAATCCCACATCATCCAGCAAAATCCAAACAATATTGGGTGCTCCAGCGGGAGCTTTTACGGGTTCTGGCCAATATTCTTTAGATTCGGCCAAAGTTTTACCAATAACGCCTTTGTAGTTAGCATCAGGTTTGTTTTGGGAAAAACCAAATTGAGCAACCAGCAAAGCGGTAAGTAAAAGCCCTTTTTTAGGACTTTTTAATTTTTCATTTTTTTTAAAATTTTTCATTTTTTATCTTTTTATAAATTAATAACCTGGATTTTGTTGTAACCCAACTGGGTCAATATTTCGCTCACTTTGAGGAATTGGATACAAATTGTTACGTTCTGAAACCGTGTTTTTTGCAGTTACTTTTTTTACTTCGGTAACCAAAGTTCCCCAACGAACCAAGTCATACCAACGTTGTCCTTCTTGAACAAATTCTTTTTTGCGCTCTTCTCGAATGGCTTCCCTCAATTGAACATCGGTAAGTCCTGCCAAATCTACTGTTACATCCAGCGTATTGATTGGTTTGGCAAAAGCTCTTCTTCTTACTTGATTTACCAATTCCAAAGCCTCTGCAGTTGCTCCGTCTTTCTCGTTAATCGCTTCTGCTAAAGACAATAGAACGTCGGCATAACGAATAATTGGAAAATTAATAGCCACATTTTGTGGCGAAGCCAAATTAGTAACGTCAAGATATTTACTAAAAATCGGTTTTGGAAAAGTATAAAGTGTTCCGGTGGCAGGATTCAATAATTGTTTGGTATAACTCACGTCTCTTCTGACATCTCCTGTTGCATAGATGTTATAAAACAAGGTTACGTCCGAAATAATATCTGCTGGTTCCGTGGCAGTAAATCCTGTAAAAGAGGTAGCCTGAAAAGTACTTCCGCTTGACCCGTTGGATGCTTGGTTCGGCTCGAATTGAACCGAAAAAATGTGTTCTTTTCCGTTCTTCTTCGTTTTATTGAACACGTCAGCGAAATTCTCGAAAAGTGCATATCCGTAACCACCATTAATAACTTCCTTCGCTTTTAGGATAGCATTTGGCCAATCTTTTCTGGTCAAATATACTTTGGCCAAAATAGCTTTTGCGGCTCCCGAAGTAGCACGACCTACATTCGCTCCCGTATAGGTCGATGGCAAAGCTTCAGCATCCTTCAAGTCCAAAATAATTTGTGTGTAAACCTCGTCTACGGTCGCTCTTTTTGATTTTAGACTTTCCACATTGATGGAAGTAGGTTCGTGCAATACCAATGGAACTCCACCCCAAAGACGAACTGCTTGAAAGTACAACAGACCTCTAATGAATTTGGCTTCATTGATCAATCTGGTTTTGACAGCATCAGTACCTTGCACATTTGGGATATTGTCAATCGCCACATTGGCTCTGTTGATTCCGTTATAAATTTGGCGCCAAGCCAATTGCACACGATCTGAAGTGGCATCGTGAGTCAAACTACTCAATGCCCTAACTTGAGGATTCGTTGCAGAAACTCCAGCAGCTGCATAATCAGAAGCCATATCGGTAAGGAAATATAAATTTCTCCCAAATAGACTTTGTTCGCCTGGTTCAATATTCAAAGAAGCATAGACTGCCGTAACACTGGCAACAGCATCATCCTGCGTTTTGAAGAACTTATCTTTGGTAATAAAAGAGGTAGGCGTTACCTCTAATTCGGTGCACGAAACTAATAGAGTGGCACTTAATAGGAATGTGATTATTTTTTTCATTTTTTTTTAAATTTTACTTAGAAAGTTACGTTCAACCCCGAGATGAATGTTTTAGAATTTGGATAAGCACCAAAGTCAATTCCGGGATATAAATTATTTTGTTCATAAGAACTTACCTCTGGATCGTAGCCCGTATATTTAGTCCAGGTAATCAAGTTTTCGGCAGATACATATAATTTGATGCTCTTCGTTCCTATTTTTGAAGAAAGACTTTTAGGCAATGTGTAGCCTAAAGTAATCTGTTTTAATCTCAAAAAGGATGCGTCTTCCACGTAGCGTTCTGAAACAATTCCCAAAGGTGAACTTGACGCTCTAGGTATTTCATTGCTTGGATTGGTAGCAGTCCAACGGTCTTCCAAAGTAGCAGCGGCATTCGTTCCAAGTGTAGAAATTTCTAATTGTTGGTTCAAGGCGTTAAATATTTTACCTCCATAAGACCCCTGGAAAGAAACATTCAAATCGAAGTTATCATACGAAATCGTGTTACTGAAACTTCCAACAAATTTAGGTTGTGAACTTCCTAGACTACCTTTGTCGGCAGCCGAGATGATTCCGTCTCCATTAGTGTCCACATACTTTCTGTCTCCTACTTTTGTATTGGCAAGACTGTTTATTTTAGGTTGGGTATTGATTTCTTCTTGGGTTTGAAAAATACCATTGGTTTTGTATCCCCAAAAAGTACCAAGAGGCTCTCCCACTTTTACGGTCACAGGTTGTTGTTGCAACAAAGAACCGTTTGGAACTACCGGAAAAAATTGATTAACACCATTTCCAATTTCAACCACTTTATTTTTATTGGCTGAAAACACAAGGTTCGAATTCCAAGAGAAATTTTCTGTTTTTATGTTTTCTGTTATTAAACCAATTTCAATCCCTTTATTCTCAACACCTCCAATGTTTTGAAGAACGGTGGCAAATCCTGAAGTCAATGGAACAGGTACATTTATAAGTAAATCGTTTGTTTTTTTGTAGTAAGCATCAAAAACGAAATTTACTTTTCTATCCAATAATGACAAGTCTAAACCAACATTATATTGAGTGGTTTTTTCCCATCTCAAATCCGGATTTGCCAAACGAGTGGGAACCAATCCTGTTTGTATCACACCACCAAAACTATAATTAACAGAACCTATTGAAGCCAAGGAAAGGTAATTTCCAATTTCTTGATTTCCTGTTGTTCCTGCGCTTAATCTCAATTTAATATCATCGACACCCTTTATGTTTTTAGCAAAATCTTCTTCGGTAATGTTCCAAGAAAAACCTGCTGACGGGAAATATCCCCAAAGTGATTTTGAACCAAATCTTGAAGAACCATCGGCACGTGCTGACACGGTAAGATTGTATCGTCCTTTATAAGAATAATTTGCTCTGGCCAGCCATGATTTCAACACGCTTTCGAAAGCATCACTGTAAGGTTTCACAGCCACACCGTCTTGCAAAGCGTTAAAAGTATTGACATCATTTACAAAAGTATTGGCTCCTGCATTAACCACCTCTCCTTGTGTATATTGAAGCGTATATCCTGCCAAAGCAGAAAACTTGTGGTCGTTTCCAAAACGGGTATTGTAATTCAAGGTATTTTCATTCAATACCGAACTTACCGATCTGTTACCAACGGAAGCTAATCCTTTAGTTGCAGCTCCATTTGTGGTATTGGCTGGTGCAAAATAATTTTGTTTGGTATTAATCACATCTCCACTAACAGCAACTTTAGCCGTAATTTCTTTGTTAATTTTATATTCACCAAACAAGCTAGTCAAAATTCTATTAATTTTGGTCTCATTAATGGTGTTTTCCAAATCATTAATTGGATTGGATACATAACCATTCACAGAGGTTGCATAAGGGTTTTGGGTTACATTATAACTTCCGTCAGCATTTTTAATAGGAACTACTGGAGCCGTTAACAAGGCAACAACAATAGGATTCGGTTGTCTGCCGGCTGCTGCACCGCCATTAGACCCTACACCATTTGCTACTGAATTAGTGTAATTGGTATTTATTCCAAATTTAAAGTTTTGAGAATAATTTCTTTCGTAATTGGCGCGCAGCGAAATTCGTTTGAAGTCAGATCCAATCACGATTCCTTTCTGATCAAAAAGGGCTGTAGAAACTGCATATCGAGAACGATCATCACCACCCGAAAAGGTCAATTGGTGATTTTGAACTGGAGCATTTCTAAAAAGTGCCGATTGCCAGTCATGACCACCTGAAGATTTAAGCGCTTCTATTTGAGCAGGAGAAAATGAAGGGGTTTGCCCTATACTTGCCTGAACATCGTTACGCAAACTAGCCCATTGTGAAGCATTAAGAAGATCTAGTTTTTTAGATACTTTTTGTGTACCATAATACGTCTGGAACGAAATAATATCTTGTCCTTTGGTTCCTTTTTTAGTAGTAATAAGTACCACACCATTAGCACCACGTGATCCATAAATCGCTGTAGCTGAAGCATCTTTTAGCACCTCAACAGACTCAATATCATTAGGGTTAATGGTTGACAATACGTTAACTCCTGCTCCGGCATTAACCACACCAGCCGTACCATTGTTATTGTCATTATAAATCAATACTCCGTCTATGACATAAAGTGGTTCGTTACCTGCCGTAATAGAATTTCCTCCCCGTATACGAACACTAGAACTGGCACCAGGTTGTCCTGAACTTTGAGTAACTACAACCCCTGCTACGGCACCTCTCAATAAATTGTCTGCAGAAGAAGTAACTTGATTTAGGTTTGTTTTTGGAACCGAGGAAACGGCACCTGTAATATCCTTTCTTTTTTGAGAGCCATAACCTACAACTACTAACTCGTTGAGTTCTTGGATATCTTGCTTCAAATTAATAATCGTTGGACTTCCATCTACAATTACTTCTGTTTTTTTATACCCAATATAACTTACTATCAAGGTATAAGGGAATTTTTGCCCTGTTTGGAAATAAAATTTCCCTTCTGCATCTGTTGTTACTGAATGCGTCGTTCCTTTAATGGTTATAGATGCCCCTATAATAGGTTCATTTGTTATTTGATCGACTACTTTTCCATCGAGTTTTGACTGGATAAGCGGTTTGGTTTCTTGAGCATTAATTCCTATTGAAATTAGCAAAATGCATAACCATGTGTATCTATTTAATTTTTTTTTCATTACTTTGTTTTGGTTTAATAAATAAGGACGCTGAAAACTGAGAATTTCAATTTTCACTTCCTTTTAGAGATTAACATTTTTTTTTAAGCCTGCCATTTCTGTTCCAGCAGAAATGGCTTTTTTTTATTACCTACAACACATTCGTTTCATTTTTTTATTTTTAATTATTACTATTTTTTGATTACACATCATGAAAAAGCGAACTTGCTTTTTTTTGAGAAGCGAACTATAATAAGTTCGTCTCCATATTTATTTAATACTGAATATTGACATGGATTTGTGGAATTTTTTTCAGATAAAATCAAAATAATTTATTCCTAAATTTCTTTGAATCTGATTTTTACTAATAAATAACAAATTATAATTGAAGAGTCTTAACAGCAACAACACATTCGGCATGAGTTACCAAACGCAGTATATTGTCGCATCATTAAATTGGATATGTTTGTGATCTTCTTCAAAATAGAGTAGATTAATAATGTATTATTATTTTTTAATTCGACTAATTCCGTAGGACAAAGGTATATTAAAAATCGAAACTACCAAGAATTAAATATTTATTTTTTAAAAAATGTTAATTTAGCATTTTCAGTCACAATTACTTTAAATAAAACAGCACCTTGAAAGGTCTTTTATTGCTAAGTCTATTCTAAATATAAAAGTGGAATAATCCAAAAAAAAATATCCCAACTTAAATTAAAAACCAAGAAAGAATTTAATAATTATAAAAATGCAGCTTACCTTTTTGTACTCTAAATATTTTCTAATTCAGCTTATACATATTGACTTAGTTGGCATTAAAAGATAAGAACAAAAAGACACTCACAATGAAATTAAATGGAATCAACCACAAATAACACCCGGCTCACCAGCAGTATTATGTTAAAATTAAAAACTACCCCCCCCTAAAAAACAATACTTAACGTTAAAAATTGAAAAATTCTGTCAAAAAACACCAACAAATGAATAATCATTGTATACTTTTTATTATTTTTAGACTTTTAAAGTAAATAAAACAATAAATAGTATACTACATGCACCTTTCACCTAGAGAAACCGAAAAATTATTACTGCACCTTGCAGGTGAACTTGCTGAAAAGCGCAAAGCAAGAGGATTAAAATTGAATTATCCAGAAGCCATTGCATTAATTAGTTCCCGGCTGCAGGAAGCCATTCGTGATGGAAAATCGGTGGCCGAACTCATGCAGTATGGAGCTACCATACTGACCAAAAAAGACGTGATGGAAGGCATTGCCGAAATGATTCATGACATCCAAGTGGAAGGTACTTTTCCTGACGGTACAAAGTTGGTAACCGTTCATGACCCCATTCGATAAAGGAGCTATCCCTAATTTAATTCCAAATTGATTATGATTCCAGGAGAATACATTTTAAAAGAAGACAACATTGAACTGAATGTTGGTCGTGCTACCGTAAAAATAGCAGTAACAAATACAGGAGACAGACCTGTACAAATAGGCTCTCACTTTCACTTTTTTGAAGTGAATTCCCAAATGCAATTTGACAGAAGCAAGACTTTAGGCATGCGATTGAATATTGCCGCTGCCACTGCCGTACGGTTTGAACCCGGAGAAGAAAAAGAAGTCGAGTTAGTAGAATTTGGTGGAGCCAAGAAAATCTATGGATTCAATAATTTGGTCAATGGAAGTGTCGCAATTCAAAAATAACAAACCATGAGTTTAAGCATCAGCAGAATAAAATATGCCAACATGTATGGCCCTACAACGGGAGACAAAGTCCGTTTGGGTGATACTGAATTGTTTATAGAAATAGAAAAAGACTATACCGTTTATGGTGATGAAGCCAAGTTTGGAGGAGGCAAAACCATACGAGACGGTATGGCGCAAAGTGCCAGAGCCACACGTGCTAAAGGGGTGTTGGATTTAGTGATTACTAGTGTCATGATTATGGATCATTGGGGCATTGTGAAAGCCGACATTGGTATTAAAGACGGAAAAATTGTAGGTATTGGTAAAGCCGGCAATCCAGATACTATGGATGGTATTACCCCAAATATGATTATAGGTGCATCTACCGAAGTACATGGCGGTGCCGGATTAATTGCTACGGCTGGCGGTATTGATACGCACATCCATTTTATTTGTCCGCAGCAAATCGATCACGCTTTGTTTAGCGGCATCACCACCATGATTGGAGGAGGAACGGGACCTGCAGATGGAACTAATGCTACAACAGTGACACCTGGAGCTTGGAACATTCAAAAAATGATGGAAGCTGCCGAAGGCTATCCCATGAACCTCGGATTTTTCGGCAAGGGGAATTGTGCCAGTCTTGAGCCTTTAGAAGAACAAATTGAAGCGGGTGCCTTGGGGTTAAAAATCCATGAAGACTGGGGAAGCACGGCTGCTGTTATAGACGCTTCCCTTAAAATAGCCGACAAACACGACATCCAAATTGCCATTCATACCGATACTTTAAATGAAGGTGGATTTTTAGAAGACACCATGAATGCCATCAATGGACGCGTAATCCATACCTTCCATACTGAAGGTGCTGGGGGTGGTCATGCCCCTGATATTATCAAAGCAGCAATGTACCCTAATGTGTTGCCGTCGTCCACCAATCCAACAAGACCATTTACAGTAAATACGATTGATGAACATTTGGACATGCTAATGGTTTGCCATCACTTGGATAAAAATGTACCTGAAGACGTTGCGTTTGCCGACAGTCGCATTCGCCCTGAAACCATAGCGGCAGAAGATATTTTGCATGATATGGGGGTTTTTAGTATGATGAGTTCTGATTCGCAAGCTATGGGTCGAGTAGCCGAAGTCATTACACGTACTTGGCAAACTGCCCACAAAATGAAAGTACAACGTGGCGCATTGGAAGAAGACAAAGGCCATGACAATGATAATTTCCGAGTAAAAAGATATGTTTCTAAATACACTATCAATCCAGCCATTACGCATGGTATTAGTGAATATGTTGGATCTATTGAAGCTGGGAAATTAGCCGATATTGTATTATGGAAACCAGCTATGTTTGGCGTAAAACCAGAAATGATGATTAAGGGAGGAATGATTATTGCTGCCAAAATGGGCGATCCGAATGCCTCTATCCCTACTCCACAGCCTGTCATGTACCGACACATGTTTGGTGCAAGCGGTAAAGCTTTATACAATACCTGCGCTACCTTTGTTTCTAAATTATCGTTGGATAAAAATGTGGTACAAGGTTATGGTTTGCAGAAAATGATTTTGCCCGTGAAAAATTGCAGAAACATTTCTAAGAAAGATTTGATTCACAATGATGCCACACCACAAATTGAGGTAAACCCAGAAAACTACAAAGTAAAAGTAGATGGTGTTGTTATCACTTGCGAACCCATGAAAGAATTACCCTTAACACAACGGTATTTTTTATTTTAGACCAAAATTTTTATACCGTTACAAAATTATAGTATTCAGTAATGCTTATTCAACAAAAAATTGGCAATATCAACAAACACCTTATCAATCATAAAACCATTGATTGGCTTGCATTGCAATGGTTTGAAACCAATAAACGGATTCAAAGAAAAAAAACCAACTCGGGTCAGGAGGTTGCTCTTAAATTTTTACAAGAAAATCCGTCTTTAACACAAGGCGATATCCTGTTTGAAGACGAAAAAACGATTATCGCTATAGAAGTTTTGCCATGTGAATGTTTAGTCGTTGCTCCAAAAAATATGTTCGAAATGGCCAGCATTTGCTATGAAATTGGCAACAAACATTTACCGCTCTTTTTTGAGAATGAGGAATTGTTAGTGCCTTCAGAAATGCCTTTATATCAATTATTAACCGCTCAAGGTTATATCGTAAAACAAGAACAACGCAAATTGCTACAGCCACTTAAAACATCGGTTACACCACATAGCAGTGGTAACGAAACCCTCTTTTCTAAAATCATGAAGCTCACTACAACCAATGAATAAGGCTTTACTTTCTTTATTGCATTTAACGGATCCTAACTTGCCTATTGGTGGATTTTCCCATTCGGCTGGTTTGGAAACGTATACCCAACAAGGTTTGGTTAAGGATACGGCAAGTGCAAAAGAATTTGTTGTTCAAATGTTATCACAAAATTTACAATACACCGATGCCGCTTTTGTTTCCTTAGTCTATGAAGCTGCAAGCAAAAATGACTTGCAAAAAATACTTTTTTTGGATGCCGAATGTACAGCGGTAAAACTTCCCAAAGAAATGCGAATAGCCAGCAATAAATTAGGCATCCGGTTAATGAAGATTTTTCAACCCTTGAATAAAAGTGAATTGATTGATTCTTATGCGAAAGCAATAAAAAGTCAAAAAGCAGTTGGCCATTACTGCATTGCTTTTGGTTTGTATTCCCAAGCGCTAAACATTCCAAAACCTGACGCTTTGAGTGGATTCTATTACAATGCCGCGGTAGGATTTGTTACCAATGCGGTGAAGTTGGTGCCTTTAAGTCAGCAAAGCGGACAAGAGATTTTGTTTTCTGTTCAGGATTTAATCGCTGAATTAACACAACAAACTTTAATACCGGATGAAGATTTGATTGGCTTATGTTGTTCCGGTTTCGACATCAAAAGCATGCAACACGAAAAACTGTATTCGAGATTATACATGTCCTAGTTAATTATAAATAGTAATTATTAAATTATAAATGATCGAAAGAAATTATATAAAAATTGGAGTTGCCGGGCCCGTTGGTTCTGGTAAAACCGCTTTGATTGAAAGATTAAGCCGAAAGCTGGCAAAGGATTATAGCCTTGGCGTTATTACCAATGATATTTATACTAAAGAGGATGCGGAGTTTTTAACGCAAAACAGTTTATTGCCCAAAGAACGCATTATTGGAGTGGAAACTGGAGGCTGTCCGCACACGGCTATTCGGGAAGATGCAAGTATGAATTTAGAAGCTGTGGAAGAAATGGCTGAACGTTTCGCTGACATCCAAATTATCTTTATTGAAAGTGGTGGTGATAATTTATCCGCTACATTCAGCCCCGATTTAGCCGATGTAACCATTTTTGTTATTGATGTTGCCGAAGGCGATAAAATTCCTCGTAAAGGTGGACCCGGAATTACCAGAAGTGATTTGTTAGTCATTAATAAAATTGATTTGGCGCCTTATGTCAATGCCGATCTCGGTGTCATGGAACGTGATGCAAGAAAAATGCGGAATGGAAACCCTTTTATATTTACCAATTTGATGAGTCTACAAGGATTGGATGACGTTATCGGTTGGATACAAAAATATGCCTTATTGGAAGAAGTGGAGGAACCAAAATTATTGCGATGAAAGCAAAACTGCACATCCAAACCACATTAAGGAATGGCTTAACCCAGTTGGGAAACTGCTATTTTTCGCCCCCATTTAAAGTGATGAACATAACAGAAGATAAAACTGCAAAGCAATTGCATTTAATGCTGATGAGTTCCTCTCCAGGTATTTTGGATGAAGACGAATACGAAATGAGAATTGATGTCATTGAAAACGGGGTATTACAATTGCATACCCAATCCTATCAGCGACTATTCAATATGGTAAAAGGTGCAAAACAAACTATGGAGGTTCATTTGCAAGACAATGCTTCATTTACGTACTTGCCACATCCATCAGTTCCTCATGAGAATTCAATATTTAAGGCAAAGAATAAAATTTATCTCAGCACCAATTGTAAACTTATTTGGGGCGAAATACTAACCTGTGGCAGAAAATTGAAAGGAGAAGTTTTTACGTTTTCAAAGTATCACAACAGCACGGAACTATTCCTAAACAACAAACTCATCATCAAAGAAAATGTGTTGATACAGCCCTTGCTGATGGATCCTAATTCAATGGGACATCTGGGAGGTTTTACCCATCAGGCGAGTTTAATCATAATCCATGAAACCATTCCTATAAATGAATTTACTGATACCATATATGAATTTCTACAACAGCAAATAGCAATTGATTTTGGTGTTTCTACAACTCCGTCTAACGGAATTATCGTTAGGATATTGGGATATAAAGCAGAGCAATTGTACGATTGTTTGAAACATATTGCTTCATTAGTAGCAACATTAAAAACGGATATCCATGCATGAGTTCCAAATATTAATTACTGCAGCCATCACAATTGCCTGTCTGCATACAGTTACGGGACCAGATCACTATATGCCATTCATATCCTTATCAAAATCTAGAGGATGGAGTTTTTCAAAAACACTTTCATGGACCATCATTTGTGGCTGTGGTCATGTATGGAGTTCTGTTTTATTGGGACTTGGTGGCGCTGCTATTGGTTGGAATTTATCAAAAATTTCCTGGCTTGAAAGCGTGAGAGGTGGTATTGCAGGCTGGGTCATGTTGCTCTTTGGTTTGGTGTATGGAATTTGGGGGGTACTTCGAGCCTACAAAAACAAATCCCACAAACATTTTGACACTTACGAAGATGGCGATATGTATGTATACGAACACCAACATGGGCAAGCAGTTTCATCAACCGAAAGACATAAAGTGACCCCTTGGGTCATGTTCATCATCTTTTTATTAGGGCCTTGCGAACCCATGATTCCGCTATTATTTTTCCCAGCAGCACAACATTCCTGGCATGGAATGGCACTACTCATAATTGTCTACACGAGCTTCACATTACTCACTATGATTACCATGGTGGTATTAGGCTATTACAGTATTTCATTTTTCAAAACGGAGAAACTGGAAAAATACATACATGCTTTGGGAGGTTTAACGCTATTCCTCTGTGGTAGCGGAATGGTTTTTATGGGTTGGTAAAATAACTTTTCACTTATTGAATAACAATGCTTCATTATTTTTCGGACTCTCCATAGCACTACTATTTACAAAAAACCAATTAAACCCACTTGGGGATATGGGATTAATACCAATAAACTTTTGAATCTACTACAATATTTGCTTCAATTGCCGTTGACTTAATTTAATGATTAAATGACATAATTTTTACGGTTGGGTAGAATTTGATTGATGAAAATTGGTTTCTACATACGCAAATTGATTTAAAAAAAATAGCTCCCAAAATGGAAGCTGTTTTTTTGAATCAAAATAGTATTTACCTTTTTAATGAAAAATGCGATTTAAATAATTTATTGACATTTGTTTCCAAATAATTTACCGTAAACCAATAATCCGTTGCTGGCAAAGCTTGTCCGTTATGAGTTCCATCCCATCCTTGCCCTGCGGTGGTGATTTCCTTAACCAATTTTCCGTAGCGATCGTATATATAAATATTAGCATCCAATTGATCATTCAATCCCTCAATATTCCAAGTATCATTAAAACCATCTCCGTTAGGAGTAAAATATTTTGGATAATCTATAACCCTCAAATCTTGAGTTAAGTCCGTACAACCGTCCGTATCTACTACTGTGATAGTATGCACTCCGCTACTTACTCCTGTAAATATATTGGAATCCTGAAAAGCCCCATCATCCATTTTATAGAGGAATGTATTTGTGGCTGTAGGCATAGTCACAGTTATTGTAGCATTTTGAGTGAAAGCATCGGTTACAGTGGCCACTAATGAATTTACTGGATTGGTTTCTGTAACTGTAGCATGTGCAGCTTGTGATATACATCCCGTTATTTTATGTGTTATAATTACCGAATAGTCTCCCGCTGATTGAGCTTCATAACTATTTTTTACGGCTCCATCAATAAGTACTCCATTCAAATACCATTCAAAATCATAAGTAGCAACACTTAAATTCGTGGTTAAAGTATAGGCATTTTTTACAACTCCCGTGGTTTCGATACAAACAACTCCATTTTCTATAGCAAGATCTGGTGATGGGTTTACTTTTATGGCAATGTTAATGGATTTTCCAGTACAACCATTAAGTGTTGGCGTTACCGTGTAAATTACTGTTCCCAAAGTTGTTCCTGCCACCAAATTTTGATCTATAGTATCTCCTGTTCCGTCCGATGCTCCAATTACGCCAGTTGGGTTTATTGTCCAGTTAAATACCGTTCCAACTATATTAGGTGACAAATTGACTTTAGGAGATTCTCCGCTACAAATTGTGGTTCCCGCCGATCCGAAAACTTCCGGTGTTGGCTTCACCGTAATTGTTACTGTAATTGGTATTCCAGAACAACCATTGACCGCTGGTGTTATTGTATAATCTACCGTCCCAGGAATGATACCCGACGTACTTAATGTCTGAGCGATAATATTCCCGTTTCCTGAATTCGCACCAATTACACCCGTTTGAGTCACCGACCAAACAAAGGTTGTAGCAACAACATTACTAGTCAAAGCGATTGAAGTGGCATTCCCGGAACAAATTGTTTCTTGGGCTGGATTGGCTGTGACATCCGGTATTGGATTCACTTTAATCACCACAGATATTGGTAAACCTGGACAACCATTTAAGATTGGTGTAATAATGTAGACCACTTCTCCTGGTTTGTTTATTACAGTCTTTAACGTCTGTGCAATGGTGCTGCCTGTTCCTGCAACCGCTCCAGTCACATTGACTTGAACTACATTCCAATCAAAAGTTGTCCCAACAGTGCTGCTCGATAAGGCTATAGCGGTTGTCTCGCCTGAACAAATCGATTTTGCATTTGGTGTTGCAGTTGCTTTTGGCGACGGAGTAACATCAATAGAAACCGTTATCGGACTCCCAAAACAGCCATTGGCAATTGATGCTACACTGTAAGTAACCTTTCCTAAGGCGGTTCCTGTAGCGGTTAACACTTGTGAAATGTCACTACCGCTATTTGCAGTTGCGCCAGTTGCGCCTATTTGAGAGAGTACTGTCCAACTAAATGTTGTATTGGCAAGGGTGCTGGTAAGCAAGATTCCCGTTTGTTCCCCAGAACATAGTACTTGAGATGCTGGAGTTGCTGTCACCACTGGTGATGGATTAATCGATACAGTAGCAGATCCTATTTGAGTTTGATAACATAAAGTAGTATTATTGGTTAAACTCACCAAATCATAAACGGTGGTAGCGATTAGATTTCCAGTTGGTAATATTGCCTTACCTACCCCATCCAATTGTAACGTTTGGTATAAGCCGGCATTGATAGTGTAAGTGACTGTAGAATTAGGAGTCCCTGTAAAGACAATAGTCGTTCCAGAACCAGAACAAATCGATGTTGTTCCTGAAATAGTTACTGTTGGTAATGGATTTATAGTTATCGTGGCATTTCCTGCTTGAGCTTGAGAACAAGTCGTTATTAAATCCCGCACACTTACCAAACTATAAACCGCAGTGGCAATTAAATTTCCTGTTGCCAAAGTTGCATTTCCTGTTGCATCCAATACTATTGTCTGGTTTGTACCTGCATTAATCTTATAAGTAACCGTGGCATTTGAAGTTCCAGTAAAAGTAATATTTGTTCCTGTACCTGAACAAATAGCCATTGTTCCCAAAATAGTTGCAGTTGGTAGTGGATTTATGGTTATTGTAGCCTTTCCCACTAGAGTTTGAGAACAGGCCAATGAAGAATCAATCACACTTACCAAATTATAAATTGCATCAGCAACTAAATTACCCGTTGGCAATATCGCACTTCCTGATGCATCTAAAACTATCGTTTTGTTAGCACCGGCATTTATAGTATAAGTTACTTTGGCATTTGGTGTGCCATTAAAAGTAATATTTGTTCCTGTACCAGAACAAATTGACGTTGTGCCAGAAATTGTTGCCGTTGGAATTGAATTCACAGTTATGGTTACAGTTCCCGTTTGAGTTTGAGAACATAAATTAGCATCGCTCACACTCACCAAATCATAAACGGTAGTAGCGATTAAATTTCCAGTTGCCAATGTGGCTTTTCCTAATCCATCCAATTTAATCGTTAAGAGTAATGGGTTGCCATCTTTTGTGTATCTTACCACTGCATCTGGTGTTCCTGAAAAAATAATGTTCGCCCCAGTTCCTGAACAAATCGTCGTTGTTCCTGAAATGATTACAGTTGGTAACGGATTTATTCCTATGGTAACCGTCCCCGCCTGCACTTGAGAGCAAGTAGTTGCTGAATCCAACACACTTACTAAACTATATGATGTAACGGCAGTTAAATTACCCGTAGCCAATTGTGCTTTTCCTGATGCATCTAAAACTATCATTTGGTTTGCTCCTGCATTTATTTTATAGGTAACTGTAGCATTTGGGGTCCCAACAAAATCTATATTCGCTCCGCTACCTGAACAAATTGTTATAGTTCCTGATATAACTACGGTTGGCAATTGATTTATGGATATTGTAGCCGTTCCTGCCTGGTTTTGAGCACAATTGGTTGCTGGATTCAGCACGCTTACCAAACTGTAAACTGTATCTGTGGCTAAATTACCCGTTGCCAATGTAGCATTTCCTAACGCATCCAAAACTATTGTTTGGTTCGCTCCTGCATTTATAGTATAGGTTACGGTGGAACTTGGAGTTCCGTTAAAAACTATATTAGTTCCCGTACCGGAGCAAATTGATTTTGTCCCAGAAATACTAGCCGTTGGCAATGGATTTACAGTAATATTAAATGTTGAGGTTGGTCCCGTACAACCAATTGCTGCATCTGTTGCTGCTACAGAAATTGTGGCTTTTTGGACAGTAGTTGTTGCATTTTTGGCGATAAACGAAAGAATATCTCCAGACCCGCTTAAGGCAATACCAATCGCAGCATTGTTGCTCACCCATTTAAATGTTGCTCCCGCAGGTGTACTTGTAAAACTTGGAACTGTTACCGTTTGATTAGCACAAACTGTTATATTAGCAATTGCATCTACAGTTGGAGAAGGGCAGTTTTGAGAAGCACAGTTTCCAAACACCCATACAGGACAAGAACTTCCAACGGGGATTACTGATATAGCCACATTTTCTCCAGGCGTTAAACCATTTACGGTAAGCGTTGGTGTAGGACCTGCTACTACCGATCCGGAAACCGGAACTCCCGCAGCTGTTACATAATTATAATCATAACTTGTTGCTCCCGCTATTGCATTCCAGGTAAAAGTGACACTAGTGGCTGTGACTGCAAGTGCATCACAACCAATTGTTAATAAAGGTGTATTATTTACTGTAGCCAAAATCGCCGTTCTTGCAGCAGTGGTACAAGTTCCTACTGTGGCATCTACATAATAAGTAGCATTTGAAGAAATACTTTGGGTATTAAAAGATGAGCCCGTACCTAAAGATACTCCACCTGAAGCAGCTGCATACCAATTAATGGTTCCCGCGCTTGCCGTTGCTCCTAGTGTAACTGTTCCAGTACCACATCTATTGTTAGGAGTTGTTCCCGTAATTGTTGGGATTGTGTTTACAGTTGCCAAAATCGCTGTTCTTGCAGCAGTGATACAAGTTCCTACTGTAGCATCTACATAATAAGTGGTGTTTGAAGAAATACTAGGAGTGACAAACGATGTTCCTGTACCCAAAGATACTCCACCTGTAGCAACTGCATACCAATTAATGGTTCCCGCACTTGCCGTTGCTCCTAGTGTAACTGTTCCAGTACCGCATCTATTGTCGGGAGTTGTTCCCGTAATTGTTGGGATTGTGTTTATAGTTGCCAAAACCGCTGTTCTTGCAGCAGTGATACAAGTTCCTACTGTAGCATCTACATAATAAGTGGTGTTTGAAGAAATACTAGGAGTGACAAATGATGTTCCTGTACCCAAAGATACTCCACCTGCAGCCGCTGCATACCAATTAATGGTTCCCGCACTTGCCGTTGCTCCCAGTGTAACTGTTCCTGTACCACATCTATTATCAGGAGTTGTTCCAGTAATTGTTGGGATTGTGTTTATAGTTGCCAAAACTGCTGTCCTTGCAGCAGTTATACAAGTTCCTACTGTAGCATCTACATAATAAGTGGTGTTTGAAGAAATACTAGGAGTGACAAACGATGTTCCTGTACCCAAAGATACTCCGCCTATACTAGCTGCATACCAATTAATAGTTCCCGCACTTGCTGTTGCTCCCAGTGTAACCGTTCCGGTTCCACATCTATTGTTGGGAGTTGTTCCCGTAATTGTTGGAATTGTGTTTACAGTTGCTAAAATCGCTGTTCTCACGGTGGTGGTACATCCAGCTGTAGCATCTACATAATAAGTAGTGTTTGAAGAAATACTTGGTGTAACAAACGATGTTCCCGTCCCCAAAGATACTCCACCTGTAGCCGCTACATACCAATTAATCGTTCCCGCACTTGCCACCGCTCCTAGAGTAACTGTTCCGGTTCCACATCTACTGTTGGGAGTTGTTGCCGTAATTGTTGGTGGAACACAACTTGAAGCAGTACATATTTGTTTATTGAAAACGAAACAAGTCCCTGCTCCACCTGTTGGGGTTACTGTAATTTCTACATTGTCCCCGGCGGCTAGCGGAGTTACTGCATAGGTCAATACATTGCCAATTGCACCAACATTTACTGCCGGAAGTGCATTTACTTTATAGGAAACATCATAACCCGTTGCACCCGTAACGGCTAACCACGTAAACTGAACAGAAGTGGTTGTTGCCCCACAAGCCGTAAAAGAAGGGGTTAATATTGGATTTATCGTTGCAATGATAGCTGTTCTTGCAGCAGTGGTACAAGTTCCCACTGTAGCATCTACATAATAAGTTGTTGTTGTGGCAATACTAGGCGTGACAAACGATGTTCCGGTACCCAAAGACGCTCCGCCTATACTGGCTGCATACCAATTAATCGTTCCCGCACTTACCGTTGCTCCCAGTGTAACTGTTCCTGTGCCGCATCTATTGCTGGGGGTTGTTCCCGTAATTGTTGGGATCGTGTTTACGGTTGCCAAAACCGCTGTTCTTGCTGAAGTGGTACACCCTAAAGCAGTAGCATCTACATAATAGGTAGTATTTACAGCAATACTTGGTGTAACAAATGATGTTCCCGTTCCCAAAGACACTCCCCCAGTGGCTGCAGCATACCAATTAATCGTTCCCGCACTTGCCGTTGCTCCTAATGTAACTGTTCCAGTACCACATCTATTGTTGGGAGTTGTTGTTGCAATTGTTGGAATAGGATCTATAGTAATTGAAGTTGTAGATGATCCAGCTGATTGGCAAGCAGCTGCAAAAACTTCATATTTTATGGTATAAGTGCCAGCAGTACTCAAAGAAGGATTTATAACTCCAGTGTTGCTATCTATAGATAAAGTACCCGCTCCCACTGTTTTACTCCAAGTTCCTCCGGGTGTAAAAGTGGCTGGATTTGTTTTTGTTGGAGTAAAGGTAATTGCCGATTGACATACTGGGGTTGGATAGCTAAAAGCTGTATCTGACGTACCAGAAGAAATATTAACAGTTATCTCTTTAATTGGAGTACATGTACTCACTCCTAGAGGAATAAAGGTTATATCATCCAACCCAAAATCATTGCCGGCACCATTAATCTCTAAGTCATATAATTCTACAGTTGCTATTGTAGAAGTTGCCAACCATGTATGTTTATATTCAAGCCAACTGTCTGCGGTATTCAAAGGAGCGGTATCGGTTGTAGATCCCGACGAATTATTTACAATAACTCCATTTATCTTTAACTGCATTCTTGCAGGATTGCCTTTTCCTGTTGTTATCGATCTTATATAATATTTAAATTCGTATGAAATTCCCACTTTTACTGCTAAATTTTGTCCCCAAACTTTATCTCCCAGAAATGTTGATCCATCCGTAACAAACATTTTTCCGGTTCCTGGATTCGTATGATCTGTGGCTGAATCATAAACCGACCCCCAAGTATTCGGATTAGAAATCACACCATACGCTCTTTTAGCAAAACCAGCATTTGTTGCATAATATGCATAACTCGAAGAAAATCCTGCTGTATCCTTTTCAAAATCTCCGTTATAAATCAAATTGGTTAAAGCTCCGGATGGGGCATTCGCAGTAACTTTATAAACGGTATTTACAGTTGGGGTTACAGTAACGGAAGTAGCATTAGGAGTCGTTAGGGTTGGGTCAGCTGGAGTTGCCGTCCATGTATAGCCGGACATATTATTAGCCTTTAATGTTATGGGAATACCAGAACAAATTGTAGTATTTATTGGTTGCGTACTCGTTGCAGGGACAAGTGCTGGACTTGCAGCTGTACTTGCAGCTATGGTCATATCTAATACAGGATCTATTAGTATTACCGTACTTTTATTCCCTATTGGAAAATTACTATCTTTAACGGATACAGTATAGGATCCAGCAGACAGATTGGTAAAAATTCCTGTTGCGTTTGGTGGTGTTGTTACACCTAATGGATCGGTAAGCGTATACGAATAGGCTTCTACCCCACCAAAACCATAGGCTGAAATAGACGCATCAGTTAAACCTGGACAAGAAATATTGGTATGAGAAGCACTTATTGCTAAAGGTAATGGTGGTCCTGTTAGTGATATATCATCAATAGCAAAATCATTACCATTTGCTGAAGCACCCGGAACAGATAATTCAATACGCACCCATTTTGCACCTGTACCAGTAGGCGTAATTTCATAAACTACCTGTTGCCAAGCTCCGTTGTTTACTGTGGCACTTCCAGATTTTAAAACTGGTGTGCAACCACACTGGTCTAAAGCCTCAAATTTTATAACTGGATTTGGAAACGCTCCATTACTAGTACCATTTTTATTAATATTTACTACCCAATAAGAAAAAGTATAAGTTGTACCACCTGTCAATTGTACATTAGGATTTCCTTGCCAGAAAATTTGATTATTTGCATCAACAACCATCATTTTTGTCCCCGAATGTGGGGTTACACTTTTAAAACTAAATGGATTCATTGGTGCAGAATCTCCCGTCAAGGCATAATTACCGTCAGAACTTGAACCGCTTGTTCCTGGAGAAATATCGGTATAACCATTAGCTTGAAATCCACCAGTACCTTCAAATCCAGTATTATTTGCTGCAATCAAATTCTGGGCATTCCCACTTTTTGTGGCAAAAAAGCAAAAAAGAATGAGGGTAAATAATCTATTCTTTCGGGAGAAAAGGGATAAAATGTTAAAAAATGGCATAGTGGTAGGTTATGTTAATTTGCATAAAAAATAATAAATTTCATAATTTCATATCCTTCAAAAATGCATCTTTTGGGCCGACCTTTTTTGTGAAATTGTGAAAATTATTCCTCTTTAAATGCGTTAGGTTAAGTTTGTTTGTAAATTAGACTTTAAATTTATGTAAATTTTAATCATTTTATCACAAATTTTAGTACACCTGCTTACGAAAACGTAGTAGTGTTAAAAACTTTGTATCATTTATTGATAAACGAATCCATGAATGGGCAAAAAAATCATTTTTATGACTTTTACCTATTTCATCCTGAAATTTATATCGATATCGTTTAGCGAGTAGACTGATTTTATGTTATTCTTTATTTTTTGTTATTTTTATTGGTAAAAAATTAATTGAAAAAAGTAGTCTATTTTAGAATTACAATTTGGAAATTCTTTTATATATTTTTCAACATACGATTCAGATCTCTTTTGCATGCCAGTTACATGAGAGTTACATCCTTGTTACTCTTGTTTTTTTTTTTTGTATCTTTTTGATAATAAGACAGCATATAAATTAGTAAGCCAACAATTTTTTCAGTTCCGTTTCAAAGCGTCCCTTTGATAAATATTGATCTTCGAGGGTCTTCATAAACGGAATTGGACTGTCTAAACTCGCAACACGTATTACCGGAGCGTCAAGATATTCGAAACAATTTTCCATAATCATTGCTGAAATATCGCTGGAGATTCCGCCAAAAAAACTGTCCTCCTGTAAAATAATTACTTTGTTTGTTTTTTTTACCGATGCATAGATGGCTTCCGTGTCTAATGGTTTCAAAGTGCGCAAATCCAATACATCGGCAGAAATATCAGGATTATTGCCTAACGTTTCCAATGCCCAATGCACAGCGGCACCGAAGGCAATGATGGTAACCTGAGTCCCTTCCTTTAATAGAGTCGCTTTTCCCAAGGGCAACGTGTAATAATCTGTTGGAACCTCTTGGTAAATGCTTCTGTACAATTGTTTGTGTTCAAAAAACAATACGGGATTGGGATCATTAATGGAAGTTGCTAAAAGTCCTTTGGCATCATAAGGAAAAGCGGGATATACTACCTTTAATCCCGGCGTTTTGGTAAACCAGGCTTCATTGGTTTGCGAGTGAAATGGTCCCGCTTGCGTTCCCCCGCCACATGGCATCCGAATGACAACATCTGCTTTTTCCTGCCATCTGTAATGGGATTTGGCCAATAAATTTACAATAGGATTGAATCCGGTGGAAACGAAATCGGCAAATTGCATTTCAACAATCGCCTTGTAGCCATTGATCGACAATCCCATTCCGGCTGAAACAACCGCACTTTCGCAAATGGGGGTATTGATTACTCTTCCCTTTCCGAATTGATCCACAAAACCTTCCGTGATTTTGAAAGCGCCACCATATTCAGCAATATCCTGGCCCATAATTACAGAATTCTCATGACGCTCCATGGATTGTTTTAACACTTGCGAAACGGCGTCTACAAAACGAATTTTCTCCACTTTTTCAGATGGGATAATTTCTTCAAAATCGTACGCTTTATAGACGTCATTTAATTCGGTATCGTAATTCGCTATTATTTCCGCTTCGGTATTGGCAATTAACAAATGGTCGTCAATTTCTTTTCTGATTTCGCTTCGCCAAATTTCGTCTTGAGGAACCGTTAGTATTTTCTGTTCTATTAAATAACTCCTAAAGGTATCCACAGGATCTTTTTCTGCCCATAAATCCATCAATTCCTGAGGAACATATTTGGTGCCACTAGCCTCTTCATGACCTCGCATCCTAAAAGTTTTAAATTCCACCAAGACAGGACGCGATTTTTTTCTCATTGAATTCACGATTTTAGTGAGTTCTACATATACTTCCAGAATGTTATTCCCGTCAATAATATGGCTTTCCATCCCGTAGCCAACTCCTTTATCTGCTAAATTTTCACATCGATATTGTTCATTTGTAGGAGTAGAAAGTCCGTAGCCATTATTTTCAATAACAAATAAAACGGGCAAGTCCCAAACCGAAGCAATGTTTAAGGCTTCATGAAAATCGCCTTCACTGGTAGCGCCTTCACCCGTAAAAACAGCAGTTACTTTGCCATTTTTCTTCAATTTATTGGCCAAGGCAATCCCGTCAGCAACACCCAATTGCGGTCCCAAATGCGAAATCATTCCTATAATTTTATATTCCTGCGTTCCAAAATGGAAACTTCTGTCCCGACCTTTGGTAAATCCATTGGCTTTGCCCTGCCATTGCGAAAATAAACGGCATAACGGAATATCCCTTCCAGTAAAAACCCCTAAATTTCGGTGCATGGGCAGGATATATTCATCTTTCTCTAAAACGGCAGCAACACCAACCGAAATTGCTTCTTGCCCTATTCCGGAAAACCATTTGGACACTTTTCCTTGACGTATAAGAATAAGCATTTTCTCCTCAATCAGCCTAGGCTTGATTATTTTTTTATATAAATCCAATAATTTTATGTCAGTCAGATTTTTTCTGTCGAAGTTCATCATAATTAAGTACCAATTAGTTCCTCAAAAGTATGAAAAATAACAATTAGACCTAAAAATGTTTGATTTATTTAAATTGTTGATAACTTTAAAAATTCCGTTTTATAATTATTATTTATATTTGTGGCAATAAGGCGTAACAATCCTTAAGTTATTAACAATAAAACTGTAGTATGCAAAACATTCCTAGTGTTGACTTGCGTGATTTCCTTTCGGATGACCCGAAACGTAAACAAAAATTTGTAAATGAAATCGGAAAAGCCTTTGAAGACATTGGCTTTGTGGCGCTAAAAGGTCATTTCTTAAATGATCAATTGGTTGATGAATTGTATGGTGAAATTAGAAATTTTTTCTCCCTTCCCTTGGAAATCAAGGACAGTTATGAAATTCCGGGAATTGGAGGCCAACGGGGTTACGTCTCTTTTGGAAAAGAGCATGCCAAAGGCAGAAAAGAAGGTGATTTGAAAGAATTTTGGCATTTTGGACAATATGTGGACAAAGATTCAAAATACGCTTCAGAATATCCAGACAATGTAACCGTTACAGAATTGCCACGTTTTAATGTTGTGGGAAAAGAAGCCTATCAAATGCTTGAAAAAACGGGTATTTATGTTTTAAGAGCTTTGGCTTTGCATCTTGGATTGGACGAATTCTATTTTGATGATTTTGGAAAAGAAGGAAATTCTATTTTAAGACCTATTCATTATCCGCCCATTACCTCGGAACCTGCCAATGCGATTCGGGCTGCGGCTCATGGTGATATTAACTTGATTACGCTTTTGATGGGAGCGCAAGGTCGTGGATTGCAAGTTCAAAACCACGATGGCCAATGGATTGATGCTATTGCTGAACCCGATGAGTTGGTGATTAATGTGGGGGATATGCTTTCTCGTCATACCAACAATAAACTAAAATCTACGATTCATCAGGTTGTGAACCCACCAAGGGAATTGTGGGGAACTTCACGTTATTCCATTCCGTTTTTTATGCACCCTGTTAGCGATATGCGTTTGGACTGTTTGGAGAATTGTATTGATGCTGAAAACCCGAAAAAATATGACGATATTTCTGCTGGAGAATTCTTGCATGAACGTTTGGTTGATTTGGGATTAATCAAAAAATAGAATTTATCTTATTCCATAAAAAGACATTGAGCCTATTTCAAAATAGCTCAGTGTCTTTTTTTTATGTAATTATTCAGTACCATTTATTTTTTGATGCAATTGATTCAATAAGACCTGATACCTACTGATTTCAATTAAGTCATCATCCTCTTCTGAAAAATCAAGTAATTCATCCAATAATTCACTAACTTCTAGGAGTTTATTATTGGCTTCCTTATTTTGTTTATTGGCAATAAAATCAATTATTTCCTGAACGCTGTTTTTTAAAACAACGAATTTATTACTTTCCATATTTTTCTATTTAGCATCTCCTGAAGTGTTACTTTCATTGAATTTTTTTACAATTTGTTTCAATTTTTCCTTGCGAAGGACTTCGGCATTTTTAACCTTATCTTGGGCTTTATGCAACTTATCATTGTGCTTTTTGATATTTCTTTCGTTGTTTCTACTCATTCTAATTCTCTTTTAATTTCCTCTAGTGTTTTATTGGAATATATCAATTCGTTTATTATTTTTTGTCTCAACACATCTATATCCTCATAGTCAAAATGTTTTGCCCAGGAAGTCAAATTCAGCAAATTCCGAATTTGTTTTATCTTTTTTGCAGTTTCAAAACTCGTGCGAAGTACCGCTTTTCTATCATATTCGGGATTGTTTTTATGCTGATAATTTGCAGTATTTGAGGTAAAGTTGGTTTCAATATAATACAATTCTTCGTTCACATTATCTGGGTAAAAACTGGTCCAAAGTGCAAATCCCAATTTGGTTTTAGGGCTAGTCTCCGGTTGCAATGGTTCCAACCGCCACTTGCTATTTGCCAATCGTCCCCAGTGGTTGGATAATCGATACATCCCGATTTGGGTATAATAATAAGAACTTCCCGATTTACTTATAAAATCAGCCTTTTTGTTATTTATTTCTTGTAACGTAACTTCCTTAAATATACAAAAAGTATTTTTGAAAGCGTTCGGTTTTGGACGTTCTTTTATATCCATACTAAAAATTAAGAAATGTAATTATACAAAAAAACCATTACAATACTACTATTTTAATGGTTTTTTGTGTCAATTTGAATACCCTTTATTTGATAACAATTTTCTTATACAGTGTCTTATTATCAGAGGTGATTTTAGCCAAATAAATTCCAGAGGCCAAATCAATTCTTAATCGGGTTTCACCAATGAAGGACGTGTTGAATAATTTAGCGCCAGAAAGACTATAAATCTCAATCGTACTTTGATCGCTTATTCCAAAAACAGTGATAAAGTCTTTTGCTGGATTGGGGTAGATCACTACCTTTGAATCGGAAAAATCATTGGTAGATAAAGTTGAAAACCATTGTTGCCCCACTTTGGCTCCAAAAATATAATCCGCTAAATTTGGATAATCTATAAATGGATTTCTGTTTACTTGCCAAGTGTAGATATAGTTATTTCTATTCATTTCGAAATCATCGGCCTTATCTGTTTGATTCCAATCCAGCAAAGTCGCCAAATCTCCTATTTGACCAATATTGCTTTCGGTAGTATCACCATTTACTACGCTCAAGGCATTATACCGAACTGCCATATAAAATACGGAGCGGGCAACATCACCATGCCAACTTCCTTGGCTTCCTATTGGTCCGTTATAATCTACACCATAATTTCTGTTGTTTCTAGAGGAATTTTCCTGACCGTCCTCAGCACGAATATGATGAGCGTCTCCATGTCCTGTTGCAATAACATCCGGGCCTGTAGTTGTCCAGACATTAATTCCTTGAGGCGTACTCGAAGTGGCATCGGCAAATCCACCACGTGATTGACAATATATGTGTTCCCTGTTCCATTTCCCAATAATGCTATTCCCAACTTGATAATCTATTTTAGAACGAGGTTCTTCAACATACATTAACCAAACTTGATTGCTATTTGCGGGATTTTGATCTGATTTTTTTAATATAGCATATATGTCTCCATAAACATGGGCATGAACTACGGCCGGATTCGCAATTATATCCTGTAGCCCTTGTTTTAAGGCAGCACCAGATAACCCTTCAATAGAAGCATAATAACCCGCCGGTGCGGTATTTGCAACCAAACCATAAGTTGGGTTTAAAGGCGTTCCGAAAGGCAAAACGGTAAAATTGATATCATTGACTCTTATAATCAAACTATTGTTATTAAAATAATATTCTACTGACGGGGAGGTTAACTGAATTTTTAGTTCTTCGTCACCTTCATTCACGCCATCATTAAGGATTTTAATTGTTGCACTTCCGCTTGTTGCCCCAACAGGAATTGTGATGCTCAAATTCCCTGAATAATCACTTGCTTTAAAACTGCCATTATTAAGCGTAAAATTCAACACTAGTGGACTATTTACAATAACCTTACTCACTGTTGATGTAATAATCAGATTCTGCCCCTCGTCAATTGTGGTTAAATTAGTTGACGTTGTTACATAATTAAAAAGAATACCTGAACCATCATTGTTAACTCCAGGAGTTGGTGTTTTCACTTCATAAGTTCCGTCATTTTTTCTTTGTATAGAATGCGTTTGCACTGCCAAAGTTTGGTTTTCGTTAACACAAACTGTGAGCCCAAAAATGGCCATCAAAGCTGTTGGTTTAGTGGTTGCACCATTTGAATAAGCAAGAGCATCAATCAAACCCGTTGCAGTGGCAAGAGTATTATTTGGAAAATCTGTTGCATTGCCAAGATACAAAGCCACGGCATCTGGTCCGTTTTGTATGGTTGCGGTACCAAAAGTTAAAGCCGGTGTTGGGGAAACGGTTTGATTTCCTAAATGGATTATTCCGTTTACATCTGTTTTTAAACCATCTAAATCGATCGAATAATAGCTAGTTGTTGCGGTCCCTGCTGTTGTTCCATTAAAAAAGACCAAAACATATCCATCAAGTGGAAAATTTGCCGTAGTCGATTTTAGTTCAACGAATTCTAAAATATCAGAACTTGGGGTATCAGCATCCAATTCATTAATTACAACTTGTCCATAGGAAGCGCATGCATATAAGAATACCATTGCAAAAAACGTATTTTTCATCATTTTTAGAAATTTTAGTATGCAAATATAATCAATAATTCATTGTTTCGGCAAAATTGTTACAAGAATCTAAGAATGCCAAATTTATTAAACTGCAAAAATAAATTGCTGAAACTCTTCTTAAAAGATGTACCTTTGCAAAAAATTTGTCGATTTTACAATCAGAATATTTTATTTAAACACTAAAAGACAATACGTTACACTCATTTTATGAAAAAAATTGTTGAATACCGCAAGCTATTAAATGTTGACAAAACTGTAGCCCTTAAGGATTTAAAGACTATTTATCGCAATGCCATGAAAGAAAGCCATCCTGATAAGTTTCAGGGGAATGACACTGGATTGCATGAAGCTGAAGAAAAAAGCAAAGAAATTATTGAAGCTTATCATTTTCTTGTTAGTATCAATGCAGAAACTATTAAACAAGGATTACCCGAGTTTAATGAAACGATTGCTTCTGCTACAATTGTAGATTACAAATACGAAAACATTAGACTTTCAATTAATTTTTCCAACGGAAGCAGCTACGAATTTATTAGCGTTCCTAAAGCTACATATGTAAAAATGGTAAATGCAGAATCTCCAAGTAGGTTTGCAAAAAGACATATATTTACTGTTTTTCCTTATAGAAAATTGAGCAATCAGGAATAATTATTTTTTTACAAAAGAAATAAGGTCTTGTTAAAATTCTCTTTTGAGCATTATTTTTTTTCGGTTTTTTGAAAAGTACAAAGCAGGATATTTGATAAAAGACAAGCGATTAATAAATAGAGGTAATTCTATTTATTAATCGCTTGTCCTCTTTTGTGCTTTATTAGACTCTAAAAAATTGTCCGAATATTTTACTTTAAAAAGTTTTGGAAACTTTATCAATTGCACGAATCGTAAAATCTAAATCGTCAAAAGTGAGCGCATCAGTGATAAACCAAGTTTCATATGCCGATGGTGCAATATAAATCCCTTCTTTTAATAATCCGTGAAAGAATTTTTTGAAGGTTTCATTATCCCCTTTTGCCGCACTTTGAAAATCGACAACCGGATTAGCATCAAAATGTACTGAAATCATAGAACCTACCCTATTAATGGTGAAAGTCACCTTATTTTCCGTGAGTACCTTTCTTATTCCGGTTTCTAAATATGCTGTTTTTTCTTCTAATCTTTGAAAAACAGTATGATCCTCATTCAACGCTTTTAACATTGCCAAACCCGCAGCCATAGCAAGAGGATTTCCAGATAATGTTCCTGCCTGATAAACTGGACCAAGAGGAGCCAAATAATTCATTATTTCATTTCTGGCGGCAAAAGCTCCAACGGGCAATCCCCCTCCAATTACTTTTCCAAAACAAACAATATCGGCTGTTATGTTATACAATTCTTGGACTCCCCCTTTTGCCAGACGAAAGCCAGTCATGACCTCATCAAAAATCAATAAAATATCATTATCAGTGCATAATTGTCTCAGTCCTTCCAAAAAACCTTTACTTGGTGGAATACATCCCATGTTTCCAGCAACCGGCTCTACAATGATGGCTGCAATTTCGTTTTTATTGGCCTCAATTAAGGAAGTCACATTATCCAAATCATTATAACGTGCCAATAAAGTGTCTTTTGCTGTTCCGGCAGTTACTCCTGGACTATTTGGAGTTCCAAAAGTAATGGCTCCACTTCCGGCTTGTATCAAAAAAGAATCGGAATGACCGTGATAACAACCTGCAAATTTGATAATTTTATCTTTTTTAGTAAACCCACGAGCCAAACGAATGGCGCTCATACAAGCTTCAGTCCCTGAATTTACAAAACGTATTTTATCAATATTGGGAACCATTGCAACGGACAAAGCGGCGATTTCAGTCTCCAAAGCTGTAGGCATTCCGAAAGAAGTTCCTAATTTAGCTCGGTGAATTACCGATTCTACAACTGGTTCGAAAGCATGTCCCAAAATCATCGGTCCCCACGAATTAATATAATCTATCAATCGGTTGCCATCTTCATCATATAAATAGGCTCCTTTAGCACTTTTAACAAAAATTGGCGTTCCTCCTACTGCTTTGAAAGCACGAACAGGCGAATTTACACCTCCCGGAATTACTTTTTCAGCTTCAGCAAAAAGCTGACTGCTTCTTTGATATAGCATAAAATTATTTTATTATTAGATTTTGTCCTATGGAAATAGCGTTTTCACTAATGTCATTTTTTCTTTTCAAATCTTCAATAGAAATGTTGAATTTTTTTGAAATAGAATATAACGTATCGCCTTGACTTACTTGGTATAAATTGGAATTTGCAGAAACTTGCTCTTTGGAATTAACAGGAACATATTCAGTTCCTAAAACTTCTGAATCGTATTGGTTTAATTGATAACGTTCAATAATCCCTATTAATTTATCCGGATATTTTGGATCAGATGCATAACCCGCGGCTTTCAACCCTTTTGCCCATTCTTTGTAATCGTCTTTTTTTAATTTGAACAATGGCTGATACCATGCTCTACCGGTTAAAAATATAGCATGATCTGTGTACGATTCATTTGGCAGATTGTATTTTCTAAAACATTCTTGTGCAGAATCATCATCATATTTCACACTTGGCCCAGACCAATCTTTATGACACTTAATACCAAAATGATTGTTTGCCTGCACGCTCAATGGCCCTGTTCCTGCACCCGACTCCAGAATTCCCTGCCCAAGAATAATACTGGAAGGAATCCCATATTTCGCCATGTTGTTTTTGGCTATATCTTTATATTTAGAGATGTATTCTAAAACCATGGCAGTGGTAACCTTAACTCGAGTAGTAGCCTCCAAAATTTGTGTTTCAGAATTAATGTCTGTTTTAGAATTAGTCTCTGTTTTAGAATTATTTACTGGACTTTGAGCAATTGGCTTGGAAATGATATCAGGTTTACTGTTAATTGGCTTTTTTACCGATTTCACAATCGTGGTGTTTGGCTTTTTATGTAGCGTTTGTTTAGTCCTTGCTATTGTTTTATTTGTAGTTCTTACAGTTCTCACTACTGGCTGACTTGTTGAACAGCCCACAAGTGAAATTGCAATTACTAAAAGTATCCTCTTCTTAAACATCATAATTCTCGTCATTGATTAATGGTAATTTTTTATTTTTTAATTTGATATTCATTCCTTGAACCCCCTGAATTCCGCCAGTATGTACGACTAAAATTTTTGAACCTTCTGGAAAATAGTTGTTTTTAATTAAATCCATAACGCCAAAAAGCATCTTTCCGGTATAAATGGGATCCAATGGAATTTTAGATTTTTCATAAAATGAGTTAATAAATTCAATTAACTCTTTATCTACTTTTCCATAACCCCCAAAATTATAATCCGGAATCAATTCCCAACGGTTATTTTTTGCAAAATTACGAATTTCATTTATTAAAAAGTCTCCTTTTAATGCCGGAAATCCTAAAACTTTTTGATGCGATTGGGAGCTGTTAATAATCCCAGTAATTGTACCCCCTGTACCTACTGCACAGCAAATGTAATCAAACATTTTATCCTGTTCGATTAAAATTTCCTCACAACCTTTGATGGCCAAACTATTTGTGCCTCCTTCTGGAAGATAATAAAATGTCCCATGTTTTAGTTTTAGTTTTTCTAAAAATTCTGTTTCACTTTTAAATCTATATACTTCCCTGGAAACAAATTCAAATTTCATTCCACAATTTTGGGCAAAACGCAATGTTGGATTTTCATCTATTTTTTCTCTTAACTCTTCTCCCCTAATTACGCCTATGGACTCAAACCCGTTTTCTTGTGCGGCAAACGCTACGGCAGCAATATGATTGGAAAAAGCACCACCAAAAGTGAGTAACTGGGTTTGATGTTCCTCTTTTGCCTGAAGTAAATTGTATTTCAATTTACGGTATTTATTTCCGGAGACTATCGGGTGAATCAAATCCTCCCTTTTGATATAAAGGGTGACGTTGGAAAAAAAAGGGAACTCTATTTTTTGGGTAATCGATTGCATGCTGCGAAATTAAGCATAAATAAAGATGAAGTGGGAACAAAATTAAGCAATCTATTCCGATGTTAAAATAATTGCGAACAACTCCCTCTTTCACTTTAAGAAATCTCCAAATCACACAAACATGAGTTTCGCAAACCTATAAGCATATCCGACATGCAAAAAAAAACACCAACTAAATAGTTGATGTTTCAGTATGGCTTACAATAATTTTAAATCGATTTAAAAATTCGGTTAATTGGTATTCCAACACCTTTTTTAAGGATAACACTATTATCTGTTACGGCCCAAACGGTGGTTTCTACCACTTTTTTGCATTGATTGTCTTCAAAGAAGATTTTAATTTTCGAATGATCTAAACTGCCTAAAGCCTGTGCCCGATTCAAATCGTTTTTTCTTTGTTGGATTGCCTCTTTGTCGGTAAGGACGTCTGTAGTTGGAAATTTTAGAGATTGAATATTTTCTTTCTCTATGATTTGGAAATAAGTAGTCATAATGGTTCGGTTTAGGGAAATAAATTGTTTTTTGGCTTTGTGAAAATAATAAAATATATTTACAAAACAATAAAAAATATTTAAATTTAAATTATGTTGAGAACAACAATTAAAAATTCAGGTTTAAAAGCGGTCATAAACCATAAAGGCGCAGAATTAATTTCTTTTACAAGTAAAGACAATATAGAATATATTTGGGAAGGCAATTCTGAATTTTGGGGTAAACATTCACCTGTTTTGTTTCCAATTGTAGGAACTCTAAAAAACAATCAGTTCATCTATAAGAACAATACTTATCATTTACCACGTCATGGCTTTGCCCGAGATCTCGATTTTCAATTGATTGATTCTAAAGAAAGTCAAGCCGTTTTTTCATTGAAAGCAAACGAAGAAACCATAGAGGTATATCCTTTCCATTTTGAATTGCAAATTTGGTATACTTTAAAAAAATCTAAATTAACAATTGCCTATAAAATCATTAATCAGGAAGAAGTCACCATGCCTTTTTCAATTGGAGCTCATCCCGCATTTGCATTGCCAAAAGCTTTTGAAAATTATTCATTGGTATTTGAACATCCTGAAGTTTTAAAAAGTTATCAACTGGAAAATGATTTGCTTTCTGATGTGACTGTTTCTCATGAGATGAACGCAAACAAACTACCGCTTACCTATCCTTTATTTGAGAAAGACGCTTTGATTTTTAAAAAATTGAACTCTAAAAAAATCACCATTATAGAAAACGAAATTCCTTTGCTTCGTGTTCAATTTGACGATTTCCCGTATTTAGGAATTTGGACTAAAAATAACGCCCCATTTATTTGCATTGAACCTTGGTTGGGTTATTCTGACACCGTACATTCCACCGGAAATATTTCAGAAAAAGAAGGCATTCAATTTGTTGAACCAAAACAAACATTTGCTTGTAGTTTCAGTTTAGAAATTTTATAAATTTACGTAAAAAATGTTAACTATAAATTTTCATCCTTTTCAAAATCTAGAAACTGAACGATTGCTTTTGCGCCGCATTGACGTTAACGATGTTGAAGAAATATTCAGCCTTAGAAGCAATCCAGAAACCATGAAATACGTTCCAAGACCATTAGCAAAAACAATAAAAGATGCTCTGGAACATATTGCTATGATTGATGCTAAAATTAAAAGCAACGAAGGTATTAATTGGGCAATTACATTAAAGGATGACCCTAAATTTATTGGAATAATTGGTCATTACCGGATAAACCCCGAAAATTATCGATCGGAAATAGGCTATATGTTACTTCCTGAATTTCACGGAAAAGGGATTATCACAGAAGCAATACGAGAAGTCGTTAACTATGGTTTTCATAAGATGCAATTGCATTCTATAGAGGCAATTATTGATCCTGAAAATACAGCTTCCGAAAAAGTTTTACTGAAAAATGGTTTTGTCAAAGAAGCCCACATCCTTGAAAATGAATTTTATGATGGAAAGTTTTTAGACACCGTCATTTATTCTCTTCTGAAAAGAAACCACATGTAATAGTTACAATTTTGGTAATGTTCTAAGATACAATTCTTCGACTTTTTTTCGAGCCCATTCGGTTTTTCGTAAAAAAGTGAGACTCGATTTCACACTGGGGTTTTCTGTAAAACACTTGATTTTTATCAATTCACCTAAAGTATCAAATCCATAATAATCAACTAGTTGTTCAATAATTTTTTGAAGCGTTATTCCGTGAAGTGGATTGTTTTTTTGGTGATTTTCCATAATGCAAATTTATGCCATTTTTGCAATAACTGTTGCCATTTCATTGATTTGTTCCTACATTTGCCCTACTATGCTAAAAACGATCAACATACTTAATAAAAGAGCACGTTTCGATTATGAAATCCTCGAAACCTTTACTGCTGGAATTGTTTTGGCCGGAACTGAAATTAAATCCATCCGATTGGGAAAAGCCAATATTACGGAAAGCTTTTGTGAGTTTAGCGGTACTGAACTATTTGCTATCAATACTTATATTGAAGAATATGCTTTTGGAAATCAATTTAACCACAAAGCGAGAAGCGAACGCAAACTCTTGCTTAATAAGAGAGAATTAAAAGGGTTGTTGAGAAGTGTTCAGGCTAAGGGATTAACCATTGTTCCCCTAAAATTATTCACCAATGAAAAGGGAATGGCAAAACTGGAAATTGGACTTTGCAAAGGAAAAAAAACCTATGACAAAAGAGAATCTCTAAAAGAGCAAGACACAAAGCGCGAACTTGACCGAATTAAAAAAGCATTTTAAATACAATACTGCAGGGAGAATCCAAATTCAATTATATTGATAATATATTTATAAAAGATAAAAAAAACCGTCCCAATGTGAAATTTGGACGGTTTTACTCTTTTAGTGAACTAGAATTTAGATCTGTTTTCCAAATACATTAAAACATTCTTCTCAATCCTTTCATTAATATTTGAAATATCCGCTTTTACGAATTTCTCTCCTAGAATATTTTCGTACAATTCGATGTAACGTTCGGAAACCGTTTCAATATATTCGTCGGTCATATTTGGAATTTGTTGCCCCGTTTGTCCCTGAAAACCGTTTTCGATTAACCAACGTCTAACGAATTCTTTCGACAATTGTTTTTGCTCTTCGCCCCTGTCTTGCCTTTCTTGATAGCCTTCGGAATAAAAATAACGGGAAGAATCCGGCGTATGAATTTCATCGATTAAAACGATTTGCCCTTCTTTAGTTTTTCCAAATTCATATTTGGTATCTACCAAAATCAAACCACGGCTGGCGGCAATTTCCGTTCCTCTTTGAAACAAAGCTCTGGTATATTGTTCTAAAACCAAATAATCGGCTTCAGCAACAATTCCTTTTGAAAGAATAGCTTCACGGGAAATGTCTGCATCGTGTTCTCCACTATCGGCTTTGGTTGTTGGGGTAATTATAGGTGTTGGAAATTTATCGTTTTCTTTCAATCCTTCCGTCATGGTTACACCACAAATGGTTCTTTTCCCGAGGGTATATTCGCGTGCCGCATGACCGGAAACATAGCCTCGTATTACCATTTCTACCTTAAAAGGTTCACATAAATGACCCACCGCTACATTGGGATCTGGGGTTGCAATCAACCAATTCGGAACAATATCTTTTGTAAGCTCCATGAATTTGGTGGCTATTTGATTCAATATTTGTCCTTTGTAGGGAATTCCCTTAGGCAAAACCACATCAAATGCCGAAAGCCTGTCGGTGGCCACCATTACTAAAAGTTCATCGTTGATATTATATACTTCTCTTACTTTTCCTCTATAAACTGATTTTTGATTGGGGAAACTAAAATTAGTGGTTGTGATTGTGTTGCTCATTTTTGTTGTAGATGTGTTGTTGTTTTTTCTGGATGCAAATTTAGTATTATTTTAGGGAGATTCACAAAGAATGGTTAAGCAACCGCTAATAAATTGCTGACCGAAGAGCATTCAAATAGGGGATTTCTTGGATTCTAGCTCGAATTCAATTTATTTAACCAATATTTTTTTAGATAGGTATTTTGCAACACCATCTTCATCATTAGTCGAAATTACTTCTAAATGAGAGAGTTTATCTTTTAATCCCTCGACAGCATTTCCCATAATGAGTCCTTTCTTTGAAGCCGTCAGCATCTTTTCATCATTAAATCCGTCTCCAAATGATATTGTCTCTTGAAAGGTGAAATTTTCCTTTTCCAAAATTTTTGCAATCGCAACGCTTTTATCGACTGATTTATCCATAAACTCTAAACAAACGGGAAGACTGAAAGCATAATTAAAATCATTGGAATGCGTTATGAGAATTTCGTCTTTTAAGGCTACTAATTTTTGATGATTTTCATGGGTGAAAAATAATTTCAGGGCAGTAAAATCCTCTATTGTATCAAAATCAACTATTTCTGGCACGTAATTGAGCACGGCCTGAAAGCTGTTTAATTTCTGATTGTGTTTGTTGGTTTGCCAAACCAACTCTTTAAACAATACAATTGTAATTTCCGGGTCAATATTTAACGCTAAAACCGATTTTATGTCATCACTCTTGATATTAAATGAAAACAGAAGTTCTTTATTTGGGGCATGTATTCGCGCTCCGTTTGACGTAACCAAATAAACAGGAAAACCAAGTCCTTCTATAATAGGCATAGCATCCAGATGGTGCCTGCCAGTGGCTACAATAATTAAATAATCCTGACTGTGAAGTTCTTGAAAAATGGTTTTGGTATACTCCGATATTTTATGTTCCCGGTTGAGCAAAGTACCGTCTAAATCGCTTATTATTACTTTAATTTTATTCTCTTTAATCATTTTAAGTTCCCTGTTTTTGGGATCACAAATTTATTACGTTTTAAAGAGATATGCAAAGAAAAGCAAGAGGGTGTTAACTTTATCAATATAAAATTTATTTCGATATATTTATCATTTAGCCCCGATTGCAGCGGAAATCCTTTTCTTTTTTTCTTTAAAAAGAAAAAGATTGAAGCGAAAAGCGGGAACATGATTTGTAAATATGTCCGAGCCATTCGCTTCAAAAAAACTTTATTTTCTAATCATTATTCTCGATTTGCTTGTAGGCATCAATCACTTTTTTGACCAATCGGTGGCGAACGATATCTTTGTCATCGAGATAAACAATGGCAATTCCCTCAACATCTTTCAAAACCAGTATGGCTTCCTTGAGACCAGAAATGGTTCGTCTTGGCAAATCGACTTGGCCGGGATCGCCCGTAATCATGAATTTGGCACTTTTCCCCATACGGGTCAAGAACATTTTCATTTGGGAATGTGTCGTATTTTGGGCTTCATCCAAGATGACAAAAGCATGGTCTAAAGTTCTCCCTCGCATAAATGCCAATGGCGCAATCTGGATAATTCCTTTCAAAATGTAATCTTCCAGTTTTTCGTTGGGCAACATATCTCGCAAAGCGTCATATAAAGGCTGCATGTAAGGGTCGAGTTTTTCTTTCATATCACCTGGAAGAAAACCGAGGTTCTCCCCTGCTTCAACCGCTGGACGAGTAAGGATAATTCGTTTTACTTGCTTTTCTTTCAATGCCTTGACCGCCATGGCAACTCCAGTATAGGTTTTTCCCGTTCCAGCCGGACCTACGGCAAAGAGCATGTCGTTTTTATTCATCATATCAACCAAGAGCTGTTGATTAGGCGTCATGGCTTTGATAATTTTTCCGCCTACGCCATGAACTAAAATCTTGTCATGGTCAAATGCTTTCCTATCGTCCTGTAAATCACTTTGTATCACGCGCTCGATTACGTTATCATCTATGGTATTATAGCGGGTAAAGTGAAGCATGAGTCGGTTGAAACGGTTTTCAAATTCATCTAAGACTTCTTTTTCTCCAAAAGCTTTTATGGTTGTGCCACGGGCAACGATTTTTAACTTTGGGTAGTATTTTTTAATAGTTTCAAGATGAGTGTCTTGAGCGCCCCAAAAATCTTTTGGAGCGATGTCTATGAGCTCAATAGTTCTTTCGTTCAAATGGAGTAGTTTTTAATTAAAAAATAATGGTTGATTTTATTAGCTTTGCATAATCTCAAATTTAATGAATTTTAAGTTTACGTTAAGCCAATAGTTATAAACAAATTTATGTCAATAATTACCCTCACGACCGATTCTGGATTAAAAGACCACTTTGTGGGCGCGCTAAAAGGGAAAATTATATCCGAATATCCGGAGGCAGTAATTATTGATATTTCACATGATATTGATCCGTTTAACACTGCAGAAGCGAGTTATATTATTGGCGCTGCATACAAAAGCTTTCCAAAAGGTACGGTTCACCTGATTGGAGTGGATGCCGAATTGAATAAAGAAAATCAGCACATTGTTATGGAATGGAACGATCATTTCTTTATTTGTGCCGACAACGGAATTCTTGGAATGCTCATTCAGAATACGATACCCAATAAAATGGTGGCTATTAACATTCACGATAGATTTCCTGTTGACACTACTGATTTGGACGTATTTGTAACTGTTGCCGCTCATATTGCCCGAGGTGGTTTGCTAAATGTTATTGGCAAAGAAATTACTTCCATAAAACAAGCTACTGAATTGCAGGCTATTGTTGCCGATGACAGAAACTCCATAAAAGGATATGTGATTTATATTGATCATTTTGGGAATGTGGTGACCAATATCTCTAAAAAATTCTTTTTGGAAGTTGCAAAAGGCCGACCTTATGAAATCCCGATGATACAAAGGCGGAGCCAAAAAAAATCAAGTCCCATAAAAAACATTTGGGCGAAATATTCGGATATTGCTAATGCCAGTAATTATGATATCAAAAATTATGAAGGCGATAAACTGGCCATTTTCAACGAAGCCGGGTTTCTGGAAATCGCCATTTTTAGAAGCAACCCCATGAATGTGGGAAGCGCCTCAAGCCTTTTGGGATTGGGGTATCGAGATGCTATTGTTATTAATTTTCTGTAAATAATTATAAAAATCATAAATCTCAAATGTTTGTAAGAATAGTAAAAATGTCCTTTCACGAAGAAAATATTCCCGCTTTTTTGGAAAACTTCGAATTAATGAAAAACAAGATACGAAATGCCGAAGGAAACCGTTTTCTAGAACTGTATCAGGACAAAAACGACAAATGTATTTTCTTTACCTATAGCTATTGGGAAACCGAAGATGATTTGGAAAATTATAGACGTTCAGAATTGTTTTACGACGTTTGGAGCTTTACAAAAAAACTGTTCAATGCAAAACCAGAAGCTTGGAGTGTAGATAAATTAGTTTCTTTAGTTTAGCGTTACCCAACTTCAAACTTTTAAACAAAAAATATTAAATGAAAGCAATAGTTTTACGAGAATTAAAATCTTTTTTTGGATCGCCGATAGGGTATTTGGTGATTGTCATTTTTCTGTTGCTCAACGGATTGTTTCTTTGGGTTTTTGAAGGAGATTACAATATATTGAACAGCGGTTTTGCTGATTTAAGTCCGTTTTTTACCATTTCTCCATGGATATTGATTTTCTTGGTTCCTGCAGTTACCATGCGCAGTTTCTCGGATGAAAAAAAGCAAGGAACACTAGAATTGCTATTGACCAAGCCATTAAGTCTTTGGGAAATTGTGAACGGAAAATTTTTTGGCGCGATGCTAATGATAGTCATTGCCGTTATTCCTACATTCATCTATGTTTATGTTATTTCCAGTTTAGGAATGCCCGAAGGCAATATAGATTTAGGAAGCACAATGGGTTCTTATTTTGGCTTGTTATTCCTGATTGGAGCTTATTCTGCCATCGGAATTTTTACCTCTACCCTCTCTGAAAATCAAATTGTAGCCTTCATTCTCTCTGTGTTTTTATGTTTCTTTTTCTACTTTGCATTTGATGGTTTAGCGACCTATTTGCCAAGCGTTGAGAATTTTATTTCTGCATTAGGCATGGACAATCATTTTAAAAGTATGAGTCGTGGCGTAATTGATACGCGGGACATTTTGTATTTTGTGAGTTTGACTATCTTATTTCTTTCGTTTACTGTTTTTAAACTAAAATCTTTCAAAGCGTAATGACCCCACAAAAGAAAACCAACATAAAAATCTTATTTTTTACAATACTGCTTTTGATACTTGTGAATGTCATTGGAAATCAATTTTTCCATCGTTTTGATTTAACAAAAGACAAAAGATACACGCTTTCCCAGACTTCTTTAAATATCATTAAAGACGTGAAAGAACCCCTAATCATCGATGTTTTTCTTAAAGGGCAATTTCCGGGCGAATTCAAAAAACTGCAAACGGAAACCCAACAAATACTAGAAGAATTCAAGGCTTACAATAAGAATATTTCCTTCCAATTTGTGAATCCAATTGAAAACGAAGACGAACGAGATACTATCATGCAATCGTTTATTGAAAGAGGACTAACTCCAGTTAACGTATCGGTTGATGACAAAGGAAAGCAAATACAAGAAGTCGTTTTTCCATGGGCAATTGCCACTTATAACGGTAAAAGTGTAAAAGTGCCTTTGCTTAAAAATTTAATGGGAGCATCTACCGCAGAAAAAGTGGTGAGTTCCGTGCAACATTTAGAATATGCTTTTGCAAATGCTTTTAACACCATTTCTAAAGCCAAAGAAAAGAAAGTCGCCATCATCAAAGGAAATGGCGAACTTCATGATATATTGATGGCCGATTTCATCAAACAAGTGCGGGAAAATTATTATATCGGAACCTTTACCTTAGATTCTGTTGCCAAGAAACCAAATGAAAGTTTGGCATATTTAAAAAAATATGATTTAGCTATTATTGCAAAACCCACCGAAAAATTCTCTGATGAAGAGAAATTGGTATTGGATCAATTCGTCATGCATGGCGGAAAAACGATGTGGCTAGTCGATCAGGTTAATATTGAGATGGACAGCTTGTACAACGATTCCGGTTCTACCTTGGCTTACCCATTCGACTTGAATTTAAATGATCTGTTTTTTAAATATGGAGTGCGTATCAATCCCACTTTGGTCAAAGATTTAATGGCAACCCCTATTGCATTGGCCACTGGCGAAAAAGGTAGCGCAACTCAATACACCCAATATCCTTGGTTTTATTCGCCATTAATCTATCCATCGTCAAAAAATCCAATTGTGAGTAACCTAGAGGCCTTGCAATTCCAATTTGCAAACGGTATGGATACTTTAAAAAACGGCATCAAAAAAACCATTCTTTTGCAATCTTCACCCTATTCAAAATGGGTTGGTACTCCAGTTGAAGTCAACCTTAACATGGTAAATGACAGACCGGAACAAAGCGATTTTAAAAATACGGGAAACATTCCCGTTGCCGTTTTGATGGAAGGGAAATTTCATTCGGTATATGAAAATCGGGTGTTGCCCTTTACAGAAAAAACATTTCAAACCCAAGGCAAAAACAACAAAATGATAGTGGTTTCTGACGGTGATCTTATCCGAAATCAATTGGACAAAAATCATCAACCTTTGGAATTAGGTTATGATAAATGGACTAACAAATTGTACGGAAATAAAGAATTTATGATGAATTGCGTCAATTATTTATTGGATGATAACGGACTTATTAACATTCGAAGCAAGGAAGTCACTTTGCCTTTACTCGATAAAGAAAAAGTATATGCCAGTTATACAAGGTCACAAGTCATAACTGTCGGGCTTCCAATTGCCATTTTAGGAATTTTCGGATTGGTATTTACCTATTTTAGAAAAAGAAAATACGCCAAGTAATGTTAATAAAATTCTTTTTAATATTTAACAGTTTAAGATATATTTGTAAAACGTAGGCAAATTGGGATTTTAGAAAGTTTACAATCAAAATAAATAAAGAGATAATGAAATTTATAGTATCAAGTTCGTACTTATTAAAACAATTGCAAGTATTAGGAAGTGTCATTAACAGCAGTAATACCTTACCTATTTTAGATAATTTTTTGTTTGAATTAGACAGCAAAACCTTAACTGTTTCGGCTTCTGATTTAGAGACCACCATGTCTGCCACTTTAGAGATTGATTCTACAAGTCAAGGAAGTGTTGCGGTTCCGGCAAAATTACTATTGGAAATCCTAAAAACCTTTCCGGAACAGCCTTTAACTTTTACTGTTGAAGAAAATAGCACCATTGAAATCAGTTCTAATTCTGGAAAATATGCCTTGGCTTATGCTCCGGGAGAAGAATTCCCTAAATCAGTAAATTTGGATGATCCATCCACTACTTTAGTTCCTGCCGATGTTTTGGCTACCGCAGTAAGCAAAACCATATTTGCTGCAGGAAACGATGATTTGCGTCCGGTAATGTCGGGGGTTTTCTTTCAGTTCTCTCCAGAAGGATTAACTTTTGTGGCAACGGATGCCCATAAATTAGTAAAATATGCAAGAACCGACGTAACAGCATCGCAAGTAGCTGATTTTATCATGCCTAAGAAACCCTTGAATATCTTAAAAAGTATTTTGGGAACTTCAGATGCAGAAGTGAAAATTGAATACAACGATTCAAATGCAACTTTCTCTTTCGATAATTACATCTTGATGTGTCGTTTGATTGATGGAAAATATCCAAACTATGAAGCCGTAATTCCAAAAGAAAACCCAAACAAATTGATGATTGACAGAACACAATTCTTAAGCTCTGTTCGTCGTGTGGCCATTTTCTCTAATAAAACGACACACCAAATTCGTTTAAAAATAGCTGGAGCCGAATTAAATATTTCTGCCGAAGACATTGATTATTCTAATAAGGCAGAAGAAAGATTGACGTGTGATTACCAAGGCGATGATATGCAAATTGGGTTTAATTCCCGTTTCTTGACAGAAATGTTGACCAACCTACAATCGGACATGATTATGTTAGAAATGTCCTTGCCAAACCGCGCCGGAATCCTTACTCCAGTTGATGGTTTAGAAGATGGAGAAACCGTAACCATGCTCGTGATGCCAGTAATGCTCAACAATTGATATTCAAAAAATATAATATTATACAACCGTCTCATCTAAAAAATGAGACGGTTTTTTTAATGCCTTTCTTAATGAATTGCAAGTATTGGAATATTAATATGGTACGCTAATTTTTTTGAAAGGCTGATATAAAAAAGTCTTTCAAAGAAACTTTTGTGATGAATGTGCATGGCAATCATATCAACGTGATGTAAATCAATAAAGGACAAAACGATGCCCTCAACGTCATTGCTCGTTATGGTATGAAACGTGACGTCTTGGTCAACAAATATTTTTTTCCAATTCTCAATAAAAACTTCATTATCTTTTGCATCAGGCATTTTCACATACAGACAATCAATGTCAGAGCGAAAAACTTTGGCCAATGCGATTACTTTATTTAATGTTTCTATATCTTCTCCTTTGAATTGGGTTGTGAAAAGTATTTTTTTAATGGGTTGGTATTGACAATGTTCCGGAATGGCAAGAACTACCGCTTTAGTATTATTCATCACTTTGGTAGTCACAGAACCCAAAAAGGTTGATGCCAATCCGGTGGCTCCTTTAGTTCCCAAAACAATATAATCAATTTTATCCTCTTCTGCTATCCGAACTATGTTGGCAATTAAATCCCCGTCTACGAGTACATTGCTTATTTTTATGTGTTCTAATTTATTTTTTTCGGCAATGGCTCTCAAAACCGGAACATGCTGTTTGTAGTTTTCAAAATTACTTAATTCAGTAACTTCGTAAATATCAATTAAATTAATTGGAACATCTATATAATTGACCTGTGGCAATTCATAGACATGCAACGTGATGATTTCAGCATTAATATGTTTAGCTAATTTTAATGCGTAAACAAAGGCATTTTTGGAAACATCAGAAAAGTCGGTTGGAAACAATATCTTTTTCATAAATCTAACATCTAGAGGGTTCAATGAATCAAACAGTTGTGCAAATTAATTAGGTATTATACATTCATTACTTCGAGCGATTCCGTTTTTGAGCGAAATGATATCTATCCTAAAAATTCTGTTGCGGAAATAGTATCTCCGGCAACAAATTTATTTTTACTATTCATGAAAAACCAATAATGGGATTTCGCTATGATAGGAGAATTTTTTCGTAAAACTATGTCTGAATAATTCTTGTAAGAAACTACGTTTATAAGTCAACATGGCCAAAATATCGATATCCAAATCGTCTAAAAATTCAAAAATAGTACCTTCGATATCATTGTCTGGAATAACAAAAAATTCTACCGGATCGTTTTTGAAATCATGTCTCCATTTATCAATCTGTACTTCTTTTACATCTGAATCCGCAGTGCGCACATGAAGGCATTTCACTTGCGCATTGACTTTATTGGCAAACTCCACCACTTGTTGCAAAGCTTTGTGATCTTTAGCCCTATAGCGTGTGGTAAAAGCAATTTTTTTGATTTGTTTGAATTTGGCTTGAAAGGGTACACTAAGCAAGGTTATGGGAACGTCGGCAATAACAGACCCCGTATTGGAACCCATAAAAGTCTCTTTTAAACCCGATGCTCCATTAGTCCCCATAATAATGAAATCGACTTTGTTTTTCTTGGCAATAGCTTTTACTACACTAACCAAATCTCCTTGTTCCAGAACATGGCTCATTTTTAGGGTATCAAAATGATGTTCTTCAGCAATTTTCCTCAAATAAGGAATTTGGTCTTTAAAATTCTCAAATTTATCCAATTCAACGCTTTCAAAAACTTCGGAAACATAAATAGGATATCCCTCATAAGAAACAGGGGGCAATTCATATACATGAAGCACAATTACTTCCGCTTTAAAAACTTTTGCCATCTCTAACACATATACAAATGCATTGTTTGCCGTTTCAGAAAAATCAGTGGGAAACAATATTTTTTCCATGATAATTGATTTTAAATTAGTACATTAAAGTTACAAAACTATTTTTTAACATAATAAGAAAGGGGCTTGTTTTTCAAATAATGAGACAAAAATAAACGCTTCTTCGGTTTTACTTTTTAGGTCTTATTTTTACATTTGTAATTTTGATTTTTCATGCAAAACCAAAATGGGTGTCTTGCAGTGATAGGAAAATTCTTGTGTAAAACTGTGGGTAAATAATTCTTCTATTAAATTTCGCTTGTGGGTAAGCATCGACAAAACATCAATTTCTTGATGGACTAAAAAGTCACGAATCGTTTTCTTTACATCATTATTCTCAATGATAAAAAATGTTACTGGTTCCCCATCAAAATCGGATTTCCATTTACGCATTCCCTCATCGGTTTCCTTAAAGTGCGACGTTTTAACGGTTAAACATTTGACGTCAGCATGAAACCTTTTCGCCATGTCTAACACCTCCCACAATGCTTTTTTATCCTCATCTTTAAAAACGGTCGTAAAACAAAAATGCCTCATTTTCTTAAATTTTGCTTCGAGGGGAACACTCAGGAGCATGACAGGTACATTGGTAATGACATACCCCGTGTTAGACCCCAAAAAAGCTTCTTTTAAACCAGAGACACCATGGGTTCCCATAACAATCAAATCTATCTTTTCCGCATCTGCAATTTCCTTTATGATTTTGACTAAATTCCCGTGGCGCAACACGTGACTCATTTTTACGTCTTCCAGTCCATGCTCTTCGGCAATTTTTCTTAAATGAGGGATTTGATCTTTAAAGTTTTCAAATTTACCCCACTCTATTGTTTCATAAATCTCGGCTATGGATGGCGGGCATCCCTCGTAGACCAGATTTTGCGAATCATAGACATGAAGGACAATAAATTCAGCTTTCTGGTACTTTGCCAATTCTAAAGCATATACAAATGCATTATTTGCCGTTTCAGAAAAATCAGTGGGAAATAAAATACGTTTCATGGTCTAGCACTATTAGATTTGTCGTATAAAGTTACATAAATAAATTCTTATTAAACAGGATAACCATCGCTTTTTTCAATACGTTATCGCTATAAAAAGTTCCAAAATCCAGATGAAAAGTTGTTTTATCATATCAGTGCAAATCTTTGTAACTTTGTGCTTTGATTATTACCTTATGATTTCACAAGATACTATTGTTGCACTCGCCTCTCCATCTGGAGCTGGAGCAATTGCTGTTATTCGGATTTCCGGAAATGACGCCATTACAATTGCTGCTTCGGTATTCCAATCGGTTTCCGGGAAAGATTTAACGAAACAGAAAACACACACATTACATTTAGGACATATTGTTGATGGCAGCAAAACGATAGACCAAGTCCTGGTTTCAATTTTTAAAGGAACGCAATCCTATACTGGCGAAAACACGATTGAAATTTCCTGTCATGGCTCTACTTACATTCAACAGCAAATTATTCAGTTATTGCTCCGTAGAGGCTGCCGAATGGCAAATGCAGGAGAATTTACCTTACGTTCGTTTTTGAACGGCAAAATGGACTTATCACAAGCCGAAGCTGTAGCCGATTTGATTTCGTCAGACAATGAGGCCTCGCACCAAATAGCCATGCAACAAATGCGTGGTGGTTTCTCTAATGAAATTGCCAAATTGCGGGAAGAACTATTGAATTTTGCTTCACTGATTGAATTAGAGTTGGACTTTGCCGAAGAAGATGTAGAATTTGCTGACCGTACTCAATTTAACGATTTGCTCAACCGGATAGAGTTTGTCCTGAAACGCCTGATTGATTCCTTTGCAGTGGGTAATGTCATCAAAAACGGAATTCCCGTTGCCATTGTAGGCGAACCAAACGTAGGAAAATCGACTTTATTGAATGCCTTACTGAATGAGGAACGCGCCATTGTTTCAGAAATTGCAGGAACTACGCGGGATACGATTGAAGATGAATTGGTTATTGGCGGTATTGGATTTCGATTTATTGACACGGCTGGTATTCGGGAAACTAAAGACGTGGTGGAAAGCATTGGAATTAGAAAGACGTTTGAAAAGATTGAGCAAGCGCAGGTGATTTTATACCTAAGCCCCTTAACCCCCAAAGGAGGAACGCTTACCGATGAAAATATAGCTCAAGTTAAAATAGATATCGAACGAATACTAAATCAGTTTCCGTTGAAACCGTTGGTTGTTATTGGAAACAAAAGAGATTTATTATCCGATGAAGAAATCCTAAATCTAAAATCTAAAATTCCAAATATTCTGCTTATAAGCGCAAAAAATAATGAAGGTGTAGATGATTTGAAAAACCAGTTGCTTTCGTTTGTCAATACGGGCGCTTTGCGAAATAATGAAACCATTGTCACCAACACGAGACATTACGATTCTTTACTGAAAGCATTAGACGAAATACAAAAGGTAAAATATGGCTTGCAAACTAACCTGTCGAGCGACTTGATGGCATTGGATATTCGTGAAGCTTTGTACCAGTTTGGAACTATCACTGGTCAAGTTACCAATGATGAATTGCTGGGAAACATCTTTGCTAACTTTTGTATCGGAAAGTAACCTGCAATAAATGAGACATCTTCAATACCTTCCAAAAAGATTCCAGAACAATATTTATTGTAAACTATTTTTCAGTGGATTGCATTAGAAAAAGGTACTTGTTGCGTAATGATATGAATTTGCTTCAAATAGTACACCCCCTTTTTCATCTTACCCCCTTCTCTTTATTGAAAGGGGTAGATGCTAAAAAAAATTGAAACGTAAGGTTGGTAATTTTAAAAAGCCACATTCCATCTTGGTAATTTTGCATTTTCATCTAGAAAATTTTGCAAAATCAATCCTTCAATATAGGTTGGAATCACTTTGTTTTTGGCATTATAGGTTTCGTACCAATATACTTCTAAACGTTCTATTCCCTCGGTTTTCATTTGTGTTGGCCAAGAGTATTTTCGTCCAGTTTTTGCAAATTGATGTCCGTTTACTATTTTATCAAAAAGCCCTCCATTTTTGCTTTTTAGGGTTCCGTCATTTTGAATCGTTCCGGTAGAACCTACCATAATTAATTCTTTTTCTTCGCCATCAACGGCATATACTAAAAATACACCACTTCCATTTTCTGACGCATTGCAAACTTCTTCAAGACTATCGTCGGCAGTGTAGTTAAACTGGTTGTTTGTTTTAAACTTTTTTAATTCTTTGTACATTTTTTAAATTTTAGCCACAAAGGCACTAGGGCACAAAGTGTAGTTATTTAATTGATATTAATTAGCCATCCATTTTACGAATTCTAGAATTCGTGGAGAAAAAGAAAAGTCTCAACAAATATCGAGACTTTCTTCTATTTTATGTTTTGAGATTTCTTTGATACTTGCAAAGACTATCCCATAATCTCTTTTACTTTTTTCCCTATTTCAGCAGGAGAATCCACCACGTGAATCCCACACTCTCTCATAATTCTCTTTTTAGCTTCGGCGGTATCATCCGTTCCACCAACAATAGCTCCCGCATGCCCCATGGTTCTTCCTTTTGGTGCTGTTTCACCAGCGATAAAACCTACAACCGGTTTACGGTTTCCGTCGGCTTTAATCCAATTGGCTGCATCGGCTTCCAGTTGTCCTCCAATTTCACCAATCATAACAATACATTTGGTTTCTGGATCATTCATCAATAATTCAACGGCTTCTTTAGTGGTGGTACCAATGATGGGATCTCCACCTATACCTATAGCTGTTGTAATTCCCATTCCTTGTTTTACCACTTGGTCAGCAGCTTCATACGTTAATGTTCCTGATTTTGAAACAATACCAACAGTACCTTTTTTGAAAACAAAACCGGGCATAATCCCTACTTTTGCTTCCCCTGGCGTGATTACTCCCGGACAGTTTGGCCCTATTAATCGGCAATTCTTACCTTGAATATAAGCATAGGCCTTAATCATATCTGACACAGGAATCCCTTCGGTAATAGTGATAATCACTTTAATTCCAGCTTCGGCAGCCTCCATAATTGCATCCGCTGCGAAAGCGGGCGGAACAAAAATAATAGTTGTATCGGCTCCAGCTTGTTCAACAGCATCTTTTACAGTATTAAAAACTGGACGGTCTAAATGGGTTGTCCCTCCTTTTCCTGGAGTCACGCCACCAACAACGTTAGTTCCGTATTCAATCATTTGAGAAGCGTGAAAAGTTCCTTCACTTCCTGTAAAACCTTGAACAATTATTTTAGAATCTTTATTGACTAAAACACTCATGATATATCTTTTAAATATTATTTTTTGAAATAGTGACGCAAAAATAAGGTTTTAGACACAATAAATATCGTCTTTTTATCAAAAATAGCACGATAATTTAATGTATTTCTACTTTATTTTCATTTTTATAAGGATAGCCATAACTGATGAATGTGCTTTCTGTATTTGGGAAGGTGGCAATCCAGATTTTTTTAAATTTCATGAAGGTCCTTTCTTCAGGATAAACAGGCACATTCATTTCTTTATAAGCCCATTTATTAGCGTCTATTGACTCCAAACCATGACAATATCGGTTTGTTTTATATTTTGAGACATAGGGCTTTAATTCTGGATATTCATCAATTCCTTTTACGCAAATCAGGAGTTGTTTTACATTTCCTGAATACAAATTAAAAGATAAATAATTGTCCCACAAACCAAACAAACATAGAAAAGGCAGAAATCCGATTATAAAAAAAACTACTAAATTAAGCTTATTTTTAAAAAAATGAAGAGAAATTTGAAACGTATTTTCATCCAAAAACAGTAACCAAACATAAATCATCATGGTTAAATTCCAAGGCCAAACCACTACATTTTGATTCCGTCCCACTAAAAGCAACAATATTATAAGATGCATTATGATTGCGAAATAGGCTGTGAATCGCTTCTTTTTCATGAACAACAATCCAAATCCAATTGCAGTTTCGATGACCGCTAATAACAATCCTGAATAATGAATCCAATTTTGAGAAAGGATTACATCTGGAAAATGAAAAAAGCATTTTAAAATCATTTGCTCCCAAATTGAATATAAAAAACCGCCATTAAATTTATGCAAGCCACTATAAATGTACGTTACACCTATTAAAAAGGATAACAAACCTAAAAACTGATTGGTATTTTTAGCATAAAAAAGATAAAAGACAAATAGCAACAGGTATTGATATTCCCATGGTTGCCAGCGCATTTGATCGAGAAAACAGGACGCCATTTCGGTAAGTAAGACTAGGACAATAAAATGTCTTTTTTCGGTAAATACAAATGCACAAAAAAGACCAAAGAACGAACCCAGAAACAACAGTAAATGAATTTGATTTGGTAAATTAGGAGAAAAATCAAATGGTGGAATTACAGGAAACAATCGGTCTGACAGCCAAAGTTTGTAACTTATGCCTTTAGCAATAGCCCATGACAGGCAGGTTATTCTAATTAGTAATACTTCCTTGGAATGTGTTTTTGAAATGCTGATTTTCATCCTAATTTAGGACGATTGGCTCATTTGATAGCCTCTAAAAAGTTTATCGTCCTTGAGTTCCCAAATCACGATAATGTGTGCCAAAAGCATTTCCTCCCTTGGATTTTCTATTGTTTTAATATAATGGGAATAACGAACAGAAACCGAATTTCCTTCTTTGAGTATATGGCTTATTTTAACCTTTGATCTTACGTATGCTTTGCCTAATACATTGGCAAAGTCTAATAGCTCTTTACGATTCATTTGAATAAATCCCTTGCTGCTATTCCAATCCAAAATAACTTCTGGATGCAAAAATGTATCTAAAATGGTGCCATTGATTAAGGCATCTGATTTGTAGAGCTCCTGAATAATTTGTTTAGCAGACATAATTACTTTAGTTTATTTAAGATTTCCGGAATTTTTTTAATATTCGCCAGTTGTTTAAGTTTTTCCCTCGATTCTTCAATGGGTGTTCCGAAATAAGATTTTCCGCCCTCAACCGATTTAGTAACTCCGGTTTGTCCCATAATTACGGCCTTCGCCCCAATGGTGATACCGCTTGTTGTACCTACCTGCCCCCAAAGTGTTACCTCATCTTCAATGATTACACAACCTGCTATACCAGTTTGTGATGCAATGAGACATTTTTTTCCGATAATGGTATCGTGACCAACATGCACTTGATTATCAATTTTTGTTCCTTCTCCAATAGTCGTGTCTCCCGTTACTCCTTTATCTATGGTACAAAGTGCTCCTATTCCGACATTGTCTTGGATAACGACTCTTCCTCCTGAAATTAATTGGTCAAACCCGTCAGGTCGTTTTTTATAATAAAACGCATCAGCACCAAGAATGGTTCCCGCATGAATGATCACATTGTCGCCAATTACCGTATAATCATAAATGGAAACGTTGGAATGAATCAAACAATTTTTACCTATAACAACATGATTCCCAACAAAAGTATTCGGCTGAATTACAGTCCCTTTTCCAACTTTAGCGGAAGCTGAAATTGAAACTGCCGAAAATTGAAACGGTTTAAAATGATTCGTTAATGTATTGAAATCCCTAAAAGGATCATCAGAAATCAACAAGGCTTTGCCTTCCGGACAATCCACCGCTTTGTTAATCAAAATAATAGTTGCTGCAGATTGTAGCGCTTTATCATAATATTTTGGATGATCTACAAACACGATATCCCCGGGTTCTACAACATGAATTTCATTCATGCCGTGAACAGAAAAGTTTTTATCGCCAACAAATTTGCAATTCAGCAAACTGGCAATTTCTTGTAAAGAATACGCTTTTGGAAATTTCATACAATCAATTATTTACTTCACACGCTCCATATAATTCCCGTTTGTTGTATCAATTTTAATTTTGTCACCTTCATTTATAAACAAAGGAACGTTTACCGTTGCTCCGGTTTCTACTGTTGCCGATTTGGTGGCGTTTGTAGCCGTATTCCCTTTTACACCTGGTTCAGCATAAGTCACTTCTAGTATTACAGAGGCCGGCATATCTACTGATAATGGCAAATCGGTTTCAGTGTTGATACTTACCATTACGTTTTCTCCTTCTTTCAATAAATCTGGTGAATCCAGAATATTTTTATTTAATGAAATCTGTTCGAAAGATTCTACATTCATAAAATGAAACAAATCGCCTTCTGGATACAAAAACTGAAATTTGTGATTTTCAACTCGAACTTCCTCAATTTTGTGACCCGCTGAAAAAGTATTGTCCAACACTTTTCCGTTTGAAAGGCTTCTTAATTTTGTTCTCACAAAAGCAGGTCCTTTTCCTGGTTTAACATGAAGGAATTCGATGATTTTGTAAATATCATTATTGTATTTTATGCACAATCCGTTTTTAATATCTGATGTAGATGCCATTGGTATTTTTTTTGTTTTCCTCACCCCGACCCTCTCCAAAGGAGAGGGAGACGAAAAGTGATATTGTTAATAGATAATTTTGTTATTTATTTTTTACTTTTTCCCTCCGCTTGATTAGGGATTAATAATTTCCAGAATACCCCTTCATGACACCTCTTGAAGAGTTTCTGATGAAATCTAAAATTTCGTCCCGTTCCGGAGTTGCCTCCATTTCGGCTTCAATAATACCAACCGCTTGGGAAGTATTGTAATTTTTTTGATACAGAATTCTATATATATCTTGAATTTCTCTGATTTTTTCGGTGGTGAACCCTCTTCTTCTTAATCCTACCGAATTAATTCCTACATAAGATAAAGGTTCTTTTGCGGCTTTTGTAAATGGCGGAACGTCTTTTCTAACCAACGACCCTCCAGAAATCATGGCGTGATCACCAATATGAATGAATTGGTGTACAGCCGCCAAACCTCCAATAACTGCAAATTTACCAACGATAACGTGACCCGCGAGGGCAACACCGTTTACAATAATTGCATTATCTCCAATATGACAATCGTGGGCAATGTGAGCCGTTGCCATAACCAAACAATTGTTTCCCAATGTAGTTTGACCGGAGGCAATTGTACCTCTGTTAATGGTGACGCATTCTCTAATCGTACAATTGTCACCAATGACGGCAAGAGAATCTTCTCCTCCAAATTTTAAATCTTGCGGAACGGCTGATATAACTGCCCCAGGGAAAATATTGCAGTTCTTTCCAATTCTTGCGCCTTCCATAATGGTTACATTAGAACCAATCCAAGTTCCATCGCCTATGACAACATTATTATGAATGGTTGTAAAAGGTTCGATTACAACATTTTTGGCGATTTTTGCTCCAGGATGAACGTATGCTAAGGGTTGATTCATGTTGTATTTCTTTCTTTATTGTTTTCTTGCAATTTGGGCCATCAATTCAGCCTCAGCTACTAATTTACCATTGGCATACGCTTTGGCTTGCATGTGGCAAATACCTCGTCTAATAGGAGTAATCAAATCGCATTTAAATATCAAAGTATCGCCGGGCAGCACCTTATTTTTAAACTTAACATTATCAATTTTCATAAAAAAAGTAAGATAATTTTCTGGATCTGGCACCGTGCTGAGTACCAATATCCCTCCAGTTTGCGCCATCGCTTCAACAATTATAACCCCTGGCATTACTGGCGCCTCTGGAAAATGCCCTATAAAAAACCCCTCATTCATGGTGACATTTTTCATTCCAACAACATGACTTTCAGACATTTCTATAATTCTGTCAATGAATAAAAATGGAGGACGATGTGGCAAAATACTCATAATTTTATGAATATCCATCAAAGGCTCTTTATTTAAATCATAAACAGGAACATAATTTCGTTGTTCTATTTTGATGATTTTAGACACTTTTTTCGCAAATTGAGTATTTACAAAATGTCCAGGCTTATTGGCAATTACTTTTCCTTGTATTCTTGTTCCAATGAGTGCCAAATCACCAATTACGTCAAGTAATTTATGTCTAGCGGCCTCATTGGGGTAATGCAAAGTCAAATTATCTAAAATGCCATTTGGTTTAACCGAAATATCTTCTTTTCCAAATGCCACTTTCAAATGATCCATCGTTTTTGAGGAAATCTCCTTATCCACATAAACAATCGCATTATTCAAATCGCCTCCTTTTATTAATCCTTCCTCTAAAAGAGTTTCCAATTCATGGAGAAAACTAAAAGTTCTTGCATTTGCAATCTCTGTTTTAAAATCTAAAATGTTTTTCAAAGTGGCATTTTGTGTTCCTAGCACTTTTGTCCCAAAATCTACCATCGCCGTAACTTGGTAATCGTCACTTGGCATCAGAATAATTTCACTTCCGGTTGCTTCATCCGTAAAAGAAATAATGTCTTTTACAACATAAACATTTCTTTTTGCATCTTGCTCTTCTACCCCGGCTTTTTCTATCGCTTCAACAAAAAATTTAGAAGAACCATCCATAATAGGCAATTCTGATGCGTTTAATTCAACAATCACGTTGTCAATATCGCAACCCACAAATGCGGCTAAAACATGTTCCGGAGTTTGAATTTTTACCCCTAATTTTTCTAAATTCGTCCCTCGTTGCGTATTTACCACGTAGTTCGCATCTGCTTCAATGACTGGACTTCCTTCTAAATCTAAACGAACAAAAGTATATCCGTTATTTACCGGTGCGGGTTTAAAAGTTATCTTAACTTCTTTACCTGTGTGCAACCCAACTCCAATAAGAGAAATTTCACTCTTGATGGTCTTTTGTTTAACCATGGTCTACTCTTTATTATTTATTGTTTTTTTTAATTCTTCAAATTCTGAAATAATTTTCGGTAAATTCTTGAAATGCACGTATGATTTACTGAAATCATTATAACCAAAAGTAGGACTTCCTTGCAAAATCTCACCGTCTTTTATGCTTCTTCCCACACCCGATTGTGCTTGAATACGAACATTATTTCCAATCGTTAGATGTCCCGAAACTCCAACTTGCCCCCCAATCATGCAATTTTTACCAATTTTTGTAGAACCGGCAATTCCCGTTTGCGCTGCAATTACGGTATTTTCTCCAATTTCTACATTGTGGGCAATCTGAATTTGATTATCCAGCTTCACACCTTTTCTAATTATGGTAGAACCCATTGTGGCTCTATCTATTGTGGTGCAAGACCCAATATCCACATAATCTTCAATAATTACATTACCTATTTGTGGTATTTTAGAATAGGTTCCGTCAGCATGCGGTGCAAAACCAAACCCGTCAGAACCAATTATTGAACCGGAATGAATGACACAATAATTCCCGATTACGGTTTCTGAATAAATTTTAGCTCCAGCGAAAATAGTGACATTATTGCCAATAATTACATTGTCGCCAATAAAACAATTGGGATAAATTTTGACGCTGTCACCTAAAACAACATTCATTCCTATGTAACTAAAACTTCCCAAATACAACTGGGAACCGTATTTTACATTTTCGGAAATTACCGAAGGTTGTTCAATTCCTACTTTATTGTTTTTAACTTCATTATAAAACTCCAGTAATTTAGAAAAGGATTGATACGCATCTTCCACTTTTATAAGCGTGGTAGTCAATTCATTTTCAGCCACAAACGAAGTATTTACAATAGTTATCGTAGCCTGCGTAGAATAAATATAGTGTAAATATTTAGGATTAGACAAAAAAGTCAACGATCCTTCTTTCCCTTCCTCAATCTTAGACAATCTAAAAACTTCAGCTTTGGGATTCCCCACCACTACTCCCTCTAAAATACCTGCAATTTGTTCTGCTGTAAATTTCATCTTATCTGATTGTATTTTCCATTGGCATAAGATGGAACTCGCTATTTATAGTTCTCTTTAACATTCAAAAAAATAGATTGGCTCGTTTCATTTCGACAAAAATATAAAAAATAGATTTTAGTTGCTACTTTTCTAAGAGTTGTTTTGGATAACAAATATAATATTTAGTTACTGGTTTTGATAATGCTTTTAAATTCAATTGATCGGATGCTTCAGCAACATCTTCTATCGTTTTGTCTTTTTTCCAAATTCGTATCGGCTCGGCGTCTTTGCTGTAGGCCTGATTTTTTATTTTTCCTTTAAAAATAAAATACTGGGAATCCTGTTGTGAAAGATTATTTTCCTCAGAAAATCGCTCTATATAGCCATGAATTTCGTCAACAGGAAACTTTTCACTACTCAATTTAATTTTTAACAAGTCTCGGTTAATAATCATTTTACTCAACGAACTCAAGATAAAATCATCATGATGCTGCCACGCCTTTAATGCACTAACAATATCAAAATCATCCAATTGTGAGAATTGATTCAAAACAATAGCATCAAAATCTATTAATTCAACTTTATTTTCCATGAAAAAAAACAAGGGCTCACTGCAAGGTAGAATTATGCCTTTTAGCGTCAATTCTTTAGCTCTTTTTAGGACTTTCGTCAAAATTAATTCGGCAACTAAACTGGTTTTGTGTAAATAGGCTTGCCAATACATCAATCGTCTGGCCATCAAGAATTTTTCGACAGAATAAATTCCTTTTTCTTCTATTACCAATACATCATCAACAACATTCATCATTTGTATTAATCGATCGGAATTGATGTTCCCCTCGGCAACACCAGTATAAAAGCTATCCCGTTTCAGGTAATCCATTCGGTCCATATCCAGCTGACTGGAAATTAATTGCAGCATGAATTTTCTATGATAATCTCCTTTAAATATTTGAATAGCCAAGGCTAATTTTCCGTCAAACTCTTCATTAAGTTTATCCATAAAGAGCAACGAAATGGCTTCATGATTCACATTTTCCACAATACTGTGTTCCATTGCATGTGAAAACGGACCGTGACCAATGTCATGCAAAAGTATTGCAACAAATAGGGCGTTTTCCTCTTCTTTAGAAATAGCAACACCCTTAAACCGCAAAACTTCAATGGCCTTTTGCATAATGTGCATACACCCTAAAGCGTGGTGAAAACGGGTGTGATTGGCTCCAGGATAGACCAAATAGGACAATCCCATTTGGGAAATGCGTCGCAATCGCTGAAAATAAGGATGCTGGATTAAATCGTAGAGTAATGGATTGGGTAAGGTAATAAACCCATAAATGGGGTCGTTTAGTATTTTTAGTTTGTTGATTTGACTCACTTTTATCATAAAATTTTGAGGAACAAAGATAAGAAATAATAGGTTTAACCCGTTGGGTGTAATTATTTGAAGTAGAAAATATTGGCTAGATATTGGTCAAGATACTGAAATTCAGTATCTTGATGTCGCCAAACAAACCAATATCTATGTCAAATATAGTAAAAAATTATTTTAGAGTTTTAGAAGTTATAAGTTCTTTGAATTGTAAATTAGAGAATAAATCAGATGTCGGCAGAAAACAAAAAATGTCTGATTTAGAAGTAGTTGCATTGAGTTTAACAGCTGAATTTATGTCTGTTGATAGTGAAAACTCCCTGTTTAAAGAAATAAATAGTGAACAAATTTCCAATTTAATTGAACGAAGTCAGTTCAATAAAAGAAGACGAAAATTGTTTTTATTTTTAGAAGAAGTAAGAACAAAATTAGCGTCTCGGTTTTTAGAATTTGAAGATTATTTTATCGTGGATAGTATGCCGTTGGAGATTTGCAAATTTGCTCGTCATAGGAGAATTAAAATCTGTAAAAAAGATTTTGAATCTGCTCCTTCAAAAGGGTTTTGTGCTTCTCAAAACAACTGGTTTTACGGATATAAATTACACGGAGTTTGTTCTATAAA